>JBDVKF010000029.1:0-81208 GCA_039960995.1 Paracoccaceae bacterium | reverse complement strand
GCTGTCATGCTGCCCTTGATTGTCCAAAACCATCCGTACGGCACGTTCGCGCACTTCTGGGGAATATTTGTTCGTCGTTTTGTTCATGATGCTCCATCCTACTCATGAGTTGGAGCCTCCGGCAAACCCGGCGCGGTTCACTCCTTTATTGCAGTAAATGCTATCAAAGGAGCGGCATCAAACCGCGACAGGTCCAAAGACTACCTTGTTAAAGAGAAAGCTGACACCAGCTGTGGCATCTTTGATGATTGAATGTTCCCCTAGGTTTCGCCAGATATCAGGGTAATAAAATCTGTGTAACCGAGGGAGATCAACGTGCAACAGTATCATGATGCGCTGAACACCATTTTGGAATGCGGTGAGGTATCGACTGACCGAACGGGCACAGGGACGCTCTCTTATTTTGGTTTGCAGTCAAGGTATCGTCTTTCTGACGGCTTTCCGCTGGTGACGACTAAAAAGCTGCACCTGAAGTCCATCATTCATGAACTTCTTTGGTTTTTGTCAGGCGAGACCAATATCGGTTATCTAAAAGACAACGGCGTTTCGATTTGGGATGAGTGGGCTGACCAAAATGGCGATCTGGGACCGGTCTATGGTCGCCAATGGCGCGCTTTTTCGTCGCTTGAGTCTACTGAGCAGACTTATGACGGTGAGCCACTTTATAAAGGGCGGGGCGTGGATCAGATCACAAATCTTATCGATATGATCAGAGCGACACCTGACAGCCGACGCCTTATTGTATCGGCTTGGAACCCTGCTGACGTGCCACAGATGGCGCTCCCACCATGCCATGCGATGTGGCAAGTCCGTATCCTCAATGGCCGTTTGCATCTTCAACTCTATCAGAGATCTGCTGACATGTTTCTTGGCGTTCCCTTTAACATCGCGTCCTATGCATTGCTTCAGGTTATGCTGTCACATGTAATGGAGTACGAGCCAGGTGATTTCGTCCACACCCTCGGAGACGCGCACATTTATTCGAACCACATGGATCAAGTCAAATTGCAGCTTTCTCGGACTCCGAAGGCGCTGCCAACAGTACGGATCAATCGTAAAGTGACCTCCATATTTGACTTTAAGTACGAGGATTTTGAGTTCATTGATTATGATCCCGATCCCGCCATCCGCGCACCAGTGGCTGTTTGAACCATGATTTCTTTGATCGTCGCGCGCGCAGCTGAAGGTGCAATAGGGTTGGAGGGATCCATCCCTTGGGATGTCCCACAAGACTTAAAATTCTTTCAGCGTGAAACGGTTGGGGGAGCGATCATCATGGGACGCAACACCTGGGAAAGCCTTCCGTTTAAACCGCTACCCAAGCGTCTCAACATTGTTGTATCCTCAAATCTAAAGGCTGCGGAATTTGTTGCTCCGTCGGTCGCCGCTGCGATCAACTATGCGCGTGAGGCAGGCTTGAGCCGTATTTATGGCATAGGTGGAGCGCAAATTTATCAAGAAATGCTGCCGCTTGCGCATAGGCTGTTGATTTCTGAAGTGGATATTGAGGTCCCTAATGCCGATACGTTTTTTCCCGACTTTGATGGGGACCTGTGGGAGGAGATCAGCAGCATGTCCCTCAGTGATGGCGACCCTTCATGCACTTTGCGTGAGTACATCAGGCGCAACAAAATAGCTTCCAGTTGAGAAAACTCTGCAAAACGTGGAGAATCTTTATCAATTTGCATGTTTGCCTGAGCGCCCTGATGAGGCGAGTATAAACTGAAAAATTTCAATTGACGTCGTTTAAGTGATACTGTCCTAAACGACAGCTCGCGCCATAAAAATATGTGTCGTTGAAGTTTTTACAAAACATAAACACCGGACGGCAAACATGAATGAATATTCTGCACGTTATTCTATTCTGGATCGGGAGTTCTACATTCCGGCACCTGAGAATTTGAACGCCCAATCCGTGATAAACAATCAAGGACGCGGTGATGTTCTTGAAGGGGAAGAGGCGGCGCGGGTGTTGGAGATACTTAAATCGGACAGGACGCGTTGCTATGATAATTATCAACAGATGATTGGCGATGAAGGGCAGAATGGCCTGGCTCGCGAATTGGCACGTATGAATCTGCCTTCGAACATTTATACGCAATGGTATTGGAAGGTCGATTTACACAACTTGTTCCATTTCCTGCGATTGCGGGCAGATGCGCATGCGCAATATGAAATCCGCGTATACGCGGATGCGATGTGCAAGATCGTCGCTGATTGGGTGCCGTTCGCGTATCGTGCGTTTGAAGACTACCGTTTGGGGGCTGTTACATTATCGTCTCAAATGGTGACCTGCGTTCAACGCATGTTGCGCGGCGAAGAGGTCACGCAGGAGAATTCCGGCCTGACTGCACGTGAATGGCGAGAATTTCAGTCCTCAGTCGCACCCTGAGTTGCAAATTTAATATAACGAATGTGATCAAAATTTTTTCACTACAACGCCGACAAAATTGGATGGAAATGCTATAGAGCCGACATGCGATGGATTCTTTTTTTATTATTAATTGTTCCCCTGCCTGCAGCGGCACAATCTATTGGTGAAGTAAATTGTACACCAACACACGAAATGGTTGCGAGGCTGGAAGGTTTTTTGGGCTCTGAACGTACGGCGCAAGGTGTGCGCAATGAAGATCAGATATTAGAAGTGTGGACAGATGACCGGGGCGATTGGGCCATGGTCATGCGCTATTCCAGTGGGCGATCCTGCATTGTTGCAATGGGTGAACACTGGCACACTATTACCGACGACGAAAACGCGTCTTAATCGTCGTTCACTTATAAAAGCCCTTGAGCAACGCTCGCGCTGTTTGCTCGAGGGCTGCTTAAGTATTCAATTGTCGTTACCTGCGCGGCTTAAGTCGTGCAAGTTCGGCTAGGAAACGGCTTTGATCTCTCCGGCCATTACGCGACCATCGCGACCTTCGATCATTTCGAATTCCACCTTTTGATCATCTGCCAAACCAGTCATGCCCGCACTCTCAACCGCCGAGATGTGTACAAACACATCCTTGCCGCCATCATCCGGAGCAATAAATCCATAACCTTTTGTGGTGTTGAACCACTTCACGGTGCCAAGCGGCATACCCGTGCCTCCTTTTCGTCTTGTCGTCCTGCCCCGGCAGATGCGGGGGCCTTCCAGTGCGTCGGTTAACGAACCACTAGCGGTCAAAACAACCGACACATCTAATGAGATTGTCTAAAGCGAAAAAAAATCAAGAAATAATGGTGATATTTTCCCTTAGGGCTGGCATCTTCGCGAAAAAGTGAGGGGATTCCATGAAATTATACGGTTTGAAGAACTGCGACACCTGTCGAAAGGCGATGAAAGCACTGCCTCAAGCTGAGCTTGTTGATGTGCGCAATGATGGGGTTCCGGCGGATGTGTTAAAGGCTGCCTTGGATAAATTTGGCGACGCTTTGGTCAATACGCGTTCAACAACATGGCGAGGTTTGGATGACACCGCACGGGCAAGCGATCCGCTGCAATTGTTGGAAACGCACCCTGCTTTGATGAAACGGCCGCTCATCGATGTCGATGGGGATTTGCATCTTGGATGGACCAAAGCGACGCAAGACGCGTTGGTATAGGTGATCAATCCAAATGCGGATTCTTGCGGGGGGCTAATGCATTGTCCAGCGATATGGGGCCAGCGCCTTTGACGATCAACACCAACAATAAAAATACCCACAAAGCACGTTGATCCAGAATAAGGCTGTCCGGCGCATTGTCGAACCACGCGCCGAACACTTTGGGGTCTGACAATGTTGCATGTCCAAATAAATCTGTCAGCGACATAACAATGATAAACACAGTCATTCCGATGGCAGACAAGCGCGTCAGAAAACCGACTATTATAAATGCAGGCAAAATGAATTCGGCGTAGGTGCCGAGATACACAACAGCATGTTGCCAGGCAGAGAGCGCAGAGATGTCAAAGCTCACGGTTTCCATCACCTTAGGGAAGATTTGAGCATAAGCGCCGAATTCCAACGTCCAAATGCCGCCGAATCCATCCCCTACCTTTGTCAGAGCAGACACCCAGAAATACGATGCTAAAACGGCCCCGAACAAGAAACGCGCGAGTGTTGGTAATATCCAGTCTGCACGCGATACTGCTGCAAACACATTATTATGAACTCGGCGTAGCACGTTCATGTACGAGGCCCCTCAGATCATTTAGGCGTCTATAATATTTCGATCAATGCATTTTCTTGAACCAGCAACATCAGCAGGTGTGTCATATCGAAGTCTGGCTCGACGTCGTAGGCGGCGTCAAGTGCCAGACCCAAAGGAGATCCGGACATGAGGTGCGTCATCCAAATGCCACCACCCTTCGATAATGCATGCGGGGTGGGGTCAAATAGGTGCCGGGTGATCAGAACATCTTGTCGAATTTCACGCGGCTTTGCGGCGTTATCGTCTCTGTTAAATTGCCAGATGTCCCACAAGGGCCAATGAGACTGCACTAGTTTGAGGGATGGCGCAAAGGCCATGCTTTGGGTTTCGCGCAGATTGGTTAGCAATGTCGCAGTCATCGGTTTGGCATCTGCGGCATGGTAACTGGCACGCAGTGCGCATTCCAAACGGGCGACGTCGGGCAGATATCCAATATGCTCGAGGGGCGCGAAGGTCTCTAGGAACTCTGGCATGGCCTGACCGTAAAACATCATGCGGGGATCGGTCGGAGGATGGGCTTGGATGAACACGCGCGCAAGGAAGGTGAAGCGGTCCGTACCAACCAGCTTGTGTAATATTGGAAAGCCTTTGTGCAGCGCATCAAGCAGTGCGACGGTCACATTATTCCGATAGACCGTAAACCGTTTGTCAGCTGGTCGGCCTTGCCCATCAACAAGGCCAGATGGCGCGGGATCATTCGCAATTAAAATTGCTTTTTGAAAGGCGTTTTGCGTGACAGACATCCCTTAAACCAAAGTCAACGCATGTGCGGCACGGTCTGCTTCTGCACGCAGTATTTTCCAATCGGGAATATCAGCATCCCATTCCACAAGAACGGGCTGTGGTCCTGTTTTTGACAATGTATACTGCAACAGATCCCAAACTTGTTCATCAGCGGCGCACCCGTGGGTGTCGATCAACAACTGGTCACCATGTGTGTCTGTGTCTTTGCTGTGGCCACCAACATGAATTTCGTGCACCGACTCAACTGGGTAGGCATCAATGTAAGATTGCGGATCAAAGCCAAGATTAGACGCCGAAACGAAAACATTGTTAACGTCCAACAAAAGCCCGCAGCCTGTGCGTTCAACCAACTGGGCAATGAAATCGGGTTCCGACATCGTGCTGTCCTGAAACTCCAAATAGCTTGAAGGGTTTTCAAGCAGCATCTGGCATGCAAGTTGGTCTTGAACCTGATCAATATGTGACGCGACGCGGCTTAATGTTTGCTGTGTATAAGGAAGGGGCAGAAGATCGTTCAAATACGCGCCGTCATGGGTCGACCACGCCAAGTGTTCAGAAAAAGATGCAGGTTTGATCCAGTCGATCAGCTTGTTCAAGCGCGACAAATGCTGCGTATCAAGAGGATCAGCGCCGCCAATCGACAGGCCAACCCCGTGAACGGATACGGCAAATTGTTCGGCCAAAGTGCGAAGCTGCGCATGAGGCCGGCCGCCATCGCCCATGTAATTTTCTGCGTGAATTTCGATCCAACCGATCGGTCCGGGATCTTGGCGTATTTCCGTGAAATGGACCGGTTTAAAGCCGACGCCAGCAGCAATCGGAAGTGTGTTTAAACGTGCGGACGCGTCAAGCATTGATCGATCCAACACTCATTGCTTAGGTCGGCAAATCGCGTCTAAGTGCAATCAGCGATCCTTTTCGTTCCGTTCCGTCTGCCATATTGGGCAAATCAATCGTTTCGCAACTTCCGACATCAACCAAAGTCCAAGCGTTCCCCTGATAATTCACAGTAGACGTGCCTGCACATGTCGTCCCCGGGCCTGCTGCACAATCGTTTTGCGCGGCCAATGAAATGCCATAACATTTCTCTTTGACCGCCGCTTGGGATTGGGTTGGGTGGTTGGCCAACACTGAAGACACGGCGGATGCAATGGCGACGGTTTTCAAAGTTGAAGACATGATCGTTTTCCCGTTTGCGCTGGGCTATGGATAGAGTTGGGCGGTTCTCTAGCCAGTTATGCACTAAAAGCCATTCGCAGAGGAGGTGGCTCACAAGGTCGTCAACAAATGTTAGATGATGTCGCAAAATGAAAAAAGGGCAGCCAAACCAATGACTACCCTTAATTTTGACGCCAATGTCGGTGTCTCAACGTGACATTCAGCCTTTTTGATCAGGCGCTTTTGCATCTTCGGACAAGGTTGCGATGATATCGTCCAAAGTGGACATCGCGGTTTGCTTTTGGCCCAATCGACGTACCGAAACGGTTCGGTCTTCGATCTCGCGTTTGCCAACGGCAAGGATGACAGGCACTTTTCCAACCGAGTGTTCGCGGACCTTAAAGTTGATCTTTTCATTGCGAATGTCGGTTTCAGCGCGGACACCTTTGGCGCGCAAGGCTTCGACAACCTCTTTCGCGTAATCGTCCGCATCCGACGTAATTGTTGCGACAACGACCTGACGTGGCGCAATCCAGAACGGCAGTTTCCCGGCATGTTCTTCGATCAAAATGCCGATAAAGCGTTCGAAAGATCCTAGGCAGGCACGATGAAGCATTACGGGCGTATGTTTTGAGCCGTCTTGACCAACAAATTGACTGCCCAGACGTTCAGGCATGTTTGTATCGACCTGAAGAGTTCCGCATTGCCAGTTCCGGCCAATGGCGTCAGTCAGCGTGAATTCTAGCTTTGGTCCATAAAACGCGCCTTCACCTGGCAAAAGGTCATATTCATAACCAGCCGCATTGCACGCCGCACCAAGGGCTGTTTCCAATACGTCCCATGTTTCATCGCTACCGATGCGTTTTTCAGGTCGCGTAGACAGTTTGACTGTCCAATTCTCGAATCCGAGGTCGGCATAGACCTTGGCAAGGAAGGCAATGAACTTTTTTGACTCGGATTCAATTTGATCCATCGCGCAGAAGATGTGACCATCGTCTTGTTTGAACCCACGCACCCGCATGATCCCATGCAAAGCGCCCGACGGTTCATAGCGGTGACAGTTGCCAAACTCGGAATAGCGCAATGGCAAGTCACGGTAGCTGCGCAGCCCTTGATTGAAGACTTGCACGTGACCCGGACAGTTCATCGGCTTCAACGCGTTGATTGCTTTTTCGCGTGCGTGGTCTTCGTCCACTTCGACGATGAACATGTTCTCCTGATATTTGTCCCAGTGACCAGAGGCTTCCCAGAGCTTGCGATCAATGACTTCAGGCGAGTTCACTTCTTGATAACCGTCTGCGTTTTGCCGACGACGCACATAGTCTTGAAGCTCGGTATAGATGCGCCATCCATTTGGGTGCCAGAAAATCTGACCCGGCGCTTCTTCTTGCATGTGGAACAAGTCCATCTCGCGACCCAGCTTGCGGTGATCGCGTTTCGCGGCTTCTTCCAGCATATTCAGATGTTTGCGTAGTTCTTCCTTGTTGCGGAAGGCCACGCCATAGATGCGTTGCAGCATGGCGCGTTTGCTGTCGCCGCGCCAATAGGCACCAGCGATGGACATCAGTTTGAATCCGTCTGCCGGCAATTGCCCGGTGTGCTGCAAATGGGGTCCGCGGCACAAATCCTGCCAGTCACCATGCCAATACATCCGCAACGGTTCATTGCCCGGAATCCCGTCGATCAATTCGACTTTATAGGGTTCACCGTTGTCAGTGTAATATTGAACAGCGCGGTCGCGGTCCCAAACTTCGGTGCGCACGGGGTCACGTTGATTGATGATTTCTTTCATCTTCTTTTCGATCGTGCCCAAATCCTCGGGTGTGAACGCTTCTTCGCGATCAAAGTCGTAATACCAACCATTTTTGATCACCGGGCCAATGGTCACTTTGGTGTCCGGCCACAATTCTTGAACAGCGCGCGCCATAACATGCGCCAGATCATGGCGCACCAGCTCGTTGGCTTGTTCTTCGTCTTGCATGGTGTGAATGGCGATGGATGCATCCGCATCGATTGGCCATTGCAAGTCCCAATGCGCGCCGTCTACCGTCGCACTGACAGCCTTTTTCGACAGCGATTTGGAAATGCTTTCGGCAACTGCGGCGGGTGTAATACCGGCTTCGTATTCACGCGCATTGCCATCAGGGAAAGTAAGAGAGATCTGGGCCATTTCGGCAGTCCTCGTCAGTTTGGCGCCCACGGAACGCCCGGTTGCGGGTAATATTTTCAATAGGGCTTCTGACTTGTGCACGTTGCGCTGTCAAGTTTGCTTGTAGACCAATTTAAAGGATTGCAGGGCAATCACAGTTGCTATCAACAAACAAAGCATGAGATGTGCGCTGAATGCGCGAGGCTATGGTCCTCAAATGCGACATTTTTGCACGAAGAAGCGTCAATAAGGGGCTGGCGAATCCCAGGAATTCTACTAGTACAGGGGCGTTCACTATAGGAAACTTCAACGTCGGAATGTGACCATGGCGAAATACAATAAGACATTCGAATTAAGCATCGATGACATCGACCGGATCGAAGATGCATTACGTGCATCAAAGCTGACCTTGTCGCAAAAAACGGCATGTGACGATGCGGATGTAGAAGCGCGTGAAATACACGAGCTTCTGGGGCGTTTGCACAATCAAAAGAATTTCTATCGTCCAAACAAAGGCACCTATATCGGTGGCTAATTGCGGCCTGTATGACGCGAAAAAGCGTTTGTAGCTGCAAGCGTTTGCCTGTTTTATCTCCGTAGGAAATATGGAGGTCGATGTGGCGATCAAGATGTTGGAAACCCCGCAAGGGCGGCGCATCGCGTATCATAAAACAGACGGGGCAGGCCCCTGTGTTGTGTTCATGGGCGGCTTGAAATCCGACATGGACGGAACCAAGGCGCTCCATCTTGAAGATTGGGCCAAAGCCCGTGGTCAGGCGTTCTTGCGTTTTGACTATTCCGGGCATGGCCAAAGCTCTGGCACCTTTGAAGAAGGCTGTATCGGTGATTGGGCCGAAGACAGCGATGCCGCCCTGTCGGCGCTTACGACCGGGAAATTGGTGATTGTTGGGTCGTCCATGGGAGGATGGCAATCGCTGCTATATGCACGCGCGAACCCTCAGCGTGTTCAGGGCCTTGTGACAATTGCGGCCGCTCCTGATTTTACCGAAAATGGGTATTGGGCGAATTTCACAGATGCTCAGAAGGCGGAATTGGCTGAAAATGGTCAGGTGGCAATGCCCTCTGACTACATGGAACCTTACATCATCACAAAACGCTTGATTGAAGATGGTCGCGAAAACCTCGTGTTGCGCAGCCCCTTGGATTTGCCGTTTCCAGTGCGCTGTTTGCAAGGAACGGCAGATACAGCCGTCAGCACCGAAACCGCCTTGCGGCTTGTTGATCATGCGACGTGTCCAGATTTGCGTCTGACATTGGTCAAAGACGCCGATCATCGGTTTTCGGATGACACGTGTCTTGGCCTGATCGAAGCCGCTGTCGAAGATCTGTCGCGTGTCTAACCGCAAGCTGTTCTTTATCACCCATGCCGAAGTCATGATCGATCCGAATGTCGAAGTAACGACATGGGGGTTGTCTGATCGCGGGTGCGCGCGTCACGTCGCCTATGCCAATCATTCCGATTTGAAGAATGTCGCCTGTGTTGTGTCCAGTGCGGAACAAAAGGCAATCGATGGGGCCATCATTACAGCAAACGTATTGTCAGTGCCTCATCACATACTGGACGCGCTGCATGAAAACGACCGAAGCGCGACAGGGTATCTGCCAAAGGATGAATTTGAACAGGTCGCCGACCAGTTCTTTGCACACCCCACCCAAAACATTCGTGGATGGGAACGTGCGATTGATGCGCAAACGCGCGTTGTTGCGGCCTTGAAGGATGCCATTGGTCTCGCACCAGACGGTGACGTCGCCATCGTCGCTCATGGCGGCGTAGGGGCGTTGTTCCTGTGTTGGCTGCTGAATGAACCGATCTCCCGTGCCTTTGATCAACCGGGGGCCGGCGGTGGGAATGTTTTGACAGCAACGATCCCGGACTGGACTTTGATCGAAGGATGGCGTGACATCGCGCCATTGTAATTGGGGGATGTCATGCGACGTGTCACACGCATTGCGATTGGTTTGGCCGGGTTGATCGTGTTGATGTGGGTCTTTGGCCCATACGAAGACGCAACCCTGACGCCTTCCGTGGATACCAGCGGAATTTCGGGCAATCTCGATGCGTATTTCGCCGCGCGGGAAGCGGAATTTGATGACATCAAACCGGGCGTAGAAAAACGCGTGGTTTGGGCAGGACCGCGCAATTCAGAAACCGAATGGGCAGTTTTGTATGTGCACGGGTTTTCCGCGTCGTCGGAAGAAATTCGCCCTGTACCGGATCACGTCGCTGAATATCTCGGTGCGAACTTGATTTACACGCGATTGCGCGGTCACGGGCGATCTGATGATGCATTGGCCGATGGATCCGTCCAAGCGTGGATGACAGATGTAGCCGAAGGTTTGAACGCCGCGCGCGTTGCCGGACGCCGGGTTTTGGTCATCTCAACCTCGACAGGTGGCACGCTTATGGCTGCTGCCGCACAGAACTCAGATATGATGCAAGACGTGGCGGGCATTGTGTTTGTGTCCCCAAATTTTGGAATCAACAACCCAGCAGCATCCTTGATCACATGGCCCGCAGCACGTTGGTGGTTGCCCAAGATCGCTGGAAAGCGGCGCAGTTTTGAGCCGCGCAACGAGGCGCATGGAGTGTATTGGACGACCGAATACCCAAGCGTGGCTGTGATGCCGATGGGGGCGTTGATAAAGGCCGTTGTGGCATCGGATCACAGCCAGACATCTGTGCCCGCCTTGTTCTGGTATTCTGATCAGGACCAGGTCGTGCGATCCGATATCACCGCGCAGGTTGCAGCGGCTTGGGGGGGCGCCACCAAAGTCGTGATCCCCAAACTGGGCCCTACCGATGATCCAGTAGCGCATGTCATTACGGGTGCGATCGTTTCGCCAAATCAAACGGACTCGACCACCAAAGACATTCTACAATGGGTCGAGACCTTGCAATGAGACGAACACCGCGCAGTATGTGGAGCCTTGAGACATTCGGGCGTGTTCGTTTGTCCAAGTATTTCTATATGCGCGATTTTCTATATTCAGAGATCAGCAATTTTCATGGCATCCAAAATCTGCCCGATGACCCTGACCTTGTTATTGAAAACGGCAAGGCATTTTGTACACAGCTTCTTGACCCCCTCGAAGAGACCTTTGGGCGCATAGCTGTGCGATCAGGATACCGTTCTGCGACGCTCAACGCCTATGGGAATGAGAACAAACTGAATTGTGCCCGCAACGACAATCCGTTGGAATGTCACATTTGGGATTGGGGCCGAGGTGAGAAGGCGATTGCTGGTGCGTCCATCGTTATCCCGTGGTTTGCGGATCAATATGAACAGGGGCGTGATTGGCGTGACCTTGCGTGGTGGATGCACGATCATCTGCCGTATTCTGGGATTTGGTTCTTTCCAAAGCTCTGCGCGTTCAATCTGGATTGGCGCCCTAGTCCGTTGCGCACAATTTCCAGCTATATCGCACCGCGCGGATTGTTATTGCGAGCCGGGGATCAACCCGAAGACCCCATTGACGAGCGCCAAAGACGCTACGCGGACTTCCCACCGTATCGCGGCATCTCTCTTCCATCTGTTTGAATTTGTAACGTTGGTCATCAAAGGTTCGCCATCAAATCAAAATACGGATGAGTGTTTGAATTTGAGGCCAACCAAGAGAGCCTCTTGGGCAAAGCGGCATCGCAATTATGTGTCTTGAGTGCATCAGTTGGCAGTTGGATTGCGGGTCACCTAAGCGGGAATTCGCCGAAATTTGAGTGAAATACGGGTCAGGAAACCGGGTAGTGAAAGGCTGAAAAATGACTTAGGTGATGGATGTTACGCGAAGTTATTGATGTCGTCTTCTGGGTGCCGCTGCCGCTAGTACCTTGTTCCACGGCACAGAGGCCTGTCGCCATTTTACGGTCCGTTTTTGAGAAATCCCTCGAGGTGAAATGTGGTTTTGTCAGCCTCGAGAATTGGACCTTCATAATGGTCTTTCCACTCTCGGAACCGCGGATTGGTCTGGTTGTTTTGTTGATTGTTTGGACTGATGACCTTGTGTCATTCGAACAGGCCAGTGCCCTTTTGAGCTACATTATTTGCCACAGTGTGAAACATTCGACACATTATCTGGTTTGTGTGACGATCGAATAGAGTCCGAAAAAAAGGTTAAGTTCTGACAAACCAAAACATGGCTTGTTGATTGATTTAGGTCGGCCAAGGACCAAGATTTGTGACGACGACATCAGGGAATTGGTGGACATTGAATTCACGAGAAAGTGGACAAGATAACATTGCGTCCCTTGGTTGCCAGATGTTCGGCCCAAAGCCGCAAGTCAGCATCTCAAAGACGGATCGGAAGGGGGCGTTCGGCTCCGGTCGGACGGCGTGTGGTGACAAAAGTTCTTTTCATTCGAGGCATCGCAAACTGACGCTTGTCTTGGTTTCTGATCAAAGCGAGGGGATGAAAATCCTGTTGCCGCACAGAGTGTGACGCGTCATATCTTTGGAAAAACGGACGAGAGCAGGCAGGTAAGCCAATGAAAAATAAGCACGTTGAGGCGGCGGCCTAAGATGGCTGAACCTCTTGTATTCCTACCCGGCATGATGTGCGATGCGCGTCTGTTTGGGCCACAGATCGATGACTTGTCATCAGAGATGCCAGTGATGGTTGCCCCTGTGACACTGGGCGAACGGGTCGAAGAAATCGCCAGCGGGCTGTTAGATTACCTTCCAAAACGGTTTGCGTTGGCCGGACTTAGTCTGGGCGGGGTTATTGCGATGGAAATCTTGCGACGTGCGCCAGAGCGTGTGGCACGAATTGCATTGATCCACACAAGCCCTTTGGCAGAAACACCCCAGACCGCTGCGGCGCGCGAACCTCAGATTGTCAAAGCCAAAGCAGGGCGGCTGCGTCAGGTCATCAAAGAAGAGCTGAAGCCAGATAATTTAGCGCCCGGACCTTTTCGCGAAGGGATCGTGAACATGGTACTGGATATGGCGGATGTGTTAGGCCCAGACGTTTTTGTTCGCCAATCGCGAGCGTTGCAACGCCGGCGTGATCAACAGACGACTTTGCGGCAATGTCGGGTGCCAACCACGGTGATTTGTGGAGCTCATGACACAGTCACGCCGGTCAAACGGCACGAAGTCATGGCGGGGCTTATCCCTTATGCGCGGCTGCGTGTTCTTGATAAATCAGGTCACTTGCCGACGTTAGAGCAACCGAAAGAAACAACAGAGCTGCTGCGCGAGTGGATGAAACAGCCGTTGGTGTTGCGATAAATAGGAAATACCGGGCAACGAACGCCCGGTATCCTTTGCGTCGACGTTGATCAGGCCGCCGAATTCCGATTGGCAACTTTTGGTTTTTTACCGGAGTTTGCATCAATAAACTCAAGCACAAGCGGGCGAATGTTGTTTCGCCAGCTTTTCCCAGCAAAGATCCCGTAATGCCCGGCACCCGGTTCGACATGGCTGGCTTTTTTATCGTCAGACAGCCCTGTACACAAATCCAGCGCCGCAATGCATTGTCCGGGCGCTGATATGTCGTCATTTGCGCCTTCAACGGTTTTCACGGCGACAGTGGTGATTTTGCCAAGATCCACGCGCTTGCCGTGTACTGTAAATTCATTGCGTGCGATTTCACGCCCTTTGAAGATGCGCTTGACCGTCGACAGATAGAATTCCGCAGTCATGTCCATGACGGCCAAGTATTCATCGTAGAACTTGTTGTGCTTGTCGTGGTCTGACCCTTCGCCCCGGGCAACCCGTGCGATTTGATCGGCAAATGCTGTCCCGTGTTTTTCACCGTTCATCGACATAAACGACGAAAGTTGCAACAGGCCGGGATAAACGCGACGCCCAACACCAGGGTATTTGAACCCGACTTGCTGGATCATCAATTCTTCCAATTGGCCCATAGTGACACGCCGACCAAAATCGGTGACATCTGTGGCCGCAGCATCCGGATCAATTGGCCCCCCAATCAAGGTCAGCGATAAGGGCTGCGCCTTGGGGTCTTCTTCGGCAAGGTAAGCCGTCGCGGCCAATGTCAGAGGTGCCGGTTGGCACACGGCAATCACATGCGTGTCCGGACCCAGGTGGCGCATGTAATCGACCAGATACAGAGTGTAATCTTCGATATCAAAGGACCCAGCAGACACTGGAATGTCGCGGGCGTTGTGCCAGTCCGTCACATAAAGTTCTGTATCTGGCAAAAGCGACATAACCGTCGATCGCAACAGCGTTGCATAGTGGCCAGACATCGGGGCCACCAACAAAACCTTGCGGGCCTTTTTCTTGCGGCCAGAGACATTGAAATGAATGAGATCGCCAAAAGCTCCGGCGACAACAGTTTCAACATTCACCACGTGGTCTTTTCCGTCTTCGCACGTGAACGATGGAATGCCCCAATCGGGTTTCACAACCATCCGCTGAAATGTACGCTCTGTGACTTCGCCCCAGGCACGCATCCAAGACAACGTCGGGTTTGGCCACAACGCGAAGGCTGGGTAGGATCCTATTGCGGCTGCCGAGGCACCCATCCATTGGTTGGTGTTTCGTATCGTGTCCATGAGATCGTAGTTCATCATGTAACGCATTGCCGCACTCCTTCTTTGCAGGCCTCCGAATTACTTCGGACGGTTTGTCGCTTTGCTCCCTGCACACGGCGACATTAGGTATACATAGTTAATTGCGTCTCTCGACGCACACTTTTTCTGCGACTGCGAAGATACGGGTGGAATGCACGCATGACAACACAAGACACAAAAGATAGTAGCATAGTGCAGCCAAACCTCGATAACTTGACAGAAAACTTGAAAAAAGTTGAACAATTATCTGAACGGCTCACTCAGGTATTAGCGCACCGCAGCACACATAACGCAGCACTTGATGGCCCGAATCAGGAATTGTATTCCAAGGCCGTAACCGCATACTGGTCCGAAGCTATGCGCGATCCGGGGAAAGTTCTGGAACATCAGCTGCAGTTCTGGTCCAAATCGGTCACACATTTCGTCGAAGCGCAATCGGCTTTGGCGCAAGGTAAGTTGCAAGCGCCTAGTGATCCCGGTCCAAAGGATCGTCGATTTTCGAACCCACTTTGGGATTCACATCCCTATTTCAACTTTATCAAACAGCAATACCTGATCAACGCCGACGCGGTCACACAAGCGGTCGAAGGGGTCAGCAATCTTGATGCTATGGAAAAGCGCCGCCTGAGGTATTTCAGCCAGCAAATTGTCGATATGATGTCGCCAACGAATTTTCTGGCAACGAATCCTGACGCGTTGGAAAAGGCCGTGGAAACAGAAGGCGCCAGCCTTATCCAAGGTTTGGAAAACCTGATTTCCGATCTAGAAGCCAATAATGGCGAACTTGTTGTGCGATTGGCAGACGAAACGGCCTTCCAACTGGGCGAGAATGTCGCGACGACGCCAGGCAAAGTGATCTTTCGCAACCGAATGTTGGAGCTGATCCAATATACCCCCACGACCAAAAAGGTACATCAGACGCCGATTGTTTTGTTCCCACCCTGGATCAACAAGTATTATATTTTGGACCTCAAAGAACAAAACAGCTTTGTGAAATGGGTCGTCGACCAAGGCTATACAATGTTCGTCGTCAGCTGGATCAACCCAGACTCGGCGTATGCGGATGTTGGCATGGCCGAATATATCGACGAAGGCTACATCAAAGCCTTGGAGGTCGTGAAAGAGGTCACTGGGCAGAAGAAAGTGAATGCCGTCGGCTATTGTATTGCGGGCACAACATTGGCGCTAACGCTGTCTTTGTTGAAACAGCGCGGCGACACATCGATCAAATCTGCCACTTTCTTTACAGCATTGACCCAATTTTCAAACCAAGGGGAATTCACTCCGTTTCTGCAGGACGATTTTGTCGACGGCATTGAATTGGAATGCGCAGACAAAGGCGTGTTGCCGTCATTGGTTATGGCCCGTACGTTTTCGTTCCTGCGTGCCAACGACCTGATCTATAGGCCTGCGATCCGCAGTTATATGATGGGGGAAACTCCGCCGGCCTTTGATTTGCTGTATTGGAACGGGGATGGCGCGAACCTTCCGGCCAAGATGGCTGTCGAATATTTGCGAGGGCTTTGCCAGAATGATGCATTCGCGACAGACGGGTTTGATTTGATGGGGCATATATTGAAGCTGTCAGAGGTTGATGTGCCCTTGATGGCAATCACCTGCGAAACCGATCACATTGCGGCCTGGAAAGACTGTTATAACGGTGTTCAAAAGATGGGATCTAAGGATAAGGCCTTTGTTGTTTCGCAATCCGGGCACATCGCGGGCATCGTCAACCCACCTTCAAAGAACAAATATGGTCATTACGTGAACGATGATTTAGCGCTGGATGTCGATGATTGGTTTGAGGGGGCTGAATTCCAAGACGGATCGTGGTGGCCACGTTGGGAAAGCTGGCTGAAAAAGCGGTCTGGGAAACAAGTTAATGCACGCATTCCGGGTGATTCTGGCCGGGAGATTCTGTGTGATGCACCTGGAACTTACGTAAAAATACCCGCAATTCTCTGAAAATAAACAAAAATAAAAATTTGCTGCAATGCAGAAAAAAAACTTGAAATGCTGCGGCGCGGCGCGTATCTATCTTTCTGTGCAGAGAACGCGGGATAGGCCCGCGAGGGACTTGAAGGATTTTTACTATGGCCGCTAAAACACAAGACATGACATCAATCTTCAACGAGATGATGGGCGCATTCCCTGTTGATACAGCAGCAATGCAAGACGCATTCAAAACAACTGCTTCGCTGAATGAAAAGCTGACAGCAGTAGCATTGGGTGCTGCAGAGAAGTCGACTGAGATTTCTACAAAATGGACAAAAGATACTCTTGCAAAAGTTGCTGAGATTTCTAAGGCGAAAACAGATCCAGCTGATTACGCAAAAGCAATGACAGATTTCGCTTCGACTACAGCTGAAGCCGCTGCCGAAAACATCGCTGCTTTCGCAGAAGTTGCTAAAAAAGTTCAAATGGAAACAGTTGAATTGATGATGGCCGCTGGCAAAGACATCAGCGAAGATGCTCAGGCTGTTGTTAAAAAAGCAACAAACGAAGTTACTGCTGCGGCTAAAAAAGCTTCTGCTAAGTAAGCGTTTTGCACCAGTTTTTCGCGTCACTTCCTCCCTGAAAGGCGCGAGACTGCGGGCGGGTTCTGAAAAGAACCCGCCTTTTTTTGTTCTTTCAATTTAAGAATCCTCACTGGAACGTGCATTTTTATGGGCGTGCGGGGTGGGCGTGCAGCATGGCGGGGCAGTAACATACGATTGCGTATGCAAACGATGCCTTTTCTTTTGGGGTGACTCTCCCTAAGCTGCAATGCAGCAAATGCGAAGGAGGGCAGGATGGCTAAAAAAGACGCACCGCTTTTGATCAAGCGATACGCGAGCCGCAGACTCTATAATACTGAAACAAGCGATTACGTGACGCTGGAAGATATCTCGGGGTTTATTCGGGATGGTCGAGAGGTTCAGATTGTCGACTTGAAGTCAGGAGATGACCTGACCCGTCAATATCTTTTGCAAATCATTGCTGAGCACGAAAGCAAGGGCGAATCTGTTCTGCCTGTTGATGTTCTGAATGATCTTGTCCGCAGTTACATGACACCGGGATCCAGTGTAGTTCCGCAATTTCTGGAAGCCAGCTTTGATATGTTGCGCAATGGTCAAAGCCAGATGCTGGAAAACATGAACGCGATGAATCCGATGTCCAGCATACCAGGTTTTGATGCCATTCAGGCGCAGCAGCAAGCGTTTTTGAAGGCGATGGCCAGTGGGATGCCAGGTGCGATGACTGGTGCGATGACTGGGGGAACGGCAGGGAGCAACGACGAGCCTGCAGAACAGTCTGAGCCAAGTGCCAGCAGTGGCGAAGACCTTGATGCGATCAAAGCACAGTTGGCGGACTTGCAGGATAAGTTGTCAAAATTGAAATGACGTTGGACGGACGCTGTTTCCGCTGCGCGGAAAGACGCCCCGCCCACCGTCCCTTTGCGGTCACGCGGCACGCGCACGCGCGACTGTATTGAGGGCGTTCAACAAGGTTTCGACCACCCCATTTAAGGTGTCTTTTTGCCAATGAACCGGCAAACGGACGTCGCATGCGCGCATCAACATGTCCTTGGTCTGGGGTAATTTTTGCTGGACGGGTAAAAATTTCCAATTCCAGAACGCGCGGGCATTGTCGGTTGATTGCCCGAACACTTGTACTTTGACGCCATTGTCGGTGGCAATCTTGGCAAACGCCTGTACTTCGTGATCGGTCAATCCGGTTAAGTTGAATTGGATCGAATCTGGCGCGCGGGTTTCCGCAGCGAGTGGCGCAGGGACGTCAATCCACAGACTGTCGTTCAAACGGGTTGCGACATAATCGTGATTGGACAAGCCATCCGCCACGCGTCGCGCCAGATGTGGCAGCTGTGGTCGAATGACCGCGGCAGATAGGTTCGACATACGCAGATTGTATAGCGGCAGTTTGTTTTGCCATTTGGTGAAAGGTGCTTGCAGCAGATCGTGCTTTTTCCAGTTATGTTCATAGGCACCGGACATAATTACGGCACGGGCAACCAAATCTGCGTCGTCGGTGATCAGAATGCCGCCTTCGCCTGCATTGATCATCTTGTAGGACTGAAAAGAGAAACACCCGACGCGGCCAAGTGTGCCGATCTTGCGACCATGCCAAAGTGTACCCAGTGAATGTGCGGCGTCTTCAATCACAGGTACATTGGCATCGCGGCACAAATCCAAAATGGCATCCATGTCGGACGTATGTCCGCGCATATGGCTGACGATAACCGCCTGAACATCAGGTAGGTTCTGGGCGAAATCCTGAATGTCGATGCGGTAATTGTCACCGACCTCGCACAATACCGGGATGCAATCCGCGTGGATAACGGCCGAAGGCACTGCGGCAAACGTAAAGCCGGGGATCAAGACCCGAGAATCGCGCGGTAGATCAAGAGCCTTCAAGGACAAGAACAGGGCAGCTGAACAGGATGAAACAGCCAACGCGTATTTGGAACCCATCAGGGATGCGAATTCTGTTTCCAGAAGCGTGACAGGCGCGTTTTCCGGAGCGGTGTAGCGGAACAAATCCCCGCTTTGCAGCATACGGTCGATTTCGGCCCGCGCAGCTTCAGGGATGGGTTCGGACATATGCATATCTGGTAGTGTCATTTTGGATGTCCTTATGATCGGCTTTCAAAATAATAAAACAACCATTCGGAAATGCCAAATTCTTTATGGCGTGACTTGCGTGACGTCTTGCCGCAAACCGGAACAAGTCCACAAATTGGAAATCAGAATTTTAAACGCCCAATCGGTCGCGCAAAGCGTACCACGTCATGGCAAGCGCAAGCAGGGGATTGCGCAAAGCAGGCCCGCCCGGAAATGGCGTTGACGGAATTGCGGCCATCGCATCAAACCCATCTGTCTGGCCTTCAATGGCGCGTGCCATCAGGTGACCGGCATGGGTGGCTGTGCCAACCCCGTGTCCTGAGTATCCGGATGCAGACAGAACATTTGGGGCGATCCGCGCCAAATAAGGTAGCCGTTTCATTGTTATGGCCAATGTTCCGCCCCAAGCGGAATCGATGCGGATGTCTTTGAGATGTGGGAATATTTCGGTCATTGGTTTGCGCACCACGGCCGAGATGTCTTTGGGGAACTTGTATCCATAGCTTTCGCCACCACCAAACAGCAGTCGTTTGTCATGGCTTAGCCGGAAGTAATTGACCACAAACCGGTCATCCGAAACGGCAATGTCGCGGTTTAGGACACGGACCGCATCGTCGCCCAACGGTTCAGTTGCAGCGATAAAATTGTTGATCGGCATGACCCGTGCAGCAACCTGCCGGTTTAACCCGCCCAAATACCCGTTACAGGCCAATATCAGATGATCCGCTTCGACATGACCGGCACCAGTGCGTACGGTTATTTTGGACCCGTTTTGAATATCATGAACGGCGCTGCCCTCGCAAATCGTTGAACCGGCATTGCGGGCAGCTCGCGCAAGACCCAAAGCAAAGGCCAGAGGGTGCAAATGCGCGGCGCCCATATCCAATACACCGCCATGATATGCGGGTGAGGGGCAAATTTCGTCAAAACCCGCGCTGTCGAATGTTTCGATGTCATAGCTATAATGCTGCGCCATATGAGCGACGTAGCGATGCAATTCGTCTGTCGCGGCGGCACTTTCAGCGGCCCATGCGACGCCGGGTTTTAGATGGCAGGCAATGTTGTTGTCTGCAATCAAGCCTTTTACATGGGTTTTTGCCTCTTCACCCAAAGTCCAAAGATGGCGCGCTGTGTCGCGCCCAAGCATCTGTTCCAACTTGGGTTGCTCAACCCGCTGACCGCTGCCCAACTGACCACCATTGCGACCGGATGCGCCAAACCCGACGCGTTGAGCCTCCAGAACAATCACCTTGCGCCCAGCTAGTGCCAACGACAATGCCGCACTTAGCCCTGTGTACCCGGCGCCAACAATGCAAACATCCGCACGTGCTGCGCCTTTCAGCATATCGAACTTTGGCAAATGCTCGACTGTGTCAGCATACCAACTGGGGGGATAAGCCTCGCGGCGATCATTGGCAAAAAGCAAATTCACGAAAGACGAACCGTTCTAGACATTCAACAACAGATGTTCGCGTTCCCACGGGCTGATCACAGATAAAAACTCCTCGTATTCCGCCCGTTTCACGGCCGAATACACCCGTGCAAATTCCGGTCCAAGAACGTCATGCAAAGCTGTTGCCTGATCGAACCGGTTCAAGGCATCGCCCATAACACGTGGAAGATCACCATCGCCGTCATAAGCATCGCCGCGATATTGCGCCATGGGGCGGCTTTCTTCGACCAATCCAAGATACCCACACGCCAGCGACGCGGCGATCCCAAGATAGGGGTTGCAATCCATACCGGCGATCCGGTTTTCGATACGGCGCGCTTCAAGACTGGACAGCGGAATGCGAATGCCTGTTGTGCGATTGTCGCGGGCCCATTCCAGATTGATCGGGGCCGCGTGGTCTTTGACATAGCGCCGATAGCTGTTCACATAAGGGGCCATCACGGCCAAGGCGGACGGCAAATGGTTTTGAAGCCCGGCGATAAAGTGGAAAAACGCGTCCGTTTCACCCCCCTGAGGGCCGACAAAAACGTTCTTTCCGGTTTCAAGATCGAGAATCGAATGATGGATGTGCATGGCCGAACCGGGTTCGTTGGCGATTGGCTTGGCCATGAAAGTCGCGAAACAATCGTGGCGCAAGGCGGCCTCTCGAATGATCCGTTTGAAATAGAAAACCTCATCGGCCAGTTTGACCGGGTCACCGTGACGCAAATTGATTTCGAGCTGACCTGCGCCGCCTTCTTGTGTGATCCCGTCGATTTCAAATCCTTGGGCTTCGGCAAAGTCATAGATGTCGTCAATGACGGGTCCAAATTCATCTACAGCCGTCATTGAATAGGCCTGTCGCGCCGCCGCCGGTCGACCGGAACGGCCTGTCATCGGTTCGATGTCACGGGCCGGGTCCAGATTACGTGCGATCAGGAAAAATTCCATCTCGGGTGCGACAATCGGGTTCAACCCCTTCTTGTGATACAGATCGACCACACGTTTCAGCACATTGCGCGGCGCATATTCGACTGGGTCGCCTTTGCGATCATAGGCGTCATGGATCACTTGCAACGTCCAATCACCGGTCCAGGGGGCAGCACTTGCTGTGGACATATCGGGACGCAAGGTCATGTCTTTTTCGATAAACCCCTCATCGCCAGCAGCTTCTGCCCAATCGCCCGTGATCGTTTGGTAATAGATGCTGTCAGGCAGATAAAAGAAATCCTGACGCGCAAACTTGCTGGCGGGCACCGCCTTGCCCCGTGCAATGCCAGGTATGTCAGAGATGATGCATTCGACTTCGTCCAGACGTCGCCCATCCAGATAGGCACGCGCCGCGTCGGGCAGGGCTGCGATCCAATCGCTCATGGCAAAACACCTTGCTTTAGAAAGTCTGCAATTTCGGCCATGATTTTCATCCGGTCCGTCGGTTTGTCCAAATCTTCCAACGCTTTGGCGATCCGGTCCGGTGCGACAATACCGGGCGCGCGGTGGGTTGTCAGCGCCTCGACCATTTCGGATCCAAATTCGGGATGTGGTTGAATGGTCCAGATTTGATCGCCATAGACCAAACCCGCGTTTGCGCA
Source organism: Paracoccaceae bacterium (assembly GCA_039960995.1). Taxonomy (GTDB): domain Bacteria; phylum Pseudomonadota; class Alphaproteobacteria; order Rhodobacterales; family Rhodobacteraceae; genus JABSSA01. The sequence continues at coordinate 58,778 of JBDVKF010000029.1, read as the reverse complement.
AAATTCTGAGGACGCAGACACTTTGGCGCCGGGGGGAACGTCGACAACCTGATCCTGATGCCATGCGTTCACTGTGATTTCACGACCGTTATAGGAATAACTTTGTCGCCCAATTGCCCAGCCTCCATCAAATTTGACCACACGCCCACCCAAGGCCTGCGCAATGATCTGGTGGCCAAAGCAAATACCAACCATCGGGCGTCCACTGGTTTGGATAGAGCGGATCAAACCTTCTAGGGGGGGAATCCAATCATGATCTTCGTATGCGCCATGCCGCGACCCGGTGACTAACCACCCGTCGGCGGCTTCGGCGCCGTCCGGAAAAACACCGTCAACAACTGCGAAGTTCTGACATTCAATGCCATGTGGTTCCAATAGACGCGCGAACATCTGATCATAATCACCCAAACTGCCAATGACTTGTTCGGGCGCGTGACCGGTTTGAAGAATTCCGACTTTCATGGATCACCTAATACGTTGCGCAACTTACCTAACGGTGCAACTAGACACTGTCGAGATAGACACGCAATTGCTCTGTCCGCGACAGGTCAGCCATCAGGTGGATTTCTTGGCGTTTGGTCATCACCATGTTGTCGATCAGCGTTTGGCCAAAGATGCGCAAAGCAAGCGGGTCAGTGTCGAATTGATCAATCGCCATGGCCCAAGTTTCAGGCGTTTGCGGCAAATCCTGATCATAGGCGTTGCCGGTGATTGCTGGGCCGGGGTCAACACCGTCCTGCAATCCAGTGAAGGCGGCCCCCAAAACGGCTGCGATCAATAAATAGGGGTTGGCATCCCCCCCAGCAAAGCGATGTTCGATGCGCCGTGCTTGCGGTGCCCCTGACGGAACACGAATGGCCGCCGTCCTGTTTTCGTAAGCCCAGCAGATGGATGTGGGGGCATGGGCACCCGGTACAAACCGGTCATAACTGTTGGCATGTGGGGCAAACACAAGCGCGCAAGCGGGCAATGCATTAAGACAGCCCGCAATAGCGTGACGCATCTCGCGAGTTCCATTTGGGCCGCCGTCATTAAAAATGTTGCGTCCTTTAGAATCCAAAACCGAAAAATGCATGTGCATCCCGCTGCCGGACTGATCAGGATAAGGCTTTGCCATAAAGGTCGCCGCGAAACCGTGTTTGCGGGCCAATCCTTTGACCAGCAGTTTGAACAGCCACGCATCATCTGCGGCCTTTAGGGCTGATGGTTGATGGAGCAGGTTGAACTCATATTGCCCCAACCCGGATTCCGAAATGGCGGTATCTGCGGGGATATTCATCGCTTCGCACGCATCATATAATTCGGTGAAAAACGCATCAAACCGATCAAGGGCTTGCAACGACAGAATTTCACCACCCTGACATCGATTGCCAGATCGCGGTGAAACAGGGGCTTGCAGATCATCGCCGCTGTCGTCAACCAAGTAAAATTCCAGCTCAAGTGCGACAACCGGCTGCAATCCGATATCCGTAAATCGCCGTTCGCAAGCTGCCAATGCCTGACGCGGATCGCCCGCAAATGGTGTTCCGTCTTCGTGAAACATCCAGATTGGCAACAGGGCTGTGGGTGTGGGCAACCAAGGGGCCGGAACAAATCCACGGTCTGTGGCACGCACTGTGCCGTCTTGATCGCCGCTGGCCAAGACCAGCGGACTGTCGTGAATGTCGTTGCCCCAAATATCCAGATTGAGAACTGACAAAGGAAACCGCGTGCCATCCTGCAGAGATTTTTCTGCCGCAGACGCTGGCATTCGTTTGCCCCGTGGCACACCATTCAAATCGCATGCAGCAAGTCGCAAGGCGCGGATGTCTGGGTTGTCTTGGAAGAAATCTGTCATGACTATCGGATCAGATTTGGGCGAATACGCAGCCGCGGCGCCTGAGGCAAATGCTTGTTCAGGCGGCGATTCACGATTCCGAAAAATCCGATAATGACCAGCGTCAGAAGGATGAAATACATCGCAAGGATCGGATAGGGAATAAACGGGTTAAACGTCTTATCCGCGAAATAGCTGGCATAATACAGCGCGTCGCCACGTTGCTGCCACGCCGGAAATCCCGAAAAATAGACCAGAGTAGTTGCATGGAACAAAAAGATCGCTTCGTTTGTGTATGCGGGCCACGCCAGCCGTAACATTGTCGGCCACACGATGCGCCGAAAACGTGTCCAGCCCGTCAGACCATAAGCGTCGGCGGCTTCGGTATCGCCCTTGGGAATAGATTGCAGTGCCCCATAAAAGATTTCAGCCGTATATGCGCCGGTGTTCAAAAACAGCACAATCAACGCCCCAAGCCACGCGGCCGTAAACGGGTCGAAAATCGGATGTACGCCTTTCAAGTTGAGGAACACAAAATAGGCAAAGAAGAACTGGATGAACAATGGCGAGCCCCGAAACAAAAAGATAAAATACTCTGACGGTTTTTGGAGAAACGGGTTAGAGGATGCTTTGCCCACCGCCACGACTGTCGCCAGAAAAAAGCCCGCCAACAATGCCAGCACACCAAAGTATATGTTCCACAACATGCCAGACCCGATCAGGGTGAAATGTTCACACAACGTGAAATTACTGCGCGGCAAAAGGCGTTCCCCAAAGCCAAGGGACCGTAATCCGTAATCTTGTATGGTTTGCAAACAGCTCATTACGCGGCCGCCTTGCGTTGTGCTTCGCCGCCTGCTGTGGCCTGGCCATGTGTCAGGCGCGCCATCAAACGTTTCAGCGCTTTTTCCGACGCCCATGTCATCATCAAATAAAACACCAGCAGCGCAAAGAAATACCACATGCGCAAATCACCGTGTGGATAGGCCGTGAATTGCGGTGTCTTGGTGCTCCCCAATTCGCGCGCCCAATACACGACATCTTCGATCCCCAGCAAGAACAGCAGCGGCGTCGACTTCAGCAGCACTTGCCACAAATTCGACAACCCAGGCAGCGCAAAGACCCACATTTGTGGAACCAGCACCCGCCAGAAGGTCTGGCGACGCGACATGCCATAGGCTTCGGCGGTTTCAATTTGCGCCTTGGGCACCGCACGCATCGCACCAAAAATCACGTTGGCGGCGAAAGCGCCGAAAACCAGTGCGAAGGTAATGATAGCCAGCAAAAACGCATAAGCCTGATGCACGGATTGCGGGGCAGTGCCAAGAGGGAGCTTAGCCTGTGGGCAGACTAGAAAATCGTTGCCTTGCCGGATCGGGTCGGTCCATTCGGGGCAGAGCGCTTGGTGGCGGATCCATTCAAACCCCTGATCAAGTGCGATGACAAAGAACAGAAAGAACGCAATGTCAGGCACGCCGCGCACGATGGCGATATAGCTTTTGCCCAACCACGAAATCGGTAGGATCGTTGACCGCGCTGCCATTGCCCCGCCAAATCCAAAGGCCAGCGCAACAGGTGCGATGACAGCCAGAATGCCGATTACCTTGAGAAAGCTGTAATAAAAGGAAAAATGCACGCCTGTCGTGAGGTAGCAAGTCAGCCACCACACACGGGTCAGCGTGTCAGGGTCGGTGCAGTGGGAAAACATCTTGGGTCAGCGATTGGGCGGGGTCAGTCCCCGCCCAAAACCTTGGATCAATACAGCGCCGTTTCTTCGCCGAACCATTTGATCAGCAGAGCATTCAACGAACCGTCTTCCTTCATCGCAGTGATGGCCGCGTCGAATTTGCCTTTCAATTCGGCGTCAGATTCACGCAAGCCCATGCCAACGCCACCGCCAAGTGGAACCTTGGCACCAACAAAGACCAGTTCGCCACCTGATGCATCGACCAGCGGTGCAAGGTAATCCGCATCTGCGAATACGGCATCTGCTTCGCCGTTGCGTACGGCTGCGACGGTTTCTTCAGGGGTGGCAAATTCAACCAATGTTGCGCCACTCGCTGCGATGTGTCCCGCTTGGATCGTAGCGGTTTGAGCGGCCACAACGCCACCTTCCCAATCGGCGCCGTCAGCAGCTGCGACATAAGCCGAAGCGGTTGGTGGGAAGTAGTCTTGTGTGAAATCAATGACCTCGTCGCGCTCGTCTGTGATGCTCATGCCGGCCATGATTGTATCATAGTTTGACGAAACGAGGTTTGGGATGATGCTGTCCCAGTCGTTTTTTACCCACTCACAGGTCAATTCAGCGCGCGCGCACATCGCGTCGCCCAATTCGCGTTCAAACCCGTCAACTTCACCGGCATCGTTGATGAAGTTATAGGGAGGGTATGCGCCCTCGGTTCCCATACGGACAGTCGCGTGACCGTCCGCCATTGCAACACTAGCACCTAAAGCAAGCGCGACTGTGCCAAGTAAAATGGTTTTCATGATAGATAACTCCCTAGTTTTTTATGCGGCATGTGTCGCGGATAGAAATCCACGCAAACGCTCTGATTTTGGCGCACCGAACACTGTGTTTGGCGTCCCTTCTTCTTCGATCAATCCTTGATGCAGAAAGACCACGTGATCTGACACATCTGCTGCCAGTTTCATGTCATGTGTCACAATCAGCATCGTGCGACCTTCACGCGCCAATTCCTTGATAACTTTGACAACCTCTTGTTCCAATTCTGGGTCAAGTGCCGAGGTTGGTTCGTCAAACAACAAGGCTTCTGGTTCCATCGCCAACGCTCGCGCAATCGCGGCACGTTGTTGTTGTCCACCGGACAATTGCGCCGGATAGACATCGCATTTGTCGCCGATGCCAACCTGATCCAGATACCGCCGCGCTGCCGCTTCGGCCTCAGCGGGGTCGCGCCGCAAAACGGTAACAGGCGCTTCCATGACATTCTGCAAGATCGTCATATGAGCCCACAGATTGAATTGTTGAAACACCATCGACAGGTTTGTGCGAATGCGCAAAACCTGTTTCGGATCACCCGGCCGGCGCGCCAATCCACTGCCCTGCCACTTTACGGCTTCGCCTTGAAAAACCACATCGCCTTGCTGACTGTCTTCAAGCAGATTGCAGCACCGCAACAACGTTGATTTGCCCGATCCCGACGACCCAATAAGCGACACAACGTCCCCGCGATTGGCAAGGATATCGACGCCTTTTAAGACTTCAAGCGATCCATAAGCTTTATGCAGATCGCGAATTTCAATGACAGCTGTGTCGGACACTGGCAGCCCGTTTGTTGTTGATTGGGCGGTATAAGGACGCAAAAACCTTGGCTTGTCCATGCTCAATCTTGGCAGCATCACTTTCGAGGTGAAAGTTGACGTAAGGACAACGTGCCACCGCTTAAGGGTTGGGCAGCGCCAGATATGTTTCAGGCGAAATATGTACCAGTTGGCGAACGTTTAGAATTCCTCGCGACTTGGTTGGCAATTCTTTAATCGCTTGGGCCGTGGCTTTTGCGATAGGCTCCGCATCGCGGTGATTGGCCGTGATATAGGGGAGGGCGGGCGTGGGCGGCGTTTCATCGATGACTTTTAGTCGTGCAGTTAACCCCGGATCGGATTGCCGCAGCATCAACCAAGTGAGCGCATCAATGGCTGCAAAATCGGCCTGAGCATTGGCCACAGCGCATGCGGATTGCGCATGCGCGCCGGTTTCAATCATTTTTCCAGGCTTTAATCCCTGTTCCGTTAGATACAATAAAGGGGCGGCCCAACCTGATTGCGATAGGCTTTCATTATACGCCATGCTGGCCCCCGCCAGGTCGCGCAAATTCAGGGGGCCGTTGATACGGGTAATCAAAACACTGCGGTAATAACCGGGGGGGCAGCCGGGCAGCGCGTAATCGGGGGTTCCAATCAATGTGACCTTACCGGCAAGTCGCGTTCGAAAAGGCATACTGCAGGTTTGTGCAAATAACAGATCAGGGGATTGCCAGACGTCCCAGATGGGCGTCTCGCGATCCAGCTTGTTAGGTCCAGTACCGATGTTTTTGTGGATCAAAGACCAGAAAATGTCGTTGTCCGCCGCAGTCAAAGGCATGTCATACATGCCAAGGGATGCGATCATTCGTTGACCTTTTGGCGCGCGATTGCGCTGTCTCGATCACTGATACCCAGCAGATTAGCCACCAATCGCATCAATGCGTCTTCTTCCTTGGCTCGTGTGCCATCGGCCAAAACCACGGTCCAAAGAGCTTCAATCACGCCTAGGCGGTCTTCATAGGGCACTGCGTCCTTGATCGCGCGGGTGAATCGAACGGTGTCTGGCGCTTCGGATTCAAGTGTTTCTGCCTGCGTTCGCAAATCCGTGGCCCCGGCAGTGTCCAGCCCATACCGTTGTTGTGAAATTTGATCGATGCGGGACACTTCGTCACCATCATAGGTGCCATCGGATCGTGCAATCCGGACCAGCAACGCGGTCAGGGCCAAGCGGGCATCATGATCATTTAACGGAGCAGGCTCCGGCTGAGTCAGTCTTTTGAGAAAATCACCAAACATTATGCCAACTTATGCATTCAGGTCACGAGCGCCAGTGGCGGCAGCCTTGATTTCTACAGAATCTTCCGGAGTGATGCCTAAAGCCGTCTCAATCTGGTGCAAAACGGCCTCTTCAATTTCGGCATGTTCACCATCGGCCAGAATGATCTGCCACATCGCAGACGCCAGCATACGCCGTTCGCCGTACAAGATTTCATCGTGCAAAATGCGGGTAAATTCAGGTGTGCCCGGAGCGTCGCGTTCCAATGCCTCACATGTGGCACGCAATTTTGCGGCTTCTATCGGGCCCAAATTGAAAGTTGTCGATAAAATGCGGTCAATTGCGCTGACTTCTGCGGCTTTGTATTCACGATCCGCAAACGCAATCCGTACCAACAATGCTCCCAAAGCAAGCTGAGGCGTTGGCTGTGGCAATGACGGTTTCTTCGGCGACCGTCGCGGGAAAAACTTTGCGATCACTCCTGTCATCCTGTCCCCCATAGACGATCCGCACATATCTAGCGCAGGCCAAACCTGTCGATTTCGTCCCGCCCATGCAAGCCTTAATGATACAGAATTTGTTTGTGGTTGTTTTCCAATCACTGCGGCGCGCTGTGCGCCGCAGCCAGTGGTAGGTCAGTCAACAACACCCCCTTAACGTGCGGTTGATACTTCGTCGTTCAAGAAGGGGAAAATCCGCCCCTTCACCATCCAAGATGTCCCAAACGATACCAACGCAATGGCTTCGAACCAAAAAGTCAAATTGGCGCTGTCCCACCAATCCATGTCCACACCAATCAGGTTCAGAATAAACGACAAGAGCAGCGCTAAGATGCACAGGATGATCAACGCGCCTGTGAAAAAATAAATGGTGTTGCGGCGGGCTTTACGTGGTTTCAATTCACCATTTGGCAACTTGTGTTGTGGACTGACCCGCGTGAAAATGGCCAAGGCAAACCACGCCAAAAAACTGAACATAAACGCAGCAGATGCGTAATGGATCCATTCTGCTTGAAGCCACGCCAAGGCTGCAATCGGGAATTCCAATGAAAAATAGGCATTTGCGACGGACTCTGCATCCCCCTGTGGCGGGATAAGAGCGGGGAAGTCAGCTCCATCAGGCAATCCAAAATCAGTCATGGGGCGGGCCGAAAACGTCTTTTCATCGCAGCCCCAGCCACCGGTGGGAAACAACGCAACTCCAAACGCGGAAAAGCCAGCGCGGGTTGCCATGCGCCCATCAGCTTTTGATTTTTCCTCGCCCTGCCAGACCATCAGGTAGGTGCCAATAAAGAACAAGGCCCCGGTAAAGAACGTGCCCCAAAACGGAGCATAGTAAAAATGGCTGATTGAAAACCGAAAGCACGTTGCGTGAATCGGATTGTGGGATGCAATCCAAAGGACAATCGGCAAAGCAAGCGCTACAATACCGACGATCTTAACAATGCGCTCCTGGTCTACGTTGCCAAAAGCGTCTGGATCAGTTTGGTAACGATCCGGCCCTGTTTGAAATAATGCCATGGAAAAAATCTCTTTCAAATCGTTGCGTGTAATGCATCGATTCTACCACAAGTATTCAACTTTCCACAGAGGCTTGCCGTTAGACCAGTCGGCTCATGTCCTTGGCTGCGCGAACAAAGTCGCGAAACAGGGGGTGTGGATCGAACGGTTTGGATTTTAGTTCCGGGTGGAATTGCACCCCAACGAACCATGGATGGTCTGGCCATTCGATGATTTCGGGCAGCCGTCCATCCGGTGACATGCCGGAAAAAGTCAGACCCGCTTTTTCCAGTTGTTTCCGGTACTTAATGTCCACTTCGTATCTGTGGCGATGGCGTTCGTCGATCGTGGTCGTCCCGTAAACATCCGCAACCTTTGACCCTTCGGTTAGAACCGCATCATAGGCCCCCAAGCGCATCGTGCCGCCTTTGTCGTCCTCGACCTTACGCGATACTTTTTCGTTGCCCTGCACCCACTCTTTCAGGTGATACACAACCGGTTCAAACCGTTTTGCGCCAGCTTCGTGGTCAAACTCTTCTGATCCGGCCTTCTCGAGCCCGGCGCAATTGCGCGCAGCCTCAATAACGGCCATTTGCATGCCCAGGCAGATGCCAAGGTACGGAATTTGATGTTCACGCGCAAATTGAGCGGCTTTTATTTTGCCCTCAGTCCCGCGTTCGCCAAAACCACCGGGCACAAGAATAGCATGAAACCCGTCCAGATGCGGGGCGGCGTCTTCGGTATCAAACAATTCCGCATCGACCCATTCCACTTTGACTCGCACACGATTCGCCATACCGCCATGTGTCAGGGCCTCAGCGATGGATTTATACGCATCTTCAAGCTGAGTGTATTTGCCAACAATCGCGATTTTCACAATTCCTTCGGCATTGTGAATACGGTCGCTGACATCTTCCCACTTGCGCAAATCCGGTTTGGGGGCGGGCGAAATCTGGAAAGCATCCAGAACCGCCTGATCCAGACCTTCCCGATGATAAGTCAGGGGGGCGTCGTAGATTGTCGAAAGGTCCTGCGCGGCAATCACGCTGTCAGGGCGCACGTTACAGAACAAGGCCAGTTTTTCGCGTTCTTTTACGGGAATCGGGCCTTCGGAACGGCAAACCAGAATATCGGGCGCAATGCCGATGGATCGCAGTTCTTTCACGCTGTGTTGCGTCGGTTTTGTCTTCAGTTCTCCGCTGGCCTTCATCCAAGGCAACAGGGTCAAATGCATGAACAAACATTGTCCGCGTGGCTTGTCCTGACTGAACTGACGAATGGCCTCAAAGAAAGGCAGGCCTTCGATGTCACCAACGGTGCCGCCAATTTCGCACAACATGAAATCAACCTCGTCTTCACCGATCGAGATGAAGTCTTTGATTTCATTTGTCACATGCGGAATCACCTGAATCGTTTTGCCCAAGTAATCGCCGCGCCGTTCTTTTTCGAGGACATTGGAATAAACGCGCCCAGAACTGACCGAGTCCGTCATGCGCGCGGCAACACCGGTAAATCGTTCATAATGGCCCAAATCCAGATCGGTTTCGGCCCCATCATCCGTGACAAAGACTTCGCCATGTTCAAACGGTGACATCGTACCGGGGTCCACATTCAGATAAGGATCCAGTTTGCGCAATCGCACTGAATAACCACGTGCCTGCAACAGCGCACCCAAAGCTGCCGAAGCAAGCCCTTTGCCCAATGAGGACACAACACCGCCTGTGATAAAAATAAAGCGTGCCATGGTTTGTCGATCTCCCCGTTCTGATCGGCATTATTAAGGAATCGCCGAATCGAGAGGGGTCGGATTGACCATACCCCACGGGATTACAGCTTATAAAGATTCGCCCCAAAAGAGCAAGTGTTCGCGCAAGATGATGTTGCAGCTTTTTACTGCAACGCTAGGTCTAGTCCGCAGACGGGACCAGCGGCGCATCATCATCCAATGAAGGTGGCAACAGGTTATCTGCAGGCGGAACAAGTGGATCGTCGCCACCCTCTGCTGCAGGTGGTGTCGCACCCAATTGATCCACAACCGAAGACCCTGCGGACTTTTGCGCCGCAATAATCGTCAATGTGATCGACGTGATGATAAATGCAATTGCAAGAACCCAAGTCAGCTTTCCAAGCGCCGTTGCGGCTGCCCGTCCTGAGGTCATGGCACCACCGCCACCGCCCATTCCAAGCCCTCCACCTTCGGAGCGCTGCATGAGCACGACAATGATTAGGCCTAGGGCCAAAAACAGATGAATGACGAGTACGACGTTTTCCATAAACCTACGTGGGCTGACTGCACGATGGGCGGTATCTATGCAATTCATGCCGACCAAGCAAGGGCGTTCTGGGCTGGACTCGAAATGCGTGTGTGGGCATGGTCATTTCATGCCACATGACCATCATGATCACGACGACCCGCACGCCCTGTTGCCTTCCGATCCAGCCTTACGGGTAAAGGCTCTTGAGACGATTCTCACGGATAAGGGGTTGATCGATCCTGCGACGCTGGATGCGATCATAGACACATATGAAAATAAAATTGGCCCGCGCAATGGTGCGCGTGTTGTTGCAAAAGCGTGGATGGACGCGGGTTTTCGCGAATCCCTAATTCAGGACGCCACCGCCGCTGTAAGCGATCTGGGATATTGCGGACGACAAGGCGAACACATGGTCGTTGTCGAAAACACGCCCGATACACACAACATGGTCGTGTGTACGCTGTGCTCGTGTTACCCGTGGCCGCTGCTTGGTATTCCGCCGGGATGGTACAAATCCGACGCATATCGCGCCCGCGCCGTGCGTGAGCCGCGCAAGGTCTTGGCCGAATTTGGTGTCAATCTGCCTGCCGAAACATCCGTTCGGGTGTGGGATTCGACAGCTGAAGTGCGATATTTGGTTTTGCCGATGCGCCCAAGTGGCACCGAAGGCTTGTCCGAAGACGCGCTGACAGACCTCGTAACGCGCAACAGCATGATCGGAACAGAACTGGCGAAAACCCCATGACGCGTATTCACGATATGGGCGGGCGTTTCGGCGATGGGGCTGTGACACCTGAATCCGAAGCCGACCCGGTTTTTGAAAAAGACTGGCATGCGCGTGCTTTGGCCATCACGTTGGCCTGCGGCAGTTTGGGCAAGTGGAACCTTGATATATCGCGCCATTCCCGTGAACGCCTGACACCAAAAGATTATACGCGTTTCAGCTATTACGAAAAGTGGATGGCGGCTTTGACCAATCTGTTGGTCGAAAACGATGTCCTGACCCCGCAAGAGCTTGCTGACGGGCGCGGAACAGCAGGCAGTACCCTTGCGGATCGCAAGCTGAAACCTGACGCAGTGGCCGCGGCTTTGGCCAAAGGTGGCCCCGCAGACCGGCCCAGCGATATCGCGGCGCTGTTCAAGCCGGGTGATATCGTGCGCACCCGTGCGGCTGGCAATATGCAAACGTCAGGTGGGCACACACGATTGCCCGTCTATGCGGCGGGTGCGACGGGGCGGGTGGTTCGGTATCACGGGACACATATCCTGCCTGACAGCAACGCACATGGACATGGTGAAGCTGCCGAACCGCTATATGCGGTCGCGTTCCAAGCTCAAGACCTGTGGCAACACCCCGAACACCCCAAGGATGAGATCATCCTTGATCTGTGGCAAAGCTATTTGGACGGGACAACATGAGGCCAGAACCCGCGTTTCAAGCGCCCTGGCATGCTCAACTGTTCGCCCTGACAGTGCATTTGCACGAAGCGGGTCATTTTACATGGCCGGATTGGGCCGCAGGTTTTTCGGCAACATTAAAGCGTCATGGCACTGACAAAGACTTAAACGGGGGCGACGATTATTTCGCAGCATGGCTTGAGACCTTGGAAACCAAGCTGCGGGATTTGGGGCTGGCCAACGACGCGCAAATCGAAACCATGCGCGCCGCTTGGGAAACAGCCTATCTAAATACGCCTCATGGCGATCCGGTAAAACTGGCCCGCTGATTATTCGTCCACGTCATCCATGTCGGCCTGACCAGAAAGGTTACGCCGTACAATGGACCAGCTGAGCCCGATGCCCAGAACCAGCGACAAAGCCAGCAGTCCCAGCCAAGTGATCAGTCCCGGATCATCCAGAGTAAGCACGCCAAAATCATACAGCACCCAAAGCAATGCGCCGACCAAAGCGAGAATCAGCGCCATCCCAAATGCCCCAATGGATCGCAATGTGGCGCGCAGATAGATGATATAGGCCACCAGCAACAGCAGCCCCAACAAAACAGCCACAGACATATTGTCTCGGCCAAAATCCAAAACCCAGCGCACGTAATTGTACTGAGTAGGGTTATATGTCAGCGCCAAAAGCGCAAAGGCACAGACCCAACGATAAAGAAAACCCATCTGCTCGTCCTCAGGATAATTTGCGCCAGAACTGCCTGATCAAGCCGCTTGTGTCCAGACGATTAGAAATAAAGGTTTCGCCCCACCATCCAGAGCGCTATAGACGCTCGGGTTTTGTAAACGGAGAGACCTTTATGGCCAACGTGGTTGTCGTGGGTGCCCAATGGGGTGACGAAGGCAAAGGTAAGATCGTGGACTGGCTCAGTGAACGTGCTGATGTCATCGCGCGGTTTCAAGGTGGCCACAATGCAGGCCATACTTTGGTTATCGACGGTGAGGTTTACAAACTGCACGCGTTGCCCTCGGGTGTTGTGCGGTCTGGCAAGCTGAGTGTGATTGGGAACGGCGTTGTTCTGGACCCTTGGCATCTTGTCAAAGAAATCGCGACGATCCGTGCGCAAGGCGTAGATATTTCGCCCGACACGCTGATGGTTGCCGAAAACACACCGCTGATCCTGCCGATCCACGGCGAATTGGACCGTGCCCGCGAAGCTCAGAATTCGGTGGCCAAAATTGGCACCACCGGTCGCGGCATTGGCCCAGCCTACGAAGACAAAGTGGGACGCAGGTGTGTGCGCGTGGCTGATCTGGCCGATCCAGAAACGCTGGAACGTCGTGTGGACCGCGCTTTGGTGCATCACGATGCACTGCGTCGCGGATTGGGCTTGCCCACAGTGGACCGAGACGCTTTGTTGAACGAGCTGCGCGCCATTGCGCCGGAAATTCTCAAATATGCGGCACCTGTGTGGAAAGTTATGAACGACGCCCGCAAGGCCGGAAAACGCATCTTGTTTGAAGGCGCGCAAGGCGCGTTGCTGGATATCGATTTCGGCACATATCCGTTTGTCACATCGTCTAACGTAATCGCAGGCCAAGCCGCGACAGGCGTTGGCGTTGGCCCCGGCGCTATCGATTTTGTCCTTGGCATCGTCAAAGCCTATACTACGCGCGTCGGCGAAGGACCGTTTCCAACCGAATTAGAAGACGCGGATGGTCAACGGCTTGGCGAACGCGGCCACGAGTTTGGCACCACAACAGGCCGCAAACGCCGCTGTGGTTGGTTTGATGCCACATTGGTCAAACAAACCTGCGCAACATCGGGCGTAAACGGGATCGCTTTGACCAAGCTGGACGTGTTGGACGGGTTTGAAACTTTGCGCATCTGTACGGGCTATGAACTGGACGGTGAGCGGATCGATTATCTGCCCACGGCCGCCAATCATCAGGCACGCTGTACGCCCATCTATGAGGACATGCCCGGCTGGTCCGAAAGCACAGAAGGCGCGCGCAGTTGGGCCGATCTGCCTGCAAACGCGATCAAATATGTGCGCCGTGTCGAAGAATTGATCGACTGCCCGGTTGCGATGCTGTCGACCTCACCCGAGCGCGAAGACACCATTTTGGTGCGTGATCCGTTCGTTGATTAAAGGACGTGTGATATGGCGCTAAGCTATAAGGCCCGTCGGCGCTGGGCGCTGATCATTCTGCTGGTCGCGTTGCCACTGTATATCGTGGCAACGATCAGCATTGTGTCTTTTTTCAACCGTCCCCCGATCTGGGTCGAATTGGTGATCTATATTGGTCTGGGAATAGTTTGGGCCTTGCCCCTGCGCTTTGTGTTCAGAGGCATAGGTCAGGGGGATCCGGACGCAAAATAGCGTCCCGACCCTCAGCCGGCTTTTGGTCCGATATGCAATTTGCCCCGTTTGGCCGATAACTGGATCTGCTTTTGGCGTTCGCGAAACCGTTCTTTGTTCTCGTCGGATGTCTCATCAATGCACTGATGACAGCTAACGCCTTGTTCAAATGACGGCTTGGACCGATCGGCAGGCAAGATTGGGCGACGACATGCGTGACACAACTCATGCGGCCCTTCCTTCAATCCGTGACCCACGCTGACGCGCGCATCAAAAACAAAACACTCGCCTTCCCACGTGCTGTCTGTTTCGGGGACCTCTTCCAAATACTTCAGAATGCCGCCCTTCAGGTGAAACACATCTTCGACGCCTTGGCCCAGCAAATAGTTGGTCGATTTCTCGCAACGTATTCCACCCGTACAGAACATCGCGATTTTCTTGTTGTGAAACCGCGCCTTGTTGGCTTCCCACCAGCTTGGAAAGTCGCGAAAGCTCTCTGTGCGAGGATCAATCGCGCCCTTAAACGTGCCGATCCCCACTTCATAATCGTTGCGCGTGTCGATCACGGCGACATCGTCTTGGGCGATCAGATCGTTCCAATCTTCGGGCGACACGTAATGTCCAACCCGCGCTTTGGGATCGACATCCGGCTGCCCCATGGTCACGATCTCTTTTTTCAAGCGTACTTTCATCCGGATAAACGGCGGCACCGTGCTGTGCGCTTCTTTCCATTCCAGATCCGCGCAGCCGGGCAGGGCGCGAATAAACGCTAGCACCGCATCAATTCCCGCCCGCGTGCCGGCGATCGTGCCGTTGATGCCTTCACGTGCCAAAAGCAACGTACCCATAACGTCATGTTCCGCACACGCATCGCTGAGCGGAGTTTTGATGACATCCGGTGTTTCGAACCGTGTGAAGTGATATAAAGCGGCGACGATATACATAATGCGGCCAGATACGCCGCCAAAGCCACAGGTGCAAGAACATGCACGCCGGACGCGAGGTCAAAATTGACCTGTCCTTCATGACCCGGCAAAGCTTGGGCAATGTCTTGGCACCCTCATCCAGATTGGTCGTTTCCGGGAAAGCTGTATCGTTTTGGCGATGCAGATAACGGACAAACCGTTTTGCTGACACATGGCACGTTCTCAAATATCGACACATTGACGCCTCTGGCTGCGTCTCTGGATGCGCAAGGCCTGCGTGTGTTTGGCATTGAATGGCGTGAACGTGGGGGGCGACCCGGTGGGTTCACCTATGATGATATTGCTGACCTAGAGATATCTGAAGCGATCAAGACGATTGCGGGGCCGCAGGGGCTTCATCTGATTGGTCATTCCGGTGGTGGGCTCGCGCTTATACTTGGCCTGCACTTGAACCCGGATTTGCGCCCGATGATCCAAAGCTTGATCTGTTTGGCAACGCAAGCCACGCATTTGCACCAAGCATCGTGGCGCTTTAGAACAGGTTTGCGTTTAATGCGCGTCTTTGGACGTTTGACCGGCTATTGGACGGTACGCGTGAGCAGGCTTGGCCCCTGCAACGAAAGCGCAGCTTTGCAATCTCAATGGTTGGATTGGAACCACGCAGGGCGCATGACGGACCTGTCAGGAAACGACGTATTTGCAGGGCTCAAGGATTGGAAATTGCCTGTCATGGCCGTTGCAGCGCCGTTGGATACGGACATCGCACCAACGGACGGGTGTCAAACACTCGCAAAAGCCTTTGGCAAAACCGGACAGTTTCACATCGCAACGCGCGAGACTGATGGCGAAGATTTCACCCATTCCCGTCTGATCCGATCCCGGGCAGCAGCGCGCGTTCTGTGGCCACGTATTGCCGAATTTATTCAAATACAAGACAAACCGAAACCACGTTCTGAGCAGCCCTGACTGGCGCATACTGCCCTTTAAGAAACCATAATCCGCGTGCTCAGCGATTCCAACAACGCTTCGAACCCGTCGCCGCCCACAGCACCGCTTAAAATAGCAAGTGAACCGTCAGGGTGCTTGATTTCGAGAATGTGATTGCCAGCAACTTTTTGAACTTTGACGTCCTGCACCTCGCGGTAGGACAATGTTTGCGATCTGCGCCCGCCCGGCCGTGTTGGTGCCGAAATGGCTTCTTGGTCTAGCATGATCGGTTGAAATTGGCTGTTTGGATTGATCAGATCACGCAGAGTGCCAAACGCGAATGCGACACCTAAAATAGCCAGCGCTCCATAAAACAAGCATGTCGTATCAGGACCCAGATGTATGATCCCAAGAAAATCCATGCCTTGCGTATTCGTTAGGGACAACCAGGCCAATACAATGGCCAAACAACTACATGCCAGCACATTTGCAATGTCCATCTTGGTACTGACTAGGTATTCGAATTCTTCATTATTCATGGAATACTTCCACTTACTCGCAACATACTGAAGCCAGATTAGTGTTGAATATGTGCGTTTGTTTGTCCCGATTAAGACGCATTTGCGTCAATCGCTTGCGTTCCCCAAAACCCCGTTTACGTTGCTGAACAAAGCTATGAATTTGCGAGGATACGATGCCCCATAAATCCGCCCTGATCGTCATCGATGTGCAAAACGATTTTTGTCCCAAGGGCGCTTTAGCTGTGGCCACCGGAAACGAAATTGTCGCGCCGATCAACGCCGTTATGGATGATTTTGAAGCTGTCATTCTGACGCAGGATTGGCATCCGGCCGGGCATTCGTCATTTGCATCGTCGCACCCGGATAAGGGACCTTTTGAGGTGACCGATATGCCCTATGGACCACAGGTGCTTTGGCCTGATCATTGCATCCAAGGCACGAAAGGGGCCGCGTTCCATGCGGGTTTGAACACGGATCGAGCGGACATGATCGTGCGCAAAGGGTACACGCCATCCATCGACAGCTATTCCGCATTCTTTGAAAACGATCACAAAACGCCAACAGGACTGGATGGATATCTGCGCACCCGTGGCATCACCACCTTAACAATGGTGGGCCTTGCCACAGATTTTTGCGTCAACTTTTCAGCTGTTGATGCGGCCAAGCTTGGATATGACGTCACCGTGCGCCAAAACATGTGCCGTGCTATCGATATGGATGGATCGCTCGCGGCAGCGCTTTCGGGTATGTCCGGGGCAGGGGTCACTCTGACCGACTAGCGTCGTTCAGGGCTGTTGCTTAAAGAAACTGTAAAAACCCAGCTTAGAATATAAAGTCGTCTACACCAATCAATCCGGCTGCACCCGTGATCAGGATTGACGAGTCACTATATTCGACAAGAGCATCGCCAAGTACGTCTGTGACGGTTAGCTCGCTGAAATCAGTGATACCGGTGCCGACCATACGCAACAGGTCTATGCCGACTTCGAAATCGACAATGACGTCGTGACCCCATTCTAGGTTGGCGAACCAAAATTCGTCGTTCTCAGCGCCGCCAGACAAACTGTCGTCTCCGGCTCCGCCAGCCACACGATCTTGACCGTCACCGCCAAGCATATAATCGTCGCCTTCGCCACCCCACAGCGTGTCGTTACCTAAATCGCCGATAACCGCGTCATTGCCCTGATTTCCGAAAAGTTGGTCGTTTCCGGCTCCGCCATGCACTGTGTCTTGGTCAAGGCCACCGCGCATGAAGTCATCATCGCCTTCGCCGAACATCTTGTCGCGGCCATCTCCACCACGCAGTTCATCGTCGCCGTCGCCGCCGTTCATGATGTCACCGCCTGCGCCACCCGACATAGTGTCGTTACCCAAACCACCGACTAACTCATCATAGCCTTGATTTCCGAAAAGCTGGTCGTCTCCGTCCCCGCCGTCCAAGGTATCATCGTCATTGCCACCACGCATGAGGTCATCATCGTCTTCACCGAACATCAAATCTCGGCCAGATCCACCACGTATTTCATCTTTGCCGACGCCGCCGGACATGATGTCGTTGCCTTCGCCACCCGACAAAGTGTCGTCACCCAAGTCGCCAATAAGCTCATCATTGCCTTGGTTTCCGAAAATCTGGTCGTTTCCAGCGCCCCCATCCATCGTGTCGTCGTCAACGCCACCACGCATAATGTCGTCAAGCGCTCCGCCGAACATTATGTCTTGGCCGATACCACCATGCAGCAGATCTTCACCGTCGTCACCGTATATGGTGTCATTGCCTTCGCCGCCCGACAGAGTGTCGTCACCCAAGTCGCCAACAAGCTCATCATTGCCCTGATTTCCGAGAAGGCGGTCGTCTCCGGTTCCACCGTCCAAAGAATCATCATCAAACCCGCCACGCATGATGTCATCATGGTCTTCACCGTAAATTATGTCCCGGCCTTTGCCACCACCCAGTAGATCTTCGCCTTCGCCACCACGCAAGCTGTCATCGCCTTGGGCACCCGACAGTGTGTCATTTCCCAAATCACCAATGAGGTCATCATTGCCTTCTTCCCCGAAAAGCTGATCGTTGCCGCTACCGCCGTTCAAAGTGTCATCGTCAAGGCCACCGCGCACAATATCGTCTTGAGCACCGCCGAATATGTCGTCGTCTCCGGCTCTGCCGTTGATCGAATCAAACCCGCCGTTGCCTTCCAACAGATCCCCGGCGTTACTCCCTACGATGGTGTCATCGCTTGGTCCGCCATCGGTGTGAATACCTTCTTCGGCGTCCGGATCAGGGGCAGGGGGCGGCGGTGGCAATGTGTTGATTTGGTCCAGAAAGATCAGGTCCAAGCCGTTTCCGCTGTCCGCGGTGCGAATTCTAGATCCAATCAGAGCATCGTCGTCGAGATTTTCGATAATCAATAGTTTTTCGTTCTGGATCGGCTCTTGTTTTTGCACAGGTGAAACCAGTAACAGCGGGGCAGAACTTGATGAACCAGTCGTTGTCTCCGCATCAAAGACGAGAGGTATATTTTCTGGATCAAAATCAACGTCTTGAGGGGTGTTTCTTAGTGCTTCAGTGGCGTTTTCTGATATTGGATCAACTAGTGCCTGACCCACGATACCCAAGTTCAAAGTCTCTGTCTGAGCCGCAAATATGTCTGCGCCTTCAACATCCTGAGGAATGGATGCGTCGACCTGAGCAGCAGGCAATGACGCGAACACGTTTTGTATGGCAGAAGCTTCGAGTGACCCACCGTCGCTCAGAATATCCGCTTGGAGTAAAGACTTCTCCATTGCTCAAAATCCTTTGAAGAATAGAAACTAAAATGTCGGTAACAATAACACTGCCAAAAAAGGTACAAACGGCGAACTGGGCAAAGGTTAACTCAAAATTTACCCCTTGTCAGCCTTCTCCTGCACTTTGCCTTGCAACCCCTTGCCCCCACGGCACCACCTTGGCACAAAGACGCAATCGTCAAGGAGGACCAAATGGTCGATATCGCCACCCGTGTCTGGAACCACAAATGGAAAATCGATCCGATTGTCCGTTCCTTGATTGACACTGATTTTTACAAACTGCTCATGTGCCAATCGGTGTTCCGCAATCGACCTGATACGCAAGTGACGTTCTCGTTGATCAACCGATCCAAGCACATACCTTTGGCCCATCTCATCGACGAAGGCGAATTGCGCGAACAGCTTGATCATATTCGATCACTGTCACTGTCTCGTGGTGAAAGCACGTGGATGCGCGGCAATACGTTTTACGGCAAACGTCAGATGTTCACGTCCGAGTTTATGGACTGGTTTGAAGCGCTGCGCCTGCCGGATTATCACCTTGAACGCAAAGGCGACCAATACGAGCTGACCTTTGAAGGCACCTGGCCTGAAGTCATGCTTTGGGAAATTCCGGCTTTATCTGTCTTGATGGAATTGCGGTCGCGTGCAGTGCTTAACCAGATGCGCAAATTCGAAGTGCAGGTGTTGTATGCCCGCGCAATGACCAAACTTTGGGAAAAGATTGAACGTCTGCGCGGGCTGGAAGAACTGCGTGTTGCTGATTTTGGCACCCGCCGCCGTCATGGATTTCTGTGGCAGGATTGGTGCGTTCAGGCAATGTACGAAGGGCTTGGCCCCAATTTTGTGGGCACATCCAATTGTCTGATTGCCAAAAATCGTGACCTCGAGGCAATCGGAACCAATGCCCACGAGCTGCCGATGGTGTATTCTGCGCTGGCGGACGGGGATCAAGCATTGGCGCGCGCGCCCTATGATGTTCTGTCTGATTGGCAAGAAGAGCACGACGGCAACTTGCGTATTATCTTGCCCGACACATACGGCACCGAAGGGTTTCTAAAGAACGCGCCAGGCTGGCTCGACAGTTGGACCGGTATCCGCATTGATTCAGGTGATCCTGCCACTGCGGCTGAAATAGCGATCCGCTGGTGGAAGGACCGCGGCGAAGATCCAATGAACAAACTTATCATCTTCTCCGACGGTCTGGATGTCGCCAAAATAGAAGAGCTTTATGCCCGCTTTAACGGCCGCGCAAAAATCAGTTTTGGGTGGGGCACTATGCTGACCAATGACTTTGTAGGGTTGGCTCAAAACGACGGGCTTTCTCCATTCTCGTTGGTTTGCAAAGCGGTGTCCGCCAATGGCAAACCGACAGTCAAACTCAGCGACAACCCTCGCAAAGCTATGGGCCCAGCCTCCGAAATTGACAGGTATAAACGTGTCTTTGGTGTCGGAGATCAGGAAGAATTGGAAGTCGTTGTTTGAGTGCGATACGGCACGGCGACGGTATGGCAAGTGTGTTTTTCAAATCACATTGAGAGAGAAGATTTGGCGGCAAGAACTCGATCGGTTGAAAGGTGGCGAATTTTAGCTTCGCGCGCAGCCAACGCCAAATCCCGTCGGATGCGTTTTTTGAAAGAGCCACATCTTTGGGTATGAATTTCAAATTACGAGACGTTACCAAAAAGAAGAGCAGCTGGATGGCTGCTCCTCTCTCGTCTGCGACTGTTGTGCAGCAAGTGTTAGCCTGCTGCGCGCTGGTCGGGTTTGTATCCGATATCTGAAGTGACGGCGAAACGCCCACCCTGAATTTTTTCGATCTTGCCGGATCGCAGCAATTGTCCAAATGACCGCAAACCATCTTCCCGGCTAAATCCTTCTTTTTCGTCTACCTGACGCGCTGTCATCATCAGTTGTGGACGTGAAAACTGTTTGCGTCCTTCGATGAACGTTAGATAGGACGCTGCCGCTTCCAAGACCGCGGAAAGATCGTGCGCACCCAGTTTAGTACAATAGTCCGCAAAATTCCCTACTGCCTCGACAGGTGTCGCTTCTTCTGACGCGACTTCACTTGGGGCGGCAGGTGCTTCTGATACGTCTTCTTCTTCAGTGTCCAAAACAAGTTGTTCAGCAACCAGACGCAATGGAGCGGCGCTCGCTTCTACTGGTGCCGGGCGTTCTAGACGCGTGACATCTTCAGAGCGGCTTGGTTGTACCACTTTAGCCAGATCAGACCGATACGCATCAACGTCATCGCCTAGTTCATCATCGGACGACATTTGCTTGTCCGCTTTGCGCGCCAGCACTGCGGCTTTCAAAGCTTGGAATGCGCTGCGACGTTTGGCGTTTTCAGGTTCGTCCATTTGTTCGTCGGCTTCGTCCATCAACCGGTTCACATCGGTGTCCATGAAAGAAACGTCTTTGGCTTCGCCGTCTTCCATATGATCGGCCAAAGCTGGCAATGTGTCGGCCGCGTCGCCCATGACCGCCGGCTTTTCGGCTTCGCTTGCTGCGTCTTCCGCAAATTGGGCTTCAACCTGAGCAAGGTCAGCCAACAATTCAGCTTCCTCTGAATCCGTTAGACCGCTATCCGTCACGTCGTCACTTGCAATCGCGTCGTCTTCCGTCAATTCCAATGTGTCTTCAGGTGCAGCGTCTTGCATATCAGAGCGGCTGACCTTGATCACGCGTACCCGCTTACGGTCTTCAGTCGAATCCGCCTCGGCGGTTTCGGCTTCAGCCTCGACCATTTCGTCTTGTTCGCTGTCCGTCTCGATTTCCGAAACCAGCTTCAGAACATCATCGGTTGCATCGGCCTCTTCAGCTTCGCCTTCGTCCACAATCGCAGTGTCGTCGTCAGCAAGAGCACCCAAAACCTTATTCAGTTCTTCTTTGGTCTTTTGTTCGGCGGTCTCTTTCGCTTCAGCTTCAAGATCTTCCGGCATTGTCGGGTTCAGAGCTTCTACAAGCTCATCGATTGTTTCTGCTTCATCGTCCGCAAGATCTAATTCTTCTGAAAGATCCATCTCGACTTCCAGATCGCCAGCCGTGTCGTCGGCCAGATCCTCAGACAGAGTGTCAAGCGCAGCGGCGTCCTCTTCTGCCGTGTCTTCTGTATCTGCTTCGTCTGTATCTGCTTCGTCCGCAAGGATGTTAGTCAGTTCGGGTGTGTCTTCAGCGTCCGAAACGTCCTCGCTAACCGCGACATCATCTTCTGCAATATCTTCTGCAGTTTCGTCGACCATATCGGGTTCGACGTTTTCCTCAACGGCCACAATATCTTCGGACGCGGCGTCGGCGACATCTTCTTCTGCAGAAACGTCTTCAACGTCATCCGATTGGTCATCTGCGTCGTCAACGCTATCCGCAGCAGTCACATCCGCGTCGACCTCAGTTTTCGCGCCGGCGTCTTCGTCTGACGCAGCATCGGTCAGCGTTTCGGCAGCTGCAGGCTCATCATCATATGTTTCTTCTTCGGCATCGGCGTCGGCGAGCTCCACGACATCGCGAATACGCTGAAGCTTATCTACAACGGATTCCGTTGCAGGGGGCGTGTCTGAAAATGCCTCAGCTTCCATATCTTCGAACCGGGTCGGCTCAAGTTCGGATTCTTGTGCACCAGTATCTTCGTCATAGACATCGTACGTGTTCAACGCACTTGGTGACGGCGAAGACATCTCAGAGGCAATGGCACCTAAGGCGACGGCACCTGTGGCAACAGCGGCCGCGGGTACATCAGCGGTTGGAGCATCGGATGTCGCAGGCTCATCTGACGCGCTTAAGACGTAGTGACCGTCTTTCTCGCTGGCATCTACATGGTGCGAAGTTTCCTCTTGCGCCAGCTTTGCCAATGTGTCCGTATCCATCTGAACAGGCTTAGTCCCAAAGGAAGGGTCTTCTTCTGCTAGATTCTGGAAATACTCTGCAACGATTTTCATCATCTCGAAGGAATCTTCGAACCCTTCGAGGGTACACGAGAATGCCCCGTGGGAGACCGTTAGTGTTTTATTGTTCATCACGGATGCCCGCCCTCTGCCGTCTTTTCTCTGCTTTGTTTACCAATTGAGACCGGGCTATTTCGGCCCGAAATCTTGCCAACGAAGGTATCATTTTACGGCAAGATTGTGATCTGTTTCTACATGATGCATGAAAATGAGATGAATCATAAAATTGTCAACAGTATGGAACCAATAACCCTTGTCGGGGGGGGGGAAGCACATGTCAATGATGTAAAACAGGCGCTATTGTTGTCAAATCAGTGCGTTGCGGCCGATGGTGGCCTTGGTCTGGTATTGGCAGCAGGTGTGACGCCTGCTGCAGTTATAGGTGATTTTGACTCTGTAAGTGCGGCGGAAATGGGGCAGATTGAACAAAATTTGCTCCATAAAATCAGTGAGCAAGACAGCACTGATTTCGAAAAGGCACTCAGAAATGTTAATGCGCCAGCGATTCTGGCGGTTGGTTTTATGGGCGGGCGGTTGGACCACCAACTGGCGGTTTTAAATGCCTTGGTCACCCATCGAGATCAGGCGATTGTTGTCATTGGGGAAACAGAAGTCGTGTTTCATCTGCCCAAGGACATCGTGCTACCTACGGAACCGGATGATGTCGTGTCTCTGTTTCCGCTGGCCCAAACATCCGGTGTATCCGACGGGTTACAGTGGCCAATCGAAGGCTTGGACTTCGCCCCATGGGGCAGGATCGGCACATCGAACAAAGCGTTGGGACCCGTTCACCTGCAGATGAACGCGCCGGGCATGCTTGGGGTTATCCCACGGGCACGGGTCGCGGCCTTGGTTCAGGTTTTGCAGAAGGTGCCGGATTCAATGCGATGGACCGTTCCCGAATGACGACATAAAGCCCGGCGGCCATTATGATCATGATGCCCATTGTGGCCAAGTTGTTTGGCAAATCCGAAAATACAAAAAAGCCTATAACAGTGGCGATGGGAATTTCGAGATATTGCATCGGCGCCAACATGGTGGACGGCGCATAACGCAACGACCACGTCATCAACAAATGCGCCAGTGTTCCCAGACAGCCGATGGCAAGCAAAAGGACGTATTCAAGCGTAGTCGGGACTTTAAAGACTAACGCGGTGACATTGCTGTTTTGAAACAGAAGTAGAATTGGAATGAGAATAAGGACAGCCATGACGCCGCTTACGGTTTGTAATCCAATTGGATCAGTCGTTTTCGCAATCTTGCGTGTGATCAAAATGAACATCGAAAAGTTTACAGCAACCACAAGAGGCAAAAGGGCAGGCCAGCCGACTTCGACAAAACTGGGCTGTACCACGAACAGCGTGCCAATGAATCCAACCAGACAGGCCAGCATCCGACGACGCCCGACTTCTTCACCCAGAACCATCTTGCCCAAGATCAGCATGATAAACGGCATCACAAACGCAATCGCAATGGCGTCTGCCAACGGCAGATAGCGAAGTGCCGCAAACATCGCACCAATGCCAAAAATGTGCAGCACCGAGCGCAACAATACCAACCACATAATGGTTCCCGACACACGCCAAGGGCGGCGCGTTAACCAAACCAGCGGCAAAAGAAGAGCGACTTGAACGCCAAATCGGATCAAAAGCAATTCGCCGACTGGAATCGTTTCACCCAACACTTTGGCGACCGCGTCACCGATGGGCGCGACAATGCAAAATCCCAACATCAATATGATGCCAAGCAGAGGGCGATCCTGTGTCATGCACCCAAACTACGAAGGCCAGAAAGCTCTGTCTATATAGCGAATTGGGCGAATGAGACGCCAAGCAGTATCAAAGTCCGCATAATTTGTGTCAGCAATAACACCGTGCATCAGTACGCTACCGTATTTTTATCGTTTCGATTGCGTTTGGCGTCACTCGCCTTGACTATGCGGATCAGCAGTTGGGTATATTGACCGCCAAGCCCCCCAACGATGTCTCTTTGTATTTTTCGCTCATGTCAGCGCCGGTTTGACGCATCGTTTCAATGCACGCATCTAGCGGCACAAGATGCGTGCCGTCCCCCCGCAATGCCAATGACGCTGCCGACACCGCCTTGATCGCGCCCAAGCCATTGCGTTCGATACAGGGCACTTGAACCAAACCTTTGACTGGATCGCATGTCATTCCCAGATGATGTTCCAGCGCAATTTCTGCCGCGTTCTCGACCTGTTGTGGGGTGCCGCCCATGACGGCGCATAACCCCGCGGCCGCCATCGCCGCCGCTGATCCCACTTCGGCTTGGCATCCCGCTTCGGCACCCGAAATTGACGCATTGAATTTGACCAACCCGCCAATGGCTGCCGCCGTCAAAAGAAAATCCTCAACATGCGCGGCTGAGGCCCCAGGAACGTGGTCCAGATAATAGCGCAACGTCGCAGGCAAAACGCCCGCAGCGCCATTGGTAGGGGCCGTCACGACTTGACCTCCGGCGGCGTTTTCCTCGTTCACGGCCATCGCATACACGCTCATCCAATCGTTGATCGTATGCGGAGCTGACAAGTTCATACCTCGTTCTTCCAGCAACTTTTGATGAATGCCCTTGGCCCGCCGTTTGACCTGCAATCCACCCGGCAAAATGCCGTCATGGCTTAGTCCGCGATCAATGCACGCGTTCATCACATCCCACAGGCGCTGTGTCCCCGACTTCAGGCGAATTTCGCCATTGCGCGATACTTCATTGGCCCGTTTCATCTGGGCAATGCTTTTGCCGCTGGTCTCAGACATCTCCAACATTTCTGTGGCCGTCTTGAACGGAAACGGCACCGGATCCCCTTCGTCCGTCGCCAACCCTGCGCGCAACTCTTCCTCGGTCATGACGAACCCGCCACCAATGGAATAAAACACCTGACGCAAAGTGACGTCGCCTTGCCCATCCGTGGCCATCAAAATCATACCGTTGGCATGGCCCGTCAGCTGCGTGTCGTAATCAAACGCCAAATCACGCGCCGGATCGAACTGCAATTTGCCCAAACCATCCAGCTCGATCACCTGCGTATCACGCAGCTGGGCCAGCAAGGCTTCGGCTTTGTCGTGATCGTATTCCTCAGGTGTTACCCCACATAACCCCAAGATCGTCGCACGGTCAGTGGCATGACCCACACCGGTAAAAGCCAGCGATCCATGCAACGACGCCCGCAGTCCGGCAAATGAAAAGGGTGACGCCCGCATCATCTCTATAAACCGCGCAGCCGCCACCATGGGCCCCATCGTGTGCGATGATGACGGCCCAATGCCGACCTTGAACATATCAAATACGGACAGAAACATTACAGCGCACTCCCTTCCAAGGGTGTCGGATAGTGTGGGGCCGAAAACGGGGTAGGGCCCAGCCCCTCGGCCTCTTGTGCCTTCAAAGTCGCTGGATGCCCGTCGACCCGTGCCGCCAACTTAGCCAACGCCGGATAATCATCCAACCGGAACCAACTGTGATCTTTCGGTCCATAAAGCGCGCACCACCGCAAACACGCAGCGATGTAGAAATCAATCATTTGGACGCGCTCAGCCCCAAACACATGCCCCGCCGCCCGGTCCAGCAGCTGCAAATCCTGCCGAATATTGCGCGCCGCGCCACGTTGAACGGCATCCACGTGATCTGAACCGACCAATTGATCCGGATAAAACAGCAATCGCAAATGTGCATGCAACGTGTTCGAACAAAAGAACAACCACGCCAAAAACGCCCCCCTATCCACGTGTCCCGCCGCCGGAGCCAGCCCCGCATGCCGATCCGCCACCCACACCAAAATGGCGGCAGTTTCAAATACCGGACCCTCTGGCGTGACCAACACCGGGATGCGCCCCGCTGGGTTCAACGTCAGATACGCAGCACTTTTTTGTGCGGACACGCGCCGGTCCACCAAGGTGGTTTCGAACGGAACATCCAACGCATCCAGCGTCAACCGCACAATCATGGACGCATTGTCCGGCGCATAATGAAGCACATAAGTCATAGGAGCGGAGACTAGGGCGAAGATCGCCCCGCAAACAGATCAAAAACGACGATCAGAACCGGCAAAGGCGACGCAGTGCGCGCTTTGTCACCACACAGCCTGACAGATTTCGACCGTGATCAACAATCCACAGCTGTCAGGTGCTTAGGTTTCGACAAAATTGAAGGAATCTACGCAGTCATTTGATCGATTTGATCAACGTTAAGCCAGCATAGCGCGCTGGCGGGCCGCTCCCAAAGACGAAGCTGCCGTTGACCGGGAAAACCTCCATTTCAGCTTCGCGGGACAAAACTGCTGATGAAACAATGGCGCTTGCTCTTTGGTCAGAAATCACAGGCGCAAGCCAATAAGCTGCCATAGGCGCTATTTTGGGTTCTTACCGCAGAAGTTGGTTAGAGCCTCATTGCAGACTCCCGCTCGCCCCGTCCAGCACGCATCTTTTGCTTTCCAACCGCTGGAGTGACTTCCAAATGCCCAAGGCCATCGGCGCGTAAAACCTGATGTTATCGAAGGTGTCTCGGACGACCCCATTTCGGAGCGTGTTGTCAAACTGCTCAAATCGCGCTTTTCAATTGCTGTGATGTAAGCATGTCCGACCCAACCTGCGTCAGTATGGATTGCATAGGGACTAGTTGTACCTTTGTTTCGAAACCTACAGTACAGCGACAACTCTGGTGCTACGATGGCCGCCTCATTGTGCTTAAACTTCAGAGGCAACTCGATATCTTGGGTGCTAAATACTCTGTTGCAAAGAAATCTAAGATTAATATCGACTGTGGCACCTGTGGGGAACTTACCTTGCAGGGTTTCAAAGCCCACACTTCTAGGACCTTGTCTCGTTCTCGGCGCACCAGATTTCAAGCGGAAAGGTTTTGCAAAATAGCCCTCGTAACAAACAACCTGCGCCGTCAGGGTCTTGATGTCTTTTCCGCCACCTAAATCTGCTTCTACAGTAACGACGCGTGCTATCCCCTCTTGCCAAACACGATCATTTTTCGCGTCCATCCGATATACATTCCATGAATGTTGTAGCGGATAAAATACGAATAGCAAAAAGGCTAAGAACGCGACAATTGCGGCAGGAACGCCAATCAGAATGCCGATAATCCAGAGTAGTGCTTTAGACATCAGCGAAAAGTAATAGTGCTACCTTTGTGCTTCAAGCCTTAGTTTGACAAATTCATCAGAGGTTAAGTTCCTCTTAGAGTTCGAACCTACCATTCTCCGCTCTTCAGCATTCCGGTTACTGTTCGTGCGCGATATTTTCGGTTTCGGCGCTAATTTATGCGCCAGCTGCTGTTCGCAAAATTCAATTCAAAGGTACACCCGCACCCAACGCCCGGTACGCCAAGACCGTGGTTTCAATCCTCAAACTGGCTTTGCAACAGCGAAAACACAGCCTCGATGTGATCTGGCTGCCAATCCGCGAATAACCGATCATCTAACTGCTTAAACAAAGATCGAGCGACGGACATCATGCGCTCGCCTTCATCCGTAAAGGTGATAATGCGTTGGTTTCTGCGGATCGGGTCAGCCTCACTTTGTAGCCAACCGCAGGTTTCAAGCTCTTTGACGGTTTTGTGGACGGCTTGGCGGGTGATGCCAAGGGAATTGGCTATCTGCGACGCGCTGTTTGGCCCACAATCCAAGGCCCCAAGAAAACTCAACTGGCTTTGCGTCAGGTCAGCGAACCCTCGGCTGTGCAACAGATCAACCAGCCATTTTTGCGCGCGTTTTTCGAAATTGGATGCCAAATGAACCAGCTTAAGGGAACGACTGTCCTCCATTTCATATGCCGGTGACTCGCGCGATGTTGTCAGCTTGGTTGACATGATGAATTCCGTTATGTAGTCGTAAACCAAGTTTACAACATGGAGAGGTCAATTGGACAGTCTCAAATTCGTATTGCGTCTGAACGCCGCGAGCTGCATCTCATTTGGTCTGTTGTTTGTCTTTTTACCACAGATGGTTACGTCATTTTTAGGTTCAGTCCCGCTGTGGATTCTTATCATGCTCGGCGTCGGGTTGCTGGGAAACGGAGCTTTTCTGATCATTGCGTCGCGGCGCCAGACAATCCGCAAAGGCGAGGTCATTTGGTTTTCACTGGGTGATTTGGGATGGTGCCTCGCAACCTTTGGGCTGATCGCCGCAAATCTGTGGATCACGACGGCTTGGGGCATCGCCTTGGCTTTGATCGTTGCTGTGGTTGTTGCAGGACTTGGGATTGCCCAACTCTGGTTCTTTGAGCGGTCACACAAGAACACGAGCCAACAGTACCCTTAGGCGATTACGTCCGCTCCGAAGGCCTCAGCAAGCTCAAAACGCCCACAATTGGATCGATGGTCTGGTAATCATCAACCACAACAGCACAACAATCGCCAAGAAGGCGGGAATGCCGCACGCGAACCAAATACGGTAAAGCCGCATGTATCGCGATGACAGAGGCGCGCCACTTTCCAAAGAAGCCCGGGCTTCGTCACGCATCCGCGTTTGGATGGCGACAACAGGCAACCAGAACACGCCAATAAGGACATAAAGCGCCAAGGACAGGGCAATCCAACCCTCGGACAAGGGCCAGCCAAGATGATGTGCCAAAATGATTCCGGTGATGGGCTGCGCAATGGCTGCGGTTGCGGTGAACAACATGTCGGCAATCACCACGACGGACGCCGTATGCGCGATGTGTGATGGGTCACCCGTACGATGGGCCATCAGCATAAAGAACGCGATACCGGCCCCGGTGCCGATCAAAACACATGCACCCAGAACATGCAGAACGCGAATAATGTCGATCCAATCCATCATCGCGTTTCCAATGCGACACGCGCAACCAAGGCCAAGGCGATGCCGGGAAAGACTTTGATCAACGGACCAAGAGGATCAAGCCACAGGCCGGGCACAAACAATGTCGACGCCCCCAGGTAAAACAGACTGACCCCAATGGCGAGCCAACAGGCCGACTTGGCCCAGGGTCGATAGGCAAAAGCCGCAGCAATTCCAATGTCTACGACCGCCCAGAACAAAACACTGGCCACCGCCAATGCCTGTGGCCAGCCGACGTTTTCAAGGACGTGGGCTGCCTCATTGACCCGGATGAACCCAATCATGCCGGATAAGGCCCAAAAGACAACGAGCGTCGCAATAAGGATAGGGGTCAGAAGCGACATGCGCGCGAAAAGGCGGTCTTCGACCCGTGCGGGCATATGGGCCAAGGTTTGCGAAAGCGACTTCACAGCGGGCACGCCAAACGAACTAAGATCTTCTGGCGTTCCGGTCACACCTTCGTTCAAGACCGTAAGCGCGGTTGTGCGCACCGGCGATCGCCACTGCAACAGCGCCAGCCGATCTGCAATCTTTGACAGGACACCAGTCAAACCGTCTGGAATGACGATCTCTCGTTTCGCAGAGGCAAAGCCCAACCAATGGCGGATGGATATCACAAGATCACGCAGCGAATGGATGTCGGTTTCGACCAAATCCCCGACAAAGCCGTCGGGGATTTTATCTGTGACGGCGGCGCTCACGGCCTCTGCGACATCATCCAACCCAACGGTTTGTATTTTCGCATCGGGCAGCGCAATGGGCTGCACGATTGGGATGGCAGCCAACATGCGCAACAGCGTCGATCCCCCGTAACTGTTTTGCGCCAAAACAAGGCCGGGGCGAAAAATAACATGTCGTGCGCCTGACTGTTGAATGGCCGCGTCACCGCGCGCCTTGGATGCAAGAAACGACGTGCTTGCGTCCAGCTGTGCCCCTGTCGCCGAGATTTGGATGATTTTCACATCGGCCAAAGCACAGGCTTGGGCCAAAGCCGCGATTGCGTGGTGATGCACCGCTTCAAGATCATCTGCTGGTCCGTCCTGCAGCGCGCCGGAACAGTTCACCACAACATCAATATCGCTCAGAAACGGGGCCCATGCCGCGTCATCCGTCAAGAACTGCAGATCACCCGTGACCCAATCGATGTTTGGAAGAACACGACGCCCAATATCGATGTCACGGCCAAACCCAATGATGTTATGCCCATCACGCGCCAACCGCCGCGCAATTCCAGATCCGACCAGGCCGTAAGCACCAAGGACAAGAACTGTCTTAGTCGTTTCGGGGGAAGCACCTAAGTTTGCCATGCAAAGTCTCGACGTGAAAGATTAGGGGAGCAATACACCAGACCCAACTCTGTTTGCATGAAAAAAGCAATGCACCGGCTCTTGCCATGCGTTCGTTGTAAAAAGATGTGCAGCCAATGACGTTCCACGACATGCATCCGACGTTGAGTTCGGTCCCTGTGTCACCTAAGTCTTGCACAAGCAACAACACCAAAGCAGCAATAAAGGCGCCGGTAGACAATGGAAGTACTACTTCTTTTCAGTGTTGCGTGCGTGCTCCTTTACTTGCTTGTTCGGATCTTCTTTTCGGTCTTCTTTACAAAATTGACCGCACATTGGGTCAGCATCGGGGTTGCGATATCCTATGTGATTGGGGCGATGATCGGACAAATTGCGGGTCAGTTTGACACGCTGCACCATGACGGGAACGTTCTGCGCGCCATTGGGATCTTGGCCCTTTGGACTTTGATTGCACTCAACCTTGCGACGTTGCCTGCGATTTATGGTTGGGACAAACGACTTTCCCGATCTGCAAACGAAAACACAACGCGCGTTCCTGAAAATGCGCTGCACGCGTTGACGGGCTTGGGTGGCGCGGTCGGATCACTGATCGGACAACATGTTTTCAAGCACAAACGATCAAAAACATCCTATCAATCCAAACATCGCTTGATGTTGGTGGCGTCCGTTTTTCTGTACGCCATCTTGGCCTATGTGTTGATCGGGTGATTGTCCGCGGGAATTGCGACAAAGAGCGAGCTGAATGAAAAGACCTGAAGATGATCTAGAAGCGCGCAAAGAAGTATGGGATGCGATGCATGTTCTTTGGCTGGATACGGATGTCGAGGGGATATACTTGGCAACGTCTGCCCTGTGCTGCGCAAAAACGGCTTATACCATCGCTGAACTCGAACACATCTATTGGCACGAAGTCTATCCAGTGATGCGTTCCAATTTATGGAGCGTCGCAGGCGAATGGCAGCCTCTTGAGCTTGACGCGCTATCTGCCGAAATATTGAAACACCACAAGTTCGGGCGGGCCATTTGGTTCAAACGGCTCCGACATGAAGCCAACGAAAACTGGAAGCAATTGAGGTCAAAGATCGAAGCGGTCCGTTCTGACAGCTGACCCGATGGCCTTCTTTTCACTCAGGGGGCGAAAGAAGCGCGCGATGCCAATTCACGCACTTTGTTTTCACGCATATCGGTCCGTCACGACCCCCAAAGGGATCCTGAAATTGCGCGGTCATACCCATGTGCAAACATTGCCTTCATATATTCGGCTGAAAACCGATTGCTCGCGTCGAATTCAATGCCGCTATCTGCGCTGACGGCCGCCATGTGAAAGCCCAACCCATATTCCCGTGCAAGCAAGCGCGCCGCGTTAACCGAAGATGCGGCGCTGGATCGTATCATCGCGGTCACGGCTTGTTGCGAAATTCCCAGCGCCGTCTCCGCGCTGGCTTGGGGTTTGGGATCCAAAGTGTTGTTCACCAGTAAATAAGCATTGCCGCCCTGTGCTGCATTTGTAATTTCGTTAAATGCTGCAGGGGGTGTCGCGAGGAATTGCATCTGAACACCGCCATCCACATGCGTTTCTTTGAACAATTCCCCATTGTCTTCAAAGCCAATTTTGACCGACGGAAATAAACCGGGCAAAGCGCCAGAGGCCCGCATCACGGCGCGGAACAAATCATACTGACCCGCTTTGGCCATTTCGCCCATGTCCCAGACTACGGCTCTGGATGTGGCAAGATTTGACGTCACAATGAATAACCGCGCGCCCGTGTCATGTTTTCTAGCGATCGCCTCTAAAACCGGCGCCGGCGTATAGGTCTCAATAAGCCCGGCAAGCGGCGCTGTGTCATAAATCCCATCGCTCGAGACTGCCGTTAACCACCGAAACTGCGCGATGTCCTCAGCATCGTGATCCAAGAACATACGCTGCAATGTCGCGTCTCCGTCTGTTCCCAGGAAAGCCATGGGTGCAATCAAGGCACCGGTCGAAACTCCGGTTACAATGTCGAAATCCGGTCGGTCTCCTGTTTCGGACCAGCCGGACAACGCGCCCGCGCCAAATGCGCCATCTTCACCGCCACCGGACAATGCCAGCATTTGCGGTTTATCCCTAAGACGCGACAGATCAAGGTGGCGCGCCCAGACCGCCGCATCCGCATTCGCCTGAAATCGCATAGATGCCAACGGATCATGCGTCGGTATCAACGGGCGCGGCGTCACCTCTTGGCTGGACGAGCGTGAACAGGCCGACAAAACTGAACTGGCCGTCAGTCCAATCATCAAGAGGCGCCTGCTAATATGGGCGGGATCGTCAATAGGGCGCATCATCAACTGGGGCTCCGTTGAAATTTGTCTGCATTACAAGGCGCTGGGTCTAGTTCGAGCGCTGAGGCCTTTTGGGTGCGTTGTCCATTAGGACCTGCGCGACGACGGTCTGTGTGACATCCGGATAATCTGCGTGAAGGCAGTTGGCAATGGTCGAAGGATCAGGGCGCACGGGACGTTCAGGACGTGCCCCTTTGGCCGGGCGGGGCATGCAGGTTTGCAAGGCAGTCTCTGAAACATTCATCTGCGCGGCCATCTCTGCAATAGGTGGACCCGGGGGTGGGCCGTCTTGCGCCATAGCGGTTGTCGATATTGGAACGGATGCCGAAATGCATAAAAGTATCAATCGATTAGAGATAGTAACGTTCATGAAGCCCTCTTTGATATGCCATTTTCGAAATGGGGATTAGAACTACTACGAAAACCGTCACATTTTCCGTCGCCAGTTTCGCAAACATTTTTTGTGTAGACGCATGTGGCGCGAAAATTTGGACAAGGGCCGTTTGGGTTGACCTCAGGTCGCTGCGCCCTCAGCCCAAGAGCAAATTTCGAATTTCGAAGCATCCAGTTACCAATTGCCCGAGACACTGGCATCGCTCAGCTTCACAGGTTGCCCATCGTTGAATTCTATGACCTTGTAAAAACGATCGTCTTCGCCTCGCACCACGGCGTTGACCTCTATGAACACCTCCCAAACCTCTTTGCTTGCATTTCTACGGCACCCATTCGCAAAGTCGCTTTCCACCCCGTTTTTGGGTGCGTCACAAACATCGTATTCGACAATGGCGCGAGGGTTTGCCGTATAGGTCGAATTAAAGGTCTCGATGACTGCCACGGATTTCTCCAAGTAGGCTTCAGGCAATTCTACATTCTTTGGGTCAGGCATTGTCGCCCAGAACGCAGCATTTTGCCCTTTCTCGTCGCGCTTTTCTTTTAGTTTGAACGCGCGGTTTTGTCGTACGGTCGCTTCGTAAGTCTTGTCCTCATCTCTGAACGAAAACTCCCATAGATTTCCACGCTCAGAAAACCGGGCTTTCATGCGTTCAATCTTAACTGCGCTCGCATTCGGAACCCGATCTTCCGACAACACGAAATGAAGCGCCTGCTCCGAAGTGGTTAACTCACCCGAAATATCGATTTGGCTCGCGTTGTCTTGAGAAAAACTCGACGTGGCAGAGATGAAGGGCACCATTGCGGCCAAAGCCAATCGTCGGGTTTTAGTGAGGGAATGCATGGGTTAATCCGTTTTTCGATTTAGAAAAGGTCGTTACGTGTCCCGAGATTTTAAGAACCTCTAGGCAAATCTACAACCAATGGCGCCCGGACAAGCGGATTCTCTCCATTCAAGTCTCACCGCGTTTTCGAAGGTCTGGTGTATTCACCTGAATTCTTGAGTGACCTCAATTTGCCCAACGATGGCATCGTTGAACGCACTCATTTCTTCAGCTGGTATCCAATACTCTAAATGCGCCCGTCCGCCTGCTTCTTGGACGTCGTAGGCATCAAGATAGGATTTGAGAACATCAAAGCGCGTGACAAATCCAGAACCGTTGGCTTTGACATTCCAATCACGCGCGATCTTGATGGCATATTCCTCGGTAAGGACCGGATAGAATATGGGCTGTTCCGGCAGACGAGGCGGGAAAGTCCTCATGTCAGCTTGCTCGATCAACACAAGCTCTTCAGGCCCGACCGGTCGCCAAAGTGTTACTTTTTCATGTTCAGTATTCATGGCGCTGATTATGACATCGCCCTTCAAAGACAATCAAGTACGCCTGTGCGCAAAAGCAATAACCGCTGACGCAATTCGTGGCGCATCGCTGACCACCATTGCGTGATCCATGTGCGCCTTCTTCTTCATTGTCCTTTGTCCACTATTAAAACCTGATCAGTTTGCATCGCAGTCGTTCCCAAAATCCTCGGTGTCCGGGAACTGGTGCATTTCTTCATCCGTAAACCCGAGGCCGCTAGTGTAATAGAAAAAGCTGCTGTCCAGGCTGATACCTTCCGGTTCGAGCCAGAAATAGAATGCGTTTTCGTTAAGTGTCCGCTGTTGAAATCCATCCTTCAGGATGAAACGACTGCCAACCGGGACCTCAATGGCATCAGAAATATCAACAAGATCCTTGCCATCTTCCGTCAAAAACAGGCCGGGCACATAGTGGCTATAGTCGTGATCGACCCCATCCGGGACCGGCAAAATGGCCTCAAGTTCAGGATACAGTCCGGGCCGTTTGGATTTTCTCAAAACGAAAGCCTGCTTTGAGATGACGCATCGCCCCTTGGCATCATCGACCAAGACCGATTTCGGGAAGCCACGTTCGTGGTTCCAAGCCATCACCCAAAAGACGGCCAAAACCGAAAAAAACAGCACCACCAATGCGATAAGTATAAAAAATACGTATTTTAAGATGACAGTTTACCTTCCAAATACAATCGTGCTTCGCACGCTTTAAGCCAGTGCTCAAACAATCCATTGGCCCGCAACGGCTGTCAAGACGGGTGCGTACCGCTTATGCAGCTGCGAAGATCACGTTCAATCTGCCAAGGTTTTGTCTTTTGGATCAACCGGCCGCTCACTGCGCGGCGCTATGCTCTCTTTCAAGCAATTTCGCTTTGAGGCCATGGGGGTAAAGCTCCAATTCCCCACAATCCAAATCGCTCAGCTCATACCAACGGGCAATGCATTTTTGACCATTGTCCTCGAAATATTCTATCGGGCCGTCGCCTTTGTAAGCGTCACTTGGGAATGTCACGTCCGAAACGAACGTGACTTCATGCCCGACTTCGCCCTGATGGGTATATATATTCTCTAGGATCATAGGCTCGCCGATCACGCCGACCGAAACCCCAAGCTCTTCGTTGAACTCTCTGACAAGCGCATCGCGCCACGTTTCACCAAATTCCAACCGACCACCCAAAGGCCTGACGCCTTTTACCGTTCCATCATCAAGATAGATTTCGCTGGCCAGCAACAGACCGTCGCGCCAGACAAGGCCTAGTGCTTTCACGAGGATATGTTGCTGAGGTCGCCAAACATTCATTTGTCACATGTACCAGCCCAGACGGCTAAAACAATGGGCGCAGACCGCTCATCTGCCACTGGGCACAGCTAAGCGGTTTGACGCGCCCGAAATGACGTTCTATCACTGCCTCACCAGGGGCGCCGAAAGGCTGAGACGTACCCTTTGAACCTGAACCGGATAATGCTGGCGGAGGGAGGTAACGCGTTCTGTTTTATCTGGATGCTGTCCTTTTCTCGGCTGAAAAGGACATAGAATGGCACCACACGATCTGCTCGAAACTCTGCGCGCTCAAAACCCTTTGGTGCATTGCATCACCAATTATGTCGCAATGAATGTTGCCGCAAATGTTGTGTTGGCTGCGGGGGCGTCGCCCGCGATGGTGCATGCCCAAGAAGAGATTGCGGAATTCACCCCGATATGTGGTGCGCTGACGATCAATATCGGAACGTTATCGACCCCATGGGTGCCAAGCATGCGTGCGGCGGTGCAGGCGGCGAATGATGCAGATGTCCCTTGGGTATTGGACCCCGTCGCGCATTTTATCTCGGCGTATCGCAAGGGGGTGGCGCAAGATTTGCTCGCGTTGCGACCGACCATTTTGCGCGGGAACGCCTCTGAAATCTTGGCAATGGCAGGCGAAGCGGGGGCAGGCAAAGGCGCCGACAGCGGCGACAGTGTCGACGCCGCAGAAGGGGCCGCGCGTGCTTTGGCCAAATCGCATGGCGCGGTTGTTGCAATCACGGGCCCGGTTGATTTTGTGACGGACGGTACCCAATCCGCCAAAGTCACGGGTGGTTCTGACATCATGCCGATGGTGACCGCATTGGGATGTTCGCAAACTGCGTTGATGGGTGCCTATGCCGCCAGCGGGCCCGCGTTTGATGCAGCCCTTGGCGCGCTTGCGCATTTCAAAGTGGCAGGGACAAAGGCTGCGAAACTTGCCAACGGCCCCGGCAGCTTTCAGATGCACTTCTTGGATGCATTGACTGCAACGCAGCCCAAAGAATTGGCCGCTGTGATCCAATCATGATCGGATTGCGAGACCAGCTGCGCCTTTATTTGGTGACCGACACCGCGCTGTGCGCTGACTTTGGTTTGGTCGAGACGGTGCAACAGGCCGTCGCGGGCGGCGTCACCATGGTGCAGTTGCGCGCCAAGGACGCCACAACGCCAGAACGCATCAAGATGGCCTTGGCGCTTAAGGCAGCACTTGCCGGAACTGGCGTACCCTTGGTCGTCAACGACGATCTTGACGCGGCCATAAAAGCTGATTGCGACGGTGCACATATCGGGCAGGGCGATATGCCCGCGCCACAGGCGCGCGAGGTGTTGGGGGCGGGCAAAATCCTTGGCCTGTCATGCGAAACGCCTGAAACCGTTCGTGCAGCCGATCCGAATGTCGTGGATTATCTTGGCCTTGGACCTGTGTTTGGGACGACGACCAAGACAGATCACGAACCCCCCATTGGCTTTGACGGCTTGGCGCAATTGGTCGCGCTGACCTCTTTGTCCACTGTCGCAATCGGCGGGCTTAAGGCCGTGCATCAAACACAAGTCTTGGCCAGCGGCGCAGACGGGCAGGCGGTGGTTTCTGCTATATGTGGCCAACCTGATCCCAAAGCTGCCGCCGAGAAATTCACCCAAGCGAAGGAGACGTCATGATCCCCAACGTCCTCAGCATTGCAGGTTCTGATCCCTCGGGCGGGGCAGGTATCCAAGCTGACATCAAAGCAATCTCGGCCAATGGTGCATTTGCAATGGCGGCCCTTACGGCCCTGACCGCGCAAAACACGCAAGGCGTCAGCGGCATTCACTTGGTGCCGCCAGAGTTTGTGGAACATCAGATCAACGCCGTCTTTGATGATATCCGTGTCGATGCGGTCAAGATTGGCATGATTGCGAACGCGGACATCGCATTGGCCGTCGAAAGCGCGTTGTCGGGACGTGATGTCCCGGTGATCCTTGATCCCGTCATGATCGCAAAAGGCGGCGCGCCCTTGTTACAGCCCGATGCGGTTGCTGTGGTACGTTATGCGTTGTTGCCGCTTGCCACCGTTCTAACACCAAACCTGCCCGAAGCGGCGCATCTATTAGGGGCTGAACCGGCGCGGACACGCACCGACATGGAAACACAAGGTCGCGCGCTGTGTGCTTTGGGGCCAAAATCCGTTTTGATGAAAGGCGGCCACCTTGACGGGGATGACAGTCCCGACTGCCTTGTCACGCCTGACGCGGCCACTTGGTTCGAAGCCCCTCGCATACCAACGCGCAACACTCACGGCACCGGATGCACCTTGTCGTCAGCCTTGGCGGCGCAAGTGGCCCAATCCGGTGACATCCAATGTGCTGTCCGTGCTGCCAAATCCTATGTCGCGGATGCCATTGCAAAGGCCGATGCGCTGAGCGTCGGAACAGGCCACGGCCCAACACATCATTTCGCAAATCTCTACCCATCACTAAAGGAACCGCTTTCATGAAATCCATCATTCTCGCCTCTGCCATATCCCTCAGTGCTTCCTCTCTGTGGGCGCAGGATCAAATGACGCTTTTGCTGGATTGGTTCGTAAATCCTGACCATGGACCCGTCATCATCGCCCAAGAAAAAGGATACTTCGCGGATGTCGATCTGGCGGTTGAGGTGATCGCCCCGGCCGATCCGTCTGACCCACCGAAATTGGTGGCGGCTGGAAAGGCAGATTTGGCCATCTCGTATCAGCCGCAACTGCATCTGCACATCCACGAAGGCTTGCCATTGCAACGGGTCGGCACATTGGTCGCAACACCATTGAATTGTTTGCTGGTGTTAAAGGATGGTCCAATCACATCACCTGCTGATCTGCGCGGCGGCAAGGTCGGGTTTTCCGTCGGCGGAGTAGAAGAGGCCGTGCTGGGCCAAGTGCTGAACACCCACGGTGTGTCGCTGGACGAGGTTGAATTGATCAATGTGAATTGGTCGCTGTCGCCATCACTGATGTCAGGTCAGGTGGATGCGGTCATCGGTGCGTTTCGCAATTTCGAACTGAACCAGATGGATATCGAAGGCGTGCCGGGGCGGTGTTTCTTTGTCGAAGAAGAAGGTCTGCCGCCATACGACGAACTGATCTATGTCGCCAACCCTGAAACCATGGACGCGGATATGATCCGCCGCTTCCTTGCCGCGACAGAAAAGGCGACGCAATACATCGTCAACCACCCCGAGGACTCGTGGGAGATTTTCGCAAACACCGCGCCAGAGCTTCAGGATGAATTGAACGCCCGCGCATGGGGCGACACTGTACCCCGGTTTGCACTGCGTCCAACGGCGATGGATGTCGGGCGCTATGCCGCGTTCGAAGCTTTCTTGCACGAGGCAAATCTGATCCCGTCGCTGAACCCGGTCGACAAAATCGCAGTGGATGTGACCGCACAATGACCCATCACCCCTATGGCACCACCTTCGCGCTTTGGCGTGCGGGCTGCCCCAAGGCGTGGAACGCCTACACCGAACATGCGTTTGTTGCAGGTCTGGGTGATGGCACCTTACCGCGGGCTGCCTTTGTGCATTATTTGATCCAAGATTACGTGTTCCTTGTCCATTTCGCGCGCGCATGGTCGCTGGCCGTGGTCAAGGCGGACACGCTGGACGAAATGAAAATCTGCGCGGGCACTGTGGACGCGCTGGTCAATCACGAGATGGCCTTGCACGTCAAAACCTGCGCCGCCGAAGGCATCGACGAGGCGACACTATTTGCCGCCACAGAAGAATTCGAAAACCTCGCTTATACGCGATACGTGATGGATGCAGGCCTTCAGGGTGACTTCCTGGACCTCATGGCGGCCCTTGCCCCCTGTTGTTTTGGCTATGGCGAAATCGGATTACGCCTGAAGGGCGGTGCGTCCAAGGACACACCCTACATGGATTGGATCAAAACCTATTCGGATAGCGAATACCAAGGCGTGATGGTCAATGTCGGCCAAATGATCGACGCGGCACTTGCGCGGCGCATGGGCGATAATCCTGCCAATTCTCCACGATGGCCGCAATTGCAAAAGCGGTTCACAACAGCCACCAAACTAGAGGTCGCGTTTTGGGATATGGGGCTGCGCGGCGGATGACGACAGCTCCGGCACTTCAGGTTTCAGGGCAGCACGAATTCACGGGCAGGCGGTTATTCGCACCCATTGACCTGACCTTGCCCGCGGGTCAGTGGACCTGTGTCTTGGGGCGATCCGGAGTGGGAAAGTCCACGCTTTTGCGATTGATTGCAGGGTTGGAAACGGTTGGCCGATTCAACGGGGACATCACCGCCTCAGACGGTGAAACGATGACGGGCCGCGTTAGTTTAATGGCGCAATCGGATCTGTTGCTGCCATGGCTAACGGTTTTGGAAAACATCGTTCTGGGGGCGCGATTGCGCGGACAGGCACCTGATATGACCCGAGCCAATGATCTGTTACACCGCGTTGGCCTTGCCGCATATCGCGAAAAGAAACCCGCAACATTGTCCGGCGGAATGCGTCAACGCACAGCACTGGCGCGCACATTGATGGAAGACCGCGACATCGTGTTGCTGGACGAACCGTTTTCCGCCCTTGATGCAGGAACACGCGCTGATATGCAGGATTTAGCAGCGCAGATACTACATGGTAAAACCGTCCTCTTGGTCACCCATGATCCGACCGAGGCAGTGCGACTGGGCCATCAGATCGTTGTCCTGACACCGCAAGGTCTGCAGCCTTGGGAAACGCCCGACACACCGCCCATTCGAGATCAATTCGCACCCGAAACAACATCTTGCCAAGCGGACCTATTGGCACATCTAAGGGGCGCGTCATGAGCAATTGGCGCTATGCATGCATGGCCACCGCTTTGGGGTTGCTGCTGTGGCAAGGGCTGATTTGGATAACGGACGCCCCACATTTCATTCTGCCATCACCATGGCGGGTCGCCCAAGCCGGATGGGACAACCGGGCTTTGATCGGCGAAAACGCATGGGTCACCGCGACCGAGGTTGCATTGGGCCTAATCCTCGGATCGATCTTGGGGGCAGTAACGGCTGTACAATTGGCAAGCTCGGCGCGTTTGCATCGCCTTGTGATGCCGCTTTTGGTGTTCACCCAAGCCGTTCCCGTGTTTGCGCTGGCCCCAATTCTCACGCTTTGGTTCGGATACGGTATCGCGTCCAAGGTGATGATGGCCGTTCTGATCATCTATTTCCCAGTCACCAGCGCCTTTTACGACGGCCTCACGCGGGTGCCGCATGACATCGTGGACATGGCCAAACTCATGGGTGGAACCAAAGCGCAGATCATGCGTCGAATCCGCATACCATATGCGCTGCCGTCTCTAGGAACTGGCCTGCAACTGGCGGCGGTGTACGCGCCACTTGGGGCCGTGATTGGCGAATGGGTCGGGGCGTCCAAAGGCCTTGGCTACTTGATGCTGCTCGCCAATGGCCGCGCCAAAATTGATTTGATGTTTGCAAGCTTGATCACGCTGGCCGTCATGACGATTGCGTTGCACATGGCGGTCAACAAAGTGTCCGCGTTCATGGTGCGGGATTAAACCATGACCCGTACCAAGAGGGGCGTGGGTGTTGAAATTACCCCTCAATAGTCCGTGTTTCAGAAGCTGTACTTAGTCGTCAAAGCAGGCATCGAAATTCGGGCAGCCCACAGCTTGCATTGCTGGCACAGGCTGCCCGGATTTTTTTACCGCACGACGTAAACGGA
Organism: Paracoccaceae bacterium; assembly: GCA_039960995.1. Classification (GTDB taxonomy): domain Bacteria; phylum Pseudomonadota; class Alphaproteobacteria; order Rhodobacterales; family Rhodobacteraceae; genus JABSSA01. Next base: position 16,616 of record JBDVKF010000029.1, on the reverse strand, counting down.
ACATTCCGAATGGCGCACGACGCGGGCGGCGTTGGGGCCAAGCAGATAATCTTTGAAATCCGGCCGATGCGCGCCAATCACGATAAGGTCGGCTTTGGCCAGTTTGGCGGCTTTGAGGACTTCTTCATAGACGCTGCCAATGGCTACGATATGGCGCACTGCCGCGTTGGCTTCTGCACCAATGGCGTTTGCAACCATATCATTAAGCAGCTTGGCTGCCCCATCCTGCGCCGTCTTTACGTCATGATCCTTGAAATATGCCCCCACCACCGAGGCGCCGAAATCCGGCACGACGGTGATGACATCCAGCTGCGCTCCATCAAGGTCAGCTAGCTTTTTCGCTTGGGCCAAAACATTGGCATCCTCTTCGGGCCGGTTGATGTCGACGGCGCACATGATTGTCTGGCTCATGCGACTTCTCCTTCTTTCATGGGCGGCACAAACCGACCTTTTTGCAGGAACCCAATCAGGGCCAGCAACAAGAGGGCAGGGATCCAGATCAGTTCTTTTGGCAACTGGTCAGACGCCGCCTGAACACTTGTGATCGCCACAGGATCGTCCCCATAGAAATCGAACGAGGACAAAGCGTCTGCCAGTTCAGAACCAAAGCCCGGTTCATCCAGCTTTTGCACGTCTCCTTCGGGCACAATGATGATGCCCAGTGCGTTCAGGCGTGCATCGGCACCTTCGGCATCAGGTACGACCAACGGCACAGTCACATCCTTCAGCTCGAATGTATCGAAATCAGGACCGGTGATAACCGTGCGCAATGTGGTGCCGGGTTCGGCATTGCCCAAAGTTTCCGCGAAAGCTGCAGGCTCAATCTCATCGAACGGAGGCTGGATTTGGTTCATGAAGAAACCGGGACGGAACAGGGCAAAGGCAATGACCAACAGGGCCAGCGTTTCCCAAATGCGGTTCTTCGTCAGCCACCAGCCCATCGTTGCCGCTGTGAACACAAGGATACCGATGGTTGACGCAATGAAGACGATGACACCCTGATACCACGTCACATCAATCAACAGCAGGTCGGTGTTGAAGATGAACACAAAGGGCAACGCCACGGTCCTCAGGCTGTAGAAGAAGGCGGTAAAGCCTGTCTTGATAGCGTCCCCACCGGAAACAGCTGCCGCCGCAAAACTGGCAAGGCCCACAGGAGGCGTCACATCGGCCATGATCCCGAAATAGAACACAAAGAGGTGCACAGCGATCAACGGCACAATCAGCCCTGATTGCGCACCCAGTTCAACGACCACGGCCACCATCAAGGACGACACCACGATATAGTTCGCCGTCGTGGGCAGCCCCATGCCAAGGATCAGCGATAGGATCGCCACGAAAATCAACATCAGGATCAAGTTGCCGCCTGACAGGAACTCGACAAAATCGGCCATGACTTGACCAATCCCCGTGAGGGACACGGTACCAACAATGATACCGGCCGTCGCAGTCGCAAGACCAATACCGATCATGTTGCGTGCGCCGTCGATCATACCGTCAATCAGGTCAACGCCGCCGTGATACAATTGGCCGATCGGATTTGCTTCACCACGGAACATCGCCTTGAGCGACTTTTGGGTCAGCAGAATGCCAAACAACAAGAACGTGGCCCAAAACGCCGACAGACCGGGCGATTTGCGCTCAATCATCAAAAAGTAAACAAGCACGATGATGGGCAGAAGATAATAGAGACCAGATTTGTATATCTTTGTCAGGTCTGGCAGTTCCACGACTTTTGCATTCGGATCGTCAGCTTCCAGATCTTCGGTCTGCGCGGCCAAATAGACCAGTGCAACATAGACCAAGCCCAGCAAAATCGCGAGGATCCAGCCCGACCCTTCGGGGAACATCGATGTCACCAAACGGACGGGGTATTGCGTCACATAACACAGCAGCGCAAAGCCCGCGAAAAAGCCGAACATACCCAAAACTGTGTTGAACAGGTTCACCACTTTGTTGCCGATGGTTGGCATGTTGTTCTTCACCGCTTCGAGGTGAACAATGTAAACCAAGGCGATGTAGGAAATGATCGCAGGCAAGAAGGCGTGGGTGATCACCTCGACATAAGAAATGCCGACATATTCCACCATCAAAAAAGCCGCAGCCCCCATGACCGGAGGCATGATCTGACCGTTCACGGATGACGCCACTTCGACGGACCCGGCTTTTTCAGCCGAGAACCCAACGCGTTTCATCAAAGGAATGGTGAATGTCCCTGTCGTCACAACGTTGGCGATGGACGAACCAGAGATCAATCCAGTTGCCGCAGACCCCACAACAGCCGCTTTGGCCGGTCCACCGCGCAGGTGACCAAGGGCCCCAAAGGCCATCTTGATAAAGTAATTGCCCGCACCCGCCTTATCCAGCAAGGCACCAAAAAGGACAAACAAGAAGACAAAGCGCGTGGACACACCCAAGGCGATCCCGAACACCCCTTCAGAGGTGATCCACATATGGCTCATTGCTTTGCGTAAGGATGCGCCCGCCCAACGAATTTGGTCAGGGATCACTTCGGATGATCCGAAGAAAACGTAGCCCAAGAAAACGACGGCCAAGACGACCATAACCGGACCCAATGTCCGGTAGGCTGCGATGAACAAAAAGATCAGACCGGCAAGGCCGAAATAGGCGTCGGATGCGTCGGCCAAACCACCGTTAGCGACGATCTTATCATAGAAGAAATACCCATAAAGCGCCAGAAACGCGCCGCCGATACCCAAGATCCAATCATACCATGGGATACGGTCACGGGGGCTGTTCTTGAACAGCGGATAAGCCATGGCAGACAGGAAGATCGCAAACGCCAAATGGATTTGGCGCGAGTTGTTGATCAAGTCACCGGGCAGAACATAGGGACCGATGGGGGAAGCCAAAATAACTTGGAACACCGACCACAGCAGGGCTGTGATTGCGATCATTTTACCAACTGCGCCAGTTGGACTGCGGGCCCCGCTGTCGCTGGCCGCAACCAGTTCCTGCAGTTCTTCCTCGCTTAACGCGCGTTTCTCGGTATCGGCCATATATCCCCCTGTCGCCGGTTTCCGGCTGATCGGTTTTTATTATCCGGGGGCAGGCCAGCCCGCCCCCAGAAATGTCACGTAAGCTGGCAGGCTTATTCGATCAGGCCAGCTTCTTTGAAGTATTTGGCAGCACCGTCATGCAAAGGTGCGGACAGACCGGCAGAAGCCATCTCACCTGGGACAAGGTTTGCAAACGCAGGGTGCAAGCCTTTGAAATCGTCAATGTTTTCAAAGACTGATTTCACGAGCGTGTACACAACTTCTTCGGAAACATCAGCGCCGCTTACGAATGTCGCACCAACACCAAAGGTGGTGACGTCAGCGTCGTTGCCGCGATACATTCCGCCGGGGATCGTGGCCGCACGGTAGAAAGAATTGTCAGCGATCAGCTGATCGACAACCTCACCGGACACTTCAACCAAAACGGAATCGCACGCTGTTGTGGCTTCGGAAATTGACCCTGATGGGTGACCAACGGTGTACACCATCGCGTCAATCTGGTTGTCACACAAAGCGGCTGATTGCTCGGCTGCTTTCAGCTCGGTTGCCAGGGCAAAGTCACCTGTTGTCCAGCCAAGAGCTTCCATCAGAACTTCCATCGTGCCACGCTGGCCGGAACCGGGGTTGCCGATATTGACGCGCTTACCCTTGAGATCTGCGACAGTTTTGATGCCTGAATCGGCACGCGCGACGACTGTAAAGGGCTCTGGGTGAACAGAAAACACAGCGCGCAGGCCTTCAAAGGCACCGCTTTCTTCAAACCGAGATGTCCCGTTAAAGGCGTGATACTGCCAATCTGATTGGGCCACGCCAAATTCCAATTCGCCTTCGCGGATGGTGTTGATGTTGTAGACAGACCCACCGGTCGATTCCACGGAACAGCGGATACCGTGCTCGCGACGGCCTTGGTTCACCAGACGGCAGATCGCGCCACCAGTTGGATAGTATACGCCTGTGACGCCACCAGTGCCGATTGTGATGAAATCTTCCGCATATGCCGCGGGTGCCATCACAGCGATAGCCGCCGCAGCAGCAAGTGATGATTTTAGCTTTGCGTACATTTTAATACTCCCATAACGCTAAATTCGCGGTTTCCAGAGAATTCTGTCCCTCGCGCGCGATCGATTATTGTGCATTCCATTTCTGTAATCACAGAATGCCGTATGAGCACCTAAGCTCATGTATTAGGAAATTGTTAGCGAAATTTTCGAAGTGCGCAACATTCCAAATGCGACTGAAAAAAGCACTCATTCAGTCGTTCTTGTCTCGCTCGCGTAAGGGGGGCGAATATCTCTTACGGTTCTGTGCGCTAATTTCGTTGCAGTTTTTTTCAACTGGCGGTGTGCGAGAATTTCCCTTTTTTACACCTAAAAGCGCCCGTAAAACGGGTGCAATCATAGGCTTGGCGCAAAGCAATTTCGATGTCGATATTCATGTCAGCCAAAGTCAAAATCTTAACCGGTCTGGACGTATCGCCACGATGCAAAGGGTCACGAAATCGATGACAAAAGGGCGAATTTTTTTGATTTTTTGCCTCTGAAAATCTGATTTTTTTCGCCAGATCACGTCATCGACGCCGCCATTGGTGCAGGTGGATCCGCAGTTTATAGAATCGGTGTGCGCGCTGCCGCGATGTGCCGATGCACGCATTCTTTATTTGAACGCAACTGGGTTTGAATTGATGTTAGCGCTAGAGTGCCAGTCGCGCTTTCGGAGTTTCCCTAAACAGCCGCCTAACGCTCAAGCAACTTGAAACGCTCTATTGGATCGTCGAGCTGGGATCATGCGAACGCGCCAAGAAAATGCTGCTTTTGCACGACCACATATTAGGGGTCATCAAGACCGAAACCCCATTGCCGCCGATGCCCTATGTTGCGACCTATCGCGAAGACCGCCCACATTCACCTAAGGCCCTGACCCGGGCGGCTTAATAGACGATCAACCCGGGAAACACCGATATAAGCACGACCAGCAACAGCATTATGCCGCCAAAGGGCAGGGCGCCAATGAAGATATCTTTGAGGGTGATCTGATCATCCGGCAGACAGCTTTTGACGACAAAGACGGCAATCCCCAAAGGCGGTGTCAGCAATCCAATTTCGACCACAATGATCGACAACACGCCGAACCAGATCATGTCCATCTGGAAATGCTGCAGTAGCGGGATAAAGATCGGCAAAACGATCAGAATGATCGAAACGGAATCAAGCAATGTACCAAGCAGGATAACGATCAGCACATAAACGCATATCAGCGCGACGAGGCCAAAACCCGATGTGACGACCCAAGATTGCAGTTCCGATGGAACACCAGATAAGCCCAACATCGAAGAATACATACTGGCCGCGATAATCATGAAACAGATCGATGCGGTCACATGGCCAGTTTCAACAGTCACGCGCCAAAAGGTTTTCCACGTCAGCTTGCGCCGCACCAGCGTCAACAAAAGAGCCCCTGCCGCACCGACAGCGCCGGATTCTGTTGGCGTGAAAAGGCCGGTGTAAATGCCGCCGATGACCAATGCGACCAATGTAACGATCGGTGCCAGCAATCGGATGGCCTTGCCAAGGTTCATGTCCTCGGCCTCGGCAACGGCGCCAATCGTGCCCTGACCGACCCATTCGGGGCGAAAATATCCAATGGCGACAATGGCCAAGAAATAGGCGAAGGCCAGTAAAAGGCCCGGCACAACCGCGCCAAGGAACAAGGACCCGACGCTGACTTCGGCGATGAAAGCATAGACGATCAACAGGATACTGGGCGGGATCAACATCCCCAAAACAGAACTGCCCGCCACAATGCCAACGGCCAGGCGCGGGTGATAGCCAAAGCGTAACATCTCCGGCACCGCGACCTTGGTGAACACCGCCGCCGAGGCGATGCTGACGCCAGTGATCGACGCAAAAACCGCATTGGCCGCCACAGTGGCCACGCCCAATCCGCCATTGATTTTGCGAAAGACATAATTCGCAACGCCAAAGGTTTCTCTGGCGATATCCGATATGGCGATCAAAAGCCCCATAAGGACAAATAACGGAATGACCGCGAATTCCTGACTGGATATCGTCTCGACCGACTTTTGGGTCAGCAGGAAAATCGCGATCTGAAAGTTCCCAGATATGAACCACGTCCCGATCAACGACACGAGCGTCAGAACCACAGGGATATACATGCCCAAAACGACAAACAGCAAAATGGCGACAACCGAGATGATGCCAATATCTAAACCGGTCATGTGTCGTATTCACTTGCTGGCGCTTGTGGGGCAGGCGGCTGTTCACCACGATAAAGGGTGACGGTTCCTTTGACGGCTTGCGTTGCAAAAAGCAGACACATCAACCAAGACCCCAACGCCACGCACAGCTCCATCGGCCATGTCGGGGCGGTGAAGGACCCCAAATTGCCCAGATAAAACCCGCCGTCCCATGCTTTGAAAAAGCGATCCGTTGCGCCGTTCGCAATGAAATAGAACAACACGGCCCCCGCCACATCAAAGAGGATCGCCATCACCAAGCCGACACGCGGAACAGCCGCGTTGATCACGTTCAGCAACGCATCCGAACGCATCAGTTTGCCAGATTTAAGCGTGTCCGCGATTTGCAAGAACACGATAGAGACGATGCCAATCTCGGCCAATTCGATCACACCGGGCAAAGACGTGGCAAACGCGTTGCGCCCCACCACGTCGGCACAGATCAAACCCATCAGCGCTATGATGATCAGCGACCCCAAACTGTTCAGCGACGTCACCGCCCTTTCAAGGCACCAATCCAGTGCCGCAACAACGCGCAGGACCGCGGATTTTTGCGAATGATCGTCCACCATGATACTATCCTGCGGCCGGGCTTATTCTTGATCCCACTGCCGCGCAATCGGCTGACCCGCTTCGCGCATCTTGTCCATGTAGGCACTGAGAACCGCACTGCCAGGCAATCCGCTGGCATCGGCCGCTGCGGCCCATTCCTTGGCGATATTGGGCAATGTATCCGCCCATTCCTGACGCAGCTCGGCCGAGATTTCGTGAATCTCACCACCTTGCGCCACGCAAGCTTCGCGGCCCTTGGCATCACCCGCCGTTGTCACCTCGGCCAACAGATCACGATATTCAGGCGTTACTTCGCGAATGACGGTTTGGACTTCTTCGGGCAGACCATCAAACCACGATTGGTTCGCAACCAGCGCAAAGTTCGACACAGCGCCCATATCCGCAGACAAGAAATGCGGCGCAACTTCGCACAGCTTGAATGCGCCAACAACATCCGCCCAGCCCACCAGCGCATCTGACACACCACTGTTGACCTCTTGATAGAACTTGGGCAGCGCAGTCGGCACACCGGTCGCCCCCAACCCCTCAAGCCAGCGCAGGTTCAACCCAGCGCCAGAAACTTTGATGCCCTCAAAATCATCCAGACTGTCGATCTTTTCTTTCGACAGGACGTTATAGGATTTAATCGCGCCCATATGGCCGATGAATTCCAACCCAAATTTGCGCCACCCGTCCTGCATCTCAGGGATCGAAAAGGTCAGCGCGTCGTTCACTTCTGACGTCAAAGCCAGATCAACCGACACGAAGGGCGCCACATAAGACACGCTGGAAAGCGGGACTTTGTCGGTGTGAAACGCTGTGACCACCAAGCCGATATTGCCAACACCATTGCCAATCGCCTCAAATTCACCGCGCGGCTGCACAACGGTTCCAAAGGCCTCGAGATAGCTGAGTTGATAATTGCCAGTTTCAGCCAGACGTTTGTTGATTTCCGGCATCCAGAATTCTTTAAGGGTCCTGACCCACGCGGTGCGGTCCGTATAGCCCGACATTACAGTTACATTGATGGTCTCTTGCGCAAACGCGCTTTGCGCAGACACACCAAGAACGGCGGCGATAAGGCTGGCTTTGATTGGCAATCTTGTCATTCTAATCTCCCTGAAAATCCCAATACCGTCCCGTACTGTTGAAAGCGGGCGATATCGCAGAACGTTGTTTTCAAGGCTCTAGAGCGGCCAATTGCGCTGGCTTCGTCCGCAACGATGACATGATGAAATCGCTCAGAGCCTTCCCGCGGCATTCCTGAAAAACCGCCAAATTCTTTTCCTCGCCTCTCACGCTACAAAATGAAAACTCCCCGGGGTATCTAAACTTTGTTGGAGTCATCAACACTTTTCCTGCTAACCTTCGCGCAGAACGATGTTCTTTTCTGATGTGCGGATCACGTCAGCGCGCCCAATCACGGCGCATTCGTTTTGAATAATTCAGACCATCGCATGCGTCGCGAAACGCAAAGATCGTTTATCGCAAACCAGACTCAGAAATGGCTCATGACAGTTTTTGATTGCCACATGATCCCGCGCTACCTAGCGTCGGGTTACTGATTTGAAGACAAACAGTATCTGGGAGGAACCAAAATGATTTCTATGCGTTCGATGTTAAGCGCATCGGCCGTGGCTTTTGTGGCCGCGTCTGGTGCAGCACAAGCTGATAAGTTGACCTTTTATTGCTCGGCCCAAGAAGATTGGTGCCAGTTGATGGCAAATAGCTTCCAAGACGCGACTGGCATCGACGTGGCCATGACCCGGAAATCCTCGGGCGAAACTTTTGCCCAGATCAAAGCAGAAAGCGCGAACCCGAAGGGGGATGTTTGGTGGGGTGGCACTGGTGATCCGCATTTGCAGGCCGCCGAAGAAGGGCTGACCGCAGAATACGTGTCGCCAATGCGCGATCAACTTCATGACTGGGCGATTTCTCAGGCTGAAAGTGCAGGAAACAAAACCATCGGCATCTATTCCGGTGCGCTGGGCTATGGGTTCAACACGGATCTTTTGGCCGCGAATAACCTGCCTGAACCTACCTCATGGGCGGACCTGACCAAGCCGGAATATAAAGGCCACGTGCAAATGGCGAACCCAAATTCGTCGGGCACGGCTTACACAACTCTGGCCACAATGATGCAGCTCTTTGGCGAAGATGACGGCTTTGAGTTCATGAAAAGCCTGCATTCGAACATCAACCAATACACCAAATCCGGCTCGGCCCCGATCAAGGCAGCCGGACGTGGTGAAAACACAATCGGCATCGTCTTTATGCATGACGCAGTCAAACAGGCGGTGTCTGGGTTCCCTGTGAAAGTCGTGGCCCCAGCCGAAGGCACAGGATACGAAATCGGCTCCATGTCGATCATCGATGGCGCGCGCAACATGGACGAAGCCAAGAAGTTCTATGATTGGGCCCTCAGCGCCGAAGCGCAGAACCTCGCGTTGCAAGTGAATGCATTTCAGGTGCCCTCCAACAAAGGTGCTGAAACATCCGCAAGTGCGCCGGACATGTCGTCGATCAAGCTCATCGATTATGACTTTAAAACGTATGGGTCCTCTGACACACGCAAGCGTTTGTTGAAAAAGTGGGATGACGAAGTGTCCGTCCTGCCGCAATAAACAGTCCGCAATAATAAGTGCGTACATTAACAACCGAGCAGACGACCCATCCCGTTTTGATCTTCTGGATCATTGCGGGCTGGGTCGGGTTTTTCCTCCTCCCTTGGTATGGGGTGGAGGATTTCTTTACGTTTGAATGGCTCATCGACGGGTATCCGTTTGATGAAGACTATGCCCCTGCGGCGTTTTTGATTGGCCAAGGTGAAAAGCTGTGGTTAGCCCCTATGGCCATCGGGCTTTTGTTGCCTTTGTTGGCCTTGGGGCGGCGCAAAACCGATCCGGCTTATGCAAAATTTCTGATCCTTGCTGGGGCGGTCGGCTTTGGTTGGTTGATCTTGCAGGGATTTTCCATCGGCATCCGCGGCTGGAACTTTGAATGGGCCAAAGCGGTGTTTGGGGATCTTGGGGATCGCCAATATGGCATGGGCTATGGTGCGTTGATTTGCGCATCGGCCTTTTTGTTCCTGTTCACACAAGGGATCGCCGCACGTGGTGCGATCAATGGCGATGTCTTTGTGGTCAGTGCCATTGGTGGTGTGATCGTGATCGTCACCGCGTTTGTGTTCTTTCCCATCGCCAAGATGCTTACGGCCGCCTTTATCACCGAAGAGGGTGGATATTCCGTTGCGGTTTTTGTCTCGAAATTCTTCGATGATCGTCTCTGGGGGCTTGGCTGCCTGTCAGGTGGGCGCTGTGGCGTCGCGTGGAATTCGCTGTTCCTTGCTGTGCTTGTCGGCTTTATCACCACCGTTCTTGGCCTGATCTTTGCGCTTGTCGTAACCCGCTCGGGGTTCCGCTATAAACGCGCGCTGCGTGCGTTGACCGTGCTGCCCATCATCACACCGCCCTTTGTCATCGGCTTGGCTTTGATCCTGCTCTTTGGTCTCTCGGGCTCTGTCACTGTCTTTTTCTCCGACGTGTTTGGCATCCAACCAACCCGCTGGCTGTATGGATTACCCGGCGTGTTGATCGCGCAAACCTTGGCGTTCACCCCCATCGCATTCCTTGTGCTGATCGGCGTCGTCGAAGGCGTGTCCCCATCTATGGAAGAGGCAGCCCAAACGTTGCGGGCCTCCAAATGGCAGGTGTTCAAAACCGTCTCACTGCCGCTCATGCGTCCGGGGCTCGCCAATGCGTTTCTATTGGGGTTCATCGAAAGCATGGCCGATTTCGGCAACCCGTTGGTCCTTGGTGGCAATTACGATGTGCTGAGTACGGAAATTTTCTTTGCGATTGTCGGCGCGCAATATGATCAGGGCAAAGCCGCCGTCCTTGCGATGGTTCTGCTGTGTTTCACCCTTGGTGCGTTCTATGCACAGCGTTTTTGGCTTGGTAAGAAAAGCTATACGACCGTGTCCGGCAAAGGCGACAGCGGCGTGCACCCGCATATGCCACGCGCATTGTCCCTTCCGGTGCTGGCGATGGCGATGATCTGGGCCGCGTTCACCGTGGTTGTCTATGCGATGATTTTCTACGGCTCGATCGTTGAACTGTGGGGTGTGAACAACACGATCACCCTCAAGCATTACGTCACTGCCTTTTCCTTCCGTATCGAAGACAGCGGCATCCGCTGGTCAGGTGCGGCATGGGACAGCTTTTGGACAACCCTCAAAATTGCCGCAATAGCAGCCCCTTTGACCGCCATCGTGGGCCTGATAACGGCCTATCTGCTGACCCGCCAAACCTTCGCCGGAAAGAACGCATTCGAATTTGGCACAATGCTGTCCTTTGCCATTCCCGGCACTGTCATCGGCGTCAGCTATATCCTCGCCTTTAACGTCCCGCCGGTCGAAATCACCGGCACAGGGATCATCCTCGTGGTCAGCTTTATATTCCGCAACATGCCCGTTGGCGTGCGCGCCGGGATCGCAAGCATGTCGCAATTGGACAAATCACTGGACGAAAGCTCTTTGACGCTAGGCGCGAATTCTTGGCAAACCTTCCGACGGATCATCCTGCCCTTGCTGCGCCCTGCGATCCTTGCCGCACTTGTTTATAGTTTCGTGCGCGCGATGACCGCGATTTCGGCTGTTATTTTCTTGGTCAGCGCCGAATATGACATGGCGACCAGCTATATCATTGGCCGGGTCGAGAACAACGATTACGGCCTCGCGATTGCCTATTCCACCACGCTGATCTTCGTCATGCTGTCGGTTGTGGCGCTCATGCAATTCATTGTCGGTCGCACGGAAATCGGTCGCCGTATGACCCAATCACGCACCAATACGTAAGGACGCCTGATGAGCATCAATTCCAAAGCCGCCCCCGTCAGCTTCCGCGATGTCACAAAAGTCTACGGCAAGGACGTCGTCGCCGTCGACAATATCAACCTCGAGATCGAAGCGGGCAAATTGGTGACGCTGCTGGGGCCTTCGGGCTGTGGGAAAACAACGACGCTGCGGATGATTGCCGGGCTTGAAATGGCGACCAAAGGCTCGATCTTTATCGGCGAGCGTGACGTTACATTGCTGCCCGCCACCGACCGTGACGTATCGATGGTGTTCCAAAGCTATGCGTTGTTCCCGCATATGACCGTGATGGAAAACGTGTCCTACGGTCTTGGGTTTTCAGGCTTCGATAAATCAGAAAGCAAGGACCGCGCGGCCCAAGGTCTCGATCTGGTCGGGCTCAAAGGATACGGTGACCGCTTGCCCTCAGAATTGTCAGGCGGTCAACAACAGCGCGTGGCCGTCGCGCGCGCTCTGGTCTTGGAACCGCAGGTTTTGCTGTTTGACGAACCCCTCTCAAACCTTGACGCCAAGCTGCGCCGCCAAGTGCGCGAGGAAATTCGCGAAATCCAACAAAATCTCGGACTGACCGTGGTTTACGTCACCCATGATCAAGAAGAAGCGCTTGCCGTATCGGATGAGATCGTCGTGATGCGCAACGCCGGTATCGCACAAATAGGAAGCCCAAGGGATTTGTATGACGCGCCAGCAGATCGCTTTGTCGCTGATTTCATAGGCGAGGCGAATATTATACCGTGCCAGATCAATTCGGTTTCCAATGACATCGCCACGATCACGGTGGGCGGCTTTGAACACCAACTGCCCGCCCGCGGCTTGCCATCAGGCCCCGCCACATTGGCCGTGCGCCCAACGCGGTTAAAACTGGGCGCGACCTCAGGCATAGAAATGACAGTGCGCAAAGCCACCTATGTCGGCAGCCGGATGGAATACACATTGGGCGCAGATTTCGGCGAAGTGTTCGCCATCAGCGAAAACGTCGACACCCCTTTAAAGGTGGACGCCTTGGTCACGGTCGGCTTCGACAAAACCGGCCCGGTTCTGCTGCCGGTCGATTAGGCTCGCAAGTGCGACCATTCGCAATGCGTTGATGCAAAGATCTCTGTGCTGAATCCCAAGTGGCCGATGCGGCGCGACGATTAAGGGCCCGATTTTGGTTAAAAGGGGTAAATTTGTTTAACACCATTGGTAATTTTGTTAAATTAAGAACACTCAGGGTGACAAAATATCGAGAACACACCTTCATGCGTTGCGCAGCTAATCGCGATTCCGAGCCCAATCGAACTACTGTTGCAAGCCATGCCAATGGCGCAAATGTGCATATGCCTTCCTCCTTTTACAATCAGATGACCTCACAATAAGAGCATATTGAAATCTGGCGCGAAAATGACTTTAAATAATTAAACCAATACGCCATTCTTTTCGCAATCGCGTCGACCAAAGGCTATTTAAATGATCATCCACGAAAACCACCTAGATACACCTCCAAACAACCTTAGCGCTCAAGTCATCAGCCGGGTTGACGAAACTAAAGCAGGCGGCAATCGTGCACGCGGATTAATTGCAGCTTTAGGGGTTGTCGTCCTGTCAGCGTGTACGACTGGTGAGACGACGCCAAGCGCGCAAAACGTGACCACCCAAGAAGCGGTGGAGGCCTTTAAGAACACTTGCTTGGCAAGCCTCCCGAGTTTCGCAAATTTTTCTACCTCCGCCAAAAATGCAGGACTGCAAAGCGTGAGGAACATCGGCCCGCTCAATAATGCTCACCAATTACCTGGGAAACGTCTGTTCGCAGGCTTGGCCACGACACCTTCTGGGACAGCTTGTAGTCTCGTTGTTGACAGCAACGATAGCCCACAAGCCGTCGGGCAAGCACTCTTGTCGGCCGCACGTGCCGCAACCAGAGGGGGAAGTGAAAAGGCGTACCCGTCTTCGTTCTACAACTTCGCTGTCCATCTTCCGAATGGCAGCTTGGTGACCCAAGACATTCGAGAAAAAAAGAATGGAGACAGAAGCATTGTTTTCGTTACTGCTCCGGTTACGGAAGAACAGATACCAGCACTGATTTTTAACTGAGCAATCTCTTTTCAAGCATACGTTTTTTGGGTTTGCGTTCAGGTATTTGTTTCAATTTTTCAATTTGAAATTCGCACGCCGCACTAAAACTAATTTGTCTTTGGGCAAGGTTTTAACTTGTGTAAGCAAAACTTGATAGATCTTTTGCGAAGATCGAGAAGTCCATTTAACGGACGTTCGGCTTGGACAGATGTATGATGAGGTCCGAAATCAGTACCCGGAATTGTCCAAAGCCGCAGATGCTGAACTCATAAAAAGTTTGTGCGGTGTCGGGCATGAAACCACGTATTTGTGGTTCGAGAGTCTCGCGGCCACACTTAATGTTCAGATGGGGATTCCTGAACTCACTGATTTTAATTCAATATTCGATTACTTTGATGGGACGTTCAGTACCGGCAGCAAAGAGGTGAAAAAGTGCATTTAAGTCAGTTTTATTGAGAAGCTTTTTTGGCAGGTTGCTCCAAAGAATTCGGCTCCCATTTGGGCCATTCTACCAAAAAACCTACAGCAGCTATACATTGGTTTTCATGATCGGCCTCCAAAGTGACGCTGAACGCTAACGTGGATATTCATGTATAAATGCGGCTGTTTGAATGACTGAAATAGGAATCTGAAAAGCCCACTTACCTGACCGCACGTGCCCACCTTAGCTTTGTGGGAAAACCAACCTTGGCGCAAAACCGACAGATCGGCTTTTTACGAGAGTGGTCCAATTCCGCTTGATTTACAGGTGCGACCATTCCCAATGTGTTGACGCTAGACGTGCAGAGATGCCCGCTTGGAGCCCGAGCTTAACGCGGCAGGCTAGTATTGTCCGCTCAGAGACCAGAGTAATGTATGCTGCAATTTTCGCCGATGACCGCACCGAACTTAAAGACGCGGTTTGGTTAGTTGTATTGAACTATCCTAGCTGTCAGACTCCACGGTATGAAAGCGCCCGAATTAGACATTAACGAGATTACCCTCCGTGGCGTTGGTTTAAAAGACGCGCCCGCGATGCAAGAGCATTTTGCCAACTGGAATGTTGTGAAAAGCATCGGGGCCATTCCTTGGCCGTACCCGCAAGACGGCGCGCGCAACTACATTGAAAGGCGCCTAGAAGACTCGATTCAAAAGGAAATTTACTTCTGGGGTATATTCCTCAAGCAGAACAGCGATGAACTGATCGGGACCATTGAGTATCGGTTTTTTGACGATGAGGAAGAGAACAGAGGATTTTGGCTGTCCGAGTCTCACTGGGGCAAAGGAATAATGACGGACGCAGTTTCGATCACGCAAGACTTCGTGTTTTTTGAACTCGGGAAGCCGCGCTTGCTGGTAAGAAGTCTCTGCACCAATGTGGCATCGAAGGCTGTGAAAGAAAAAACCGGCGCATGTCACATCGGCATTCGTCAAGGCTCGTATCACGATGGTGAAAAAGATCAAGACGTCTGGGAAATCACCCGCGAGAGTTGGACGCGCGCAAAAAACAAAACTCGGTAAACGGAATTTGACGTTGTTCGCTCTGGTCCCAAGATGCAGTTTCCCGTCATTTTTGGTCCGCATCCATCCAACGGGGTGATGACGCGCACCACTCCGCTTGGGCGGTCCGTGTTTCGTGCAGTTCAACGGCTTAATGGGCAGTAGCGTTCACCAACCGAAAGCAAGTCACAAATCGTGTTGTGCCAAGATGTCAGTCTTGCATTTTGTGAATCTCGCTTCGCGGGCCGCAGCTTCGGCATCGTCTTTGGGGCGCGTGGGGGGAAGGAAATACAACACGCAATAATGATGCGCATCGTTTGCGATGTTTGTGCGCGCGCAGGCCGTGGCCTCCTCCGAGGTCTGTATTGTGTCTGCGTCCATGCAGCTGTCAAAGTTGTATTTCATGCGCTCTTCCGGCGTGGTCGTAAAAAACCAAGATGGCCCGCCAATCCGATCTGGATCGGGCGTGTTACCGCCACAATATCCGGTCGGATTGTGACAACCAAGAATGACAGAGCCGAAGGTCGCACCAATCCCGAGGATCACCGCACCAACGGCCCAAAAAAACAGTCTTTTCAACGTACAGCTCCGGTCATGTCGCCCAAAATATACATCCCGCCCCGTCGTGGTGCCAGTCTGTTATACCTGACCCAAATCAAAAGCTGCGGCCGCGTCTTAAGCAAGAATTTTAGGCCCGGGGTGATGCTTGGTTGGGGGGCATAATGGCAATCAAGAAATTACTCATTCGCCATTAATTGCCAAGATATCTCTTTCTCTCCATGAGCCAATGAAAAGGCCGTCATGCAGAGCCCCCGCGATATAGCGTTCCGAGCCAACTTCAGTATTGTAATGACGTGGACATGTACCGGTGCCAAACAAAAACACCTCAAGAGTCTCACCTTTGGCAGCGCCTTTGATGCCTTCTGTCACCAAAACGGGCACATAGCGCCCACGTATGACAAGATTTCCAGTATTCCCCATTCTCAATTCTTGCCCCGCGATTGATAATATACCATCAGGCGGGCCCGCCCTTTCTCCCTCACTAACAATTTTCACACGAGCGACATAAGGCTGTCCTTCAAGCTCGGCGGGAAATTCTGGGAAGAAGGTGTGCACTACTGGCGACGTCCGACCGAAACAAGCAAGTGATTGAACTGGCCAAGACATCAAGACGAGGAGCAAAAGTGTTTTCATGACCGCATGATGCCACTGCACCAAGTCTAAGATAATCTGTTTCGGTCCCTTTGTCCGGAGGGTGTGTGAAAACTCCGCCACTTTGCTCAGATGATGGTATGATTTCTGTATTCGATACGGAGGTTGTTCATGTCGCATTTTATCGAAGGTTTGGATCGCCAGCAGACGATGTTGCTGCCTGAACATCTGG
>JBDVKF010000028.1:0-7753 GCA_039960995.1 Paracoccaceae bacterium | reverse complement strand
GCTGTCATGCTGCCCTTGATTGTCCAAAACCATCCGTACGGCACGTTCGCGCACTTCTGGGGAATATTTGTTCGTCGTTTTGTTCATGATGCTCCATCCTACTCATGAGTTGGAGCCTCCGGCAAACCCGGCGCGGTTCAGCCGTCTAATGCACGCGCGGCTTTTGCTCACGCAGCAAACCTTCGCATTTGCAGCATCAGTCACTCCGCAATGCAGAAGCTTATACCGAACTGGACGTTCAATCTGGCCGACTTGGTTGATTTCAAACGTGCTTTAGTTGATTCGTGTTTAAACTCACAAGTCGCGGGTGAAGCGCCTTGGTGCAACTTCAGCTATGACTGACGTAGCAATTACTTGCGAATGTGGCCAGTTCGATACTGCGACGCAGCACATGTCGTCAAAACAGCAGGTTAGGTTTACCTGTACTCGAACAAAGGCCCGAGGTGAGCAAGTAAAAGTGTTTCGACAAAGAGAACGCGGCAACGTCCTAGCAGCCAAAGGTCAAACCCAAAGTGCTGCCGTTTGTTTTCCCTAGCTAAAGAGTTTGTCCTCGTTAGACGACTTAAAGCAATCGCGTTGCTATCAATCTTCGTTGTCCAAGGTATAGTTCGCTAGGACAGCATTCGTTTTGGAGCACCAATGCACAACAAAGATCTTAGCGAATTTTTATTGCAACTATCCGCCTCCGCAGCGAACAATTCGCCCAAAGAACATAGCCGCAGTATGATCGCCCTACTGCGTGATGTCGTGAAGTTTGAGTCTGCATGGTGGGGCTGGTCCAATTTCTCTGCAACGCAAACCATGTTTGTAAATTCCGAAACCGCGTATTTGCCTGCCAATTTTGAAGATGCCTTTCACAAAGTCGCGCGGTTCGATCCCTTTATCCATCATGGTCGAGATCTGCGGGTCTATGCGATGTCAGTCACAAAACGGAACACTTCGCTTCCATCAGAGTTCCGTCAGTTTCTGGACACTTTCGGGATTGGTTCTGCGCTGAATGGGCATTGTCAGTTGCAAGGAAATTCTGATTTTAATTTTTTTATGTCATTATACCGTCGCGAAGATGAGCCAGCTTTTACGGAGGAAGAAACGAACGATTTCAGGATGATCTTGCGCCACTTGGAGCAAACTCTATCGCTTTGCTTACGGGCAGAATTGCGCACGGCGGCACTAGACGGTGGTGAGGTTGCATTGTTGAGCGCGCAGTGCGGGATGGTTCGGGCAACTCGCGGATTCATCGGCCGTTTGGATGAGGAAAGGTTGGTCGGTGGCGAACGCGACCGGGTCTTGCGTCGATTGTCAGAAAAGGAACGCGTGTGGGATGGGGAACATTTGCGGCTTACAAGTCAGCGCTACGATACGTCCTTGATGCTGATCCACGCGTCGCCCTCAAGCTTTAGAGATATCCTATCCCCAAAGGAACGGCGCGTCGCCGAAATGCTGATAACGGGCCTCACGATGCGTGAGATTGCCGACACACGGCAGGTCGCCCTCAATACCGTACGTAACCAAGTGACGGCCATTTACCAAAAGATGGGTGTTTCCAGCAAACTAGGTCTCGCGCAAATTATGAATAATCACAAATAGTGCAAACGCACTATTTTTTTGAGGTAAAATATTCTCCAAGCTTCGCATAACTTTTTTGGGGAGAATACCATGACACTACTCAAGCCAATCTCGCGCCGCCTTTTTCTCGGCACAACCGCTGCTGGTGCTGGCGTTCTCGCGGTGCCAAGTATCGTGCGCGCTCAATCACGCGAATTACGCATCGGCTATATCTCGGCCCAGTCGGGGCCACGTGCCGAATTCGGCTCTTCTGACACTTGGATGCTATCAAAGATCGAAGAGATCACTAAAGATGGGCTAGACATTGGCGGGCACAAATATTCCGTTGAGTTTTTGAATGCCGACAACCAATCAAACATGAACCGCTCCACCTCGGTCGGGAACGAGTTGATCCAACGCGAGGGCGTCGATTTGCTGTTGTTCCAAGACTTAGACGCCTCTGTCGCAGTTGGCGAGATGGCTGACATTGCCCGCGTTCCTTCGATATCCACGATGGGTCCATGGCAGGCATGGATGTTTGGCCGTGGTTCCAACCCCGAACAGGGCTTCCCATACTCCTTTACGTTCTTCTGGGGCGCTGATGATGCGATGAACACATTTACGCGAATTTGGGATCAGGTTGAAACGAACAAAATCGTCGGTGATTTTTATCTCGACAATCCTGCGGGACAAGCATTCGCAAGCGCCGAATTAGGCCTGCCCGCCGTCATGGCCGGAGCGGGATATACCAACGCCAGTGGCGGGATGTTCCAGATTGAGACGCAAGATTTCAGCGCGCAGGTTTCGCGTTTCAGAGAAGCCAATGCGCAGATCGTTTCCGGCTTTGGTTTCCCACCACATTGGTCCACCTTCTGGGCACAAGCCGGTCAGATGGACTTTTCGCCCGAAGTTGCGACATTCGCCGCCGCCTTCCTGTTCCCAAGTGCGATTGAAGCGATGGGAGATCGCGGCAACGGCATGACAACCGAAGCGTGGTGGACGCCAAACATGCCATTCAAATCTTCGCTCACGGGCCAGTCGGGCAAAGAGATCGCCGACGAATGGGAAGCCCATTCAGGGGCGCAATGGATTCAAACGATTGGCTACAGCCATGCGCTCTTTGAAACGGGCATTGAGGCGCTCAAGAAATCCGGCGATCCAAAAAACCCCGATGCCGTGCGTGATGCCATTGCCAGCATGAAACTAGATACGCTTGTTGGTCCCGTCGACTTTGCCGGATCACCGATCAAGAACGTGGCCCGTACTGAGGTCGCAGGCGCTCAGTGGCGCAAAACCGATGGTGGCAAACACCCGTTTGAACTGGTCATCACCGAAAACACATTGGCACCTTCGGTCGATGTGCAAGACACCACACTGCCGCTATCTGCATTGATCTAAACCTCAATGCTGGTTGTGAATGATCTATCCCGGGCCTTTGGCTCTCTGACGGTCGTGGATAATTTGTCCACGTCCGTCGACGGGGGAACATGTCTGGGCATTATGGGGCCGAATGGCGCGGGGAAAAGCACTTTTTTCGATCTGCTGACTGGAGTTACATTGCCGGATCAAGGGACAATTGTTGTTGATGGTCAGGCTATTGAGCAAATGCCCGTTGAGACGCGTGTCGGCCACGGCATTGCGCGCGCGTTTCAAGTGCCCAAACCTTTTGGATCGATGACGGTCCGCGAACACCTTGTTTTGGCGGCGATCGCCGGTGCGGGCCTTGGGTTCAAAGATGCATCACAACGCGCGGATCACGTGCTTGAACAGACCGGGCTATCGGGTCTGCATCAAGTTACTGGAAATCAGCTGCGCCTGTTGGATCGTAAACGATTAGAATTGGCCAAGGCGTTGGCGACGGATCCCAAAGTTCTGCTGCTGGATGAAATATCCGGCGGGCTGAGCGAACACGAGGTTGCAGATCTTATTGCGTTGGTTGCATCGCTCAAACGTCCTGGGTTGGCGATCCTTTGGATCGAACACATCGCCCATGCTTTGAATGCCGTGTGTGATCGGATTCTGATGCTGCATCTTGGGCAAAAGATCGTTGAGGACGCACCCGAAGTGGTTTCACAAGATGCACGCGTGCGCGCCTTGTACCTAGGATCGGTCACCCATGCTTGAGGTCAGCGCACTTGATGCGTTCTATGGTGATTTTCATGCTTTGTTTGAT
Organism: Paracoccaceae bacterium; assembly: GCA_039960995.1. Classification (GTDB taxonomy): domain Bacteria; phylum Pseudomonadota; class Alphaproteobacteria; order Rhodobacterales; family Rhodobacteraceae; genus JABSSA01. The sequence continues at coordinate 4,035 of JBDVKF010000028.1, read as the reverse complement.
GTGTCTTTTGCACTCAACCCCGGTGAAACGCTCGCTGTGGTTGGGGCTAACGGCGCCGGTAAGTCGTCTCTTTTGGGGGCGATCTGTGGACTGGTGACAACGCGCGGCGAGGTGCGCCTGAATGGCAAGAGCCTAACCAATCTGTCAACGCCAACCCGTGCAAAGGCAGGCATTGCGCTGTCGCCAGAGGGGCGACGCATGTTCACATCACTCAGCGTGCGTGAAAACCTGTTGATGGGTGCGCGCGTGGGGCGAAAGGGCCCTTGGGATCTGTCGTCGGTGGGGGCGTTATTTTCCATCCTTGAGGAATTTGCGGATAGACCTGCGGGCCTTCTGTCAGGTGGGCAGCAGCAGATGGTCGCCATCGGGCGGGCCTTGATGGCAAATCCGGTTGTCCTTTTACTTGACGAAGTGTCGCTTGGCTTGGCCCCTGTCATTGCCGAAGAGGTCCACGCAGCCTTAGCCAAACTGCGTGGCACAAGCGAGATGATGACCTTGATCGTCGAACAAGACGTGCGCCGTGCGTTAGGCGGATCGGATCATTATTTGTGTTTGCTTGAGGGGCGCGATGTCATGCACGGGCCATCAGATACGGTCGATTACGACGCATTGGGCCGCGCCTATTTTGGGGAAACGGCGGCATGATCTGGGTCGAAACACTGCTTAACGGATTAATGCTGGGCGGGCTCTATGCCCTATTCGGGCTTGGGTTGTCGCTGATCTTTGGCGTGATGAAAATCGCTAATATCGCGCACGGCGAGCTGGCAATCGGTGGCGCGTTCTTGGCGTTCACAGTTGTGGGTGTGGTCCCGGTGCCGCTGGTTATTTTGTTGCCAGCCATTGCTGTGCTGATGTTCGGGCTGGGATACGCGTTGCAATCGGCCATGATCAACCGCGTGCTGGGCGATGATCCGATCCCCCCACTTTTGCTGACGTTTGGCCTGTCTATTCTACTGCAAAACCTGCTTGTTGAACTTTACGGCGCAAACAGTCGCAGCCTCGATCCGGGTTCCTTTGGTGTCGCGGGGATTGATTTGGGCGGCCTTTCCGTTGGCCTGTTACCACTGATGACCCTTTTTATTACGATCACTTTGTTCGTGGCATTGCAGTGGATGCTAAGCCGCACCAGCTTTGGACGCACCATTCGCGCGACCTCGGATGATCCGGAAATTGTGGCTATGATGGGCGTAGATCGCCGCCATATATTTGCACTCGTTATGGGTTTGTCTGCACTGCTTGCTGCCGTTGCGGGAATGCTTTTGGCGATGCGCACATCCATCACCCCGTTTTCGGGTGCCGAACGCCTTTTGATCGCATTCGAAGTCATCGTCATCGGCGGGCTGGGTTCGATTTGGGCAAGCCTGTTGGGAGGTTTGGTATTGGGCGTTGTGCACGCAATCGGGTTCCGCTTGGATCCGGCATCTGGGTTGCTTTACGGCCACATTCTTTTGCTGGTTGTCCTGTTGGTTCGTCCCCAAGGTCTTGCTGGGAAAAGGAGAACGAGATGATGCGTTTCCTCGTCTCGCTCCTCGTCCTTATCCTATGCGCGATGCCCTTTATATTGGGGCGCGGCATGCTGTTCCTTAGCACCGAAATTCTGGTGATCATCGCGATGGCCCAAGCCTGGAACCTGCTTGCGGGGTACGGTGGTTTGCTGTCGCTGGGCCATCACGGGTTTATCGGCATTGGTGGTTATGCCTTGTTTATCGTTACCCGCGATACGGGCCTGCATCCTTACCTCGCGATCCCTTTCGCGGGGTTCGTTAGCGCCGGTTTGGCCCTTATCCTTGCGCCGATCCTGTTCCGGCTACGCGATGTCTATTTTGCCGTGGGGCTTTGGGTGTCCGCAGAAATTCTACGCATCGTGGTCATGCGCGTGGATTTCACCGGCAACGTGAACGGTATGCCATTGACTGCAGCACGCAATTTGAACCGCGAATGGATGGGCACAAACGCCTATTGGCTCGCCCTTGCGTTGGCCGTTGGTGTTACGCTTGTGGTTTGGCTTATGATGCGCTCCTCTTTCGGTTTGCGCCTGCGTGCCTTGCGCGATGACGAAGTTGCGGCCCGTTCGATCGGTGTCGCACCCAAGCAGGTGAGGCTGATCGTCTTCATGGTTTCTGCTGGATTTGCGGGGATGGCAGGCGCGGTTCATTTCTTGTCTTCGCTGTTTATCACGCCCGTGGCGGCGTTTGATATAACATGGATGGTCACTCTCGTTTTTGTCACGATCATTGGCGGGATTGGGCGTTTGCATGGACCAACCCTTGGCGCGATCCTTTACTTTGCCCTGCGCGAATACCTCGGGTTTTCGTCCAGTTGGTATCTGTTCGCACTCGGCGCTGCTGGTGTTTTGATCATCCTCTTTTTCCCACGCGGCCTTGCAGGCTTGCTTGATTCCATCATCGCGAAATTTACCAAAAAAAGGGCAGCCTCATGAGCACTGGATTCTATTTCGATGAACACTGCCTGTGGCACACCACCGGTGAACACGCATTGGTCATGCCAGTTGGCGGATATGTGCAACCCCCCGCCAGTTCTGGCCACGCCGAAAGCCCAGAAAGCAAACGCCGTTTTAAGGCCCTGCTTGATGTGTCTGGGATGTCCAAGCAGATTTCAGTTACGTCTGCGCTGCACGCCAGCATTGCCGACATGGAGCGTATCCACCCCAGCAGCTATATATCCGAGTTCAAGAACGCTTCCGACGCGGGTGGCGGAGATTTGGGAATTTTTTCGCCTTTCGGTCTTGGCAGCTTTGAAATTGCGGCACTGTCAGCCGGGCTTGCCAAACAGGCGGTCTCGGACGTTTTAACAGGCGTGCACCAAAACGCGTACTCCCTATCGCGCCCACCGGGGCATCATTGTCTGGCGGAACAATCGATGGGTTTTTGCCTGCTCGCCAATATCCCCATCGCCATTGAGGCCGCGCGCGCAAACCACGGTCTGGGCAAGGTCGCGGTCCTTGATTGGGACGTCCATCACGGCAACGGTACACAGTCGATTTATTATGACCGCGCCGATACGCTCACCATATCCATCCATCAGGAAAACTGCTTTCCACCGGGCCAAGGGCTTGCGTCTGAGCGGGGCGAAGGCGCTGGCGTCGGGGCGAACCTGAATATCCCATTGCTCGCGGGTGGCGGCCAACAGGCCTACCTGGATGCATTCGAAGTTTTGGCACTACCGGCAATCCGAGACTTTAGCCCCGACTTAATCATCGTCGCCTCGGGGTTGGATGCCAACTCCTTTGATCCATTGGCGCGCATGCAGTGCACTTCGGACACCTACCGCGAATTGACCCGTCAGGTCATGGACTTGGCCGATGAGGTTTGCGGCGGTCGGATCGTTGCTGTGCACGAGGGTGGCTATGCCGAAGTTGTCGTCCCCTTCTGCGGCCTCGCGATTGTTGAACAATTGTCCGGCCATCGCACTGACGTTGTCGACCCGTTCCTTGCCATGGCTGTGGAACAACAACCCGCAAAGGACTTCGACGCATTCCAACGCCAAAGGTTAGAGGCTCAAGCCAAGACCGCAGGTTAAATATGGCACCTCTCAAACCTCGCGCCCGTGATCTAGGCCTGCCGTTTCGCGGCACGCCCGGCCCCAACAACGCCATAACAGACGTGGCCGCGGCGTGCACGTTGGTTTCACCACGCTGTCCGACCTCGAAAACGGCATCCGCACCGGGGTGACCGCCATTATCCCACGTGGTGGTGACACCGAGCCCAAACCCGTATGGGCAGGTCAGTATACATTGAACGGCAATGGCGAAATGACCGGCACGCATTGGATAAACGATGCTGGATACTTTGTTGGCCCGATCTGCATCACCAATACGCACTCCGTTGGTATGGTTCATCACGGCGCAACCCGGTGGATGATTGATACCTATGCTGACTTTTTTCGCGATGAACATGCGTGGGCAATGCCGGTCGTGGCCGAAACCTACGATGGTGTTTTGAACGACATTAACGGGCTACACGTCCATGCCGATCACGCCATTGATGCACTGAATACGGCCAAGTCCGGTCCCGT
>JBDVKF010000027.1:0-87519 GCA_039960995.1 Paracoccaceae bacterium | reverse complement strand
CGTGGCCTTCCAGCGAGAACTCATAAAACAGCGCCCCTTGTGCTTCCTGCTTCGGTCCCATCATCGCCATATCCCCCAATCAATATCGGAATTGAATCAGCGAATAGGCACGTGATCAAGGAAGAGTTTTTCAACAGAATTAGCCGATGCGCTTTAGTATTGCAACGCAGCGAATGTCCTCTAACTAATACTTGAACGAATTATTTGCTTTTCGTTAGAAACTTAATTGGAAAGTGTAGAGCAATTAAAGCCGAGGACCACTGTTTCACACAGGTGAACGTCACCTCCTAGAGAAACTGTCAGTGTTTTTGGGATATCGGTAGACAGAGTGTGTACGGCGTGTAAGGCGAGAACATCGCCTTTATCTACCAGTGCGATGGCATAGTCGTGCGCTTCCGGCGGTGGTAAAAACATCAAAGGTGCGCGGTTGTTCTTAACACGATATGTCGCGAATGGCGGTCCGGGATCTGTCACACTGACAACCATAGCAGTTGCATGTTTAGTAATTTTGTCGGCCCACTCATCAAAGAGAACTTCTACGGCCATAAGCGGCAGTGGGACTGTCATCGAGTTCTCTGGCTGATCAATCGTGACTAGCAGCGGTTCAGTAGCCGCGGGGCGGATTGGTGTATGAAACCTCTCGAATAATTCAAGCCTTGAATAGTGACTGCCAAATTGCCAGCGGCCGGCATCAAAGCCATTATCTCGTAAATGAAGAAGTTTACCGCCGTCATCAGTTCGAATGATTGGTGTTGGCGACAAGGCTTCAAACGGTACTATTGTTTCGAGGTTGATGGACAGTGTGCCAATTTCGCTAATTATATTAACATCATGTCTCTGACCTGCGACGACAGAAACATTTTCTCGTTTGGTCTCAAGAGAACGGCCAACCTGAAAAACCTGCTCCCCAGCCGGAACAAGGAACTGTGCTCCGTCAACTAGGCGGTCGTTGGTGTCAATCTGGCCGTCAGGTTCGACATACCAAATATTCGGGTAGCTTGTGGGTCCTATAAATTCGGCCGTTACCGTAACCAAACCGGCATCAAGGACAACATTATGTTTAAGATGCTGTCGTGGGTTAACGGTGATAACAGACTCAAACGGGGAACCTGATCGGGATAGAACAAAGATGCCAATTCTACGATTCGGCGGCACTTCGTAAATGGCATCATGCCCCTCGATCGAGTTAATTATTTTGATGTTACCAAGGGTTGGCGGCCCGGACCTCCCGTCCGGCACAAACCCTACGTACCTTCGAAATTGATCAGTTACATCTTCTCCACCGTCAGCCAATATAACGGATAGTTCCAAGGTGCTCGGCCTCGAGCCGATACTTTGAATACCCAACGCCAGAACCCACATAAGTATCAACAATGCAATTAGATTTCTCACTGGTTGGCACCTTAGGTTACGGCTAGGAACTCAATTTTTCTGCCAAAATTTACCTCTAACCGAATTTAGTACCACTACCTTACATTTATTGAACTGCATCCGCAAAGCAGCCTTTGGCGCACGCACAGCGAAATCCCGCTCTGTCCCGCGAAGCGGTCATCGACCTGTGAAATTGAACCAATCAGCCTTCGCAGACGCAGCTAACGGCAGGTTTGAGCCCGGACTCCCCGATGCTGCACGCTGCACAAATGTCTGGTGTCACGTGGTGATTAAGGTGATATGTTCGAGCTCATTGTTCCACCGTTTTATCCGCAGTACCTTATCGCATGCCATTGATCTTCATAATTGGACCGCCCGCTGCCGGAAAGATGACTGTAGGCCAGGAGCTTGAGCGGCGCACGGGCTACAAGCTCTTCCACAATCACATCGCCATCGAAGTCGTGGCTCCGTATTTCAGCTATGGCACCTCTCAAGGTCGCAATCTCGTCGGTCAAGTAAGGCGCGCGTTCTTCGATGCCTTCGCCGCTGATAAGGAGAACAGCTACATTTTCACCTTCGTTTGGGCCTTTGGAGAGCCCGGAGAACGTGAGTTCATTGAAGGGGTTGCGGAACAATTTCGGTCGGCTGGAAATAGCATTTTCTGGGTGGAACTTGAGGCGGCATTCGAGGAGCGGCTAACGCGAAACCGAGGTGAGAACAGATTGGCTCACAAGCCAACCAAACGAGACATCGATTGGTCCGAAGGTCATTTGCGCGACGTTGAAAAGAAGTATCGGTTCAACTCGTTTCCCGATGAACTGGGATACAAAAACTACCTTCGGATAGACAACACGAGCCTTTCTGCGACAGACGTTGCAAAGGAAATCTGCGAATTCTTTGACTTCGAATGATTGTTCCTCAATGGACAGTTTGCTTGCCTTCAACGCGAGAGCGGCCGTTCGGCTGTCGGAGATAGAGGTCCGGTTTGTCCCGCGTTGCCGCTGTTTCGACTGCGGCCTGCTAGGTCTGTTCTTGGACGATGGGGCTGGCAGCTGTATCGGCTGTCGTGGCATAGAGCAGCGGAAAGCTGCAGGTTTCATGTGTGGACATTTTGGCACTTGTGGGCTGCAAAGACAGTCCGATATTCTGAGCACACAAACCCCCGCCTAAAACAAGGTCATTCCCAATGACTTTTAAAATTTTGGCAGTTGCTGCAACGTGTTGCATGAGCTTTGCCACCAGCTCTGCCGCGCAAGACGCTAATACCAGTTTCTTTATCACCAGCGTAAATCCCGGCGACGGAGGCAATTTAGGCGGTCTTGCCGGTGCAGACGCCCATTGTACATCCTTGGCAGAAGCTGCCGGTATTACTGGCAAGACATGGGCCGCCTATTTGTCGTCCAGCGCAGAAAACGCACGCGACCGCATCGGCACGGGTCCATGGATGAACGCCAATGGCGTCATCGTTGCGGAGAGCATTGACCAGTTGCATGATGCTAGCGCCAACAACCTAACTAAGGAAGCCTCCATCAGTGAAAGTGGTGAAATCATCAACGGTCGTGGCGATGCGCCGAACCGCCACGACATCCTGACTGGATCAACAGCTGATGGCATGTATGTCGGTCCAGCCTGTGAAGACTGGACCAGCGCATCTTCCGAAAGCTCTGCCATGGTTGGTCACCACGACCGGACAGGCGGCGGTGCCGATCCAACGTCTTGGGGCGCAGCCCACCCATCCAGAGGGTGCGGTCTTGAAAACCTACAAGGCACGGGTGGCGACGGCTTGTTCTATTGCTTTGCTGTAAAATAATAACAAGCCCCTGATCTTTTGCGGGTCAGGGGCAGCTGCAATCCATCAAGCTGAACGGCTGCTATGAGCCCTAAGCTACCCTTTCACTCGAAAGAACTTGTTTAAGTTTTGCCCTTCGTGATCGACAATTCGAAGTCTCTTTCTCGCGTCCAATTCAGCAATGATGGGTCCCGGATTGGCTGGCCTCGCTCCATCCGAATGTAGGGCTTAATCCAGTACTCGATGACAGAAATGGGAATACTGTTCATGGAAGGGCCTGCATCACAGCACCTTGTGTTTGGCGGGTCGCCATAATGCAAAGTTCGATCTAAAATCAGGTCAGAGAGGAACGCTACTCTCTCTTTTTGCCCCTCATCCCACAGTTTATGTCTCTGATTTAATTCGGAAAATGCGACGCGAAACTCGGTCCTACATGCTTGACACTCAATGGAGGCCAAGACTGCTTCAGAGGCGTAAATGTTTGCCATTTGATCTGGGTGGAAGTCGCAATATCTTGGAACACCGTTTTCATCATGCCACTTTGGGCTGGCGTCGGTGAGACTTGTGATATCAGAATAATCATGATGCATTTCTGTTTGGTCCCCACCTTCTCAATTTGTAATACGACATCAACAGCAGCTTGAAAACAAAGTCGAGAGTTTCGCAATACTCCGTCATCTTGAACGGCAGAAAAGTCCCGCATTGCAGTCATCGGCCCCACGTAAGTGCTGCGCCCCACTGCCAAAGTCCGCTTTGGGAAAGCTGCGATGCGGCATCGTCGGGATCGGTCAAGGTCGGCTTTGGGCCGCGAGGGGCCATTACTCGGGGCGTTTTTCGGAAATTCGGAACACGCTTGCTAGGCCAAACAAAAGCCCGAAAATCAGGAGAAAACGCACAAAATCGCGTTCTTACCCGACACAAGTTGCGTTTCTCGCCGGACAAGTTGCGATTCACGCCGGATGACACAACAGGAAAGCTGGCTGGGATGGTAGGATTCGAACTTACGATACACGCTGCCAAAAAGCGCTGCCTTACCAACTCAACGGTCCAACGAGATTGTCTCTGCTAACCCAAAGCGAGGAGTCATCTCGATTTCAGTCTCAAATTGGTCGTGAAACCAAACCAAACGGACAGATCTGCAAGCTTATGCTCCAAATCTGCACTGTTATGGTCTACTGACAAATTGAATAAAGTGGTGAGCCGTGCAGGGTTCGAACCTGCGACCTACTGATTAAAAGTCAGTTGCTCTACCAACTGAGCTAACGGCCCACGAGGCGCCTATCTAGAAAGGTCATTGGTCGCGGTCAAGCCCAATAAATCTCTTTTTCTGTAAGATACTGGATTAGTTCTTCGGGCACAGCTATATGCCCCCCATGGCGGAAATGGGTCGCACAAGTTTGCCCTTCATGAAGATGCATGGGTTGGGGAACGATTTTGTCGTTTTGGATGCGCGTGCGCGCGCTATCGAGGTGACGCCTACTTTGGCCACGGCTTTGGGCAATCGTCATACCGGCGTCGGGTTTGATCAGCTTGCAGTGCTGACCGATGGGTCTGCGGATGTTCACCTGACGTTTTGGAACGCGGATGGAACGACGTCGGCTGCCTGCGGGAATGCAACACGTTGTATTGCGCGATGGTTGATGGACGAGTCTGGTGCGACAGCCCTGACGATGACAACGGACCGCGGCACTTTGCTGGCGCAAGATGTTGGAGACGGTCTGACCGCCGTCAATATGGGGCATCCTCAGACCGAATGGTCGGACATTCCGTTGGCCAAAGACATGGACACGCTGGAATTGCCGATTGACGGCGCACCGACTGCGACTGGGATGGGCAATCCGCATTGCACGTTTTTTGTCGAAAATGTCGATAACGTCGACCTAGAACGGTTTGGCTCAGATATCGAGCATCATCCGCTTTACCCGGAACGCACCAATGTTCAGGTGGCACAAATTGTGGGCATGGATCATATCCGTATGCGTGTTTGGGAACGTGGTGTTGGAATCACTTTGGCGTCAGGGTCTTCGTCCTGTGCGGCTGCGGTTGCGGCGGCGCGACGTGGCCTGACCGGGCGATCCGTGCGCATCGATCTTGACGGTGGCACTTTGCACGTAGATTGGCGCGATGATGGCGTGTGGATGACAGGCCAGACGATGCATGTCTTTACAGGCGAAATCACAGCGGATTTTTTGGAAGCCTTAAAATGAGCGCGCCTCGGTTCACAACACTTGGGTGCCGTCTGAACGCGTATGAAAGCGAGGCCATGAAAGATTTGGCCGAACAAGCCGGGCTTGAGAACGCGTTTATTGTGAACACTTGTGCCGTGACCAGCGAAGCCGTGCGCAAAGCGCGGCAGGAAATTCGCAAGCTGCGACGTGATAACCCTAATGCTCAGGTGATTGTGACCGGATGCGCCGCGCAGATTGAACCAGAAACATTTTCATCTATGGATGAGGTCGATTTTGTCATCGGCAATACCGAAAAGATGCAGGCCGAAACGTGGCGCAGTCTTGCCGGTGACTTTGGAACTGAACCGGTGCAGGTCGACGACATCATGTCTGTCACAGAAACGGCTGGGCATTTGATCGACGGTTTTGGGACGCGCAGCCGAGCCTATGTGCAGGTTCAAAACGGCTGCGATCATCGGTGTACGTTCTGCATTATTCCGTATGGCCGTGGTAATTCCAGATCGGTTCCGGCGGGTGTCGTGGTTGATCAAATCAAGCGCCTTGTGGACAAAGGGTTCAACGAAGTCGTTCTAACGGGCGTCGATCTTACGTCTTGGGGCGCTGATCTTCCGGCCAATCCGAGTTTGGGCGATTTGGTTGCGCGCATATTGAAACTGGTGCCGGATTTGCCCCGCCTTCGCATCAGTTCGATCGATTCAATCGAGGTGGATCCGGCTTTGATGGAAGCGATCGCCACGCAGCCACGGTTGATGCCACATCTTCATCTGTCTTTGCAGCATGGCGATGACTTGATTTTAAAGCGTATGAAACGGCGTCATTTGCGGGACGACGCCATCCACTTTGTGGAAGACGCGCGCAAGGTTCGGCCAGACATGACATTTGGGGCGGATATTATTGCGGGATTCCCGACTGAAACCGATGCGCATTTCGAAAACTCTATGAAGTTGGTCAAAGACTGCGATTTGACATGGCTGCATGTCTTTCCGTATTCACCACGTCCCGGAACGCCTGCGGCGCGGATGCCCCAAGTCACCGGCCCCCTGATCAAAGCACGTGCCGCTGCATTGCGCGCAGCGGGTGAGGCGGCGGTAGAACGGCATCTGAATGCCCAGGTCGGGCGCAACCATTCAATATTGATGGAAAGCCCGTCCATGGGCCGGACAGAACACTTTGCCGAAGTACACTTTGAAGCGCCTCAAACCGAAGGCGACATTGTTCAGGCGACAATTGCGTCAGTTCAAAACGCTAGACTGACCGCTTAAACCGAAATCGGAAATTCTGTGTAGCCGCGAAACCGCGCCAGAGGAAGGTGCGTGCGTGGGCCAGCTTGGGCAAGGTTTGGAAAGCGTTGAACAAATCGGCCCAACGCTATGCGCCCCTCAATTCTGGCAAGCGTTGCACCAAGGCACACGTGAATTCCCGAAATGAAAGCAATATGCCGATTTGGCGTGCGGCGGATGTTGAACGTGTCGGGGTTTGCAAATTGCGCAGGATCACGATTGGCCGCCGCAATTGAGGTATGAATATAGGTTCCCTTTTTGATCACATAATCCCCAAGGTCGATGTCTTCACCCGCCAGTCGGTTCCCAATCTGTAAGGGGCTTTCAAGGCGCAAGCTCTCTTCGACCATGGTCGAAATCAATTCGGGTTCGGTTTGTAAAAGCTGATGCTGATCGGGGTTGTCCAACAGTAAACCAATCGAGTTTCCAACCAAACTGGTTGTGGTCTCGTGCCCGGCATTCAAAAGGAAAATACAGTTTTGGATCAGCTCTTTTTGCGTCAATTGTCGACCGTCATGTTCGCTGAAAATCAGCGAATCCAAGACTTCGCCTTTTGATGCACCGTCTGGATTTGCGCGGCGGTGGTTGATCAGATCGTTCAAGATTTCCGAAAACTCGTGAACAGCTTGATTGCCAGCCTGCATGCGGTCGGCCGACACAACTGGATCCAACGCACCGAGGATGGCGATTGAATACCCTCTCAACCGCGCCTGATAGCTTTCTGGGATACCCAACATTATCGAAATAACTTCGGTCGGCAGAACCTTGGCGAAATCGTTGATCAGATCAAGCTGCCTCATGTCTTCGACCCGATCCAACAAGCGGTCAACGATCTGGACAATCAAAGGTTCGAATTCGGCAAGCTTGCGCGGTGTAAACGCGGCAGAGATGAGCTTGCGCACTACTGTGTGATAAGGCGGGTCATTAAAAACAAGGCTGGTTGTATGGTGTTCGAACAAAGGGCATTTCCCGAACTTTTCACCAAATGCCTCTGCCTTGTCGGATAACATCTCGCGGGATTGGTACACTTTCTGGCAATCCGCATAACGCGTCAGATAAACCGACCCGTCTGGGTTTTGATGCACAGGATCATGTGTTCGCAACGCATGCAGCGTGGGATGCGGGTCAGCAATGAACTCTGCATCAATCGCGTTTAGATCGAACCCTTTGATGTCCCGTGGCATGACCGTCTCCCTATGGGTGACCTTAGACGATGCCCTGACAAAGAAAAAAACCCTGCAGTGAGGACTGCAGGGGCTTCTGTTGTTCAATTCCGAAGAAGGGTTAGTGATCTTTGCCTTTGATCGGAGCCCACAGACGTTTGTTCGTAAAATACAGAAGAACCGACAGGACGGTCAGGAAAAACACACCAACGAACCCTGCCTGTTTGCGGGCCATCATTTTGGGTTCTGCTGTCCACATCAGGAAGGCAGCCACATCTTCTGCGAGGTGCTCAATATCCGTGGAATGTCCATCGGCAAATTCCACGTCGTCACCCCAAAGTGGCTGACCCATCGCGATCCAAGATCCCGGATACAGGTGATTGCCATCATCGTCTTTGCATTCGTCAGGATACGCCCCAGACGCAAAAGCTGCGTTGTAGTTGCCATCCATATCATCCGGGGTACATTCCGGCGGATCCTCGTAGCTGGTCAAAAGCGTGGCGATATATTCAGGTGCGCCCATTCCTTTGATGAATTGGTTGATGCCCAATCCGTAAGGTCCATGAAATCCGGCGCGGCCTTTCGCCATCAGGCTCAGGTCAGGAGCGTTTTCCAGCTGGCTTTCAGGAAAGTGATCCGTCGGCTTGGCCGGGCGAAAATCGTCCAGATCAGCATCAAAGACTTCGTAGAATTCAGCATAAGCAAAAACCTGATCTTCGGGTAGATGCGGGCCACCTTCGTCGCCCAATGACCGAATAGGTACAAATTTCAGACCATGGCACGCAGAGCAGATTTCTGTGTAAATCTGCAATCCGCGTTGCAATTGGTTCTGATCATATGCCCCAAACGGACCCTGGAACGAAAAGTCAAAGTCTTCGACGTGAACTTCTGCTCCGGCTGCATAGGCTCCACCAGTAAGACCGATGGCAAGTGCTGCGCTAAGTGCGATGCGTTTCAACATTGTACTGCGCCTCCTTATTCTGCCGGTTGCGCTGAGGACGATGGTTTGTCCGATGCGTCGCCGTAATGCGCTTTGAAATCTTCTTCGATGGTCGCTGGTTGCGCATCTGGTTTTTCGATCACGCCAAGCAGTGGCAGGATGACCAAAAAATAGATGAACCAGTATGCCGAAGCGATCAGTGAGATGGTTGAAAACGGTTCTTCTGCCGGCATCGCACCTGCCCACATTAGGACAAAGAAATCGATCACCAACAGGGCAAACCACCATTTGAACATCGGACGGAATCGACCCGAACGCACGCTGGATGTGTCCAACCAAGGAGCCAAAGCCATAACCGCAATCGCACCAAACATCGCAAGAACACCAAAGAACTTGGCCGTTACGATGCCGCCAGTGATCCACGTTGCGAACATCACAACCCAAACGTCAGGGGTGAAAGCACGCAAGATCGCGTAGAACGGCAAGAAGTACCATTCCGGCACAATATGCGCTGGTGTGGAAAGCGGGTTCGCTTCCAGATAGTTATCTGGGTGACCCAAGTAGTTCGGCATGAAGCCGACAATCGCGAAGAAGACCACCAAAATCACGGCCAGAGCAAAGATGTCTTTGATCACAAAATACGGCCAAAACGGCAACGTGTCTTTGGCTGCGTCTTCTTTGGATGTGCGGCGCACTTCGACACCAGTCGGGTTGTTGTTGCCCGTCGTGTGGAAGGCCCAAATGTGAACAACAACAAGACCTGCGATCACAAATGGTAGCAAATAGTGCAAAGAGAAGAAGCGGTTCAGTGTGGCATTGTCCACTGCAGGTCCGCCCAACAGCCACGTTTGGATGCTCTCACCAATAAACGGGATCGCGCCAAACAGGCCTGTAATCACTGTCGCACCCCAGAATGACATCTGACCCCAAGGCAAAACATAACCCATAAAGGCTGTACCCATCATCATCAGATAGATGAGCATCCCAATGATCCACGTGATTTCACGCGGCGCCTTATATGATCCGTAATAAAGGCCACGGAAGATGTGGGCATAAACAGCGACAAAGAACAGTGATGCACCATTCATGTGAAGATATCGGATCATATGTCCGCCATTCACATTGCGCATGATGTGTTCAATCGATGCAAACGCCAAATCGACATGTGGCGTGTAGTGCATGACAAGAACGATGCCCGTCACGATTTGCAGCGCCAGACAAAACGTCAGAACGATGCCCCAAATCCACATCCAATTGAGGTTCTTGGGTGTGGGGATCATCAACGTATCATACAGAAGACCAAGGATCGGCAGGCGCTTGGCCAGACCTTTTTCCCAGTCAGTCTTCGGTTCGTAGTGGTCGTGTGGAATTCCAGCCATGTGACCCTCCCTTACCCGAGTTGAATTGTTGTTTCGTCAAGGAACACGGCGACTGGAACCGGAAGGTTCTCAGGTGCGGGTCCCTTACGAATGCGACCTGATGTATCATAGTGCGACCCGTGACATGGGCAGAACCAACCGCCAAATTCCCCAGATCCGTCACCCAATGGCACGCACCCAAGGTGGGTGCAAACACCCATCATCACCAGCCATTCGCCAGCTTCATCCAACGATCTGTTTTCGTCCGCCGCTTCGACCGATCCAAGGTTATCGTTGCGTGCGTCACCATCTTGCAAATCGTTCAAATCAACTGAACGCGCATCGGCGATCTCGTCTTTCGTGCGACGACGGATAAACACGGGTTTACCCAACCATTTGACCGTAAGTTGCGTTCCGGGCTCAATATCCCCAACGTCCACTCGGATCGAGCTTAACGCCCGAACGTCTGCGGACGGATTCATCTGATTAACCAGAGGCCAAATTGCGGCACCTGCGGTGACAGCACCCGCTCCGGCGGTTACGTAGTAAAGAAAGTCTCGCCGCTCTTCGTTATGTTCATCTGCGTGGGACACTTGTTGTCCTCCGTCATTGGGCCGGGCGCGGCCATTGCGATGCGGGCCACGCGCTGCGCAGCCAAACTCGGTCGGGTAAATAACGGTCTACGCATCCCCCGTCCAGCGATCCGGGTGGATCATACGGTCGCACTTGCCCGTTCGTGCAGCAATGCCACGCGTCTTCTTAATAACCGCCTTACGATACAAAATACGCGATCAAACCCATCACGATCCATAAACTTGCCTATGACGCGAACACATGCAAGGCAAGGACCGATAGCATGCGAGGCTTGAACGCAAAAGAATCATTTACGCCGCAGGCGTTCCATCAGGTCACTGCGGTTTGGTTGACGCCGTAACGTAATTTACGCTCAGATCACGCCCGCTTAAACGCCACGACCATGTCACCGGGTTAAACACAAACCCGGTTCGGTCTTCTGGTTCAAGACCAGCTTTGCTGATCAAATCGCACAATTCATCGGGCGTTATGAATTTGGACCAATCATGCGTCCCCTTGGGCAACCACCGCATCACATATTCGGCACCAACGATTGCCATCGCGAAACTCTTTGGATTTCGGTTGATGGTTGAACAAATGAGCAAGCCTCCGGGTCGCAACAATTCCTGACATGCGGTTAGGAATGCCAACGGGTCAGCAACATGTTCAACGACTTCCATGTTTAGAACGACATCGAATTTTTCCCCCGAAGCGGCGACGTCTTCGGCGGTTGTGTGTCTATAATCGATGTCCAACCCCGATTGTTGCGCGTGTAGCTCTGCAACGGGGATATTTCGCTCTGCTGCATCCGCACCGACAACTTCGGCGCCCAAGCGTGCCATCGGTTCGCACAGTAACCCGCCGCCACACCCAATGTCGAAAATGCGCAGGCCTTCAAAGGGTTTTTCGGTTTTGAGATCTCGATCAAATTCTGCGGCGATCTGTGTTGTAATATAGTCAAGGCGACAGGGATTCAGCATATGCAGGGGCTTGAACATTCCGTTGGGATCCCACCATTCTGCGGCCATAGCCGTAAACTTGGCGATCTCATGTTCATCAACCGTGTTTGGATGCTCTTGCATTTCAGTTTCCATGTGCTCTTGATGGGTTAACGCATTATGTAAGCGATGTGATGGATAAACACAGCGACCAAAAGCGCGCAGTCCAATATCTATACCCGCCGATCGAACCCTTCGATCAGCGTGTGTTGGATGTTGGGGATGGCCACAAGATCTATGTTGAGCAATGCGGCAACCCAAATGGTCAGCCAGTCATTGTCATGCACGGTGGACCGGGCGGCGGGTGCAGCCCGTCCATGCGTCGTTACTTCGACCCAGACTATTACCGTGTCATTTTGTTCGATCAGCGTGGATGTGGTCGATCCAGACCGCATGCGAACATCACGGCCAATACGACGTGGCATCTTGTGTCCGATATCGAACGTATTCGAGATGAATTGAAGATCGACGCGTGGATTTGTTTCGGAGGCTCGTGGGGTGCTACGCTGGCGTTGATTTATGCACAAGCGCATCCAGATCGCGTAAGATCCCTTGTTTTACGCGGTGTATTCTTGATGACACAGTCTGAATTGGACTGGTTTTATGGCGGAGGTGCTGGAAAATTTTGGCCCGAAGCATGGGCGCGCTTTACTGAATTGGTGCCAAAGGACGAACAAGGCGATCTGATAGAAGCCTACAGCCGCAGGCTCTTTTCTGGCAACATCACCCAAGAAACACAGTTTGCCCGTGCATGGTCGTCATGGGAAAATGCGCTTGCTTCGATTCATTCAAATGGCTCTGGCGGAGAGTCTCCGGGCGAATACGCGCGTGCATTTGCACGGCTAGAGAACCACTATTTCACAAATAAGGGCTGGCTGGAATTTGATGGCCAGATTGTGGCCCATGCGGATCGCATCAAACATATTCCCGGCGTTATCGTGCAGGGCAGATATGATATGATATGCCCACCCGAATCAGCATGGAAGCTTGCGAAGGCTTGGCCGAAGGCGGAATTGAAACTGGTCCGTGATGCGGGTCATGCCCTAAGTGAGCCGGGAATTTCGGCAGAGCTTGTCAGGGCAATGGACAGGATGGCAGGGAAATGACGCGGATCGACAGACGCGCTTTATTCGCTTCGGGTGCTGCTGCAGCTTTGCTGACGGCAACAGGCGTTTCTGCTGCTCCTAAACGTGGCGGGCAATTGCGGGCCGCACTTTCTGGTTCAAAACGCGATGATATCTGGCTTGCAGCGGGTTCTGGTCTGATGATGCAAGCCGCCACAAGCGCGGTTCACGAAGGCCTTACGGAAATTGCGGCCGACGGCACATTGCGTAGCCGTATCGCAAAATCCTGGGTTGGTCAGGATTCCGGACGAGTTTGGACCTTTGATTTAGAAGAAAACGTGGTCTTTCACGATGGATCAGCGCTGACCGCGCAGGATATCACGTATTCCTTGCAGGATTTAGGTTGGATCGAATCCCGTGGATTTCAAATCACCTTAACGCTGAATTCGCCGGATCTGAGTTTGCCTTATAAATTGGCGGGTCCGGAATATCTGATTCGAGCCGAAGGCAGACCCGGCGTTGGAACGGGCTTTTACCGTCTTCACAAGTTCGATGCTGGTCGCCACTTTATCGGGGAACGTGTCGACACACATTGGCAAGCAGACGCCGCGGGTTGGTTCGATCGTATTGAATTCGTGCATTTTGCCGATGATGCCGTACGCGCACAGGCTTTGGCCGAAGGTCTGGTTGATGTGGCGGATGGGGTTAAAATGACCGATGTGCCGGACATGCACCGTCTTCCCGATGATTCCGATGTCATGCAAATTGTGCGCTACAGCGTGGGTCTTCCTGCTCAGGTTGGCCGAATATGGCCACTGGACAATTTACGCATGGCCGAACGTTGGTGGCGCGCCTGATATCGCGGGTCGACTCTAGAACAGCCTTGCAGTCTTGGAGTGCCGCGCGTATATGCGGTTTAACAGCGGTGCGTTCGGGTCCAAACTGAATGCCCCACCGGGAAATATCGACGGGCCGCGCGCCCGTTTTTTTGTGCCTAAACACACCGAAGGACCAATGACCAATAGTCTAATCGCCAAAGCTGCTATGGATCGTCGTCTGGCCGAAATCATCGAACCGGTGATTGCGGATATGGGGTATGAACTCGTACGCATTCGTTTGATGTCCGGAAACGAACCAACGCTTCAGATTATGGCGGATAAAGCCGGTGGTGGCATTGAAGTGGATGATTGCGCAGATATCAGCACTGCGGTCAGCGCAGTTCTTGATGTCGAAGATCCAATTTTGGATGCTTATACTTTGGAAGTATCGTCTCCGGGAATCGACCGTCCGTTGACGCGTATCAAAGACTTCGAAGTGTACGAAGGGTATGATGTAAAGATCGAGACAACTGATTCCATAGATGGACGCCGCCGATTCCGTGGCGTGCTGGCCGGGGTGGAAAACGACGAAGTGCTGATCAATGTTGCCGCTCCCGGTGAAGGGGGCGAGATGACGATTGGTCTGAATTTCGATTGGTTGAGCGAAGCAAAGCTTGTTTTGACCGATGAACTGATCAAAGAAATGCTGCGCCAGCGTAAGGCTGCTGGCGTGTTGAATGAAGACCAATTCGACGAGATTAAGACCGAAGGGTCAACGGAGGAGAACTGATGGCGATTACATCGGCAAACCAGCTTGAACTTTTGCAAACAGCCGAGGCTGTTGCGCGCGAAAAAATGATCGACCCGAGTTTGGTGGTCGAAGCGATGGAAGAATCGCTCGCTCGGGCTGCAAAGTCCCGCTATGGCGCGGAAATGGACATTCGTGTTCATATCGACCGCAAAACAGGCAAGGCGACATTCACCCGTGTGCGCACCGTGGTCGAAGAAGAAGAGCTTGAGAACTATCAAGCGGAATTTACCGTTGAGCAGGCCAAGCAGTATCTGGACGATCCGTCCGTTGGCGATCACTTCATCGAAGAAGTTCCGCCAGTTGAAATGGGCCGTATCGCTGCGCAATCTGCCAAACAGGTTATTTTGCAGAAGATTCGTGAAGCCGAACGTGATCGCCAATTCGAAGAGTTCAAAGATCGCGCTGGCACAATCATCAACGCGCTGGTCAAACGCGAAGAATATGGCAACGTCATCGTTGACGTGGGTGCCGGTGAGGCCGTCTTGCGCCGTAACGAAAAGATCGGGCGCGAAAGCTATCGTCCGGGCGATCGTATTCGGTGCTACATCAAAGACGTTCGTCGCGAACAGCGTGGCCCACAGATTTTCCTGAGCCGAACCGCCCCGGAATTCATGGCCGAACTGTTTAGAATGGAAGTGCCGGAAATTTACGACAACATCATCGACATCAAAGCTGTTGCGCGGGATCCGGGCAGCCGGGCAAAGATCGCCGTGATCAGCTATGATGGTTCGATTGATCCAGTTGGTGCCTGCGTCGGTATGCGCGGAAGTCGAGTTCAGGCCGTCGTGAATGAATTGCAGGGTGAAAAGATCGACATCATTCCTTGGAATGAAGATCAGCCAACGTTCCTTGTGAACGCGTTGCAACCGGCAGAAGTGTCCAAAGTTGTTTTGGATGAAGAAGCTGGAAAAATCGAAGTTGTTGTTCCTGAGGAACAGCTGTCGCTTGCGATTGGCCGTCGCGGTCAGAACGTTCGTTTGGCGTCACAGCTGACAAACCTAGATATCGACATCATGACCGAAGCTGATGAATCAGCCCGACGTCAGGCAGAATTCGAATTGCGCACCAAGTTGTTCATGGACAATTTGGACCTAGACGAATTCTTTGCTCAGTTGCTTGTATCCGAAGGGTTTACCAGCCTCGAAGAGGTTGCATACGTTGAAATCAGCGAATTGCTGGTCATTGACGGTGTTGATGAAGACACAGCCAAAGAGCTTCAAGCGCGTGGCCGTGACGTTCTGGAAGCCCAAGCGAAAGCCGCACTTGAAGCTGCGCGCGCACTGGGAGTTGAAGACAGTCTCATTGAATTTGAGGGTCTAACACCCCAAATGGTAGAAGCATTGGCCAAAGATGGTGTGAAAACTCTAGAAGACTTTGCAACATGTGCGGACTGGGAACTGGCTGGCGGCTGGACAACGGTTGACGGCGAGCGTGTAAAAGACGATGGCCTTCTTGAGCCATTTGAAATCAGCCTCGAGGAAGCGCAAACCATGGTAATGACTGCCCGCGTTCTTTTGGGATGGGTTGACCTAGCAGATTTGGAAACTGAAGAAGCAACCGAAGAGCCGAACGCCGAAACAGAAACTGAAGCGGAGGCCGGGGCCTGATCTCAGGCCTCGTTTTACGGAAATGGGACGCGGTGGTGCCCATAATCCTCGGCTCGATGGGCCTGAACGCAAGTGTATTGCGACCGGGGAAGTTGAACCAAAGACAGGACTCGTTCGTTTTGTCCTTGGTCCCGAAGATCAGGTTGTCCCTGATATTCTAGGAAAATTACCCGGGCGCGGTGTCTATGTGACATCCACTCGGGACGCACTGGAAAAGGCGGTCGCCAAAAACCTTTTCTCACGAGGTTTAAAACAGTCTGCACGTGTTCCAGGAGGTCTGGTTGACGAAGTTGAACGACAATTGGCCCGACGCGTCATTGAGCTGATCTCGCTTGCACGCAAATCGGGCAGGGCGACGGCTGGATACGAGAAGGTGAAGGACTTTTTGCAACGCGAAGATGCGCAAGTCCTGATGCAGGCAAGTGATGGATCGACGCGTGGGAAGACAAAGCTTTCGACGCCGCACTACGGACAATACATCGGCTGGTTGACGGCAGATGAGCTTGGTTTGGCGTTTGGACGTCAAACTTTAATACATGGGGCGCTCGCCTCTGGTGGACTCACGCAACGTGTTGTAGAGGAAGCCCAGCGACTGCGAGGCATGCGCGAAATCGAAGACGGCGGAATGGGCCGCCGGAAAGGATAGACGAGCTTTATGAGCGATACGGACGGTAAAAAGACACTTGGCCTAAGCGGGCCGCGTTCGGGGAATGTGAAGCAAAGCTTCAGCCACGGGCGTACAAAGAATGTCGTCGTCGAAACGAAGCGCAAGCGCGTTGTCGTTCCAAAGCCTGGTGCGTCTAAGCCGTCAGGTGGTGGATTATCCGCTGGTGGATCGGGCAAGCGTCCTGCAGGGATCTCCGATTCCGAAATGGAGCGTCGTCTAAAGGCTGTTCAAGCGGCCAAAGCGCGCGAGGTTGAAGAGGCTGCGCAGCGCGAAGCTCACGAAAAGGCCCGCGAGGCAGATCGCGAACGTCGCCGTGCAGAAGCGGAGACAAAAGAACGCGAAGAGCGTGAACGCGTCGAGGCTTTGAAAGCCAAAGAAGAAGAAGCGCGCGTCAAAAAAGAGGAAAAAGAAGCCGCAGAACGTCGTGCGGCAGCGCCGGCGGCGCCAGCA
The DNA here is from genome assembly GCA_039960995.1 of Paracoccaceae bacterium. GTDB lineage: Bacteria > Pseudomonadota > Alphaproteobacteria > Rhodobacterales > Rhodobacteraceae > JABSSA01. The sequence continues at coordinate 70,441 of JBDVKF010000027.1, read as the reverse complement.
CCCGCACCAGCGGCTGCAGCTCCTCAGAAACAGCAGACCGAACGGCCAAAGCCAACGGGCGACCGTCAGGCGACTCCGCGAAAACAAGATGGCGAACAACCGCGGGACAATCGTGGTGGACGTGGTCGTGGTGACGATGCTGGACGTCGGTCCGGCAAATTGACCCTGAACCAGGCTTTGTCGGGTGGCGAAGGCGGACGTCAACGTTCGATGGCTGCCATGAAGCGCAAGCAAGAACGCGCCCGTCAAAAAGCGATGGGTGGTGTCGAATCGCGCGAAAAGGTTGTGCGTAACGTCCAGCTGCCCGAAGCTATCGTGGTTTCAGAGTTGGCGATCCGGATGTCTGAACGTGTTGGTGATGTGGTAAAATCACTCATGAATATGGATATGATGGTCACGCAAAACCAAACCATCGATGCCGATACAGCAGAATTGATAATCGAAGAATTTGGTCACGAAATGACCCGTGTTTCTGATGCGGATGTTGAAGATGTGATCAAAGAAACAGAAGATGATCCTGAAACGCTGGAGGCACGTCCCCCAGTCATCACGATCATGGGTCACGTTGACCACGGTAAAACTTCGCTTTTGGATGCGATCCGCGACACTAGTGTTACAACTGGCGAAGCAGGCGGGATCACGCAGCATATTGGTGCGTATCAGGTTAAAACCAAGGATGGCGCGATTTTGTCTTTCCTTGATACACCTGGACACGCGGCGTTTACATCGATGCGGTCTCGTGGTGCTCAGGTGACGGATATCGTTGTTCTGGTTGTGGCAGCCGATGATGCGGTTATGCCGCAAACAATCGAAGCTATTAACCACGCGAAAGCAGCCGAAGTGCCGATGATCGTGGCGATCAACAAGATCGACAAACCATCTGCGGACCCAGACAAGGTTAGAACCGATCTGCTTCAGCACGAAGTCATTGTCGAAAAGATGTCTGGTGAAGTGCAGGATGTTGAAGTGTCTGCAATTTCTGGTCAGGGTCTTGATCAATTGCTGGAAGCCATTGCCTTGCAGGCCGAGCTTCTTGAATTGAAAGCGAACCCGAACCGGGCGGCGCAAGGTGCCGTCATCGAAGCACAGCTTGATGTTGGACGTGGTCCTGTCGCGACAGTTCTGATTCAGACCGGTACGCTTAAGCAGGGCGACATTTTTGTTGTGGGTGAGCAATACGGTAAAGTGCGCGCACTGATCAATGATCAGGGCGAACGCGTGAAGGTGGCTGGTCCATCTGTTCCTGTTGAGGTGCTTGGTTTGAACGGAACGCCCGAAGCGGGTGACGTTCTGAACGTGACTGACACTGAAGCGCAGGCGCGTGAAATCGCTGAGTATCGCGAACAAGCTGCGAAAGACAAACGTGCAGCGGCTGGCGCCGCGACGACGCTTGAACAGTTGATGGCCAAAGCCAAGGCGGACGAAGACGTCGAAGAACTGCCAATTCTCGTGAAAACGGATGTGCAGGGTTCGGCCGAAGCGATCGTCCAAGCGATGGAGAAAATCGGAAATGACGAAGTCCGCGTGCGCGTTCTTCATTCCGGTGTGGGTGCCATTACTGAAACAGATGTTGGTCTGGCCGAAGCCAGCGGCGCACCTGTTTTCGGGTTCAACGTACGTGCAAATACATCCGCGCGAAATACGGCGAATCAAAAAGGCGTTGAGATCCGGTATTATTCGGTCATCTACGATCTGGTCGACGACGTTAAAGCTGCAGCCAGTGGTTTGCTAAGCGCGGAAATTCGCGAAAAGTTCATCGGTTATGCGACGATCAAAGAAGTCTTCAAAGTGACTGGCGTCGGCAGGGTTGCCGGGTGTCTGGTGACAGAAGGTGTAGCGCGTCGGTCTGCCGGAGTACGTTTGCTGCGTGACAACGTGGTGATCCACGAAGGCACTTTGAAAACGTTGAAACGCTTCAAAGACGAAGTTGCGGAAGTCATCTCTGGGCAGGAATGCGGCATGGCATTTGAAAACTATGAAGATATTCGCCCGGATGACGTGATCGAGATCTTTGAGCGCGAGGAAGTGACGCGCACATTGACTTAACCGTTACACGAGACTGCAAAAGTAAAAGGGGCAGCCCTGCAGTGCCGCCCCTTATTTATTTCTAAGTGTGAGTGATGTTGACTAAGCAGCTCTTGATACCGGAGCACCTGAGTACTGCATATCACCTACCTTCACGGTCATACGACCGTCTGGTAAAGTTTTGACATATATGCCCTGAATAAGGACAGATGTGCCCAAAGCGATTGTTCGAAACACGTTTTTTTCCTCCCCGCGAGAAACATGCACCCCAATACAGCCATAGATTGCTACGATTGTCATCGAAAAATTAACGATTAAGTAACTTTTTTAGTCATTGGTGACACGAAATGTGGTAATTGTCACAGCCAGTCGCGCAATATCGAGATTAATGGCACGTCTGCGGGGGGCATAGGGTATTGGTGAAAATCGCGCGGAAAGACCCATTTTAACGTTTGTTGTTCACACGCTACAGGTGTGCCTTGCCACTTCCGGCAGGCAAACAAAGGCATCAGCAAATGGAAGTTATCATAGGAATGACTTGCGAAAGTTAATGGCGCTAAACAGCTTTCCCAAGTGTCGATTCCTAACTCTTCGTTCAATTCACGAATTAAAGCTTCCTCTGGTGTTTCTCCCTGTTCCACCTTGCCGCCGGGAAATTCCCACAACCCAGCCATCGACTTTCCAGCAGGGCGCTGCGCCAGCAATACACGTCCGTCGACATCAATCAGCGCAACGGCAGATACCAAAACAACTTTTTTCATGATCGGTAATCTGCATTTATGGAAATATATCCATGGGTCAGATCACATGTCCAAACAGTTACACCTGACGTTCCCAAACCTAAATCGACCTGAATTCGAATATGTGAGCCTTTCATATGGGCGGCTGCTTTGGATTCATCGTAATTGGAATGAACCCATCCATTTTTGGCAACCAATTCCTCACCGAATTTAATTGAAATTAAATCGCGGTCAGCGTGTGCACCTGATTTTCCAATTGCCATAACAACGCGACCCCAATTCGGATCTTCACCGGCAACGGCTGTTTTCACCAATGGTGAATTCGCAATTGAAAGAGCGTGTGTTTTGGCATCAACCTCTGATTGGGCACCGTTCACAGATATTTCGATAAATTTGGTCGCGCCTTCTCCGTCTCGCACCACTTGATGCGCAAGATCAAGCATCACATCGTAGAGCCCGGTTTTAAACGAAGGGTCTTGCGTGACATCGACGTCGGATGCGCCAGTCGCTGCAACCATAACTGTGTCGGACGTCGAGGTATCGCTGTCCACAGTGATGCGATTAAACGTCTGTTCCGCGCATTCTGATGTGATCGCTTGAAGATGTTCTTGATCGATTGCGGCGTCGGTAAAGACATAGACCAGCATCGTCGCCATATCTGGCGCAATCATACCTGATCCCTTAGCAATCCCCGCGATGCGAACGGTTTGACCGTTGATCTGAACCTGCTGATGTGCGCCCTTGGCAAAGGTATCTGTGGTCATGATAGCGCGTGCGGCGTCTGCGATCCCGTCAGGGTGCAGGGAATCGGCCAATTGCCCGATGCTTTGCGTCACGCGATCATGGGGTAACGGTTCGCCGATCACCCCAGTGGACGCAGTAAACACGCGGTGTTGGAGTAAATTTAACTGATCCGCCACTGATTGAGTAATGGCGTTGACTGCCTCGAGCCCGGCGCGCCCAGTGAACGCATTTGCGTTACCTGAGTTCACCAAAATAGCGGCGCCATGGTCGTTGACGCCGCCCAATTTAGCCTGACAGTCCAATACCGGCGCAGCGCGTGTTGAAGACCGCGTGAAAACACCTGCAATCGCGGTGCCCGGACGCAATTCAGCTAGCATTACGTCTGGGCGGCCTTGGTAACGTACACCTGCGGCGCAGGTGGAGAATGTGACACCGTCTATTGTCGGCAGTTCTGGAAAGCTGGCGGGCGCCAACGGTGACACAGGTGGTTCTTGAGCCATTGCGTTATTCAATCAAACCCAATTGCTGCAGGATCGCTGGGTCAAGCTCTTCGCTGCCTGAACGATCAACGTCCGCCTTGCTTACAAGTTCTTCGACGGCGCTTAACATCGCCTGTTCGCGCACTTGTCCTTCGATTTCCTGGCGGACTTCGTCAAGTGTGGGGACATCCTGAACGCGCGTTTCGTTCAGTCGAATGACATGCCAGCCGAACTGAGTTTGAACAGGAACAGAAACCTGCCCAACTTCCAAACCCACAACCGCTTGTTCAAATTCTGGAACCATCGCGCCCGTACCAAACCAACCCAAGGATCCACCGTTTGGACCAGATGGGCCTGTCGACTTTTCCTTGGCCGTTTCCGCAAAATCTGCGCCCGTTGCCAATGATTCGACGATTGCTGCAGCGTCTTCTTCGGTTTCGACCAGAATATGCGATGCGTTAAATTCTTTGCCCGGATCTTGATCCACGTATTGGGCTTTGTACGCGGCGTTGATGGCTTCTTCTGACAAAGCTTCGGCCAAAATCAATTCAACGGCTTCGCCGGCCCTCAGGGACCGTGATTCATTTTCAATCGCCAAAGGAACACGTGGAGGAAGTTCGCCAGTAAATGAATCAGCCAGTGCAGTTTGCTGGATCAATTGATCGAGAATCCCGTTAAACAGGACGTTGTCTGGCAGTTGTTGGTATTGTTCCGGCAAAGTCGCACGCGCAATAATCATGTGACCCAATGTAATTTCGGTCCCATTTACCGTGGCCACAACGGTAGAAGCATCCTGTGCTTGTGCCGAAAAGGACAACGCGCTGGCCAATGCAAAGGCGGGCAAGGCGATGAAGCGTTTGAGCATTTGTTTTCCTTCCTTGATCGACACCCGGTGGGCGCGACATTGACAGTGTATACTGCGACCCTTACATCGCGCAGGTGGGCTTTGCTGGGGCCGGTTCTCGCGCTCATATCTATGGGCTGTGCGCGCGCCCGGCAAGCAGATGCTGCGCAATGAAATTTGATGTGCGGGAGAGCGCATGCTTGGTCTAAAAACCTTGACTCGAAAAGTCTTCGGGTCGCCGAATGATAAAATTCTAAAGACGGCGCGTCCCGTGATCGAAAAGATCAATGGGCTCGAGGCCGAATTTGAAGCATTGAGCGACGAAGGCTTGATTGAAAAGACGAACGCTCTTGCTGAGCGCGCCGAGGCCGGAGAGTCGTTGGACGATTTGCTGCCTGAAGCCTTTGCCAATTGCCGCGAAGCTGCAAAACGCGCATTGGGCCTTAGAGCTTTTGATACGCAGTTAATGGCGGCTTATTTCCTGCACAAAGGCAATATCGCTGAGCAAAAGACAGGTGAAGGTAAAACGCTAACCGCGACGTTCGCGGCTTACTTGAACGGCCTGACCCGTAAGGGCGTTCACATTGTGACCGTCAACGAATACCTCGCCAAACGTGATGCTGAATGGATGGGTAAAGTCTATTCTGCTTTGGGTCTGACGACCGGCGTTGCTTGGGCAGGCATGGGCGAAGACAACAAACGCATTGCGTATGCGTGTGACATTACGTTCGGAACGAACAACGAATTTGGGTTTGATTACCTGCGTGACAACATGCGCGCCTCTCTGGAAGAGATGTTTCAACGTGGTCACTTTTTTGCGATTGTGGACGAAGTCGATTCGATCCTCGTCGACGAAGCGCGAACACCTTTGGTGATTTCTGGACCGCTTCAGGACAGATCAGAGATGTATCAAACAATCGATGCGATCATTCCACTTATCCAAGACGACCATTTCGAGCTGAATGAAAAACAGCGCAATGTGACGTTCACGGACGAAGGGAATGAATTCTTAGAAGAGCAATTGCGTGCACGTGAATTGATCGGCGCAGAGTCTAATTTGTATGACCCTGAAAGCACGACAATCGTTCACCACATTAATCAGGGTTTGCGCGCACACAAACTGTTCCACCGGGACAAAGATTACATCGTGCGCGACGGCGAAGTTATCCTGATCGATGAATTCACCGGACGCATGATGACAGGCCGTCGGATGTCCGAAGGATTGCATCAGGCGTTGGAGGCGAAAGAAAACGTCCAGATTCAGCCAGAAAACCAAACTTTGGCGTCTGTTACATTCCAAAACTATTTCCGCCTGTACGACAAATTGGCGGGTATGACCGGTACTGCGGCGACAGAAGCCGAAGAATTCGGCCAGATTTATGGCCTAGGCGTTGTCGAAATCCCGACGAATCGCGAAATTTCTCGGGTTGATGAAGACGATCAAGTGTTCAGGACCGCGCAAGAAAAATACGCGGCGATGATCAAGGAAATCAGCAAAGCCCACGAAAAGAGTCAACCTGTTCTGGTGGGCACAACGTCCATTGAAAAATCCGAGATGTTCAGCAAGCTACTGACCGAAGCATCGATCAAACATAACGTTCTGAATGCGCGCCACCACGAACAAGAAGCGCAGATTATTTCAGAGGCTGGAAAGTTTGGCGCTGTGACGATTGCGACCAATATGGCCGGACGTGGAACCGACATTCAGTTGGGCGGTAATGTCGAATTGAAAGTGCTTGAGGCTATTACAGCCGATCCCGAAGCGGATCCCGAAGCGGTGCGAAGCCGTATCGAGGCAGAACACACAGACGAGCATGACAAGGTTTTGGCCGCAGGCGGTTTGTTTGTTTTGGCCAGCGAACGTCACGAAAGCCGTCGCATTGATAATCAGTTGCGCGGCCGTTCAGGACGTCAGGGTGATCCCGGTCGCACGTCATTCTATTTGTCGCTCGAAGATGATCTTATGCGAATCTTTGGATCCGAGCGTTTGGACCGCGTCCTCAAGACGTTGGGTTTAAAAGAAGGCGAAGCAATCGTGCACCCTTGGGTGAACAAGTCGCTGGAACGCGCCCAAGCGAAAGTCGAAGGACGCAACTTTGATATTCGTAAGCAGTTGTTGAAGTTTGATGACGTTATGAACGATCAGCGCAAAGTGATCTTTGGCCAACGCCGAGAGATCATGGAGGCTGAAGAAGTCGCTGAGATTACCGCGGATATGCGTGATCAGGTCATTGACGATCTTATCGATCAATATATGCCTGAAGGCGCTTATGCTGACCAATGGGATATGCAGGGTCTGTATGCAGCAGTGATTGAACAGTTCAATCTTGACCTTCCGATCATCGCATGGGGCGAAGAAGAAGGCGTAGATGACGAAGTTCTTCGTGATCGACTTGCCGAAGAGATTGAAAAAGTGATGTCGGAAAAGGCAGAAGCCTTCGGTCCGGAAAACATGCGGAACATCGAAAAGCAAATCCTGCTCAATACAATCGATACCAAATGGCGCGAGCATCTTTTGACGCTTGAACATCTGAGGTCCGTGGTTGGCTTTCGTGGATATGCGCAACGGGATCCGTTGAACGAATACAAGAACGAATCGTTCCAGTTATTCGAAGGTATGTTGGACAGTTTGCGCTCTGACGTGGCGCAAAAACTGTCTCGGATTCGTCCGATGACGGAAGGCGAGCAGCAACAAATGATGGACGAAATGAGCCGTCAGCAAGCTGCCATGTCCGGAGCCGCAGTGGAAGCAGAAGCACCAGATGCATTGCCCGAACCAACTGCAGAAGCGAAAGCATCTGGTTTTGACGAAAATGACCCGTCAATATGGGGTGATCCTGGGCGAAACGACCCTTGTCCATGTGGTTCTGGCAAAAAGTTCAAACATTGCCATGGACGGCTTGCGTAAAAGCATCAGGTCACTTTTGTGCCTCAATGAGTCCCAAAGCGGGTCATAACTCGGCCCGCTTTAGCTGACAGACAATCGTTAGTCATGTTTGCGCAGGGATGGGTTATGTTGGTGAGTAAAGAGGCGTCTACAGCCTTGGCAACAATCGCGCTAGCGATGGGAATCGGCTTTGTCATGCAAAGCACTGACACCGCCAAAAAACGATACAGAGCGAAGGAAGAGCCCACGCCACAATTGAGTCGTGAAGGTGAAATCATTCCAGTGCGCGAATCGTACACCTTTAGTGCAGACCCAATAGAATTGACTTCAGCGATGCTGTCGTCAGTCAAGACGTTGATCGGCAACAAACCTGACCCTGAATTACCTGCTGTTGCGAACATTGGCAAAACCGGAGCATCATGTTTGGTCAATGGATCTGCGCAAACGCAACCGGCTGCATTCGTGTCGTTGACAGTCGATGCCCCTTGTCTTCCGAATGCGCGATTCAATGTTCATCATCAAGGTATGATGTTCACAGCAGCAACGGATGATAACGGACACGCCAATCTTTCTATTCCAGCCTTAGCAAGCGACGCTATTTTTATCGTGACCTTTCAGCAAGGGGCCGCCGCGATTGCAGCGACACAGGTCGCAAATATCGAAATGTATGATCGTATGGTTCTGCAATGGCATGGAGAAAAAGGACTTGAGCTGCGTGCACGAGAATTAGGCGCGACATACGACGAAGATAATCCTATTCGGTCTGGCGTTGAACAAAATCCAAATAGTTTGATTGCTGGCGAAAAAGGATTTGTCCACCGATTGGGTTTGAAAGGCGGCGGCGATGGTTCTTTTGCTGAGGTATACACTTACCCGCTCGGATCTTCTCAACATGTTCGCCTGATCGATGTCTCAGTCGAAGCGAAAGTCTCTTTGGAAAATTGCGGTCGCAACATCACGGCGCAGTCACTTCAGCACTCGAACGGAGCCCTTCGCAAACAGGATTTGACCCTGTCAGTACCACCGTGCGACGCCGTAGGCCGTTATATGGTGTTGAACAATCTTGTCTCAGACCTGAAAGTCGCTGCGAAGTAGCAACTACGTTCGGGTCAAATGCAGACAGTTTGGCGTGCGGTGCTTTGCACTGCACTTTTCTTTTTCTCACACACGCCTGTTGCGTATGCGCAGGACGTCACATTGATTTCGCCAGATGATGCGGTGGAAGTCAGTGGCACCCTTTTGGGTTTTGATGGCGAATTCTATCGCTTGGATACGATCTATGGTGAACTGACAGTCGATGGGTCCGGTGTACGTTGTGAAGGACCAGGCTGCCCGAATCTCCAAGATTTCATAGCTGAAGTTACATTCAGTGGTTCATCCACTATGGGTCGGGTTCTTGTTCCTGCATTGATTAAAGGATTCGCGCAGCGCGAAGGGTATCTGGTAGAAACCTCTGAAACTGCTGGTGGTGTAACGACATTTGGACTGACCGAGCAGAGCAGTGGTAAGTTGCGCGCGAAATTCATAATGCGAGTTCATACAACGGAAGAAGGATTCGCCGATCTTCTGACAAATGAGGCGGATGTGGTTATGGCATTGCGCGAGATTCGCATCGAGGAACTTCGACGCGCAAAAGAGGCGGGGATGGGCGATCTGTCAGGCCCACATCGCAGCCGTGTGTTGGCGTTGGATGCGATGGTGCCAATCGTTGCGCCAAATGGCCCATTGCGCCATATTTCTTCACTGACGTTGGCCAATGTCATGTCTGGTCAATTTACGCGCTGGTCAGAATTGGGCGGGCCAGACGCACCAATTGCTGTTCATGTGCCCAGTAATGCGACAGGCTTGGGGCAGGCAGTCGAGGATCAGATACTAGCGCCAACAAATGCCCGCCTTTTGCCAGATGCAATTCGTCACAATGAGCCCGAATCGCTGCTGGACGCTGTTGTGGCGGATCCTTTTGCCATCGGCATTGCCAGCCATTCGGACATTGGCAACGCACAGGTTTTGACTTTGAAAGGGTCCTGTGGATTCGCATTGGATGCATCACGGCGTACAATTAAGACAGAAGATTATCCGCTGACAGCGCCGATGTTTCTTTACCTTCCCGCCCGACGATTGCCAAAAATGGCCCGACAATTTTTGGCATTCACGCGCGGTCCATCAGCACAAATCGTGATTCGCCGAGCTGGCTTTGTAGATCAATCACCGGAAGAAATTGAAATTGAAGACCAGGGTAATCGACTTGCCAATGCGATTTCCTCGGCTGGAAATGAAATTCCGTTAAACGAACTGCAACGCATGATTGCCGCGTTGACAGAACGGGCGCGGCTTACATTGTCGTTCCGTTTCGAAGCTGGGTCCGTGCGCCTTGATGCTCAGTCACGATCAAATGTGCAGCAATTGGCACAAGCGCTAGAGGCTGGAACGTATGACGGACGAGAAATGACATTTGTCGGGTTCAGCGATGGGGACGGTCCTGCCGAACCCAATCGCGCGATTGCGCTTAGGCGGGCCGCGGCAGTGAAGCAGGCTGTGGAAAGCGCGGCTGAGACTGCGAATTTCGACCGCGTTGATATGGCAACAGATGCCTTTGGGGAAGCATTGCCCATGGCTTGTGATGACAGTGCGTGGGGCCGCCGTGTCAACAGGCGCGTCGAAGTATGGGTGCGTTGACGCATATTAATGAGATCACAGGTAACCTTCTGATTTAAAACTTAATTCCCGAGATTTCCCGACGATAATATGGTCGTGCAAATTCAGGCCAAGAGCATCGCAGGCAGCATTAATTTGGGCGGTCATATCCACGTCGGACTGGCTTGGTGTGGGATCTCCCGAAGGGTGATTGTGCACCAAAATCAAGGCGCTTGCATTCAGTTCCAACGCGCGTTTGGCGACCTCTCGTGGGTAAACCGGCACGTGATCTATCGTTCCTTTTGCTTGTTCTTCGTCGGCAATCAGCACGTTTTTTCTGTCCAGAAAAAGCACCCGAAATTGTTCGGTTTCCCGATGTGCCATCGTTGTGTGACAATAATCAAGAAGCGCGTCCCAACTGGAAATTGCGTGCCTGTTCATCACTTTTGAACGCACCAAACTTTGGGCTGCTGCTTCAATGACTTTAAGTTCACAAATCACGGCGTCGCCGACACCATTCAACCGCCGAAGACTTTCAGGTGTGGCGCTGACCACTCGGTTAAAATCTCCAAAGGTTTGCAACAACTCGTGCGCCAAGGGTTTGACATCTTGGCGTGGAATGGCCCGGAACAGAACCAGTTCCAGTAGTTCGTAATCGGGTAAAGCCTTGGCACCTCCATCCATAAAGCGCGTGCGAAGCCGTTTCCGATGATCTGCAATATAAGATGGGCGTTTTCCCGAAGGCAACGCAACCGGTTCAGCTTCGTCCACCAGAAATGGCAACATAGATTCGCGAAAGGCAGGATCAGGACTGGACATGGCACCAGTCTCATTGCACGTGGTTAGTGTCAGGTTAACCAGCTATCATTCTGGGCGTCGAATACGATACGCGAATTCTTCCACGACATTTCCGCATTCATCAGTTGTTATCTCAAGCCCAAGGGGTTCCAGTGGGAGACGGGAACATAATGCTTGTGCAACAACGTTTGCCTTTAAAGTCCAGATGCGGATTACTTGAGCCAAGGTGGTGCCCCAGATCAAATCAAAGGTCAGTCTGCATGCGTCTTCGCCTAACCCACGCCCTTGTGTGGCACCAGACAAGGTTATGCCCAGTTCTGCTTCGGTGCCGGTGGAGGATATGTGGATTCCTAAATCACCAAGCAGACTGTCATCGTCTGCATCCGCAATTGCAATCTGGCTCCAATGGCCTTTTTGGAACAATGGCTCGCTGGCCATCGACTGCAGAAACTGCAAAGCCTCGGGGCGCGACATTGGTGACCAATCCTGAAAGCGCGCAACCTGAGCATCCGAACGATATGCGTGAAACAAATCCAAATCTTGAGGCGTGAGCCGTCGCAAATTGATACGGACCCCAGTTTTCAGCATGTCTCACACCTGAATTTATTGCAGATGCATAATGGCACAAAGGGCTAAAAAAAAGCCCGTTGTATTTTTTGCTTAGCTTTTCATGCTGTCCCAGAAACTTTTTACGCTTGAAAAGAAACTGGAACTTTCGGGATTGTTTTCTTCGCTTAACTCTTCGAATTCCCGCAAAAGCTCTTTTTGCCGGCTTGTCAGATTAACCGGTGTTTCCACCGCCATTTCGATGAACATATCACCAGCAGGCCCGCCGCGCAGCGCTGGCATGCCCTTGTTGCGCAGGCGCATTTGGCGTCCCGATTGCGACCCGGACGGAATTTGAACCCGTGTACGTCCGCCATCAATTGTCGGAACTTCGATTGAGCCGCCCAAAGCAGCCGTTCCCATTGACACCGGGACACGACAGAACAGGTTCATACCGTCCCGTTCAAACAGCTTGTGGTCAGACACCTCGATAAAGATGTAAAGGTCACCGGATGGCCCGCCGCGCATGCCCGCTTCGCCTTCGCCGGAAAGACGGATACGCGTGCCGGTTTCAACGCCAGCCGGGATATTCACAGAAAGCGCGCGTTCTTTTTCGATTCGGCCAGTGCCACCGCAAGACCCGCATGGGTTTTTGATAATTTGGCCAAGACCGGAACATGTTGGGCATGTGCGTTCAACAGTGAAAAACCCTTGTTGGGCACGCACTTTTCCCATGCCAGAGCATGTCGGACAGGTTGTCGGTTCAGCCCCACCAGCAGCACCTGTGCCAGAACACGTATCACATGAGGATGACCCGGGGATATTGACGGTTTTCTGCAAACCGCTGAACGCTTCGTCCAAAGAGATTCGCAGGTTGTACCGCAAATCTGACCCTCGGGCCGCACGTTGTCGGCCGCCGCCACGGCCACCGCCACCACCGCCCATGAAATCGCCGAACAAATCGTCGAACACGTCGGAAAATGCGGATCCAAAATCCTGTGATCCACCACCATAGCCGCCGCCAGGTCGGCCACCGCCGCCGCCCATGCTGCCATCAAAAGCGGCATGACCAAATCGGTCATACGCGGCCTTCTTGTCGGCATCTTTCAGAACGTCGTAGGCTTCGTTTACTTCTTTGAATAATGCTTCTGAATCTGGATTGTCTTTGTTCCGATCCGGGTGCAATTGTTTGGCTTTGCTGCGAAACCCTTTTTTGATTTCGTCACCAGATGCGCCACGTGCGACCCCAAGCAAATCATAATAATCGCGTTTGGACATTTTCAGTCCCTCCTGACAGAAACGTCACGGGCCGACCCAAACATGGATCGGCCCGACGATTGGTTCCCAATTGCGCAAATCACGCGCGTTTGTCGTCGTCCAAATCTTCAAACTCGGCGTCGACGATGTCTTCGTAATCAGCGCCTGCGTCAGCGGCAGTCGGTTCTTCACCGGCCTCTTCTTGGCTTGATTTGTAGATCGCTTCGCCAAGTTTCATTGCCGATTCAGTTACGTTCTGAATGCCAGCTTTGATTTTCTCAGCAGGCGTATCCTCTTTCTCGAGGTCATCCTTCAACGCAGCAATGGCCAGTTCGATAACTTCGATTGTAGAAGGATCGACCTTGTCGGCATGCTCTTCCATCGACTTTTCAGTCGTATGGATCAAGCTTTCCGCCTGGTTGCGGGATTCAACACCTTCTTTACGGGCTTTATCCGCTTCGGCGTTGTCTTCCGCATCCTTAACCATTTGTTCGATGTCATCGTCAGACAAACCGCCCGAGGCCTGAATCGTGATCTGTTGTTCTTTGCCGGTGCCTTTGTCTTTGGCGCCAACCGACACGATGCCGTTTGCATCGATGTCAAACGTCACTTCGATCTGAGGCATGCCACGCGGCGATGGCGGGATGTTTTCAAGATTGAAAGCACCCAGCATCTTGTTGTCTTGCGCCATCTCGCGTTCGCCTTGGAACACACGAATTGTCACTGCGTTCTGATTGTCTTCGGCGGTCGAGAAGATCTGCGACTTTTTCGTCGGGATCGTCGTGTTCCGATCAATCAGGCGAGTGAAGACACCACCAAGGGTTTCGATACCAAGGGACAAAGGAGTGACATCCAACAGAACAACGTCTTTGACGTCGCCTTGCAGAACACCCGCCTGAATAGCGGCGCCCATGGCAACCACTTCGTCAGGGTTAACGCCTTTGTGTGGCTCTTTGCCAAAGAACTTGGTCACTTCGTCAACAACGCGCGGCATGCGTGTCATACCGCCGACAAGAACGACTTCGTCAATGTCATTTGCTGACAAACCAGCGTCTTTCAGGGCCGCTTTGCACGGGTCCATAGAACGTTTGATCAGATCGTTGACAAGGCTTTCAAGCTTTGCACGTGTCAGTTTCATGACCATGTGCAATGGCTGACCATCCGAACCCATCGAAATAAAGGGCTGGTTGATTTCAGTCTGCGAGGCCGACGACAATTCGATTTTAGCTTTTTCAGCAGCTTCTTTCAGACGCTGAAGGGCCATCTTGTCTTTGGTCAGGTCGACGCTGTTTTCTTTTTTGAACTGATCCGCGAGGTAGTTCACGATGCGCATGTCAAAGTCTTCACCACCAAGGAACGTGTCCCCGTTGGTTGACTTGACTTCAAACAACCCGTCATCAATTTCCAGAATGGTTACGTCGAACGTACCGCCACCAAGATCATAAACAGCAATGGTTTGTGTCTGTTCTTTGTCCAAGCCATAGGCCAAAGCCGCAGCAGTTGGTTCGTTGATGATGCGCAGGACTTCAAGGCCGGCAATTTTACCGGCGTCTTTTGTCGCCTGACGCTGTGCGTCGTTAAAATACGCAGGAACTGTGATAACCGCCTGAGTGACATCTTCACCCAAATAGCTTTCTGCAGTTTCTTTCATCTTGCCCAGAATGAAGGCCGAGATCTGGCTTGGTGAATAAGTCTCACCGCGGGCTTCGACCCACGCGTCACCGTTGCCACCGTCTACAACATTGTAGGGCAGGTTCTTTTTATCTTTTGCCAGATGCGCATCGTCAGCGCGACGACCAATCAAGCGTTTGACGCCAAAGACCGTGTTGTCTGGGTTGGTGACCGCCTGACGCTTGGCTGGTTGACCAACGAGGCGTTCGTCGTCTGTGAATGCGACGATGGATGGCGTCGTACGCGCACCCTCAGAGTTTTCGATCACGCGGGGTTGAGAGCCATCCATGATGGCAATGCAGCTATTCGTAGTTCCAAGGTCGATACCGATGACTTTGGCCATATTTTGATCCCTCTAATTAGAAAGGCGATGACAAGCGGCGACGACCCATTTCGGCATCGCAGCCACGAAACTTTATCAGAGGCGTGCCTCTAACGCTTCGGCGTGTATATAGGGAGGGGGGTTCGGCCCTGCAAGCATCTCTCGCTGCCTTTTGCAGTCTGAAATGCAACATATTTGGGTTGAATGCTGGGGAAAGCACCGTGACTCCTCTTTCTTTGCGGTCTGTTCGTATCTTCAAAGGCTATTTTGATGCAGATCAGCAGGCCGATCTTGTACAAGAGATTCGTAAAGTTGCGGCGAAAGCGCCGATGTTTTTTCCGACAACGCCTTCTGGAAAACCAATGTCTGTGCGGATGACATCGGCAGGGCGATATGGCTGGGTTTCAGATCGGTCTGGGCATCGTTACAGCGATACACATCCGGGTGGTCAGGCTTGGCCAGATATTCCGGACATCGTAGGCAACACATGGTCCGATGTTACGAGGCTTGATCGCACCCCAGATTGTTGTTTGATAAATTACTATGCGGAAGGCGCGCGCATGGGACTGCATCAGGATCGAGATGAAGCCAATTTTGATTGGCCGGTGTTATCCATATCGCTGGGCGATGAAGGATTGTTTCGGGTTGGGAATACAACACGCGGTGGCAAGACGGAGTCGATTTGGTTGCAATCTGGCGACGTCGTTGTTTTGGGTGGCGCTGCGCGCCTCGCGTTTCACGGAGTAGATCGGATCAGATACGGATCATCCAGCCTGCTGCCCAATGGTGGCCGCATCAATCTGACATTGCGGGTTGTCGATTAGGGGACAAGCTGGCAGCAGCCGGAATAATAGGCCGCACCGTTGTCTGAGGTGATCAGCGCGTCAACGGACAACCCATAAGCACGATCTGACATAGAATCGTCGCACAGTTGCGCACCAATATGTGCGGTCAGTGCGCCCGTCACACTTTTTGATCGAAGCGCCATGCGATCCGTTCTGTTCACAGACGCAATCGTTTCTATTGTTCCGAGGAAAAGTTCATCGTCATTCGAGATTTTGAAAACGGCATCCCCATCCAAGCTCAATGACCAGAATGGTTCGTTCCCATAGCAGATCAGGCGTTGCGTGGCAGCGGGCCGGTTTTGGTTTTTCAAAAAGCGCATGAAGGCCCACCCAGACATTTCCCCAACGTTCACAAGGCCCCATTTCTTGTCTTTCGAAAGGGCCATGACTTCGATATTTGACGCATCAGGTCTAAGCTCACCGATGATATTCGCCTTGTTTGTTGGATCTTTGCGTACATTCAGAACATCGTTTGCCGCGACGCCAGTGACATCATAAAGTGCTGGCAATTCAAATGCGCCGCCAACGTTCGCCGCGATTAACAGAAACATGGTCATAACCCATTTCATCGCCGAGCCCCCCAGCTGATTGACGCGTGTTTTCGGGTGAAGAATTCGCCCATTAAACCCACCATAACCAAGACGACACCAACCCAAAATGAATATTCCCAATCGGAATAACGCGGGTTGTAGTTGATAAACGCAAATCCGCGCGCTTGGTCTATAGCGTGGAAAAGTGGGTTCCAATCGAACATCGCCAGCATGTGTGCTGGCAAAGAATTCGCAACAAACATTTTGCCGGACGCGATCATGTTGGCGCGTGAATATACTGTCGAGAAAACGGACACAGGAGTCGGAAACCACGGTTTGATAGCGAGTAAGACCACCCCCAACGCAATTCCAGTGAACCATGCGATTAACAACATGCCAAAGGCAGCGAAAGGTTGGTCAATGACCACTGGGGTAAAGGCGACATGATAAACAAACAGAATAAGGCTCAGCGACAATACCTGAATGTACAACGCTCCTAATGCGGCCGAGGCAATGGCCACAGCCGTGTTCATAGGAGCATGTTGCATCATCGGGCTGGCCGGGCCTTCTGACCCGACAACGGCACTTAATGATTTCGTATGAGTCATGAACAGAAAAATTCCCGACATTATATACAGCAGGAAATCGCCGCGGAGAGCAGCACCGCGCAAACCCAAAAGCGAGAACATCACGTAAAATGCCAGCACTAATATGATGACTTGGAGCATGTTCTCAAAGATAGCAATAAAAGCGTTGTTGTGCTTTTTCCGGATGGATCGCACGATGGAATGATAGATCACTTCCAGAATCGACAAGGCACTGCCTAGTCCGGTCTGGGGTTTACGCTTTGATTGAAACATCTGCGGTTCGCCTCCGATGACGCACTTAGTCTCATGGAATTCTTGCTGTTCCGTTATTCGCCCATCATAAGGGGCGCAGACAAATCACTCAAACATTAAGCGTGGAGATCACTTTTTGGATTACGACAAGTTGACTAACGTCATGCGCCGCCTGTCTTTGGAAGCTGGCGAAAAGATCATGGAGATCTACAATTCGGACAAGTTCGAAGTGATGTTGAAGTCAGATGATAGCCCAGTGACTGCGGCAGACGAGGCTGCGGATGCGTTGATTTCCGCCGGACTGCGCGCGGCATTTCCAGACATTTTGCTGGTGACTGAAGAACAATCTGCAACCCACAGCCAAACGAGCGATACATTTTTGATCGTTGATCCTCTAGACGGCACGAAAGAGTTCATCCATCGGCGAGGCGACTTTACGGTCAATATTGCTTTGATCGAAAACGGTGTTCCTACGCGCGGGGTCGTCTACGCTCCTGCTAAGGATCGCATGTTTTTTACTCAGGCAGATGGTGTCTCGGTCGAAGAAACTGGCCCATTTGGCGACGAGATCGGTGCGACTGAGGTCATTCGCGTCAAAGAAAGTGATAACGATGGACTGATGGTTGTGGCGTCAAAATCTCACCGAGATCAGGCGACAGACGACTACATTGCGAAATACTCTGTGAAAGACATGACCAGCGCGGGTTCGTCTTTGAAATTTTGCCTTGTCGCAACAGGCGAAGCGGACTTGTACCCCCGATTGGGTCGAACCATGGAATGGGATACGGCTGCTGGTCATGCTGTATTGAATGGCGCCGGTGGATCAGTCGTTCGTTTTGATGATCTGACGCCGTTAACCTATGGAAAAGACACGTACGCCAATTCTTTCTTCATCGCGTTTGCGCCGGGCGTTGAACTAAAATCAGCATGAGTGTTCTGATCGCAATCCCTGCGCGTTATGCATCCAGTCGTTATCCTGGAAAACCACTTGTTCCACTGGCTGGGGCAAGTGGCGAAGCGCGCAGTCTGATTCAACGCAGCTGGGAGGCGGCGATGTCCGTCAATGGCGTGGACAAAGTTGTTGTGTCCACTGATGACGAACGCATCGCATCTGCTGCGCGCGGCTTTGGTGCTGAGGTGGTGATGACCAGTTCGGATTGCGTGAACGGAACCGAAAGATGCGCTGAAACGCTAGCTAAGGTGAGTCAACCATTTGACTTTGTCGTAAACCTGCAAGGGGATGCGCCATTGACGCCGCATTGGTTTGTCGAATCCTTGGTTGACGGTTTGCGGGTAGCACCAAATGCAGACATCGCGACACCAGTTTTGCGTTGCAATGGCGATACGTTGAATAGTTTCCGCGAAGATCGCAAAGCAGATCGCGTTGGTGGGACAACAGCCGTTTTCGGCGTTGATCATCAAGCGTTGTATTTTTCGAAAGAGGTGGTGCCTTTCACAGATGCTAACTATGGCGCGGAAGATGAAACGCCAGTGTTTCACCATGTCGGCGTTTACGCCTATCGCCCAGACGTACTTGCTGCGTACCCAAGTTGGCCCGTTGGTCCGCTTGAACAACTAGAGGGTCTCGAACAGCTGCGGTTTCTGGAGAATGGGCGTGGGGTGTTATGTGTCGAAGTTGAAGCACAAGGACGAGAATTCTGGGAACTGAACAATCCAGAGGATGTTCCCCGACTTGAGGCGATGATGACGCGCATGTGCATCAATTAATGCCTAAAAACGGTGATTTCGGCATTTGCGTGCTCAAATCGGTGTAAATGCTATCGCCAACTCTCTTTTCCCCTTTAATCGAGTGAGGATACAAGCGATGGTTATGTTGCACTGCAGCGAATCTGGACAAGGCGCGGAACTTTGCAAAAATGAAACATTGGGCTGACACGTTGCGCTTCAATTTAACAACAAGCGGCCTTACCTATGTCCGAATTTCATAGTGTTTTCCGGTCAAAAAGTATTACAAACGTTCACCAGAAAAGTGAACGAACCAAAAGAATGAGGTTCAGGTATGCGTAAAAAGGTTACCAAGGCTATTTTCCCCGTAGCTGGCATGGGAACGCGGTTTTTGCCTGCGACGAAGTCGGTCCCGAAAGAAATCATGACTTTGGTCGATCGGCCACTGATTCAATATGCGATTGACGAAGCTCGTGCAGCTGGAATTAAAGAATTCATTTTCGTAACCTCGCGCGGTAAAGGCGCGCTTGAGGACTACTTTGATCATAACCCAATTCTTGAGCAAGAGTTGCGCAAGCGTGGCAAAAACGAATTGCTTGAGACGCTGCAGAACACCAACATGGATAGTGGCGCGATTGCGTATATCCGCCAGCATAAGCCGCTTGGCTTGGGTCACGCTGTGTGGTGCGCGCGCCGTTTGATCGCGAATGAACCTTTCGCCGTAATTCTACCCGATGATGTCATCGCAGCAGAAAAACCTTGCTTGCAGCAAATGGTTGAAGCTTACGAAGAAGTGGGCGGTAACATGGTAGCTGCTATGGAAGTACCCCCTGAGAAAGCCAGCTCGTATGGCGTGTTAGACGTACGCGAAGATTTGGGTTCTATGGTTTCCGTCCAAGGAATGGTCGAAAAGCCAGAAG
This sequence comes from Paracoccaceae bacterium, assembly GCA_039960995.1. Taxonomy (GTDB): domain Bacteria; phylum Pseudomonadota; class Alphaproteobacteria; order Rhodobacterales; family Rhodobacteraceae; genus JABSSA01. The sequence goes on along the minus strand of JBDVKF010000027.1, from coordinate 50,674 downwards.
CTGACAAAGCTCCCTCAAACTTAGCCGTTATCGGTCGTTATATCCTGTCACCTCAAGTTCTGTCTAATTTGAACAGGCTTAAATCCGGTGCAGGAGGAGAAATCCAACTGACGGACGCGATCGCGGACGAGATTGATCAGGAACGCGATGTGTATGGCTTCCGCTTCCGTGGCCAGCGATTTGATTGCGGTTCCAAATCTGGGTTCCTCCAAGCGACCGTGGCATTTGGGCTCGCCCGAGAAGAACTGCGTGATGACCTTGCTGCTTATATGCGGGACATTATGCAGCTGGACCAAGCCGCCGAATAATTCCGCGTTTGGAGGAGCAGATTTGACAAAAGTTCTGGTAACAGGCGGTGCGGGATATATTGGATCGCACGCCTGTAAGGCTTTGCGTGCAGCTGGTTTCACACCGGTCACCTTTGACAATCTTGAAACCGGCTGGTCTGACGCGGTCAAGTTCGGCCCGTTTGAACAAGGCGACATTCTGGATCGAACCCGTCTGGCCGAAGTTTTCGACACACACAAACCTGTGGCGGTCATGCATTTTGCAGCGCTTAGCCAAGTTGGCGAAAGCATGCAGTTGCCTGGAAAATACTGGCGCAACAACGTCATGGGCAGCCTGAACCTGATCGAAGCAGCAATCGGTGCAAACTGCAAAAGCTTCGTTTTTTCATCGACTTGCGCGACTTATGGCGAACAGGATGGCGTGACTCTTGATGAAAACTGCGCCCAATCACCAATAAATGCCTATGGTGCATCGAAACGCGCTATCGAAGACATGCTGCGCGATTTCGAAGCATCTCATGGGTTGCGCCATGTTATCTTTCGATATTTCAACGTGGCCGGGGCAGACCCAGAGGCGGAAGTTGGCGAATTTCACCAACCCGAAACGCATCTTATCCCATTGATGTTAGATGCGATCGCAGGCAAACGCCCGGCTTTGACGATTTACGGAACGGATTACGACACACCGGACGGGACGTGCATCCGCGATTATGTGCATGTGTGCGATTTGGTCGATGCGCATGTTTTGGGTGTTAAATGGCTCGAAGCGGAAAAGGGCAGCCGGGTGTTTAACCTTGGCACTGGCAGCGGATTTTCCGTGCGCGAGGTCATTGATGAATCCCGCGCAGTCACCAACCAAAGTGTTCCTTACCAAGAAGGATCACGGCGCGCTGGGGATTGCACAAAGCTTGTTTCTGGATCGCGTCGCGCAATTGAGGAATTGGGTTGGTCTCCTGAAAAGTCGACAATGAAACAAATGATCGAAGACGCGTGGCGCTGGCACCAATCAGGCCACTACGAGAGTTAAGGGTGCGGGCTGCGGATCTCTGGGCTAGGTATAAACTGGTCTGGAAACGCAGGCGTCTTTTGTGGCGCGCGATCCGCAGTCGACATGCGTTAATGCAGGTACAAAATCGAACGTCTATTGTGTCTCAGGATGCAATTTTGGCGTTCGTCTGCGTTCGAAATGAAATATCACGATTGCCACATATGCTTGACCACTATCGCAAGTTAGGGGTGTCGCATTTTCTAGTCGTAGACAATGATAGCACTGATGGCACGGCTTCGTTTTTGGAAAGCCAACCAGACATGTCGCTGTGGCACACGTCCGCGAAATATCGAGAGGCGCGTTTTGGCCTAGATTGGGTCAATTGGCTTTTGCTGCGTTATGGCCACGGCCATTGGTGTTTACACGTTGATGCAGACGAACTTTTGACATTTGCACATTCCGATACTGCTGGCTTGCCTGAATTGACCAAATGGTTGGACCGACGAGGGCAAACAGCTTTTGGCGCCTTGATGCTAGATTTATATCCGGCCGGAAAACTGGACGAATTGCCAACATCTGATAACCCAATGGACCATCTTCAGTGGTTCGACCCCGCGCCCTACAGGGCGCGCCGGCAAGTACCGTTAAATAATCTATGGGTGCAGGGCGGTGTCAGAGAGAGGGTTTTCTTTTCTGACAGCCCAAATGCGTCCCCAACGCTTAATAAACTGCCATTGATCCGATGGCATTGGCGGTATGTCTATGTGAATTCAACACATTCCCTTCTGCCACGCAGCCTAAACATGACCTATGATGGACCAAATGGAACACCGCCGTCTGGCGTCTTGCTCCACACGAAATTCCAGCCCCAGGTTATCGAAAAGTCCATTGAAGATCGCGAACGACAGCAGCATTTTCATGATCCCGCCAAATACGCGGATTATTATGAACGGATCCAAAGCGCCCCGACGTTGTGGAACGATCAATCGGTCAAGTACGAAAGTTGGCAGCAATTGGTGGATTTGGGCTTGCTAAACCCCGCTGATTTCAAGGGATTTTAGCGCAAAGAAGCCACAGGAATGGTGATTTGAAGGTAGGCCTTTGACGAACGCTTGTAACGATTTATAAAGTCGATCAGGGTCTAACGAACGGATAACGCAAAGCAAACGGGCGACGAGCGCTATGCGATCGCTCAGAGCTTCGAGAGCAGAAATGGTTGTGCTTTGGGTCTTTGGGACTCATACAGAATGCGAGTGCGGCGCAAGCGCCGACTGGTGAGGGCTGCGCGCAAGTCCCTTGAGCTAACGGCCGTTGAAGATCGAACATCTGCCATTGATACAAATGATATTTTGTTGTTCTGCACATTGCGTAATGAAAAAGTGCGCTTGCCCTATTTTATTAGTTATTATCGCGAAATGGGTGTGAAACACTTTTTCTTCGTCGATAATGAAAGCACAGATGGAACACTGGATTATCTGCGTGGGCAGGCTGACGTGTCAACTTGGTCCACCACAGGCAGCTATAAGAATGCCAATTTTGGTGTGGATTGGATAAATTGGCTCGCCCGCAAATATGCTCATGGCCATTGGAGCCTTGTTGTCGATCCTGACGAGTTTTTTGTTTATCCGTTCTGCGACACACGCCCTTTGCGGGCTTTGACCGATTGGTTGGACAATTCCGCTATTCGTAGTTTCAGCGCTATGTTGTTGGATATGTATCCCAAAGGCCGTGTCAACGAACAAAGCTATGCTGAAGGGGCAAACCCGCTTGAGATCACAAGTTGGTTTGATAGCGGAAATTATACAATTTCGCGCAACTGGCAGTACGGAAATTTGTGGATACAAGGTGGCCCCCGTTCTCGGGTGTTTTTCGCAGATCGGCCAAAAAAAGCCCCTGCATTAAACAAAATCCCACTGGTGAAATGGGATCGCAAGTACGCCTATGTTAGCTCGACACATATATTGTTGCCGCGCGGATTAAATTTGGTTTTCGACGAATGGGGCGGGGAAAAGGCGTCGGGCGTGTTGTTACACACCAAGTTTCTCGACACGTTTTCGGCAAAAGCCAAAGAAGAATTGGTGCGCAAGCAGCATTATTCGGGTTCCTTGGAATACAAGGTTTACGCGGAACGTTTAGAAGAAAATCCGGACCTCTGGTGCAAGTGGTCTGAAAAATACATCAATTGGCGCCAGCTTGAGATTTTAGGCCTGATGTCAAAAGGAAACTGGGCATGACAGTCGGGATTGTCATGCTTGTCCACAATGCGTTGGATCGTGCTGAACAGGTGGCGCGCCATTGGGCCGCCGCTGGATGCCCTGTTGTCATTCATGTTGATCGCATCGTTGGCGACCCAATTTACAAAACATTTAAAGACACACTAGCCGATGTCCCTGGTATCCAGTTTTGCAAACGATATACCTGTGATTGGGGTATGTGGGGGATTGTGGCCGCAAGCCAAGCTGCCTCCGAACTCATGCTTGAGCGTTTCGATCACGTTCGTCATGTCTATCTGGCGTCTGGATCATGCTTGCCGTTAAGGCCAGTCGAAGAGCTGGTTGCTTATCTCGACAGTCGCCCAAGAACCGACTTTATCGAAAGCGCGACCACGTCGGATGTCCCTTGGACAGTGGGCGGGCTGGATCATGAGCGGTTCACATTACGATTTCCGTTCTCCTGGAAGAAAAATCGCGTTCTGTTTGATAAATACGTCAATTTACAACGCAAATTGCCGTTCAAACGACATATCCCAAAGGGGTTGGTTCCGCACATGGGCAGCCAGTGGTGGTGCCTGACTCGGCAGACTCTGTCGGCTATCTTACAAGATCCTCAACGGCCGGTTTATGACGCCTATTTCAAAAAAGTCTGGATCCCAGACGAGAGTTATTTTCAGACGCTGTCGCGATTGTATTCGACGAATATCGAAAGCCGATCTCTGACGCTAAGCAAGTTTGATTTTCAAGGAAAGCCACATGTTTTCTATGACGACCATTTGCAATTGTTACGACGTTCCGATTGCTTTGTGGCCCGCAAGATTTGGCCACATGCCAACCGACTTTACGATGCGTTCCTGACAGATGCTGCCCACGCGATGAAGCGTACCGAACCCAATCCCGGCAAAATTGATCGGATTTTTTCGAAAGCTGTTGAACGACGGACCCGGGGGCGTCCGGGGCTGTATATGCAAAGCCGCTTTCCCAATGCCGATTGGGAACATTCGATAACGGCCGCCCCTTTTTCAGTGTTTCAAGGGTTTTCTGAGTTGTTCGAAAATTTCGAACAATGGCTGAGCAAAACTTCGGGTTGCCGTGTCCATGGCCATATTTATGCACCTGATCGGGTTCATTTTACGGACAACGAAACCAACTTGAACGGAGCGCTAAGCGATAACGCAACTTTGCGCGACCATAATCCCAACGCCTTTTTGCAAAACTTGATTTGGAACACGCGCGGTGAACGACAGTGTTTTCAATTCGGTCCTGCTGACAATCAAGCTATCAGTTGGCGCATTGCAAAAGACCCAAATGTGCAGGTGTCCGTCATCTCGGGGGCTTGGGCCGTTCCGTTGTTTCAATCGAATAAGAATTTCGCAAACATCCGGAAAGAAGCAGCGCGCTTGCAAAAAATCGAAAGCGACCACATCGGTGTACTGCAATCACCGTGGACAAAAGCCCGCGTACGAGTTTGGACAATGGCCGAATTCATCGAAGCGCCGATGGAACCGTTGCAAGCGATCCTTGACGAAATTGGTCCTTCGACCGTTCATCGGTTAAAAGAAGTGCCGAAGATGGTCGATCTTACCGGATTTGGACAGTTCCTGCAGAATCTGAAAAACCAAGGTATGCATCCATATCTAATGGGTGATTTTGCCGTGAACCAATCGCCGGACAAGTCCAAAGATCAACTTCGTAAACCCTATCTTGTGCGGTAACGGTAATGTCTTCTTTCAATTCCTTCGTCATCTTCGCTGAAATGCGGACAGGCTCAAATTTTCTTGAGAAAAACCTACAGCAATTTGAGGGACTAAATTGCTATGGCGAAGCATTTAATCCGGTATTTGTTGGATACCCAAACACGGACAATATCTTGGGTGTTAAGCAGGAAATGCGTGACACAGACCCGCAAACACTTTTGCAAAAGATCAAAGACGATCCCAACGGGTTGTCGGGATTTCGATATTTCCATGATCATGATCCACGTGTGTTTGATCACGTTATGGATGATCCGAAATGCGCGAAGATCATTCTGACGCGAAACCCAATCGACAGTTATGTATCAAGGAAGATCGCCGCGGCAACGGGTCAATGGAAATTAAACGACGCCAAGGCGCGTAAAGATGCCAAAGCGACGTTTGATGTTGATGAATTCTCGGACCATATGGCGGCACTGCAAGGTTTTCAATTTCGAAGACATGCGCGCGGCGCTTGTTGATTTGGATGCGTTCAATCTGACGCGCGCGCCGAATTTCGAACCGCGGCGCGGCCCTGCTGTGCCAACCTGGGTTACGGGCAATGAAGCACCCTTATTGTTTATACCTGTGCGCGGGCAATTGGACGAAGCGGTGGAACAATGGTTGGCTGACCTTGATGGCGTAACCCTCGCAGAACTGGGGCGTAAGCGATCGCAAAACGATTTGCGTGATTGGTTGCGGGACTCTGTTGGTCATCAAAGTTTTACAATCGTGCGCCATCCTTTGATCCGCACGCACCACGCGTTTTGTCATCGCATCCTAAGTTTCGGCGAAGGCGCGTTTCCACTGATCGGGCAAAAATTGCAGCACCGATATAAACTAAAGCTGCCTGAAAGTGCCGATGACAGCAGCTATGACAAAGTCGCACATCGTGCCGCGTTTGTTGGTTTTCTGGAATTTATTAAGGCAAATTTGGCAGAACAGACCACTGTTCGCATCGACCCCTCTTGGGCGTCTCAATCCAGAACAATTTCAGGAATTTCTGAATTCCTGTTGCCCGACAGAATTTTGCGTGAAGATCGGTTGCCCGAGGAATTGCCAACTTTGGCGAAATCCGTTGGATATTCCGATCCGCCAGCATTTGATGGCGTCCAAGAAATTGGGCGCTATTGCTTGGCAGACATTTACGACAGCGAGATCGAATCCCGCGCGCGTTCGGCTTATGCGCGCGATTACCTGATGTTCGGATTCAAAGACTGGGCCTGACGTGTTACGCGGCCTGAACTGAATGCGCTTCCGATAGAATTGCAAACAAAGTCGAAGGGTCAGGGTTGCTGCGCAATTTGCTGCAGATTGCCTGATCGCGAAGTGTGCGTGACACCAATGCCAATGCCTTAAGGTGTTCGACGCCCGCATCTTCGGGCGCCAAAAGAGCAAATGCAATATCGACCGGTTGGCGGTCAATTGCGTCGAAGTCGACGGGTTTGTCGAGCATGACAAATATGCCCAAGACTTCATCCAACCCGCTCATGCGCGCATGAGGAAGCGCAATACCTTGGCCAACACCAGTTGGACCCAAGGCCTCACGCTCCATCAACGCCGCCAAAACATGGTCAGCGACAATGCCATGAGCTGAAAAGGCAACTTCGGATATTTCCTGCATCAACCGTTTTTTGCTGGTGGCAGCAGTAAATACACGAACAGCCTCCGGTTTCAGAAGATTTGACAGACTCATTCCCTACGCACTTCCAACGCCTTAACGTCAGCCCTTTGTTACGGATCGATCCACCCAATGTTGCCGTCCTCTCGACGATAGACAACATTCAATCCGTCTTTTGCCTCGTTTCGGAACACCAATACTGGCGCTCCTGCCAATTCCATTTGCATTACTGCTTCGCCGACAGACAGTGACGGGATTTTGGTTTCCATCTCCGCCACAATCATTGGCTGTAAAGTCTCAGGCTCTTGAGTCTCACTTACCTGATCAGAAGCGAGGATATACGAGGATGCATTCGAGAGTTCAACGGGTTCCGCACGATCGCGATGGTGGTCTTTCAATCGCCGTTTATACCGCCTAAGTTGTTTTTCCATCTTGGCGGCGCAACTATCAAAGGCGGCATAGATCTCGGGTTCGTGGGCCTTGGCTTGTGCGGTCAATCCTGTTGATAGATGGATTGTCGCTTCGCAAACGTGTTCATGTCCAGACTTTGAAAAAACGATATTCGCGTCCGTAGGCCTTTCTGCATATTTGTCGACGACGCTGCCAAGTTCGGCTTGAACGTGGGTTTGCAGTGCCGCACCGATATCGATCTGTTTTCCGCTGATTTGATAACGCATTCTGTCTCCTTGATCTGGAAGGACGCGCATCGCTCATCTAAACACGAAGGATTAGAAGGGAAATGCTTGTCACGTTCGCAGGAAAAGGCCGTGCGCAACCTGAAAGGTATCCAGTCTTATACCAAAGACCATACTTCTATCAGAGCGATTCCGCGCACGCGCCATATCTGCATTGCAGCCTATACTGCCCATACATGTCAATCCAATGGCGTCGTGTATTTTAGTTAAGATCAAGAAAATCGGAAATTATCGCCCAAGTAGACGCGTCGAACGTTTTCATTTTCCACAACATCTTCTGGTGTGCCGGACATAAGGACACGGCCATCGTGCAAAATATATGCGCGATCCACGATCTCAAGCGTTTCGCGTACATTGTGATCGGTGATCAGAACGCCAATTCCGCGTGTCTTCAATTCCGATACCAAGGATCGAATGTCGCCAACGGAAATGGGATCAACACCCGCAAATGGCTCATCAAGAAGAAGGTATTTTGGGCTCGCTGCCAAAGCGCGTGCGATTTCCACGCGCCGACGTTCCCCCCCTGATAGCGCCAAAGCCGGAGCGCGTCGAAGGTGTTCGATCGAAAAATCGCTCAGCAATTCTTCAAGGCGTTCGCGACGTTTGTGCCGGTTAGATTCGGCGATATCCAAAACAGCGGCGATATTTTCTTGAACGGACAAGCCGCGGAAAATGCTGGTTTCTTGTGGCAGGTACCCAATGCCGATCTGCGCACGGCGATACATGGGCCAGGTGGTGACGTCGGTGCCATCAACTTGTACCGTGCCACCTTCGGGCATGACCAAACCCGCAACTGAATAAAACGTGGTGGTTTTGCCGGACCCATTTGGCCCCAAAAGCGCAACGACCTCACCTTTTTGCAATTCCATGGAAAAGTCGCGAATGACGACTTTCTTTCGGTAAGATTTGCGCAAGTGATGGATCATCAGGCCCGAAGAGCCTTCTTTTACGGTCAGCTTTGGACCTGCCATCAGTTTTGTCCAGTTTGCAGAATCGTTTTCACGCGCCCTGTCATTTGGGCGGTTCCGTCGTCTAACTGAACTGTCATGCGATCTGAGGTAAGTGCGCTTTGGCCCTGCATCAGTAAAACGTCACCTGTCATCGTAATAACACCAGAATCGATATCATAATCGGCGCGCTTTGCTTCGGCTGCATCAGGACCTGACACCAAGACAACATTTCCTGTCGCTTCAAGCCTCGCAATCCCACGGCTTTCTGCACGATATACAACCAGAACTCTGTCGCCGGATAAGCGCATCTCGCCCTGACCAATCACGACGTTGCCGGTAAATATCGCCGTTCCGTTATCTTGGTTGACGTCCAGATTGTCCGCCGAAACTTCGACAGGGACAGAACTATCTTGCCGGATTGCGCCAAACGCGACATTCGTGCCCTGTGCAAATGAATACATAGGCATCAATGAGAAAAGAACAGCAATAAGCGCCGTTCGGATAACGTTGGTGTTTTTCATAATCACCCTTCCTCTGGACGGTATATCAGTTCCACACCATTTGTGAAAAGCAAATGCGGGCTTTGTGTACCTTCAGGTTCATTGAGTTGCATCGCGCCCGCAGTCAATGTGCCAAATGGGCCAATCGCATTGACTGGTCCCGGACTGCGAATGTCCAACTGGCTTAATGCAGCTTCCAGAAAATCAGAGGTCACTTCGAATCCTGTCGACGTCGTAATGACCACATTTCCTTCGAGTGTCGTATTGCCGTCGGCAAGACTGAAGCGTCCCGTATCCGCTAGCAAATTTATGCGTGTGCCACCCGTTGTGTCGATCTGTGCCGACAAAGACTCGGCTGTGTTTTCACCAATTGTTCCGTTACTTGTCAAAACCTTAGTTGCAGTGACATTGATTAAGTCGCCGCCTTCTGTGGCGCCTGAAAACAATGACCCAGTGATTTGCTGATCGCGCAATCTTTCTTCTATCTCGGCTTGAGCAAACGGAATTTCTGCGATGGGTGCTCTGTCCCGCGAAAGCAGGAAAAGCGTGCTGAGTATGCCCAATGCCATCAACGGCAATAGGACTTTCAAACACGCAATCAATCGTGAATAACCGTCCACGCCTGCTGGCTCCTTACCCTAGACCGGCGCGCAGACAATCATGAATGTGAATCAATCCAAGGGGTCTTGCCTGACCTTCGTCAGTCACAAAAAGGCACATGACCTTGGGCTGGTCGGTATTCATGACCCGCACGGCTTCTTGTGCCAATGCATCTGGACCAATCGTTTTAGGAGATGTGGTCATCACATCGCTGGCTGTCAAGGAAAGTAAGTCCGCGCTCATGTGACGACGCAAATCGCCATCCGTGATAATTCCGACAAGAATGCCATCGTCATCCACAACGCCGGCGACACCAAATCCCTTTTCACTGATCACGATTAACGCTTCGCTCATGGCTGTCGAGCGCCCGACAAGAGGCAAGTCAGACCCATAATGCATAAGATCAGTCACGCGACTAAGTTGTGCCCCAAGTTTTCCACCAGGATGAAAATCGCGGAACCGCTCGGCTGTGAATTCACGGTGCTGCATCAACGCAACTGCAACCGCGTCACCCATCGCAAGTGTAACAATCGTCGAGCTGGTTGGAACCACGCCTGTTCCACAGGCTTCTTCTACGCGAGGCAATTGCAAAATCATGTCGGATTGCGTGGCCAACGCGCTTTGGGGTCGGCTGGTCATACCAATCAAAGGAATGCCAAATCGCCGCGTGAATGCGATCAGATTAGCAAGTTCGGGTGCTTCCCCGGAATTCGAAATCGCAAGTACAAGATCATTGGGCGTGATCATTCCCAAGTCACCATGGCTTGCTTCGGCAGGGTGTACAAACTGTGCGGGTGTACCGGTGCTGGCCAAGGTGGCCGCAATTTTATGCGCAATATGGCCAGATTTTCCGATACCCGTCACGATGACGCGCCCCGACGTTTCGATGATTTTTGCGACAGCCGCGTCAAACCGTTCATCGATCGCGTTTTTCAACAGTTCTAAAGCTCGCGCTTCTAGGGCGATGACTTGACGCGCTTTGTCGCTGTAGCTGCTCATGAGTGCGCGAAAATGTCAGTGTCTGGCCAACCTTCTAAATCGAGAAGGGCGCGCATCGGCAAAAAGTCAAAACAAGCCTGAGCCATTGCCATCCGGCCTTCGCGCTCTAGACGTTTGTTCAGCGCATTGCGCAATCTATGCAAGTACAACACGTCAGATGCGGCATAGGCCAATTGTGCATCGGACAGCGTTTCGGTGCCCCAATCGCTGGATTGTTGTTGTTTCGAAATATCGACATCCAACAACTCGTTCAGCAGATTTTTCAACCCGTGGCGATCCGTGTATGTCCGTATCATCCGGCTGGCGGTTTTTGTGCAATACACTGGCGCAGTCAAAACGCCGAACGCATTTTGCATCGCGGCGATGTCAAATCGTCCAAAGTGAAACAGTTTCAAAACGTTTGGATTTTCCAGAAGCGCCGTCAAATTTGGGGCTTCGGTTTGTCCCCTTTTGATCTGCACGATATGCGCATTTCCATCACCCGAGGACAATTGGACAACACACAGGCGGTCACGATGCGGGTTCAATCCCATCGTTTCGCAATCAATGGCAACCACCGAACCAAGGTCCAGATCATCAGGTAGGTCAGAGATATGCAAAGTGTTGGCCATGTTGATCCTTTAGCGGCTTGATTTGTGCTGTAAATGCGTCTGTTTGCAATATCAACGTCCTTGCGCACCCAGCCACGCCTCTTTGTTGGTTTGGTGGGCAAGATAATGGTCAACATTCGTGTTAGTCTAATCCAAAGTTTTCACGCCCAATCGACACATAAGCCTCAAACCCTGCGCTTTGCGCATTTTTCGCATCATAGATGTTTCGCAAATCGGCCAACGCCGCGTGTTTCATCAATTGCGCGATCTTCGCGAGGTTCAAGCCGCGAAATTCGTTCCATTCCGTCAAGATGACCAAAGCATCAGCCGCTGTGACTGCGCGATAGGGGTCGTCTTCCCACACAACACCGGGCAACAGCGCTTCGCCTTCGTTTCGGCCTTGTGGATCCACCACGCGCACAGACGCACCTTGTCCGATAAGCGATGGAATGATCGTCAAAGACGGGGCTTCGCGCATGTCGTCTGTGTTTGGTTTGAAAGTGACTCCAAGAACGGCAATCGTCTTGCCGTTTACCGATCCACCGCATAAGTCGATCACCTTTTCGATCATGCGGCGCTTTACCTCTTCGTTCACTTTGATGACGGTTTCGGTCAATTGCATTGGTGTTGCGTGATCCTGACCAATACGCGCCAGAGCGGTCGTATCTTTCGGAAAGCAGGATCCGCCATAACCCGGACCCGCATGCAAGAACTTGTTGCCAATACGCCCATCCAACCCCATGCCTTTTGACACCAGTTTTACGTCAGCGCCGACGCGTTCACACAAAGCGGCGATTTCGTTGATGAACGTGATTTTAGTCGCCAGAAATGCATTAGCCGCATATTTGATCATTTCAGCGCTTTCCAAATCCGTGGTCATGATTGGAAAGTCGCGCAGATACAGTGGTCTGTAGATTTTCTGCGTAACGTCCGCTGCACGGGTGTTTTCGACACCTACAATCACTCGATCTGGATGCATAAAATCATCAATTGCAGCGCCTTCGCGCAAGAATTCGGGGTTTGAGGCGATATCAAATTGCGCTTTGGGGTTCGCCTTGGCGATTACTTCCGCAACCGCTCGGTTGGTACCCACTGGAACCGTCGATTTTGTAACGACGACTGTGTAGTCGGTGATCGCATGCGCGATTTCTTCGGCCGCTGCCATGACATAGGTCAGATCCGCATGTCCGTCACCACGGCGCGTAGGAGTGCCAACAGCAATAAAAACGGCTTCGGCGTCTTTTACAGCGGTGGCCAAATCGCCCGAAAAGGACAAACGTCCGGCTGCCACGTTGCGGGCCAGAAGGTCATCCAATCCGGGCTCATAAATCGGGATCTTACCTTGTTCCAATAGGTCAAGTTTTGATTGATCCTTATCGACGCAAATAACGTCATGGCCAAAGTCAGAGAAGCAGACCCCAGACACCAAACCCACATAACCCGTCCCGATCATTGCTATCTTCATGCATCTGGTCCTCAAAGTTGCTAGGGTTTTGGATGTTACAAGCAAGTGATACTGTCAACTGTAGTTGCACCGGCAGCTTTTCACCGGTGAATGGAGGGTGATCTGTTCTGATGGGGAAACTGGACATAAATGGAGTAGACCAAGTAAAAGCAGAAATAGGTGCAAGCAGGTGAAAACGGACGTTTCAAAGCGGGTTGCAGCAATTTTTCCAGTATTGGTCGTGATTTTGTGCGGGTTTGGTGTACAAACAGGGATGGCTGACGTGTCTTCAAATAATAAAACAGTCCATTTAAATTGTGGTGATGCGCCCCAATCGCTTTGCGTTGCCTTGAGCAAGGCTGTCTTCCAAACTCAGAATGTCAAACAAGTGACGGCCTCAACCGAGGCGGATTTGGCCGTGGTGTTAGTCGTAACACAATTGAAAACCAACCATATGGCAGCGCGTTTGGATTGGACCGAAGCCGGATCAGAACAAGTTTCGGGTCCAGAAATCGAATTGTCAGTGATGGACGCGGAATTGAGCGAAATAGAGCTTGATCAATTCGCCGATACGCTTCTGTCTATTTCAAAGCCGCCTTTATAAAGCAATTACATTTACAATGCGCGATTAGGGTCAGGACTCATAATCAGAATATGACTGTTGCGGCGAGAGCGATTGCTGACAGGAAAACCTTTGGGCAGCGGTCATAACGGGTTGAGACACGTCGCCAGTCTTTGAGCCTGCCGAACATCCTTTCGATGCGGTTGCGGCGTTTGTAGCGGCGCTTGTCGTACTTGATGGTCTTCTTGCGCGATTTGCGTCCTGGGATACAGGGCTTTGTGCCCTTTTCTATAAGGGTATCTCGGAACCAGTCAGCGTCATATCCTCGATCTGCGAGAAGCCACTCGGCCTCAGGCAGGCCGTTCATCAAAGCTGCAGCACCAGTATAATCGCTTACCTGCCCTGCAGTGATGAATAGGCCGACAGGGCGGCCGCTCGTATCTGTAACGGCGTGCAATTTGGTATTCATTCCCCCTTTGGTCAGCCCGATCAGACGTCCACGCCCCCTTTTTAAGTCTCAGACTGGAGGCCGTGCGATGCGCCTTGAGATACGTTGCATCAATTGAGATGGTTGTGTTGTCGGGCGCTTGCTCAGCCAGTCCCATCATGATCCGGGCAAACACGCCCATATCACTCCAACGCTTCCAGCGAATATACAATGTCTTTGGTGGGTCATACTCGGCAGGTGCATCGCACCACCTTAAGCCATTGCGATTGATGAATATAATGCCGCTTAGAACGCGGCGATCATCCACACGAGCGCGACCTCGGCGCTTTGGAAAGTAAGGCCGCAAACGCTTCATCTGCGCCTCCGTAAGCCAGTATAAATTGCTCATCATGTCCCCCGAAACTGGGGATCGTGAATCATAGCAGCGCGACAAGCTCAATCAGTTAATGGGTCCTGACCCTAAACGGTGGCGCAAATGCTGACACGTTCTGGTTCTTTGACACAGACGAGACAGGCGTAGATCGGAGATCGGATTTCGAAGATGGTCTGGATCAGATAAACCTGTCGGATTGGGGCTTTGCCAATGATGCGGCTGTGATTGCCCTCGCGTCCAGTGCTGGTGGGTCAAACCAACATACCCGCATCGACTTTACTGATGGATCGGGCGGTCAAACTCGAGCACTCGTGATCAATAATCTGGATATCTTGGACTTTGATGCAAGTGACATAACACTAACCGGGAATGATCCGTTCGTGTTCTGAGCGAATGGGTCAAAACCTGTCTATAAAGGCCGCGTCCTGAAGGTTTTGGGCAGGTCCATTGTAACAAGCAAAGATATTCGGGTCAGAAGCGAACATCGTTGTCTGGCCCGAACATTTCTAAAATCTTATGCGACGATCCGAGTCTGGGCCAAGGCGCCCGACTCGGACGGCCACGTAACAAGGATAACGGCACATCCCGTGACACCCGCATTCGCAACGGTCTGAGCAAGCTGTCCAACCGTGCCATTGATGAGTTGCTCGCTAGGTTTTGAAACATCAACAGCCAGGGTAAACGGCGCATGCTGCGGTATGCCTTGCGCAATCAGATCACGTTGGATTTGTGCAGCTTGACGTGCGGCCATATAAAACGCGGTCGTTGTGCCGGGGGACGTCAAGCGAACGCTGTCTGGGTCTGCGGCACCTTGTTGGCTTGTGCCAGTGGCCAAAACCAATGTGTTTGCGACACCACGCTCTGTCAGGCTGCGACCGATGCTTGCTGCAGCGGCACTTGCCGAAGTGATGCCCGGCACGATCTCCACGGGAACTTGAGCGCGCTCCGCTGCTGCGATTTCTTCGCCGGCGCGGCCAAAAATGCTGGGATCGCCAGATTTCAACCGCACGACGCGTTGCCCTTTCAAAGCCGCCGAAACGATGACGGAATTGATGCGTTCTTGTGGCCATGCATGCGCCCCAACAACCTTGCCAACAAAAACCCGTTCCGCGTCTCGCCGAGCAAGTTCCAGAACGTCCTGATCCACAAGGCGGTCATAAAAAATGATATCCGCTTCTTGAAGACGGGTGACAGCGCGAAGGGTCAACAAATCCTTTGCGCCGGGCCCAGCGCCGATCAACGCGATTGATCCTGTCCCGGTTTCATCGGGCGCTTGTCCCTGTGCGATGGCCGATTTAATCTGTGCAGCGGCATCGCGTTCTGCGCCACGTTCCCATGCGTGGCGGGGAGTGCCGGCAAAGACCCAACGCCAAAAAGCACGCCGTTTCGAACGCGGGACACGTTGGGCGACGAGATTGCGCATCCGGCCGGAAAATTCGGCTAACCCACCTAAGTTTGGTGCCAAAACCTCTTCGACACGTGTTTTGATCTGACGCGCTAAGACAGGGGCGGTTCCTTCGGTTCCGATTGCCACAACGACGGGATCGCGATCAACCAATGACGGTGTGATCAGATCGCACAAATCGGGTTGGTCAACGACGTTAACGAGGCACCCGATCGACTTGGCCATAGCATGCGCTGCGGCATCTAAGCCCGGACACCCGGTGGCAATAAACGCCATCGTCGCATTTTGGAAAATATCGACGGAAACAGATGTCTTTTCCCATGTTGCGCGCCCATTTTCGACAAGGGACAAAAGCTCTGCATCCAGATCAAAGGCGACCAGAACAATCTGGGCATCTGTCTTCAACATCAATCGCGCTTTTTGGGCGGCCTGTTCTCCTCCACCGACAATAACGACCTTTCGATCTGTTGTGCGTATGAACATCGGAAAACTTTTCATGGCTTCGCTCCGTTATGCTGCTGAGGCCAGGTTACGGCTGGTCCAAAGGTTTTGCGCGGATTGTTCGGGGGACGGTACGCCCAGAGTATCAAGAGCCAACGCCGCCGTGCCCACCACGATGGCCTCGGCAAAGGGATTGTGGATTTTGTCGGCCCAAAGGTCGGATAGATCGGCACGCCTGTCAGAAACTTCGGCCAATCGTTTTGCATCGCTCATCATAGCCGCGAAATCGTGCTGCCATGATTTTGTGTGACGTAATCCAAATGCTGCAATCGCTTTGGAAGGATGTCGTTCAAATTCACCGCCGCCACCTTTGATGACGCTGAGAGACGTCCAACCCATGAGCGTCGCAGCATCTGCCTGCAGCAATCGATATGACGGGTGAAATACACCCTGTACGGAACAAGAAGCTCGTCCAGGATTAAGCATGCGCGCAACAGTATTTATGCAGGACCGCAGACCCAAAACCTGTCGAAGATTTAGTAATGCAAAGATATCATCCGACATCACTTCCAATGGAAGATACGCAATCCCATTGTCGCGGATCAATGCTGCTGCGTCCTGAGGCGATGTCGCCGTTTCAATTCCGGCTGGGGCCAGCCCTTCGCGAACAGCTTGGTCAGCCCCGTTCCAGCCATGCAAAAGAACCGGGTACCCTGCCATCGAGACCAATTTGGCCGACAAAAGGAACCAAGGAAGGCCGCGCGTGCGTCCGGCAGCATAACTTGGCCAATCCAATGCGACGCCTGATACTTTTGGAATTTTACTTTGGGTTGCTGACACAAAACCGGCAATTTCTTCTGCTGTTTCGCCCTTCATGCGCAAAAGCATCAACAGCGCTCCGACGGCTTCGGGCGCTGCACCATCCAATACGCATTGCATTGCTTCAAACGCTTCGTCTTGCGTCAGGGATCGTGAACGCCCGGGGCCACGCCCTAGCGTTCTGATATGATTTTCCAGTGTCATTCGGCGGCTTCCTGATGTTGCATCCGCGCAATTAGTGTCGCAATTTCTGGACGACAAGACCCGCAATTGGTTCCGGCCTGCAACGCAGCCCCAATCGCCTCGACGCTGTGCAACCCATCTGTTTCGATGGCTGTCAGGATTGTGTTGATACCCACTTCAAAACATGAACACAGCACTGGACCGGGGTCAGGGCGATCAGCAGGAACGCGCCCTGTCAAAACATCCGGCGCCGAAGTCATCGGAAGCGTTGACACATAGTCGCGCATTACGGCAACCGGCTGAGGTGACACAAACAACGCAGCCTTCAATTGGCCATCCTCAAACAGGGCCAGACGGGCCCGCGATTGCGTTGGGTCGCTGATCATTTGGATGTCGGCATCGGGCATATCAAACAGGTGCCGTGCTTCTTCTTCCCAATCAGAAATTGGCGATAACCCAGCCATTTCAACACGCCAGCCCTGCCGCGTCACCATTTTGGCCCAATAGTCGTAGGTCGGGTTCAATTCGTTCGCAGACACGGCAAATCCATACCACGCGGCGTCAAGACGTTCTGCGGCCACCACGGCCGCCTTGCTTTCTGGTTGACCCGAAACAGGATCCGCCAGTGCAGGAACAAGGCTGTCGATGACAGCCGAAGGTGCAGTCTCGCGCGTCCAGTGGATTGGCGCGAACATTTGTCCGGGTTGTACGTTTTCCGTGATTAGGGCGCGCAAGATCGTTGATCCTTGGGGGCTGCGCAAGCGCACCAAATCCGCAGAGCCAATGTCCAAATCGGCAGCGTCAGTGGGATGTATTTCAACAAATGGTTCTGGCAGATGTGATGACAAACGCGGAGATAACGCCGTGCGTGTCATAGTGTGCCATTGGTCGCGTAAACGTCCCGTGTTCAAGCGATATGGAAAGCGCGGTTGTTGTTTCGATGCGGGTGGTTTCCACGTGACCGGCAATAAACGTGCTTTGCCATCCTTGTGGAAAAATTGGCCATCCGCAAAAAAGCGACCGCCTGATTTTCCGTTGGATACGGGCCAGCGTGTTGGCTGTAATGCATCATATTCTGTGTCGCTCAGGTCGCTTAATCCAGAGATGTCAAAGTCACGCCCAAGCCCGGCAGCGATGCCGGACAATGCGGCGTGCTCGCGAAAAATCTCTGCGGGTGATATGTAATTGAAAGCGTCGGCCCAACCCATGCGTTGCCCGACTTCGGCAAGAATGTCCCAGTCCGCGCGCGCGTGACCCGGAGCAGGGCGGACAGTTCGTTGCCTGCTTATCATGCGGTCCGAATTTGTTACCGTGCCGCTTTTTTCGGACCATGCGCTGGCGGGTAAGACAACATCGGCCAAGCGTGCAGTGTCTGTGCCTGCTGTGATGTCTGAAACGACAACGAATTCACATCCCGCAATCGCGTCACGTACAGCGTTTGCATCGGGCATAGATACGGCTGGGTTTGTGTGGATGATCCACAGTGCTTTGATGTCGCCTTTGGCGACGGACTGAAACATATCGACTGCTTTTAACCCGGGTGCGTCGGGCATTTCCGGTGCAGACCAAAAGCTGCGTACAGCGCTGCGATGTGCGGCATTTTCCAGATCAAGATGGCAGGCCAGCATATTGGCCAAACCGCCGACTTCGCGCCCACCCATTGCATTGGGCTGACCGGTCACTGAAAAAGGTCCACATCCCGGTGTGCCAATCCGTCCAGTGGCCAGATGACAATTCAGGATCGAATTGACCTTGTCTGCCCCGGACGTCGATTGATTGACCCCTTGGCTAAAGATCGTCACCACGTTTGGAGTGCCAATCCACGTGCTACAAAAGTCGTCTATCTGTGCTGAACTTAGACCCGTTGTATCCACACTGTCGTTCTGTGCGGCTTCCAAGCTTGCTTCAAAGCCAGTGGTGTTTTTCAAAAAGTCCGGATCAATAGCCCCTTGTTCCGCGATCTGGCTCAACAGGTGATTGAACAACGCGACATCGCTGCCGGGGCTTATTGCAAGATGCAAATCGGCCTGATCGCAACTGGCGGTGCGGCGTGGATCAATCACGATGATCTTTGTGCCACGCTTCGTGCGAGCGTCGATCAAACGTTGATACAAAACTGGATGGCACCACGCGAGGTTCGATCCAACAAGAACAACCAAATCAGCGTGATCAAGGTCGTCATATGTGCCCGGAACCGTGTCTGTACCAAAGGCGCGTTTGTGACCCGCAACAGTCGAGGCCATGCACAGGCGTGAATTGGTGTCGATATTGGCGGAACCGATGAACCCTTTCATCAGCTTGTTGGCGACATAGTAGTCTTCTGTCAGCATTTGACCTGACAGATAGAACGCGGTGCTGTCTGGGCCGTGTTCCGCGATGGTCTGGGAAAACCGATCTGCAACCAGCTGTAGCGCCGTATCCCAATCAGTGTCTTGGCCGGCGACCTGCGGTGATAACAAACGTCCGCCAAACCCAACCGTCTCACCAAGTGCGCTGCCTTTGGAACACAACTTGCCTTTGTTGTTTGGGTGATTTGGATCACCGCGAACCTCGATTCCGCCGTGATCCGTCTGACGGAGCAACACGCCGCAACCGACGCCACAATACGGGCAGGTTGACCGGATGTCTTGGTGCGTCATGCAGCGCTCCGTTTTACCAAAGCAGTTGCGTCAATCATAATGCGCCCATCTTGGATGCGAACGGGATAGGTCGCAATCCGCGCAGATTCTCCTTGGGCCTCGCCGGTATTCAGGTCAAACACCCAATTGTGCAGTGGGCATGTCACGGATTGTCCGTGAATGATACCCTCGGACAATGGGCCGTTCTTGTGCGGACAGGTGTTCGAAGCTGCAAAGACTTCAGTTTCGCCTGTTCGAAACAAGCCGACACATCCCAGATGCGTTTTGATCACTCGCGCGCCGCGCAAGGGGATGTCAGTCACAGCGGCGATATCAATCCAGCTCATTCGGCTGCCTCCAATGTAAGATCGGCAAGAGGCGCGAATTTCTCGGCGTTTTTTACTTCTTCGGCCCAAGGATCATTGCGGTAAACGGATTGGCTTAGTTCAAAGCGTTCGACCAAGGCACGACGGCTGTCTAAATCGTCAACAACATGGGCTTTGACCCAATCCATACCGACTTTGTCCAGCCACTTATAAAGCCGATCCAGGTATTTCGCACCTTCGCGGTAGGCTTGAGTGACAGCCAAAACCACTGCAATCGCGTCTTCTTCGGTTGGGACCTGACACAGCAATTCTGTCTCGCGCACATCCATTCCCGCCGCACCACCGATGCTGATTTGGAAGCCGCTGTCGACACATACAAGACCGATATCCTTACAGGTTGCTTCGGCACAGTTGCGTGGGCATCCCGAAACGGCCAACTTGAGCTTGTGCGGTGTCCACGATCCCCACATCAGTTTTTCTAACTTGATGCCAAGACCAGTCGAATCCTGTGTGCCAAATCGGCAATGGTCGGTGCCGACGCATGTTTTTACGGTTCGCAACCCTTTTGAATACGCATGGCCAGACACCAACCCGGCGCGGTTCAAATCCGCCCACATGTTGGGCAGTTCTTCACCTTTGACACCCAACAGATCGATCCTTTGACCACCGGTTACTTTGACTGTTGGAACGTTGTATTTGTCGGCGGCATCCGCAATCGCGCGCAGCTCGTCCGGAGTGGTGATCCCACCCCACATACGTGGCACGACGCTGAAGGTGCCATCCTTTTGAATGTTCGCGTGTTTGCGTTCATTCACGAAACGGCTTTGGGGATCATCAAGGTAATCAACGGGCCAATCTGACAACAGATAATAATTGATTGCTGGACGACACACGTGGCAGCCGTTGACTGTGTTCCACCCCAATTCTTGCCAGACGGCAGCTTGGGATTTCAGCTCTTTCGTCTTGATAACGCGGCGCACGTCTTCGTGGGTTAAGTCGGTGCATCCGCAGACGGGTTGCGCGGCAGGCATTTGGAATTCGTCGCCCAAGGTGACTTGTAACAACTGTTCCACAAGGCCTGTGCATGTCCCACAAGACGCGCTTGCCTTGGTTTCAGCACGCAATGCGCCCAAATCGGTCGCGCCTGCTTCGATTGCGTTTACGATGGTT
This sequence comes from Paracoccaceae bacterium, assembly GCA_039960995.1. Classification (GTDB taxonomy): domain Bacteria; phylum Pseudomonadota; class Alphaproteobacteria; order Rhodobacterales; family Rhodobacteraceae; genus JABSSA01. The sequence continues at coordinate 29,709 of JBDVKF010000027.1, read as the reverse complement.
CCTTTGCATATGCCGTTGCACCCGCAGATTTCCGCATCAAGCGGCAAGGCTGCAACGGCTGAGAGCGGGTCCGAGGCGGCCCCCCCCTGATAGGCTGGTCCAAAAATCAACGTCTCGCGCATTTCGTCGATTTCGGTTCCGTCTTTGATCAAACCAAAGAACCAGTTGCCGTCAGCTGTGTCGCCATACATGACACAGCCGATCAGGCGGTCGTCTTCAATGACAAGCCGCTTGTAGATGCCGCGACCGGGATCGCGAAAAACGATATCTTCGCGACCGTCTGCCTGTGCGAAATCACCGGCAGAAAACAAATCACACCCGGTTACTTTCAACTTGGTCGCCAGTTCTTTGACAACAAATGCGTCCTGTTCACCCAGCAGACTTTGCGCCACGGTTTTGGCTTGATCGTATAGTGGCGCGACCAAACCAAAGAGGTGCCCGTCGAATTCCACACATTCGCCAACCGCATATATGTCAGGTTTTGACGTCTGCAATTGCGCATTCACTTCGATCCCACGCGCCACAGTCAAACCAGCGTCAGTCGCAAGCCGGGTTTCGGGACGAATGCCGACGGCCATGACAACCAAATCAGCGGGCAATGTCTGTCCATCTTCAAGTAAGACAGCTTCGACCTTGTCATCGCCCAAGATTGCTTTGGTTGAGGCTTGTGTCAGAACAGTAATGCCGCGTTTTTCCAGATCTTTGCGCAGCAGATACCCTGCGGAGTCGTCCAGTTGACGTTCCATCAAATGGCCCATCAGATGAACAACAGTCACGTTCATCCCGCGTTCGGCCAGACCTGCCGCCGCTTCCAAACCCAAAAGACCGCCGCCGATGACAACGGCATTTCCGCCTGCGCCTGACGCGTCGATCATTGCGTTTGTATCGTCCAGATCGCGATAGGTAATGACGCCTTCCAGATCCTTACCGGGTACCGGGATGATAAAGGGGGCTGATCCTGTAGCGATCAGAAGTTTATCGTAAGGCATCGCCCCGTTTTCGCCGGTTACGACTTTCGTTTCAGTGTCGATTTGGACAACTTGTTCATTGAATCGGCAGGCGATGCTGCGTTCACCGTACCAAATGTCGTCATGCGTTACGATTTCATCGTATGTTTTTTCGCCCGACAAGACAGGTGACAACATGATCCGGTTATAATTTCCGCGCGGTTCAGTGTTGAACAGCGTTATGTCAAAAGCGTCCGGTGCGTTTTCGGTCAAATGCTCAAGCACCCGGCCCGAGGCCATACCAGCGCCGATTACAACAAGTTTCTGGGTCATTTGTTATTCCGCCGCAATTGCTTGGGGTTTCGGTTTCGGCTTGGCGCCATGTTCGTATTCCTCAAGGAAATCGAGCACCTCTTGCCGGTAGGTGTAATAGTCAGGGTGTTCGAGCAACGCCTTGCGCGTCCGTGGCCGGGGCAGATCGACATTTGTGATTTTGCCGATGGTTGCTTGTGGCCCGTTTGTCATCATGACAACGCGATCCGCCAGCAAGATGGCTTCGTCGACGTCATGGGTGACGCAAATGGCAGTGACTTTGGTGCGCGACCAAACTTCCATCAGCACTTCTTGCAATTCCCAACGTGTCAGGCTGTCGAGCATGCCAAAAGGTTCATCCAAAAGCAGCAGTTTCGGCGACAGCGCAAAGGCGCGCGCGATGCCGACCCGCTGCTGCATCCCGTTTGACAAATCACAGGCAGATTTGTCCATCGAGTCAGCCAAACCGACACGTTCAAGATAATACTCAATGACATCCTGGCGTTCCGCCTGCGACGCCTTGGGATAGACTTTGTCGACACCAATCGCGACGTTTTCCTTCGCGCTGAGCCAAGGGAAGAGATTTGGCGATTGAAAGACAACGGCCCGTTCTGGATCGGCGCCTTCGACGTGTCGCCCGTCGAGTTTGATCGCGCCTTTTGATATATCGTTCAATCCGGCGGCCATTGTTAGGACCGTGGATTTACCGCAGCCCGAATGCCCAATAAGCGAGATGAATTCGCCCCGGTCAATTTTCAGATCGAAGTCTTCGACAACCGTCAGTGGCCCTTTGGGTGTTGGATACACTTTGTGCAGTTGCGAAAAGTCTAAAAACCGATTGTCGATCATCCCTTTTTGAGCCGCAGCAACAGCTGCTGGTACACCGTGAATTGGCGTAACGTCGGGCAGGGTCTTTGAACTTTCGACTTTTGCTTTAATCCCGACATCCATCAGATAATTGGTGACCTCGGCGCGCAAGGTCTTGAAGGTGTCATCGGTATTCATAGCGCTTCGATCGCGGGGCCGCTGCATCGACACGTTGAATTCCGCACCCAATGTTCCGTCAGGGTTAAGTGCGATGATCCGGTCCGCCAAGACGATGGCTTCGTCCACATCGTTTGTGATCAGCACACAGGTCTTTTTGTCTGCGTCCCAGATGTGTTCGATTTCATCCGCTAGATTGGCACGTGTCAGCGCGTCTAGGGCAGACAGTGGTTCATCCAACAATAAGACGTTTGGGTTCATAGCCAAAGCACGCGCGACGTTCACACGCTGCCGCATGCCCCCAGACAACTCTGCAGGGCGCCGGCTTGCTGCGTGCCCCAGACCCACCATTTCAACATAGTGGGCGACTTTTTCGGCCTTCTGCGATTTATTCAGGTTGGGAAATATCGTGTCGACAGCCAATGCAACGTTTCCTCTGACAGTCAGCCATGGCATCAAAGAATAGCTTTGGAAAATCACGCCGCGTTCTGGCCCCGGACCCGTGATCGGAGTGCCATTGAACGTGACCTCGCCTTTGGTGGGCATTTCTAATCCGGCCATCAAGTTGATCAGGGTGGTTTTCCCCGTCCCTGAAAACCCAAGAATGACAAGGAACTCGCCTTCTTGAACCTTTAGGTCGATGTTTTTCAAAACATCCGCGCGTCCGGCACCTTCGCCGAAAGATTTAGACACGCCTTTGAATTCAATTACAGACATGTCAGATCACCGGTTGTTCGAGAATGTGAAAAGGGACTGCAGTGCGAACATCACACGATCCAACAGAAACCCGATGATGCCGATGGTGAAGACCGCGACCATGATTTTGGCCAAAGATTGCGACGACCCATTTTGGAATTCATCCCAGACGAATTTGCCTAGGCCTGGATTCTGAGCCAGCATTTCAGCCGCGATCAAAACCATCCAGCCAACACCGAGGGACAGGCGCAAACCGGTGAAAATCAAAGGTAACGCGCTTGGCAAAACAAGTTTTGTGATTTTGGTCCAAGTGTTCATCTTCAGAACCTTGGAAACATTAACGAGGTCCTTGTCGATTGATGCCACACCAAGCGCTGTGTTGATCAACGTTGGCCATAGGGAACACAATGTCACTGTGATGGCCGAAATCAGAAAGGACTTGGCAAAGAAACCGTCATTTGTTGCGTAAAGCGCCGAAACAACCATTGTGACGATCGGCAACCATGCTAATGGCGAGACCGGTTTGAAAATTTGAATCAGCGGATTTAGCCCAGCATTTGCCAATGGAGACAAGCCAGCCGCGATGCCCAATGGCACGGCGATGACAGTCGCAATCATGAAGCCAAAGAACACGGTTTTGATCGACGTCCAGATTTGCGCGTAATATGAAGGTGAACCGGTATAAGCGACTTGTTTGACTTGATCTGCTTTGCCTGCCTCGATCAAACGCACGTTGCGTTTTTCGACCATCTCTTCGAATTTTGCGCGCTTTACACCTTTGGCTTGGGCGTCTTCGTGCAGATTGACCATTTCGGTCCAAACTTGCGCCGGGCCCGGAATAGCGCCCAATGATGTCTGAACACGTGGTGCAAAATTTGCCCACAGCGCCAGGAACACGGCGATGGCCAACAAAGGCACAGCCAGCAAGCGCCACAATTCGCGCATTTGTGTTTTCGGATTGTCACCGGCTGACGCTTTTAGGATCGGAGTGATCCAGGCCAGGCCTAGAACTTGGAACCATTTGTCTGCTGTGTTTATGCGAGCAAACAACCGGGAACGGCGCGCTTCGCGCTCAAGCTCTGTTGCGTCGGATGGGTCGATGGCGGCCATGTATCATGTCCTGTCTAAACGGTGAAAGATCAATAAGATACTCACCCCACACGATGGTAAGCGTGGGGTGAATGTAGGTTTGGTGCGTGTCAGCCTTGGATTTCAGTTCCAACGACGATCTGTTCGCCTTTCAGGCCAATTGGCAGGCTGTCCAGATAAGTGTTTGGTGCGCGACCATCGTATCCAATGCCGTCAATGATGTCGGCTGCTGGTGTTGGCGCTTTGTACCCGTCGCTGTCCCAGGGAAAGTCCGCTTCGTTTGCCAAACCGTCGTCCACAAGAAGGCGTGCGGCCTGCAAATAGATTGCTGGTTTGTAAACTTTCTCGGCAACCTCGTGGAACCAATCATCGGATTTAGCTTCCGAGATTTGCCCCCAACGGCGCATTTGTGTCAGGTACCAAATGGCATCCGAATAAAACGGGTAAGTCGCGTGATGACGGAAGAATACGTTGAAATCGGGAATGTCGCGTTTGTCACCCTTTTCGAATTCAAAGAACCCGGTCATTGAGTTTGCGATAACCTCTGCATCCGCCCCGACATACTCGGGCTGGCTGAGCATTTGGACAGCTTCGGCACGATTTGCGTTGTCATTTTCATCCAACCAGATGGCTGCGCGGATCAACGCTTTGGTCACGGCAATTGTCGTGTTGGGGTTTTGTTCCGCGAACTCTGCGGAAATTCCGAATACCTTTTCGGGATTGTTTTTCCAGAGTTGGTAATCAGTGATAACCGGCACACCAATACCTTTGAACACAGCCTGCTGGTTCCAAGGTTCGCCAACAGAATACCCGTCAATTGTACCGGCTTCCATTGTTGAAGGCATCTGGGGCGGAGGCGTCACAGACAAATAAACGTCTGCAGCAATCTGACCCGTGACATTTTCAGGGCTGTAGTATCCGGGGTGCAATCCACCCGCAGCCAACCAATAGCGCAATTCGTAATTATGTGTCGAAACCGGGAACACCATTCCCATGTTGAACGGCTTACCTTCGGATTTGTAGCTTTCGACAACAGGCGCAAGTGCTTCTGCGCTGATTGGATGCTGTGGGCGCCCGTCGGCCATTTTGGGAACGTGGGGCTTCATTTCTTCCCAAACATCGTTGGAAACCGTGATCCCGTTGCCGTTCAAATCCATAGAGAAAGGCGTAATGATATGTGCTTCGGTGCCAAACCCAATGGTGGCCGCCAAAGGTTGTCCCGCCAGCATGTGTGCGCCATCGAGTTGACCGTCAATCACTCCGTCCAACAAAACTTTCCAGTTGGCTTGAGCTTCAAGTGTAACAAACAGACCCTCGTCCAAAAAGTAGCCCTGTTCATAGGCCACGGCCAAAGGTGCCATGTCAGTCAACTTGATAAACCCGATGGTCAGTTCATCTTTCTCAAGGTCAAGAGATTGACCAAAAACGGCCCCGCTCATTGCCGTGGATAAGGTCAACCCAAGAAGAATTTTCTTCATGTATTCAGTCCCTTGTTTGCATACCCAAATAGTGGGCAAAGAAAAAGCCGCTCGATCGTTCCGCCGGGAGGATGGCAGACGAAAGAGCGGCTTTGCTCGGAATTTCCCAGTCTCTGGGAGCATCAAATTCGGTGGACATCGTTGTCTGCCGATACCTGATGTTTATTCTTTGGTGCGGCGTGGACAAAGTATTTTTAACAAAAAATTATAAAAATGCCGCGTTGCAGCAAGTCCGTGGATCACTTTGCCAAAATTTTGTGCGGATCTGCGGCCAACGGTTCAAAAATACGTCCATCGAAAAACGCATCACGTTGCAAAACGACTCGGCCACGCTGTGACGGGGCCTCAGAATCATCGCTGAGCGCACCTTCGCGTTTTGACGATGCACCGGGTAAGTTGGCGGTCGTTCCGTGCAAAGCGTCTCGATGTAAGTCGGTTCTGAAAACAGATTGGGCCCGTTTCGCGGCATCCTGTGGGTCGCGTCCGGTACGGCGCGCCAGTTGATGCGCGATCCACTCTGCTTGGCTGCGCCAGGGAAAACCCGCCGCACCTTCGTGAAATTCGACGAACCCTGGAACGCTTTTTTGGTCGCCTTGTTCTGAAATCGTGAATTGGCCTGACAAAGCACATTCAATGATTTCTGCGTCGACATTCAAATATTCAGGGCGTGAAAGCAGTTCAGCGGTAAGCATCGCAGATTCAGGCTGTGCCAGCCATCGACGGGCACGCCAAGTTGCACGGATGAGCCGATGGTTTAATTCAGTATTGGGTTTTATCCAATCATGGCGAACAGTCAGCACCTTTTCCGGAGCAAATGCCCAGATCGCGTTGCATGGTAACAAGAGTGTGCCGAACCCAGACGCCACAACTTTGGATCCCCAAGGCTCTCCTACACAAAACGCATCAATCTCGGACGCCTTCACAGCATCGACCATCAATTGTGGTGGGATGGTTCGAATATCCAGATTTTCAGGCGCGGGAAGCCCCAATGCCGTCAGCCAATAGCAGACCAATTCCGCGTGCATTGAAAAAGGAAAAGGTACCCCAATCCGCAAAGGCTTTTGGCACACTGCGATAAGGGCTTGCCCCGCTGCGTGCGCATTTTGAAAATCAAAGCTGTGTCCGTAATCGCGTAGTTGTTCAGCCAAGGTATTGCTGATGCCGATGACGTTGCCGTTCATCGAAAGGACGGACAAGACATCCAATTGTGCGCCGCCACCACCCAGACCCATCGCAGCGGCGACAGGGACAGGGGCCAACATATGTGCCGCGTCGAGATGTCCAAAGCTCAGCATATCACGCAGGGCGGACCAAGAAGGCGCGCGATGCAGATCGAATAACAGACCTTCTTCGGCTGCAAACCCCATTTCATGTGCTACAATCAAAGGGGCTGCATCCACCAATGGAATAAACCCAAGTGCTAAGCGATCACCCTTCATGACAAAAGCCTTGCTGCGGTGACCAACGCTTCGGCGACATCTGCGACCCGTTTGCTCTGATCCATGGCTGCTTTGCGCAAAATTGCATAGGCTGCTTCTTCTTCAACCTTGCGTGCTTTCATGATCAGACCTTTTGCCCGATCGATTACTTTTCGTTCTTCCAACGCGCGTTTGGTTTCAGCAAGCTCCGTGCGCATGCGTTGAAACATTCGGAATCGGACAATGGCTGCTTCTATAACCGCACGCACCCGTTCGGGTCGCAATCTATCCGCAACATAGGCGGATACGCCGGCTTCAATAGCGGCGGCTGACAATCCAGATGCCGATTGATCGACAAACATTGCAACTGGGCGTTCCAGTGGCCCAGATGCCAACGTCATTTCTTCCAACGTGTCGCGAGACGGATTGGACATGTCGATCAAAACGATATCAGGCTGTCGCTCTTTAATTTGGCGGGCAAGGCTGGTGGCTTCAGCGATGACATGAATCTCGAACTCGCCCGCTTCGCGCAGACTATCTACAATCTGGATGGCGCGTTCGCGGTCGTTCTCAACGACAATGATTGATAAATTGGTTTGCATGCCACTGTCGGATCACCACCGGAACCGCGCAAAGTAAAGCGTCTGACGGGAATGCCGCCCAAACGCGATGTGCATTGCATTCTAGGTGCTGAAATTTTGTGCAATTGTTCCCGTATAGGTGCGGGCGCAGCCAAATTCATGAAATCGGGCAGGGCTGTCAGAAAGCGCCGCCCGATTTGTGATTAGAAGTCCAAATTCTCGACGTTCAGAGCGTTATCCTGAATAAAGGCGCGACGTGGTTCGACGACATCACCCATAAGCTTGGTGAACAAATCGTCGGCTTCGGCCATATCTTCGACTCGTACCTGCAACAGTGTTCTTGCATCCGGATCCAAGGTTGTTTCCCACAATTGCCCAGGGTTCATTTCACCCAACCCTTTGTAACGCTGCAAGCTCAGGCCCTTTTCGCCTTCGCTTAGGACTGCGTTCAACAGATCCAAGGGGCCATGAATAACTTGCGAGCGATCCTTGCGGACCAATGCAGCTGGCAGCCCATAAACGGCCTGCAATTCCTGTGTGAAGCTGCCCGTTTTACGGGATTCACCAGACCGCATCATTGGGCCATCCAATGTCCGGACCTCTTCGACGCCACGCAGAATCCGGGCAAGACGCACGCCTTTGTCTTGCGTAATGCGACCCGTCCACCCTTGTTCATATTCAAGCGCGATTAGGTTCAGACGCTCAGCCACTTTGTCTGCAACGCCTTGCAGGTCGGCATCAACAGCACCGGGTACAAACGCCCCGGCAATCGCGGCTTGTTCCAGAATATGCCGCGGGTAATGCGTTGGGAACGCATGCAGCAGATTGCGCAGTCGGCGCGCATCTTCGACAACGCGCCGCAAATCTTGACCAACAATCTCTTCGCCGTTGCCCTGACGCAGGACTGCACCTTCGATCCCTTGTTCAACCAGATATTCTTCCAAAGCACCCTGATCTTTTAGGTAAACCTCTGATTTTCCGCGTGAAACTTTATAAAGCGGTGGTTGAGCAATATAGAGGTATCCGCCTTCAATCAGTTCCGGCATCTGCCGATAAAAGAAGGTCAACAACAGGGTTCGGATATGCGCGCCATCCACGTCAGCATCCGTCATAATGACGATCTTGTGGTAACGCAGCTTTTCGATATTGAATTCGTCCCGACCAATTCCGGTACCAAGTGCCATGACAAGGTTGCCGATTTCTTGGCTGCCCAACATTCGGTCAAAGCGCGCACGCTCTACGTTCAGGATTTTCCCACGCAATGGCAGCACGGCTTGTGTTTGGCGATCCCGACCCGTTTGCGCCGATCCCCCGGCGCTGTCACCCTCGACCAAAAAGACTTCGGTCTTGGACGGGTCCTTTTCCGAACAGTCTTTCAGTTTGCCGGCAAGGTAATTCACATCCATTGCCGTCTTGCGTCGTGTCAACTCACGCGCTTTTCGGGCCGCTTCTCGGGCCAATGCGGCCTCGACGATTTTACCAACGATGATCTTGGCCTCGTTCGGGTTCTCTTCGAACCACTCAGACAGCTTTTCATTCACCAAACCCTCGACCGCTGGACGCACCTCTGATGACACCAGCTTGTCTTTGGTCTGAGAACTGAATTTCGGGTCAGGTACTTTTACGGACAGCACACAGGTCAACCCTTCGCGGGCGTCATCCCCGGTAAAGTTCACCTTTTCCCGCTTGGCGATCCCACTTGTTTGCGCATATTTCGTGATCGTTCGGGTCAGTGCGCCACGGAAACCGGCAAGGTGCGCACCGCCGTCGCGTTGTGGAATGTTGTTTGTGAATGGCAGAACGTTTTCATGATAGCTGTCATTCCACCACATCGCGACTTCAACGACGATATCATCGCGTTCACCGGTGACCCAAATAGGCTCGTCCATGATGGATGATTTGGATCGATCAAGATATTTAACAAACTCTTTCACGCCGCCTTCATAGAACAGTTCAGATACAAGCGGTTCTATCGGTCGTTCATCTCGCAAGATGATGCGGACGCCGGAATTTAGGAAGGCGAGTTCGCGCAGCCGTTTTTCCAGCGTTTCAAATTGGTAATCCACATTCGAAAACGTGTCGGTTGACGCCAAAAAGCGCACTTCGGTCCCGGTCTCGTCTGTGTCGCCAAGAACTTCGAGGTGTTTCGTGGTTTCGCCATGTTCAAATCGCGCGTGGTGCTCTTTGCCTTCGCGCCAGACGCGTAGATCCAGCCAGACCGACAAGGCGTTCACAACCGACACACCAACGCCATGCAAGCCGCCCGACACCTTGTAAGAGTTGCTGTCAAACTTTCCGCCAGCGTGCAGTTGAGTCATGATGACCTCGGCCGCAGAGACACCTTCTTCTTCGTGGATACCCACAGGAATTCCACGCCCATTGTCGCGCACAGACACGCTGGAATCCGCGTGAATTGTAACGCGGACATAGTCCGCATGACCTGCCAAAGCTTCGTCAATGCCATTGTCGACGACTTCGTAGACCATGTGATGCAGGCCGCTGCCGTCATCCGTGTCACCGATATACATACCGGGACGCTTTCGAACAGCTTCTAAGCCTCTGAGAACTTTGATTGAATCTGCGCCGTATTCCTCGGGGCTTTGCTCGTTATCCGTCAATGTATTTTCCCCTTTGAGTGTTGCGTGATTTATACGGAATTCATCAATGAATGTCACGCGTTTGGCATGAATTTCCGTCCAATAAAATCAGAGGCTTAACCACTTTATCCTCAGGTTATTCACAGCGCCGCCAAAGCGGTCGCTTATTCGTCGCCTGCGTCATTGAAACAATGCCTCAATCCGAGCTTGGAACAGCTCAAACCCGACAGCGCATGTACCTTGATTTATCCCTTGGATTAGGTGTCCGTCAGAATAGCCGGATGGGTTTCAGTAATACTCAATTCAATGAAGTTTGGCCGACAGCAATGGCTTGCCGCCCGCAAATCACCAAGAACAATCGTCTGATGGCTTTACGTAGGATGCGCCTTCAGTCTCACCGACTTCCAAATATTGCGCCTTGTCGCCAAATTCACTGAAAAGTTCCGGGCCTGTGCCCGTCATCCATGCCTGCGCTTTCAGGGCGCAAATTTCGTCGTAAAGCGCGGCGCGTCGATTGGCGTCCAAATGCGCCGAGACTTCATCCAGCAATAGAAGGGGTGGGGCGCCAAACCCTTGGGCCAATGCGCGGGCGTTGGCCAAGATGAGGGAAACCAACAACGCTTTTTGTTCGCCAGTTGAACAGTCTTTTGCCAGAACCCCCTTGGCCGCATATGCCCCTTCCAAATCGGCACGATGAGGGCCAACAAGCGTGCGCCCTGCCGCCAAGTCCCGAAACCGACCGTCTTCCAGCGCTGTACGCAAATCGTCCGCATTGCTTGGCATTTCGCCTTCGGCGTGGGTCAGTAATAGGTCAGCCGTAGGAAATGCCGTCTGAGCATCTTGTTGCGCGGTTTCCAAAGCGGCTAAGGCCGCCAGTCGGTTCGCATGGATGCAAGCGCCGGTTTCCGCCATCTGCTTTTCCAATGCACCATACCAAGATGCATCGCGGATTTGTTCCTTCAGCAATCGGTTCCGTTCACGCATCGCTTTGTCGTAATCCAGTGACAATTGCGCGTGCTTTGGTTCGAAACTTAGCGTGACCCGATCAAGGAACCGCCGCCGCCCTTCTGCGCCTTCGATCCACAAACGGTCCATGGATGGGATCAACCATAAAACCCTTGAAATCTGCCCAAGCGATGTCTGGGCCGATTTCTTTCCATCAATCTTAGTTTGCCGCGCAGCCCCCGCATCGGACCAACTTTCCAATTCGTGCACGTGACCAAGAGAGTGCAACACACTGGTGATCTTCCAACCCAAAGCTTCCGGCCGTCGCGTCATCGCTTCTGCGCCTGCACGCCGTAATCCACGGCCGGGCGACAAAAGGGACACAGCCTCAAGGATGTTGGTTTTGCCAGCCCCGTTGGGACCAAAAATCGCCACAGGACGGGAGTCGACCGAAATGCGCGCAATTTTGTGCGAGCGGAAGTGCGACAATGTCAGGTCTGAAAGAAAAAGAGCCATAGCTATCTTTCAGCGTCAGGTGGCTTGCACACTGACATCGAGTTTGGATGCGATGTCAGACGCGCATCGGCATGACGACGTACACCGCAGATTCGTCATTACCTTCTCGCATAAGTGTTGGATCACCAGAAGAATTGAACATGAACACAGCGTTTTCGCGATCAACCTGACTTGCAATCTCAAGCAGGTATTTCGCGTTAAAGCCAATTTCCAATCGTTCGTCAGCATATGCGACGGCCAATTCTTCTTCGGCGGCACCGCTGTCAGGCGCGTTGACGCTTAGGATCAGCCGATCTTCGTCCAACTGCAACTTGACGGCGCGCGATCGTTCTGAGCTGACTGTGGCGACACGGTCCACGGCTTGCGCAAAATCAGATGCATCAACTTCAAGCCTGCGCGTGTTGCCTGCAGGAATAACGCGTGTGTAATCGGGGAAAGTTCCGTCGATAACCTTGGATGTTAGCGTGATTGCTGGCGTCGCAAAGCGCACTTTAGTTTCGGACACGGACACAGCAATTTGCGTGTCATCATCTTCCAAAAGCTTGCGAAGTTCACCCACAGTTTTCCGAGGGACGATCACGCCTGGCATATCTTCAGCGCCAGAGGGCAGTTCTGCATCAATGCGGGCCAAGCGATGCCCGTCGGTGGCAACGCAACGCAACACTTTTCGACCATCGCTGTCCGACGTATGCATGTACACACCATTCAGATAATACCGCGTTTCTTCGGTCGAGATGGCAAACTTTGATTTGTCGAACAACCGGCGCAGCACCCCAGCAGGTGCCGCAAAATTGGATGCGTAATCTGAGGTCGCCATCACCGGAAAGTCTTCTTTCGGTAATGTCGCCAGCGAAAAGTTTGAACGACCCGCTTCTACTGTTAGTCGTCCAGATGCGCTGTCTGCCGTCAGGACCACTTGAGCGCCATCCGGCAATTTCCGAACAATCTCGTGTAAGGTCGTGGCTGAAACTGTCGTTGCACCCGCGCGTTCGACCATCGCCGCGGCTTTGTCCACGATTTCAATATCCAGATCAGTCGCGCGAAAGGTCACATCAGAGCCTTCAGCTTCAATCAAGACATTCGCCAAGATTGGAATCGTATTTCGACGTTCAACAACTGACTGGGCTTGTGCGACAGCTTTAAGCAAGACGCCGCGTTCCACAGAAATTTTCATTGATCGCTCCTCGTGTGACCGGGACCGGCACACTACCCCCTTTACACGTCCCATCAAGCCCTTTTTGATCCAAGCTCGACCGTTCTGGCAGGTTTGACTAATATTGCGGCCTTACATCCACAAAAAAACGCGTGCCTTGTGGGCACGCGCTCAGTTTTGGACAATTGTCAGAGGTTTTTAAGCTTCAAGTGAGCGGCGCAACAATTCAAGGTCTTCGGCGATTTGCGAGTCTTGAATTTTGAGCTCATCGATCCGCCGCACGCCGTGCATGACGGTTGTATGATCTCGTCCGCCAAACCGACGCCCAATTTCAGGCAAGGATCGCGTGGTGAGTTGTTTGCACAAATACATCGCAACCTGACGCGGGCGCGCATAGCTGCGTAGGCGCTTGGGTCCGATCATGTCGCTTAAGCGAATGTTGTAATGGTCGCTGACTTTACGTTGGATTTCTTCGACCGTAATTTTGCGCTCAGACGCGCGCAGAACATCGGCAAGGCAATCTTGGGTCAGTTCCATTGTGATGGGTTTTCCGACCAAGGATGCAAAAGCAAAAAGGCGAACCAAAGCGCCTTCGAGGACACGAACGTTCGTGGAAATCCGGTGTGCAAGAAATTCCAACACGCCGTCGTCCATTTCCAAGCCCGGATAGTTGGCTTGTTGCTGCTCAACTTTCGACTGTAAAATGCCAAGGCGCAATTCGTAATCTGTTGGATGCAGATCAACCACGAGCCCGCATTGCAACCGAGACTTTACGCGTTCTTCCAGATCTTTGATTTCACCCGGAGCGCGATCCGCAGAAATGATGATCTGTTTGTTTTGGTCCACAAGGGCGTTGAACGTGTGAAAGAACTCTTCTTGAGTACTATCCTTGCCAGCAATGAATTGAACGTCATCGACCATCAGTACGTCGACAGAGCGGAAGACGGATTTGAAATCCATCATCTTGCGGTCGCGCAGCGCTTGAACAAAGCGATACATGAATTGCTCTGCAGACAGGTACAGCACATTAAGATTAGGGCGACGGGTTTGCAGTTCCCATGCGATCGCATGCATAAGGTGCGTTTTCCCAAGGCCGACACCACCATAGAGAAACAGCGGATTGAAGGTCACTGGTCCACCTTCTGCGACGCGACGGGCGGCAGCATGCGCCAATTCGTTTGGTTTTCCAACGACGAAGGAATCGAATGTAAATCGCGCATCAAGCGGAGCAGCCCCTGCAGCATCAGCGAGAGACTTTTGACTGGAAACCTGCGCTTGGGCCACGGGGGCTTCATTGGTTTGTTTGCGTGATGCTTTAGCAGAGACTGCGAAATTCAAACGACGAACAGATGAGCTTTCAGTTTTGAGTTCATTCAATATCAGCTCGGAAAAATTCTGACTGACGTAATTTCCCATGAATGTTGTTGGTACATTGAAGGTTGCAACCCCATCTTGCAAAGCCTCGAATTCCAACGGTTCGATCCAAGTTTTGTAATTGTTTTGGCCTACTGTCCCAAGCAGCCGGTTTCTCAGCTGTCCCCAGTCTATCAATGTCACGCGCCCAACCGTCCTTTTTTCTTCCAGCGGCATTAAAAATGCTGCTGCGTCCCATCTTTTTGTTCGCGGCCTCAAGCCTTGGGAGCAAAACTATTGCGCCCGTGCCTTCAGACACGAGTGGAATTCGTTTTGCTTCGGCAAAGGTATCGATCCTAGATGTCCAATTGACATCATCAGAATGCGCACCTTTCGCACACCGTTTTGTCTGACAGTGGAATCGCGCATCAAAAAATGCGTCGACCCTCGTCCGAACCTTCGTTTACGTATGGTCCGAACCCAATTGGATGCGTTCCTGCCGGTACATCCTGTGGGCCTGTCCCCCCAAGGCGAATGAATCGCAAGAACAGAGTTAGCAATTTAGACCAGCACGGGTCCAGAGAACTTCAAACTTGACTCGCGTGAATCTCAAAAAGAATCTCTTGGGTCTCTGCTATCTATGTTTACACAAAGAAAAAACGCCGCTGGAAAGCGGCGCTTCATTTTTCGCAAAAATTGTAACATCTCAGCCGAGAGATTTAACACGAGCGGAAAGACGTGACATTTTTCGCGCAGCGGTGTTCTTGTGATACACACCTTTGCTTACGCCGCGCATCAATTCTGGCTGTGCCAGCTTCAAAGCAGCTTCGGCCACGGCTTTGTCACCGCTTTCGATCGCTTCTTCTACTTTACGCAGGTAAGTCCGGATGCGCGAACGACGCGCTTTGTTTACTGCGAAGCGTTTTTCGTTTTGACGGGCCCGCTTCTTGGCCTGAGGCGTATTTGCCATGTTTATCTCGTCCCAATATTGGTGCGGTAGTTACAGAAGAGGCGCTCTTACGCTCAGGCTTGCGGCGAGTCAACACTGCCTTGAAGTTGGGTGTGCCCGATTGATGTGCGAGGGTATCGCATGGATTTTAGAATCGATGAATTGAGTTTGTCTTGCTGCGCCCAGATCGTAGAGATTTGGCATCAAGGCTGGCATGACGCACATGCCAGTGTGGTCCCTGGTGAACTTGTCGCTTTGAGGACGAAAGAGAGTTTCACGGAAAGGGTTCAACAGATGCGGACAGATTTCCGCGTAGCTATCTCCAAAGATGAAATTCTTGGGTTCTGCATTTTGCGTGGCGATGAACTGTATCAGATGTATGTTTCCCGAACTGCGCGCAGACGCGGAGTTGCTGCAGCTTTAATCGCAGACGCAGAAACATGCATTCACGGTGCGGGACATCGTACAGCTTGGTTAGATTGTGCCATTGGCAATGACCGCGCAGCCCGATTCTATGAAAAATCGGGCTGGGAGAACGTCAAAACTGTAATCACGAACCTTGATACATCCAAAGGTCACTTTCCGTTGGAAATTTGGAGATTCGAAAAAACACTGCCGTGACTCTGTAAGGCTCTCGTTCTTCAGGAATTGGGCTTCAGGGATTGGGCGCACCAACGTCGATGCGATTTCCAAACGGAACTTCAAAAACAAACGCGGTTAACCCGTAATCCTTCACCTGAAGGCGTTTGATAATCCGTGCCCCAGCCTGTTGCACCTGCGCTTAGATTGCGTCTGCGTCTTTCACCAGAATATGGGCAACGTTGAAGGCTTGCCCTTTCCAACCTTTTTGCAAGGTCAGGTGCAGTTCCGCGGCATCCTTTCTCAGGATGCAAAAGCCAACGGGATTCCCATTCTCAAAAACGGGGTCCAATCCGAAAGCAGCTTTGTAGAAGGATTTTGCCGCATCAATGTCCGTTACGGCAATCATCGGTGCCACGCGTCCAAGAGACAGCGCGTTTTCATTCTGCTGATTCATGTTCTTCGATCTCAAGTTAGACCCAACGACACGTTGCGGCGGTGCGCGGACTATGGCGAAGATCGGTCAATTCAGGTCGATGCCTGAAATGACCTTAACATAACCCTATCGATCGCGGAACTGAGGTTCGCGTTTGCCAAGGAACGCGTCCATGCCTTCTTTTTGGTCTTCGGTCGCAAACAACGAATGAAACACGCGTCGTTCAAACAGCAGCCCCTCGGACAATGGCACTTCATAGCTGCGATTGACCGATTCTTTGATGGCCATGACTGTGATCATCGATTTCTCGGCGATCTTGTGCGCGGCACCTGTTGCTTCTTCCAGCAACTTTTTCGCAGGAACAACGCGGCTGACCAATCCCGAACGTTCGGCCTCTTCTGCATCCATGAACCGGCCCGTCAGGTTCATGTCCATTGCCTTTGCTTTGCCAACCAAACGGGTCAATCGCTGCGTTCCCCCGATCCCAGCCATGACGCCTAGGTTCACTTCGGGTTGGCCAAATTTTGCAGTGTCGGCCGCAATGATAAAGTCACACATCATTGCCAATTCACATCCACCGCCCAATGCGTAACCTGCAACTGCGGCAATGATCGGTTTACGTATGCGTGCAATCGCGTCTGTTTCTGCGGTGAACAAATCGCCTGCAAAGACGTCGACAAAGCTCTTGTCTTTCATCATCGCAATATCAGCACCCGCCGCGAATACCTTTTCGGACCCGGTCAGAACAATACAGCGCACTTTGTCGTTTGCTTGCGCAGCGCCAAGGGCATCCGCCAATTCTGAAAGCAAGTGATCGTTTAGGGCGTTCAACGCATCAGGACGATTCAGTGTGATGCGTGCAATGTGATCTTCGACGTCGACGATGATCGTCTCATAAGCCATGTAGAATGTCTTCCGGTTGTTCCCGCTTGAACGCCAGTCATTAACAATTGAGACGCTCGTTTCAAGTCATCTTTGACAAGTTGGGCAATAGAATGATGATCGTCCCGATTGTACCACGCGAAGGATCGAACTGTTACAGTCGGGGGTTCGGCAAGGATCACCTTCACGGCCGTAGACATCAAAGGAATGCTGGAAATATCCAAGTTCTCCATCGGCTTGGCGGAAGTCGCGTAAAGAAGAACCACCCGCATCAATCGCGTCCGAAATCACTTCTCGAATGACGGGAACTAGCGCGGAAACGCGTGTTTTGGATATCTGCCCTGCTTTGCGCTGTGGCGAAATTCCTGCACGAAAAAGCGCCTCGCAGACATAAATGTTGCCCAATCCGGCGATGATTCCCTGATCCAAGAGCGCGGACTTGATGGGTGATATTTTGCCCGAAAGCGCGTTGATCAAATGCGCTTCGTTGAACGCATTGCTTAAAGGTTCTGGCCCAAGTACCGACAGCAGCTTGTGTTCATCCTGATCGGCTGTCTTCAAAAGATCCATGGCGCCAAATCGCCGGGGATCATTGAACGTAATCCGTGCGCCGTTTTCCATATCAAAGACCACATGGTCATGTTTTTCAGGGGCTGGGTGATCATGGACAAAACGGCCAAGTGGATCGCCCGACACTAACATTCGACCGGACATCCCCAAATGCACCAACAGTGTTTCACCGCGATCCAGATCCGCCAGGATGTACTTTGAACGCCGTCGCAAACGTTCGACCCGCGCACCGGTCAATCGATCCGCCATTTTGTCTGGAAAGGGCCATCGCAGGTCAGGACGATTCACATGCGCCTTAGCAATGATTTGGCCTTCCATGACGGGGGCCAAACCCCGTCGAACCGTTTCAACTTCGGGCAGTTCGGGCATCTAAACCTGCTTTTGCATCGCTTTATTCACCATCTGTGTCATTAGTCTTAGCTTGGGGTCAATCGATGAAAGCTGCTCTAGCAGTTGTCGGTACCCTGACATCTGGGATTTCACTCTGAGCCTCCGTCCGTCGTTGAAGAGGAGATCAACGCCACCTGCTATGATTTTGTGAGCGGGTTTCACAGACGACAGATCAGCAAGTTTTGCATGGAACGTTTTGGCGAAAAGGCTGCGTCTGGTGATGTGTTCACCGTCAAACCGGATGCGTGTGAACGCATGTGCCAGCAGAAATAATGCAAGAAGGCTGAAGCCCATTATGATCGCAAATACCCCCCAGTCTTTGGCAGAGACATCAGGTTCCTGCAAAACTACGGCCATATAGAACCAAGCGCCGCCGCCAAAGAAGATGAGTGTCATAAGGCCGATGCGCACGAATTTGACCGGTTTCATAACCAACACATCTTTGGTGCCGATTCCGGTGTCATGTGTTTCGGATGCGCGTTTGGCGTCTACGCTCCAGCCGGCATATTGGGATTTTGCCGCATCTCGTTGAGCCTTGGCAATGAATCTCCACTTAAGCCAAATAAGTGTAAAGCCAATCGCCAAAAAGATGCTGAACCCAATCGGGTTAATCGCAAGTGCATTCAGCAATGAACTGCCAGAATTTGCCAAGGTATCAAGCATTGTGAGGACCTAAGTTGTGGGAATCGATTTCAACAAATGTGTGGTTTAGGAATTCGGGCATGCCGCCCAAGTATTTCAAGGCCTTCACCTTTGAACCGGACCGCAAGCGGAAGACGTACATGTAATGCCCATCGTCTTGTATGTCTTTCACATCGCTCCACGCGATTTTGCGCCGCCGAAACCAAGAATCCATGACTTCGAATCCATCCAAATTGTACCGCAAAAAGCTCAGGTTTGTGTTGGCAAAACCATAGAGCGCGGCAAGGGTGACCGGGATCAAGATCAACACGTTATCTGGAAGGTACGCTCCCGGATTGAACCAAGCCATCCAGAACAAAAGCAGTGTTAATGCGGCACTCATCAAACGCAAACCCACAGTCGGGCGCAAAATCAGACCGTTGGAAACTGCTCGCGGGGCGGCTTTGCTGCCTATTCTAGCGATCAAAGAGACATCAAGCGGTAAATTCCCCAACCCGGTTTTTGCCAAAGTCGTTTCTGTCACACGCTCGCCAGCGGATGATTTTTGGGCAAATACACCCCGAATGGACCGTTTCACCAAGAAGATGCAGATCCAAAAACCGGCGATCACAATCAGTATCGGTAAGGCCGCCAAAATTTCCAAGCTATCAACCTCCTGCGTCTCTATGACAATTTGTTAATCTGGCGCTTGATGTATACCTCCCTAGTGGCGACATTCTGGCGAAAGAGTGAAATGAGCGATCAGATGGAAAAAACGACACATTTTGGGTACACCGAAGTCCCCGAGGCTGAAAAAGCTGGGCGCGTTCAAGGCGTCTTTAGTTCCGTCGCTTCGCGATATGACGTTATGAACGACGTGATGAGCATGGGCATTCACCGTATCTGGAAAGATGCGATGATGGATTGGCTCGCTCCGCGTGCAGGTCAAAAGCTGTTGGATGTCGCGGGGGGCACTGGCGACATTTCTTTCCGCTTTCTAAAGCGCGCAGGTCATGCACATGCAACCGTACTTGATCTGACCGAACCCATGTTGATCGAAGGTCGCAAACGGGCCGAAGCCGAACGTTTGGCGGACAGTCTTGATTGGGTTGTCGGCGATGCGATGGCGCTTCCGTTCGAAGATAACAGCTTTGACGTCTATACGATCAGTTTTGGCATCCGGAATGTCACCCGCCCTCAAGAAGCGTTGAACGAAGCCTATCGTGTTCTTAAACCCGGTGGGCGTTTGATGGTTCTGGAATTCAGTCAGATCCCAAATGACGGCCTGCAAAAGCTGTACGATATGTACAGTTTTAACGTCATCCCACAAATGGGTCAGATGATCGCCAATGACCGCGACAGTTATCAATACCTTGTTGAATCCATTCGTAATTTCCCGGACCAAGATATTTTCCTTGGGATGCTTCAAGCCGCAGGGTTCGAAAATGCAAAATACCGCAATATGACGATGGGCGTGGCGTGTTTGCATTCTGGATGGAAAATCTGATGGCCAAGACTGTTCTGGCAAAGACTGGGGTGCAGCGGTTTATCAGGCTGTCGACCGCTGTCCCACAACTGTTTCAAAGGCAAACGTCCTAAGATTATGCGCGGTCCTCACAATATCATACGGCTTATCCGCACGGGTGCCACGTTGGAACGAACGGGTGCGATGAATGTTGTTCTGGATGCATTCGAAGCGCCGGGATTGATACGTGTTGTTGCCAAAGCACTGGGCAAACCTTTTCGGTGGCTTGGTTATAAGGGTGATCCATCTATGCCCGCAGCCACCCGGGCTTTGACGGCACTGGGACCTGCCTACATTAAATTTGGTCAGGTTTTGTCGACCCGCCCAGATGTCGTTGGCGACAAAATGGCTTTGCAGTTGCGCGTGTTACAAGACAAGCTTCCCCCTTTCTCTGTCGAGGATGCCAAGGCCGAGATCGAGAAAGAGCTTGGCATGCCTGTTGATCAGATTTTTTCAGAGTTTTCAGAACCAGTGGCAGCGGCGTCTATCGCCCAAGTGCACCGGGCCCGTTTGGCAAGCACTGGCGAAGATGTCGCTGTCAAAGTGCTACGCCCGGGTGTTGAACGTGCGTTTCAAAAGGACGTTGATGCGTTTTATCTTGCCGCTGGGATTGTAGATTTCTTTGCACCCCGCGCGCGTCGATTGCGCCCGATTGAGGTGATCGAACATTTCGATGGGGTCGTGCGGGGTGAATTGGATTTGCGCCTTGAAAGTGCGTCTGCCTCTGAATTTGCTGCGAATACAAAAGATGACGCAGGTTTTGATCTGCCCATGATCAAATGGGACCACTCCTCGCGGCGTGTCATGACAATGAGCTGGGTCGACGGTGCGCCATTGGGTGACAACGACGCCATTGATGCGGCCGGTCATGACCGGGTTGAGTTGGGCGAACGGGTGTTGAAATTGTTCCTGATGCATGCGCTGCGCGATGGGTTTTTCCATGCGGACATGCACCAAGGCAATATGAAGGTGGCCCAGAATGGCGATATCATTGCCTATGACTTTGGCATCATGGGACATATCGACGAATATACGCGCCGGGTTTATGCAGAGATCTTGTTTGGGTTCATTCGACGGGACTACCAGCGCGTCGCAGAGGTGCATTTCGAAGCGGGATACGTGCCTGCAGATAAAGATGTTGATGAATTTGCACGTGCTCTAAGGGCGGTTGGCGAACCGATATTTGGCATGGACGCGTCGCATATTTCGATGGGTAGTCTGCTCAGTTATCTGTTTGAAGTGACGGAACGCTTTGGGATGGAAACACGCACCGAACTTATCTTGCTGCAACGCACGATGGTTGTTGTTGAAGGCGTCGCGCGAAGCCTGAACCCCACAATCAATATTTGGCAAGTCGCGTCCCCGGTCGTTGGCAGCTATATCGAAAAGTCTGTCGGCCCACGTGCTATTCTGAGTGACCTTTATAAGACGGCGCGCGTGTTGTCCCGTTTTGGCCCACGCTTGCCGCGACTGGTGGAAAGCGCCTTGATCGCACAATCGAATCCCGAACCGCATCGTCGGCCCACTTTTTGGCGATGGATTGTTTTGACCGGAGTTGCGGGTGTTGGTATCGGCGCTGTTATGGTGGCAATGTTGCAGGCGCTTTTCTAACACAGGTCCGCTGGCTGATGTGCTGTACGACGTGTGAATTGGCGTCCGTCTTGAGGTGATACAATCGCGTCACGACATCCGTTCGATGGCCAACGCAATGCCCTGACCCCCGCCAATACACATCGTAATCAATCCCTTGGTGCCGCCGGTGCGTTCCAGTTCATAAAGCGTTTTCACAGTGATAATCGCGCCAGTCGCGCCAACCGGGTGACCCAAAGCAATCGCGCCGCCATTCGGGTTTACCTTTGCCCCGTCCATGCCAAGCTCTTTGGATACTGCCAGTGCTTGGGATGCAAAGGCTTCGTTTGATTCAATGACATCGAAATCTTCAATGCTTAGCCCGGTTTTGGCCAACAGGTTTTGGACAGCTGGTATTGGTCCAATACCCATGACGTCAGGGCGAACCCCAGCATGCGCATATCCCAGAATACGCGCTTTCGGTTTCAATCCAGCGGCGTGCGCAGCATCGGCACGCGCCAAAACCAACGCGGCTGCGCCGTCATTTATTCCGCTGGCATTGCCCGCAGTGACTGACCCGTCCTTTTGAAAGACTGGCCGCAACCCGGCCAAAGCGTCAGGTGTCGTGGCTTTGGGGTGTTCATCTGTGTCGAAGGGAACCATATCTCGTTTGACTTTCACATCGACCGGAACGATCTGGCTGGAAAACCTGTCACTTTCGATGGCTGCGGCTGCGCGCTGTTGGCTTTGCAGGGCAAAGGCATCTTGTTCTTCGCGCGTAATTTGATGTTCTTTCGCGACGTTTTCCGCCGTGACACCCATGTGGCCAGTTCCGAATGGGCAATTTAATGCGCCAAGCATCATATCAAGCGTGCGCACATCCCCCATCTTTTGGCCCCACCGCTGGTTTTGGATGATGAAGGGAGACCGACTCATATTTTCGGCGCCCCCGGCAAGGCCAAATTCAGCGTCGCCCAAAGCCAGAGATTGAATAACTGAAACGATGGCCTGCACTCCCGATCCGCACAAGCGGTTCACATTCATGGCGGGCGTGATTTCGGGAACGCCGGCATCCAATGCAGCAACCCGGCTGAGGTACATGTCGCGCGGTTCCGTATTAATCACGTGACCAAAGGCGACGTGACCAATTTGTTGGGCGTCTACACCTGAACGTTCCAACGCGGCCTTGGACGCCGTCGCAGCAAGATCAATTGGCGTCGTCTGGGCCAATCGTCCGCCAAACGTTCCGATTGCTGTTCGTGCTCCATCAAGGATGACGATATCAGGATCCATGGCAAACGCTCCCTTTTTCAGGAAGTGTACGTGCTGCGTCCCGGTCTGTCAGTCAAACGTCGCGTCATGTCCCAATTTGTGCCGTTTAGGATTTGCGTTTCATTGGCACGCGGCCGTCTTCGGTAAGTACATGGCAATTGCCAGACTCAAAAGCTGCCGCCGTCAAAGGTTTGTTGTATCCCGCGCCCGTATCAAGATTGACGCGATTGCCATAATGGGTGGCTTCATCGACAGGTGTATGCCCGTGAACGATCAGCTTGGGATGGCGGGTTGTGTCACGATGAAATTCCTGACGGATCCAAAGAAGGTCTTCTTCGGTTTGTTCGGACAACAAAACGCCGGGCCGGACGCCAGCATGCGCAAAGAAAAGATCATCGGTTTCATGGCACAGCTCGAGCCCGGAAAGAAACTTCAGATGGGTTTCTGGCACGGCTGCCAACGTATCCGCATGTACGTCTTTTCCACGGCGTCGGGCGGATGCATCGACACCGTAAGACGCCAGTGTTGTGTCTCCTCCGAGACGCGGATGCAGCCAATAAAGTTCGACCATCAAATAGGGATCTGAACGCGTTGGGGTTTGCATGAACCATTCAAACATCCGGTCGTGGTTGCCTTTGATGAATGTCCAGTTCCGACCTTGTTGTTGACCTGTGATCAGATGATCCAGAACGCCGCGGCTGTCTGGTCCACGGTCTGTGTAGTCCCCAAGGAAAACGATCTTTGCGTCTGGTCCACCATCGTCTTGGATCAACGCCAAGACGCGTTCCAATTCGTTAAGCTGCCCGTGAATATCCCCGACAGAGTAGACCGATGTCATTGTATTACTCCTACGAAGAACGCCGCCCTTTTGTCAGGGCGGCGTCATATCGTCAATGTAGTAGAGAAAGGATCAGGCGACGTCGAACGCAAGTGGTTTGACTTGCCGGAACATCCCTGTGTTTTCCAGCGCATCTAGAACGGTTTGCGAAACCGCGCCATCAACATAAAGAAGCGCGATTGCCTCGCCGCCGGCATCGGAACGACCAAGCGTAAAGTTCGCGATGTTTACGTTGTTTTTTCCCATCGTGTTGCCCAGCAAGCCAATGATGCCGGGCACATCTTCGTTGGTTGTGTAAAGCATATGCGCGCCGATTTCGGCGTCGATATTAATGCCCTTGATCTGGATAAACCGTGGTTTGCCATCGCTAAAGACTGTGCCCGCAATTGAACGTTCGCGTTTATCGGTGACGACGGTGACTTTGATATATCCTTCGAACACACCAGACTTGTCCTGATTGGTGGTCGAGATTTTGATGCCTTTGTCTTTGGCGATCACCGGTGCCGAAACCATGTTCACGTCAGGATTGACGCGTTTCATGATCCCCGCAACAGCGGAACAGTTCAAGGCGGCGAGGTTCATGTCCGACACTGACCCATCATATAGGATATTGATCGCTTTGATGGGTTCGTCAGTCAGTTGGCCAATGAAACTTCCCAAATGTCCGGCAAGGCTGACCCATGGGCCCATTACTTTGGCTTCTTCAGCAGTCATCGACGGCATATTCAATGCGTTCTCGACTGCACCATCCAGCAAATAGTTGGACATTTGTTCCGCCACTTGAAGCGCTACGTTTTCCTGCGCTTCGGTGGTTGCGGCGCCCAAATGCGGGGTGCAAACAACGTTGGGCAAATTGAACAGAACGTTTTCTTTTGCGGGCTCTTCCGCGAACACATCAAATGCAGCACCTGCAACGTGACCGGATTTCAACGCGTCTGCCAATGCGTTTTCGTCAACCAAACCGCCACGTGCACAGTTGATGATGCGCACACCTTTTTTCATTTTCGCGATGGCATCCGCGTTGATCATCCCAGCGGTCTGATCCGTTTTGGGCACATGCAAAGTGATGAAATCCGAGCGTTTCAGCAATTCGTCAAGCTCGACCTTTTCGACGCCCATTTTGTCGGCTTTTTCCGCACTCAGGAATGGGTCATACGCAATGACTTTCATTTTCAGGCCGCGCGCCCGGTCACACACGATCCCGCCGATATTTCCGGCGCCAATCACACCCAGCGTTTTGTTGGTCAGCTCTACGCCCATGAACTTGGACTTTTCCCATTTCCCGGCATGTGTTGATGTGCTGGCTTCGGGGATTTGGCGCGCAACGGCGAACATCATCGCAATGGCGTGTTCCGCCGTCGTGATCATGTTGCCAAAGGGCGTGTTCATCACGATGACACCCTTCTTGGATGCCGCTTCCTTGTCGATATTGTCGGTTCCGATACCGGCGCGACCAATCACCTTAAGGTTGGTGGCTTTTTCGATGATTGTTGGCGTCACTCTGGTGGCCGAGCGGATCGCCAAACCATCATAGTTTCCGATAATTTCAGCCAGCTTTTCTTTGTCCTTGCCCAGATCGGGCATGAAATCGACATCGATCCCACGGTCACGGAAAATCTGAACGGCGGCTTCTGACAGTTTGTCAGATATAAGTACTTTGGGCATTTTGATACTCTCGTAAAGAAGGTTGGGTTGGGCGGGGCGAACCCCGCCGCAAATCAAGCAGCTTCGCTTAGCGCTTCAATTTCTGCCTCAAAGGCCCAGGCAAGCCATGGCAGCATCGCTTGGATGTCGGCTGTTTCGACTGTACCGCCGCACCAGATGCGCAAACCTGCAGGGGCATCACGATAGGCCCCAATATCCAACGCTACGCCTTCCGCTTCCAACCGTTTTGCGATGGCTTTGGCAAAGGCCGCGCCGTCCTGAATGCGGCTGTCAGTGAATTTAAGACAGACCGATGTATTCGATCGTGTTGCGGGGTCAATCGCCAGATTTTCGATCCATGCATTCTGGTCACAAAAGTCCCAGATGGCTGTGGCGTTGGCCGTTGCGCGATCAATCAACCCGGTCAGGCCGCCGACAGAGCGGGCCCAATCCAAACAATGCAAATAGTCTTCAACCGCAAGCATTGATGGCGTGTTAATCGTTTCGCCGACAAAGATACCTTCGATCAGTTTGCCACCTTTGGTCAGGCGGAAAATCTTGGGCAAAGGCCATGCAGGCGTATAGTTTTCCAAACGCTCAACGGCGCGCGGGCTTAGGATGATCATCCCATGAGCCGCTTCACCACCCAGGACTTTTTGCCAAGAGAATGTCGTTACATCCAGTTTGTCCCAAGGCAGGTCCATCGCGAAAGCGGCCGATGTCGCATCGCACAAGGTCAGGCCTTTGCGGTCTGCTGGGATGACATCGCCATTGGCGACACGAACGCCAGATGTCGTTCCATTCCACGTAAAGCAGACATCCGCATTCCAATCGACAGACGTAAGATCAACGATTTCACCATAACCGGCAGTTTTAATCTCGGCATCGATTTTCAGCTGTTTGACCACATCGGTGACCCAGCCTGCGCCAAAGCTTTCCCAAGCCAGCATTTCGGCCTTGCGATCGCCAAGCAGGTTCCACATCGCCATTTCGAATGCGCCAGTGTCTGATGCTGGAACGATCCCAATGCGATAGTTAGCTGGTATGCCAAGGATCGCGCGCGTTTCTTCGATCGCGGCCTTTAGCTTGGCTTTGCCAACAGCAGCCCGGTGCGACCGACCTAACGGTGCATCCGCAAGCGCATTCAGATTGAATGTGGGGGGTTTGGCGCATGGGCCAGATGAAAAACGCCGATTTCCCGGCCGCGCTGCCGGTTGTTTGTTAGCCATTGATGCTATCCTTACAGATAATCGCCCTTCGTTGGGGAAGGGTGTCCCACTGCCGGACATACGGAACCCCAGCAAAAACAGCAACAGGCAAAGGGACCTTCTATGCAGCTAAATGTAGCCTTTTGCAGAACGATGCAGGAACGTAAGTTTCCGATGGGGGCTTTTTGACGCGAGGAAGATGTGCTTTTTATTACTGTTGCAAGGTGATCAGCCTAGTCAGGCTTCGAAACATTGGATCGCGTTGAATCCTGACGTGGCAATGTGATTGGTTTAATTGAGCTGGAAAGGCAAAAATCTGAATGTTTCGAGTGTCTATCTGTAGGATTGCAAGAGGTTTGCCGGCCTTGCTTTAGAAATTGATTGACCCTGTTGCCAACGCATCTTGTGGGAAGTAGAGGCCAGTTCGAATTTACCTTACAGCGCCTCAAAAAGTGCTCGACATTCACAGAGAGTTGATTAAACCACTTTCGGATGAACCCAACGCCTAACCTAATTTTTGTAGCTGGTATGCACCGTAGCGGTACGAGTGCCATTTCCGGATGCCTTGAGATATTGGGAGCGACGCATTCGAGTGATTTGTATCGCTCTGACACTGCAAATTTGAAAGGATATTTTGAATCGCACCAGGTTGTTGAGTTAAACGACGAGATATTGCGCGAGATGGGACGCAGCTGGAACGATTGTCGAACAGTTCCGGCTGTGACGGAGAGTATCCGTCGCAAATTTGCACCTAAAATTAAGTCTATCTTGGAGGCTGCGGATGTCAGTGATGGTGTCTTTGTTCTAAAGGACCCGCGTTTGTCACTCTTGCCCAGCCTTTGGATTGAAGGAGCCAAGGAAGCTGGTCTCGAACCAGCGTTTCTGATTGCATTGCGAGCGGTTGAGGCGTCAGCAACCTCGATCATTAGACGCGATGGCCTAAGTGAAGAGGCTGCGACGAGCATCGTACTTCGCTATTTGCTCGCCGCGGAACAAGGTACTCGAGATGTTACAAGGGCGTTTCTAGAAATTGAGCAACTGGTCCAAGACCCAGTTCGAGAATTCATGCGCGTGCAGACAGAGCTCGGCATTGATTGGCCCGCTGCTCCCGATGCAAAGGCGGATTCACTTCGCGAATTTCTAGACTCAGGAATGCTCAAAGAACCGGTGCCGCTCGAGGTGCCTCAAACTAAGTTGGCTAAAGGGGCGCTACATTTGCTGAAAAGTCTTACGCAAGCTCGGCGAGATGAAGAACAGCGGGTGCCCCTTGACGCGATTTCTGCAGAATTCGCCCTGTCTTGTGAAGCCATTCATGACCGAATGTGTGCTCAACAACTTCGACTGGCCGTAGAGAGAAAATGGGAACTGGACGCAATGAAAACGAGCTCTGAGGAACCGCTTCATGGAGGGCGAAAAAAGGCTAGGCACCTTAGCTCATTCTCGGCAGGTGTTTTGCGTGTCGCCGCGCGATTGATGAATCCGCTTTCACCCAGAACTGCAAGAAGGTTTAGAAACTCGGCGTCAAAAAGAGATCCGATTCATTTACCCGTTTCCGCAGATCGGTTGCAGCACAAGCAAGCTGTAACTGGCAGTCGCCCCGCAACATATAAACCTTTTGTGCTGCCAACGCCCAAGGACCATCGTGTACGTGTCCTTGCGCATTATCTCCCTCAGTTTCACCCGATTGAAGAGAATAATGAATGGTGGGGACATGGGTTCACCGAGTGGACAAATGTTACGCGAGCTGTTCCCAATTTTCAGGATCACTACCAACCCCATCTACCGGACCATATGGGGTTTTATGATCTTCGTTTGCCTGAGGTTATGTCGGAGCAAATGCGCATCGCTAAGGCCTATGGTATACATGGTTTTTCCTACTACTTTTATTGGTTTTCAGGTAAGATTCTTTTAGAGAGACCTTTGAGGCAGATGCTCGAAGATAAATCTATCGACATGCCTTTTTGTCTGAATTGGGCGAATGAAAACTGGACACGAAACTGGAGTGGAGACAATCATTCAATTTTAATCCAGCAAGATTATTCGCTGGACGATGCGGTGAACTTTCTGAATTATATTCGACCGTATATGGAAGATTCTCGGTATATCCGAATTTCCGGGAAGCCTGTATTGATTGTATACAAAGCGTCTGTGATCCCAATGATCAAAGAGATTATCGATGTATGGCGAGAGACGGTGACATCTTGGGGAGAGGACGGGATCTACCTGATCGGCGCCGACACAGGAAAAGGAGACACTGCGCAATCCTTAGGATTTGACGCTTGTGTCCAATTTCCACCTCATAAAATGCACCATCAAACAATTACGGACAATCTAGAAGGATTGCGACCGGGATTCTTTGGAGAAATCTATGATTATAAGGAACTCGTCGATTTCGAACTAACACGCTCAGAGCCTTCTGAAAAGCTGTTTCGATCTACAATGTTGTCTTGGGACAATACCGCTCGACGCGGTGCTGGTTCGCGAATTTTTGCGAATTTTTCTATTGAGGCTTATCAAAACTGGATGACACATATTTGTCAAAACGTGTTAAAAGATGACAAATACTCTGAAGACGAAAAGATAGTTTTCGTAAATGCGTGGAATGAATGGGCCGAAGGAGCACACCTAGAACCAGACCAACAATTGGGTTTTTCCTACCTTCAAGCCACATACGACGGCCTTTTGGCGGCGGAAGACTCATAGAGCTTTATCAAAATGCATTCGTAGCGAAAGTCGTCGTGGTCGCAAAAGCGTGATTGGCAATATCTCATAAAAGAAGCATCGACCGATATTCTAGGGCGTATTTCATCGATGTAATTTAGATTGTGCTGACAAAGGAAACTACGTAAGCGGTGTGCCGCCCCCACACTTACGGCATAGCGCCTGATCTGCGATTCAAAAGCTTCTTTGTTACCAGTGATCCGGTGGTCTTCCGAAAAGGTCATGACGGGCTGACTGCTTTGGTGCAGAACCAGTTGCGCCATAAGCCATTCGACGGTTCCGTCTATGTCTTCCGGGGACTGTTGCATTAACTTGTTAAGGGTTAATTTGAATCAGGGTAGGGGGCAAAAATGCGTAGAAAGCAGCCATTCAAACGACACCGATTTCCAGCATTGATCATTTTGTCTGCTGTGCGGATGTATCTTCGCTATCCCCT
>JBDVKF010000026.1:0-86876 GCA_039960995.1 Paracoccaceae bacterium | reverse complement strand
TTTGGTCCTGCTGTGTAGCAGATTGTGTAGCAATTTCGGGGTGTTCGATTGGCACATACAGCGTACAAAACACCCATTAAACGGGTAAGTACGCGTAAAATATACGCTTTCAAGAGCGGTAGGGAATTTGTCATGGCGGAGGCTGTGGGATTCGAACCCACGGGACGCTCTCACGCCCAACGGTTTTCAAGACCGCCGCATTCGACCACTCTGCCAAACCTCCGTGTCGGCACTGATTAGGCAGGCTTTGGCGATTCTGCAATCACCTCATTTGCGTTAATTTCGCGCATAGATTCGTTGCGTCCTTTCCAGATGGGATTTTTCACGCTATTCTGTGTTTACACCCCGGAAATCCGGGCAAAAATGCCACACCAAAGTTGGCAACGCGCACCAAGCGCAAACAGGCGATATGACAAGGGCATAGGCAATGAGCAGCTTAAAATCATCGATATTTACACCACGATTCCGTTTGGTTTCCACCGTCACAGCAGCCGCATTTGTGCTGGGTGCGTGCAGCGAAACGGGTGGGTTCAACCTCGGCAACGCATCTGAATCTAAAGAGGGCGGCGAAGAAGTCGTCGCGCGCGCAGCACCAAATACTGCATCCATCGAACGCGACATCGAATCTCCTGACGTCTTTTATTTGACGGAAGCCAGTCTTTGGGACGGACGCCCATCTTTGGGTGGGGTTTGGGTGTCACACCCTGACGTCAAAGAACCTGAGCGCGTTTTGATCCGCAACAATAGCAACGGCAAACATGTGGTCGGCGCGTTGTTCCGCCACGAACGCGATTTGCCAGGTCCGCGCTTGCGCATGTCTTCGGATGCCGCGGACGCTCTTGGCATGCTTGCCGGATCACCGACGCAAGTTGAAGTTGTTGCTTTGCGCAAAGAAGCGGTTCCAGTTGAGCAACCGATCGAACAACCCGTCGAAGCGGAATTGATCGAAGAGCCAGCCGAAGTTGAAACTGTCTCGCTTGATCCGATTGCAGCCGCAGCCGCAGCCATTGATGCGACAGAACCTGCACAGGAGGTCGCACAAGAAGCGGTCGAAGAAATAACTGAAACGGCTTTGGACGCGGCTGTCCCAATCGATGCCACATTGCCAGACGCCCTTCCCGAAGATGCGACGGTGGCCGCAGCAGTGATCACAGATGAGCCAAAACTTGCCAGAAACGGCATACGCAAGCCATATCTACAGGTGGGTACCTTCTCTCTGGAGGAAAATGCGATACGATCTTCTGAAGTGCTGCGCGGGGCAGGAATCGCACCAACAGTCCAGGAATTCGAACGTGACAACCAAACCTTCTGGCGCGTTCTGGCCGGCCCCGTGCAAACATTGAAAGAACGGCGTCAGCTTCAGTCAACGCTTAAGCAGCAAGGCTATGCAGACGCTTACGCTGTTACAAACTAAGGAGCCATGCCCGTGTTGCGTCTGACCCTTGCATTTTGCATTGCCGTTTCGTTTGCCTTGCCCACTGCCGCTTTTGAAACGCGCGCAAAAGCAGCATATGTTATTGATCAGACCACGGGCACAGTTCTGCTGTCAAAAAACGCGGATCAGCCTTTACCACCGGCGTCCATGTCCAAGCTCATGACGCTTTATATGGTGTTCGAGGCGATCCGCGATGGACGTTTGTCCTTAGACGAAAAGCTACCTGTGTCGACGCATGCCATGAGTTACAAAGGCTCGACCATGTTTCTAAACACCCAAGATCGTGTTCGGGTCGAAGATCTCGTGCGCGGGATCGTAGTCTTGTCGGGCAATGACGCATGTGTCGTTTTAGCCGAAGCCCTTAGCCCAGACGGTACCGAAGCCGGATTTGCACGTCTTATGACGCAGCGCGGTCAGAAAATGGGCCTGACAAATTCGACATTCTCAAATTCCAATGGATGGCCTCAGGCCGGACATCGCATGTCGATGCGGGATTTGGGATTACTGGCTCATCGCTTGATCGCGGATTTTCCAGAGTTTTACCCATTGTTCGCAGAAACCGAATTTGCCTTTGACGGTCGCGCACCAGCCAACACGCGCAATCGCAATCCATTGTTGCGCCTCGATATTGGTGCCGATGGTTTGAAAACAGGGCATACGCAAGAAGCAGGATATGGCCTGACCGGGTCAGCCAAACAGGGCGACCGACGGGTTATTTTCGTCATGTCTGGAATGCAGACAACCGAACAACGCGCACAAGAATCCGAAGCGCTTGTCAATTGGGCGTTCCGTCAATTTGCGGAAAGGCCGATCGTGAAAAAAGGCCAGCGTTTGACCAGCGCAGATGTCTGGATGGGCGAAGCGCCGACAGTTGGCTTGGTTCCTGCCGAAGATATTTCGTTGCTGTTGCCAGTTTTGGCTGGTGACAAAATTGACGCCGAAATCGTTTACTCCGGCCCATTCCAAGCTCCTGTCAAAGCAGGGCAAGAACTTGGCGAATTGGTGATCCGGCCTGAAGGTTTAGAAGAAAAACGCTTTCCTCTTGTTGCTGAAACGGATGTAGCATTTGGTGGTTTCATGGCACGTATGACGACCGCGGCCAAAATTCTGATCGAACAAATCTCCCAACCACCGGCAACGGATTCGTGACGTCCAAAGGCGTTTTCATCAGCTTCGAAGGCATTGACGGGTCTGGAAAATCAACACAGGCCCGGATGTTGCGCGATCATTTGGTGGAACAGGGGCAAGACGTCGTCCTGACACGAGAACCCGGCGGCTCTCCGGGCGCTGAAGAAATACGTGCATTGGTGTTGCAAGGTGATCCGGATCGCTGGTCCGCAGAAACCGAGTTGCTGTTGTTTACAGCTTCGCGCCGGGACCATCTTGAACGGTTGATTGACCCGTCGCTGCAAGCCGGAAACATCGTCATTTGTGATCGTTTTGCAGACAGCACGCGATTGTATCAAGGGCTTTCGCGCGGCGATCTACGCGCCAAAGTGGACGTCTTGCACGATTTGATGATTGGTCGCGAACCTGACCTGACCATTCTGATCGATATGGATCCCGAGACTGGCCTTACCCGCGCATTGGGGCGGCAAGGTACCGAAGAACGCTTTGAAGGCATGGGCTTGGATATGCAACGCAAGATGCGGGCGGGTTTCCTTGACCTAGCTAAAGCAAGTCCAAATCGTTTCCGTGTCATCAACGGCGATCAACAGATCGACGATGTGCAAAAACAAGTCCTCGCCACGGTCGCGGCCCACTTGGCGGATGCGTAAACGACTGTTCGACTGACGTTTCGTCAAGACCGCCAACTGGCCGGACAACGTTTCCGCATCGGTCGCTCTGTAACATTATGGTTATCAATTGAGAGACATCAGATAATGCCCAAACCCATTGCACCTTGGGATTGGCCTGATACACCCCTTTTATGGCCGAGACGGAAATTCCAGAACCTGACTGCATCGCCGGGGCACCGCACCCTCGCGAGACGCAGATTTTGTTTGGCCAATCGCAAGCGGAATCTGCGTTTGTGTCCGCATTCAACACTGGGCGTTTGCATCACGCATGGTTGCTAACCGGTCCTCGTGGGACGGGCAAGGCAACTTTGGCGTGGCAGATCGCGCGGTTTTTGCTGGCAAACCCAGACGTGGCAGATGACGATATGTTCGGCGCGCCACAAACGCCGACATCTTTAAACATTCCAGACGACCACCCAATTTCCCGACGCATTGCAGCGGGTTCCGAAGCTGGGCTGATGTCGGTCAAACGTACGGTGAACGATAGAGGCCGATTGCGTGAACAGATCGTGGTCGATGATATTCGTAAACTATCCAATTTCTTTCAGCTGTCTGCTGCAGAGGGTGGACGGCGTGTTGTCATTATCGATGCCGCTGACGAAATGAACGTGAATGCCGCCAATGCGTTGCTAAAAATGCTCGAAGAACCGCCCGAACGCGCCACGCTTTTACTGATCTCTCACCAACCTTCACGTTTGTTGCCAACGATCCGATCACGCTGCCGCACCTTGCGTTTGTCCGTACTTGGACCCGACGACATGGCCCAGGCCCTGTCACAGGCAGACATCGATGTTGGAGAAAATGCCGAAGCTTTGTCGGTTCTGGCCGATGGATCAGTTGGAACGGCAATTCGGTTGATCGAACAAGAAGGGCTGGCACTCTACTCAGAGCTTGTCATGTTGCTGAGCACCCTGCCCCGACTGGATCGTGTGCGCGCCCTATCTTTGGCAGAGCGGATGGGTGCACGAGGTGCGAGCACGCAGTTGGATTTGCTTTATACGTTGCTGGAAATTGCTTTGGCGCGTCTTGCCCGGACCGGCGCAAGCGGGCATCCCCCTCAACCTGAAGCCTCCCCCGGAGAGGCAGAAACATTTGCGCGACTCTCGCCTCATTTAAATGCCGCGCAAGCTTGGGCCGATGTGTCTTATTCTGCACTGGCTCGGGCAAGACATGGGCGAGCGGTCAATCTTGACCCCGGTGCGCTGGTACTCGATACGCTATTTAAGTTGCAGGAAACGGCCAACGCATGAATTCACAACCTCAGATTACTGACAGTCATTGCCATCTCGACTTTCCCGATTTTGAAGGTGAATTGGACGATGTTGTTGCGCGTGCCCGCGATGTCGGTGTGACGCGCATGGTGTCAATCTGCACGCGATTACGTCTGGAGCCGCAAGTTCGCGCCCTTGCAGATGCTTACGCGCCCATCTTTTACGCCGCAGGCACACATCCCATGAGTGTCGCCGACGAACCAATGGCCACTGTGGAACAGTTGGTGTCTTTGGCTCAACACCCAAAATTTGTCGGCATTGGCGAAACCGGGTTGGATTACCACTATACCGTCGAAAGCGCCAAAGCCCAGCAAGACAGCCTGCGCATTCATATCCAAGCGGCGCGGGAAACCAATCTGCCGTTGATCATTCACGCACGCGCTGCAGATGACGACATGGCACAGATACTCAGCGACGAATATAAGAACGGTGCCTATTCTTGTGTTCTGCATTGCTTTTCCTCAAGCGCTGAGCTGGCGCGTGCGGCACTGGACCTTGGGTTCTACCTTTCTATGTCGGGCATCGCGGCTTTTCCCAAAAGCCAGGAATTGCGCGATATCTTTAAATCCGCGCCACTGGACCGCATCTTGGTCGAAACGGATTCCCCGTACCTCGCGCCTCCGCCCTATCGCGGCAAACGCAACGAACCCGCCTACACAGCGCATACCGCGCAAAAAGGGGCTGAGGTGTTTGGAGTGGAATACGCCGAATTTGCAGCCGCCACGCAAGCCAACTTTGATCGCCTATTCTGGAAGGCGGCGCAATATCAGGTCGCCGCATGACGCTGCGCTTTACCATTCTGGGCTGCGGGTCATCCGGCGGTGTGCCACGTTTGGGCGGTCAATGGGGCGCGTGTGATCCCACCAACCCCAAAAACAAACGTCAAAGATGTTCATTACTTGTTGAAAAAGACGGACCAGATGGCACAACAAGCGTCCTGATCGATACGTCACCTGACTTACGCAACCAGCTTTTGGAGGCCCAAGTCGAACGGCTGGACGGGGTCATCTATACGCATCCACATGCAGACCACGTTCATGGGATTGACGACCTTCGCATGATTGTTCTGAACATGCGCGCGCGTCTGTCTGTCTGGGCAGACGGGGCAACGCAAAAGGATCTGATATCGCGATTTGGCTATGTCTTTGTTCAGCCCGAAGGATCGCCCTATCCACCCATCCTCGAACTGCGCGATATCGACGGCGCCGTCACCATCGAAGGTCCGGGTGGTGACATCACATTCACTCCGTTCCAAGTCGAGCACGGCAGCATTGAATCGTTGGGATTTCGGGTTGAGGGACTGGCCTATTTGCCGGACGTTTCGAAAATCCCAGAAAGCTCATGGCCATATCTGCGCAATCTAGACGTTTGGATCGTGGACGCATTGCGGCGCGACCCTCATCCCACACATTCACATCTTGAACGGACACTCGAGTGGATCGAACGTGCCGCGCCACGACATGCCGTACTGACAAATATGCATATCGACCTTGATTACGAGACTTTGCTCGCGGAAACTCCGGATCATATTGAACCCGCGTTTGATGGGATGACGATCAAATTGGATGGTCACTGATCCCTCGACCTGTTCACGGGGAGTCGTTTAAATCAGTTGCTTAGCAGCCGATTTAAATTTGACCACCTTGTCGCTTTTAGCGTCATGGCTTTGTCTGCTTACCCTCACTTAACCACACATTCACTGCGCCTCCCAACAGCACAAGCCAAGCGCTGAGAAACAACCACATCAGCAATGCAATCACAGCACCAATAGATCCATATACTTCGTTGTAAGACGCGAAATTCGTCAAATATACCGAGAACCCATAGGATCCGACCGCCCATAACAGTGTCGCACACACCGCACCGGGCGCATTGCGCCGCCCACGCGCATTTGGCCCCAGTCGATAGATCAGTGAAAACCCGACCAGCAAAACACCCAATGCCAAAATCCAACGTCCCACATCAAAACCCAAATGCCCCAAAGCGGCGATCGGGATCAGCGATTGAGGCAACAAAGCCAACACAACCGGTAAGATGACGACACAAACCATGGCCACCAGTGCGACACCGATCAATGCAACGGTCAGGCCAATCGCTTGCACGTAATGCGCCAGACCCGAACGGTTTGGGACATTGTAAATCGCATTCAATCCCCGAATTAACGCAGCAACACCCGCCCGCGCAGACCATACTGCTAGGATCAAAGACAGGGCCGACGCCCACCCCAGTGTCAATCCATCTGCACCCGCCAAAGCTTCAAGCTGGCTTTGCAGCACTGCAGACACTTCTGGCGGAATAAAGGCGTCAAACCGAGACATTTCAGAGATGATCAACCCCGGGTCACCAATCACACCCCACAATGCAATGACCGCAGCCAACCCCGGAAACACGGATAAGATCGCATAAAACGCAACCCCAGCAGCAATAAGCCCTAGGTTTCGTTCGTCCATGACGCGCAACATGCGTTGCCCCCATACCCAACCCCGATAAATCCCGATCATACCTTCAGCCTGTGCAATTGCTCGCCCCGACATGTTCGCCACATCGGCCCACTTCGACCATTTTCTAGTCCTTCTTAGGTCAAACACAAAGGCCATATCGAGTGGACTGCAAAAGGATCCACCATGAGAAACATAATAATCCGTACACTCGCATATGTCGTCGCATTTGGCGTTTTCGTGGCCCCAGCTTTCGCAAAAGACGGTCTAAAAGCTGTTGGGTATAACATCAGCACGAAATCCCCCGAAGTCACCGGACGCATGGTGGTCAATGGCTACAGCTATGCCCAGATCATGGCATTCATCGCATCTGATTGCGCCGATGGTCGGATTGGACAATTCGCTTTGGTCGGAAAACCTAAGAAGCGTCGCGGTTTGCTACTGCAATCCTTTGTCACCTCGTGTGCAAGCGGCCCGCATGCCCGGTTTCAAAATACCAAATCCGTCACCATCGAAGTGGAACGCACACCAGCAGGTCAAAACCTAGCCGAATTTACCTATGGCGTGAACGGAGACATTCTCTACGAACGCGCATATAAATAAGACACTTGGGTCGGTGGGTGGGCGCATTTGGCCTAGGCCAAACAGACCACGCACCACCCCAACATTCCAGCGTTATTCAAGCCTCAGATCGTTCAGCCATCCAAACGGATCGCTTCGTTCTTCGGATCATAGGGACTGTCCTGCACAATCTCTGCATCCCAAAGAGCGTTGAACATGCGAACCTTCAGCTTTTGCCCAGGCACGGCCAGATCTGGGCGCACATACCCCATTCCAATCGATTTTCCGAATGCAACCGAATACCCGCCCGACGTCAGGCGCCCTACTTTGGTTCCCCCGTCATACAATGCTTCACGCCCCCATGGGTCCGCATCTTCCGGGCCATCAATCAACAGCGTCACGCATTTAGATCGCACACCAATCGCTTCCATTTGCGCTTTTCCGTGAAACTCTTTGGACACATCAACAAACCGCGGAAGATCAGCTTCCAATGGTGTCGCATCGCGGCCAAGTTCGGTCCCAAACGCGCGATAGGATTTTTCCTGGCGCAACCAATTCTGAGCACGCGCGCCCACAAGCTTCATCCCAAATTCTTCTCCGGCATCCATTAACAGATCAAACAGATAGTTCTGCATTTCGATGGGGTGATGAATTTCCCAGCCCAACTCACCGGTATATGCAACCCGTATCAAATGGCATGGGCACATTTTCAATTCCGTCTTGCGCGCAGACAGCCACGGAAACCGCTTGTTTGAAAAATAGGTTTCAGGGTCCGCATCGTTCACCAGTTTTTTCAACACATCCCTGGAGCGTGGGCCTGCGATTGCAAAAACGCCGTATTGAGTCGTTGTCTCTTGAACGTCTATACGCCCAAACTCCGGTTCTTTGTCTTCGACCGCTTTGCGCAGATAATCCGCATCATACGCCGTCCATGCCCCTGCCGAAATCAACTGAAAGACATCATCAGCTTCGCGTACGATCGTATATTCAGTGCGTGTGGTTCCTGCATCCGTCAAAGCATAGGTCAGGTTGATCCGTCCGACGCGCGGCAGTTTGTTGCAGGTGAACCAATCCAAGAACTTTTCGGCACCGGCCCCTTTCACGACATGCTTGGTGAACGCTGAGGCATCGATCAACCCGACACCTTCACGGATTGCTTTGGCTTCTTCGACGGCATATTGCCACCAGCCGCCGCGACGGAATGACCGACTGTCATGATCATTGAACCCTTTTGGCGCAAAATAGTTGGGACGTTCCCAGCCGTTCACTTGCCCGAACTGCGCCCCACGCGATTTTTGCCGGTCATAGGCAGGCGACGTCCGCAGCGGTCGACAGGCTTCACGTTCTTCGTCCGGATGATGCAAAACATAGACATGTTCGTAACATTCTTCGTTTTTGCGCGCCGCATATTCGGTGGTCATCCACGATCCGTAGCGTTTGGGATCAAGCGATGCCATGTCGATCTCGGCTTCGCCATTCACCATCATTTGCGCAAGGTAATACCCGGTTCCACCGGCGGCGGTAATGCCAAATGAAAACCCTTCCGCCAACCACATATTCCGCAGTCCAGGTGCAGGACCAACCAGTGGATTACCATCTGGCGTATAGCAAATTGGACCGTTGAAATCGTCCTTCAATCCAATTTCCTCGGTTGAGGGCATACGATGGATCATGGCCATGTATTGCTCCTCGATCCGCTCCAGATCCAGCTGGAACAAATCTGCGCGGAAACTGTCTGGTACGCTGTATTCAAACCGCGCCGGGGCATTGCGTTCATATGTGCCCAAAATCCAACCACCGCGTTCTTCGCGCACGTAAGACTGTGCATCAGCGTCTCGGATAACCGGGTGTTCTGGGTTCGATTTGCGCCATTCCTGCAATTTGGGGTCCGCATCCGTCACAATGAAAGTGTGTTCCACTGGAATAGCAGGCATTTTAATACCTAAAAGCCGCGCCGTACGCTGCGCGTGATTACCCGTCGCTGTCACAACATGTTCTGCATGGATGACGATCTGTTCGTCTGAGGGAACAAGATTACCGCCCTTTTCAACCATCTTGGTCGCAGTCACATCCCAGTGGCTACCTGTCCAGTGATAGCCATCCACTTGCCATTTGCGTTCAATAACAACGCCCCGTTGGCGAGCCCCCTTTGCCATCGCCATCGTGACATCGGCTGGGTTAATGTATCCGTCTGTTGGGTGGTACAACGCACCTTGTAAATCATCCGTCTTAATAAGCGGCCAACGTTGTTTGATGTCATCCGGGCTCAGGAATTCGTACGGCACGCCGACGGTTTCAGCCGTTGACGCATATAATTGAAATTCATCCATCCGATCTTGGGTTTGCGCCATACGTAGATTGCCCACGATCGAAAATCCCGCATTCAGGCCTGTTTCAGCTTCTAGCTCTTTGTAGAATTTGACCGAATAGTCGTGAATGTGGCTGGTCGCATAAGACATGTTGAAAAGAGGAAGCAGCCCTGCCGCATGCCAAGTGGACCCCGACGTCAGTTCGTCGCGCTCCAGCAACATAACATCCGTCCATCCTGCTTTCGCCAGATGGTACGCAATACCGGTTCCGACTGCACCACCGCCAACGACAAGCGCCTTCACATGACTTTTCATAGCATTCACCTCATTGGCTTTCCCATTCCTGTTCTAAGAAACTGAGAGCATATGGGGCGAAACTCAGCCGACCGCTCTGTGTCAAAAAACGACTTTTCTTCGAAGTATTTAGAAGCCTACAGTTCGAATTTTCTCTCTGGCTACGATCAAATCGCTTTTTGCCATTCGTTCGCCTGCTGTTTTGATCCGACACATTTTAAGTTGCCTCCCAAAGCCTTGGGATCATTCGCCCCGCGGCCAGAATACTTTGCCCGGATTAAGAATGTTCAGCGGGTCCATCGCTTGTTTGATGGCCGCCATGAATTCCGTTGCGGCACCAAGTTCTTTGACCAAATAGGACATTTTCCCTTGTCCAATGCCATGTTCCCCGGTGCAGGTGCCATCCATGGAAATTGCCAAGTTACTGAGCCAACCAATGAATTCCTCGGCGCGTTCGACTTCGTCAGCGTCGGATTTGTCGACCAAAAGCGATGCGTGAAAATTGCCATCCCCGACATGCCCTACAATTGGCGCGACCAAATCCATCTCGGCTGCTTTTTCTTGCGCTGCTGTGACGGCTTCGGCCAGTCGAGAGATTGGAACACACACATCCGTCGCCACGCCAGCGGCCCCCGGACGCAAAGCAAGCATCGCCCAGTAAATATCATGGCGCGCTTTCCAAAGCTTGTTGCGTTCTTCAAGCGTTTGGGCAGCCGTAAATCCTGTGCCACCAAATTCGCTCGCGATTTCATTGAACATTTCAACCTGTTCGGCCACGCTTGCATCCGAGCCATGAAATTCCAGCAGCAGCATCGGTTCTTCGGGCAGATCCAACCCGGAATAACCATTCGCAGCCTTTACAGTCAAAGCATCCAGCAATTCGATCCGAGCAATCGGAATGCCGTATTGGATCGTTGCCATGACCGTTTCTGTTGCGGCTTTCACATCAGGGAATGTGCAACGCGCCGCGCGGATTGCTTCGGGAATACCTTGCAGGCGCAAAGTGACCTTGGTGATCAGACCCAGCGTCCCTTCCGACCCGACCATCAAACGCGTTAGGTCATATCCTGCTGACGTCTTTTTCGCGCGTTGCGCTGTTGAGATCACGCGACCATCGGCCATGACCGCTTCGACGGCCAAAACATTGTCTTTCATTGTTCCGTAGCGAACAGCATTGGTGCCCGAAGCATTCGTGGCCGCCATACCGCCAAGCGACGCATTCGCGCCCGGATCAATTGGAAAGAACAGCCCTTGGTCACGCAAATGCGTATTCAAGTCTTCACGGGTGACGCCAGGCTGGACCACACAATTCAGATCACCGGGATGTACGGCCAGCACTTCGTTCATTTGCATCAGATCAACGCAAATTCCGCCCGCCGGGGCATTAACGTGCCCTTCTAGGGATGTTCCCGTCCCAAACGGGATCAACGGCACCTTATGGGTTGCACAGATTTTGACGATCTCGCTGACTTCGGACGTGGATTGCGCGAAAACAACACCGTCGGGGGGCTGATTGCGCAGCCAAGTCGTGGTGTGCCCATGCTGTTCGCGAATGGCATCGCTGGTCTGAAGTCGATCCCCAAAGCGTTGTTTTAAAACACCTAACGCTGTGGCAATGCCATCTTCGTTGCGCGGTAGATCAACAAGTGTCAGACCCATGACATCGTCCCTTTTTAAAGCACGGGGATGATATACCCCCGCGCCTTATCGTATCAAGCTTAGTCACCCAAAGCGATACCTTCGCGACGCGGATCAGCACCGCCTTTCAAGACATCACCAATTTCGATCAGATGCAGGCCAGACGTCAGCGCACGTGCGTTTGTCTCAAACCCCATTTCGGTCAATGGTCCAGCCAGTTCTTCGGCTGATGTTCCGGCTTCTACATCATAGGTTCCAAACCGGTTGACCGCGTGTGGCAGATCGACAGCTTGCTGTACGTCCATGCCCCAATCGGCCCACGCGATAATTGTTTTGGCGACGTACCCAATAATCCGGCTGCCTCCGGGGCTGCCAATGGCCAGAACGGGGGCGCCGTCCTTCATGACAATGGTCGGCGACATAGACGACCGAGGACGTTTGCCCGGTTCCACGCGATTGGCGATGGCACGCCCTTCGTTGTGGCTGCGAAAGCTGAAATCGGTCAGTTCATTGTTCAACAGGAACCCGCGCACCATCAGGCGTGATCCAAAACCGTTTTCAATGGTGGTTGTCATCGACGCAACATTTCCTTGTGCATCCACAATCGAGATATGCGACGTCGACGGCAATTCGATGCTTTCATCTGGTGCCCAGAGTTGCGCGTGATCCCACGCAGGAGTGCCCGGTGCAACTTCCTCCAGTGCTTTGTCACCGCTCAGCAATGCCCCTCGGTCAGACAAATACGCCGGATCGACCAAGCCTTGCGTCGGCATCGGAACATAATCACTGTCCGCCATGTATAATCCGCGATCTGCAAAAGCGAGCCTTGAGGCGTCGCCAATCAAGCGCCATGCATCCGGGTTTTCAGCCCCCATACCGGCCAGATCGTATCCGCCTAGCATTCCAAGAATTTGCCCAACCGTAAGCGCGCCCGAAGACGGCGGGCCCATACCACACACATCCAAACCACGATATTCAGCACACACAGCTGCGCGTTCTTTGACCTGATAGACAGACAAATCCGTTTCACTTAGAACGCCGGGATTGCCGTCAGCCGATTGAACAGTTGCGACGATGTCCGCCGCGATAGCTCCGGTATAAAACGCATCTGCACCACCATGCGCGATTGCGTTTGCAGTCTTTGCATAGTCGGCATTCACCAAGACATCGCCGGTTTGCAACGCTGTTCCACCCGGAAAGAAATAATCTGCAGTGCTGGGAAACCGTGACAGACGTTCGGCATCATTTTCGATCAGTCCTGCCAAACGCGGGGACACAACAAACCCGTCATTGGCCAACCCAATTGCATCGTCAAACAACGTCCCCCAAGCAAGTTTACCCCAACGTCTATGTGCCGCTTCTAACAATGCAGGTGTTCCGGGTGTCCCGACCGATCTGCCGCCAACAACAGCGTCAAAGAATTGCAAAGGCTCGCCCGCATCGTCTTGAAACAATTGAGGTGTCGCAGCCAAAGGGGCCGTTTCGCGCCCATCCAACGTTGTCAGTGCACCGCTTTCTGCATCGTAATAAACGAGGAATGCGCCACCACCCAGGCCCGAACTTTGTGGCTCCACCAATCCCAGAACGACTTGCACAGCGACCAGAGCATCTGCAGCTGATCCACCTGCGGCAAGAACCCGGCGCCCAGCTTCGACGGCATGCGGATTTGCGGCCGCGACCATGTAATTTTCGGCTATGACCGGTTGCCCGCCCGTTTTTGCGGCAATTGCCTGTTCCACGGCCGGACTAATGGCTTCGAAATTGCCTTTTGCGGCGGCTTCCGGTTCGACTGCATCCGCCGCCTGCTGGGCAACTGCCCCATTTGCCAATGCACCTATGATAATGACTGAAAGAACTCGCATATTGTGCCCTCCACGCGTTGATTCAACTTCGGAGTGTAGCAGTCCTATTCCGGGCCGCGAGCGAATTCAGCATATTTAGCTTTAGAATGCATACCGTCGATCAATTTCCGGTCAAAGATACCCTTACAGCATCGAGGGAACGACTTGATCCGGTGGGCGATGTCCGTCGTCGAAGGTTTTGATATTGATGATCACCTTTTCGCCCATTTCAATACGGCTTTCCAATGTAGCCGAGCCCATATGAGGAAGCAGGACGACATTCGACAGATCACGCAGACGCGGATTGACGTCTGTACCGTTTTCATAAACGTCCAATCCCGCACCGGCAATTTCACCGTTGCGCAACATTCTGGTCAAAGCATTTTCATCAATGACTTCTCCGCGAGACGTGTTCACGACAACTGCACCCGGTTTCAGTAATCGCAAGCGGCGCGCATTCATCAAATGAAACGTGGACGGTGTCGATGGGCAATGCACACTCAGAATGTCCATTCGCGCAACCATCTGATCCAGACTGTCCCACCACGTTGCCTGCAAATCGGATTCAGTTTCTGGACGCAATCTGCGACGGTTATTATAATGGATTTGCATCCCAAACGCAGAAGCCCGCCGCGCAACGGCCTGACCGATACGCCCCATTCCAAGAATGCCCAAGCGCCGTCCAGCGATACGTCCGCCCAAATATGACGTCGGTGACCAACCAGACCATGCACCGGTTTGCATTGCTTGCAACCCTTCCGGAATACGGCGGGCAACGGCAAGAATCAGCGCCATGGTCATATCGGCAGTGTCATCGGTCAACACACCCGGCGTATTTGATACGAGTATGCCACGCTGCCGCGCCGTGGCGACATCTATGTTATTCACGCCAGCCCCGTAATTGGCGATCAATCGCAATTGATCACCCGCCTGCGCCAAAAGGCTCGCATCGATGGTATCTGTAATAGTCGGCACCAGCACGTCAGCGGTCTGCATCGCGTTGACCAATGCGTCGCGGGTCATCGGAGAATCTTCTTCTTGCAACCTGACGTCGAACAATTCGCTTAATCGCGTTTCGACGACATCCGGCAACCGTCGCGTTACGACAACACTCAGACGCTTCTTTACCATCGTTGGGCTCCTCGATCTTGGCCGACTCTGCCAGTCATGTCATCGTGGCGAAGTTAGAGGCGCAGCACAAGAACCGCGCCCGAGGTTGTAGGGCAAGAAAATGCGATCTTCTTTGCTTTTTGGGCAATCGCGCCCGCTGGCTATTTTTTTGCTACTGGTCTGCATCGCAGCACCAGTCTTTGCGCGTGACACGGGGCCAGTGACAAACTTGCCTTTGCCACGATTTGTGTCCTTGAAGGCAACTGAAAGCAACGTTCGGCGCGGGCCATCGTTAACTCATCGTATCGATTGGGTTTTCAAACGGCGCTCTATGCCTTTACGCATCACGGCGGAACACGGCCACTGGCGAAAAGTCGAAGACCGTGAAGGCATGGGGGGCTGGGTTCATTATACGATGCTGTCGGGCGTTCGTACTGTAATCATCGAAAAAGACATGCTGGTCTTGCAAAGCCGTCCGGAAGAAACCGCGCCAGCTGTGGTCGCGCTTGAAATCGGCGTTATCGCCC
This sequence comes from Paracoccaceae bacterium, assembly GCA_039960995.1. Taxonomy (GTDB): domain Bacteria; phylum Pseudomonadota; class Alphaproteobacteria; order Rhodobacterales; family Rhodobacteraceae; genus JABSSA01. The sequence goes on along the minus strand of JBDVKF010000026.1, from coordinate 71,653 downwards.
GATTGGGCGAATGTGGCCCCGTTTGGTGCCGTCTGCGTGCTGGAGGGTACAAAGGTTGGGCCCCGAAAACCCTGTTGTGGGGCGTCGCGCCCAAAGAGCTGCGCGACTAATCGGAGAACGATCAGGATAATCTGATCCGCGACATTACGACGACTTTTGAGTGGATGACGCCCAAGCTAACCTCGTGCGCGAAAACCCTGATATTGGTCCGCATTATGCCTTATCGCTGGACGCCATCCTCCACGTCAGATCAGCACGAACTTTGCCTTTGGCCACATCAAAGCCTTCCTCGACGTGGCATGGCCGCGTTCGTTCTCATCACATTCACCCTGATTTTACTTCCGGCTTTGCCAGTTTTAGGGACCCCCATTCTATGGGGCTTGTTACCTTTTCTTATGCTTGCCGTTTGGGGTATTTACATTGCTCTTCAGCGAAATCGCCATGCACGCCAAATTTCCGAGGTTTTAACACTTGGGGATGAAATCGCCCATTTGATCCGAACAGACCCTTCGGGACACGTACAGGAGTGGAAATCCAATCTGTATTGGATTCGCGTGCGTAAATACGACGTTGGCGGCCCAGTGCCCAACTACGTCACCTTAAAAGGCGATGGACGTGAAGTAGAAATAGGCGCGTTTCTGAGCGAAGAAGAACGCCTGGCTTTATTCAACGAACTGCAGGGTGCGCTTTCTGAACCAAAGCGCTGAAGCTGGCCCATGCTGGCGACGGCATCATTGATGGGATCGGGTCAGCTGAGCCACACATTCTTTGATAAATCACAAAAAATGCGCAGGACTTTCCCTGCGCATTTCACTAAACCTAAAGTCGATCCAAAACGATCAGGCTGTACACAGCCGATTTTTGACCATTGGACCCACGGATCCAAAATCCATCTGCCCCGTATATTTGGACTTTAGCACGCCCATAACAGCGCCCATGTCCCGAATGCTCTCAGCGCCGACCTCGTTGATCGCCGCATCAACAGCTTTAGCCGATTCATCCTCGCTTAACTGTTGTGGCAAAAATTCTTCGATCACTTCGATCTCAGATCTTTCCCGTTCCGCCAAGTCCAAGCGCCCGCCTTCTTCGTAGGCCTTAGCACTTTCGCCGCGCTGCTTGGTCATCTTGCCCAAAATAGACAAGACTTCAGCCTCGCCTACACCATCATCAGAACCGCCTGAGCGGGCATCGATATCTTTGTCTTTGATTGCGGCGTTGATCAGGCGCAGCGTCGATAAACGGGCTACATCCTTCTCTTTCATGGCTTGCTTCAACGCAGAGGTGATACGTGTGCGTAATTCCATCAAGGCAGTCCCATCCTCGTGGGTTTGTGTCAGGCCATGGAACATACGCGAAAGGTATGAATCACGCAACGGATCAATGCAAATATAAGCCATTGTTTTTATTGTATTTTTAAATTTCTATTTACCTTGACCCTCTGCAACTCAGACTTTAGGTTCCGGCAAGTTTGCGCCACACACACAGGATCGAGCTTGCCATGACTGTGCCCACCCCTACTGCCTGCCTTGCCCTTGCTGACGGAAGTCTATTTTACGGAATGGGGTTCGGAGCCACCGGTCAAACCACCGCGGAATTGTGTTTCAACACAGCGATGACCGGATATCAGGAAATTATGACGGACCCGTCTTACGCCGGGCAAATTGTAACCTTCACATTCCCGCATATCGGTAATGTAGGCGTTAATCCCGAAGATGATGAAACAACCGACCCGGTTGCCGCAGGCATGGTCGTTAAATGGATGCCAACTGAGCCGTCCAATTGGCGTGCTGGACAGCCATTAGGTGATTGGCTCGCGTCACGTGGCAGAATTGCCATTGGTGGTGTCGATACGCGACGCCTTACACGCGCCATCCGACAAGCTGGTGCCCCTCATGTTGCTCTGGCACATAACCCAGACGGTGTTTTTGATACCGAAGCGTTGGTCGCAGAGGCACGTGCTTTTGCAGGCCTCGAAGGAGTGGATCTAGCAAAAAGTGTAACGTGTGCGCAATCCTATCGCTGGAATGAACAACGTTGGGCTTGGCCCGACGGATACACTTCGCAAAACGACCCCAAGTTCAAAGTCGTCGCTTTGGATTACGGGGCAAAACGCAACATCTTGCGGTGCCTCGCGTCTGCGGGTTGCGATGTGACGGTCTTACCAGCCACGTCCACAGCCGAAGAGGTTTTGGCCCATTCACCAGATGGTGTGTTTTTGTCGAACGGCCCGGGCGATCCCGCCGCGACAGGTGAATATGCTGTTCCGATGATCCGCACTCTCTTGGACACAACTGAATTGCCAGTGTTTGGGATTTGCTTAGGTCACCAGATGCTGGCTTTGGCGCTTGGGGCCCGAACGATCAAAATGAATCACGGTCACCATGGCGCAAACCACCCGGTAAAGGACTTGGATACAGATAAAGTTGAGATCACCTCAATGAACCATGGATTCGCAGTCGACAGCCAAACACTGCCTGATGGCGTCATCGAAACGCATGTTTCCCTGTTTGATGGGTCCAATTGCGGGATTCGTTTAGCGAATCGTCCGGTGTTTTCTGTTCAGCATCACCCCGAAGCCAGCCCCGGGCCTCAAGATAGTTTTTACCTTTTTGAACGCTTCGCGGCGGCCATGGCAGAACGCGAGACTGCATAATCGCTATTTTTGACTAGCTAAGAACCGAGTTTAACCGAGGCTTAACCCTGCTTTGACAGCGTCACCCCTGCGTATGTGCCGGGTGGGATCGGCTGCGCTGGGAAGGGTTATGGATCATGAGTGATCCTCGTCTGCGCCTTGTTGATGCGCGTCAGGTTTCAGAACCAGCACCACCACGTTTATTTGGACGCATTCTGGTCGATTCTGGAATCATCTCGAATAGCGATCTTGTGCGTGCCCTGACCATTCAGCGCAATGTTGACGCACGTTTGGGGGACATACTGGTTGCCGAAGGTCGGATGACCCCAAGCGACGTGTTGTCATGCCTATGCATTCAAAGCCATGCAGACCGAGTTGATCTGTCTGTAAATCCGCCTTCGCAAACAATGTCCTCGGCTTTACCATCTCATCTTTGCATCAAACACGAGATTGTACCTTGGCGTTGGATTGGCGACACTTTGTTGGTCGCAACAACCCATCCTAAGGATATGCGCTCCTTGCGTGACAAATTAGGGGATCTGCTGCCCCCTATCCTTCCGGTTGTCGCACCAACGGCACAAATACACGCTTATCTAGGTCGTCTTTACGGCGACGAACTTACTGAAAAAGCCATCAATCGCTTGCCAGAAGCGGAAAGTGCACGCCTTTGGACAAGTCGTCTGCAACGCCGCTCGAAGCTGGCCGCGTTTGCCATCGCACTATTATGCATAGCTGCCCTCCTGGCCCCTGTGACGACATTTTCCGTGTTATTGGTATGGGGGGTGTTCACACTTGCTCTTGCCACCGGGTTAAAGGCATTGGCCTTTGGAACTCAAGTTGCACACACCACTTTTAACAAGCAGGTTTTTACACCCGAAGAATTGCCATTCCGCCTTCCTCGGGTCTCGGTCATCGTGCCTCTTTATAAAGAAGAAGAGATCGCTTCTCATCTCATCAAACGCCTCGCTAGCCTGACTTATCCCAAAAGTTTGTTGAACGTATTGCTGGTCCTTGAAGCAAAAGATTGGATCACCCGAGAGACATTGAGACGAACGAAACTGCCGCATTGGATGTCTGTTTTGGAAGTACCCGATGACGGTGGAATCACAACCAAACCCCGCGCCTTAAATTACGCGTTGGATTTCTGTCACGGTCCAATCGTCGGCGTATGGGATGCCGAAGATGCACCCGAGCCAAACCAAATTGAAAAAGTTGTCCTGCGGTTCCATCACGCCCCCGCCAATGTCGCCTGTTTGCAAGGGATGCTTGATTATTACAATTCCCGCAAAAACTGGATCGCCCGATGCTTTGCCATTGAATACGCAACATGGTGGCGGTTCGTCATGCCGGGTATGTCACGACTAGGGTTGCCCATTCCTCTTGGCGGGACAACATTGTTTTTTCGCAAAGATATCCTTGAAAAACTGGGCGGATGGGATGCGCATAACGTAACTGAGGACGCTGACCTTGGCGTTCGGCTCGCGCGACGAGGATATTCAACTGAGCTGTTGGAAACAGTTACAGAAGAAGAAGCAAACTGTCGTGCGTGGCCTTGGGTACGTCAACGATCACGCTGGTTAAAAGGATTTTTGGTCACTTACTTTGTTCATATGCGAAACCCACGCGTATTGCTGCGAGACGTCGGGTTGCGTGGTTTCATTGGCATTCAAGTTATTTTTCTAGCGACGGTTTCCCAATTTGCCGCTTTGCCACTTTTATGGACCTTCTGGTTGCCCATATTTGGCCTACCCCATGTCATGGATGACACCTTGAACGGAATGGCTATCAAATTTGTCGCGATGTTCTTTTTGTTTTCTGAACTATTGAACATTCTAATCGGCGTATCGGCAGTTTCTTCTCGCACGCACCGGCACTTGGTTCCATGGGTCATCACGATGCCATTTTATTTCACGCTAGGGGCTCTTGCCGCATACAAAGCGTTATTTGAATTGGTTTTACGGCCATTTTACTGGGACAAAACGGATCACGGCATCGAATAAGGTCGATCAGTTCTTTTCCCGTCTGGCTTCGGCATCCTGCTTGAGGCGGGTCATGAACGCGACCGATATGTGTTCACGCAACGCCGCCCCGGCTGACGCTTCGTCTTTTTGTTCAATCGCTTTTACAATCAGATCGTGTTCGGTCTGAGCAATGCGCGTCCGCCCCACAGCGGCAAGCGATGTTGTCGCCATCAACGCCATGGTGCGATAGACTAAATCGAGCTGCTGCACGAGGTACCGATTATGAGAAGCCAAATGCACTTGCTTGTGAAACCTCCGGTTTGCACGCGCCAAAGCAGGTGGATCATCGACCAATAAATTGTCGACCTCAACCATCTCGCGCAATATACTGGTTTCTTCTTCGGTCGCATGACGCGCCGCAAGCGACGCGGCCAATCCTTCCAGTTCCCGGCGCACAACATACAGTTCAGCCATTTGGTTGTGATCCAAAGACGCAACAATCAGGCTGCGCCCGTCGCGGGACAAAAGAGATTGCGTTTCCAACCGCTGCAAAGCTTCGCGGATGGGCGTTCTAGATACTCCAAACCGATCTGCCAATTCGCTTTCAACAAGCCGATCGCCTGGCTTGAACACACCAATGTCAATCGCGTCCAAGATCAAAGAATATGCGTCTTTCGGGACCTGACGGGACACTGAAATTCCTGTTCCAAATATCTGTTTTTCTTTTATTAACGCAGGTCGAGGTGTAGACCAAGCCCAAGCGTCGACCTCTGGCTCAAGACGATCTCTGGTTCAAGACGGACATGGAAGTTAAAACCGCAATATGCCCAAATCATCTTTCTCACATGTGAACGTTTGGGTTTTTGACCTAGACAACACATTGTACCCACCGCGTGCCCGCCTGTTTGATCAAATCGAAGTGCGGATGACCAAATACGTTATGTCTGCGTTGAACGTCGATGAAGCAACGGCAAATACGTTACGATTGGAATATTGGCAGCGCTACGGAACAACCCTTGCCGGACTGATGCGTGAACATGATGTCGATCCGGCACCATATCTAACTGATGTTCATGACATTTCACTAGATCACTTAGAGCTAGATCATGACCTCGCCGACGCAATCGCCAATCTGCCTGGGCGCAAAATCGTCTACACAAATGGATGTGCTCCCTATGCTGAACGCGTCATCGCTGCGCGCGGATTGTCCGGACAATTTGATGCTGTCTATGGCGTTGAACACGCGGGCTTTCTTCCCAAACCTGAATTGGCGGCGTTTCAAACCGTTTTTGGCTTGGATGGCCTTTCACCAAACCGCGCGGCCATGTTCGAAGACGAGGCACGCAATCTCATTGCCCCCTTCGACATCGGCGTCAAAACGGTACATGTCGCAGAGACGTCAATTAAAGAACCGCATATTGAATTCCACACTGACGACCTCGCCTCCTTTTTGCGCCAACTCCACACCTAGGACAGGATGCCGCTTTGCGCATCCCAAAACGATGGCTACATAGGACAGTATGCAAGCGTTTGATTACGATATTGTCGTGTCCGGGGGCGGGATTGCTGGGCTGATAACCACCGCTGCTTTTGGGCAGAATGGCTTTTCTGTCCTTTGCGTTGATCCAACGCCCCCCGTGACCTCCGCAAAAGCCACGGGCGCGGACATGCGAACAACCGCAATCCTCCAACCCGGCCAACGCATGCTCGAAGCGGCCGGGCTTTGGGCATCCCTTGCTCCACACGCGGCCGCACTTGAAACGATGCGAATTATTGATGCTGGCGGCAAAGACCCGAATGCCCGGATCATCAAAGACTTTAGGTCCAGCGACGTGTCCAACCTGCCGTTCGGATGGAATTTGCCAAACTGGCTTTTGCGTCGTGAAATGGTCGCGCGCTTAAAAGATATTCCGTCGGTCACATTCCAACCGGGTGCTTCGACCACCAATTACTTGGGACGAACCAGCAGCGCACGCGTGAAACTCAGCACCGGCCAAACTGTCAAAACACGGCTTGTGATTGCCGCAGATGGGCGCGAGTCCCCTATGCGCAAAGCCGCAGGTATTGACGTCACAACGCGGCGATATGGACAAAAGGCGCTTGCCTTTGCAGTAACGCACACCGTCCCTCACGAGAATGTCTCAACCGAAATTCACCGCACGGGTGGTCCGTTTACGTTGGTTCCATTACCGGACCGCGATGGTATGCCCGCATCCGCTGTCGTTTGGATGGATGACGCGAACGCATGTTTGCGACGTTTCGAACTGCCCCAAGACGCCTTTGAAGCCGAAATGTCCGAACGATCCTGCCACATCTTCGGCCCCTTAACTCTGGCAACGCAACGCAGCATCTGGCCCATTATCTCACAACACGCGCGTGAGTTTACCGCGACGCGTCTTGCCCTCATCGCAGAAGCGGCGCATGTCGTGCCACCAATCGGCGCGCAAGGCCTCAATATGAGCCTGACAGACACCGCATCCCTTTTATCGTTGTCACAAAACGATCCTGCTGGCCTCGGAACACGACACATGTTGGACGCATACGAAAAAGCACGAGCCAAAGACATCCGCCTGCGTGTGTCAGGCATTGATCTGCTCAACCGGGTCAGTCAATTCAAAACACCAGCCTTGCGAGACGCACGTGCCGCAGGACTGAACGCCCTTTACGCAGCAACCCCAGTCCGAAAAATGCTGATGCAAATGGGACTGGGCCTGCGCGATCAAGGTTGACTGTCAGGGTCGGTGGGCGGGCGCATTTGCACATTGTGCAAACAGAACCGCCCCGACCCTATAAGACCTGATCAACCACGCGGTTCAATCGCGCCACTGTCGCATCAACATCATACAATTTATCCAACCCAAACAGGCCCAGACGGAACGTCCGGAAGTCATCAGGCTCATCGCATTGCAACGGCACACCCGCCGCGATTTGCATACCTTCCGCTGCAAAGCGTTTGCCATTTTGAATGTCCGGGTCTTGCGTGTAACTCACAACAACCCCCGGTGCGCCGAACCCGTCCGCAGCAACCGAAACGATGCCTTTTTCCGTAAGCAAACCGCGTACAGCATCGCCCAATGCCCATTGTGCATCCTTCAAGCGTTCAAACCCGTAATCCCGCGTTTCCAGCATGGTGTCGCGAAAGGCCTGCAATGCATCTGTGGGCATCGTCGCATGATACGCATGCCCGCCGTTCTCATATGCTTGCATGATCTGATGCCATTTCTTGAGGTCTATCGCGAAACTATCAGAAGACGTTTCTTCCAATCGCGCCAATGCGCTTTCAGACAACATCACCAAACCGGCACAAGGTTGCGCTGACCAGCCTTTTTGAGGGGCAGATATCAACACATCCACGCCAAGAGTTTTCATGTCGATCCATACACAGCCGCTGGCAATGCAATCCAAAACCATCAACGCACCCACATCATGCGCAGCCCGCGCCATTTCCGCGATGTAATCCTCCGGCAAAATCACCCCAGCCGATGTCTCCACATGTGGTGCAAACACAATTCCGGGTCGCTCTTCCTGGATACGCGCCACAACTTCAGCTATCGGTGGTGGCGCGAACGGTGAAGGCGATGCATTGCCTGCCTGACGCGCCTTCAGCACAGTCGCAGATGCAGCCAACCCACCGGCTTCAAATATCTGGCTCCAGCGGTAAGAAAACCATCCGTTCCGCACAACCAGAACGTTTTCGCCTCGCGCGAACTGTCGCGCGACAGCTTCCATGCCAAAGGTCCCACCGCCCGGTACGACAACGACACCGTCCGCCGAATATACATCTTTGAGCATGCTCGAAATATCCCGCATCACCTGCTGGAAATTCGCGCTCATGTGATTAAGTGATCGGTCGGTGAAAACGACCGAAAATTCGTCCATTCCACCCGGGTCGACATGGTCCAGCAGTGCAGGCATTTGAATGCTCCCTGTTTTCGTTTGCATTGATGTAAGCCGACATTGCTCTGGGTGCAAAGGCTACATTTGCTTGGGAAGGTCAAATCAGACTAACACCCAATCGGTCCGGGGCGTCGTTCTTCGCTCAGCAACACATTTGCCTCGACATCACCCGCACCAGGTAATGTCATAATGCGGCGACGCAATATGCGTTCAAAGTCCGGCAAATCCCGCGCAACGACGCGCAAACGGTAATCGTACATGCCCAAAACATGTTCGACTGTTTGCACTTCTGGGATGGCCATGACTGCACGTTCAAAATCTTCAAGGCTAATGCCCCCTTTACGGGCAAGCTTTACACCAAGGAAAACTGTCACACTGTATCCAACCGCCTCTGCATTCACACGCAAACGTCGTCCTTGGATCACCCCGGCATCCGTCAAACGTTTGATCCGTCGCCACGCCGCAGGTTGAGACAATCCAACCGAACGGCCAACGGCCCCTGCCCCTTGTGACGCGTTTTTCACAAGCTCATTTAAAACTGCCCTGTCAATATCATCCAATTCGATCATACAGGCAGCCCCTCTTCATTTTTGATCCGAGCGACATGCATCAACGCTTCGATATCGGCGATATGAGGCAGCTTTAAAATTTGGGTCCGATAGATATCCTGATAATGGGTCATATCCTTGGCGATAACAGCCAAGCGCACATCAACCCGCCCCAGAAACGTCTGGATCGCAATGACCTCGGGCACATCACGTGCCGCGTTTAAGAAATCGTCGAACGCGCGGCTTTCCCCTTTATCTAGGGTCACACGCAACGACACCTCGACGGCATACCCAAGGGCTGACCAATCGATCACAGCGCCAATCCCTGTTACAACACCCGACGCTTGCATGCGGGCTTGTCGTCGTGTGACTTGATTGACTGTGACGCGGGCCTTTTCTGCCAACTCACTGGGTGCCAGGGTTGGATCAGCCTGCCAATGGCGCAAAATCCGTCGATCCACATCATTAAGCATGATTTTTCGTCAATGTTAAATTTATACGAATGATCTTGATCATGAATACCCAAATATATGACAAATTCACCGCTGACCAGTGCGTGTTTCATCCTTATGCTGCAGCCAGAAATCAAACCGGAGGATACGACATGCGGGTCTATTATGATCGCGATTGCGATGTGAACCTGATCAAAGATATGAAAGTTGCAATTCTGGGATATGGCAGCCAAGGCCATGCGCACGCCCTGAACTTGCGTGACAGTGGTGCCAAGAACGTTGTTGTTGCCCTGCGCGAAGGGTCTGCATCAGCTGCCAAAGCCGAAGGCGAAGGCCTCAAGGTTATGGGTATCGCCGAAGCCGCTGCTTGGTGCGACCTGATCATGTTCACAATGCCCGATGAGCTGCAGGCCGAAACATATAAGAAATACGTGCATGACAACCTGAAAGACGGCGCAGCCATGGCGTTTGCTCATGGCTTGAACGTGCATTTTGGTCTGATCGAACCAAAAGACACAGTCGACGTCATCATGATGGCCCCCAAAGGCCCCGGGCACACCGTGCGCGGCGAATATTCCAAAGGTGGCGGTGTGCCTTGCCTTGTTGCCGTTGACAACGACGCGTCTGGCAAAGCTTTGGAAATTGGCCTGTCCTATTGTTCAGCCATCGGTGGCGGTCGTTCTGGCATCATCGAAACCAACTTCCGCGAAGAATGCGAAACCGATTTGTTCGGCGAACAAGCGGTTTTGTGTGGTGGTTTGGTCGAACTGATCCGTATGGGCTTTGAAACACTGGTCGAAGCTGGTTATGCGCCTGAAATGGCATATTTCGAATGCTTGCACGAAGTGAAGCTGATCGTAGATCTGATTTATGAAGGCGGCATCGCAAACATGAACTACTCGATCTCGAATACGGCCGAATACGGCGAATACGTTTCTGGACCACGGGTTCTGCCATACGAGCAAACCAAGAAAGAGATGAAAGCCATCTTGCACGACATCCAAACAGGTAAATTCGTGCGTGACTTCATGTCTGAAAACCAGACAGGTCAAGCGTTCTTCAAAGGGACACGTCGCATGAACGACGCGCACCAAATCGAAGAAGTTGGCGAAAAACTGCGCGGCATGATGCCTTGGATCTCTGCTGGCAAAATGGTCGATAAAGAAAAGAACTAATCCGGTTCTTTCAAACTGATCACAAACGCTCCGCATCTGCGGGGCGTTTTCCAACCTCGTTTCGTTGCAAATCTAAGCCTGATTGTGCCGGTGGTTTCTCGTTACAGCCTGTAATTTTTCAACCCCCTTGAAACGCAACATTGTCATCCGCTTATAAATTCCCGATCAATACCTTGCGATGATGAATATTCGACCATACGGTTGGTTCGAAATGCAAACACCTGAAATTTCTTGGAAAAGTTGGGCCATGGTCGCCGCACTTGGGTTGACCTGGGGTGGGACTTTTCTGATCACTGAAATCGCTTTGGACGGGATGACACCCTATTGGCTGGCTGCGGGACGTATTTGTTTTGCGGTGCTGGTTATGCTGGCCATCTGGCCAATGATGGGCGGGCAGCTGTTTGAGGCCCCGCTAAGGCGATCCGCCGCGGTTTCGGTCGTTGCAATCGGAGGATTTTCAACGGCCATCCCATTTATGTTGCTCGCGTGGGGTCAGCAGTTTGTGACCAGTGGATTTGCGGGGGTTTCGATGGCCAGCGTGGGATTGTTGGTTTTGCCGCTGGCGCATTTCTTGGTGCCGGGTGAACGCATAACCAAGCACCGCGCCATTGGATTCTTGATCGGGTTTTGCGGCGTTTGCGTTCTTATTGGCGGGCAAGCGTTTGATTCAACCGGGGCCGAACTGGAATCGGCAGGGCGCATCGCATGTGTGACAGCGGCCTGTTGTTACGGTGTGTCTTCCGTGCTTGTGCGCAGATTGCCTGCAGTGGATCCCATCGGGCTTTCGACGGTATTGCTGATTATCGCAGCAGGTATGACCATTCCCATGGCATTGTGGCAGGAAGGCCTGCCAACAATGCCAGACACGCGCACGTTGATTGTCATCGCCCTTTTAGGCTTAATTCCAACAGCCGCGGCGAACTTGCTGCGCGTTTTGGTCATTCGCACAGCAGGACCTGTTTTCATGTCCCTGACAAACTATCAGGTGCCCGTTTGGTCGGTTGTTCTTGGGGCATGGTTGTTGTCTGAACCCCTGCCCCCCAGCTTGATTTGGGCAATGTGCCTGATCTTGATCGGTGTCGGCTTATCCCAGTTCGGCGCATTAAAGCGGTTGTTCCTTAGTTAACTAACGGCTCACGGCGTCCTGCACCGCAGCCACCACACGATCAACGGCTTGCGTCATCACGTTTTCATCCTCGGCCTCGGCCATCACACGGATCAACGGTTCAGTCCCCGATTTGCGGATCAACAACCGGCCCATCCCCGTCAGTTGAGCTTCGGATTCGGCGATTGCCGCTTGTACCGTCGCTAGGTCCAAAGGAGTTTGGCCGCGTTCGAAGCGCACATTCTCAAGCAGTTGCGGAATGGGATCAAAGACATGCAACACCTCAGAGGCGCGTTTGCCCGTACGCACAAGTTCGGCCAGAAACTGCAAACCAGCCATAAGCCCGTCACCCGTCGTCGCGTAATCCGTCATCACAATATGACCGGATTGCTCGCCGCCTAGGTTGAACCCACCTGCGCGCATCTTTTCAACCACATACCGATCCCCGACGGCGGTCCGCTCTAACCGCAAGCCACGCGCATCCAAAAAGCGTTCGAGACCAAGATTGGACATAACAGTCGCCACAAGCGCGTTGCCTTTAAGGCGATCTTCTTCGGCCCAACGTGCGGCCATCAGACCCATGAACTGGTCACCGTCCCCGACTTGGCCTTTTTCGTCCAACAAGATCACGCGGTCGCCATCACCGTCCAAACAGATGCCAACATCTGCACCATGTGCGATGATGGTTTCTGCCGCTGTTCGAGGATGCGTAGACCCGCAATCTTGGTTGATATTGTGACCGTTCGGCGAGGTTCCGATGGGAATAACGGTCGCCCCCAATTCCCAAAGGGCATCAGGCGCAACCCGGTGTCCCGCACCGTTCGCGCAATCCAAAACAACTTTCAATCCATCAAGACGCATCTGCCTTGGAAATGTAGATTTGACCCGTTCAATGTAACGGAACCGCCCGTCATCAATCCGCTTTGCACGTCCGATTTCATCGGCGGCAACCGGTTCGACACCGTTGACCACAAGTTGCTCGATCTCTGCTTCTGCTGCATCTGACAGTTTGAACCCATCTGGGCCAAAGAACTTAATACCATTGTCTTGCGCAGGGTTGTGGCTGGCCGAAATCATGACGCCCAAATCAGCCCGCATCGACCGCGTCAGCAATCCGACAGCCGGTGTCGGAACCGGCCCCAACAACAGGACATTCATTCCTGTCGATGTCAGGCCAGCAGTCAGCGCGTTTTCAAACATATAACCTGATAAACGCGTGTCTTTCCCAATAACAACTCGGTGCGCCGCACTTGTGTGGCGTCGGAAATACCGGCCAACGGCTGCACCAATTTGCAGCGCCATTTCGGCGGTCATGGGGGTGATATTGGCAGTCCCGCGGACGCCGTCCGTTCCAAATAACTTTGTCATGCGCATCTCATGCCATGCAGGCGCGCCACATTGCAATGGCTTGCGCGTGCTCGGCCACATCATGCGCGCGAATGATTTGAACACCTTGCTGAATTGCCGACAAAGCAACTGAAACTGATCCCGGACCACGCGCATCGGGGGTTTTCACATTTGCAGCACGCCCAATAAAGCCCTTTCTCGAAACGCCCAGTAAAATCGCGACACCCAATCCATGAAACAGCGAAATACGTCTTAGGATACTTAGGTTGTGTTCGTCCGTTTTCCCAAATCCTATGCCCGGATCCGCAATAATTCGGGTTCGCGGAATACCTTGCTGTTCCAGCACATCGATGCGTGCAGAAAGCCAGTCAAACACATCCAACAGAACATCTTCGTATTGAGGGTCGTTTTGCATAGTCGCAGGATCACCCTGCGCATGCATGACACATACAGGAAGACCCCGCTGTACAGCGGTTTGCGCCAAATCGGGATCAAAGGTGAATCCAGAAACATCATTGATTAAATCGGCCCCCGCATCACACGCCGCATTGGCAACGTCAGCTTTACGCGTATCGATAGAAATCGGCGCTTGAACCCCTTTCGCCCGCAAAGCGCGAATGACGGGGTCAATCCGTTCAATCTCGGTTTTGGCGGGCACAAAGGTCGCCCCGGGCCGGGTGCTTTCGCCGCCCACATCAATGATCTCGGCCCCTTCTTGCAACATCTGTTCTGCACGCGCAGCGGCGGCTTGGGGTGCGGCATGCAGTCCACCATCCGAAAAACTGTCGGGCGTTACATTCAAAATGCCCATGATCCGAGGTGTACTAAGGTCAAGTCTGGGCAATGGATTGCGCGGACCGCACATACGTTCCAACACTTCAGAAGGCACTTGTGCATTGGGAACAACCCGCGCAGACACCCCACGCTCTAGACGTTCACAAGCGACAAACCATCCCCATCCATCCGCCAGTTGCACTGCATCGGGTGGACGCACACTGCCATGCTGCACCAAAGGACGAAAATAGGAACTCATTTCAAGGAAAGCGCTTTGTCTTTCACGGAAACCCCTTTCAGCGGAACAGAACTTTGGTCTGGCAGTTCAGCGCCTATGACCAACATTTCCTGAGCCTCAAACGCTTTGGCAAACCACGCGGCCAATGCCACGGCGTCAGATGCTTTGGCAGATGGTCCGTCAACGGCGTCCAAAACGATTTTGGATGGTGCCCAAATGCAAATTTGGTCGTTCTTCATGGCCCAATCCAGTTCGGTGCGTGAATTTACAACCTTGCACCGTGCGTCGCGCGCTGCCAACACCCAAGCATTCTGTTCGATGGCCAGCAAATCTATGCGTCTTTGGGCCAATGGGTGACCGGCCTGAGGCGCGGACGTCGCCGCAGCCCCGACACATAAAATCAATGGGCGACCCGATGCCTCGAGTTGATCAATCCAATCGGACAGAAATGCGGATTCAATCGCCTCGTTGGACAAAAAGACCAGTTCGGGATGCAGCGGATCATCCTGTTCCATTGTATCCAGCGGTACAGGTCCGGTGGTTTCGCGATTGCGAACGATCTCGACTCCCAAAGCACCCGGCCCTCGGTCCAGTTTTTCGATACGAACAAAAACACGCATCGCTTGAGGTTCGATCAAGATGCGTTCCGCAACACGCTCGGCCAGTGTTTCAAGCAGGTTTAACCGCTCGTCAGACAATTCAGTCCCAATGGCTTCTGTAATTCTGTCATAGCTTAGAATGCGATCAACATCGTCCCCAATTGGTCCGCGGATGGGCCGCACCTCGACGACGATGTTGAAACAAACGCGTTGCGTCACACCACGTTCTGCTTGAAAGGCTCCGATTTCGACGTCCACAACATGATCTCGGACCGAAATACGATCCAAAGTGTCGGTCGTGGCAGTTGCCTTGGATCGTTCGTCAGGATGCGCAAAAGCGAGATGTATGTCCGTGGCCATGCTCTGTCTTTCTTAATAGAACCAAGACTACTTACACCGTCTGATATCCTAAGGCAGGTGTAAAGGCGTCACCCTAGCTTCAATATTCGTCGTGTCTGTGTGCCTATCGGTGTCACTTTTTCGCAGTTTGGAATGTGTGGCGATAAAACAGATGCACCCCATAACTGGCAGTTCGGGTGTATGTTTTGCTCCAACCCGGTCGAACCGCGTTTGTATGATAGTGGGTGGCCCCTTTGGTCAAATCAGGAACCTGTCCATCTAGTGAGATGCGTGCGACTTTTCCGACGCGCTCAAACGCCTTTGGTTCACGCACGGTCTCGGCACGACCATCGCATGTGTAGGTAAACTGACATTGATATTTCTTGCCCGTACCTTGGTTGATCACACCACACACTGTGTCAGGGAACCGCACGCTGGCCACACGGTTCAAAATAACCTCAGCGACTGCAAATTGCCCTTTTACCGTTTCACCGCGCGCTTCAAAATACAGCGCTTCAGTCATACACCGCCACGCACTGTCACCTTCGATACTTGGCTGGTTATCTAACCAGCTACGAGTAAACGACAATGGGGATGTTTTAGGTGCAGACAACAGCAACGAAAGATGCGCTTTGGACACTGTCTGCAAACCGCGCGCTTCGGTTTTGCGCAGCGTTGCACCAGTGTCATCAGCGGCAGCCGAAGATGCGGAGAACACTCCGCATGAGATCAAAAAAGAACAAACAAATCCACGCATCTCATTCCCCATGTTTCAATGCGAACCGGGGCCGCTTAAACGGTTTACAGGAAAAGGTCCAGTTTGATGAAAATCATGCGCTATTTAGGTCACAGCGCAGCACATGATCAGTTCCTCAATTTTAGCATATTTTGTGCAGACTCTGGCGACTGTCAGCCTATCTTGTCCGAAATTGCCAAACGTGCGGCAGCTAGTCGCGCGACTGGAACACGATATGGGGAACAACTCACATAGTCGAAACCTATGGCGCGACAAAACGCGATTGATTCGGGATTTCCGCCCTGTTCTCCGCAAATGGACAACTGCAGATCCGGTCGGGTCGCGCGGCCGCGTTCCGATCCTAATCTCAGCAATTCGCCGACACCGTCTACGTCCAAGGAATGAAATGGGTCTTCTTCAAAAACACCTTGGTTTACATAGTCAGACATGAACCGCCCCGCGTCATCGCGGCTTAACCCGTACGCCATTTGTGTCAGGTCATTTGTGCCAAAACTCAGGAAGCTGGAATGTTGCGCAATTTCGCCGGCGCGCAATGCAGCACGCGGTGTTTCTACCATGACACCCAACCGAAATTCGAAGTTGGCTTGCCGTTCGGTACGTACCGCAGCCGCAACTTTATCGATACACGCCTGCACCAGTTCAACTTCGCGTTTGGCCGAAACCAAAGGAATCATGATTTCGGGTACGACAGCTGCGCCATCCAATGATGCATCAACTGTCGCTTCAAAAATAGCGCGCGCCTGCATTTCATATATTTCTGGAACAGTTACCCCCAAACGCACACCGCGAAGGCCCAGCATTGGATTGTACTCACGCATTTCTTCGATACGGCGACTGACATCCGACAAAGGTAAATTCAACGCTTCGGCCAATTCGCGCTGCCCACCTTTTTCAGCTGGCAGGAATTCGTGCAGCGGAGGATCGAAAAGCCGTATGCAAACGGGCTTGCCACTCATGATCCGGAAAAGTTCGGTGAAATCCATGCGTTGCAATGGCAGCAAGCGATCCAACACAGCCCGACGGTCTTCGGGTGTTTCGGCGAAGATCATCTCGCGCATCAAGGTTAAGCGGTCTTCTTCAAAAAACATATGCTCGGTACGGCACAATCCAATGCCATGCGCTCCAAACCCGCGCGCCGTTTCTGCATCCGATGGCGTGTCTGCGTTGGCACGAATCCCGATATCGCACGCCTCTTCCGCCCATTCCATGAATTGCAAAAAGGCCTTGTCCTGTCCCGCGGGCTGCAAATCTGTTTCACCCAGCAGAACATCACCGCTGGTCCCGTCTACGGTGAGAATGTCGCCTTCGTTGATGATACGCCCATCTTGAGCGACCAGTTGCTTTGTTCGCAACCGGAATTGCATGGACGTCACACCGACAACGCAGGGTGTCCCAATACCACGACCGATCACGGCTGCATGGCTGGTGATGCCCCCGCGTTCGGTCAAAACGGCTGCTGCAGAATGCATCCCGCGCACGTCTTCGGGCGATGTTTCGCGGCGCACCAAAATGCACGCCTCACCGCGCGCGGCGGCGGCCTGTGCGTCTGTTGCGGTAAACACAACACGTCCCGTAGCAGCCCCAGGGCTGGCTGCGATCCCACGACCGATCTTGTCGCGTTTGGCATCTGTTGCGACTTGGGGGTGCAGCATTTCGTTCAAAGCACGCGGTTCGACACGCATCAACGCTTCTTCTCGTGGAATTATGCCGTCATTCGCCAAATCCACTGCGATCCGCAATGCCGCTTGCGACGATCTCGCAACCCGCACTCCGTCCAAGATATGCAGTTGGCCATCTTCAATGGTGAATTCGACCTGCATTTCTTCGCGCAAACGATCCCGCATGTGGGCGGCGTGGGATTTCAGCTTTTCGAACAAATCAGGAGCCAGCTCTTCAAGTGAATTGCCCCGTCGATCTTTGGTAAGGTAAAGGCTGTTTCCATTACCAGTCAGAGCGTCGCGCCCTTGGCTTTGACCGCGATAACGTCCTGTAATCTGTGGCATGCCGGTGTCGGAATTGACCAATTGTAAGACGCCAGACCCGCTTATCCCATGCCCCAGACCCAAAGCCATTTGCTGAACGACCAGCCCCAACCCAGCATCAACCGGTGCACCCTTTGCCTGTCGCAACAGACGCGCGGTTGTGCCTTCCCAAGCCCGCGCCATTGATTTCAAAACTGCGGACAGCTGAACAGCGCGTTCATCGGGAAATGACTCTTCGGCCTCTTCTTCATAGGCGCGCAGCGATGCGGTTAATGCGTCTTCGCATTCACCATCAATGTCATCAAATATGTTCGGGTCCAGACGCGCAACGTGAACCGCATAGGATTGGACAAAACGTGTATAAACAGATGCTGCAGCTTCCCGGCCAATACGCTCGCAGAGGACGTTGTATCGCATTTGGTTCATGCCGATATTCAATACTGCGCCCGGTCCACCCCAATCTGGGTCCTCGGACGATGGACGTACACACAGCGTCGCAGTGACCGGAAACTGAGCGAGGATCGCTTCGATATCTGGCAAATCACCCGACGCAATCCGATGCACCGACTCAAAGGATAAGGCCACAGTTCGCGGAACCGGCAATTCAAGCCGAGCCAATCGTTGCAGGCATTTTGCACGACCACCATGCGTTTCCGCAGCGATCGGCGCTGAAGGCGTAACAAGAGTTGTATGCGGATTATTCTGCACTGCAGCGTTCCTTTGCTGACCTGCAGAATAGGCATCGTTAACGATTGATCAAGGGTTAGAGCCTAACTGCTGGGCGCATTCTGAATTAAATCGCCCGGCAAGTCATTATTAACACACGCATATCGGGAATTTAGCCTTCAACCTTGGTTAAATCCGCCACAGACAGGCACAGGCTGCGAATCCTGCTGAGCAGATTCAACCGGTTGCGCCGCACAGTTGCGTTGTCATCATTGATCTTAACCGCTTCGAAAAATGTATCGATTGGTCCACGCAACGCCGACATCGCGGCCATAGCTGTTCCGAAATCTTGCTTTTGCATAGCTGGCGCAATTTTTCCATCAGCGACATCCAATGCGGCAAACAATGCGCGTTCCTCTTCGGTAGCCGCGTATTTGACATCCGCGCCATAGGAATATTCGACACCATCCGCCTCTTCAGCCTGTGTCAGAATATTATTGGCACGTTTGAACCCTTGCAAAAGGTTCTCGCCATCATCGGTGGCAAGCGTCGCGCTAAGCGCTTTTGCGCGGTTGACCAAAAGGGCAAGATCATCGTTGCCGTCCATCGCAATGCAGGCGTCAATAACATCGTGCCTGATCCCCTGATCGCGCAAATACACCTTCAAACGGTCGTGAAGGAACTCCAAAATTTCGCGGGCCACTGATTTGCCTGTGTCATCGCCATCCACATGCGCTGTTGCCGCGCTCTGAAACACTGACACCAAATCCATGCGCAGGTTGTTTTCCAAGATCAGCCGAATAACACCCAACCCCGCACGACGCAGGGCGAACGGATCCTTGGACCCAGTCGGCTTTTCATCGATGGCCCAGAACCCCGCCAAAGTGTCGATTTTGTCTGCCAAAGCGACGGTGACGCTGATCGGGGCCGTTGGCACATCATCTGACGGCCCAAGCGGCGAATAATGGTCTTGGGCGGCGGCGGCGATTGCTTTGTTCTTGCCCGCCTTTTCGATGTAATAACGCCCCATAAGCCCTTGAAGTTCCGGGAATTCATAGACCATCTCGGAACTAAGATCTGCTTTGGCCAAACGCGCGGCTTCAATTGTCTGACCTTTATCTGCCCCCACAATGGATGCCAATTCTCCAGCCAATGCAGCAATCCGTGTGATCCGTTCGGATTGGCTGCCCAACTTGTTGTGAAATGTCACGTTTTCAAGAGATTGCAGCCAGTTGTTCATCCCTGCATTTGCTTCTCTTAGGTCGTTTTCCCAAAAGAACTTGGCATCTGCCAATCGCGCGCTCAGAACCTTTTGGTTTCCGGCCAGAACAGTCGCGCCTTGATCCACAGTCTCGCGGTTCGCAACGGTTATGAAACGCTCGATGCGATTGGTTTTAGGGTTGCGGACTGAAAAGAACTTTTGGTGTTCTTTCATCGACGTTTGCAGAACTTCGGGCGGCAGATCGAGAAATTCATCATCGATTTTACCCATCAAAACCACAGGCCACTCAACAAGCCCTGCGACTTCTGCCAGCAAACCTTTGTCTTCGACCACTTCCAGGCCATTGGCAAAGGCCATGTTTGTGGCGTCGTTCCAAATTGTGCCTGCCCGCTCATCAGGGTTCAACACAACACGGGCTTTTGCAAGCTTGGTCGTATAATCATCCATAGACACGACAGAAAACGCGTCCGGCGCCATGAAACGGTGCCCTTTGGAAACGTCCCCGAATTTGATGCCATCAACATCCCCCGAAACGATACGCGTGCCCACCTCGTCGCTCAGAATGCACACAATCGATTGCAAAGGACGCACCCAACGCAAGGAACCAGCCCCCCACCGCATGGACTTTGGCCACGGGAAATTGCGAACCGTGGCTTCCAAAACCTCTGACACGATGTCTGCAGCGGGTCGGCCCGGCTTTTCGATGACGGCGAATAGGATATTGCCTTTGGGTGTTTCACGCTCTTCTACTTTATCCCGCGACAAACCTGCGCCGCGCAAAAAGCCTTCGATGGCCTTTTCGGGTGCATCTGCCTTAGGGCCTTTGCGCTCTTCTCGGGTTGTTGGGCTTTGATCCAGCAAACCCTCAACCGACAATGTTAAACGGCGTGGCGTCGAAAACGCGCCCGCCGACGCGTAGGTCAACCCGGCATCGACCAGAGCATTTGTGATCAAACGCTTGAGGTCATCAGCGGCACGAGTTTGCATACGTGCTGGAATTTCTTCGGAAAAAAGTTCGATCAGCAGATCAGGCATCAGTTAAATTCCTCGCGCGTGGGACATTCTTCGCCAACGATGGTCCCGTCATAGGCTTTTTCGCCGCAATCGTTCAATTCGTGCCAGACATAGCCGCGCCCATCATCCGTGATCACGACAATCCTATCCACGCCAAAGGCTACATTCTTTTGACCAAGGAACGGCAACGCGGTCCCAGCGGCCAGTTCGGCGGCAATTGCTTCGGCGTCAAAGCAATCGAACCATCCCGGCGCATTGCGCGGAACGACATCATCCAGCCCGACAAATGTTTCTGTCAGCAAAGACAATGACATATCTGTCTGAAAGCATGCGCGGTAGCGAATAGGGGAACTGTCCGCGTCAATTGCATCAAATTCGGTAAACCCAATCGGTTCGGGTTCGTTAGACACAACAGAAACCAATTTCAGTTCTTCGGGCGCGGACACCTCTGTGTAAAAGCCGTATACCTGCAAGTAATACAAACTTGCGCCAGCGATGGCTGCAGAAAACAAGATAATTATCCCCAGTAATTTGCCGCTCATGTGGCGGGAGCCCAACCACCAGCATCCGTTTGGATGAAGGCGTCAGCGCATTTCTTGGCCAATGCACGCACACGCCCAATATAGGCTTGGCGTTCTGTCACAGAAATCACGCCACGTGCATCGAGTAAATTAAAGATGTGGCTGGCCTTGATGCACTGATCATAGGCCGGATGAACCATCACAATGCGCTTCCCGGTTTTGGGATCATCATAATCCTGCGACAGGATCAGTTCGCATTCTGCTTCGGCCTCAACAAAATGACGCAACAAGACGTCTGTATTGGCCACATCAAAATTCCAACGTGCGTATTCCTGTTCGGTTTGTTTGAACACGTCGCCATAACTTAACGCGATAGGCGTTTGCGGATCGTTGAACGGCATGTCCATGACATGATCGACCCCTAGAACATACATCGCCAAACGCTCAAGCCCGTAGGTCAATTCACCCGAAACGGGCGTGCAGTCATGTCCGCCGACTTGTTGGAAATAAGTGAATTGCGACACTTCCATGCCGTCGCACCACACTTCCCATCCAAGACCCCAAGCGCCCAAAGTTGGGCTTTCCCAGTCATCTTCAACAAATCGGATGTCGTGCATATCCATGTTGATACCAATGGCCTGCAACGATCCAAGGTACAGATCTTGCAGATCTGGCGGCGATGGTTTGATCAACACTTGGTATTGATAATAGTGCTGCAAACGATTTGGGTTTTCCCCATACCGACCATCCGTCGGGCGGCGGGACGGTTGAACATAGGCCGCAGCCCAGTTGCGATTGCCCAAAGCACGCAATGTCGTTGCCGGATGGAATGTCCCTGCCCCAACTTCCATATCGTAGGGTTGCAGAATCGCGCAGCCTTTTGCGGCCCAGTAGTTCTGAAGCCTCAGGATAATTTCCTGAAAGGATTTAGGTTGTGTCACAGGTTCAGACATTTTGGGCCCTTTCGATGCGCGCCCTACCTATGCGCAGGCCAACACAGCGTCAATTGGAACAAAGTAATCAAAAGTCTGGCAACGGCCATTTTCAATCCGGCGTTTTCCTGCTTATTGTCTAGCTGGGTAAGAAAAAGCTTCGAGGGCGGCGGCGGTATGCTGAAACGGATTTGGTTGATAATGGTTATGTGCAGCCTGTGCGTTGGATCTGCACAGGCGCAAGACGAGGTGGTGTTTGTCCAAATCGAGGCCAAACGGAGCCTTGCCGAAGCGATAGATTCAGCCAAAAGATATTCAGCAGACATTGCTGACGTGAACGGTTTTCGACTGGGAAACAGATGGTACGCTTTGACCCTTGGCCCCTATCGAAGCGACGATGCAGTGCGTGTCCTTGAGGTGTATCAAGCCGAAAACGTTATTCCACAAGACAGCTTTATCACACAAACTTCGATATTTGGTCAGCAATTCTGGCCCGTTGGAGCCAATATCTTAGGGCGCGGCGCGGTGCCGATTCCAAATGCAGCCGCGCGTAATGACGGATCCGACACCATTGTGGTGCAAACTCCTACCGAACCAACACCTGAACAACCAGAAAACACCCCTATCCAGATTGTAGACGAAACGCCAAGAGAAGCACGCGCAAGCGAAAGGTTGTTGAACAGCGATCAAAGACGCGAGCTGCAAATAGCGCTTCGTTGGGCGGGTGTTTACAACAGCACAATTGATGGGCTTTTTGGGGCTGGCACGCGTCGGTCAATGACCGCATGGCAAGAACAGAACGGTTATGAGGCGACCGGCATTCTGACCACTTTGCAGCGCAACGACCTGATCACTCAATACAATGCCATTCTCGAAGAGCTGGGTTTGCAACTGGTGCGTGACGACAAAGCGGGCATTGAAATTGAAATGCCTTTAAATGTCGTTGATTTCAAAACCCACATCGCACCTTTCGCGCAATATCCATCCAAAGACGATGGCCCAGAAAACGTTATCCTGATTTCTCAAGCGGGCGATCAGACCACGCTTTTCGGGCTTTATGACATCCTTCAGACCTTGGACATCGTACCAGCTGAGGGCAATCGCGACCGCAGCGATGCGTCGTTTACGATCACAGGCCAAAGCAATAAAATTGTTACCGAAGTACGTGCATCGTTAAGTGGCGGGGAAATCAAAGGATTTATTCTGGTTTGGCCTTTGAACGACGAACCGAGACGCAAACGACTTTTGGCTGAAATGGAAGCCAGCTTCCAACGAATAACCGGTGTTTTGCCCGCAGATGCGGGTTTGGATGAAACGCAATCAATTGACCTGGTGTCAGGCTTGGACGTTCGCAAACCAAGTGTGTCCCGATCCGGTTTCTTTGTGGATCAGGCCGGAAGCGTCGTCACAACGTCAGATGTTATTCAAAGTTGTTCGCGCCTGACTTTGGATACGGAAACAGAAGCCGAAGTTGCGGTCCTGGATGCAGAAAGCGGTATTGCAATACTACGCCCAAAACAGGGTCTGGCGCCGATTGGTTTTGGCCGTTTCAGCGCGCAAACTCCACGTCTACAGACCGAAATTGCTGTAGCTGGGTACAGTTTCGAAGGCATTCTGGGTGCGCCGAGTATGACGTTTGGTACCTTGGTCGATCTGCGCGGTCTGCGTGGTGAGGTTGGGCTTAACCGGCTTGCACTGGACGTTTTGCCCGGCGACGCAGGTGGGCCGGTACTAGACGCGACTGGTGGTGTGTTGGGCATGCTATTGCCACGCGCAACAGAAGGCCGTGCCCTTCCCGATGATGTGAACTTTGCCGTCAACAGCGACACCATCAAGCGTGTGCTCAACGAGGCAAACCTAACAGGTGCCGCGAATGAAGACAGAGCGCTTGTTGATCCGGTGGATTTAACTGAGACCGCACAGAATATGACAGTGCTTGTCAGCTGCTGGGAATAACCCCATCAGCTTTCCGCGATGTCTGATGTGACGTGGATCAATGTTGGGCCGTCGGCATCGAACGCATTTCGCACCGCCTCTTGCATCTGAGCGAGCGTTTTGGGACGCGCCGAATAGGCTCCGAATGCATCTGCCAATTTGATGAAATCCGGGTTGCGCTGATGAACAGCATTTGGTGCGATTTGTGCGCGGACCATGCTGTCTTCAATCTCTCCCAATTTACCGTTGTCCCACAGGAAAATCGGTATCGGTAATTTGAGCTCGACGGCCACGGCCAATTCTTGCACCGTGTATTGAAACCCATAATCCCCAATAACAGCCATCGTTGGACGACCGTTACGTGCCATAGCGCCGCCAATCGCTGCGGGTGTCGCGTATCCTAACGTGCCAAAACCAGATGGGTGGTGCCAATGACCAGGTTCACCCATGTCCCAAACTTCTTTGGCGGTATAAGCAAACTGCGTCATATCGGAATAGATCATAGTGCCGTCTGGCAGACAGTCACGTAGCGCGTCACATACCCGGACAATACCCGGACGTTCCGCAATCAATTCCGCACGCCACAGGGCGCGTTGATCCGCGACTTCCGAAAAGCTCCACCCTTTCGCCGGGACATGCCCCTCCAACAACCCCAGCAAGCGCGTCAAAACGTCGGCTGACCGGGCTTGGATTTGGACATCAGCGCGTTGTCGATCCCCCAAAACAACAGGATCAATATCCACACGGATCAGGGTCGCCTTGTGGCCTAAATCAGCCCGCCACAGATCGACCTCTGCCAACTCCGTTCCCATTGCTATGACTACATCCGCAGAACCAATGATATCTGCGCTGCTAGGCCGGGCAAGGCTTGATCCAAAGTTCAATGGATAATCGCCGACAACTCCGCGGCCTGCATACGTAGTAAATGTTGCCGCCCCAGTTGCTTCTGCAACACTGCGCGCAAACGCGGTTTCGACCCCACCACCAAAGATAAACAACGGGCGTTGCGTCCCAGTAAGATGTGACAGAAGAACCTCGGCGGCAGCGTCATCGTCACAGCGAAATGGTACAATGTCTGTGCGCGATGGAGCAGCGGCCGCGTGGCTTTCAAGCAATTGAATCGGTACGCTAATAGTTTTGCTGCGCGGGCGACTTGTTTCGAATTCCAACAATGCGCGATCAATCAACGCATAGGCAGCATCGACGCTGCGCGCCTCTTCGGCCCAATCGCAAACCGTTTCTGCGGCCGCACGTTGGTCTTTCATTTGGTGTAATTGCCCCTTGGTCGCTGCGGTTTCATCAAGGCAACTTGAAATCACCAGCAAAGGCACCGAATCCGAATAAGCCTGTCCCATCGGCGTCATGATATTGCACAGGCCCGGCCCGGATATCACATAGGCAACACCAGGCTTTCCGCTTGCGCGTGCATAGCCATCAGCCATAAAGCCAACACCCTGTTCATGGCGCGCCAATACATGGGCAATCCCGGCCTCTTCTATGCCGCGATACATTTCCTGATTGTGCACCCCAGGTATGCCAAAAATCACATCCACGCCTCGATCTTTCAGCATATGCGAAATTTGCGCACCAAGGGGGCGACGAGGCGCGAAGGCGCTGTCTTTAGACATTCAGGCTCTCCAGAAATGAACGGTTAGAATAGCGTACACGGCCAAAAGCTCGAGCCGCCCGATCAGCATAGCAATCGACAGCAGCCATTTGGCCGTATCGTTCAGGCCGCCAAAGTTACCGGCGGGACCAATCTGATCCCCCAACCCAGGACCGATATTGGCCAAAGCAGCCGCAGCCCCTGAAATTGATGTTATGAAATCAAGCCCAGTCAGCCCAAGCAAGACGGACAAT
The DNA here is from genome assembly GCA_039960995.1 of Paracoccaceae bacterium. Lineage (GTDB taxonomy): Bacteria > Pseudomonadota > Alphaproteobacteria > Rhodobacterales > Rhodobacteraceae > JABSSA01. Next base: position 45,697 of record JBDVKF010000026.1, on the reverse strand, counting down.
ACTCCGAGGGTCACAATGAAGAACATAAAGAAAGACATCACCGAGCTTAATACATCTTCACCGACAGCCCGACCGGCATAACGTGGCACAAATATACCGTGAGGGCTGCGGATTTTTTGGAGCTGTGCGCGAATGGATGCGAACAGAAGCTGATATCGGAAAATTTTGACCGAACACGCCGTTGATCCGGCGCAACCGCCAATCAAACCTATAAAGAACAAGCTCGCCACGGCGAAACTGCCCCATTGCATGTAATCGGCGCTGGCATAACCGGTGCCCGTTAACAGTGACATTGAGTTAAACACTGCCTTACGAAACGCTTCTTCGCCGACATTATCGGTGGCCAACAAATTCCAAGAGGTCATGACGCTGACAATCACCACAGCAGTTCCAAAAAACGCACGTATTTGGCTGTCTTTGAATAAAGGTTGTGCGGATCCGGCGCTGAGTTGAACAAACCGTACGAAAGGCAAAGCGGCCAGCAGCATGAAAAGCGTGGCGACATATTCCGGCGCACCGGGAAAGGCTGCAAATGACTGATCACTGGTGGCAAAACCGCCCGTCGCAATTGTCGTCATCGCATGAACAGATGCATCAAAAACCTCCATGCCTGCGCCGATGTAACAAAGCGTGCAAACCAATGTGAGACCGATATAGATCACGGAAATTCGGCTGGAAATTTCGGTCGCACGCGGCAGGATTTTCCCAAATGTATCAAAACCTTCGGATCGGAATATCTGCATCCCCCCTACGCGCAGCTCAGGCAAGAACACCATCGCCACAACAATGATACCAATCCCGCCAAGCCACTGCAGGATTGCACGCCACAACAATAACCCTTTGGGCAGGTCTTCAAGACCAGAAAACACAGTGGAGCCAGTTGTTGTGAGGCCCGACATTGCTTCGAAAAATGCATCGACAAAACGTGCGTCCGTTTCGCCCATCACAAACGGAATGGCCCCAAAAATCGGCAATGCGACCCAAACCCCTGTGGTCAACAAAAAGGTCTGCTGGATCGTCAAACCCTCGCGCACACCGTTGGCACAACTTAGCGCAATCAGTCCACCTGTCAGAATTGTTATCAGAGCGGATTCAAGAAAAACGTGCCAATGCCCACGTCCCTCGACCAAGTCGACAAGCATAGGCAATATCATGGAAACGCCGAGGACGGCGACCAGCAAGCCAATCACATATCCGACAGGGCGCAGATCCAACATAACCTCGAGGCTTGGCGTTGGATGCAGTCAGTGTCAAGCCGTGACCTTATGCATCTCAGGTATCGTCAAACGTAGATGCGCATTCGCATCGTGTCGACTGGCCAACGACCAACAGCACATCGGTTTACATCTGAAGACCACAAAGCGCGCCCGCGCTATTTTCGCGCGGGCCTTCCCCTGTAAGAGGCGCTAATCCCATCGAGATCCTAAGAAATAGACTTGTTCACAGATGCATAAGGTGGCGGAAAACATATGTGGGAATATCTTCCCGCTTTAGCCCCATAGCTTTCAATTCCTGATCGCTTTTGGCTTTCAATTCATCAATTTGGCGCAGCCGTTCTTCCATGCCGCGCGACGCATACATCGCCCGCCCAAGTGCGAAAAACCAATCTTTGACAGAAGATAGGATCGAGTTGCGACCTACGTGTGAAGTGTCGTTAAAAAATGTCATCGGAAACCTCGTTTTAGTTACTTTGGTTTCCTCCCTTGATCAAAATATAGGAACTGCCTCGATCAAAGACCAATGCCAATCATGCAAGTCCGCTTCGCCTTCAGCGCAAAGCTAGTATGGTAGATCACTTGGCGCGACATCAACGAAGTCAGGTAAAGGCAAGGTCACAAGGCTTCGTGTCTGTATTGCAGTATTACCAACGAGCAAAGCCTTCAAAACGCGGTGCATGCCATCCATCACGCGTGCATTCGGGCACAAAATAATGGGCCATCGCAAGTCAGCGTTTTCGATCAATCGCATATGATCCAAAATCGCACGGCACGTTGGCACCGGACCAGAACCATCGAACCAATAAGTTTCGTCAATTTCGGAAATCTGTGTCAGCGGTATATCCTTAACCGGCAAGCCTTCTGCAATGCCGATCAATTTGCGCACATCCCAGATATGCGTATGCCCATCGATTTTACGAAAATGATATTGCGGGCGAATATCGGGGGACGTTGGCGCAGAGCTAGGCCCTGCGCCGCCATTATTATCCAACGTGGAACAATGTGTTGAACAGTTTAGGATCAAAGCTTTCTTGCGCAAAAGTCGGTCCTTCTGTCAGGACGGAAACCGCATCATGGCTGTGTAAGCTTTCTTGATGGCTGGCAATTACACGAAAATCCGAAACCCGATGGTCTGCTAAAAGTTGCGCACAGAACAATCTTGCTGCATCCTCAACAAAGATTGGATTTGCCGCATTTAGTTCAGCAAACGCTTGTTCATCTTCGCGTTTGACCATCACCTGCGTTTCCGTAGGCACCGCAATCCGACACGCGTGGATCAAGTCTTCGAACCACAGGCAATCTGCGTCATTTTCAATCAAAACTGAAACTCGCGCCACAGATCGTTGCGAATGTGGCGTCGCCAACTGACCACGGGTCGACCGCGCATGCTCACTTAGTTCCAGCGAGCACGGACAGGTCGATGAATACACGTAATCAAGATGCATGATCTTTTTCCGCACGCCATCCTGTTCAACCAGTTCCAGCGCGATATCATAGTATTGATACCCTGCTAAACCCGACCGCAGGCTGTCGATTTTGACGGGAAACGAGAACCGCATTTGAATGCGCGCATCAAAGCTCTCTAGGTCCGTTTTGTAATCGTCCAAGGCAGCTTCTATGACTTCGAAACTAAAGGTCCGCTCTGCGTGCTTATAAAAAGAACGCATGATACGGCTCATGTTGATGCCTTTTTTGTCCGCCTCAAGGCTGACAGACCCCGTCACCGAAGTTTCAAGGTTCAGCTCGCCATTGTCACGGGTGCGAAAGCGGATCGGCAATCGAAAATTGGAGATTCCGACATGCTGAATTTGCTGCTTTGCGCCACGGATCAGCGAAGACGGTCCGTTTTGCAAATCGGGCAACGTTTCTTTGTAATCCGAATCGACCGAAAAATTCTCCGGGTAATCACGGGAGAACGCTGGGTATTCAACGTCATCTGCGCCGGGAATCAAATTTCTGACCGACGGATCAAGATCTAAAATCTCTGTTGTTGTGGCTGATTTGGCCCAAAGACGCAGCACTTCTAATGCGGCTTCGGCTTCGTCACGCTCGGGTATTGTCTTCATTTCGGGCGTATGAATATTCATAGAGTAGCCCCCCTCGTTCGTTTTGTTCGTTGGTAACATAGTCACAGCGACCATGCTTTTCCAACCTATCTAACGAATACGTGTTAATTTAATACACGGATCAAAGGTTTTTGGGGCTACGTCTAAATCCTTCTATTTTGCGGCTTTCAGCGCATTCTCGACATCAGCGATCAAATCTGACGTATCCTCTAGACCCACTGAAAAACGCACCAAACCGGGTGTGATACCCAAATAGGTTCGTTGATCTTCGGGCAACCGTTGGTGCGTCGTCGTCGCCGGGTGCGTCAGGATGGATGTAGCATCCCCCAAATTATTAGAAATGACGGGAATACGAAGCGCATTTAGGAACTTGAACGTTGCTTCCTGTCCACCCTTCACTTCTAACGACAGAACTGTGCCGCCTTGGCCACCCATTTGCGTCTGCACAAGCGCGTTTTGCGCGTGATTGGAATGCCCCGGATAAATCACCTGCTCAAGCCCTGCATGGCCTAGCAATGCGTCAGCGATTGCCAGCGCTGATTCAGTTTGCGCGCGCACACGCAGATCCATAGTTTCCAGACCCTTCAGCATGATCCACGCATTAAACGGCGACATCGAACCGCCCGTGTGCTTCATGTACGGTTCTGCAGTGTTGCGAATAAATTCATGCGTTCCAAGAATAACACCGCCCAAGGCGCGTCCCTGCCCGTCGATATGTTTGGTGGCTGAATAAATGACAACATCGGCCCCCTGTTCTATCGCGTTCGAATAAACGGGCGTCGCGAACACATTGTCGACCAGAACAGTCGCATCAACCGCATGCGCCAATTCCGAAACCGCCTCGATATCGATCACTTCCAGTGTCGGGTTGGAAATCGATTCAAAGAAAATGGCGGTTGTCTCGGGTGTGATGGCCGCTCGCCATTGATCCAAATCCGTACCGTCGACAAAGACAACTTCGACGCCAAACCGGCTAAGAACATTTTCCAAAACATAAAGGCACGACCCAAACAATGCCCGCGACGACACGACCCGGTCGCCGGCTTTCAGCATCGATGTTAGTGCACCCGATACAGCCGCCATGCCAGATGCAGTGGCAAAGGCATCTTCAGTGCCTTCCAACGCTGCAATGCGTTCCTCAAACATACGTACAGTTGGATTTCCGTAGCGCGCATAGATGAATTCATCATCGCCGCAGTCAAGAAATCGCTGTTCCGCCTGCTCGGCGGTCTCATACACGAACCCTTGGGTCAAAAATAATGCTTCGCTGACCTCGCCATACTGACTGCGGCGTATACCGCCGTGAACGGCTTTGGTACGTGGTTTCCAATCGTTGCTCATCGACTGTCTCCGTTAGGCCTGTGGACAGGGCCAGGCCATCAAAAAACCCCCAGACGCGGGTCAAGCGAAAGGGGGCTTTCAACCTGACCTTTTAGCGGGATGTTTAACGTGGCCCGCAAGCTGGACACAAATCGCCACGTGATGTGCGGGATAAGCCCGCCTCGGAAGACCGTCAAGTCAAAAGGCTGTGCGGATGTGAACATGCCGTGGCGGTGCCGTTTGATTAGGACCTCAAGGGTGAAATTTTGTGCGTTTTGACATCACGAAATGCGGTACGTGGCAAGGTCGCAGGGCCCAGGCTCGGTTTGAAATTTTAGCAACAAAGGTAAGGAAATAAGTACTTTGTAAATTTGATCATTCGGTCCAATCTTTGCCGTGGTATTTTCAAGGAATCGAGTGATGGCATTTATTTTAGCCTCGCCAGAAATTTTAGTTTGGATAGCAGGCGCACTTTACGCAGTTGGATACCTTGTCATCAATCAAGTGATCCTTCGCGTCCTCGTTCTGATCGGGACAGGGTTCTATACGTGTTATTATTTCGTCGTGTCTGATAACCCACTATGGGAAGCTATCTTTATTTCTATGGTGATCGGCGCAGCAAACATCATTGGTTTATCAAGTTTGACTTTGCGCAATTCGCGATTTGCGGTCCCAAGCAAGCACCGGGACATCTACACCCAAAGCTTCAAAAATATGCCGCCTGGTGACTTTCGCCAGTTGATGAAATTTGCTCGGCGCGAAGTGACGCAAAACGAACGAATGATCACCACCGAAGGTGCCACGGTCAATGAGTTATATTTCGTGATTTCCGGTGAACTTTCCATCGAAAAACGGTGTGAAATATTCACAATGCCCGCGGGATTGTTTGTTGGCGAAATTGCCTACCTGACCGAACAAAAGGGATCGGCTACGACCAAGGTTCCACCAGGTTCAGAAGTTCTCATCTGGGATTTTGCTGTGCTTAAAAAACACGGCGCTCGCAAACCACGCTTTAGGCTAGCGCTAGAGGCCATGATTTCCACGGACTTGGCAATTAAGGTCGCATTTGCCGTCGCGCCACATCAGGAAAACTGGTCACCGGAGGAAGTAACCCAGCGTTTGGCTCAGGCCTGATCGTCTTTGTCTTCTTCGATCAGGTATTCCTGCAAAGCCATTATTTGCCAGAACAAAACACCCATCAATACAATCGGGAACGCCACGTTTTCTATTAACACCCAAGCTTCCTCAGACATTGTACGCCAGACGATTTCGTTGGCAATCGCGAGACCTACAAAACACGCAGCCAAACGGCGCGTCAGGATCATCCAACCTTCTTGTTCCATCGGCATCATTTCATTTAAAACAAAAGCCAGCCAACTTTCGCCACGCAGCAAACCAATTCCCAAAAGCACCGCGAACATGCCATAGACAATGGTTGGGCGCATTTTCAGAAATCGTTCATCGTTGAAATAGGCCGTTAATCCACCAAAGAAGATGACCATGAAGGCCGTGAATATCTGCATCCGGCTTAATGTGCGTGTCATCACCCACATGATGATCATAGCCACCAGCATGATTGGGATAAAGACAAGCGACGCGACGATGAACCCAGAATATTCAGTCCCGCCAAGCGTATAGGTTTCATCGCGGATCATGAAATAAATCGCCATGAACGCCAGCGGCGGACCAAGTTCCAAAACTTGTTTCAAAACTGGATTGATCTTTTTGGTGTTGTCGCTCATTGCTATCCGCCCATCTCCACAATCACAGCACCTGCCGCGATAAGTGCCATCAACGCAATCCGTCGAGGCCCCACTGTTTCCTTCAAAACCAGCCAACCAATTAGGGCGGCAAAAACCGTCGACGTTTCGCGCAGCACTGCTGCCTCTCCGACTTTATCCAGTCGCGTCGCCAGCATGATTGCACCAAAACTGAAGACTGCTGTAACGCCCCCGACGACGCCCCGCAACATCAAGGGGGCAAGTGCTGGTTTAATTTCCAGACGCTGCCACTTGCGCCACGCAATCAACGGCATGGCCAAACCATCAATCAAGAAGAACCAAGCCAGAAAGGTAAAAGGGTCGGCAGTCGCGCGAATTCCGAACGCATCATAGGTCGTATAGAGCGCAACAAATAACCCGGTCACAAACGCCAGGCCTAGTGCAATGTTTAACGTGGCGCGGTCTGTTTCCAAGAACCACAGGTTATAAAGAGCAAGACCAAAGATCCCGCTGACCAAGACAGCGACACCCATCCATTGAACCAGCGAGAACGTTTCGCCGAACAAAAGATATGCACCAATCACAGTGAACAATGGCCCAGTGCCGCGTACAACAGGATACACGACGGTGTAGGATCCTTTTGTGTAAGCTTGAGCCTGTAACAGCTTGTAAAAAATATGAATAATCCAAGCGATGCCAAAGATGGACCACATATGCGGTTCCGGCCAGGGCACCACGAACAACGCAAACGGCAACGCCATCAGGCCATAACTCGCGTCAATCGCCCCTCGAGACAGCCACGGATCATGTCGCCCTTTTTGCAGGGCCCCAAAGACCGCGTGTAAAAAAGCCGCTAACAGAGCCAACCAAAGGGCGGCGCGATGCCCCGCTTCCGTGCCTTCGATCGACAGGACCCAGTCCGTCATGGACCACTCACATGACATGCGCAGTGTGACTGCGCATTGGTCATTCTGGTTCTAAACCGGTCAAGGCCGCGGCAAATTCTTCGGGATCGAACGGCGCCAGATCGTCGATTTGTTCACCAACCCCAATCGCGTGAATGGGAAGGCCGAACTTGTCGGCCAATGCGACCAGCACCCCGCCCTTTGCGGTTCCGTCCAGCTTGGTCATGACCAAGCCAGTGACGTCGGCCACTTCTTGGAATATTTTCACTTGGTTCAATGCGTTCTGGCCGGTAGTTGCATCCAATACCAACAGAGTATTATGCGGGGCTGTTTCATCTTTTTTGCGGATGACGCGTACGATCTTGGCCAGCTCTTCCATCAAATCTTGACGGTTTTGCAACCGACCGGCCGTATCGATCATCAACAGATCAGCGCCGTCGCGTTGAGCCTGTTCTAACGCATCAAAAGCCAATGACGCCGGATCAGACCCTTCGGGCGCAGTCAGCACCGGGACACCCGCTCGGTCGCCCCAAACCTGCAATTGTTCTACGGCAGCTGCGCGAAACGTGTCACCCGCCGCGATAACCACTTTCTTGCCCGCAGCTCGAAATTGTGACGCGAGCTTGCCAATGGTGGTTGTCTTGCCCGAACCATTGACACCTACCACCAAAACAACCTGCGGCTTTTGTGGATAGATGGGCAGAGGTCGCGCAACCGGTTCCATGATCCGCGCCACTTCGGAGGCCATCAATTGCTTGATTTCGCGCACCGACAGCTTTTTCCCTATGCGCCCTTCGGCCATGTTTGATGTCACACGCAAGGCTGTATCGACGCCCATATCTGCGGTGATCAGCAATTCCTCGAGTTGTTCCAGCATGTCATCATCCAGCTCGCGCCGCATGATGGGGGCAGCCGCACTTGCCCGTCCGCCAAACAACCGCCCCAACAGCCCGCTGCGTTTCACGGGTTGTGTCGGGTCTGGGATGTCGTCGTCTTGATCCAACAACGTTGGCGCGAGCGTGGTAAGCACTGGCTGTATCGTCGAAATGGGCTCTGGCTCTGGCTCTGGCTCTGGCTCTGGCTCTGGCTCTGGCTCTGGCTCTGGCTCTGGCTCTGGCTCTGGCTCTGGCTCTGGCTCTGGCTCTGGCTCTGGCTCTGGCTCTGGCTCTGGCTCTGGCTCTTCGACAAACTCCGCGACCGGTTCAACGTCAACAGCTTCTTGCTCTGTCTGCGTTTCTTCGGCCTCGCGCACGAATTGTTCAACGGTATGGTCTGCGTCCATACCGACCGGTTCTTCAACATCCGGCAGAATAGGTTCGTCTATTGCCGTCTCGCCAGCATCAACCTCTTGATGGTCTTGGCTAATCGCCGCATCCGCCTGACTGGGTTCCGTCACGACATCTTCCGCTGTCGCGACTTCCGCCTGAGGCTCTTCAACTTCGATAGCGGGTTGGGCCGGTTGTGGTGGCGGTTCTAGTGCGGCAGGTTCAGTTGTTTCCTGCCCCCCGTCTTCAACAATAGCTTCAAGCCCTTCGTCGATTTTAGACGAAGATTTAAACAGCCGATCTTTGAGCTTTTTAAAAAAAGCCATGCTAACGCCCCACTCTGAAGTCCCCTTCACCTATGCCGGAAATATTCCGGATGGAAGGCCCTGCGCCGTGAAAGGCTTATATCTCGTCCGCGAAATGCTTTATTGTGAGCCGGATCGGATTGGGAGCCGCCTGCCCCAGACCGCAGATCGATGCATCAACCATTGCCTGAGACAGTTCTTCCAACAAGCCCTGATCCCACGTTTCTGCTTGCATCAACTTGACCGCTTTTTCACACCCCACGCGGCACGGCGTACATTGCCCACAGCTTTCGTCTTCGAAAAAGCGCAACATGTTCAATGCAGCGTCCCGCGCTTTGTCTTGGTCGGACAAAACCACCACAGCCGCAGATCCTATGAACGACCCATGCGGTTGTAACGTGTCAAAATCAAGCGGGATATCATCCATCGAAGCAGGCAAAAGCCCGGAGGATGGCCCGCCCGGTTGATAGGCTTTGAAACTGTGCCCGTCGGTCATACCGCCACACGCATCAATGATGTCGAGAATGGTGGACCCAGCGGGCAACACATGAACACCGGGATTGGCAACACGACCGGATACAGAATAGCTGCGCAATCCCGTACGCCCATTCAATTCCGTGCTGTTCAACACTTCGGGCCCTTCGCGACACACGCGCGCCACCCAAAGCAGCGTTTCAACGTTATGCACCAATGTGGGACACCCGAAAACGCCAACCTGTGCAACAAAAGGGGGGCGATGGCGCGGCAATCCGCGTTTTCCCTCAATGGATTCGATCATCGCGCTTTCTTCGCCGCAGATATAGGCACCGGCCCCTCGACGCAGGTCGATATACCCCGGTTCGACAAGACCCGCCGTTTCCAAGGACGCGATTTCGCGGCGCAGTATTTCAAGAACCGCAGGGTATTCGTCGCGCATATAGATAAAACAGGTCTCAGCCTGAACGGCCCAAGCTGCGATCAACATACCTTCGAGGAACAGATGTGGCGTGCGTTCAAGGTAATATCGGTCTTTGAATGTGCCTGGCTCGCCTTCGTCTCCATTCACGGCCAAATAACGCGTGCCCGCATTGGCCCGCACAAAGCCCCACTTTTTACCGGATGGGAACCCTGCCCCACCCAATCCGCGCAATCCGCTTTCAAGCACCTTGTCTTGAACTTGTTCCCAATCTCCATTGGCGCGCAAGTCTGTAAGAACCGAATACCCACCATCGGCCTTGTAGGCCGCGAAGGTTTCATAATCAGGCACATGCGCATGTGTGTCTTTGGCCGCAATTGCTGCAGTGACCTTTTCGGGGGTCGCGTGATCGATATGGTTGTGCCCAAGTTCAAGGACGGGTGCTGTATCGCAGCGACCCATACAAGGGGCCCGCAACACGCGCACTTGTGTAGGGTCAAGCCCATCCTCCAAAGCCGAACGCAACGCTTCGGCCCCCGCCAGTTCGCAGGACAGGCTGTCGCAGACACGGATCGTCAACGCGGGCGGCGGTGTTTCGTCTTCCTTGACCACATCGAAATGGGCGTAGAATGTTGCGACTTCATAGATATCAGCCATGCTTAGCCGCATGTCTTCGGCCAATGCACGCAAATGCGCCGCGCTTAGATGGCCATACTCGTCTTGGATCAGGTGCAGATATTCGATCAGCAAGTCGCGTCGGCGCGGTTTTTCACCAAGCAGTGAAACGACGTCTTCCAACGCCTGATCTTCAAACGCCCGCCCCTTGGGCCGCACACGTCCTTTGCCACGGCCCTGTTTCCAGACGCCCTTGTCCTTTTTCGCGTGATCCAGCGCCATGATGCACCTCCGAAGCTTGCTTTGATAAAGCTAGCCCAATGCAATCCTTGCAGTTAGCCCAAAACCGACAAACGAGGGACCAGTTCCGTAAGCCTATAGGCGGCACAGTGTGTCGGATATGAACATTCGCTCCGAAAATTGCTGGTAACCGCATCCTTACGAACTTAACGGATGTTGAAACCATGCTGTGCGAATCTGAATATATACCGTGGAAATGATGGGTATTTCTCGCGTAGCGGCCGGTTTCACTCTGGTCGGTGCCTGCCTTTTCGGCGACATCCTCGCCCCCATCGCATTTTGCGTATGCGTGCTGATTGGTATTTTCAACGACACCTCCCGATTTGATTCAAAAACGCTATCGGTTCAGCGGTTGCGCGAAATGAAAGCGATTGGGATGTTGCATCTGCCGCTGCTTTATCTGGTCATCTGGTCGCTTGGTGCTGACCAACTAAATTTTGTCGAGCTTGTCTTTGTTTTCGGTGCAACCATCGTTTGGTTCGGGCAGATTGCGGACCGGGCTGCGCATGGTTTGATCCGAGCAGGCCATCGCCTTGGCCTTATTGGTTATGCAAGCCTGTTGACCGGGCATCGCGTCAGCGCAAAACGCTTGCTGCAGGATCCTCAAATTGGCTCCGCACCGGACATGAGTGTGCCGCGGCTGAGCGAAACATATTGGCAATATGCGCGGCGTTTGTGGCGGCAGGAATATTCCAGCGGATTAACTGCAGAAACACGCAAACGTCGCAAGCGCGCGCAAGGATTGCATCCCTATCTGGCCTACGGTGTCTGGACTCTGGCCACATTGACCATGTCCTTTGCGCTGTCAGGATTTCTGGGCCTTGTCGCGATGCTTGTGCTGTCTGTTTTGGTGTCTGGGCAATCGCTTTTGAATGAATACATAGAGCGTTACGGACTGATGCGCCGGGTTCTGGTCAATGGCCGATACGAGGAATTTGGCCCGCGACATGTGTGGCACAAGCCGCCTTCCGCCGATCCAGTGGTCCAGCAAGCAAAATACGCTTCGGGCCAAGTGCCGATCTGGCCGCATGCACGCCTCAAAATGCTGTGGACAGCGCTGCACCCTGAACGATGGCGCGTCGACATGGCAGATCGTGCCGCCGTTTGGCACATTTCGGCCCAAGAACACTTTGATGGGTTTAATTTCGCCACTGTAACAGCATCGTCAGGAGCTTGCTCTGGCCAAGCGCCCGGCAATTTGGCAACCTGCCGTCATGAAATGGCTTTCGATCTTCCTTCTGTTCAGTGCGCTCAGCACACCCGTGTTCGCGCAAGACATGAGCGCGGCTGAGTTTGAAACTTACACAAATGGCAAAACCCTGTTTTTCGGACGTGATGGCAAAGCCTATGGCGCCGAAGAATACCTAGGCAATCGACGGGTGCGTTGGTCATTCTTGGATGGTCAATGCAAGGAAGGGTATTGGTACGAAGACAATTCGCAGATTTGTTTTGTGTACGAAGATCGACCAGACCCGCAATGCTGGGCGTTTCAAAAAGGGCCCTCTGGCCTGATTGCCCGCTTCATCAACGATCCAGGCAGCACGGACCTATATGAGGCACAAGAACTGGGCGACGAAATGGTTTGCCTCGGACCAAAAGTTGGCGTCTGAATTTTCTTTGTCAGATTGAAACCGCACAAGTCAGAACAATGACCCCTGTTCGGGTGGTTTCTTTTTAGGTTTTGCACGTGCCTTAGGCGCAATCGATGCGGTCTCGTCCAAGTCCAACACACCGTCTTGGAATTCGATACTGAGCACCGGCGCGGCTTGAGCCGCATCCCGTGATGTGACGATGTTGTCGCCAGATCGCACAACAGCAAAGCCTCGGGACAAAGTCGCCTTGTAGCTCAATGTTTCGCGCAATCGATCCATCGCGTCCAATCGGTCACGTGCAGTTGAAAGGTTACGTATTCCCGCAGCGGAAATACGGGCAACGGTGTCGTCCAACGCTTTGCGACGCGCCACCACGTCGCGTTTCAGCAAAGCTGGGTCAAATCGAAACCCGCGCGCGGCAAAACGATCACTGCGATCCCGCACCACACGTGCCAAGGCAGGGTCAAGACGGGCAGAAAGTCGATCCAAGCGCGCACGTTCCGTTTGCAACATCCGGCGCAAAAGCGTTGGACGCAAAGACCCGGATGTATCCGCCAAACGCACACGGCGCGCATTTACGCCAGAAATCAAAGCCGGGCCCAATCGCCCTGCAGCGAAATCCAGCCGCTGGCGTGGCGTATCCAGCAGACTTTCGACACGTGGCAATGCGCGGGCCAAATCCTGCAAACGTTGCCTGCGCCGATCAATCCCCTGCCCAACCTGAGCTGTTAGACGCGCACCCTGCGCATCCAACCAGACCAACAAATCCATGCGCACAGGCACGGCAAGTTCAGCCGCAGCCGTTGGTGTCGGTGCGCGCTTGTCAGATGCAAAGTCGATCAAGGTCGTGTCAGTTTCGTGCCCAACAGCCGAAATAAGCGGAATATCAGACGCCGCAGCCGCTCGCGCTACGATTTCCTCGTTAAAGCCCCAAAGATCTTCGACCGATCCCCCGCCTCTTGCGACGATCAGCAAATCTGGGCGCGGCATCGCGCCTCCGGGGGTCATCGCGTTAAACCCTGTAATCGCTCGCGCGACTTCTGGCGCGCAGCGTTCCCCCTGTACCGCAACAGGCCAGATCAAAACTTTGCGCGGGAACCGATCCCGAAGCCGGTGTAAAATATCGCGGATGACAGCGCCCTGAAGGGACGTCACAACGCCGATAATTTCGGGCAGATACGGCAAAGGTTGCTTGCGCGATTCGTCAAACAACCCCTCAGCGGCCAGCGTTTTCTTGCGCTTTTCCAGCAAAGCCATCAACGCACCTTCGCCGGCAATGGCGATGCTTTGGGCGTTCAATGCAAATTTGGACTGAAAACCAGATGCCGTCATTTTCCCTTCGGCGACGACTTCCATCCCTTCTTCGGGCATCACGCCAAGACCGGGCACTTGCCCTTTCCATGTCATACAAGACAACACGTTACGATCATCCTTGAGGTCGAAATACAGGTGCCCAGACCGAGCCAACGTGACCCGCCCCACTTCGCCGCGAATGCGCACCCAGCCCAGTTCACCTTCGATCAGCTTCTTTACGGTGCCCGCAATTTCAGAGACCGAAAATTCGGGTGCGTTGCTGCCGGGAGTTGGGTCGTCCAAAAGGTCCATCGCCAGTGCCTTGTCCTTATTCAGGCTGCAGCTTAGAACGCCCGGACAACAAGGCCAAGAGAGGGCAGACATGAACATTCTGATTCTGGGCGGCGGGGGCCGTGAACATAGTCTGGCCTGGGCCGCGAAACAGAACCCCAAATGTGACAAACTGATCGTGGCCCCGGGCAACGCAGGTATCGCCGCGTTGGCTGAATGTGCCGCATTGGATACGGACAATGCGGATGCGGTGGTCAGTTTTGCAGAAGAAGAAGCCATTGATTTTGTGATCGTCGGCCCCGAAGCTCCATTGGCCGCAGGCGTATCCGATGCGTTGCGCGCGGCAGGCATGTTGGTGTTTGGCCCATCTCAAGCCGCCGCGCAGCTTGAGGCATCAAAAGCGTTCACCAAAGCAGTCTGCGACGCGGCCAATGCCCCAACAGCGGCTTATGCACATTTCACCGACGCCGATGCAGCCAAGGCGTATGTGCGAACGCAAGGCGCACCGATTGTCGTCAAGGCGGACGGTCTGGCCGCAGGCAAAGGCGTGATCATCGCGGAAACAGTCGCGCAGGCCGAAGAGGCGTTGGACGATATGTTCGGAGGGGTCTTTGGTGGGGCCGGTGCTGAGGTGGTGATCGAAGAATTCATGACCGGCGAAGAAGCATCGTTTTTCATACTATGCGACGGCGAAAACGCGTTGCCCATCGGCACGGCCCAAGACCACAAACGCGTCGGAGAAGGCGATACTGGTCCAAACACCGGTGGTATGGGGGCGTATTCGCCTGCTCCGGTGCTGACAGATGACATCGCGACCCGCGCAATGGAAGAAATCGTGTACCCGACGTTGAAAGAAATGGCGCGACGTGGAACCCCGTATCAAGGCGTCCTTTACGCGGGCCTGATGATCGAAAACGGCGCACCTCGTTTGGTCGAATACAATGTTCGCTTTGGCGATCCAGAATGTCAGGTGTTGATGATGCGCCTTGGCGGGCAGGTTTTGGACTTACTGCAAGCCGCCGCCGAAGGGCGCTTGGACGAGGCGCAGGTAAGCTGGGCAGATGATCATGCAATGACCGTTGTTATGGCCGCTCAAGGCTATCCCGGCGCCTATCAAAAAGGCAGCCACATCGCAGGTCTGGATGCGTTGCCCGAAGACAGCATGCATATGGTATTCCATGCTGGCACAACCTTTGATGATGGGCGTATTGCGGCCAGTGGCGGGCGTGTTTTGAACGTGACGGCCCGCGGCGCAAACCTGTCAGAAGCGGCAACACGGGCCTATGCTATGGTGGATCAAATCGATTGGCCCGAAGGGTTTTGTCGTCGCGATATTGGCTGGCGCGCGTTGGATTAAACACCCGCTATTGTCGCGGGGATAGACACTCCAAAACACAGCTTGGCAGCTGATCGAAATGGGAAAAAGCCGCGTGGTGCGGAATGTCTGACACTGCCGATTTGCGATAGCCTTCGGTGTATAGCAGAAACGGAACCTGCGCATTTTGTGCCGTTTCGGCATCGACTTCGCTGTCACCGACAAACAGCATTGGCCCGTTTTGCAACGCGGCAAAGGTTGCTTTTAATGGTCCTGGTTGCGGTTTGCGTTCCGGAAAGGTGTCGCCGCCTACGATACATTCAAATGGCCCCAGATCCAGATGCTGCACAATAGCCCGCGCCGGTCCTTCAGGTTTATTGGTGCACAAGCCAAAACTGTGCCCCGCTGATTTCAGTTGTTCAAGCGCATCGCGCACCCCCGGGTAAAGACAGGTGTGGGACGTGCTGTCCCGGTTGTAGCGATCCAAAACAGCTTGGGTCAGCGTCGCGTGACGGTTCATATCCAAACCAACGCGTTTTATCACCAGCCCAACAAGATGCGGCAATCCATTTCCGACAAAGGACACAATTGTTGGCAAATCCAAAGGTGTTATGCCGTTGTCCTGCAATACGTCAGCCACAGCCGCGTGAATATCGGCGACACTGTCAATCAACGTGCCATCCAGATCGAACGCGATGCGCGCAACGACATTGCCTTGCATTAAGCTGCCTTCCATTTGATGGAACACCCCATGGACGGGATCTGATCTTGGGGTCCACGCCCAGTTTCAGCGACTTGCACCATCGCTTCGAACAAATCCCGACGTGCATCATTTGGGGCTGCGCGATTGCGCGACGCATCAAGTCGGCCGCGATATTGCAAACCCAGATCGGCATCAAATCCATAAAAATCAGGCGTGCAAGCTGCATCATAGGCCCGCGCGACGGATTGGCTTTCGTCGTGTAAATAGGGAAAGGAAAAGGCATGATCCTGGGCCAGCTTTTGCATTTGAGGAAAGCCATCTGCCGGATAGTTTTCTGCATCATTTGCGCAGATCGCAGCGACACCAATTCCCAAGGCTTGTAACGCCTGTGCGTCCCGAACAATGCGATCCAAGATCGCGATGACATAGGGACAGTGATTGCAGATAAACATGATCAACGTGCCACGGGGGCCGCACACATCACTTAACTGCAAGATGCGCCCATCAGTTGCCGGTAACTTGAAATCAGGCGCAGGCCAGTTGAAATCGCAAACAGGAGGGGACGATGCCATGTGCGTGACCTTTCAAGAATTCAAGTTCAACGCACTATTGCCCGCACGCCGGTCCGTGTCGAGTGGGTGGTCTTGCGTGCTGGCAGTCCAGCGAAGGCCATTTGATTAGTCCGCACAGGCCAAAGCGGCTTTTATCTTGGCCGGGCTGTAAGCTCCCAACGCCCGCGCCACCAGTGTGTCGTTCTTCAGTTGCGTAGCCACAATTTGCGACCAGCGGGCATCGGCCGTGATGATCTCTGGCCCATCTGCGCATATACGCACTCCGCCGGTGATAAAAGGTTCGCCGATACGGTGATTGGTCACGCCTGACATGCTGGCAACGGGTTTCAAACTGTCGTTCTGAAACCGCCAAACACGCAGCGTTCTGGCCAGATGCGGCCGATCCACAAAGGCCAATTCAACATGGCCGTCCCCGTCCAGATCAGAAATAGCAGCCGGAGCCAACCAGCGATTTCTGGTTCCGATATACGGCGTCTCGGCCAAGATTTTCAGTTCCCCGTCACGCACACCGTACACAACAAGCTGAGCGCCTTTTGAAAAGCTGGACCGGACGACAACAATCTCTGAACCGGGCTGACCGTCAACGTCAACAAGACGTGGCGCTATGTCTTCAAAAACGTGGTTGTCCTGGCTTGCACTCACAACAGACGCGGCTCCTTTAGGGGCCGCCCCCCGTGACCAATGCACCTCCAGCACATCCCATTCTGGTGTGTCACCCAGAACCTCATGGCCGTATACGGGTCTTTCCGGTTCATTCACAAAGCACACGCGCGCAATGCGAGGATCGTCGCCGGCCACGCACCCCCGTTCTGCCGCGTGTCCTGACGTTGGCGTTATTAAACCACCCAGCGACGCCAGCAAAAACCACAACGTCAGCCCTGCGCCGCGCATGGCACAGTGCAGCGAGCGCAACGGAAGACGCCGCGCCCCAACTGGCATCAGATTTGTTTTTCCGGCATCTGAACGACCAACCCGTCCAATGCATCCGTGACTTTTAACTGACATGTCAAACGCGACCGGGCTGTGTCTGGTTCATACGCGAAGTCAAGCATGTCCGTTTCCATGTCATCCTTGCCAGGCAACCGCTCAACCCATTCTGGATGTACATACACGTGGCATGTGGAACAGGCGCAAGCGCCACCACAATCCGCTTCGATTCCGGGAATGTCGTTGTCCCGTGCACCTTCCATAACGGTCAGACCGTTGGCCACGTCAACAACATGCTCTTTGCCACCGTGTTCGATGTAAGTGATTTTGGCCATTCTCGCTCTCTTTCTTGACAACTCGCCTGTTCTAACTGGGGCATATAAGGGACGCTAGTGTGTTTTTCGACCCCAAGCTTTATCACTTGTGACAAAGTTTAAATGTTCTATCTTTGTTCTCATGCAAATATACCCATCTCCACAGCCCTATAAACACGCGCACGCCCCGTCTTGGCCCAAACCACCGGCGTGCTTGCGGGCGTGTGATTTGACCTTGCCGCCGATCAATGCCCGCATCGCGGTGGCGGGATTGGTGATCTTGCGTCAACGCCCCGGAACCGCAAAGGGTGTTATCTTTCTGACACTTGAGGACGAAACCGGCGTTGTAAACATCATCGTCTGGCGTCACATTTATGAACGTTTCCGCCGCGCAGTGATCGCCGGGCGTATGTTACGCGTCACGGGGCGGATGCAGCGTGCGCACAGCGTCACGCATGTGTTGGCCGAGCAAATCGAGGATCTGTCCCCCATGCTGGACCAGCTGCTGACTGAGGACCGTACGTGATATTAACCCCACATCTCCGCCCGCTGCCCCCTGAGTCGCAACGGGTGAAAGCCAGCCTTCAG
The DNA here is from genome assembly GCA_039960995.1 of Paracoccaceae bacterium. GTDB lineage: Bacteria > Pseudomonadota > Alphaproteobacteria > Rhodobacterales > Rhodobacteraceae > JABSSA01. Next base: position 27,493 of record JBDVKF010000026.1, on the reverse strand, counting down.
GCGTGAAAGCTGCTTTTCAAAAGCATCAAAACCAGCTGATTCATCCCATATTTCCCCAAAGCCATCTTTCAGCGCCCAAAGCTGTCTTTCAAAACCCGCAACTCAAACCCCACCGAAAATTGGTTAATCCCGGCTACCCCGTCGCACCATCGCGCGCATCTGCCGCGACCGGCGTCGGGCCAAATGATAATCCGATGTCAAAAGCAAAGGCGGTACAGGTCCGAAAAACAGCCTCCAACCGCCTGCCCCCTTTTGCTGCAGCTGCAAACAGGCAAGTCGTGAAGATCGCAGCAATTCGAAAGAAGCTTCGGTGTGGAACATCGCCCAGCTTTGCCTCAACACGGGGGATGTTCAAAATCCTATCAATGACTCGCGTCACGCAATTCTGCCCCAGACCAGACCTTAACCGCGATTAAACGTTGGTCTGCTGTGCGGACACAGCGCTATTTGGCTGCGACTGCACGAATGGCCGCTTTGAGAAAGTGCCTTCGGCCTTGAACGGTCGATTTAGGAGCCCAGGCCCTCCCACAGAAAATCTGCGCCAGGCTCGATCACTCTTCGTCCGTCGCGCGCGGCTTGATCGACAAGTTCCAGCAATCTTGACCAAACAGGAGATACCGTTGCGCTCGCAGGTGACGACGGTATCGTCATATTCTTGCCTTCTCGAACGGATACCCTAAGCCAAAGAATTGTTTAAAATGGAAATTTCCATGCGCTTCCTTGCTCTGACGCTCAGCCTTCTATTCTTACCGATAACGGCTCCTGCGGAAACTCTTGCGCTACCGCCCGAGAAGGTGCGCGAATATGCCAAAGCGCTTGATCAAAACCGAAGTCAGTTAATAAAGCGGCTGTTTGCGATGGCACCCGACGGCCGACTCACGCCCGAACTCATACAGTTGCACGAAGAAAGAATGATCGCGCGACTGCGCCACAAAACGCGTGGCGAATGGCTGGTTCGTGATCTAAACGGGGACCTGAGCCTGAGTATTGACGAAATACGCCGGCTAAGCCCGATCCTGCGTCCGAACTCTGCGAGGCAAATAGAAACGCGCCGGCGTGAATTCGATTTGAATTCAGACGGCATCCTGACACTTGAGGAGATGGATGCCGAAAGCGCTAAGCAATTTGCGCAACAACGACCGCATGTGCTCGGTGATCTTCTGGCTATGGATGCCAACAACGATGGCATTTTAACAACCGAAGACATCATTGCGACATTCGAAGTCCTCTCCAAGACACCTGAGGCTCAGCTGTCTGCCCTAGAGCACAAAGGGTGCGACATGCCAACTGTCTCCGATGACGCAGAGATCATACTTTTCAACGTCAAACGTGCCGAAGCTGTCTCCACGGTTGCAGTCTCGGGGTTGGATCAGGAGACACGGGCAGGCAGTATTCGCATCGAAGCCGGTACGCGTCCAATCTATTTGATCGCCACAAGCCGATCACCATTGATCCTGAAAATCACTGGTGCAACGGATCGGCTCGAACATGTTGTCATTGCCAGCGAAAATGGATTGGGTGTCGTGGGCGTACCGGCTGAGTACGTGAGTTTCGTTCCACAATTCGCCTGCTCTCTCGATGCGCGGCGTTGGAATAGCGCCGATGCACAAATGCAGGCGGATGCGCAACTGAGCGTTTATCTGGGACGAGTCCCCGATCAACACATCCACGAACAGCGGCTGGACACCACGGCGCTTCCGTCAGGCGTCAACAACGCAAAGCAACCGGTCAAGCGCGGGGGTGTCACAATCATAACCGGGAATAGGCGCGTGCAGATGACCGAAAACGGATTGGTGGATCTGGGCGTAGCGCAAGAAGATCCCGTTGACTTGCTGCTTCGGGCTTTCCCTGCGGGCATCTCTTCTTCGATACCCGAGGATGTCGTTACGCTCGCCGGATCTGCAGAGGCTTATGATATTCTGCCAAGCTGGGCCGGGATCACGCAGCTGGTCGATGCCGGTGCGTTGCGCGAGATCGGGCGCGGTACATATGCTATCGAAGAACCTATCGCGCGTTTGCCCGCCGGTCTTGGCCGAAGGCCAAAGTTCTTGTTGCGTCGTGGAGTGCCAATGCCAAAAGGCGCCAGTGATCGGAACACCATTGTGTCAGAAGACACCGGCGAATGCCTGACCAAACGGTGTTGACTGTGCGAAAAGTGAGTTGATCCCACAAGATTGCAGACAGTCGCCGCATTGAGCGAAACTGGGGGTATGGGCTCGAAGGAGACCTTCGCTGCGTTCTTTGCGAGAGTCCGCTTGATCCATCATCGAAATTTCGGTTGGTCGATGACTTACAGATCAAAGCCATCCGACGTTTCAAATCCAATCAAGACCCATTCGCGGCGAGGTAATCCAGTGCGGCCTGTGTGCCGCCTTTGCGGTGGGCGACGTTGGCGCGGACCAGACCCATTTCGACTCCGCACAGGGTGCCCATCAGCATGAGGTCGTTGAAATCCCCGAGATGTCCGATCCGAAACACACGGTCGGCCACTTTGTTCAAGCCGGTGCCGAGCGACATATCGAAACCGTCGAGAACCGCGGCGCGCAGTGCGTCGGCGCCTGTGTCATCCGGCATCACCACGGCCGTGAGGCTGTTGGAGCGTTCGTTTTCGTGAGTGGCCAGAATATCGAGGCCCCACGCCTCGACCGCCAGTTGGGTTGCTTTGGCGTGGCGGGCGTGGCGGGCGAAAACGGCCTCGAGCCCTTCTTCGGCCAGCATATCCAGTGCTTCTCGTAGGCCATACAGAAGGGTCGTTGCGGGTGTGTAGGGGAAAAAGCCTTGGTCATTTGGGCCGACCATGTCGCGCCAATCCCAATAAGACCGACGATCCCCGCCCGTATGACACGCGTCCCACGCCTTGTCCGAAATCGCGTTGAACGACAATCCGGGGGGAAGCATCAGGCCTTTTTGCGAGCCGGCCACCACGACATCGACACCCCATGCATCGGTTTGAAAATCAATCGAACCAAGCGATGAAATCGTATCGACCATCAAGAGCGCGGGGTGATTTGCGGCGTCCATGGCGGCGCGCACGGTGGCAATGTCGGAGGTCACACCGGTGGCCGTGTCATTGTGCACGACGCAGACAGCTTTGAGTTTATGCGCGGTATCTGCGGCAAGCTGCGCGCCGATCGCTTCGGCATTTGCGCCAGAGCGCCAATCCCCTTGCATGAAGACCGGATCGAACCCTAGTTTCGTGGCCATGTTTTTCCACAAGGTGGCGAACTGGCCGGTTTCATACATCAGGACCTGATCGCCGGGGGCGAGCACGTTGACCAGGGCGGCTTCCCATGCGCCGGTGCCGGACGCGGGATAGATCACGACGCGGTTTTTGGTTTTGAAAACGGTTTTCAAATCCTGAAGCACGCTGCGCCCCAGCTTGGCAAATTCGGGGCCACGGTGGTCGATCACTGCGCGGTGCATTGCGCGTTGGATACGGTCAGGTGTGTTGGTTGGGCCGGGAATTTGTAAGAAATGGCGTCCAGATCGCATGTTCAGTGCCTTTAGAAGTTGCGCCTATCGGACGAGACGGTGAGGGTAGCGGGGGGGAAGGTCAAGTATTATGATAGATTACCGCACATTGCAGGCACGGGTCGAAGGTCAGGTTCTTGATACGGATTTCGATCGTGGGCGCTATGCCACGGATGCGTCGATCTATCAGATCATGCCGCGTGCTGTGCTTGTTCCTAAAACGTGGGACGATGTCGAAGCCGCGCTGGATTTTGCCAAATCAGAGGGCATTGCGGTGCTGCCGCGCGGGGGTGGGACGTCGCAATCGGGCCAGACGGTCAATGACGCGCTGGTTGTCGATTTCACGCGGTATCTGAACAAGGTGATCGATTACGACGCCGAAGCTGGCCAAGTTACGGTTCAGCCCGGTTTGGTGCTGGACGATCTGAACCGCCAAGTGGCGGCGGATGGGTGGTGGTATCCGGTCGATGTCTCGACCGCGTCTCGGGCCACGCTTGGGGGGATGGCGGCCAATAACTCGTGCGGGTCGCGTTCGATCCGGTATGGCAAGATGCAGGACAATGTTTTGGGTTTGGAGGCGATGCTGGCCAGTGGAGAGCAGCGGCGTTTTGCGGCGGCGTCCCCGGACCAAATGCTTGATGCGGAATTGATGGCGCTTGCGGCGCGTGAACAGGCGGAGATCAAAGCACGCTTTCCGGCGGTGCAGCGCCGTGTGGGCGGGTATAATATCGACGCGCTTTTGGGGGATGCCCCGGATATGGCGCAGCTATTGGTCGGATCGGAAGGCACGCTGGCGATCACCAAGTCGCTGGATTTGAAGCTGTCGCCAAAGCTTATAACCAAGACGCTGGGTGTGTGCCATTTCCCCAGCTTTCACGCGGCGATGGATGCCGCGCAGCATATCGTCAAACTGGGCCCAGTCGCGGTGGAGCTGGTCGATCACAACATGATCCGGTTGGGCCGGGATATCCCGCAGTTTCGCCCCATCGTGGACAGTTTTGTGCGCGGCAATCCCGAAGCCTTGTTGCTGGTGGAGTTTGCGGAAACCCCAGAAGAGAACCGTCGTCGTCTGAGTGCCTTGGGCGATTTGATGGCTGAGATGGGGTTTCGCTGGGATGATCCCGGCAAGCAAGATGGCGGCGTGGTTGAGGCCGAAGACCCGGCGTTTCAAGCTCGGATCTGGGGCGTGCGCACGCAAGGTTTGAATATCATGATGTCGATGCGCAGCGAAGGTAAGCCGGTGTCCTTTGTCGAAGATTGCGCCGTTCCGCTTGAGCATCTTGCGGATTTCACCAGCCGTCTAACGGATGTGTTTCGCAAGCACGGCACCGACGGGACGTGGTATGCGCATGCCTCTGTCGGGTTGTTGCATGTGCGCCCGGTCCTGAACCTGCGGCAGGATTTGGGATTGCGCCAGATGCGGGCCATTGCCGAAGAAGCGTTTGACCTTGTCGCGGCCTTTAAGGGGTCGCATTCGGGCGAGCATGGCGATGGGATCGTACGTTCAGAGTTTCACGAACGCATGTATGGCCCGCGCATGGTTCAGATTTTTGAGCAGGTCAAAGACAGATTCGACCCCGCAGCGACGCTGAACCCCGGCAAGATCGTGCGTGCGCCCAAAATGGATGATCGCAGTTTGATGCGCTGGCCTGAAGGCTATGCCCAGCAAAGCCCTGACACTGTGTTTGATTGGTCGGATTGGCCCGGTGGGCTGAGCGGCGCGGCCGAAATGTGCAACAACAACGGGGCCTGCCGCAAAAGTACCGGCGGCGTTATGTGTCCGTCTTTCCGCGTCACGGGGTTGGAAAAGGATCTGACACGTGGGCGGGCCAATGTCTTGCGATTGGCGCTGAGCGGTCAGCTTGGACAGGATACGTTTACGTCGGACGAGATGGCGGATGCGATGCAATTATGTGTGGGCTGCAAGGCCTGCAAAAGCGAATGTCCGATGTCCATTGATATGGCGAAGATGAAAACCGAAGTGCAAGCAGCGCGTGTCGCAACGCATGGTCTGACACTGCGCGACCGCATGATCGCAGTATTGCCGCGTTTGGCCCCTTTGGCCTCAAAAATGGCCCCGATTGCAAATGCCTCTTTGAAGCACGCGCATTTGGTGGGTCTTGGCGGTTCGCGCAGGCTTCCGAAATTTCAAACCCCTTTCAGCGGGTCGACAGAAGGCGATGTTTTGCTTTTTGCGGACACGTTTAACCGGCATTTCGACACTGAAACGCTGGCCGCTGCGCAGCGGGTGATTGAACGATCTGGGCAACGCGTTGGGGTGATGTCTGTCACCGGGCGTGCGCTGTGTTGTGGGCGGACGTATTTGGCATCGGGTATGGTCGATCGCGCCAAAGCCGAGATGCGCCGTACCACGGATGCCTTTCGAGCGGCCTTGGATGCAGGGAAAACCATTGTCGGGTTAGAACCGTCTTGCACGTTGATGTTTCGCGATGAGGCGGTGAACCTGATCCCGGAGTGGACGGATGACATGGGAGCGCGGGTCCTCACCTTTGCGGAATACATCGCGCAAAACCCAATCAAAGCGGTGGCCAAGCCGGGCACGCAGGTTCTGGTGCATGGGCATTGCCATCAAAAGGCGATGGGTGTTGCGCAGGCAACCGTGGATGCGGTGAACGCCATTGAAGGGGCTGACGCGCGCATGATCGAAAGCTCGTGTTGTGGGATGGCCGGGGCGTTTGGCTATCAACCTGAAACACAAGACGTGTCGCGCCAAATGGCAGAGCTGTCTTTAGCGCCGGCGGTGCGGGCTGCGCCGGATGATGCGGTGATAGTCGCGGATGGGTTTTCCTGCCGGTGTCAGATCAATGATGTCGCCCAACGCAAGGCACTCAACCTCGCGGTTATTTTGGATCGGGCGTTAGACGGATGAGCGCTGCGATTGCTGACATGATGCAAAATTTCGATGCCGGTCGGGTCGCGTTGCTGGTGATCATCTTCCTGTTTGCGGCCATCGTGAAAGGCTTCCTTGGTATCGGGTTGCCTGCGGCGTCGATGGCATTCCTGACCTTGTTAATGCCCCCGACAGACGCGATTCCGCTCTTGTGGCTGTCGATCTTTGCCACCAACGCGTTACAGTTCACACGTGCGCCGGAAAAAATGACGATAGTCCGCGAATATTGGCTGTTTGCGCTGGCCATCATGGTCTGCATCTTTGTGACGTCTATGTTCATAACCGACTATCCGACCGCCTTGCTGACGGTTGCGATTGGCGTAGCTATGGTTCTGTTTTCGCTCAACATTCTTTTGGGGATCAAACTGCGGATTGGGCCGGGCCGTGGATGGCATCTGGGGTTTGGTGCGGTGTCGGGCATCTTAGGGGGGATCAGTTCGATCTGGTCGCCGACAGTGGCGATGTATCTGGTCGCACGTGATGTGCCCAAGGAAAGGTTCATCGGTGCAACAGGGTTTTTGTTTCTTGCCGGTGTTCTGCCTTTGGGCGCGGGGCAAGTGGTGGCCGGTATTTTGACTGGGCCTGTGTTGTTAAAATCGGCTATGGCGCTTTGTGTGGTGCTGGTCGGGTTCCGCATCGGGGAACTGCTGCGCAGTCATGTTAGCCAAGAGCTGTTTCGCAAAGCGGTGTTGACGATGTTTTTGCTGATGGGTTTGCGGTTGATCGCGAACGGCCTGAGTTAACTGCCGTGCAGCAAGGCGTTCAGATAGAGCCGTTGGATTTTGCCAGACGGGCCTTTCGGCAATTCATCCAAGATATGCACGACATCGGGGGCTTTGAACGCGCCGACGCGGGTTTCACACAGGGCGCGCAGTTCTTCCGGGGTGGCGGTTGATGTCTCGCTTAAGCGCACGGCCGCTTCGACGCGTTCGCCATATTGCGGGTTTGGTCGGGCAAAGGCGGCGGCCTCGACCACGTCGGGATGTTCATACAGCGCTTCGTCGACTTCACGCGGGGCGATGTTTTCGCCGCCCTTGATAATAAGCTCTTTCAAACGGCCAGTGACAAAGACATAGCCGTCGCCGTCCATGCGCCCCAGATCACCGGTGCGCAGCCAGTCGCCATGAAAGCTGTCGGCGGTGGCGTCTGGGTTTTTGAGGTATTCTTTCATCACGTTGGGGCCGCGGATCTGGATTTCGCCTTCGGTGCCGCGGGGGCATTCGGTGCCGGTGTCATCTGCAATCCGTGCGTCGTTGCTGATGGCTTTGCCAGCCGAGCCGATTTTGTGCAGGGCCGGGTCCAGCGGGTTCACAAGACATTGCGCGGCAGTTTCTGTCAGGCCCAGCGATTCCACGATGGCCAACCCGAACCGGTCTTGAAAGGCGCGCTGTGTTTCGATGGCAAGGGCAGAAGACGCCGAGCGGGCAAAGCGCAGTTGGGCCTTGAGCTGTGGGCTGGGTTCGGACGCGCCGTGCAGCAGGTGGCTGATGATTGTGGGTACGACGGAAAACCATGTGATGCCGCCTGTTTCGGCCTGATCCCAGAAGCGGCTGGCAGAAAAGCGTGACACCATCGCAAGAGAGCCGCCCGAGACCAGAGACCCCATGACCGACACACAAAGCCCGTTGATGTGGTAAAATGGCAAAACACCCAAGCCGCGATCTTGGGGTGTCAGCTTATGGGCCACGCTGACGGTCCAGCCCCCGGCGAGCAAGCTTGATTGTGTATGTACGACCCCTTTTGGGCGGCCTGTGGTGCCTGACGTGTACATCAAAAGCGCCTCGTCTGAGGCCGTGATGGTGTGCAAAGGCGCCTGTGTGTCGCCGGGGGTATAGAGCGTTAGGCGTTCTGGGCGGACCTGATCAAAGGCGTCAAGTTGACCCTCATGGACAAAAGCCACGCGTGCATCGGAATGGTCCATCGCATAAGCCAACGCATCCGGGCCCGCCGCGAGGTTGAGCATGGTTGCGCGGAAGCCACCGTAGAGCACTGCAAACATTGCTTTGATGCCCTCAAGCCCATTGGGATGCATCACTGCAATGCTTTCGCCTTTGGCAATGCCTTGCGCGGTCAGGTCACCCGCCACATGGGCGGCGTGGGCGCGCAAATCTTGCCAGTTCAGGGTCTCTTTGGTTTCGGGGAACACAAAGGCCGGGCCGCCGGTTTCGGCACGCGCATCAAGCCAGTCACGTACGGTCCCGGTTGGAGGAACGGTGGGGTCGAATTTCATTGGCCAGCGACGCTCCAGTAATCCGCGAAAATATCATCGAGGGCTGGTTCGCGGGCCGGGATTTCGCGGACGATTTTGGTGGATTGCAGGAAGTGGCGGTAATTGACGTTGTCATTGACCGAGTTGCCGCCCCATGTGCCACAGCCCATCGACAGGGAAAACGGCATGCCGTTGTTGAATGAGCCGCCTGTGGCAAAAGTATGGGCCTGATTGACGATCACGCGGCTTGTTGGAATACCGGTAGCCAGCGTATGGGCGCGGTCGTCGATGGTTGAATGCAGACCAACTGAATGTCCTGCCCCTTGATGGAGCTGAATGGCGCGAGTGATGTCGACGGCTTGGTCAAAATTGGTGGCCCGATAAAGCGCCAATACCCGGCTTAGTTTTTCGCTGGACAAAGGATGCGCGTCACCGATGCCGGATGTGGGCACCGCGATGAATTCGGTGCCTGTGGGCACGTCGAGTCCCAGTGCTGCGATCATCTTGTCGGCGTCTTGGGCAATGACGGATCGATTGAGGTGTCCGTCAGGCCAGAGCTTTGCGACCAAGGCGGTTTCGTCTTGGACCAGCGCGCCATTGGCCCGTGCCATGGCTGCGACGAAGGCGTCATAGACCGCATCCACCACCACCACCGCGTTTTCAGAGCTGCAGGAGGTGGCGTTGTCAAAGCACTTGGAGGCGCGGATTTTTTCGGCTGCGGCGTCAAGATCGGCGGTTTCGTCCACAATCACGGCGACGTTGCCCGCCCCCACTGCGACGGCAGGCGTCCCGGCGGTTTGCGCGCGATGGACGTTGTTTTGGCTGCCGGTCGCGACAATCATGTCGCAGGCTTCCATCAGCGATTGTGTTCGTTCTTTGGAACCCGGAGCCGGGATCATCTGCACCAAATCGGGGTCTTCGCCGATCTTGACGAATTCTGCATGGATATGGGCGATCAGCGTTTCCGAGCACGCCAGACCCTTTGGAGACGGGGCCACCACAATCGCATTTCCGCATTTGAGCGCGTTGATGATGTTGTTGGCCGGCGTCGCGGCGGGGTTGGTGGACGGCACGATAGCGCCCACGACGCCCTTGGCGCGGGCAATTTCGGTGATGCCCGTCTCAAGGTCGTCCGAGATCACGCCAAAGGTCACGGCATCTTTGATGTCGCGCATCAGGCCCAGCGTCTTGCGGTAGTTCTTGGTGATCTTGTCGGGCACATTGCCAAGCCCTGTGGTCGCCACGGCCAGTTCGGCAAGTTCGCGATTGCGTGTTGGTTCCATAATCGCCCAAGCGACGGCTTGGGCGGCGCGGTCATAGCGGGTTTGCGATCCGTCACGTTCATATCGCGATTGGGCGGTGCGCGCACGCGCGACGATTTCGGCAATGCTGGTTTCGCTCAACCCCGAATCCTCCTGTGATCTGTCCGTGACTTACGCACTTTGCTTGGTTGATGAAAAGGCGCGGTAGATGCTGGACAACAGTGTCATTGCCCCTGCAAAGATCAAAATGGCACAGATCGGGCGCGAGAAATAGGTTCCTAGATCATAGTGCACCATCTGCATCCCTTGGGCAAAGTTCTGTTCGCCGATTTGCCCCAGGATCAGGCCCAGTACGATGCCCGGGATCGAGAACCCAGACCGCCGCAGCAAATACCCAAAGATGCCCGCAAGGAACATCACGATCACATCCAGCACCAGACCCCGGCTGATATAAGCGCCTGTGGTGGCCAGCATCAGGATAAGCGGGGCCAGAAACTGGAATGGGATCTTCAGCAGGTTGAGGATGGTTTTGGTTTCCAACAAACCGATCAACAGGATCGACACATTGGCATAAAACATCGCGGCAAAGACGATCCAGATCAGATCAGGCGAGAGCATGAACACCAGCGGTCCGGGTTGCAAATCGTGCATCTGGAACACCGCAACCATCATTGCGGTCAGAGCGCCCCCCGGCAGACCAAGGGCCAGCAACGGGATCATGGCGGCACCCGTGGCGGCGTTGTTTGCCGTCTCTGCGGATATGACGCCTTCCAATTTGCCTTTGCCAAATTCTTCGGGGGTTTTGGACCACCGCACGGCTTCGCCATAGCTCATGAAGGCGGCGAGTGTTGCGCCGATGCCGGGCAGGATACCGCAGAAGAAGCCCACGAAAATCGAACGGACCACTGCGATTTTATGCATCCACAGTTCGAGGAAGGATGGGAATGTCATGGAGACTTTGGGCGCTTTGTATTTGCCGCTGGCTTTCTTTTCGGCCTGAACGAAGATTTCGGAGACCGCAAAAAAGCCAAGGATGGCGGGCACAAAGGCGATACCGGCGGCCAAATCTGTGAGGCCAAAATTGTAACGGTTGATGCCGCCCACCGGGTCTTGGCCGATGGTGGCGATCAAGAGGCCGATCAAAACTGACATCCAGCCTTTCCAAATGGTGCGCGCACCGACCGACGACGCCACAGCGAGGCCGAAAAAGACCAAGGCGAAAATCTCTGGCGGGCCAATATTTTGGATGGCCCAATTTGCCAGCGGTTCGGTCGCGGCCATCATCACCAAAGCAGAGACAATCCCCCCGATGGCGGAACACAGCACAGCCGCCCCCACCGCTTTGCCCGATTGTCCGTTTTGTGTCATGGGATAGCCGTCAAACGCGGTTGGTGCGTTTTCGGCTGATCCGGGGATGTTAAACAGGATCGCCGTGATCGCGCCGCCATAGGTGCCGGTGCAATAGATCACCGCAAACAGCATCACACCCTGCGCCGGTTCCAGCCCGGCGGTAAAGGGCAGTAAAATCGCCGCAAGTGTCAGCATGCTGACGCCCGGAATGGCGCCAAATAACATGCCGCCGATCACCCCAAAAACGAAGATGCCAATTGTGAACGGATCGCCGAAAAGGGCCGCAGATCCGGCCAAAAAGTTGTCGATCATGGTCTGTTCACAGCCCCTGTAACTTGGCGTTCATCTTTAAAATCCATGCGCTGACGTCATAAAAAGGGGATGCATTCCCCTGTGGCAGTGGCGCGTTGAGGATCACAAGAAAGAGCCCGATAAATACAATATAAATCAGTACGGTAATCAGAAGGATTGCTTTCCAGCGGCGTTCGCCAAACAGCCAGATGATGGCGGCAATAAAAAACGGCGCGCTGGAATAGATGCCCATGGGTTTCAGCATCCACGCAAAGATAAGCGGCGCTAGCAAAACCGCGACCATACGCGGGAACGAACCCGGTTCGCTGAAGTCGGGCGCATCATCTTCGTTTTGGCCAATGGTGCCTTGCGAGGCCGAGCCGTGTTTGTACTGAAACCAGATGTTGCCCAAGGTGGTGACCAACAATAGCCCGATGACAACGCGCGGCCATGCCGTCGCCCCAAACCGGTAGATTTCAATCGGTTGATTGAACTCGAACGTAAAGCCATAGAACACCGCGACGATCAGCAGAAAAACCACAGCCTCGATCAAATGGGTGCGCGTCAGACGTCCCAATACTTATCCCTCCAAGTCCATAAGGAAACAGGAAATAGCGCAGGGCACGCATGCCCCGCGCTTTGATCCAACAAGGTGAGTTATTTTACGTCCAGACCCATGGCCTTATAGACGTCGCGATACTGATCAATCGAGCGCGCGATAAGCTCTTTGGACCCATCGGTGTCGCGATAGCTGTCAATGACGGTCATGAATTTGCTTTCATTGTACGCCTGATAGCTGTCTTCACAATAGCCGCGCTGGAACGCCCATTTCAACCACTCAACACGCTCAGCTGGGGCATCCGCATGTACATAGAACCCGCGGAACCGCAGCAATGGATCAAAGTCCATGCCCATTTCGCGGTGCGTCGGCGTGTCTGCAAACACATCGGGGCGTTCATCAAAGATCGTCAGGATCGGCTTGAATTGACCTGCATCCAAGAAGTTGCGCACGTCGCCCGGCTGTTCGAACAACGCGTCGACTTGGCCGCCAAGCAATGCGCCATAGCGCGGCGCGCCTTTGTCAAACGAGATTTGCTGGATGGTCATGCCTGTCGCGTCGGTGATGAACTTCATCGTCACCCGCTCCATCGAGCCTTCTTTAGACACGTTGGCGATGGTCGCTTTGCCGTCTTGCGCCTTGACCCATTCCACGAAGGTCGCCCAATCGTTGAAGCGTGTTTCGTTGGTGCGGATATAGATTTGGCTGAACGTCACCTGGCTTGTCACCAGTGGGATCAGATTTTCGGCCGGGTTTGGAACCGAGCTGTCCAAAGCATGCGCGGAGGATGCGTCATCGATATGCTCAAGCACATTATAGCCATCCGCAGGGGCCGCCATATAGGCCGTCATACCAACGGTGCCGGACCCGCCGGGCTTGTGGTCGCGGTTTATCGGAATGCCGGTCAATTCGGTCACCGCCTCTGCCATCGCGGCAGCCACCTGGCCGGAGCCACCTGCGGGCCCATAAGGCACAACCATCGTCAGCGCGCGCTCTGGAAACCCGCCCGGTTTGTCAAAGCTTGCTTCCCCTCGTTTGCATTCAAATGCAAACGCCGTACCACCAGCCATAACCGTTGCGGCAAAAACCAACGTTCCAAAAACTCTATTCATTTTCGTCCTCCCAAACGAGCGCTGCGCTTTTTTGCACGCAGCTTTTATGCGGGGTTTCAACACGCTTGATCACACCAAGATTATGCCCCGTACACCAAAACGCTAGGGCAACATTTTCGTTCTGTCTAGTTATATGAATGTCACGAACCCGTGCCCCGCCCCCCATGGCGGCCATCCGGTCAGGTGGTAAGATCTGCGTTTTTCGGGCGGCGCTGGTTCGAATAATGTGGGGCGTCGGATGACGTTGAGCTTTAGATCATCGACTGGCGGGAACTCATAAAAACAACACAGCTGAGCTCCGTACAAGCGCAGCTAGTGTTTTCAAAGAACCCGCCTTAACCAATGCTGCGGTCTGCACATATGTCAGCTATGCTCTCTCATGCAGGGGTGTTAATCTAATGATCGGCTTGGAAGGGAAATCGAAATGTCGAAAGATGCCGCCGCCGCGATCTTTGAACTTAACCAAGAAAACTCTTCGGCTTGGATTGGTTTGCGGAGCCAGACGCTCTTTGAGCAGCCTTGGTTAGATAGGTTTCTTTCTGTCACAGCAAAGGGCGGTCGTCAGGTTCTGGACCTTGGTTGCGGTTCGGGTCAACCGATTGCCGAACATTTTATCTCCAAGGGATTTAAGATCACCGGCATAGATGGTGCTGCGGGACTTGTAATGTCTCATTCCTTATGTGAACACTGCTACAGGTTTGGCCGAAGCCCAAACCTCGCTTCAACACCGGATATATCCGCCCACTGGATGCAGCAAAGGAGGCCGCTATGACAACGGATGGGCCAAACTGTTTTTCAATTTTACTGCGAAGTTCTTCCAGCTCAAGGGCGTCCTCAATAGCGGTCTGAGAGAACCGAAACCCAAGCCCATCATCGCCAGCTGCGGCTGCATTGCTCTGAAGACAAAGTGCGAGTTGCTCCGTTGGAACCGCCACTGCAAGTGCCAAATAAATGATTGGTTGCACACACATGGCCCACAATCCCCTTCTCGTGTCGATCCAAGCATGGCATCTGCCCAGAGGTTTAGCGCCTCTTTGGCCCCCTGAAACTGGCTATAAATGGGAACCAGCGACAATCGAATTCCGGCCTCTGTGGCAGTATCAACGACATGAAACATGTAACCCGTGTCATAGTTGTAGCGTTTTGCGAACTGGCGAATACCCATCTTCAAAAAATAGCTGATCATGATTGGTACTTCTCAATCTGAATATTGATCGCTGCGAAGAATGCGACAAAGGTTGGTACCTAATGCCGGTCGGGTTAGTAAAGGTGATAGCGTCCAGAGGGATGCCACTCTGGACCCAAATCCAGATTCCAGATATGATCCATTACATGAAGGACGAGCCACGACGCCCCGCAAACGCCAGCTGATTTGTCATGTTTAAGGCCAGCCCAAACCAATGCCGTACCGCTTGCCAGATAGGCAAGAGCGACATCCTTCGCAAAATGACATTTGAGTGAGTCAGTCAGCACAACGCCAGGTACACAATCATACCAATGCTGCGTGGCGGCTCAAATGTAGGCTGCTGTCCCAATCGAGAGTCCACCAATGCCAACCAAAATAGTTCTTTGCATCATATCTCCGATTTTTAGTCTTCTGATTTATGACGGTCTGACTTTAAGCTCTTTGACACCCGGTCGACATTTTAAACACAGATTGACGCAACAGCAGCGAATTCACCCTTTGTCTGTAGATAGAGCGATGACCTTCATCCAAAGGGGATTGAGGGCACATCGGTCGACCATTGGTCATTTTTCTGTGATGTCTGCGGCCCCCATAAGGTTTGTTTGTTCAACCATAAGGTATGAAAGCCCCTGATATATAGGGCGCAACACAAAATCCCTCTCTGCACGCATAATTTCGCAAGGACGCGGCGCTCGTTCTGTTGCATTGACATGCCTCTGCCCGCCGACAACATACGCGCGAAACATGGATGGAGCTCCAAAATGACGATGCAAGAAGCAATTGCGCTACAACCGGCTTGGATTGGCATGTGGCTTAGGGTTTTGCTGCTCTGTGCGTTTGTCTTGCCAGTCACTTTGGTGATTTGGAAACAGACGCGGCTGGCTGGTATCGTGACCCCGATTGCAAGTGTCGCATCAGCCTTTTTGACGGGCATGCTGTATAACCAAGTTGGCTATGTCAAATTGCTGGGCCTGCCGCATATTGTCTTTTGGACCCCGCTTATTTTCTTTCTGTTCACTGTCTGGCGCAAACCGGACCTGCCCAAGATCCCAAAGGTGATCCTGTCTGTTGTGATGGGCGCAATCCTGATCTCATTGGCCTTCGATTACGTGGACTTGCTGCGCTATCTCTTGGGCGACCGCACGCCTTTGGAAGGCACGGTTTAACCCCACTTTTTCAGGAATGGTGTTGATGGTGAACCTGATTAGGTTTTATGGAATGCGCCAGACAGAGGCACAGTCCGAACCTGTGCCTTCAGGTGCCAAGGGAACAAACTATGACCAATCCGACCGCGATCAAAGGGTGGCACGCTCATATCTATTTCGACGCGGACACTGTCGATCAAGCGCGAAAGTTAGCTGATGACGCGGAGGCGGCCTTTGATGTTGAAAAAGGGCGCGTGCACGAACGCGAGGTCGGTCCTCATCCGATGTGGTCATGCCAATTGGCGTTCGGCCCAGACGTCTTTGCCAAGCTCGCGCCCTGGCTCGCGCTTAATCGGGGTGAGCTGATTATTTTTGTGCATCCAGACACAGGCGATCATCTGGCCGACCACCGCGATCACGCTCTATGGTTTGGCGGTTATTTGCAGTTGAAGCTGGACGCATTCAGTTGATCCCGACCGGTCTGACACGGAAACTGAGCTGCACATGGTGTGCAAGTTGAACGCCAAATGACGGCAATTGACCCCTAAAATTCTGCATTTGAACATAGAACCGCCTTAAGTTCGTCAATTTTGAAAGCCATCTGATGTTTCGTGGCGGTGCAGAATGATTTGCATGGTCTGTTTTGGAATAATACGCCTGATCAATTTGAAAAGAGATAGGCGAACCCATTTAAAGAGTTTGGAGTATTAACAAATGAAACGTCTTGGAGCTGCTGCAATAGGAGCGTTTATCATCGGGGCGGCCAGTATGGGCCAAGCTGCGACTGTTGATTTCTCTGACTTTGTGGAAGGCGACCAACTTGGAGCGAACACGGATCTGGGCAACGGCATTTTCGCAAATGTCAGCTCGCTGGGTGGTGTAAATCAAGCGGTCATCTTTGATACAGCCCGTGGCACAACAAGCACCGCAAACGATCCCGATTTGACGGCCAACTTTAGAAATGCTGAAGATGCCTCGGATGTGCGCGATTTCGGCAATGTGGTGATCGTTCAAGAAAACCTGAGAGGCGGCCCAGATGACACCGGAGCAGGTGGCACACTGACGATCGATTTCAACGACGATATACTTTTGGAATCTCTGTATCTGGTTGACGCAAAAATTGGCACGACTGCTGAGTTGTTTCTGGGCGGCAACGTCGTTCAATCCTTTGTCTTGGGTGCAACCAACGCGTCTGACACCGGTAACAACCCCAACAACAATCTGTTCACATTTCTTGACTTTGGCAATTCACTCGGCGACAGCCTGATCGTGACACTTTCGGCCAGTGGTGGGATCGGTGAACTAGAATTATCTGTTGCGCCTACGCCTGTGCCAGTCCCGGCCAGTTTGCCGCTGTTGGCAGGTGGCTTGGGTCTGATGTCACTCATGCGCCGCCGTCGCAAAGCGGCTTAATGCAGAAATCAATGAGATGAGACTTACCCTAGCAATCTATTGCTCGGGTGAGTTTTGATGCCTGTGCAAAACAGGATCAACATTCCGCGTTAAGCGCGATTAACAAAGCTTTGACCTGTCCATCGCGTCGTCTCTGACTGCTTAAGGACCAATTGCATCTCTCAAAGATGTTCAATCTGCGCCGGGTGCCTTGATAAAACGCGCGTTGCCCGTGTTTTCAGACGGGGAAAGCTGCCGGAGCAATGCTTGCTGGTGTGTAAAGCTCGAAAATTTAAGAACCCCATCGGTCTTGAGGGCCGCAATCGTTACAGGATTATTGAGCTCTCGTTCGATTTGCCTAATCTCTTCAAGTAAGGGGATGATCGCAAAAACACTGAAACCAAACGCTGTATGTTTTGAAGACCGCCCAGTAACATCATGCAATTGTTTAAAGTCTTCCGAAACGACATCTGCAAAAGTGGTATTTTCATCCAAACGCAAGATCTGAGCGATCTGGGCAAGCTCCTCTGGGGAATAGATCGAAACTAAAGCGTCTATCTGTTTTGCCTTTAATTTATGGATGTATGGCGCAATATCTTCATCAGGTATCAGGGCTGCGAATTTTTCTGAATCTGCAATGCTGATCCCGCCGAGCTCCAAGAGGGGTTGAGAATAAACATGGACAAAACTCGAACTGAGGTCGCGCTTTACTTTGTCCGACCACTCCTGGCCAAAAATTCGTTCCACAATAAGAGCAACGTCAGCTTGGGGGGTGGCCAAGGCGATATGACTGTTCAGAAAGAAGACCACCAACAATAGCGATTTAAAAAGCCTACTCATTTGACGTGATCCCTAGGGTTCTGTGTTTTGAAGAGGTTCGGTTAAGGGTGTTATTTCAACCAAAGGTGTGTGACCATTTTGTGGCGCATCGTTGCCTGTCCATGCATTTACGGCGGATAAGAACCTGTATCTTGCACGGTGCGACCGAGGTTGAATGTCGTTTTGTTCGGGACGTTTTCTGGAAATGTGTGCCATGCCGTTATGTAACATCTGTCAGGCACAACTAGGGGCCATTGGCCAGCTTTGTTAATTCAAACGCCTGTATTTACGGTCGCTTGATATCCGAATGGTCTCGACGCCGTTTGCTTTGAACAGGTCCAACAGCTGCACAAAAGCGTCGCGCGGGGCTGTTCCGAAATCTATTCCAACGCTGTTATTACGTATCGATGCAGAGTGGATGACATGCGACAGAAACGCGCCCTCTTTTTTGTATTCGCCTTCCAAATCGATCCATCTGTCAAACCACGGTTCAAAGCCGACGATGTCTTGCGGCATCGGATCAAGTTGGAATAGCATATCATCCCATGACACATGGCCGAACTCTATGGACAAGCTGCTGTATTCAAAGGATTGCCCCCCGCCATAAGCCGCATTCGTCGTTCCAACTTCGATGAGGTTGGTATTCGCGCCATTTTTCCCGAAGAAATCGACGACAAACAGGCGCTTGTACACGCCGCCGGAAATCTTAAACGCAATTTCGGGATGTACCTCTTCGTTCACTTCAAGCTGATTGCGGTAAACGGACTCAAACTCTAGCAAATAGTTTGAACGTAACAGTTCCAAAAGAGCGATGAGTTCCATGAATGGTCCTGACGTGCGCGCGTTAAAGTTTTGTGTGAGGCAGATAGCGTTTTGGCTTTGAAAAGTCATTGCTCATCGGTGTTTCGTTAAGCCGTGGATTACGTGTGCCGCAGCTGACTTAACACCGTGGCTCCCTTTTGCCTTTCTCTGCATCTCCCAAGACAAATAAAGCGGTTTTATTGACAAAAACACCCTTATCCACTTAAGGTTGTGTGTTCCTGCTATATTTTAGGAGACTTTTTATGCACTTTAATTTGCGATTTTCAGCTGCCATCCTTTTGTCAATCGGAGCGACATTTCCAGCGTCAGCCGTTTCAGTAACTTTCAATGTTGAGGTGACAGAAAGCATTCTTGTGTTGCCGGCCGGCCCTAATCCACCGCTGGCGGAATTGCCTGCGTTAGGAACGTTGGGGACGGTTACGATTTCCCTTCCCGGCATTGATGCGTCTAATACAACGCCTTTCTCTGCTGCTGAAGCTCCGCCGAATGCTGGCAGTGTTTCAGCCAGCGTGACCGTTGGCAGTCTTTCGGCATCGCTAGACCCGGGCGTTGGGGCAATTACTTTTGCAACCGATACGCTTATTAGTTTTGCGAACGGTTCTTTTGCTGCAATTGACGTCGACTTCCCACTAGCCCCATTGGCAGCGGCCACCTATGCCGGAGGGTTTCGTTTGGTAACGCCCGCTGATGGTGTCACGCCCACAACCTTTGGCGATGTCGCTGCAGCCTTGACTGACCCAACGACCTCTTTGTTTTTCTCGTTTAACGGCACGACATTTGGAAATACCACGTCTTTCCGGGCGGATTCTATCGGAACCGTTCCACCCGTTCCCTTGCCAGGTGGTGCCATACTGCTAGGTACGGCGATTTTAGGCTCGGCCGCATTTCGGCGCCGCCGTTCGCCCAAAAAGGTTTGAGCCTTTGTTTGCTTGAACGTTAACTGGAGGCGGCGCATAGCGATTTGCGCCGTTTCCAAACGACAAACTTGATCGTGCCCACAACGAGATGCTTTTGGTTTGCAAAGGTGAACGCCCTCTGGCTTGACGCGCCCACAGCCACGATTTAGCGACAAGGCAAGCCCAACAAGTAAGTGGTATTGCTATCCCCCTATTTGAAATCAAACGCATCAACGCACAAGATACGGTTGATATCCGACACCGTGTGATGTGGCCCGATTTGCCCAGATCAGACATGATCCTGCCCAGTGATCTAACCGCTTTGCATTTTGGCGCGTTTCACGAAGGCACCTTGGTGGGGGTGGGCAGTTTTTTCCAAGACGCTCAATCCTATCGGCTGCGCAAACTGGCGGTCGAACCCGAATTCCAAGGCAAAGGTGCCGCAGGCCAGCTGTTGTCGGTCGCGATGCAGCACCTTCAAAGCCAAGGCTGCACAAAGATCTGGTGCGATGCGCGTGTGTCTGCATCCGCGTTTTATGCTCGCAATGGGTTTCAGCTTGGCACGAAGGTCTTTCAAAAGAAGGGGTTGGATTACGTACTCGCAACCCGAGATCTGTAGCCCCGTTCGCAGCAAGCCGTTCCCGGTGGTCCTTTGCCAATTTGCCCGGAAAGACATGCAAACGACCGGAAAGGGGACGCGGGCGGGTCGAAAATCCAAAACCGTGCACCCAATCTGACGTAACGGCACCAAGCTTTTACCAATGTCGCGCCGGTTATTTTAATAAAGACTTAAGACGTCTTAACCAAACCGAGTTTATGAATGGAAACTCGAACATTGTCGGACTGGTGATGCTGTCCGTCACGATTGGTTTGATCGCGTCCTCGTGTTGTCTCTTGCTGGGGCACGGCGGTTGGGCGTCTCTGTGCGCCTATTTCTTCTGTGGTAACCTGACGTTTCTTGGTGCGACCGTGATTGCGTATTTCACTCGCGATCAAGAGGATTAGAGCGTGTTTGGATCAAAGAACCGGTTCTAAGTGCGCATCATTCTGCCCTTAGAAACTCACTATTTGGATGATTGGCGATTGTAACCGCCCGCTTCCAGCTGATGCCTTTGAGCTGATCGACCGCAAGTTGATGAGTGTTTTCCCACAAATCTATTGTGGGTCTCAATCCCTTCGCACCCCAAACGACATTGCATTCCAGATGCGTCAGTGGCCCATTCATTGGGGTGTCGTTGTAAAACGGTATGTTTACGGGCAACCACCCGAAACTCCCCTCATTTGATTGATCAGTCTCGAAGGTTCTTTTGTATCTTTCGAAATTCTCTTCAGATTGAGTGACCCAGACACCCCATGTGAAAGGATCAGTTGCCCCTTTGATCGGAATCTCCAAAATCACTCTGATGCAGAATATTGGACTTCCCTCAGGGTCCTGCCCGTTCGGAATTATCTTGCAAAGATCGTCGCTAACTTGAACGCGGGAGTCTCGTTCATCCTCTGGAACATTAAAGAAATACGGTGGATATTGAAAGAAAAGGACGGCGATCCTTCATGATAGTGTCCACATTCATTGCATTTGTACTTGAAGCTCTATTTTCCAAACAGGTGTTCAAACATTCATATGCCTTTCGATCCATCATGAAAAACCAGACATCCAAGGGGTTTTCAAACCTCTCCGTTTAGGTTCGGCATTTGCCAGTCATAGAATTGTATTGAAGCGCCGAAGAATGAGGGGTTTTACCTTTTGTTCATGAAAAGTTTGGGTGCGGTTTGGTAGGCTGGCCATAGGAAATCGGCTTGGCAGTATTTGTTAAGCCCTCCGCTTGAGAGGATGTCACTCTCCGGTTTCGTTGCAGGTGCGAGGGTGCGCGTTGACCGAACGTAAAGCTGATGTTACACGGTATCGGGCTGGCCAGACAAATAAAGTCACGCGACGAATGCCATAATTTGCGCTGCAGTCCAACCTTTACCAAGACTCTTGTAAGAGTCTGAAAACCTCAGAAAGCACTGGGCTTTCTTTTCGACGCCCGAGCGCCACAAAACAAAGGCAAGCAGGCACGGACACTGCATTGCAAACGGCGAGGCCGAAGGATTGTTTTTGGTGAAGTGCTATGGAGTCGCGGCAAAGGCTCAGGCCAATGCCGGATCGCACCATCTCAAGCATTGAAGCCTCTTGATCGACAAGCGCAACGACCGCCGGACGATCAGACGGGTTTGTGTAGATTTTGGACAGCAGGCGATAATGTACGGATCTGTCCGGCGTGCCGATCCACGGCAATTTTACCAGTTCAGGCCAATCTGCGTTTTCTATTTTTTGCTGCCAACCGACCGGACCGATCACGCGATAGCTGAAATCAGCAAGCTTCATCACATGTAGCGGGTCTTCGCTGTCCACCCCCATTGGCACCAAGTCGTCTGGCCCGCACAAGTAGAACCCTGCATCAATCTGGCCTCGTTTCAGCCATGTCGGGATATCGCCACTGACGCCGTGGGTCAGTTCGGTCTCAATGTCAGGATGTTCTGCCCGCAGGCGCGCCAATATCCGTCCAAGTCGGATAAATTCGGGATCTACGATTGTCCCGATCCTGAGCTTGCCACTGATCCGTCCTGACCTTTGACGGGCACTGCGTCGAAACTCACTCATCGCCTCAAGAATATGTTCGGCCTTTGACAGCAACGCAGCGCCGTCATGGCTAATCTGTAGCCCCTTGGGGGTTCGGTGAAACAGGACGATTCCTGTCTCCTCGCTCAGCCGCTTTAACTGTTGACTGACGGCAGGCTGGGTCAGGTTCAGCACATCCGCAGCGCGTGATACACTGCCTTCGCGGGCTACCGTCACAAAAGCCAAGATGCTGTTAATATTCGAAAAACGATCCATATAAAAATACCTAATATTGCCCTTTGGCATTTGTCATTAGGTTTTTTCAATGTTGTCGCCCAAAGGTCAGCGCAATGTACGCTTCGGAAGGGAGCGTATGTCGGTGATCCCGTTTTTGCCTGCAAACAACAACGCGATGGGTCGGTCACACATCCCTTCCAAGGTTGCCAAGCACAGAACGAGAGATGGGTTAGGTTGTGAAATGTCCGATGCTTTGAACAAATTTGACTACATCGTTATCGGCGGCGGTTCCGCTGGGTGCTTGATGGCCAATCGCTTGAGTGCTGATCCAACCAACACGGTCCTGCTTCTGGAGGCGGGCAAGTCGGACACCTATCCTTGGATTCATATCCCTGTCGGGTACCTGTATTGCATTGGTAATCCGCGGACTGACTGGATGTACAAGACCGAAGCAGACAAGGGCCTGAACGGGCGAAGCTTGCTTTATCCGCGGGGCAAGGCGCTTGGTGGATGTTCATCTATCAACGGCATGATCTACATGCGCGGGCAAGCGCGTGACTATGACAATTGGGCAAAGTTAACGGGCGAAGATGCGTGGAATTGGGACAATTCCCTTGCTGATTTCAAAGGACACGAAGACCATTACAAGCTTGATGATGGCGCGGATCCCGTCACCGGCAGCAACAGCCGGTTTTCAGATATGCACGGGCACGGTGGCGAATGGCGGATTGAAAAACAACGGTTGCGCTGGGACGTTTTGGACAGTTTTTCCGAGGCCGCGGTGGAAACGGGCATCCAAAAGACCGATGATTTCAACAGTGGCGACAATGCGGGCGTTGGGTATTTCGATGTAAACCAACGATCCGGTTGGCGCTGGAACACCTCCAAAGCATTCCTTCGTCCTGCAAAACTGCGTGATAACCTTACGATCTGGACAGAGGCGCAGGTTGAAAAGCTGTTGTTCGAAACGGGGGCAGATGGTGCGCCCCGTTGCATCGGGGCAAGGGTGCACCGAGAGGGCAAGCCTTTGGATGTGACTGCCAGCAAAGAAGTTGTCCTTTCTGCTGGTGCTATAAATTCCCCGCAGATCTTACAGTTATCTGGCATTGGCCTTGCCGCTTTGCTGAAAGAGCACGGTATTGAGGTTGTGTCGGATCAACCGTTTGTTGGTGAAAACCTGCAAGACCATTTGCAAATTCGCGCGGTGTTCAAGGTGAAGGGGACACGCACCATGAACACGCTGGCCAATTCTATGGTCGGTAAGGCCAAGATTGGCCTCGAATATCTGTTCAAACGCTCTGGCCCAATGAGCATGTCGCCCAGCCAATTGGGTGCCTTTACGCGGTCAGACCCTAGCCGTACCCATGCCAACCTTGAATATCACGTACAGCCATTGAGCCTTGAGGCGTTCGGTGAAGACTTGCATGACTTTCCGGCGATGACGGTCAGCGTTTGTAACCTGAACCCAACCAGCCGCGGCCATGTGAAGATTGCGTCCAATGACTTCCGTGACGCGCCCAAGATCACGCCAAATTATCTGGACACAGCAGACGATCGCAAAGTCGCAGCCGATAGCCTGCGTCAGGTACGCGAAATCATGTCGCAATCTGCGATGCAGCCTTACGAGCCAGAAGAATTCAAACCCGGTGTTCAGTACCAAAGCGATGATGATTTGACCCGGCTTGCAGGCGACATCGCGAGCACCATTTTCCACCCCGTCGGGACCGTCAAAATGGGCCGTATGGATGACAAAACCGCAGTTCTGGACCCACATCTTCGCGTGAAGGGCGTCGCGGGGCTGCGCGTTGTGGATGCATCGGTGATGCCCGAAATCACGAGCGGAAACACCAATTCGCCCACCATCATGATTGCTGAAAAAGCTGCTGCTTGGATATTGGCTGACCAATAGCACTGAATATCACACAACTCTTGCCGTCTTACAGGAAGCCACATGCGTCATTCATTTTCCAACTTGCCACTTACCGGCGTGAAAATTGTCGACTTTGGTCAGTATATCGCTGGGCCAGCTGTTGCGATGTTGCTTGGTGATCTGGGCGCAACTGTCGTGCATATTGACCCACCTGAAGGCCCGATGTGGGACAGTCCAGCCAACGCAACGCTGAACCGAAACAAGGTGATTGTGAACCTTGATCTAAAGTCTGCCGACGGGTTGGAAAAGGCTCAGAAATTGTGCCGCGAGGCCGATATCATCGTCGAAAATTTCCGCCCCGGAAAATTAAAAAAGCTGGGAATTGATTTCGCCGCGATGCGCGAAGAGCGACCTGAATTAATTACGATTTCCGTACCGGGCTTTGCCTCCAATGATGCGGAACGCCGCGAGCTACGTGCCTATGAAAGTATCGTTTCGGCCAGTTCGGGGGTGTTCACCGACATGGGGCTGAACCGTGTTCTCATGGGGTTGAACCCGTCGTTTTCACCCTTGCCGTTGGCCTCGGCCTATGCCTCACAGATCGCGGCATCTGCTACGGTTCTTGCGTTACAATCGCGCCAGCTCACCGGACTGGGTGACGAAATCGAAGTCCCGTTGGCCGCTGCCGTGATGGAGGGGCTGTGCTACAATTCCATTTATGTTGACGGTATGCCTGAGCGGTATTTGACCCAACGCGAGATTGAAATCGAACGTCGTCGTGTCGAAGGCTTGCCGATGAACATCAGCTATGAAGACCTTCAGGAATTGTTGGACCCATTCTTTCGTAGCTACATGTGCAAAGATGGGCGTGGGTTCTATGTTGTCTGCCCAAGCCACAAAAACCATGCGCGCCGCTGTCTTGAGGTTCTGGGGATCTACGACGAGTTGGTCGAAGAGGGGCTCACATCAGAGGCAGACACCTACAAGCCATGGTCCGAATGGGAGAGCAAGACGTCGCTTGGCGTTTACCCGATGCCCAAAGACTGGGCCGACAAGATATCGGCGCGGATGAAAGAGGTCTTTATGACCCGCACCTCGCATGAATGGAAAAAGATGTTTGGGCGCGGACATGTTCCGGGTGCGCCGCAGCGCTGGCTGCAAGAATGGGTGCATGACGAATACGCGGAAACCACTGGTCTGATGATTGACGTCCACGATCCAGTGTACGGTGACATGACTCAGCCCGGACCAGTCGTGTGGATGGAAGAAAGCGGTGAGGAGGCCCTTACGCCAACGCCGCGCCGCTGGGTCGATTTTGACGAAGCGATGAAAATACTGAAAAAGCACAGGACCGAGCTGCCAGACGAAACTGAAGCAGTGGACAAAGAGGCGTGGTTGACAGGTGTGAAGGTTCTGGACTTGTGCAACGTGATTGCGGGTCCACATTCGGCCAGCTATCTGGCGCGGTTCGGGGCTGAGGTGATCAAACTTGAGCCGGCAGATCCGATGTATGACAGTTGGAACACGGTCATTTACGGCATGTCGCAGATGCGTGGTAAACGGTCAATCCTAGCAGACATCACATCCCGACACGGGCGACAGGTGTTTGAGGATCTGGTGAAATCCGTCGATGTGATTGTCTGGAATGCGCCCGACAACCAGATCACAAAGATGGGTTTGGATAAGGACAACCTGCGGAAACTCAATCCTGACGCGCTGTTCTGCAAGTTGGATTGCTTCAGTGGTGTGCGGCGTGGCACGCGGACGGATTACATCGGCTATGACGACCTCGTGCAGGCAACAACGGGCATTATGTTGCGCTTTGGCGGCGGCATGGACCGTCCCGAGGAGCATGCGCATGTTGGAACGATTGATGTCATGTGCGGATTTGGTGGCGCTTTGGGTGTTGCGGCGGCCCTTTATCAGAAGCACCGTCATGGGCGTATCGGTCGCGGACGCACGTCGCTGTCGTCAAACAGCGGTTTACTGCAGATTCCTTTCGCCTACGACTACAAAGGGCGCGGGTTGTTTAACGAACCATCAGGGCCAGAGGCCAGCGGCTATGACGCGCTTACTCGGTTTTACAGCACAGCGTCGCAGCATATCCTGCTGAGCGCTTATGAACATGATCTACCTCTGTTCCGCAACGTAGAAGGGCTGGAGGATCTTCCTGATCTCGAAGAGGAGGACCGCGCAGCTTTCTTGGCCAACGCGTTTCACAGTCAACCTGCCGAAGAATGGATCGCGCGCCTGCAGGCGGCTGATATCGGCGCTGCGATCTGTGAAAATCTTGATTCGCTGCGGGCGATGAACCTGAGAGATTCTGATGGCCAAGCAGGAACGAGCAACGGAAGCTATTCGTTTTCCAATTACCCAGATCATCCAAGTGGGTATCAAGTCATCCAGCTGGATCCCTACGCTGTGCGCTCTGTGCGAGGCAAAGTCATGGCAGTGCCGTCTGCTGAGAAATTCGGCGCTTCAACCCGCACAATCCTGAGTGAATTAGGCTACGTCGACACCGCCATTGAAGCAATGATCAAATCAGGAAACCTGAGCGAGTCGTGGAGCCAGGAGTACTTGCCAAGTTAAGAGTCCTAGCCTCTTCCTTTTCTCCTTGTTCTTTCCCTTTTTTCGCGTACTCGAACCGTCCGCGAGTACATTAAAGTGGTGATTCTCATTCACTTCATCATTTTCTTCGGAGGCCGGCCATCTCGGACCTAGAAATTATGCAGGACTGAACAAAGTCAGCTTTCGGGAAATGGCCAAGTCATGGCCCGTCCTAAATTAGTGAGCATCACCGATAGTGGCGACTTTCGCAGTCGCAGTGATCGGGCCGATCCCCGGCATCAGCATCTGTCGTCTTACATCAGTATCCAGCCATGCGTGACGTTCGATCAGCTTGGTCAGTCAATCTGCCCTCGCATTTGAGCCCAGATGTATGCATCGGCTGCTGTTCGCAAAAGTTCAATTGCACGTCTTCTGTAAGTCGCTGATATGTATCCAGCCTTTGTATCGGCTTGTATAGTTTGCCGTGGTCCTGTTGGGAGTACGCACGCGCCGCTGACTCCTTAGTGATCGGATCTATGATGACTATCTGGGCTCTCAGACTTCCCCTCTCGGGCATGCAAGCATGCCCTGCCGGTCAGTGCGGTGCACCTTATTCCGTTCCATTCTGTTGAGGTTTACGAACATCGTGCGCGGCTGTGATCAAATCGCAGTGAATAGCCCCTAGTACTGTAGGCGTTTTCTTCCCTAATTTTGAGGCGAGGAGGCGGTTATGGGGAAGCCAAATTTCAGTGAAGATTTCAAGCGTGATGCTGTGCATCAGATCACGGTGCGTGAATATCCAGTTCGTGAGG
>JBDVKF010000025.1:0-77459 GCA_039960995.1 Paracoccaceae bacterium | reverse complement strand
GACACGGCTTCGACGGTGGTATCCGCTCCACCGTCGCCATAAGGCACGGCCTAGATATCGCGATGCTTGGACTGCTTCGTTACGAGCAATGGCTCCGGCGCTCGTGGGCGTCCAAGGCTTAGCATTCTTGCGTGGCGGAATGACTGCGTGGGCATTGCGGGTGGCAATCGCATCATGGCACTTGCGCGTGTCGTAGGCTCCATCGGCAGTGACCGAGCCGACGTCCTGATCGTCAGGGATCTGGCTCAGTAACTCGGGCAGCATGGGTGCATCACCGACATTGCTGGTTGTGACCTCGACAGCTCGCACCTCAAGCATTTCTTCGTCGATCCCTATGTGTATCTTGCGCCATATCCGGCGTTTGGGACCGCCATGCTTGCGGGCATTCCACTCGCCTTCGCCCTCTGACTTGATGCCAGTGCTATCTATGATCAGGTTCAGTGCGCCAGTGCCGCCACGATGCGACAGGTTCACATTCAGCATTCTCTGACGGCGGCACAGGGTGCTGAAGTCTGGCACTGCCCAGCACAAACCGACAAGCCGCAGCAAACTTTCGACGAATCCAGTCGTCTGCCTCAAGGGCATGCCGAACAAGACTTTCATGGTTAGACAGGTCTGGATCGCGGCATCGCTGAACTGCGGTTGTCGACCACGCTTGCCAGTCGGGGGTGGCCGCCAAGTCATCTCGGGATCAAGCCAAACCGTCAACGATCCGCGCTGCTTCAGTGCATCATTGTAAGCCGACCAGTTCGTGGTTTTGTACTTTGTAGGGTGCCAACTGCTCATGCACCCCAGCTATCATGCTGGATTCATACAGTGAATCCCCGAAGTGATTTGTGCAACAAAGCCGTGCCACCGTCGACGGGAAGGACGGCCCATTGCTGACCTTGGCCACCCAGTCAACATGCTGCGGTGCTCCCCGTCAGACCGCGCACTGGTGCTGTGTGGTTACGAGGACGACCCCAACACGATCAACGATCTCGACACAGCTCCACCACTGAGTTACACAGTTGGTCACACACGTAGTTACACAAAATTCACTCCGGCTGATCGAAAAGATAATATATACACACGGTTTCAATAGGTTATGGGAAACGACGAAAACACCTCCGATCCCTACCGCCGGAGCCAGATAAAACAAGGGTTTAGCTAGAAATAGCTAACCCTTTTTTGGTTTCTAGGGATTGGGCTGCAACGTTCGAATTTCAGCTTTTCTTACAAATTTGATCGCTTGCCTTGCGACAACATCTGTTGAAACCCTTGTGTCTTTCTCGAGCTTTCGATGCGCCAGTTTAGGATGTCATTGATCAATTCACGTTGGGTATCACTATGGTCGGCATGATCCCAAAGGTTCACACGTTCATCCGGATCAGCGGACAGATCGAACAGTTGACCAAGTTCGTTGTCGACAAAATGAACCAGTTTCCAATTCCCCTTGCGCACCATGGTCATGAACTTGGTTTCGGTCAAAATGGCATCGTCTGAATGTTCCGCGAATACACGTTCGCGCGGTTCATCTGAAGTGTCGAAAAGAACATCGCTGAGGGTACGTGCTTCCATCCACTCAGGGATGCTCACACCGGCAGCTTCAAGGATTGTGGGCCCGAAATCAAACAGGGACACAAGCTGCGGCAGCTGTTTTCCTGCCTCAACCACGCCGGGCCAGCACACCACAGCTGGAACATGCACAGATTGTTCGTACATGTTCCACTTTTGGGAATGGCCATGATCGTTCAGGCAGTCGCCGTGATCAGAGGTGAAAATGATCAAAGTGTTTTCAAGAACGCCGCGAGCCTCTAGGGCTTGGACGATCTTGCCAACTTGAGCGTCGATCATCGTCACGTTGGCGTAATAATGCGCCCGCTGGCGGTGCAATTGATCCTCGGTTGGGTGTTCAAGGTGGTCAACCGCGTCATGGCCGCTGTCCAGATGGTTTTTCCGCAGCGCTTGCAATGGGGCAGGCTGCGTCGACAAATCATAATCCAAAATCGCTTTGGGTAGGTCTTTGTCCAGATACAGGTCGAGGTACTCTTGTGTCGGATCATAGGGGGGATGTGGTCCCGGAAACCCAACCTGAAGGAAGAACGGTTCTTGGCCCGGATATCGTTCCAACCACCAGCACGCGGTATCTGCAACAAACACATCGGGATGCAAATCCTCGTCTTGATCCCAGACGAATGCCCCCAAGGCCTCGTTATAATCGGGGCGTTTGGAATAGCTGACGCGGGATGGTTTATGTGCACCACGTGCGTGAATGGCCTTGTCCCAATTGTCCAAATAGAACGGCAAATTCGGATGGTCACGGTCTTTGTTTTCGACCACATGCCGTTCGTGAAACCCAAAGGATCCTTCGATTGGCATCGTGTGCATTTTGCCGACATTCACGCAGCGATATCCGGCATCAGCCAGTTCTGTGACCCAGCAATAATTCCAAGGTTCATCGTTTCTAAACACGCCATTCGTGTGGGGGTAGGTGCCGCTGAACAGGGATGCCCGGGACGGGGCGCAGGACGGTGCCGTCACGTACATGTTTTTAAAGACGGCGCCCTGCGCGACCAGTTTATCCAGATGCGGGGTAACCATGTGATCATAGCCGTTGGCCGCAATGGTATCGAGCCGCTGTTGGTCCGTAAGGATGAAAACGATGTTTGGACGATCGGCCATAGTCAACCTTTCACGGCGCCGCCCAAAGACTGGACGATATATTTATTGGCAAAGATGATAACAGGCACAGTTGGCAACGTCAGTGCGATACTGGCCAAGGCGATGCTGCCCCAGTCGACCGTTGCATAAGACACAAAGTTCATGATCGCGACAGGGGCCGTCACCGTGTCTGATCGGGTGATGATCAGCGCGAAAAAGAAATCGTTCCAAGCGATCAGAAAGGCCAAGACCGCTGTGGCAACCACGCCCGGTCGTGCAGCCGGTATCACGACTTTCCAAAGCGTCTGGAACAAAGTCGCACCGTCCAGCAGGGACGCTTCGATCAGTTCATTGGGCACCTGTGCCATCGATGTCCATGACGACCAGACAACAAGGGGCAGGGTCAAGACCATGTAGGCGGCGATCAGGCCAAACCATGTGTCGATCAGCCCGATGTTCAAATAGAGCAGAAACAGCGGGATCACAAAGCCTACGGGTGGGGCCATGCGCAACAACAACAGCATCCACGACGCGATAAATTTGCGATGAGACCGCCCCTTAGCCAGAGCAAAGCCTGCCGGGACCCCGATCAACATCGCCAGAAATGTAGCACCCCCCGCAGTGACCAAACTGTTGAGCAATGCAAACGGGAAATCGGATCGCGCAAGCGTGCTGAAATTTTCCCATGTCAGGACAGTGGGCGAATTCCAAATGGGTTCGAACAGATGCGATGATGGCCGGAACGATAGGATGATGGCCCAGACAATTGGCAACAGCGTAAAGGCTGCAAAACCAACCATCATGGCGCGACCGGCGTTTTGCTTGAGATCAAAGCCAGTTTTACGCATCGGAAATCCTCGCATTTGCGCGGGCCACGTAAAAGCTGATGACGGCGGCAATGGCGAATAAGAAAACGGCGATGGCAGCGCCATACGACACTTTCGACGATTGGAACGTCTGGATGTAGGCATAATAGTTGGTGGCCTGTGTCGTGCGCCCGGGGCCTCCGTTTGTCATGATAAAGATCAATGGAAAGTGCTTTAGCGTTTCGATGAAACGGAACAACGCGACCATCAACAAAGCGGGCTTCAGCAGGGGCAATGTGATCCGCCAGAATACCTGCATCTTTGTGGCGCCGTCGATAGATGCGGCTTCTTCGAGGTCACTTGAAATTCCTTGCAAGGCGGCAAGGATCAAAAGCATCACAAATGGAAAACTGGCCCATGTGTCGGCCACGACAATCGCAAAGATCGCGCCATATTCCGATGTCAGGAAGGCAGGCACCGTGATGCCAAAAATATCAAAGAACGCGTTGATGGGGCTGAGCGTTGGGGTGAACAAGCTTAGCCAAATCAGGGCGACGGCGACGGCAGGCACCACAAAAGGGACGACGAATATTCCACGCATAAATCGCCATTTAGGGACAATCTTTTCAAGGCCGACCGCGACCAAAGTGCCCATGGTGACTTGAAACAAAACACCAAAAACGCTGAGCAATAGCATGACATTAATTGAGGCTAGAAACCTCCTGTCTTTGGTCATGCGAATAAAGTTGTGCAATCCCCATTCACCGCGCCAGCCTTTGATCAAATGGAAATCCGTAAAGGCAAGGCCGATCATTCCGACCAAAGGCAATATCGCAAACACGCCAACCGCCACAACAGCAGGAAGCAGCATGCGATTGTAATCACGCTGAAAAAGAGTTTGAACACCCATAGTTTACGACATGCACTTTGCTGGACATTGGTCATCTCGCCAGACGAAAGAGGGTTGGCGAGATGACAGTTTTGGATTTGGATTTACTCGGACATGATATCGGCGATATCATCATCCGACGTGGCCAAAGCTTCTTCGTTTGACATGATGCCATTGACGGCGGCGTTGATGTTTTCGCCAACGGTTTGACCGATCTGCGGCCATTGCGGCAACAGCGGACGATAGTGACCAATCGCATCACCCAACATCTGAACCTTCAGATCGAGGAAATCCGGGTGGATGCTTTCATATTTGGCCAAAACATCCGCATTGCTTGCAACCGAAGCCCGTGTGAAATCAGGATAGGATTCTGACAAAGCGATTTGTGTCAAAACCTCTTCGCTTGTTGCCCATTCCAAAAACGCAAATGACGCCTCTGGATTTGGTGCATCTGCGGGGATGCCCAACCCATGCACCGCGATTGCAGGCGAACGACCCGCTGGTCCGGAAGGAACGGCCGCAATGCTGATTTTATCGGCAAATTGGCTGTTTTCTGGGTCCAACGTACGTGCAGCAATCGACGTTCCGTCAACAATCATGGCGACTTGTCCGGTCTGCATCGCGGCAGCCACTTCGCCAAAGTTAAAGTTGCCGATACCTTCTGGGCCAAAGTCGTTCATCAAGCTTGAATAGACTTCGAGACCTTTCAACGCTTCTGGTGTGTTCATGTTTGGGGTCAGGTCACCGCTTGAATAGTCCGCGAAGAATTCACCACCATAGGCCCGCATGATCATTGGGAAAACGAACATGTTGAACCCTTGTCCAGGTGCAACGCGCATGGCCAACGCGCCTGTGTCATCGGTTTTGACGGCTGCAGCAACTTCGAGCATCTCTTCCCAAGTTGCTGGCGCTTTGTCGAATCCCGCAGCGGCCAAAAGATCTGTGCGATATGCCATCATGCCGGTTTCAGCAAAAAACGGCAGGGCATAGCGTTCGCCGTTTACAAGATACGCGTCCAGAGGACCGGCCAGGATATCGTCCTTGCTGGCCATACCATCGACTTCGGATGTGATGGTGCGTAACCATCCTGCTTCGATCCAGCGTTGCACCTGAATAACGGGTGTGTGGACAACGTCCAGATCGCCTGTCTTGCCAGTGAAGGACAACGTAATCCGGTTTTCAAAGACATCCTGACCGATCACTTCGATATTTGCGGTGTGGCCTGTTTTGGCTTCGAAATCATCTGCGAGTTTTGCCAAGCCTTGTGTATACGGCATCGAGAACAACACGATGTTCAGATCGTCCGCACGTGCTGTCATTGGAGCCGCCAGTGCTAAGGCAAGGCCTGCGCCAACCGTGGCGCTCAAAAAATGTATTCGTTTCATAGTTTCCTCCCAAGAAACATTTTGCAGTTATTTTACGACTTTCAGTTTCGCTCGAGACCGATGTACTTCTCTTTTTCTGGAAGCTTCGGCGTTGATTTTTGATTTCAGTCTGTCACGTGCATCGTTCAAAATAGCGCGTGCATTTGCGATGTGTTCGTCCTTATCCCGGACGGGTACTGCGGCTTCGGCGATGCTCAGCAAATGTAAGAAATTTCCATCACCATCTTCCACGATAGTGACAAAGCGGCGAACCCCGACGTGATTTCCGTTGAAATCCATATCGAATGTTTCGTTTTCAACATTCTCAACGATCCGTCGGGCTTCGCTGGGGGCTAACCCTTTCATTTCCAAACCGGTTTTAAAGAAACCACCAGTAAAGAAACGATAGCTGACCTCGTCCCAGCCAAGGCGGCTGAGATAAAGTCGGGACATCGCATCCAGTTCGTACAGGCTGCGACGAAACCCGCGTGCGGCGCGAATGGCGACGCTGGCATCCGGCAATTCAGTCCGTGAATGCCACAGCAGGTCAAACCCTGTGACGACAACCGCTTCGACGGACATCTTTTGCCTAGCCGTTATATCGTTCATCAGATCACTCAGGACAGACAAGTACCCTTCGGACATTGGAACGTTTCGCATCAGGCGAAAGTTTGGAATGCAGTACTTTTCACTTGTTTGAAAAAGATATCCGCGTTCAGCGAGTGTACGGACAATTCGATTTACGGTCGCAGCGGGAATCCCAAGGTCGCGAGAAATCTGAACTTGCTTCACTGGTTCGGAACCAGCGGCCATCAGATACTCCATCACTTCCAAGAGGCGTGCACTGGGACCCACAATTCATGCTTCCATAATTTCAGTATTGAAATTATGGATACCAATAGTGAAACGCGAGTCAATGAAGAATACGCGCTGACAATCCACGTTGCGTGTTGGAAAGGGGCGGGAATGGCTACGGTTGTCCTTGATAAGATCCGAAAGTCATTCGGCTCTGTCGAAGTGATTCATGGGGTGTCCATTGATATCGCGCAGGGGGAATTTGTTGCTCTTGTGGGGCCGTCGGGGTGCGGAAAGTCGACGCTTTTGCGCATGATTGCTGGGCTTGAGGATCCAAATTCCGGTTATATTAACATTGGTGGGCGTGTCGTAAACGATCTGCTGCCAAAAGACCGAGACATCGCAATGGTTTTCCAATCCTATGCGCTGTACCCCCATATGACAGTGCGCGAAAACATGTCTTTTGCGCTTGAGCTTGAGAAACGAGCAAAATCCGAGATCAATGAAGCTGTTGCCGCGGCAAGCGCCATCTTGGGCTTGGACGATTATCTGGATCGACGCCCCAAAGAGTTGTCTGGTGGACAACGGCAAAGGGTTGCGATGGGGCGGGCCATCGTGCGCAACCCCGAAGTTTTTCTGTTTGATGAACCCTTGTCCAATCTTGATGCAAAGCTCAGGACGATAATGCGCAAAGAGGTTAAGCGCCTGCATCAGCGGTTAAAGACGACATCGATCTATGTCACCCATGATCAGACCGAAGCGATGACCATGGCGGATCGTATCGTGGTGATGAATGCTGGGCGGATCGAACAAATCGGAACACCTTTGCAATTGTACAATCACCCAGAAAACCTGTTGGTGGCCGAATTCATTGGTGCGCCGCAAATGAACATTTTTTCGGGCGCGGTTTCAGTGTCGGATGGGCAAGCGTCTCTGACGCATACTCATGCGACATTGCCTTTGCCGGAATGCCTTGTGCCGCGCGATGGTCAGTCTGTCGCCCTTGGTATTCGGCCAGAGCATTTTCGGATTGATCCGGCGGGAACCATCAAAGCGCAAGTCGAGGTCGTGGAACCTTTGGGCAATGAAACCCATCTGACATGCAGCGTTGGGACAGACGAAGTGCGCATCATCGAAGCGCCAGATGTCCAAAGGCGTGCAGGCGAGGAAATCCGGCTGTCTTACGATGTGTCTGCGGTCCATGTATTTGACCGCGATTCAGGGTTCTTGATCACAACCACGGTTGTTTGATCGAAGGTATTGAACAAAACCTTCCCAGTCAGGCGGTCAATTGCTGGCGCAGCACGCGACGCAGGATCTTCCCGGACGGCGATTTGGGAATGTCTTGAACGAACTGAATCTGCTGTAACTGTTTGTACGGTGCCAGAGTTTCCGCAATATACGCCTTCAGGTCATCTTCGCTTGGGGCAGGGTCGGCCGTTATGACAAATGCAATGGGCACTTCTCCCGCTTCGTCATCTGGTTTGCCTATGACTGCCGCATCTTGAACGCCGGGATGCGCGACAAGCGTGGCTTCCAGTTCAGCAGGGGCGACTTGAAAGCCCTTGAATTTAATGAGTTCCTTTAGACGATCGACAATGAACAAATAACCATCTTCATCAATGATTGCGACGTCGCCAGTTTTCATCCAACCATCGTCGGTCACGGTGTTACGTGTGGCTTCTTCGTTGTTCAAATACCCAAGCATCACCTGAGGGCCCTTGACCCAAAGTTCGCCTCTTTCACCATTGGGCGCGTCTTTGTTTGTTTCAGGATCGACAACACGACATTCGGTATTTGGCACAGCAAGGCCCGATGATCCGGATCGAGGTCCCGCAAGGGGTGTTACATGGCTGACTGGGCTTAATTCTGTCATTCCGTACCCTTGCAACATCGCGCAATTCAGGCGCGCTGCCACGGCATCCGAAAGCTCAGCCCCCATAGGTGCGGCCCCTGAAAATATCTGTTCTAGGCTTCCCAGATCAAAGTCATCAATCATTGGATGTTTGGCCAAGGCCAATGCAACCGGCGGGACAATCCACATGCGTCGGGATTTGTGATCTTGGCTAATGCGCAAAAACAATTCCAAATCAAACCGCGGCATGGTGACCAGATTGCCACCACAGGCCAGGTGCATATTCATAAGCACGTTCATTCCATAGATATGAAAGAACGGAAGGAACGCGGCGGCTGTTTCGCCTTTCTGGAAATCGGCACCAGCGGCGGTTTGGTCGATATTCATCACTATGTTGCGGTGGGACAGCTTCACGCCTTTTGGCAATCCAGTTGTGCCAGAAGAATAGGGCAGAACAACGGGATACGCGTCTAGATCCACCGGTACCTGATCGTTCAAAGGAGTGCCAAAAAGTGCATCAAGATTTTGCGCGTTATCTGATTCACCAATGACGTAAATTTCCAACCCATTTTGGTTGCCTTGCTTTGCCGTATCCAGAAAATCAGGAATGGTGATCAGAGCATCTGCTCCAGAATCCTTCAGCTGATGCGCGACTTCGGTCGCAGTATAGGTTGGGTTAAGTGTCGTGATTGTCCCGCCGGCCCACGCAACCGCATGAAAGATGATGCAATATTCAGGACAATTCGGAGCCATAAGCGCCACAGTCTTACCTGCGCCATACCCGTTTTCAGTCAAACCGCCAGCCAGACTTTTTACCTTGTCCATGATTTCGCGAGCGGTCAGAGATCGATTGTCTATTCCATCCATCACAACGGTTTCGTCTAGGCGGTCTTTCAAGCCATCAAAAACACGTTCAGTCACCGATTGAGTGGAAAGCGGTAAGTCAGGCGCCAAGCTCTTTAGAATTGTCATCGTCCGGTCCCCAAGCCCTAATTTTAAATTCTTCTCTCGATCAAATCACCATTGAGAAGACATCAACGTATGGTCAGGCCACCCTGACGTGCACGAACGGGGATATCAATGATTACTAAGGTGGATGGCCTTACCCACACAAAATTGTCAGGTGCAGCGCGATCAACGCGTTGTTTCAAAAACAGCAACCTGTTTCATTTATCATTAAACACTAACTGGACTTTGATGGCTTGCGTTCTGTCCGAAGCCAGTTCGAAAGCCTCAACCGCATTGTCCAATGGCATTGTATGGGTGATCAGGTCTGTGACGGACAAACGACCCAAGCGCATCATTTCAACTGCCGTGAAGAATTCGGTATGAAACCGAAACGATCCTTTAAAATTCAGCTCTTTGGCGGTCATGGCCTGTACGGGTAATGTCATGTCGCCGCCCAGCCCAAGTTGCACGATGGTTGCGCGCGGGCGCATCGCTGAAATGGCTGCAGTCAAAGCAGCAGCAACGCCACTGCATTCGAACAAGACGTCGAAATAGCCCTTGCCCTGACAATAGGGCGTTAAGGCTTCCGGGTCTTGCGCAACGTTCAACGCTGTGTCCGCTCCGTTTTTGCGGGCCTTGTCTAGAATGAACGGTTCAATATCAGTGACTACTACTTCGATTGCGCCAGCCTGTCTTGCGACCAAAACGGCCAGCATACCAATTGGACCGCATCCAGTGATCAGAACGCGTTTTCCCATTAGGTCGCCAGCATGTTTTGCGGCGTGCAATACGACCGATAAGGGTTCGGCCATTGCGGCCTCGCCAGCGCTTAACCCGTCAGCGGGCGCACATTGCGTGGCGTCCGCGACCAGCAACTCACGAAACGCGCCCTGAATATGCGGAAACGGCATCGCGGATCCATAAAACCGCATGTTTTCGCAATGATTATGCGTACCTTCGTGACAGAACGTGCACGCATGACAGGGGCGAGACGGGGACACTGCAACCAGTTGCCCGATGTCTAAATCGGAAACCTCCGCACCCAATTCAACGATGCGACCGGCGACTTCGTGACCAAGAACCATCGGTTCTTTCAAGCGTACGGTCCCGAAACCGCCATGACTATAATAGTGCAAATCAGAGCCGCAAATTCCGCCAGCTTCCATTTGGATCAGAACTTGCCCCGGACCGGGTTTTGGCGCGGTTTGATGTTCGATGCGAAGGTCCTTAGCGGCGTGCGCAACAATAGCTTTCATTAGAACCTCACAAAACAGGGGTTAACAGGGCTTTGCCTGCAAAATGGGCGGATAGATTGTCACGAACAAGTTGCCCCATGGCCTTTCGGGTTTCAATGGTCCCGGATGCATGATGAGGTTGTAACATCACGTTGTCGAGATCCAGAAATCGAGGATCCAAATCTGGTTCACCTTCAAACACGTCAAGGGCTGCAGATCCAAGTTCTCCGGATTGCAATGCAAGGATCAAAGCGTTTTCGTCAATATTCGACGCCCGCGAGATGTTGATAATCATACCTTCTGACCCAACCGCCGAAATCGCCTTTGGTCCGA
Source organism: Paracoccaceae bacterium (assembly GCA_039960995.1). Lineage (GTDB taxonomy): Bacteria > Pseudomonadota > Alphaproteobacteria > Rhodobacterales > Rhodobacteraceae > JABSSA01. The sequence continues at coordinate 66,591 of JBDVKF010000025.1, read as the reverse complement.
CAATATGCCGGGTTTTATCCGAAGCGGCCAGCGTCACAAAAAGAAAGTCAGCGTGTTCAGCAAGCGCGACAACATCTGGAATGAATGTCCAGCCAGCGGCAAAATCCTTGGGAGTCGTGGCAGAATAGGCAATATCCATGTCAAATCCGGCCAATCGTTTGCCCACTTCCAATCCGATACGCCCCAAACCCAAGATGCCAACCTTACGTCCAAAAACGCGGCGCTTCAGAGGATATAACCTATCTTTGGCCCAGGCACCGTTTCGCACCCAATGCTCTGCTCCGATCATGCCGCGGGATTGGCACAACATCATCGCAACCCCCAAATCTGCAACATCCTTGGTCAGAACATCCGGCGTGTTGGTGACCTTAACGTCATTGTCGCGGCAGGCATCCAGATCGACAGCGTCGTACCCCACACCATATACGGAGACCAATTCAAGGTTGGGGCAGGCTTCGATCATTGATCGATCTGCACCAAGTTCCCCTCGTGTCGCAATTGCGCGGATGGACGATCCATGCGCGTCAAGAAAGCTCTGTTTGTTCGCTGCTTCAAAGTATCGCTTGACGTCAAAGGTTGCGTCCAACGGTTTCTGATCCCATTCAGGATAGGGCCCAACTTGTAAGATCGTTGTTTTTGACATTGGGAAATCCTTGACAATGAATGATATCGGTAACATGGTATCGGTAACAAATATCATTGGTCAACTGTGATATTGATTTTTTCGGGTGGCCAGTATTTAGGGTGAAAGATGCATTGCTTTGTAATCATGGGTGTTTCGGGCTGCGGCAAAACGACAGTTGGCACCGCCTTGGCCAAGACAGAGGGGCTATCGTTCATTGATGGCGACAACTTGCATCCGGCGGAAAATATTCAGAAAATGGCGCAAGGGAACGCATTGGATGATGATGACCGTGCGCCGTGGCTTGCCGATATAGGGCGCGCCTTGGCAAACACGTCCGATCCCGTCGCGATTGGCTGTTCTGCATTAAAGCGAAAATATCGGGATTTGATCCGAAACAGTGCTGGAAAATCGGTGCATTTTCTACATTTGGACGCCCCACGCCACGTCATTGCCGATCGGTTAAATGACCGGTCAGGGCATTTTATGCCGCCCTCGTTGTTGGACAGTCAGTTTCAGGCGCTTGAGGGACTAAGCTCGGATGAATTGGGCACGCAGATCGACATATCGCGATCCTTTGATGACGTTCTCGATCAATGCAGATTGTATATTCAGGAGGTTTTCAAATGAGCGAACGCATCGCGTTGATTGGGGCAGGGGCCATGGGCGGAGCGATCGGGCTGCGCCTGCTTGAAACAGGCAATGTTTTGACCGTTTTTGATTTGGACCGGGCAAAGGTCGACGCGCTGGTCGTCAAGGGGGCGACCCCAGCAATCACGGCGGCCGACGCCTGCCAGAACGTTGATTTTGTCATAACCAGCCTGAATGCTGCGCGCATTGTCGAACTGGCCGCCTTTGGCCCGAATGGCATTGCGGAGGGGGCAAACCCCGGAACTGTCGTTATTGACATGTCTTCCATTGATCCCGAAGCCACACGCGATCTGGCCAAACGGGCGGCTGACAAAGGATTGGCTTGGGTCGATAGCCCGCTGTCCGGAGGCATTCCCAAAGCGGCGACTGGAGAATTAACATTGATGGCAGGCGGTGAAGCCGAGCATGTGGCGCGAGCACATCAAGCGTTACGTCATGTTGCATCTAATTATACGCATATGGGCCCAGCAGGAGCAGGCCAGACGACCAAGCTGATCAATCAGGTGTTGTGCGGTCTTGGGTTTCTTGCGATCGCCGAAGCCACGCAGTTGGCATTGGACGCAGGTGTGGACGCCGAAAAAATACCCGTTGCCTTGCGCGGAGGGCGCGCAGATTCCGCCCTTTTGCAAGAATATTTGCCGCGATTTGCCCAAAAGGATTACCGCCGCACTGGGCGGATTGACAATATGGTCAAGGATCTGAATGCCGTTCAGGATTTGGCGCGATCCACGGGAACATCTATGCCAATGACCGGGCTTTGCGCCGAAATTCACCGCATGTTGACTGCAGCGGGATTAGGTGGCGAAGATCAGGCGGCTGTTATGGAATTTTTCACAGGCGCCAAAAGGGATTTAGAGACATGATCACACGATTTGCAATGTTTGAAGGCAGCGTTAAACCCGGGCACACAGACGCCTTTCGCTCTGCTGTTCTTGATCGTTTGGTGCCACTTTGGACTCAATTTCCGGGCAATACAGACGTCCGGGTGATGTTCAGCGATGATCGTGATGAAGGTGCGCCGGAATTTCCGCTGATCCTCGCCATCACTTATCCTGACCAGGCTAGTATGGACAAAGCCCTGGACAGTCCGGCCCGGCATAAATCAAAAGAAGTGACTGGTGAAATCGTTGCCGAGCATTTTGAAGGCCGCATTCACCATCACGTCACAGAATTGAATGAATTCCCCGCCGAGGCCTAGTGTCGGTCAGGTTTCGTCAGGACGTCGCACAGTCGATCCGGGGATAAGTTGAAATCCGATATCTTTCGCGCTCTCGACAGGTTCCCCGGACAAACGGCTGATCATCATTTCCGCGGCAACTTGCCCGAGGCGTAAATGAGCCACACGCATAGACGTCAGGCGAATATTCATGACAGACGCCACAGGCAGGTCACCCCAACCAGCGATGCCAATATCATCTGGAACCCGAAGCCCTTTTCCGGTGCAATATTGAAACCCACCAAATGCCATTGAATCGTTTTGATAAAATACACATTCAACAGCGCTGTCGGCGGCAAGGAGCTGTTCCGTTCCATAAAAACCGGGATAAAAAGCTGCAGTATCATGCAGACAAAGCTGTTTGATCACAAGGCCACCGCCATCCTCAACGGCTTTGCAAAACCCATCTAGACGTGCGGTCGCAGCCTCGGCCGTGTCGTGATAAGTTCCGACATATCCAAGGCGCTTATACCCACATGCCATCAAGTATCGCCCCATCGCGAAACCACTGTCAAAATGGTTTATTCCAACGCTCATATCCAATGGGCTAGAGTTCAAATCCCAAATCTCAACAACTGGAATTCCCGCACTGCGCAGCATCTCCATTGCGCGGGGGGAATGAGATCGTCCTGTCAATATCAACCCAGCTGGCTGCCATGACAAAACGGTTTTGATCCATGCCTCTTCTTCTTCGAATGTGTGCTGTGTCAGACCCAAAACCGTCTGGTGCCCAAACGCGCCCAACTTGCGGTCAATGCCTTCAAGAACCTGCGCGAAGACCTCGTTGCCAAGGTTTGGAATCGAAACGCCAACGAAGGTGGATGTCTGGTCGCCTGCAAAAACGGTGGCCAAACGATTCGGCAAGTAACCCAACAGGTCGATCTTCTGCATGACCTTTTCACGGGTCTTTTCTGAATAACCGCCTTCGCCCCGCAAAACACGGCTTGCAGTCATCTTGGAAACACCAGCTTCTCTGGCCACCTGAGCCAAGCTTACCTTGTTGGTTTTGTTATGCTTTTCGTTCATTTTAGTGTGTTTTACGTTACCGGTAACTTTAAGCTTGACAGAAACTGCCTTCAGGCCAAACATTAGCGTAACGTTACGGGTAACTCAATCAAAACTGAGACGCGTCCGAACGAGGGAGGGAAAATGACTCAGCACCTGCAACAAGGTCTGTTCTTTGACGGAATCGATAAACATTTTGGCGGAACTTACGCGCTAAGAGATGTGTCGTTATCTGTTGGGCGCGGCGAGATTGTTGCATTGCTGGGCGAAAACGGTGCTGGAAAATCGACCTTGATTAAGGTTCTGGGGGGCATTCATCAACCAGACGCTGGACGAGTGTTGATTGACGGCGATCCCTACCATCACAGACCTGCCGGATTTGGCGAACGTCAGAAAGTCGCGTTCATTCACCAAGACCTTGGATTGATCGAATGGATGACGGTCGCTGAAAACATCGCATTGGCTTTGGGGTATTCGCGCAAAGGCGGGATGATCCGATGGGCTGAAGTTGAACAATTTGCGGCAAGGGCACTGGCAAAAGTCGATTGCGAATTCCACCCATCCACACGGGTCGAGGATTTATCAAGGACTGAAAAATCACTGGTCGCGATTTCGCGTGCGTTGGCCGTGGATAGCGAATTTCTGGTTTTGGACGAACCGACAGCGTCATTGCCTGCAGATGAAGTGGAACGCTTGTTCCGTGCGTTGCGTCCGTTGCGTAATCGCGGCGTGGGTATGATCTATGTCAGTCACAGGCTGGACGAAATTTTCCAGATCGCGGACCGCGTCGCAGTGTTGCGCGATGGTGTTATGGTTGGCATGCGCAGCATTGATCACACATCACCAGAGGAATTGGTGCAAAAGATTGTTGGTCGCAAAACCCGCGAAACAGTTAAGGCACCGGGCGAACCTGGGCACGACATTCTGTCTTTATCCGACTTTTCCGTTGGAACGGTTGGACCACTGAACATCACGCTAAAACGCAACGAAATTGTTGGTCTGGTCGGATTGCGAGGGGCAGGGCACGAAGCCATCTCGCGCGCGCTGTTCGGGCTTGTTCCGCATGAAGGACGCGTTTTGTTGAATGGGGATCAGCCGGATTTGTCGTCTCCGCAAACTGCATTGGCCTCGGGTGTTGGACTGGTCGCAAAGGACCGCACCGAAGAATCCGTCGCGATGAGCCTGACAATCCGAGAAAACACCTTTCTGAACCCCGAAGGGATTGGACGAAAGGTGCTGGATTTATTGTCACCCTCAAAAGAGGCGGATCAGGCGGCTTTGATTGGCGCTGATTTAGGTCTGTCGCCCAATGATCCAACCCTCGCCATCGAAGCCTTGTCCGGCGGCAACCAGCAAAAGGTGGTTATTGGCCGTTGGTTGGCGACCAATCGTCAATTGCTGCTGTGCGAAGACCCAACAGCGGGTGTGGACGTGGGCGCAAAGGCGGAAATCTATGCGCTTTTGAACCGAGCCTTGGCGGACGGTGTTTGCCTTTTGGTTGTGTCGACCGACTTCGAAGAAATTGCAGCGATCTGCCATCGCGCTATCGTTTTTAGCCAAGGCAAGATCGTAGATGAATTGTCAGGCACGCGTCTGAGCACCGAAAACCTCATTCAGTCGGCATCTGCCGGGAATATCGCTGACCGAAAGGAAACCCCTAATGCAATCGCTTGAATCAAGCGCGCTGGAACCCACCAAGGCTGATTTGCAAGGCCTGTCTTTTGGAAAACGAGTTATGCGGTTTCTACCAGTTTACGGGTTGGTCATCTTAACTGTTTTTCTGATTGGGTTGTTTTCCATCCTGTTACCCAACACGTTTCCGACGATGTTGAACTTGCGGGCAATTGTGTCGGACAAGGCCATCATCGCCCTGTTGTCGCTTGGCGCGATGATCCCGATGGCAGCAGGTCGGATTGATTTGACTGTGGGATACGGGATCGTGCTTTGGCACATTCTGGCGATCAGCTTGCAGACAATGTTGGGCCTACCTTGGCCGATTGCGGTCGCAGTGGTTTTGTTGCTTGGCGCTGTTACTGGGTTTTTGAATGGCTTGTTGGTGGAAGTTGCCAAAATTGACAGTTTCATCGCCACGCTTGGCACAGGGACAGTGCTTTATGCCCTGGCACTTTGGCATACGGGCGGGCGTCAGATGGTGGGTTTGCTGCCGGATGGGTTTTACGCGCTGAGCACGACGTTTGTGTTTGGTCTGCCGATTACTGGGTTCTATCTGATTGCCATCACAATCGTGATGTGGGTCATTTTGGAATATACGCCAATCGGGCGGTATCTTTACGCCATTGGCGCAAATCAACGCGCGGCGCAACTGAACGGTATTCCCACACGCAAATACGTGATCGGCGCCTTTATGGCCTCTGGAACGATGACGGCGTTGGCTGGGGTCATTCTGGCGTCCAAATTGCGCATCGGACAGGCGTCAGTGGGTTTGGAATTCCTATTGCCAGCCCTTGTTGGCGCATTTTTGGGATCAACAACAATCAAACCAGGTCGCGTGAACGTGTGGGGGACAATCGTTGGTGTCGCCATTCTCGCGGTTGGAATTTCCGGAATTCAGCAATTTGGCGGATCGTTCTGGGTAGAGCCGTTGTTCAACGGGGTCACTCTTTTGATCGCCATCGGGATCGCAGGATATGCGCAACGTCGTAAGGGAGCGGCGAAGCGTTAAAAAGAACTCAGCAAAGGGAGGAGTAAATCATGAACAAGGGAATTTTTTTACAACGCATGCTGGCCAGCACGATGCTGGCAGGGGTCGCAATGTCGGCTTTGGCAGAAACACCATTTGATGGTCCGTCAACGGGGCCTACTGGTGCAGAAGGAAAATCAATTGTCGTCGTGGCAGGTGATTTGAAAAACGGAGGCATCCTGGGCGTAACAACTGGTGTCGAAGAAGCGGCCGCGAAAATCGGTTGGGAGGTGCGTGTCCTTGATGGTGCGGGGTCCGTGCAGGGACGGACCGCAGCAATCGGCCAAGCACTTGCGCTACAGCCCGATGGTCTGGTGATCAACGGCTTTGATGCTGTTGAACAACAAGCCGCACTTGAAGGGGTTGTATCAGCCAATATTCCAATGGTGGCTTGGCATTCCGGGCCCAAGATTGGGTGCGACGCTCCGGGTGGAATTTTTGCAAACATTTCCACGGACGCGATGACGGTATCCGAGGTCGCCGCGAAATGGGCGATGGAAGGCGGCACCGATGGAATGGGCGCTGTGATCTTTACGGATTCGACCTATCAAATCGCCATCGACAAAGCAGATCGGATTAAAGAAACGATCGAAGCCATGGGTGGCAAAGTCCTTGAATATGTGGACACACCGATTGCCGACACATCCACACGGATGGGGCCGCTGACGACCAGTTTACTGCAGAAATATGGGGAAAGCTGGACACACGCTTTGGCCATCAACGATCTGTATTTCGACTTTATGGGGCCAGCCCTTGCTGCGGCTGGTATTCAAAGTGATGACGGCCCGCAAGCTGGTTCCGCCGGCGATGGATCCGAAGCCGCTTTTCAGCGGATCAGAACAGGTGGTTATCAAAGCATTACAGTGGCCGAGCCGTTGAATTTGCAAGGTTGGCAACTGGTCGATGAATTGAACCGCGCCATGCAAGGGGCTGATTGTTCAGGTTACATCACGTCGCCTGCATTGGTGACGCAAGACGGCTTGTCGAAACTGGGTGACAGCAATCAGTTCGATCCAGATTCGCCGTATCGCGATGCCTACGCAACGATCTGGGGCAAATAACAGGTTCTCCCTGTCTCTCCTGGCTGGTTCGCCGGTCAGGGGAGATCGAGAGGGTTTTACACTCTGGCTGAACGACGCGTGGGGAAGAAAATGACAAAGACACCTCTTGTGCAGATGAAAGGGATCGCCAAACGTTTTGGTGGTGTCACGGCACTGGATAACGTTGATTTAGACGCATATGCGGGTGAAGTCCTTGCAATCGTTGGTGACAATGGAGCAGGAAAATCAACCCTGATCAAAGTGTTAACAGGCGTTTATCAACCAACTGTTGGGCATGTCGCGATAGATGGCGAGGTTGTCGAGTTTTCCAGCCATGCAGATGCCATCGTCAAAGGAATTGACGCGGTCTATCAAACATTGGCTTTGGCAGATCATCTTGACCCGGCAGCGAACATGTTTCTGGGCAACGAACTCACGCGCAAGGTGTTGGGTATCACAGTTTTGGACAACGCGCGCATGCGGTCAGAAACCGAACGTGTTTTGATGGAACGGCTGGGCGTTCGGCTGAAATCTCTGGATGCCATGACCGAAAGCTTGTCTGGCGGGCAACGACAGGCGGTTGCTATTGCGCGCGCGGTTTACCACGAAGGGTTGCGCGTCTTGGTCATGGACGAACCGACCGCTGCTTTGGGGCCACAAGAAACCGCGCGCACCTTGAAATTGGTCGAAACGCTCAAAGCACAGGGATTGGCGATCATTCTAATCAGCCATTCATTGGATGACGTCTTTCAAGTATCAGACCGCATTCACGTACAACGGCGCGGCAGCTGCGTTGGCGTTGTGAAAACCGCCGAAAGTTCCACGCAAGAAGTGCTTGGAATGATCGTCGGCGCGCAGGAGGCCGCGTAATGAGCGCAGCAAATAACATCCCAGACCGGCAACCCATTATGGAACGGCTCGAGCCTTATATTGCGATCATTGGGCCTATGGTCATGATCTTTGCAATCCTTCTGTTTATGGGGATCGTCGAACCAGCTCGGTATTTCCGCGTTTCAAACTTAAACCTGATTTTGTTAGACGCGGCTTTGTATATGCCAATGGCAATGGCAATGACCTTTGTCATCACACAACGTGGCATTGATTTGTCGATTGGATCTATCGCTGCCTTGTCTGGCATACTTATGGCGTTCTTGATCAAGCAATATGGGTTTTCAGTCTACGTGGCCGTTCCCATTGCCATCGCACTTGGGGCGCTGATGGGGCTTTTGAATGGGCTAATCATCACGCGTTTTAACGTTCCTGATCTAATCGGGACACTTGCGATGGATTTGATCTATCGCGGGTTTGCATTGGTCATCGCCAAGGGATTGGTTCTTGCACGGTTCCCGGATTTTCTAACGGATATCGGACGCGGGCAAATCCCCGGGTTCGTTCCGATTCCAGTGTTGATCGGTATCGCCACGATCATTGCCGGTTACATGTTGCTGACGCGAACCTATTTCGGACGCTATACAATTGCCATTGGATCCAGCCCGGAAGCCGCGGAATTGACTGGCATTTCCGTCAAACGTCACAAAGTATATGCCTATGTCCTGATGGGGGCTTGCGCGGCTTTGGGCGGCGTCATGTTGACCGGAAAGCTGAACGCCATCCAAGCCACATCCGCCCCATATTTCAATCTGCATGTAATCGCAGCAGTTGTCGTCGGAGGCACATCACTGTTTGGTGGGCGCGCCTCTATGCTGGGATCGTTTGCGGGGGTCTTGTTACTGTCGATGATGATCAACGCATTGGTAACATTGCGGATCGAATTCTTTTGGCAATCGGTTGCATCTGGCGTCGTTATCGTCAGCTCGGTCGCGCTTTATACATGGATGCAGGCCAAAGATCGGGACGGCGCAGGCGGTATCCTGACTGGCTTAATGACGCCCGAAGGACAAAAAATGTTGCGCCTTTGCGCAGCGATGATTGGCGTATTGATTGCCTTGTTGGCAATCGGTGGGCTTACCGCCATCGATCCAACTCCAAGTGGATAGATGGTAAAATGGTGGGATGATGCCGCCCGGGGATGCAACCCCAAGCGGCACCGATTGGTCCCACTCTCATGTAACGGGAGGAGAACCACATGAAACACATAAAGGCATTGGGTCTGATCGCAAGTTTACCACTTGCGGGTGCAGCTTTGGCGGACGGGCATTCAACATTGCCACTTAAGGAATTGCCAGGAATTGCGGATCGCGATCATTGGTTGCCGGGCGAGGTGAATGCAGACGGAAAACTAGAAGCTCTGCAAGCCGTTGTTGGAGCCGAGGCAAAACCGTATTCCGGTTCAACGGATGCGCCGATCCAGATCGCTTTGATTTATCCATCGGCAGATACTTCTGATTTTTGGGCGCGCAATTATTTGGCGATGACAAAACGATTGGAAGAATTGGGGATTGCCTACGAAACAACAGAATTTGCCAGCCGGCAAATCGAACATTCATTGCAATCGACATATGCCAATCAAGTTGAACAGGATGATGACCTGTATGACTATGTGATTTTTGGCCCATCAGAGTTAGCGATTCAGGCTGACAACATTGATAAACTTGCCGGCAATGATGGGTTCGCGACATATGTTTGGGCGTTTCACACGCCGCTAAAGGACTTGGCCAATCAGCCAGATGCATGGTTTGATTTCTCGTCTGCCGCAGGCGCTCTGGTTATGTGCGATTACATGTTGGACCGCCTTGGAAACGACATCACGATGGCAATGAACCGAGGCATTCCCGGAATCACCGACAATCAACGCTCAGGTGACTTCAAGGCCTGTGTTGAAGAAAAGGGTGGCTGGACAACCGCCTATGAACATTACGGGGAATATCAGCGTGAGGGTGGTTTCGACGGTACATCCTTGATCATGCAGGCCTATCCCGAAGCTAAAATCATCCACAATGCCAACACAGCAATGGCAATGGGCAGTGTCGAAGCGCAAGTCGCAATCGGGAAGGAAAAGGAGATCTTTTCAACCGGATGGGGTGGTACTGGTCTTGAGCTGGACGCAATTCGTCGCGGTGAATTGGATGCAACACCGATGCGCATGGGCGACGATGTAGGTGCAGCGACTGCCGAAGCAATCAAAGCCGATCTAGAGGGCAGGGCCGATGAGCTGCCATTGGTGTTCCTTGGACGCATTACCGTAGCGCATGATCAGCTAAGCGCAGATGAAATCGACGCATTGGAAAAAGAGGCGTTTCGGTTCTCAGGCGTTGGTGCTTTGGAACGATAGACAATAAAAACTCTGCAAGGGGGCCGATATGTTCTTGGCCCTCTTGCGCGATAGCCGGGTCTGGCGCAATGTGTGACCGCTAACATTAAAGCGGACCCGACATAGTGACCCAATCAGAAAAATCGGGAACAGAGGTTACAATGCGTGACGTCGCACGCGCGGCAGGTGTGTCGCGTATGACCGTGTCACGCGCATTGAAAAAAGACAGCCCGATTTCGCGCGAAACACGCGAACGCATTCTGAAAATCGTGCGCGACATGAATTATGTCCCGGATCAAATGGCGGGCAGCCTGACAACAAAACGGTCTGGGTTTGTCGCTGTTTTGGTTCCATCGCTGAATAACCTGCACTTTGCGGAAACCATTCAGGCGTTGACCGAAGAACTTGAAGGGATCGGCCAGCAAATCCTTTTGGGACACACTGATTATTCTCATGAACGAGAAGAAAAATTGGTGGAAGACATGCTGCGCCGCCGGCCCGAGGCCATCGTGCTTTCCTATGACGGACACACGGACCGAACGGTGCAATTGCTGAACAAGGCAAAAGTGCCCGTAATCGAGCTTTGGGAAAGACCGGAGAACCCGATTGGACATACAATTGGATTTTCTAACCGAGATGCAGCGTTTGATATGACCATGGGATTGATCGATCACGGGTACCGCAACATCGCGTTTTTAGGCGAGGCCGAGGATGCGTGGACACGTGGAGCTGCGCGACGCACCGGATTTTCGTCGGCTATGGATGTCGCGGGTTTATCTGCACATCGAATTCTGCAATTTGGCAAGCCGCCGTTATCAATAGAAGACGGAGCTGCGGCGGTTCCCGAGTTGTTGGCTCGATTTCCTGATACGGATTGTATTTTCTGTGTCTCGGACGTTCCGGCCTTTGGTGTGTTATCTGCGTTGTCAGTGCTGGGTAAATCCGTCCCTCAGGACATTGGTGTCGCCGGGTTCGGGAACTTTGAAGTGTCTCGGTTTGCCACGCCAAATATCACAACAGTTGTTGTCGATCCTAAACAGATTGGACAGGCCACGGGTCAATTGATTGGCGAATTGTTTTCGGCCAAAGACGGGACACAAATGATTCCCCGTCATATCAAAGCAGAAGCTATATTAAGCTTCCGCAGCAGCACTGAAAATCGCTGAAACACTGTAAATCAATGGGTTAGCTCGAAAGGTTTTCCTTGTGTTACCGGTCACATTAACTATTGTGACCGGTAACAAATACGAGTGATGCAGGGGTGGCATGCCGAAAATCCATTTAGAGAAACTGGTCAAGCGTTACGGAAACGTGCAGGTTCTGCATGGGATCGAACTGGAAATGGCGGATAATGAGTTCACCGTTCTGGTTGGCCCGTCAGGATGCGGCAAGTCCACAACTTTGCGTATGGTTGCTGGGCTTGAAGATGTGTCAGAAGGCGAGATTTACGTCGACGGAACGCCGGTCAGTCAACTTGAGCCAAAAGACCGCGATTTGGCGATGGTTTTCCAAGATTACGCGCTTTATCCGCACATGAATGTGGCGCGAAACATGTCTTTTGCGCTGCGGTTGCAAAAGCGACCACAAGCCGAGATCGACCAGAAAGTTCGCGAAGTCGCGCAGACCTTGGGGCTGTCGGAATACCTGCATCGCAAGCCGGGCGAATTGTCAGGTGGCCAACGTCAACGTGTGGCCATGGGGCGTGCCTTAACGCGCGACGCCGGTATCTTTTTGTTCGACGAGCCACTTTCAAACCTCGACGCAAAATTACGCGGTCAAATGCGTGCTGAGCTCGCCTTGATGAGTCAGCGTGTGAAGAAGAACATGATTTACGTCACGCATGACCAGATCGAAGCGATGACTTTGGCGGATAGGATCGTCGTGATGCATGGCGGCTATATCCAGCAGCAAGGCACGCCTGAAGAATTGTTCAAACGGCCCGTAAACAAATTTGTGGCTGGATTTCTGGGCATGCCGCCCATGAATTTTCTTGTGGGCCAAATCAAAGACGCAAGCGACGGCATTTTCATTCACGGCGATGGGTTTGAACTGCGCCTGAATGGGGCGCAAGCAGACAAGGCGCGCAAGCACAGCTCGCGTGACATCATCATGGGAATTCGCCCGTCTGATTTAACGTTCGAAAAAGATGCGCCGGCACACACAGCTCTGACGCTGGATGCTCTTGTTTCGGAATACGTGGGGGCGCAATCCGTTCTGCTGTGCAAATGCGGACCGGAAAAAGTCATGGTCGAAGTCAATTCAGAAACACCGGTGGGGTTAGGTCAAACGCTGACGTTCTCGGTCAATCCGAATGGCATTCATTTGTTCGACCACACAAGTGAGGCCGCACTTTAACGGCCAAAAATTCAAAGGGAGGAAGCTAATATGAAATCAGTAAAGGCAAGCGCAGTCGGGGTGACCACTGCCGCGTTTATAGCCGGGGGTGTTTTTGCAAACCCTTATGCCGAACACGCGGGAACGACTTTGATCGTCAATTTCCCGGCACACCCACATTACAATGCAGTGATGCAAATCCTACCGGAATTCACCAAAGAAACAGGTATCGAAGTTGAGGTGGATCAACTGCCTTACTTGAAGATGCGCGAAAGACAAACTTTGGAATTGGCACAAGAAGAAGGTGAATACGATCTGATCGCTTATGTCGTCTTTTCTAAGGCTGATTACGTGTACGCGGATCAACTGGAAAATCTGGCCAAATACTACATGAACCCAAAACTGGCTGATCCAAATTATGACGCGGATGATTTGATCGACGGCTATGTCTATAACATTGGGTTCGCTGGTGGCGGCAAAGGGTATCTTAAAGGAAAAACCGGATCACTGTTTGGAATTCCCTACGGATCTGAAACGTCGATCTTGGGGTATCGCAAGGATATTTTTGAAAAGCACGGGCTGCAAGTTCCTGAAACTTATGATGAAATGCTAGACCTCGCATGCCAAATCCCCGAGCTTGAACCTGGGATGGGCGGTGTCGCCAGCCGCGCTGCATCGGGCCATCATGCGAGCCACGCGTTCTTGTTGCACCTGGCCCCACTTGGTGGACGTGTTTTTGACGACAAGTGGGTTCCAACCGTCAATAACGAAGCTGGCGTCGCAGCCGCGGAAGCCTTGAAAAAAATTGTGGATTGCGGGCCAGAAGGGGCCAAGAACTTTGGGTTTGGCGAAGCGCTTGGCGCGTTCCTGAACGGCGACACGGCCATGTTCCTTGATACGACTGTCGTTTCGGGTCAAATCGATGACCCAAGCCGGTCAAAGGTCGTGGGCAAAGTCGGTTGGGCGATGCACCCAATGGGCACACGTCGTGGCAGTCAAACCGGCGGGTTCGGTATCGGAATTCCATCCAATGCGGAAAACAAAGAAGCGGCCTTCCTTTTGATGCAATGGCTAACGTCCAAAAAAGGCGACAAACTTGTGGCCCTTGCGGGCGGTAACCCTTCGCGGTTCTCGACTCATGAAGATAGCGACGTGAATGAAAAGTTCCCGCATATGTCGACCTTTGGCGAAGCTTTAAAACACGCGGATCCAGATTGGCGCCCGATCATTCCTGTTTGGGGCAAGATCAATGCCGACTTGGGGACAACTTTGTCCAAAGTACTGACCGAAGATTTGGACATACAAGAGGCATTGGACGGCGTTGCAGAACGTACCAAGGCCGTGATGACCGAAGCTGGTTATTACACTTGGGACTAATCTAGATACCAAAATTCAGGTGCGCGCGTGCCAATTTTCTCGCGCGCATCATTCCTCATCCAAGAACAGTATTGATGCAGAAAGTGACTGTCATGCCGCGCGCTATGGCCAATAGATTGACCCCTTACATGTTCATGGTACCGGCCGCGATCATTATGGCGATCGCGCTTTTGTACCCGCTGGCGTATATGGTTTGGGGCAGCTTTCGAGCATGGGACCCCAGCCAAACCATTGGCGAGGCTGAATTTGTTGGTCTGAAAAACTATGTCACGTTGTGGAACGACCCGAACTTTTTGGAAAGCCTCAGCGTCACTCTGAAATTCGCCTTTTTTGTCGTAACATTTGAGATGTTGATCGGTGTTGGCCTTGCCTTGCTGCTGGATAGAAATATTCGCGGAATGTCGATCCTGCGGACGTTGTTCATTCTTCCTATGATGATTGCCCCGGTCGTGGTCGGCCTGATGTGGCGATATATGTATCATCCAAGTGTTGGCACCTTTAATCGCACACTTGATGGGCTTGGGCTGCCCAAAGTTGACTGGCTGGGCGATCACGCTTTGATGTCCGTCATTATCGCCGATATCTGGCAATGGACGCCGTTCATATTCATTCTGGCGCTTGCTGCATTGCAATCGTTACCCCGCTCGGCCTTAGAAGCCGCTCGGATCGACGGCGCAACCGGATGGCAACAGATCATCTACATCAAATTGCCTTTGATGATGCCCGTTTTGATCGTGACAGGTTTGTTGCGCCTGATCGACGCGTTCAAAGTGCTTGAAGTGATCCTTGTAATGACCGAAGGCGGACCTGGCCTGTCGACTGAAATCCTTGCATTGCGCATCTCTCGAACAGCCACAGAATTCCGCGAACTGGGTGTTGCCGCGGCTATGTCTAACTATTTGCTGCTGCTTTTGCTGTTCCTGACGGTAGCAATGTTCGCCTTCACGCGTTGGCAGGAAATCCGCGCAGCGCGCATTCGCGCAACGATCCAAGCGGAGGACGTGTGATGTCCACACATCGTGACAAACAACATCCTGCCTTTTACGCAATCATCGTGGCTTTGGTTTTGATGTCCGTTGGTCCGGTTCTGTTGATGTTCGTGAATTCTTTCAAACTGGACGTGGACATTATTTCGGGCAGTACCGGTTTGATTTTTCTGCCGACAATCCAAAACTATGAAACCGCGCTATGTGACGTGCTTTGGTATGAACTGGATCACCTTGATTTTTGCTCACTGAAATTTGGTGGCGCGTTTCTAAATTCACTGATTATCGCGCTGATTTCGACTATTCTTACGCTCGTTATCGGGTGCATGGCGGCTTATGCGTTGGTGCGCTTTCGCTTTATGGGGCGTGATACGGTTTCATTGACCACCCTCATGGTGCGCATGGTGCCCCCAGCCGTCTTGTTGGTCCCGGTGTTTGGTCTTTGGAACAACGAATTCTGTCTGGACAAAGATGGCCTGATCGGCGGGATGATCCGCGATCTTTTTGGTGGCCGTGGGGACGTCTGTCTTGCAGGCACACATTCCGGCATCATTTTGGTCTATGTCGCGATGAACCTACCTTTTGTGATCTGGATTTTGCAAAGCTTTATCATTCAGGTGCCGCGTTCCTTGGAAGAAGCCGCGCGTGTTGACGGGGCAGGACCGTTCCAAGTGTTCTTTCTGGTCGTCCTGCCATTGATCAAACCGGGACTGGCCGCAGCTGCGATTTTCACATTTCGGATTGCGTGGAATGAATATTTGTTGGCATCGGCTCTATCTGATCGAAACACAAAGACCGTGCCGATTTTGATTGTGAACAACATGAGCGAATTCAATGTTGAATGGGGTGTCATCATGGCGACTGGGATGTTGTTGGCGATCCCGCCCATCATTTTCACGTTGTTTGCCTCACGTCAGATTATCACCGGCATGACGGCAGGTGCGGTAAAAGGCTGATGATAGACTTTCTTATGTCTCCGATTGATCCATCACGGGTGCACGAGGTCGGATTTGCGGTATCTTGGCATGGTCGTTTCATGGTTTTGGCGTGGGGTGTCCTTGCGCCCTTGGCTGTTATGGCCGCGCGGTTTTTCAAAATCCTGCCAGGCCAAGATTGGCCTCGGCAGTTAGATAACCAAGTTTGGTGGCGAAGTCACTGGATGGGACACAGCCTTGTGGTGGGATTATCCATTTTCAGTTTGGTATTGGTTCTGCCATCAAACTGGTCGAATTTATCCGTTCACGGAATGCTGGGGTACACGATACTGATTGGCCTGCTTGTTCAGATATTGTTGGGTATCTTTCGAGGTGACAAAGGTGGCCCCACGCAACCGAAACCCGATGGCAGTCTGCGCGGTCATCATTACGACATGACCCGCTGGCGCCGAATATTTGAAGCGCTGCACAAGTCGCTGGGCTACGGCTTGTTGGGTCTGGGGGTGATCACGATCTTGTTTGGCCTGTGGCACGCGAACGGACCCGTCTGGATGTGGTTTTTATTGATCCTTTGGTGGATAATCCTCGTTGGGTGCTTTGTTTTTTTGCAACGCCGTGGTTTCGCTGTAGACACGTATCAAGCGATTTGGGGCCCTGACGAAACACATCCGGGCAATCGTGGTCCCAAACCGGGCTGGGCGGTCAAACGTCCAAGCGAGTCAATGAAAGAAAAGGACGTCACAGATGTACGGAATGATCGAGGGCACCGGGTTCGAAGTCATTGATCCAAGGTTCGAAGCTTGTTTTGTAGGACATGCACGTGTTGAGCGGCTTTGGACGGGTGCACGTTGGTCAGAAGGCCCCGTTTGGTTTGCAGCAGGGCGTTACCTTTTGTGGTCAGATATTCCGAACAACCGCATTCTGCGATGGGATGAAACGGATGGGTCCGTTTCAGAATTTCGAACACCGTCAAACAATACGAATGGGCACACGATCGATCGACAAGGACGATTGGTGTCCTGCGAACATCTGACACGCCGTGTGACACGGACGGAACATGACGGCACAATTTCTGTCATCGCTGATCAGTTTGAAGGGAAGCGTCTAAATTCGCCAAATGACGTCGTTGTCAAATCCGATGACACGATTTGGTTTACTGATCCGTCTTACGGCATAATGTCAGACTACGAAGGCGAACACGCCGAAAGCGAGATCGGCGCATGCCATGTCTATTGTGTAGATCCGGAAACAAAGGCAATTCGCCAAGTCACGGATGATTATCTTAAACCCAACGGGCTTGCGTTTTCACCGGATGAAAGCCTGCTGTACATCGCAGACACGGGCGCCAGCCATGATCCCAATGGCCCCAAACACATTCGCCGTCATAGCGTCGATGCCGATGGAACACTTGGACCTGGCGAAGTGTTCGCGGAATGCACAAACGGCCTGTTTGACGGGTTTCGTCTTGACGCCAGTGGACGTATTTGGACTTCGGCTGCGGACGGTGTTCACTGCTATGATCTAGACGGCACTTTGATCGGTAAAATTACAATCCCTGAATTTGTGGCCAATGTCTGTTTTGGCGGACCCAAGCTGAACCGGTTGTTCATCTGTGGTACGACATCGTTGTATTCTGTTTATTTGAACGTGAATGGCGTTTCCCCTATGTAAGTCCGGCAAGGAGCAATTAACGTGTTCACAAAACCAAACGAAATTCTGACGCATGCGGCCACAATGGCTATGCTGCAAGCGGCTGTAAGCAAAGCAGACGAAATCGGTCAGCCACAATGCATTGTGATTGTTGATGCCTGCGGTGAATTGCTGGGCGAATTGCGAATGACGGGTGCCAAGTACCTAAGCCGCAAAAGCGCGCGATCCAAAGCCCGCACCGCGGCGTCTATTGGCGCGCCAACTACGGCGATTCCAGAAGCTGTCAGACCACATATTGCAGCTGCCACAAAAGGCGAAGTGACGGGGTTGGCCGGCGGTTTGCCCATCCGCATAAATGGCGAGGTGTTAGGTGGAATCGGGATCGGTTCAGGTAGCCCAGACCAAGACATCGCAGTCGCAACTGCGGCCCTAGCTGCCATTGGCGCGGATAACTGACAGCTCATGACAACTGCGGATCGCGCAGCCTAAACGTTGCACCCGCGTGCAATGTGGTCTCTGGTTCGACAAGCTCGCGGCCTGTTAAATCTATCAAATGGGCAAGAACATTGCGTTCTGCAGCCCCCATAAGAGCGACCGGGACATCGGTGTAAATTGCGCGGGCCAATTCTGCTGCAGAAAACGCGCCCGGTTTGAGGTTGTCCAAAATGGAAACTTCGCGCGATTTGCGATGTGCGACCAACCATTCCAATCGGGCAGCCGGGTCCATGATTGGCGCACCATGACCGGGATAAAAAACACTCCAACTTTGATTCGTAAGCTTCTGACAAGAAATCAAAAAGTCCGTCAGATCTCCATCCGGCGGCGACACCAAAGACGTGGCCCATCCCATGACATGATCAGCCGTAAAACACACATCATTCCACCCAAAGCAAAGATGATTGCCAATGTGACCTGGTGTGTGAATGGCGCGCAGTGACCAACCATTTCCGGTGACAGTTGCGCCGTCTTCCAATGCATGGTCTGGCAAAAAATCCCGATCGACACCTTCGCCACCGCCCACCAATCCAGATTGAGCCAGCTCTTGCATGACAACGCTACGGCCCGCTTCGGCAGGGCCAAACGCATAAACCGGGGCGCCTGTTATTTTTGATAAAGGGCGGGCCAGCGGGGAATGATCTAAATGGGCGTGGGTTACAAAAATATGCGTGATGTTTTGATCCGGTGCGACAGCTTCTAAAATAGCAGCTAAGTGACCTGCGTTATCTGGTCCGGGATCAATGACCGCCAAACCAGCCGTTCCAAGCAAATACGTATTGGTTCCGCGATAGGTCATGGGCGAAGGATTAGGCGCAACAATGCGGCGCAACCCGGGTTCCAGTGCGTCTGCCACCCCAATTGTGGGATCAAATTCATCTGGCGGTGTCATCTTGCTTTTCCCTTGAGGCTCGCGCGGTTAGGTTAACGTATGATATTCCAATGGCTCAAACGATATATGCCACGCAGCTTGTATGGGCGTGCCGCGCTCATCCTTTTGTTGCCGGTGATTTGTGTGCAACTTGTTGTATCCGTGGTCTTTACACAACGTCACTTCGAAGACGTCACACGTCAGATGTCCGCGACCGTCACGCGTGAACTGCGTTTGGTGTTAAATCTGGCTGAACGAACGCGTAACCAAGATTTAACTGAAGCCTTTCAGGCTGAACTTCAACCGCTTCAGATGGCTGTGCGGGAGGTGGATGATGAAACATTGACCGAAAACAACCAGCGCCAATGGTTTGATTTTTCCGGCACGATCATCATGCGTGAACTGTTGTTGAATGTACCAGAATTGCGGGTTGTCGATCTGTCCAAAGATAAATCCGTGCGTTTGATCGCTAAGACGGGTTCATCCGCAATTGAAATTATGTTCGATCGCCAACGTCTTTCAGCAAACAATTCGCACCAGCTATTTGTAAATATGGTGTTTTTCAGCGTTTTGGTAACGGTTGTCGCGCTGATCTATTTGCGCAATCAATTGCGACCAATCAAACGTCTAGCCCGAGCGTCAGAAGCTTTCGGTCGCGGTCGCCATGAACCCTACACCCCGTCTGGCGCAACTGAGGTGCGCGCGGCCGGCGCTGCCTTTGTTGATATGCGTCAAAGGATCGAACGTCAGATCGAAACCAGAACTTTGATGTTGTCGGGTGTCAGCCACGATTTGCGTACTCCGTTGACGCGTATGCGTTTGGAACTGTCATTAATGGACGAAGAGTTGGCCAAACCGATTTTGCATGACGTCGAAGCCATGCAACAGATGATCGACGAATTTTTGAACTTCACTAGAAGTGCAGGCGAGGGTGAGGCAGAGTCTGTAAATGCAATAGAACTTGCAAGAAATGCAGTATCCGAAGCACAACGCGCAGGTCAGGATGTAACGTTGAAACTGGTTGAAGGGCACGGAGATGTCTTGTTGCGCGCAGGGGCGATGCAACGCGCATTGGACAATCTTATTTCAAATGCTGTTCGATATGGCGGGCGCGCCGAAGTTTCGGTTCAAGTAACTGACAAATCGTTACGTTTGCGCGTCGAAGATCCAGGGCCAGGTATTCCGGAAAGTCAGCGCGCCGAGGCGCAAAAACCCTTCACGCGGCTTGATCCATCGCGCAATCAAGACAGAGGCAGTGGTGTCGGGCTTGGGTTGGCCATCGCAACAGACATTGCGCGGGCGCATGGCGGAGTTTTACGATTGGGCAGCAGTGAAAGTTTGGGCGGTTTGCGCGCGGACATCGTCATCGCCCGCTAATTTACACCGCGTACGCTATTTGGAACTTGCTGCTATGGGCGTTAACCTTTTCACGAGAAACGGCTGGAAAAGCAGGCGTTATAAATCGTAAACCCTAATGGACGGCCAAAGCAGAACGCAGAGGCTAAAAAGTTTAACTACCATGTGCGTGGTCCTGCGTTGGGCCATGCAACGCAAGCGGGACCACCTTTAACAAGTGGAGCGATTGCGATGCGGATTTTGATGAGTGTAACAACCTGGGACGGAGCGCGGATTGAAGCCGGTTTGCGCGAAGCAGGCTTTCACACGACAACAGCAAAGGACGGCATTGAAGTCTTTGAATGCCTTGATCTGTTGGAAAACCCAGCCATTATTATGGAAACAGACCTGCCTGATTTGCGGTGGCGTGTGGCGTTAAGCCAATTGCGCAAAGAACAACCTGACGCGACTATTCTCTTGCTGAATAATGACAATACCATGGAGGTCGCTCTTGCAGGTTTGGATTTGGGTGCAGACGATATCTTGAGCCCCAAAATGTCGTTTCCAGAAATCAAACACCGCTTGCTGGCTGTCATGTCTCGTCGAAGAGGAAACGCCCGCCCGATCATTCAGAACGGTCCTTCGTCGTTGGATCTGCGGGATCAAGAAGTTCGTTGGGATGGTGTTCGCGTGGCATTGTCACCTTCGCAATATCAAATATTTGAGGTTCTCTGCCTGAACCAGACGACCGTGGTAAGTAAGAACAAAATTTTGGGGGAATTGTATGGAATTGACGAAACACCAGATTCTCGCGTTTTAGAGGTGTTCTTGAACGGAATACGTACACACCTTGGAGCAGTAGGTGCGCCTAACGACTTGATCGAAACCGTACGCGGGCAGGGCTATCGTCTGGCAAATCTCGAAAATTACGATGTGCCTGCTGAACGATATACGCACAAGAACATCGATCATCTGATTTATGCAGAGGAGGAGAGCATCGCGGCGTAGGCATGGCGATGTTTGGTAGGCCCGGCAGGACTTGAACCCGCAACCAAAGCGTTATGAGCGCTCTGCTCTAACCAGTTGAGCTACAGGCCCCCTTAAGTGCGGAGATATCACTGGTAGCAACCGTGTCAAGATGCCCAAATGCAAGCGCGACAGATATGCCGCGCTTGCAACTGAATTTAGAATCTGAAACGCGCACCAATTAAGAAGCCGTCAAGATCTTGAAACGTCTGACCAGGAGCATCGAAGCTGTAGTTTCGGTATCCGGCATAGATTTCGGTGTCGTATCGATCAATGTTCTGAACGGCGACCAATGCGAAGGATTCTGCGTTGCCTCCAGCGATTCCGATGTCACCGCCATCATAGTAATCGATGGCGAAGGCAGTCTTACCCCAAGGCAACAAATCGTCCGTTTGATATCCAACCTTGATATAGTTGAACCCTGGATCAGGCGCACCAGAATCCAGATCGTCACGCCCTGTGGCAAAAGTTAAGCTGATCCCAGTTGGATTGTGCAGCGCGGAAACCGAACCATTGATACGGTCACGCGAATTCGTTGTATTGTAGGAAAGCGCACCAGACACTCTGTAGTCGCCATGAGTGCCGCTGTAACGAACGGCGAGGTCTTCTTGATCATCCTGACCGAGTGAAACCGATCCTGTGAAACCTTTATAGGTCGGTGTGTCGTAGCGGATACGTTCGATTCGGCTGTTTCCGTCGAGGTTGGAAAACACACTTCCGATATTCACAGTTGTCAAAGCGCCTGCACCGTCTCGGAGGAGTAACCCGCCTGCAAAGTCTGCAATGCCGGAATAGCCAATGACCGCTGTGCTGGACAAATCGACTTCTGACACGCTGTTCGACGCACTGTCGCCTTGACCTACAGACAGTTTACCAAATCCACCTTGAACGAAAAGTTCGAATTTGCGTTCATTGGCGACAGAAACACTGTCATCTGTATTGATTTGATTGATCTCAGCTGTGGAACTAAATTCAAATTCGTATTCGATTTCACCGCCGACGGTTACTTGCCCGAAATCATAGGACAATTTCGCGCGCAGTCGTGTCGAAGAGTTGTCATTATCAACAAATAGTTCGTTTGATTCTACTCCGTCGTCGAAAAACAAGATACCTCGGTTGATTTGACCGCTTACGGAGAATTTCAGACGGTCATTTGTCGGCTGATCTTGTGCAAAAGCGCCACTGGCAATCAAGCTCATAGGTAGTACTGCAAACGCAGTTTTGTAGAATCGCATGGTAAGTTCCCTTGTCCGATTTGCATGTTCACTTTGCGTTCAATGCTATGTCCCACAATAGTTAGCTTGGCATGAACACCAAGTAACGAATGGGTATATCGCGCACTTGTGAGCAATGCCTTTGCAAGTCGTGCGCGCATGCCCTAAACGCGGGCAAGCAAAAAACGGCGCGCGCTGGAGACAGATCATGAGCAATAAGAAGAACGGATTAACTTACAGTGATGCGGGCGTAGATATCGAGGCTGGTAATACTCTTGTTGATCGTATCAAACCTGCCGCTGCGCGCACAAAACGGACAGGTGTTATGTCCGGTCTTGGCGGGTTCGGAGGTCTGTTTGACCTAAAGGCCGCAGGGTTCAATGACCCGATCCTTGTTGCCGCCACAGATGGCGTCGGAACCAAGTTACGTATTGCGATTGATACCGGTCACGTGGACACAGTCGGGATCGATCTTGTGGCGATGTGTGTCAATGATTTGATCTGTCAGGGCGCGGAACCTCTGTTCTTTTTGGATTACTTCGCCACCGGTGCGTTGGACGTTGATAAAGCAGCACGCATCGTCGAAGGCATTGCGGTTGGGTGCGAAGCGTCGGGGTGTGCATTGATTGGTGGTGAAACCGCTGAAATGCCAGGCATGTATCCTCCGGGTGATTTTGACCTTGCGGGATTTGCTGTCGGCGCGATGGAGCGCGGACAAGATTTGCCGCGTGATGTGTCAGCCGGAGATGTTTTGCTTGGCATGCCATCCAATGGTGTTCATTCCAACGGATATTCTTTGGTGCGCAAGCTTGTTGAACTTTCTGGCCTTGGTTGGGATGACACGTGCCCTTGGTCAGGCAAAACACTGGGTGAAGCACTATTGGCCCCGACACAATTGTATGTCCGACCCGCAGTAGAAGCGACACGTGCCGGTGTTGTGCATGGGTTTTCGCATATCACAGGCGGCGGTCTGACTGAAAACGTCCCCCGGATGATGCCTGATGGACTGTGTGCAAATATCGACCTGAACAGTTGGAGCTTGCCACCTGTGTTTCAATGGTTGGTAAAGGTCGGGGGGCTCGAGGAATCCGAACTGTTGAAAACGTTTAACGCAGGCATTGGCATGGTTGCTGCAGTTCCGGCAGACCAAGCTGATGCTGCAATGCAAATTCTGGGTTCAGATAGCGTGCGCATCGGCACCGTGTCTGAGGGGCAGGGTGTTCAATACAGCGGATTACTTTTTTGACCAAGCGCGTTGCCATTTTTATTTCTGGCGGGGGGTCCAATATGCGGACCCTTGTCGAAAGTATGCAGGGTGACCATCCTGCGCGGCCGTGCGTGATCTTTTCAAACAAGCCCGACGCGGCTGGCGTCAGCTGGGCAAAGTCCCAAGGGCTTGCAACCGAGATTGTGGATCATCGTCCTTTTGGGAAAGACAAGACCGCATTCGAAGTCAGTGTCGATAAGGCGCTTTCTCAATATGATGCAGATCTATTCTGTTTGGCTGGGTTTATGCGCGTTTTGTCGCCCGCTTTTGTCGACGCTCGTGCCAACAAGATGCTGAACATCCATCCTTCGTTGTTACCCAAGTATCCAGGCTTGAACACACACGCGCGTGCATTGAACGCCGGAGACCGGACGGCAGGGTGCAGCGTTCATATTGTGACGCCTGTTTTGGATGATGGTCCTATCCTTGGTCAGGCCGTGGTTCCGGTGGAACCAGATGACACACCTGACCTATTGGCGGGTCGAGTGTTGACAAAAGAGCATCAATTATACCCTTTAGTACTTCGTCGTTTCGCAAGTGGCGACAGAACTCGCATCGACCTTTAACCGGCACTGGTTCTTGGATTTACTTTCGTGTAAGCCACCAAGACCCGCAGGGCACGGGCTTGTGATGGATAACGAATGATTACACTTTCAACGACCGCCGAACTGCACGCTTTTTGTACCGAAGCTGCCAAATATGACTATGTAACGGTCGATACCGAATTCCTGCGTGAGCGCACCTATTATTCCAAATTGTGCCTTATTCAATTGGCTTACCCTGGTGACGGGAAAACAGACGCCGTTTTGGTTGACCCGCTATCGGATGGTCTGTCGCTTGAACCGCTATATGAGTTGTTTCGCGACACATCCGTCGTCAAAGTCTTTCACGCAGCCCGGCAAGATTTAGAAATTTTCTTTGTCGATGCGCAGGTTTTTCCAGAACCTTTGTTTGATACTCAGGTCGCCGCGATGGTGTGCGGATTTGGTGAACAAGTTGGATACGAGACCCTCGTGAAAAAGATCGCGCGGGCAAAACTGGACAAAACATCCCGGTTTACGGATTGGTCGCGCAGGCCTTTGACAGACGCTCAGATGACGTATGCATTGGCGGATGTTACGCATTTGCGCACGATCTATGAATTCCTGTCCAAGGAAATAGACAAAACAAAACGCGCACGTTGGGTGTCTGAAGAATTAAAAGTGCTGCTTTCTCCGGCCACCTACATAATCGAGCCGCAAAATGCATGGAAACGCGTCAAAACGCGAACGAGTAGCCCTCGGTTTCTTGCCAATGTTCGCGAATTGGCCGCTTTTCGCGAGAAACACGCACAGGGTAAAAATGTTCCGCGAAACCGTGTTTACAAAGATGATGCGTTGATTGAATTGGCCAGCCTAAAGCCAAAGACCATGGAAGAGTTAAACCGTGCGCGGTTGCTGTTACGTGAAGCTCGGAAAGGCGATATCGCTGAAGGCATTCTTCAAGCGATCCAAAAGGCTGCCAACCTGCCTGACAAATCACTGCCAAGCGTGGATCACAACCGTGATCGTTTGCAGGTGAACCCAGCGTTGGCCGACTTACTGCGTGTGTTGTTAAAAGCAAAAACGGAACATGCAGGGGTTGCTGCGAAACTGATTGCCTCAGCTTCTGATTTGGATGCGTTGTCAGCTGGAGTGCGGGACATGCCTGCACTGACAGGATGGCGTATGGAAGTGTTTGGCGACGACGCATTGCGCCTTTGCGAAGGCAAAATCGCGCTGACAGCCAATGGTAATGACGTTCAAATCATTCCATTGGACTGACAAATACACAGATTTGACGGTTTAGCGCCGCGCGATAATGCGTGCGTTGTCCTGACCAATAACCCGAATTTGGCGCACCAGTTCCAGTTCGCTATCGGTCACTGTCCGTGCCGCCACTATCGTGCGCAAGCGCTCATCACCACCAGAAATTGGCTTTTCCGGTATAATTGCCTCAAGACGGTATTCCAAAACACCTTCGACGGGTTCTTCGTCTTCATCGACAGGCGTCAAACGAACGTCATACACATTTTGAAATTGCGATACACCCGTGACGCGAATGATTGCGCCGCCAGGAACACGTTCGATGACAAGGTCACGCACGACATTTACAGGAACACCTCTGTAAATACTGTCCAATTCTTTTTGTCGCTTGAACAATCCACCCGACGACTGTTCAGGAATCAACGGGTTTACGGCCTTCTCTGGTGCGGCTTGCACGGGCTCTTCTCGGCTGTTGCCGAACCAATTCAATGGATTAATCCGACTGTCCCTGACCGTTCCGCACGCGGTCAGGCCAACAACGGCAGCTAGTAGCAAAATGGTGACGCGACGCATCGATAAGCCCCCCATGGTCTTTTGACAGTGTCGTAGCGCAACCACCTGACTTTGAAAAGACGTGTTGGTCTGGACCTTTGCAATCTTGCGTCCTAGGTCATGGTCAAAGAAAGAGGCAAAGATGGCAACAGAAGCATTCGAAAACATCGTAGAAGATTTTGAATTTCTCGAAGATTGGGAAGACCGCTATCGGCATGTCATCGAAGAGGGGAAGGCGATGGACCCGTTGCCAGACGGGTTGAAAGTGCCCGCGACCAAAGTTGACGGATGCGCCAGCCAAGTTTGGTTGCATGTTCAGGTCGAGGAGGACGTGCTGACATTTGATGGCGAAAGTGATGCCATGATTGTCAACGGATTGATCGCAGTGCTGCGGAAATTGTATAACGGCCTGACATTGTCAGATGTAATGGCAGTCGACGCACGCGCCGAAATGGGTCGTATTGGGTTAACTGATCATTTGTCCGCCCAACGATCAAACGGCTTGCGCGCTATGATCGAACGCATTCGAAGCATCGCGGCAAAGGGCTAGTTTCTCAGATTTCGGCCAGCGCGTTCGCCAGATCGCCGTATCCAGTAAACCGACGTTCAAAAGCAAGCCCAAGACGTTGTGCGCATTCCTTGGCTTTTTGGGTCAATTCAGGATCGTCAGTTTGGGCCTGATACACCAATTTTTCGTAATTTCCGAAATACATGTCTCGCAGTTCCGGATGGCGATCCAATCCCATTGGACGCCAGACAAAAGCGTCAAACTGGCGAACCAGAAAATCCGTAAGGAAAAACGTGGTGAATTCACTTTCACTTTGCTCGGCAAAGCGTTCATTTTCCTCGAAAAAACTATAGCAATGCGGGCCTTTGATCATTTCGACACCCATGTCATCACAGGCCGCTTGCAGTAACCCACCGGTCCCACAATCCGCATAGGCGACAAAGACATCATGATAGTCAGATCTGTGTTTTGCCACCGCGCTGCACACAGCATCAGTGATTTTCTCTGGGTACAGATGAAGGTTCGCGGGCAGGCAGGTCAGGTCCAGGTGATCCCAGCCGTTGACCGTCTTTATGTCGATGATCTCACGCGCCAACGCGCCACACGCGATCACCAAAACGCGCCCGCCGCCAGAAGCGGCAAGCCCATTTTCAGTCAAACTGGAATCTGAGGGCAGGGACATGCGCCCCGACCTTTACCCAGCAGCGAGTTGGTTATGCTTGCGCGCAACAAACTCTTTAGCTGTTTCAACTGCAACGGCAGCATCCCGGCAATAAGCGTCAGCGCCAATTGCCTTGCCAAATTCCTCATTCAACGGCGCACCGCCGACCAGCACGATATAATCGTCGCGCAAACCTTGTTCGACCAAGGTATCAATCACGACCTTCATATAGGGCATCGTTGTCGTCAAAAGCGCTGACATACCCAAAATATCGGCTTGTTCTGCTTCTAGCGCCTCAAGGTAGTTTTCGACTGGGTTGTTAATGCCAAGATCCACAACCTCAAACCCGGCACCTTCCATCATCATGGAGACGAGGTTCTTGCCGATGTCGTGAATGTCGCCTTTGACGGTTCCAATCACCATCTTACCGACACGTGGCGCACCTGTTTCGGCCAACAACGGTTTCAGGATGAACATACCACCCTTCATCGCATTCGCAGCCAGCAACACTTCGGGAACAAACAAGATACCATCTCGGAAATCTTGCCCAACAATGGTCATTCCACCAACCAACGCTTCGGTCAAAACCTTATAGGGCGCCCAACCGCGTCCAAGTAAGATGTTCACACCTTCTTCGATCTCTTCCTTGAGACCATCGTAAAGGTCGTCAAACATTTGTTGGACAAGCTCTTCGTCGTCGAGTTCGGCCAAAACGATATCGTCTTCTTCAGACATGGGTCATCCTCTTCGATCAGGGGCCTTTACACGCATTTGGTCATAATGTCGCGGACGGACTGTCCGAATTGCGACATCGTCCGTATCGGAGGCGACCTTTGCGGGTAAAAAACAGTGATTGAGTTTCAAGTTGTAGTGATGTTGTAAGAAGGCATAGCAAATGTTCCACATTTGTTCTACGCTAACTGCATGACATTGAAGTGCATTCAAATCAAAGGGCGCGGCGCGATTTCCAACGACGTCGGACGGTTCGAAACGCACACCCGTATGGATGTGGACGACGGATGGGAAACCGACGTCGACCTGAAAACCTTGCGCACAGAAGTGGCTTTGGAACGACCGCGCAAAATGATTACGTACAATCGTTCGCCTGATCTGCCGTTCGACCGGTCGATCAATCCGTACAGAGGGTGCGAGCATGGGTGCGTTTACTGTTTCGCGCGCCCAACCCATGCTTATCTTGGGTTGTCGCCAGGGCTTGATTTTGAAACCCGTTTGGTCGCAAGGCCGACAGCGGCTGACGTGTTGCAGTCCGAGTTGGCGAAAAAGAGCTATGCGGTTGCGCCAATTGCCATCGGAACGAACACCGACCCGTACCAACCCATTGAAATTAAACACGAGATTACGCGCGCTTGCCTTAAGGTTCTCGCCGAAACCGGGCATCCAATCGCCATTGTCACCAAGGGCAGCCTGATTGAAAGGGATCTTGATATCTTGGGGCCGATGGCGCGGCGCGGATTGGTGCGTGTGGGGATTTCCGTGACGACATTGGACGCAGAATTGTCCCGACAAATGGAACCGCGTGCGCCAGCGCCTTTGCGTCGGTTGAAAACGATCCAACGATTGGCGCAGGCGGGAATTCCGGTGCGCATTATGGCGTCTCCGATGATTCCGGCCCTGACGGACCCCGAACTTGAATCCATCCTTCGCGCCGGTAAGGATGCTGGGGCACGGACGGCCAGCTGGATTATGTTGCGATTGCCACAAGAAGTCGCGGGACTGGTCGAAGAGTGGCTTCGAAACGTTATGCCAAACCGGGCCGACCGCGTTCTGACCCGGTTGCGCGAAATGCACGGTGGGCAGTTGTACAGCGCGCAATGGCATCATCGAATGCGAGGGGAAGGTCATTATGCTGAACTCGTTGCGGCGCGATTTAACATAGCGATCAAACGGCTGGGGCTTGCGAAAGCGGCACACCCCATGCGCACAGATTTGTTTCGTGCCCCGATTTTATCGGGAACCCAAATGTCGCTATTTTAAGTCGCATAAGGTCAGGCCGCGCGGCGACGTTTGCGCCGCCGCGGCGCGTTGTCGTTGCCATCTGTGCCATCTGATGCAGATGTAAACGGACCCATCGCAGAAACGATTTCGTCCAGTGTTGGTGCGCCACGATCCACCGCTGAATCCAACGCTGCACGCATATGACGCAAATGTTCAGGCTGTGTCCCGCAACATCCACCAATAATTTGCGCACCAGCCGCCCGAGCAAGCAGGGCATATTCGCCCATTAATTCGGGTGTACCATCATAGTGAATATGCCCGTCGACATATTTGGGAATACCGGCGTTCCCTTTGGCAATCACGGCCCGTTTGCTGTCCGAAAAGCCAAGGACTGTCCGCAAGAGGTCCGACGATCCAGTTCCGCAATTTGCACCAAAGGCAATTGGCGGCACTTCAAAGGTTTCCACCAACGCCGTGAAATCTTTGGTGGTGACGCCCATCATTGTGCGCCCAGCCGTGTCAAAGCTCATCGTGCCGCACCATGGAATATCCGCACGTGCGAATGCTTCTGCAGCGGCTTGGAATTCTTCAATACTTGAAATGGTTTCGGCCCATACGATATCCGCACCACCGGCCTTCAACCCTTCGGCGGTTTCCTGAAAAATCTCGACTGCATCTGAGTGGCTTAAAGCGCCGACGGGTTGCATGATTTCGCCAGTTGGGCCGACCGAGCCTGCGACGATCACCGGGCGACCGGCTGCATCCGCGATTTCGCGTGCAATTTCGGCAGAGACTTTGCTGAGCTCAAATGCACGATCCTGTGCGTCGTGAAGCTTGAGCCGAGAGGCAT
This sequence comes from Paracoccaceae bacterium, assembly GCA_039960995.1. Lineage (GTDB taxonomy): Bacteria > Pseudomonadota > Alphaproteobacteria > Rhodobacterales > Rhodobacteraceae > JABSSA01. The sequence continues at coordinate 36,344 of JBDVKF010000025.1, read as the reverse complement.
TTGCACCAAAAGAATTGGTCAGAAACACATCTGATCCAGAATCCACCGCACCGCGATAAAGCTGGCGAATATTCTCGGGTTTGTCGGTGTTCCACAGTTCAGGTGCGTCGCCGGACATCAAACCCATGTTAAACAAATTGGTTCCAGTCGCGCCGTCAGCCAAAAGTGTGCCCTTGGCTTCGAGTAATTTGCTGAGTGGGTCCGTCATGGAATGCGCCTTGTTAGGAGTCGAACAGCCTATTTCACGCGCGACGACGTGAATCAAATTCATAATTCTCATGTAAATCATGAATGTCATTGAGGGATGTGCCCTGGATTGGGCGTGGATCGAGCACTTCGCGCGTGATATCAGCCAACCCTATCGCAAGTTTTATGGGATTAGGAGCGGCGGCGTATCTGGGACGCCAAGTTAGGGCAAAGGCAGATTTAAATTGGCGCAAACCGGGACCGCTGGTGCGTGTTACAACTTGATTGGAAACGTACCGCCAGAAAGCGGACGAAGGATCAGGACAAGCCGGAGTGGCCGCTAAGGAAACCGTTGGAATCCCGCGCGTTTTTGCGGCTTCAATTGTTTGGTGGACCAAGGCGTGCATGACCCCGGCTGGGGCGTCTTGGGTTTGGCGCATCACATCCAATGTCCATTCGTTCTGAGAGGTGGAGAAGCTGACAAAAGCAACGGCTTGTCCGTTCACCTTCGCGGCCAATGCAAATTGACATTTCAGATATTCCGGATCGTATCGCCCCATTGTTCCACCGCGTGCAGGCCCTGAACGTTCTGACCAATCCGCATCAATCTGCGCGATCTCCAGTTCGGAAATGGTCTTTATCGATACGATTTGCACGCCTTCTTTTTCAACGGCACGCAATTTGCGACGTAATGTGCGCCGTGTTGGGGTGTTCAGTGTATAAGTTTGAGTCTTTATCAACGCGTCGTCGGCAAGGTGAATAATTGACCAACCTGCGGCACGGGCTGCCAATGCACACTGTGCTGAGCATTTGTACACCAATGGCCAACGACCTACTGTACGGGATAATCTGAGCAGTGTTTTCAACGTCTCAGACATCCCGCCGCGTATCGGATCAAACAATGCGGTGACGGTTTGGCCGGTTACCCAGACTGCAACAGCCCCCCTCCGAGTGCGCTCCATAGTTCCGCCGTTTTGCAGTATTATTGACACTTCACTGCGCGGGGCTTCTCGTAAGACCAAAGCGGGCAATTGATAGTCCGTGCCGCGATCATGCGATCGGAACGGACGCACCAAAAAGGCAACGCCGATACATGCTGGGATAGCGTAAAACACCAAACGAAATGCAACGACTGATGTCATCAGCGCGTCAGGTGAAATTTGGGGCAGGGCACCGATTAGGACCAATTCGAATGGGCCGACACCGCCGGGTGTGTTTGAAATCAATGCGGCACCCAATGCGATCATATAGACGGGTAAAAAAGCCAACAAAGACGGACCTGCATCGCTGGGAAGTAAGATCCACAATGCGGCACCTGCTGCGCACATATCCACTGTGCTCCAAACCACGATTGAGGCGGTCATTCGCAAACTGGGCAGGTTCAATTGAAGTGTTTTCAGACGTAGGACAGGCCAGCGAAACATGCAGAACACCAATACCGGTCCGGACAGAACTGTTGCCAAAGCAGGCCAAAATGTCCACGCCGGAGCAGGCAGCAACAGGCACACAATTGCCGTTACAAACATCCACCCCAAAATAAAAGAAATAGAAACAAATGCAGAAAGTGCCAAGGCGCAAGACAATGTCAGATCAGGCAACAAGCGCCAGCGCACCAATGCCCCAGTAAACACGCCAAACCCTAAGGTTTGTGCGACAGCTATTGAAATCGTACCGCCACGGCGCGCCTGAGCGGCGGAGACACCTGTTTGCAAATGCGTGTGGGCGACGCCGTCATAACGTCCGACCGCCCAAAAGCTGAACGTCGTAAAACCCAAGGCCGCAAGCCAGATAAGCGGGTTAACAGCGGACAGGGTTGCGGGAAGGGTTTGCCATAAGTTGTGGGTCACGTGCTGTGACAATGCGGATAAACACAGCGCTAGAACCAGTATTGGAGCAACCAAACGCAAACAAAGTTTGAGCCGGTCTTTTCCCAAAATCCCGCGCATGTTCCACACCACTCACTAAACCCACCTTTGGTTCTAGGGGTCATAAATGAGTCGAATCTTAAGAGGTGCGCGAAAATGGGTAAAATCGCGCGCACCTTATTTTTGAACCGGCTTAGCCTTCGCCAAGCAATTGCGCTTTTGCTTCGGCCATGAGTTCTTTCATCTTGCTGCGGATCGTTGCTTCGTCAGCTTTTGAACCCAAATCGCCCGACACTTTGCGATAGACGTCTTCGTCGCCGGCTTCTTCAAAATCAGACTTAATGACTTCTTTTGCATAAGCGTCGGCATCTTCGCCTGATTTGCCAAGCAATTCTGCGGCCCACAAACCAAGAAGTTTGTTCCGACGTGCTTCGGCCTTAAATTGCATTTCCGCGTCATGGGCAAATTTGTTTTCGAATGCGTTTTCGCGGTCCTCGAAAGAGCTCATGTGCCTCTCCCCTTCCATTGTTGTCACTCAAAGATATGCGGGGCCTTCGCGCGGGGTGCAAGGGGCAAAGACGCGCATCGCTTGCGAGCGATGCAGGCTTCGCTTAAGAGGGCCACGACAAACCGCGTGTGGTGGTTCGTTTTCAGGCGGAAGGGACGCCCATGGCGCGACGTAAAAAGATATACGAAGGTAAAGCAAAGATTTTGTATGAAGGCCCAGAGCCGGGCACAATTGTTCAATACTTTAAAGACGATGCGACTGCCTTTAACGCCGAAAAGAAAGACGTGATCGACGGTAAGGGCGTTTTGAACAACCGTTTGTCCGAATATTTCATGACCGGCTTGAATCAGATCGGCGTGCCGACGCATTTTCTGAAACGCTTGAACATGCGCGAACAGCTGTGCCGGTCGTGCGAGATCATTCCATTGGAAGTGATCGTGCGTAATTATGCGGCCGGAACGATAAGCAAACGCTTGGGAATCGAAGAGGGTATGCAATTGCCGCGTCCGATCATCGAATATTGTCTGAAGGACGACAAGTTGGGTGACCCACTGGTTGGCGAAGAACATATCGCCGCGTTTGGCTGGGCCACACAACAAGATATGGATGACATTGTTAGCCTCGCTTTGCGGGTCAATGATTTCATGTCGGGTGTCATGATGGCGGTTGGCATTCGATTGGTCGATTTCAAAATCGAAATTGGGCGCGTGTATGACGGTGATTTCCCACGACTGGTCATAGCTGACGAGATTTCGCCGGACAGTTGTCGCCTTTGGGATATCGAAACCGGTGAAAAATTGGACAAGGACGTGTTCCGGCGCGACCTGGGCAATTTAACGGATGCCTATACCGAAGTGGCGCGCCGTCTTGGTGTATTACCAAAGAATGCACCGGCTGCGATGAAACCCACGTTGATCAACTAGATTAAAAGGGCAAGCGAGCGATGAAAGCACGTGTGCATGTGATGCTGAAAGATGGTGTTTTGGACCCACAAGGTGCAGCGGTGCGGCACGCTTTGAGCGCCATGGGGTTTGATGGCGTCGGCGGTGTGCGGCAAGGGAAGGTGATCGAACTGGACTTGGCCGATGGCACCACCGAAGCGCAAGTCGATGAGATGTGCGAAAAGCTGTTGGCCAACACTGTAATCGAACGGTACTCGGTCGAGCTTTTGTAGAACCGTGCGCCACGCGCGTATGACGAAATGTGTTCAGGCCAAGATAGCTGTGTAATTGCGCCTCAATCCCCCAAAACTGGGGATTTACGGAGAAAGAGAATGAAAGCTGCTGTCGTTGTTTTTCCTGGATCAAATTGTGATCGGGATCTCGCTGTCGCATTTCGTGCTGCAGGGGCCGATGTCGAAATGGTCTGGCATAAAGACACCTCTTTGCCGGATGGAATAGATATTATTGGGGTGCCCGGTGGCTTTTCCTTTGGCGACTATTTACGGTGCGGTGCCATCGCTGCAAATTCGCCGATTTGTCGCGAAGTTGTGGCTCACGCTGAGCGTGGAGGGTTTGTCTTGGGGGTTTGCAATGGTTTCCAAGTTCTAACTGAGACAGGCCTGTTACCGGGAGCGTTGTTGCGCAATGCGAGACTGAAATACATTTGCAAAACTGTCAGTTTGCGTGTTGAGACGTCCCAAAGCCATTTTACCGAAGGGTATAATGCAGGCGACGTCGTCGATATACCGATTGCGCATCATGACGGGAATTACTTTGCCGACACGGAAACATTGAAAGATCTGGAAGATCAGGACCGTGTCGCGTTTCGGTATACTGACAACCCAAACGGGTCCCAAAATGACATTGCGGGCATCCTTTCGTCGAACCGCAGAATTCTTGGAATGATGCCGCATCCAGAGCGTGCCGCTGATGACGGACATGGTGGAACCGACGGACAGGCGCTTTTCCGCGCGTTGACGGGTGCACTGACTGCTGTTTGACTTGAGCCGGGATGCGACCCGGCTTAATCTTGCCAAATGGAAAAAGGTGGTAATTCCAGTAAAGGTCTAAGCCTTGGTTGGCGAACACGCATCGCGCTGTTGCTGTTGAGCGTGGCCGCTGTACTGACGGTTTATGTCACCAATCGCTATCTAACTGACCGTTTTACCGAAACAACTCGGAACCGGGCGGAATTGCGGTTGGCACTTTATTCCGGGAACTTGTTGGCAGAGCTTCGGCAAGGCGCAATTGTCCCACAATTGCTGGCGCGCGACCCAACATTGATTGGCGCGTTGAATTCCGCCGATTATCAATTGTCCACTCAACGGCTCATCTCTTTTGTCGAAGAAATTGGCGCAGCGTCTTTGACATTGATGGACGGGGACGGTCGCGTTGTGGCCGCGACCGATCGAAACAGACTTGGCGAAAACCATCGTAATCAGCCGTTTTTTGTTGAATCGATCCGCGCAGCATCCACGATTTTTACTGTAAACGAACGTGAATCGGGCGGGTATCAATTCATTTATTCGCGCCGAGTTCAGGTTGGCGGTGACACGGTTGGTATTATCGCGGCCGAAGTGGATCTGCAAAAATTTGAACGCACTTGGGGCGGCATTACCGACGCCTTGTGGGTGACAGACAGCGAAGGGACGATCGTTCTGGCCACCGAACCGCGTTGGCGTGGTCGTCAAACGCTGGACGCGCTGGCGATGCAAGACCCACAAAGCGCGATAGCGCGGGCCATTCGCGCCACTGCGGATTGGACGGCGTTGCCACCTGACGCGTATTTGCGCGGCGAAGCCGTGATGCGTTTAGAAACGCGTATCCCATTTCGAGGCTGGCAGATGACGGTTTTCACCCCGTACACAAGTGTGCGCGAACGCGTAAACGGGGTGTTGGCTTTAGAGATTATGGGCTTTGCGATTCTTCTCGCTTTGGCCTTCTATGCGCTCAACCGAAGATCGGCGTTGCGGGCCACTTTCTTTCAGCGAGAGTCAGCAGAGCTTCGCCGACTAAACGAGCGTCTGCAGCGAGAAATTGCCGAACGAAAACGGGTTCAAGAAGACCTTGCTGTCGCCGAACAAACGCTTGAACAAAGTTCGAAACTCGCGGCCCTTGGTGAAATGTCCGCGGCCGTGAGTCACGAGCTGAATCAACCATTGGCTGCGATGAAAACTTATCTGGCTGGGGCTCGATTGCTGTTGAATCGCCATCGCCCAGATGAGGCTGTCGCCAGCTTTGGACGCATCGATGATCTGATCGAACGTATGGGGGCGATCACACGTCAATTGAAGTCCTATGCGCGCAAAGGTCAGGACGAGTTTAGCCCAGTGGATATGGGCGATGCACTGGCATCCAGCTTGTCCATGATGGAGCCGCAATTGCGCGAGCGGCAGGTGCAAATCAATCGGATCATTCCCGACCAAAAAGTCGATGTAATGGGGGATCGAATGCGCATCGAACAGGTGATGGTAAACCTGCTGCGAAACGCGCTTGATGCGACAAAATCCGTTCAGAAACCGCAGGTTGATATCATTCTATCACACGGGGAAACTGCAACTTTGACTGTTCGGGACAACGGCCCCGGCATTGTCGACCTCGATTCACTGTTCGAGCCTTTTTACACCACGAAACAACCAGGCGACGGTGTCGGCTTGGGGCTTGCTATCTCTTCGGGGATCGTAAACGACCTAGGTGGACGCCTAACTGCACGTAACGGACGTGACGGCGGAGCGGTATTTGAAATGCAGCTGCCAATACTTGGCAGTGGCGATACGATAAAAGCGGCGGAGTAACTCCATGACCCAAGCTATGAAAATTGCAATCGTTGATGACGAACAGGATATGCGTCAATCCATCAGTCAGTGGTTGGCCCTATCGGGTTACGACACTGAAACCTTCTCAAGCGCAGAGGACGCCCTGAAAACACTTGGTCCAGAATATCCAGGCATCGTCATAACTGACATCCGGATGCCAGGCATGGATGGGATGCAATTCCTCAAAAAGCTGATGGGGTCGGACAGTGCGTTACCCGTCATCATGATCACCGGTCACGGCGATGTCCCTATGGCCGTCGAAGCGATGCGCGTCGGTGCTTATGATTTTCTAGAAAAGCCGTTCAATCCAGATCGCATGTCGCAACTTGCCAAACGGGCAACCGTTGCGCGCCGGCTAACGATGGACAATCGCGCGTTGCGTCGGGAATTGTCAGATGGTGGCCAGCTTATGAAAAAGCTGATCGGGTCAAGCCCGGTGATGGAGCGTTTGCGTGAGGATATTCTTGACCTGGGTCAGGCGGATGGCCATGTCCTGATCGACGGCGAAACAGGAACCGGGAAAACCTTGGTCGCACATGCGTTGCACGCTGTGGGATCGCGCGCGGGCAAAAAGTTCGTTCTCATCTCTTGCTCTGCGTATGAAGAAGACGCGTTGATGAAACGTTTGTTTGGCCCAATGCTTCCAGAAGACGCACAATTGCCCGCAGTTGAAGAAGCACGTGGCGGAACGTTGGTGTTGGAAGATATCGAAGCTTTGTCAGAAACCACGCAAGGACGCCTGTTAAGCGTGATAAATGAACAGGGGACACCTGCGGAAACCCGGATTGTCGCGATCTGCAATATGCAAGAAGCGGGCAAAACTTGCGAAGATGCATTGCGCCCGGATCTGTTTTACCGTCTGGCCGCTTTGAAAATCACAGTTCCACCGTTGCGCCAGCGTGGTGAAGATATTCTGACGTTGTTCACGCGCTTTTCCGAACAGTTTGCCGATGAATATGGCTGTGACGCACCAAAGGTCAGCGCACAAGAAGCGGCTCAGCTGCTACAAGCACCCTGGCCTGGAAACGTGCGCCAATTGATCAACATTGCAGAGCGTGCTGTTTTGCAATCTAGACGTGGCACTGGAACGATCGCATCCCTGTTGATGAGTGATCACGAAGAAATGCAGCCTGTGATGACCACAGAAGGCAAGCCGTTGAAAGAATATGTCGAAGCGTTTGAGCGCATGTTGATCGACAACACAATGCGGCGACATAAGGGGTCGATTGCCTCGGTGATGGATGAATTGTGCCTGCCAAGGCGAACACTGAACGAAAAGATGACCAAATATGGTCTGCAGCGTTCAGACTACCTTTGATCACAAAGTGTAATTCTTCGTTGGAAAGCGTGACTGCTCAATAACGCGGTCGCGATTGTTGATCCGGTCACAATGTGGAAGACAGGGCGCAGACAATCCTGTCTTTCCTAAGCATTGGATCTGCGGTTTATGAAAGTCCCGGCTGCGTTATTGTTTGATATGGACGGTCTGCTTTTGGATACAGAGCGGGTCATAATGGAAACGTTCCTAGAAATTTTGACGCCATTTGATGTTGAGATCGAAACCGCGACTGAGTTCTTTTATGGACTTGTCGGTTCGTCCAGTAGCGAAACCAAAAGGCAATTGCTGACATTCTTGCCCAGTGACTTACCATACGGTGTTTTTCAAAGGGAATGGCATATCAATTACGGGGCAAAGATGGCCAAAGACGTGCCGATCAAGCCTTACGTGTCCGAGTGTTTGAAACTTCTAACCGGGCAGGGGCATCGCATGGCGGTTGTCACCTCGACTAAGGGGGATCAAGCCCGCCACCATTTAACGGTCGCTGGATTGATTGACCATTTTGAGATGGTCACTGGTGGCGACGAAGTGTCCGCAAATAAACCGGAACCGGCACCTTATTTGGAAACTGCCAAGGCTTTAGGTGTGTCTGCGTCGGATTGCTTTGCATTTGAAGATAGTGATCGCGGAATTACAGCCGCTATACGCGCAGGATGTCGCGCTGTGCAAATTCCGGATTTAAGGCCCGCAAACAAACCTCTGCCCGATTTAGGACAGCTTGTTGCAGCAGATTTCAAGCAGGCAATGCGAGACTTGCAGGTGCTATAGGTGCGTTTGTGCCAGTCGAACGCGTAAAACGTGTTTTGCCCATTGTCATCCACCCCCAAAAAACACTATCTGTACCAGTAGGCCTATGCACAGTTTGCGCAACAGGCCGCATGAGTTTCGCTGTTTGGGACATTGGCAGGCTACGTGCCTAGCAAAACCCGACAGACCGATTGGGCCCCATGGGGCCAGAGAGATGCCGCCGAAGACTAAGGTCTTTCGGGGCGCGTAATGGGCGCTAGGTCGATATGACTTTGCGTCGGAGAAGAATAGCGATGATGCGCGCGCAACATGTTGAAGCGGAGGCAAGTGCCATTCAGGCCCTTCCGCAACACGTGCAAAACATCGCACAAATCAGACACATACACCGAACTCTTGCGCCCCCGGGCGCGCGGTTCCGGTCTGTGTGCAATGGACTTTCATGGCAAAGAAGATGCTTATCGATGCCACCCACGCGGAAGAGACACGCGTCGTGGTGGTGGACGGAAACAAGGTCGAGGAATTTGACTTTGAATCTGAAAACAAACGGCAACTCGCCGGTAATATATACCTCGCAAAAGTAACGCGCGTAGAACCGTCTTTGCAGGCGGCATTTGTCGACTATGGCGGGAATCGCCATGGCTTTCTCGCGTTTTCCGAGATCCACCCGGATTATTATCAAATCCCGGTCGCGGATCGCGAAGCGCTTATGGAAGAAGAGCGCGCGTACGCCGACGCGATGCGCGCACGTGACGAAGACGCGGAAAAAAAGAAAACGCGTTCGAAATCTCGTCGCCGGAGCCCGAAGGCGGCAAAGGCTACAACTGATGATGCAGTCGTAACGTCTGAAATCGACGGAATGGAAACGATTGATCCGTCAGAAGACACGAACGTCGACCTGTCTGACGCGACCCCAATGCCTGACACCGACACCGATGTGTCAAATGTGGATGTGACGCCTGAAAGTGTTGAAGGCACGACATCAGACCAACCAAGTGAAGAAGCGGTATCGGCAGAAAGCACACCGGCAGATGCCGAATCGGCAGATGCTCAAGGTGTTGAAGCTACAGAGCGCGACAGTGGCGAAGCCGTTTCCGATGAGACATCTGACACCGAAGCGCAGAATGATTCAGCTGACGAAGACGAAGAGACTGCTGGAAGTGCCGCATCTGAAAAAGACGACTCCATTGAGTCTGTCGCAGATGAAGACGACAGCGATGAAATCCGTATGCCGCGCAAACCAAGAGCGCGTCGCTACAAAATTCAAGAAGTCATCAAAGTTCGCCAGGTTTTGCTGGTACAAGTGGTTAAAGAAGAACGCGGTAACAAAGGCGCTGCGCTGACAACATACCTCAGCCTTGCAGGTCGTTATTGCGTCCTGATGCCCAACACTGCGCGTGGCGGCGGTATCAGCCGCAAAATTACCAACGCAGCTGACCGCAAGAAACTAAAAGAGATCGCAAACGAAATGGAAGTCCCGCAAGGGGCGGGCCTTATTGTGCGAACAGCAGGTGCAAAGCGGACCAAAGCGGAAATCAAGCGGGATTATGAATACCTTCAACGTTTGTGGGAACAAGTGCGCGAGTTGACGCTTAAGTCGATCGCCCCTGCAAAGATTTACGAAGAAGGCGATTTGATCAAACGCTCGATCCGCGATTTGTATAATCGCGACATCGAAGAAGTTCTGGTCGAAGGCGAACGCGGATATCGCAACGCCAAAGACTTTATGAAAATGATCATGCCATCGCACGCAAAGAACGTGCGCAGGTACGAAGATTCCTTGCCGCTTTTTGCGCGTTTTCAGGTCGAAAGCTATTTGGGCGGGATGTTCAATCCAACCGTTCAGCTGAAATCTGGCGGCTACATTGTGATCGGTGTCACCGAGGCGTTGGTTGCAATCGATGTGAACTCTGGTCGTGCGACCAAAGAAGGATCAATCGAAGACACAGCGTTAAAGACAAACCTTGAAGCCGCAGAAGAAGTGGCTCGGCAACTGCGTTTGCGTGATTTGGCTGGTTTGATTGTCATCGACTTTATCGACATGGAAGAACGCAAGAATAATGCGTCTGTCGAAAAACGCATGAAAGACAAACTGAAAACCGACCGTGCGCGCATTCAAGTCGGTCGCATTTCTGGTTTTGGCTTGATGGAAATGTCACGTCAACGGCTGCGTCCGGGCATGATCGAAGCAACGACACAACCTTGTCAGGTGTGTCACGGCACTGGTTTGATCCGCTCTGATGACAATCTGGCGCTGCAAATTCTGCGCGGTATCGAAGAAGAAGGCACGCGCAAGCGGTCCCGTGAAGTCTTGGTGAAATGCCCTGTCGGTATTGCCAACTACTTGATGAACCAAAAACGCGATCACATTGCCCAGATCGAAGCCCGCTATGGGCTGAGTGTACGGGTAGAAGGTGATCCGTCGCTGTTGTCGCCCGATTTCACAATGGAGCGGTTTAAGACTGCAACCCGTAAGGTCGTTGCCATCGATCCGCCTGTTGTTTCGGTTGATGCGTCTCTTATGGACCAAGTGGACGAGGACGACGATGTCGTCGACGAGGTCAGCGAAGAACGTGAAGTTGGCGAAGAAGAGCAAAAGCCAAAACGTCGCCGCAGACGGCGTAGATCGCGTCGTGGCAAAGGGCCTCGTGAGGATCAAGCGGATACTGAAAACAACGCCGATGGTGAAACGGACGCAAAGCCTGAAGCGTCCGAAGCCGATGCAGAGACTAAGCCAAGCGAGGATGAAGCCGCAAAAGTAGCGGACGCGGATGGTCCTGCCACTGAGGCTGCGAATACTGACACAAAACCAGATGCGGAAACGTCATCGGAACCGGCAGCCGAAGCAGAGGAAGAAAAACCCAAGAAACGGACGCGCCGGCCACGTAAACCAAAGGCGAAACCGGCTGAGGACAAGGCTGCATCTGATGCGCCAGCGGACGCCGAAACGTCTGCCGAGCCCGACGCCGCCGCTAAAACAGTGGAAGCAGCGGAAAAAGAAGCGTCTGCTGAAAAGCCGAAGCGTAAAACCACAACGCGCAAACCGCGCAAACCCAAAGTGGTTGCAGAGGTCAAGGAAGACGCGGCACCAGCAACAACGGATGCACCGAAGGCGAAGGAAGAGCCTAAAGTGGCGGAACCACAGCCTGCGGTGGCTGTGGCTGCTGAAGCAGCACCTGAGCCGAAACCGGCACCCGCGCCTAAACCAGAGCCGGAACCGGATACCGTTGCTGATCCATCCAAGCCAAAGCGGCGCGGGTGGTGGTCACTGGGGCGATAATTTATTTGGGGAAGGGCGGGTTTTAGGATCCGCCCTTAACTTTTGCGGATCACATAGACTTGAAACGCACCCTGATCATCCTGTGAAACCAGTATGTGCCCGGATTCCGCACAAAAATGTGGAACATCAATAATGGCGGCAGGATCATCCGCATGAAGGGTCAATTCGTCCCCAACAGCCAAAGATTGCAACCGTTTACGGGCTTTTAATACTGGAAGCGGGCATAACAGCCCCCTTGCATCAAGTGTGTTCTGATCATCCATACTTGTGAGATAGCTTTGATGTTTCAATGCGTCCACAGCCTTGTGACCATCCCCCCCGTGACAGATGGCCCGCGTTCGCATAACTCTGACACATGTTCGAATTAAGCCTCATAGACGCGAGCCTGTTGCCCGCCATCTCAATTGCGCTGTTTGCCGGTGTGATCAGTTTCCTTAGCCCGTGTGTGTTGCCTATTGTGCCGCCTTACCTGGCTTATATGTCTGGCGTGAGCGTCGGGGACATGACCGATAATTCCGTAGGTCGCCGCAAAGTCACGATAACTGCGTTGTTTTTTGTGATGGGATTGTCGACGGTCTTTCTGATCCTAGGCTTCACAGCATCAGCGTTTGGGGCGTTTTTTCTGCAGAACCAGATACTATTTGCGCAAATTTCTGGTGCAGTCGTCATGATCTTTGGTCTGCACTTCATCGGGTTGTTCCGCATTCCGTTTCTGGACCAAGAAGCGCGCATTGATGCGGGCGACAAAGGTGGATCATCTTTTGGCGCTTATGTTCTCGGGTTGGCCTTCGCCTTTGGCTGGACCCCGTGCATTGGGCCACAACTGGGCGCGATCCTGTCGATCGCGGCATCAGAAGCCTCTGTTGGACGCGGAACCTTCTTGCTGGGCGTTTATGCGGCCGGGCTTGGCATTCCGTTTCTGTTGGCCGCCATGTTCATGAGCCGGGCCATGGGTTTCATGAACCGGATCAAACGTCACATGAAAACAATCGAACGGGTCATGGGCGCATTGCTGTTGATCGTTGGTTTTGCGATGCTCACAGGCGCGTTCTCTACATTTTCGTTCTGGCTGCTTGAAACATTCCCTGCATTGGCGGTCCTTGGCTAAACGGACTTACTTCCGTCGAAAAGACTCGTTAACCTGCGCATAATAGGTGCAGGCAGATGAGCAGTCACAGCCAAACACAAGTCAAACGCCGCCGGGTGTTTTATATACCCGGCTATGACCCGTTCCATCCGCGCAGATACCGAGAATTGTATCGCACGGAGGCAGCGGAGCAGGCACGCGTGTCCAGTTACGACATTGCATTAAAACCTTCGCCAAAGGGCGCAAATTTCGGATGGCAGGTGGATGCCGTCATAGATGATAAATCTATACACACCGATGTCGAAGTTCTGGTCTGGTCCGACCTTGTGCGTGACAGCATGGATAATTCGATCATCGCCACGTACCGGCAATTGATCCAAACCGCGTGGATTTACATCACTTCGGGGGCCTTGTTCCGTTTGATGCGTTTGCGCAAAGGGCCCGTGATAGCGGCCCTTTACCCCGTGGGCATGTTGATCTTACAACTGCTTTTGGCATTGTTAATTGCTGGATTGGTTTCGGCAGGGATCAAATCAATGCTTACTGGTTTCTTGGGGCAAGTGATCGCAACCGCGGTTTCACTTGCTGCGTTTGTGTTCGTCCTGCGGTGGTTCAAGTCAAAGGACGGTAAGGTCTTTGCCTATTATCTTATGCATGACTACGCTTATTCGGCCCAATCACGTGGCGCGACCCCGGCAGAGTTGGAACAGCGGATGTCTAGTTTTGGCATCATGATCGCTGATGCATTGCAGTCTGATGTGGATGAGGTTCTTGTTGTTGGTCATTCATCAGGTGCACATCTTGGCATTTCAATCCTATCTGACCTTTTGAAAGAACAACCGACACCTGATGTCCCGTTATCGTTTCTAACGCTGGGGCAGGTGGTGCCAATGGTTTCCTTTTTACCTGACGCTATGCGGTTACGGGCGGACATACAGTATTTGTCGACATGCAATGATCTGACATGGGTTGATGTAACGGCACCCGGCGACGGATGTTCATTTGCGCTATGCGATCCGGTGTCCGTTTCCGGCGTCGCCCCGGACAACAAACGCTGGCCCTTGATCTTTTCCGCAGCGTTCACACAAACCCTGAGCCCAGAACGTTGGAAGGAACTGCGATGGCGGTTCTTTCGGCTGCATTTTCAGTATCTATGCGCGTTTGATCGCCCGAATGACTATGATTATTTCCAGATCACGGCCGGACCGCTCACACTTGGGCACAGATACAAAGATCGCAAACCGTCCAAATCACGGATAGAAACACCCGTGAACAAACACACATCCATTGCAGTATGAAACCGCCCAAACCAAATAGTCGCCCAGACAAGGTTTCGCTTTGGCGTTACATGAGCTTGTTTCGACAAGACATCCTGTCGGCACAACCGGCACGTTTGTATCGTGCTTGGATGGCCGAATTTCGCACGCCGTTCTTTCGCAGTTACATGATGAACCAACCGGACTTGGTCCGTACGTTGCTGAAAGACCGTCCCCAACATTTTCCAAAGTCAAACCGTGTGGGGGAAGGGCTACGTCCTTTGTTGGGAAATTCGGTTTTCCTGACCAATGGTGACGTTTGGCAACGTCAACGCCGGATTATTGACCCTGCATTTGAAGGCGGTCGGATAAGAGAAACATTCCCAGCCATGTGGGATGCTGCAGAGGCGGCGGCAAACCGATTAAAGGAAGGTCAAATAGAGGTCGAGGAAGCCATGAGCCATGCCGCGGCTGATGTGATTTTTCGCACGCTGTTTTCTATTCCAATCGAACACGAAACCGCACGTGACGTTTTCGACGAATTCCGCAAATACCAACGATCACAACCGATCTTGAACCTTGCGGCCTTTCTGCCTTTGCCAAAATGGATGCCGCGTGGGTTCAAAGAGGATACGCGCAACTCAGCCGCAAAAATCCGAAAACTGATCACGAAACTGACCACAGACCGCATGGACGCAATCAATGCAGACCAAGCACCTCAGGATCTGGCAACCAAAATAATGACCACACGAGATCCAGAAACGGGAGAAACATTCTCGACCGATGAAATGGTCGATCAGGTTGCGATTTTTTTTCTGGCCGGTCATGAAACCAGCGCATCCGCACTTAGCTGGGCGCTGTATCTGGCGGCGCTGTATCCCGACTGGCAATCCAAAATAGCCCAAGAGGCGCAGGCCCTGACATCACCCGATTTCTCTGTGATGTCCAAATTACCCATAACGCGGGATGTCTTTCGCGAAACCCTCAGGCTGTATCCACCGGTTCCAATGATGGTACGCGAAGCCACGCAATGCGAACATTTCCGCGACCGGAAAATCGATACGGGCAGTCAGCTTGTCTTAAGTCCCTGGCATCTACATCGGCATGAACGCCTGTGGGAAAACCCAGACGGTTTTGATCCGACGCGATGGAAAACAGAGAATGGAAAGAAATGTGGGGCAGAAGCCTTTATTCCGTTTTCTGCAGGCCCGCGTGTGTGCCCCGGAGCAGGTTTTGCCATGGTAGAAGGTCCTCTGATCCTGGCGAGATTGTTGCGAGATTGGCGTGTTGAACTTGTGACTGGAAACGATCCCACACCTGTCGCACACCTCACTGTTCGTGCAAAAAACGGGATTTTGTTAAATTTTTTAAATAGATAGCGCTAACTGTTGGTCTGGCGAATTCACGAACGCGTTCCAGTGCGCTAGTGAAATGCGAGTTGATTCGTGTTGAGCTGGAGACAAAATGGCTGATTTTCAAAAGATGCGCGCACAAGTGATTTCAGGTGCTGGGTTTATTGCGGCTTTGGACCAATCGGGGGGATCAACGCCTAAGGCTTTGCGACAGTATGGTGTCGAACCGGATGCATATAACAGCGAAGACGAAATGTTTGCCGAAATTCAGAACATGCGTGCGCGGATCATAACAGATGCTAACTTTAATTCGGACAAGGTGATTGGTGCGATCCTGTTCGATAGAACGTTAGGTGAAAAGATCGACGGCCTATCGGTGCCAGCCTATGTTTGGGAAAAGAACGGTGTCGTACCGTTTCTGAAAATCGACAAAGGTCTGGAAGACGAGGTCAATGGTGTTCAGGTCATGAAGCCCATTCCGGGATTGCCAGAAACACTGGCTGCGGCAAAGAAGCTTGGAATTTTTGGGACCAAAGAACGTTCAGTTATCAATACGGCCAACGCAGATGGGATTGCGCAAATCGTCAATAACCAATTCGAGGTCGCCAAAACAGTCATCGCTGCCGGCATGGTGCCGATTCTCGAGCCCGAAGTGAACATTCATTCACCGTCAAAAAGTGAAGCCGAGGACATATTGGCAAATGCCTTGATGGAAAGACTATCGTCTCTTGAAGAGGGTCAAGACGTCATGTTGAAACTGACCATTCCAGACAACGCAGGGATTTACGATGTGTTGGCGGATCATCCTCGCGTGTTACGCGTTGTCGCGCTGTCGGGTGGCTATTCAACACAAGATGCCTGCGCGCGACTTAGTCAGAACAGCAAGATGATCGCGTCCTTCAGTCGTGCTTTGACGGAAGGTCTGCAAAAGTCGCAAAGCGACACGGAATTTGGTGCCGCATTGGGCGGCAATATCGACGCTATTTACCGCGCTTCGATCTGATCCGTATAATACGACAGAACAAATACCCGAATTGCAGATGCAAGGCCGCGTTCAATCCCGCGGCCTTCGTCTATTTCTGCGGCGAGTTCATTGATAGGAACCTGTTTTGCCCGCGCAATTTCGCGAAATCGCTGCCAAAACTCAGGTTCCAAAGACACGCTTGTGCGGTGTCCTTTTAACGTCAGAGAGTGTTTTTGAGGACGACCCGTCATGAACTGGGTTTATCCAGTTTTTTACCATCCAGCTGTCGCACCGCGCGCAGTTTTTGGTCACGCGCGGCATCTTTCTCTGATTTTGTCCGTCCAAATGAAATCGCGTTTGCATCTGCCTGCGCACGTTTGTCTGCACGGGCTTTTGACTTACGGATTTTGTTCAGGTTGACGGGTGTACTCATTTGGGGCCGATCATATCCTCAGGGCGCACAACCCGATCAAACGTCGCTTCGTCAACAAAGCCCAGTTTGATCGCTTCTTCTTTCAGGGTGGTTCCGTTTTTATGCGCAGTTTTGGCAACGGCCGTGGCGTTGTCATAACCAATTTCGGGCGCCAACGCGGTCACCAACATCAAGCTTTCACGCATCAACTTATCGATACGCGTTTCATCAGCTTGCAAACCCACAACAAGATTGTCGGTGAAAGCGACAGAGGCATCGCCCATAAGCTGCATGGACTGCAACACATTATAGGCCATCATCGGTTTATAGACGTTCAATTCGAAATGCCCCTGGCTGCCAGCAAACCCGACGGCGGCGTCGTTGCCCATGACATGTGCACAGACTTGCGTCAGGGCTTCGCATTGTGTCGGGTTCACTTTACCGGGCATGATCGATGACCCCGGTTCGTTTTCTGGCAATGCCAGTTCACCCAAACCGCAGCGTGGTCCCGAACCCAGCAAGCGAATGTCGTTGGCTATTTTGAACAGGCTGGCTGCCACGGTTTTCAAAGCGCCCGACATTTCGACCATTGCATCATGTGCGGCCAGCGCTTCGAATTTGTTGGGAGCCGTGACAAAGGGTAGGCCGGTTATTTCGGCCATATTGGCGGCAACCGCTTCGGCCCAACCTTTTTGTGTATTCAAGCCGGTGCCAACAGCTGTCCCACCTTGAGCCAATTCATAGATGCGCCCCAATGCGCCTTTGACACGTTCGATCCCCATGGCGATCTGATGCACATAGCCAGAAAATTCCTGACCTAATGTCAAAGGTGTCGCGTCTTGCGTATGCGTGCGACCAATCTTGATGATATGTTCAAACGCCGTTGCTTTTTCGGCCATTGCGGCATGAAGTTTCTCAAGCCCTGGGATCAGGACCTGATGCGCTGTCATTGCGGTGGCAATATGCATCGCGGTTGGGAACGTGTCGTTTGATGATTGCCCCATGTTGCAATGATCATTTGGGTGAACCGGGTCCTTGGAGCCCAGAGTGCCGCCAAGAATTTCGATTGCGCGGTTTGCAATCACTTCGTTCGAATTCATGTTCGATTGGGTGCCGGATCCAGTTTGCCAGACCACCAGTGGGAAATTGTCGTCGAACTTTCCGTCAAACACTTCGCCCGCCGCTTGGACAATCGCGTTACCCAAAGTTGCATCCAAAGTGCCTTGTTCCATGTTCTGCATGGCGCAGGCTTTTTTAATGACACCCAGTGCTCGGACGATGGCGATAGGTTGGCGCTCCCAGCCGATCGGAAAATTGATGATTGAACGCTGTGTTTGCGCGCCCCAATATTTATCTGATGGAACCTCGAGTGGGCCAAAACTATCAGTTTCTGTGCGGGTTGCGGACATGTGTGCGTTCCTCAAGAGTGGTCATTTGGGATTTGGATACTGGTTGCACCGCGTGGACGCAACTATGGGCGCAGCAACATCGCGGTATTGCTATCAAAAATTAAATATAAAGGGTGCGGATTTTGATTGGCTAAGTTTTGCGGAAACTGTCCAAAGAAACGACCTGAGCATCTGCTTCGGGAGCGTCTTCTTCAACTTTGTCCGTTTCTTCTGTTTCCACTGGCAACTCAGTTACCGCCTCCACAGACAAAAACTCGTCTTCTTCCGCATCTTCGTCTTCTTGCGTTTCGAAACGCAGGCCAAATTCGACGGACGGATCAACAAAGGTCTTGATGGCGTCGTAAGGGATGTAAAGCGGTTCAGGCGCGTCGCCAAAATTCAATGAAACGCCAAAGCCATCGTCGCGTACATCTAGATTGTCGTACCAATGCTGCATCACAACAGTCATTTCGCCGGGATACCGATCGGAAAGCCAATCAGCCAGTTCCGCATCCGGGTGGGACGTATCAAACGTAATAAAGAAATGATGCGCGCCAGGCAGACCATTGGCCGCGACGTCGTCCAATACCTTCCTGATGAGACCTCGCATGGCCTCGTGCATGAGGTTCCCGTAGTCAATATTGCGAGACATGAAAATCCTTGGCTGGCGTTGACACTACAATACTCCATTTGAAACCATTGAAAAGACCCGCGATTATAAAAACGGTCCGATGGCGCAGTCCAAAACCGGTAAGCTCAAGTTCATCGGCAAGATTAGACCGAATGCGCCTAAACGCGGTGTAAATGTATACAAAACAATCAAAGGTGAAGCGATCACGTTTTGGACATGTGTGTTTTAAGCGTCCAAAGGTGACCAATTCGTTTATCAAAAAGAGGAACATTGTTCGAAGTGCAGGCTTCTGTTGCCAGGTGCCTGCGAACCCCGCCCTACGCGGCTAGGCGAAGGGGCTTAAGTTTCGATCGTCTAACTGCTTACGCAGCCAGAGCAACCGGAGCACGATTGTCATTTGCAATTGTACTTTGCGGGCCGATACGGTGGCACCCCGCCGAGACAAAGCTAACACCTTTAGACGTTCGTCGATCCTATTTCGGCCCCATGATCCCCAAATGAAGGATGTTTGGTGGAGCCGCCGGGTACCGCCCCCGGGTCCGATCCGTTTATTACGAGCGCGTTTATGTCCATAGTCCCGAAGGACAGTATTGATATAGTCGCGCCGTCCGCCCAAGGAAAGGGCTGAAAGTCAAAGGATCGGTTTTTGGATCCAGTTTCTTGGTTAGGCGATTCTTCGCTGAATCACTCAAGTTCTGATTTTGTTCACGAGAATTGTTTTCAATTTTGATGAAAATCACATCATTGTTCCGAGTTCAGCGACAAACATTCTCGCAAAAATGGAAAATTGACGCGAGTTAAAAAAAGAGCTTTTTTTCAACCTGGGAATCTGGTTCCTAGGTTTTGGGGTTGAGGTGTTTTCGGACACCTAGGGCAAAGTGTTTAGGCTGCCAGTTTTCTGGGTAGATAGTTTGTTCGGTAATTGTTTTGAGCAGCCTTAGACCGGGTTCGAACAGTGTGGGTTCGGACCCGGTCTTTTCACATCAGGCGACATTTCCTAATATCAGCCAAAGCGCCAAAACAGCTTCGATACTTGCGAACAAACTGGTTTTTTTGACCGGAGGTTTGTCAATGGCCAACGAAACAAACCGCCCCAATGCCGCGCCTGAATAGGCGACACCAAGCATTACATAACTAATTGGATTATTTAATAAAATAGCGACGATGCCAGACACAACAAAGAGTCCGCCAACGCTTGCTCGCAATTCAGATAGCCCCATGTTCGAACGTGTCGGTGCCAAATCCAAAGTAGTCGCGGTAAACCGTGGTGCAAGAAAACCGAAAAGTCCGAAAGCAATAGTCAAAAGACAAGCGACGAGGTTTAAGAAGTATTCCATGTAAAGGATCCTAGCGCGGTGACGATCAGCTGCAAGTCTCGTTCCGACGACGAACTGCATATATGATCGAAGGCGCAAAAGGTCGACGCGGATGTCCGCATTGTCCCGTTCAGCTCAGATGTTCGGCACAGCTTTACAAATGGACTGTTTCTGAAAAACGAATCATTCACCGCAAACGAGCGAAAAGTTACTTTTTGGGAACCAGCGGA
The DNA here is from genome assembly GCA_039960995.1 of Paracoccaceae bacterium. Lineage (GTDB taxonomy): Bacteria > Pseudomonadota > Alphaproteobacteria > Rhodobacterales > Rhodobacteraceae > JABSSA01. The sequence goes on along the minus strand of JBDVKF010000025.1, from coordinate 16,029 downwards.
TTCCCGCTAATGTAGAAAGGTTGCGCTTTGGACGTGAAAAGGGCCCAGATTCCGTTTTAAAAGCGGCAAAACTGTGTGTTTTGGTTTTGAAATTGGTAAAGTTTCCGTTAATAGAACGCTAGGTTAAGTAACAAGGAAATGAATATGAAAAAGTTTATTGGAGCAGCACTTATCGCTGCGAGCACGATTTTCGCTGGATCAGCTCAAGCGACTGCGATTCCGGGTGTATCTGACAGCTACAATGGTAACTTTGATATTGAGAATACATACTCAGGACACGGTTTGTGGCTGCCTGGTCTGATTAAAGGACTGGACAGAACCTGGGATGTGACAGGTGGCGCTGCGTCGTTCTTTAACAACACTCTCACAATGGTTGGGTCAGTTGCGAATGGCGGTTTCAGCTTGGATTTCGAATTTGAAGTCTTCGAAAACACGACTCATACAGGTTCTGTATATTGTGGTGGTGGAAACGATTGTAACAACGCCAGCCAAGAGCAGCTTGATAATGTCGTGTTCTTTGACATGGGCGCGAACTCCATCATGGGTACAATCACAGGAACAGCTGGCACTGCGCTAGAAGGCCTGTCGATCGACGTTGAGATGTCTCCGCTACCGTCTAAGCCTGGTCAGTTGGGCTTTGGTGCGAACTACCTGGATCTGGAATTTGGCTATTCAAATTGGATCGAATGGACAGTGACCTCTCAGGCGGACAAGCAGGCAGTGAAAGCATCCGGCAATGGTGATGTGAACTTTAATTTCACAGGCAACAACGACAACAACGTTCCGCCAGTTCCGCTGCCAGCGGGTATGCCTTTGGTTTTGACAGCAATGGCAGGATTGTACGCGATCCGCCGTCGTCAAAACAAAGCCTAAACCAAATCACACACGATTTAAGATGGCTGCCTTTGGGCGGCCATTTTTTTTGACCTGCTGAAATTCAGATAAACAACCAAGATTGATTTATTTAGAGTTTTTTAGAACTGCTTTCGCGCGTTGTTCCATCACGTCGACGGCCAATCCACGTGTATATTCTTCAAGAACGGCCAATTGTGCATCAGCTGAATGCCCGTCATGTTCTTGAACCGCGTCGGCAAGCACCGTGTGCAATTCAACAATCCGCGCACGCGACCTTGCTGTGAACGTGATCATGTTCATCAGAGGTTGCATACCTTCGACAGCTCCAGCCAATTGAAAGCTAAGCACAGGGTTACCGGCACCGTCGACCAATGCGCGATGAAACGCGACATCAGACGCGCAAAAGGCTTCGTCAGATAATCCAGGCTGTGATTGTCGATGTATTTCAGCACGCATAGTGGCCAGATGATCCGCAGTACGCCGAGATGCAGACAAGGGCGCGCACGCCCGTTCCAGCGCAAATCGAGCTTCGCAGGCGACATCAAAACTGACTGCATTCATAGACAACAACAGGGCCGCAGTTGTGACTTGTGCATCGTATGCTTCTTCGAAACGTAATCTGCGCACGAAGGCGCCGCCTGTTGCGCCGCGTTGTGTGCGGATCAATGATTGGGCCGCAAGGCGCTTTAAGGCTTCGCGCACAGTCGGGCGGGACACTTCGAAATGTTCGGCCAGTTCTGTTTCGGATGGCAACCTTTGGTCAACATCAAGTTCACCCGAAACAATGGCGTTTCGAATGTCATCGGCAATGTAGGCCGAAAGATCAGAATGAGGCTGTTTGTCTGATTTCATTTGTCTAACTTTTATATGTCTGACATTTAAGAAGGCAAGCGATTCACGGGTGCCTTATGACACACATTCTTCGTTCTACACTTTGGTTGTTATTTTTCGGTAGCATTCTTCTGGCGTGGTTCTGGCTGTATCAGATGACGGCCATGATGGGTATCGACCTTATTGGTCGCTCTGCTGGTCCAATGATCATGGACGGCATGAGTATGGGCAAGGAACCAATGCAATCGGACCAAATGGGGCAGGGCATGGCAATGTCCATGACCGAGTTTGGTCCTCTGTTTGCAATGTGGGCAATAATGATGGCCGCGATGATGCTGCCCACCATGATCCCGACGTTACGCGCCTACGAAGACCTTATGCATTCGGCTGACGGCACACGTACTGGGTGGGGCGGCGTGATATTTGGCTATTTTATTGCTTGGGTCGTTTTTGCGGCACTGATCACTGGCGTTCAAATTGGTCTTCACCGCACAGGTGTCGTGGATATGTTGGGCGTCGCCCAAAGCACGGTGGTTTCAGCTGCATTGCTTGTTGTGGTCGGGCTTTTTCAATTCAGCCGAACCAAGGAGATCTGCCACGGCGTGTGCCACAGTCCGATGACCTATTTCCTAGGGAACTGGAGAACAGGTGGCGCCGGTGGGTTGCGTATGGGCTTGGGTCTGGGCGCATTCTGCGTTGGATGCTGTTGGGGTTTCATGGCGTTGGGATTTGTAGGTGGCGTAATGAACCTGCTTTGGATGGGTCTTGCAACGCTCTTTATGGTCATCGAAAAATTGCCCGATATTGGGCATCGCGTCACAAAACCAATGGGCGTTCTGCTGATTACTGGCGGCGTTCTACTGGGGTTCTCGCCCCTTGTTACTGGAGGATAACATGGCTTTAAAACGACGTCCTGATGCGGATCGGCTGCCGATTTCGCAACGTATCGACAGCAGAATGCCCAATCCGGGCCGTCGACAAATGCATCCGACTGAATGGGCGATCAAGGGTGAATTGTTCCTGAATTGCTCGTGCACAGTGTTTTGCCCTTGTGTTGTCAGTCTTGGCAAACACCCCCCCACAGAGGGCGATTGCAAAGCATGGATGGCGATTGCCATTGATGAAGGTCATTTTGAGGGCGAAGACCTGAGTGGTTTGAATGTTGGTCTGATGGTCGAAATACCCGGACGTATGGCGGAAGGTGGCTGGAAAGTCGCCGCATACGTAGACGAACGCGCCAGCGGCAAAGCCTATAACGGTATCTTGCAGATTTTCAGTGGCGCCGCTGGCGGAACAACCGGTTTGTTCACGATGCTGGTCAGCGATATCGTTGGAGCGGAACGTGAAAAAGTCGAGATTGTCCGAGATGGCAAAAAGCGCGGCTTGTACATCGGACGCAAAATTCAGGGCGAGATTGAGATGATTGACGGCGGCGACCCGGATCATCCTGTTATGATCACGAATTCCAAATACTGGATGGGCCCAGATATCATTGCGGCGGTTGGAACGAAGTCCAGAGTTCGAGACTACGGACGTATCTGGGACTTTGGCGGGAAATCTGCCGAGATTTGTCCGATCGACTGGAAGGGCCCGAAATAACTGATCGGCTTTGGTCGATTGATCCATTCATTTTATTTGAGGATGAAAGATGACTTTTGTTTCTCAATCGCGACGCCTGCGACGGACCCCGTTTTCACCGGGGGTCGAGCGTGCCGGTGTGAAAACCTATACAGTTTACAATCGGATGCTTCTGGCCACTGAATTTGAAAGCCTTGAGGCAGATTACCGGCACCTCAAAGATCATGTTCAAGTTTGGGATGTTTCATGCGAGCGGCAAGTTGAATTGCGTGGGCCGGATGCATGGAAATTAATGCAAATGCTCACGCCTCGCGACTTGCGACCAATGATGCCAGGGCAATGCTATTACGTGCCCATCGTGGATGAAACTGGTGGCATGCTGAATGACCCGGTTGCCGTCAAACTGGCCGAAGATCGGTGGTGGATTTCGTTGGCAGACAGCGATTTATTATTGTGGGTTAAAGGGATCGCCAACGGATATCGTTTGGATGTTTTGATCGATGAACCCGACATCAGCCCATTGGCCGTTCAAGGTCCCAAAGCCGAAGACCTGATGGCCCGCGTGTTTGGTGATCGTGTTAGAAATATCCGGTTTTTCCGTTTTGATATGTTTGAATACGAAGGCGTTGACCTGGCCATTGCGCGTTCAGGATATTCAAAGCAAGGCGGGTTTGAAATCTATGTCGATGGTTTTGATAACGGGATGCCATTGTGGGACACACTTTTCGCAGCCGGAGAAGACTTGAAAGTGCGCGCAGGGTGTCCAAACGCAATTGAGCGGATCGAAGGCGGATTGTTAAGTTACGGCAATGACATGACCGACGATAACACGCCGCATGAATGTGGGCTGGGCCGGTTCTGCGACACAGCAAGCGCAATTGGTTGCATCGGGCGTGACGCTTTGTTGCGGGTGGCCAAAGAAGGGCCGATCCAACAGATCCGGCCGATCGAGATATCCGGGGACATCCCGCCATGTGATCGCGTTTGGCCAATTTATGGGGCGGGAAAGAAAATCGGGCAGGTGACATCTGCTGCGCGTTCCCCTGACTTCGGCGTGAATGTCGCAATGGGAATGGTGCGCATGACCCATTGGGATCCCGGCACAAAAATTGAAATCGAAACGCAAGACGGGATGCGAGACGCCGAAGTACAGGAACGCTTTTGGCTTTAAGCCAATGACGATCTATCCATTTAATTGTAATACGGGGCATCACCCGGAAAGGACCGACATGTTTAACGCCTTGATGGTAAGGAAAGACGAAGAAAGTGGCAAAACCACAGCCGCCGTCGAAGAAATAACTTTGGATGATTTGCCTTCCGGTGATGTTGTCGTGGCTGTTGAATATTCGACAGTAAATTACAAAGATGGTTTGTGCATTGGTCCCGGTGGTGGATTGGTGCGCAATTACCCCCACATTCCGGGAATTGATTTCGCAGGGACTGTCGAGCACTCTCAAGATGCACGTTACAAACCCGGCGATAAGGTCGTTTTAACGGGATGGCGCGTCGGTGAAATGCATTGGGGCGGTTATGCACAAAAGGCGCGTGTAAACGCCGATTGGCTTGTGCCTTTGCCCGACGGGTTATCAACTCGACAAGCGATGGCTGTTGGTACAGCCGGGTTCACGTCCATGTTGGCGGTTATGGCTTTGGAAGATCAAGGGATCACGTCAGGTCCGGTACTGGTCACCGGGGCGGCAGGTGGCGTCGGATCGGTCGCTGTTGCCATTCTTGGCAAGCTTGGTCACGAGGTCGCCGCCGTAACAGGACGTCCAGAAACAGCTGATTATTTAAAAGGTCTCGGGGCCACTCAGATTGTTGCCCGCGAAGACATCAACGAGACAACCAAACGCCCATTGGAAGCTGAAACATGGGGGGCCTGCGTTGATGCCGTTGGGGGCTCAATGCTCGCGCGGGTATTGGGACAAATGCAATACGGCGCCAGTGTCGCTGCTGTTGGGCTTGCTGGGGGGGCGGCCTTGCCCACAACGGTCATTCCGTTCTTGTTGCGCGGGGTGAATATCCTTGGCATCGATAGCGTCATGCAACCCTATGACAACCGGGTCAGAGCGTGGCAGCGTATTGCACAAGATTTGCCCATGGATAAGTTGGATACAATGGTGCAACCGGCCACATTGTCTGATCTTTCGCAGTTTGGCGCGGATATTTTGAAAGGCCAAGTCAAAGGCCGCGTCGTGGTGGACGTCAATTCATGAGCAGCTATAACACCGAAAATATCTTTGCCAAGATTTTGAGAGGGGAGATCCCCTGTTTCAAAGTGTATGAAGACACCGAAACATTGTGCTTTATGGACATAAATCCGCGCGCAGATGGTCATTGTCTGGTGATACCCAAAACACCCTGCCGCAACATGCTGGACGCGACACCGGAACAACTGGCCGCGTGTATGACCACGGTTAAAAAAGTCGCAAACGCTGCGAAATCCGCGATGAACGCCGATGGCATAACGCTTCAGCAGTTCAATGAGGCGGCTGGTGGGCAAGAAGTGTTTCATTTGCATTTTCACATCCTCCCAAGGCACGAAGGTGTATCGCTGCGCCCGCCGGGAAAATTGGGCGACATGGATCAGATCAAAGTTATTGCGTCACGCATCAGCGCTGCGTTGTCCTAACTTTGTCAAATCACCAAGGCATCGCCCCGTCCATCCGGCGTTGTCTTGGTGAGATTTGGAATACGGGTGTTAATTCAAAGCCTTGCATCCGCACCAATTTTTCCGTCTGATGCATCCATGAAACTTGATACAAAATTCGTGCGCGGCCAATTTCCCGCCTTCGCAGAACCCTCCTTGCAAGGGCAGGCGTTTTTCGAAAATGCAGGTGGAAGTTACACGTGTCTGCCGGTGATCGATCGTTTGACACGGTTTTACACGCAGCGAAAAGTGCAGCCTTATGGCCCATACGACGCCAGCCGATTGGGTGGCGATGAAATGGACGAGGCCAGACGTCGCATGGCGGCGTTGTTGGGGGTCAAAGACGACGAGCTTAGTTTCGGTCCATCTACGACACAAAACACCTATGTTTTAGCACAGGCCTTCCGTCAATGGTTGCAACCTGGCGACGCGATCATCGTGACCGATCAGGATCACGAAGCCAATTCGGGGGCTTGGCGCAGGCTTTCCGATTCTGGGATCGATGTACGTGAATGGCGAATGGACCCCGCGACCGGTCATTTGGACACAGACGCCCTTGAAAATCTGCTTGATGAAAACGTTAGGTTGGTGTGCTTTCCCCATTGTTCCAACGTTGTGGGCGAAATCAATCCAGTTTCGGAAATTACGGCGCTGGCACACGCCGCTGGCGCTTTCGTTTGCGTGGACGGGGTCAGTTACGCCCCACATGGGTTTCCAAATGTCGAGGCTCTTGGGGCGGATATCTATTTGTTTTCCGCATACAAAACCTATGGGCCGCATCAGGGTTTGATGGTTGTTCGCCGCGCATTGGGCGAGTTGCTTCCCAATCAAGGACATTGGTTCAACAGCGGGTCTTTGTACAAGCGCTTTACGCCTGCAGGGCCGGATCATGCGCAGATTGCAGCATGTGCAGGCATGGCGGATTATATCGATACCCTTGCCGCACATCACGGATGCGATGCAAGCGGTGTCCACGATCTGATGCGTGCACAAGAAGTCGATTTATTACAACCGCTTTTGGATGCCGTTAAAGACCGAAATGGAGTTCGCTTAATTGGCCCCAAAACTGCTGAACATCGCGCTCCAACTGTTGCCCTAGATATTGGGCGTAACGCCGAAGATGTGGCTGCAAAGCTGGCAGAACATGGCATAATGGCTGGGGGCGGTGACTTTTATGCCGTTCGCGCATTGGACGCGATGGGAATTAAACTGGACCACGGCGTCTTGCGGCTTAGTTTTACGCATTACACGTCTAAAGAAGAAATCGATCAGTTGGTGAACGCGCTTGACTCAGTTTTGTAATTTCTTGTTGATCTTGCGGCCTGCGCTCTAGGTGGTGAATTGGCCGTGAGAGGAATGTTATGAACACCCCAATTATTGTTTGGTTTCGTCGCGATTTGCGACTGTCAGATCACGCGGCATTGAGTGCGGCCCAAAAATCCAAACGCCCAGTCATCCCTGTATTTATCCGCGATTCCGCCGTGGACGGATTGGCGGCAGCGCCCAAATGGCGGCTGGGTCTGGGACTTAACGCCTTTGCACGCAACTTGAACGATGTGGCCAGCAAGTTGATCTTACGATCCGGTGACGCACAGACAGTTCTTGCTGAACTGGTAGCTGAGACGGGGGCGACCTCCATTTTTTGGACACGTGCTTATGATCCGACATCGACCCAACGTGACACGGCCATAAAAACCTTTTTCCGCGAGGCAGGCCTTGAGGCCAAAAGCTTTGGCGGACACTTGATGTTCGAACCCTGGACAGTTGAGACAAAGATGGGTGGGTTTTACCGGGTCTATTCACCGTATTGGCGCGCAGTTAAAGATCGTCATGTTGAAACACCACTTGCTAAAGTGACGTCGCTTTTACCGCCGAGTGAATGGCCAAACTCCGAATGTCTGGAAGACTGGCGGCTTGGGCAGGCAATGCGACGGGGTGCATCCGTTGTTTTGCCCTTTGCAAAGGTCGGCGAAGATGCCGCGCAGCACAGGTTAGACGAGTTCGTGCAAACCCGCGTGGACAGATACAAAGCAGACCGGGATTTTCCAGCAATTGACGCAACATCTTGTCTCAGTGAAAATCTGGCGCTTGGCGAAATAAGCCCGCAACAATGCTGGCACGCGGGAATGCGGGCGCTGCACGAAGGCTGTGCGGGTGCAGAACATTTTTTGAAAGAAGTGGTTTGGCGTGAATTCGCGTACCACCTTATGTATCACACGCCTGAAATTTTAACAGGCAATTGGAAACCGGACTGGGACAAATTTCCATGGAACACCGACGAGACGCACAGTGACGTCATCGCATGGAAACAAGGGCGCACCGGCATCCGCTTTGTCGATGCCGCAATGCGTGAAATGTATGTCACAGGGCGAATGCACAACCGGGCCCGAATGATTGTTGCCTCATATTTGACGAAACACTTAATGACTCATTGGAAAATTGGGAAAGATTGGTTTGAAAGCTGTTTGACAGACTGGGATCCTGCCGCAAATGCAATGGGTTGGCAGTGGGCTGCCGGATCGGGCCCAGACGCTGCACCATATTTCCGGGTATTCAATCCGGTGTCACAACTTGCGAAATTCGACCCTCATTCTCATTATGCAGATCGATGGATTGCAGAAGGAAAGGGCGATCCGCATCCAGACGCGTTGCGTTATTTTGATGCCGTTCCAAGATCATGGAATTTGTCACCATCTGCGCCATATCCTGAGCCAATCGTGACGGCGGCAGATGGTCGGGCACGCGCTTTATCGGCATATGAAGGACGAGGTTTCTAGCCCAGATAGTGCGCTTATGTGAGGCGACACTCGGGAAACGCGAAACGAACCTAATTCAATGAAAACAATTCCTTGTCCCATCATGGGAACGAGTTAACTTACGTTAATTGTTTGGGAGCACGACGGGGTGGTATGACGGTTTTGATGACAACGGCGGGTCAAAAGGACCTTCCCCGCTATTTCGCGCGTGTGTTTGCGATGACCAACGGTATGAACAAAGGTCGAATTGATTTTGTTTTGTCGGATGGGCGTGTTTTTCGTGCAGAAGGGCGCAACCCCGGACCCGTTGCTGAATTGCGAATCCATCACGTTGATCTGTTCGCGCGACTCATTCGCGAAGGTGATTTGGGGTTCTGTGATGCCTATTTGGACGAATGGTGGTCCACACCGGACCTGCAAGCTTTTATGGATCTGGTGCACGCAGACAACGATGACATCTATGATGGTTTCCCGGGTCAAGTCCTTCTGCGCATGTACGAAAGGTTTCGGTTTTGGTTGAAACGCAATCATAAAGAACAGGCGCGCAAAAACATCAGTGATCACTATGATTTGGGGAATGATTTTTACGGTTTGTGGCTTGATGATACGATGACCTATTCATCGGGTATTTTCGAAACAGGACAAGAAAGTCACGAGGCAGCTCAGATCGCCAAATACGCGTCGATGGTGGATCAAATGGGGGTGGAACCCGGGGATCATATCTTGGAAATCGGATGCGGCTGGGGCGGTTTCGCCGAATATGCGGCCAAGGAAAGAGGCCTTCGGGTTACGGGTTTAACCATCAGCCAAGAACAGTTTAACTTTGCTTCTGAACGTATTGAAAAAGCTGGATTGTCTGATCTCGTAAATTTCAAACTTCAGGATTATCGAGATGAAAATGGTGCTTACGACGGGATCGCCAGTATCGAAATGTTCGAAGCCGTGGGCGAAAAATACTGGCCCGTTTATTTTGACACTGTGCGTGAAAGGTTGAAGCCGGGAAAGAATGCGACGCTGCAGATCATTACAGTCCAACATCGACGTTGGGACGTGTATAAACGGGGTGTTGATTTCATCCAGAAATACATCTTCCCGGGGGGCATGTTACCCAGTCCAGTTGTTTTGCGTGAACAAATCGCCAGGGCAGGATTGCGGGTGGAACGCAGCATTGAATTTGGCCCGTCATACAACATTTCGCTGCGCCGTTGGCACGAGACGTTCAATGAGAAATGGGATCAAATCGCCGCTCTTGGGTTTGACGACAGATTTAGAAGAATGTGGAATTTTTATCTGACCTCTTGCGCGGCCACCTTCGAGAGTGCGAATTGTGACGTGACACAAATCACGATCAAGAGGCTAGGTTAATCATGGCTCGCGTAAATCCCAGTGCAGGAAATCTTGTGGCAGGCATGTGCCTCATGGTTGTTGCTTTCGTTGTTTCAGGAATGATACCTTCGTTGCTTCCGGAAGGAACTGACATGGGGTACTTCACCGTCGTGAATCTTGTTCTTGCATTCATTGTTGGCTGGAGAACGATAGGATCGCGCGTGGGTCGCGGCACCACAGCCGCAATTACAGTTGGATTGACTGGCTCAATTGTCTTGGTGTTTTGGGCGCTGTTTGTTCAAGCGTGCAATGAGATGACGCGCCTTGCCTTGCGCAACCGCTATGGTGACGCTTTCGAGGCATTGATTGCGATCTTTGAGCTGATGACGGGTTGGTTTTTACTCATGTTAACGGGTCCCGTTTTAGGTACTTTGGCAATTGGCGGAATCTTGTCTGGCTTAGTGGCGGAATCTGCTGCTAAACGCTGGCGATGAACCTATTTTTGTACGGCACGCTTCGGCACACCCCACTGTTAGAAATCGTCATTGGCAGCGCTGCTGCAGGATACAAGGTAAATGAGGATGAATTGTCCGATTTTACGGTGTCTCAAGTTGAAGGTGCGGATTTTCCAGCGTTAGCGTCAGCGCCAGGTGACAATGTCAAAGGGCTGATGGTCACTGGCCTGACCGAAGGCGCGATTGCGCGTTTGAATTTCTATGAAGGTGGCTTTGATTACGAGCTGCAAGAAAAGACGTTGAACAGCGGCTTGTCGGCGATGGTGTATATACCCCCCAAATCCATTACCACAAACGGCATTGATTGGAATTTTCACGGTTGGGAAGGCCATTGGTCACCGGTTATCTGCGAAGCCGCAAATGAGGCGATGGCCTTGTATGGCGAAATTTCGGCGGAAGAGCTGGCAACCATGTTTCCACGAATTCTCGCACGTGCGCAATCGCGCTTGAATGCGAAAGGTGGCGATCAAGATTCGGATACCTTGCGGGGGCAGGTGGATATCAAACGCCGCAATCGAGCGTATTCCAGGTTTTACGCTTTGGATGAACTGCAGTTAACGCATGAAACATTCAGCGGCAAAATGAGCGCCCGAATTGATCGAGCGGTCTTTGTCACCACGGACGCTGCATTGGTGTTGCCTTACGATCCAATCCGCGACCGGGTGTTGTTGGTTGAACAAATCCGGATGGGTCCATTGGTACGCGGCGATACAGTCCTGTGGCATTTGGAACCGGTGGCAGGATTGATTGATCCCGGCGAAAAGCCATACGAAACTGCGTTGCGCGAGGCGAAAGAAGAAGCCGGTCTGGAGCTTTCGCAGCTTGAAACTGTTTCAGAAGGATACACGTCTCCGGGTGGGTCAACGGATTATCAGTATCTGTATGTCGGTCTATGTGATTTGCCCGATTCCGCAGCACGTCTTGGGGGACTAGAATCCGAAGGCGAAGATATTAGTGCGCATTTAATGCCGTTTGACGAACTTTTGGCTCGCGCGGATGCGTGCAAGATCACCAATGCCCCTTTGACGTTGATCACGCACTGGTTGGCTCGACATCGTGACCGCTTGAGGTCGGCCTGAAGCAGGGCTACATGTGACGTAAGTTAAGAAAGGAAGCCGCATGCATATCGCTGCAGATCTGGCTCAGGCCGTTGGTAATACACCGCTCATCAAATTGCGAAAAGCAAGTGAGCTGACAGGGTGCACGATCCTTGGCAAAGCGGAATTCATGAACCCTGGTCAATCGGTCAAGGACCGTGCGGCATTACATATCATCAATGATGCGGTGGCGCGTGGGGAACTAAAACCGGGCGGTACAATCGTTGAAGGCACCGCCGGCAATACAGGAATTGGCTTGGCCTTGGTTGGCGCTTCCATGGGATACAAAACCGTGATCGTCATTCCCGAAACGCAAAGCCAGGAAAAGAAAGACATGCTGCTTTTGGCTGGGGCCGAACTTGTTCAAGTGCCGGCAGCGCCATACCGCAATCCGAATAACTTTGTACGTTACTCAGGCCGTTTGGCGGAAGAGCTCGCAAAATCGGAACCCAACGGCGCGATCTGGGCAAACCAGTTCGATAATGTTGCGAACCGACAAGCGCATGTTGAAACCACAGGCCCGGAAATCTGGGACCAAACGGGCGGCAGAGTGGATGGATTTATTTGTGCCGCAGGGTCGGGGGGTACCGTATCTGGCGTCGCAGAAGTATTGCAGCCCAAAGGTGTCAAAGTCGGCTTGGTCGATCCTGACGGCGCGGCACTGTTTAGCTATTACACAACTGGCGAACTCGCGACGTCTGGATCCTCTATTTCCGAGGGTATCGGGCAGGTGCGTATTACGGCCAACCTCGAAGGGTTCACCCCTGATTTCACCTGCAATGTGCCAGACAGTGAAGCCCTACCAATCATTTTCGACCTACTGCGAGAAGAAGGTTTGTGCATGGGTGGTTCAACGGGGATTAACATAGCGGGTGCAATGCGCATGGCGCACGAATTGGGGCCGGGCCACACGATTGTTACGATCCTGTGTGACTACGGAACGCGGTATCAATCCAGATTGTTTAACCCTGACTTCCTACGCGAAAAAGAATTGCCGGTTCCCGATTGGTTGAAATCGGGACCATCTTCGATACCGGGTGTGTTCGAGGACGCGTGATGCGAATTTTGTCTCGCATTCTGACGACAGCGCTTGTTGTCATTACACTTGCGATTTCTAGTGTAGCGCAGAATGCAGACGGGCCGGATTACGACGCCTGGGGTATTGTCGCACAGCGCGCTGAAACGGCGGTTGAAGCCGGACGAGCATCTAATCAAGCTTTGGCTAGTTTGCGCGAAGAAGTGGCTGATTGGCGCGAGAGCTTTCAAGATCAACTTACCGCCAATCAATCGCGCTTGAACACAATAAGCGAGCAAATTGAAGCGCTTGGCCCGGTTCCTGAAGAAGGCGAAGTCGAAGCGCCGGAAATATCAGAACGCCGCGCGGCCCTAAATGAACAAGAACGACGCCTGTCCACACCGCGTCTAACCGCCGAAGAAGCGTTTAGTCGAGCCAACGGTGTGATCTCAGAAATCGACCTGATCATGCGATCGCGTCAGACAGATAAGTTGCTGAATGCCGGACCATGGCCGATCAATCCCGTCTTGTGGCCAGATGCGCTGGACGATCTCAAGGACACGGTTCAGGCGACAAGTGCCGGTGTGCGCAGCGCGATCAACACTCCTACAAGTTTACAGGCGACGCGTGATAATCTTCCTCTGATTATCGGTTTGACGATTGCCGCTCTGATTTTGCTTAGTCGCAGTCGCAAATGGGTCGAACGCCTTGTGAACCGCGTTACTCGGCAGGATTCACAAAGAGCCACGCATGTCGCAGGTTTTTTTCTATCCCTCGGAATGATAATTTTGCCCGTCATCGGCGCGCTCGCGTTGATCATGGCCTTTCGGGTGAGTGAACTATACGGACCTCGTGGAGAAATAATCATAGACGCTTTGATGCCGATGACACTGATCATTGCATTTGGGCGTTGGTACAGCAGCCGCATTTTTCCGAAATCTGAAACAGTTCCGTCCCCCATCGGTTTGTTACCATTGGGCAGACGGGAAGGCCGCGTTTATACCAATTCCGCCGCGTGCCTATACGCGCTGCATTACCTGCTGGAACGCTTAAACGACTACGAAAATTATAGCGCAGAAACCAGTGCAGTGCTTGGGTTCCCGCTGGTTGTGTTAGCAGGTATCATTCTCTTTGCTTCTGGGCAGCTTTTGTTGCGGCATGATGCAGAAATCAGCAGCCAACCGACAGATGCGAATTTCCGGCATCAATTCATTCGAATAATGGGACGCGCAGCGCTGGTCATTGGGTTGATCGCGCCAACTCTTGCTGCATTTGGGTATGCGGCAGCGTCGCATACGTTGGCTTATCCTGCATTGATGACTTTGGCGTTGATTGGAACAATTACGTTGCTGCAGGAAATAACTCGCAAAGTCTATGCGATTTTGATCCCCGGTGAAGGTGGCGAAGACGGGCTAATCGCCACATTACTCAGTTTCATTTTGCTGTTCTGTGCAGCACCGTTATTTGCGTTAATTTGGGGAGCACGGGTCACCGATTTACAAGAGTTATGGGCCCAAGCCCGGTCTGGTATTTCGATCGGTGGAACAACAATTTCGCCCAGTGCCTTCTTCATGCTTATGTTCGTGTTCTTGGTGGGGTATTTTCTGACTCGAGCATTGCAAAGCACGTTACGCACGACTGTTCTTCCTAAAACGCGCATCGACACCGGCGGCCAAACTGCAATCATTTCCGGCCTTGGTTATGTCGGTATCTTTCTGTCGGCAATTGTCGCGATTTCTACGGCTGGCCTGGATCTCTCCAGTCTTGCCATTGTCGCCGGTGCTTTATCGGTCGGCATTGGTTTTGGCCTGCAAACAATCGTGTCCAATTTTGTGTCCGGTATCATCTTGTTGATTGAACGCCCCATTGCCGAAGGCGACTGGATCGAAGTCAGCGGTGTCCACGGCAATGTCCGCAAAGTTTCTGTGCGCTCAACACGGATAGAAACGTTTGATCGAACAGACGTCATCATTCCCAATTCGGACCTGATCACCGGTACTGTGACGAATTATACCCGTGGCAATACGATCGGGCGGTTAATCGTCAATGTAGGTGTCGCATATGGCACAGACACGAAACGCGTCGCTGGTATTCTGTTGGAAATCGCACAAGACCATCCGATGGTATTGGCAAATCCTCAGCCTTCCGTCGTCTTCGCATCATTTGGGGCGTCCAGTCTAGATTTTGAAATTCGAATGATCCTGCGGGATGTCAATTTTATGCTGACCGTCAAAAACGACATACATCACAGCATTGCAGAACGTTTTGTTGCAGAAGGCATCGAAATTCCATTTGCTCAAACCGATCTTTGGCTTCGCAATCCCGAAACGCTACGAAATCCAGAGTAAACGGACAAATCATGACCCAACCTCTGTTCCATGCAGATGCCTATATGCGCAGTTGCGACGCTGTGGTTTCAGAGCACACCGATGAAGGTGGTTTGATCTTGGATCAGACCATCTTTTATCCAACGGGCGGCGGCCAACCCGGTGACAGCGGTGTCATAACGTTTAATGGTCAACAACTCGGGATCGCGTCAGCCATCAAAGGGCAGGGCGATCAGATCATATTGGTCCCAGCTGAACCACGGTCACTGCCAGCTGTCGGGCAACCGGTTCGTCAGGAATTGGATTGGGTGCGTCGTTACAACCTCATGCGTGTCCACACGGCTCTGCATCTTTTGTCCGTTGCCTTGCCATTTGGGGTGACGGGCGGTTCGATTTCGGCTGATCGCGGACGATTGGATTTGGATATGCCAGACGCGGTGTCGGACAAAGAGGCGGTTGAAAAAACGCTGAATGACTTTGTGGATCAGGATCTGTCAGTAACGGAAGAATGGATCACCGAAGCCGAACTGGATGCGAACCCTCAGATGGTCAAAACTCTGTCTGTGCAACCGCCACGCGGCAAGGGGCCTATCCGCCTGATCCGCATAGGGGCTGGCGACGCGACAATAGACCTACAACCTTGCGGCGGAACGCATGTTGCGCGCACCGGTGAAGTCGGCCCTTTAAAGATTGGAAAAATGCAGAAAAAAGGCAGCCGAAATCGGCGGGTCTATCTACACATCGCGTGATCGAATTCATGACGTGATGATCGGCTGACCAGTTCAGGCACACTTCTTTCACTTTGGTTATCTGGAGGGGTTGCAGTCCGTTGGCAATTGCCGCTAAACCCGTCAACGGAGCGGTGGCCGAGTGGTCGAAGGCGCACGCCTGGAAAGTGTGTAGGCGGGAGACCGTCTCGAGGGTTCGAATCCCTTCCGCTCCGCCATGACAAATTCCCTACCGCTCTTGAAAGCGTATATTTTACGCGTACTTACCCGTTTAATGGGTGTTTTGTACGCTGTATGTGCCAATCGAACACCCCGAAATTGCTACACAATCTGCTACACAGCAGGACCAAA
>JBDVKF010000024.1:0-6479 GCA_039960995.1 Paracoccaceae bacterium | reverse complement strand
TTTGAGTAAATCCGGCAGAATAATATTCCGAAATGCAGGTTTTTCTTTCACATTTTGCGGCATGTTTAGATGAGCGGAGAACAGTGTTCTGGTTTCAGAAAATTTGCAGTCGCAGCAAAGAGTTTTTCAACAGAATCGGCTCGAAGTCGCCATTCGCTGCGTTGCTCACGTGTGTCCGTTTCGGGCCGTCAGAGTCGCTTTCCTATAACCAAACCGGCTTGAGGTCGCGCCGTCATGCTATCGTCCGATCAGGCTTCTCGGAGGTATCGCGCGAACCTGCTATTGCTGGCTCACTTTAGAAGTTCAAATCGCTATCTGACCAACTTGTTGCAGCTGTGGGCTCCGGTGCGTCCAACACATACCAGATTGCCGCTCGTAAAGTCTCAAACACCCCCCATAGCTTGGGCTGTGTTTCTGTCGGCCTGATGCAAAACACCTGGTATCCATCTTCCGAGGCGACGATCCACGGCTGATTTGCCCAGACTTTTTCGGCGTCATCCTGCCAGCGCCGGATCGGATCGATGTGCTCCATAGATGGAGGTCGCAGCGGGTTTATGGGGATCTGTCTGACCTCCGACTGCGCAAATATGGCTCCCTCGCTTGTTTCGATTTTGATCATTCGATGAGTCCTGGTGACGTTCATGAAGCCCTTTGCGGACGCTTTGCGGCGGTTGATGCAAAGATCGGCGCGCAATATCGGCACAGCCCTTAAAATAGTTCGCCTGAGGTGTTGATTTAATTGCTTTTTACGCAATCCTTAGATCGGCACGATACGCTCATGGTTTTGTTCCATCGCTTTGCATTCGTCGCAAGCCAACGGCCCATGCATCTGCGAGCTTTGCGCTGTCATCTCCGGCGCGATGCTTGGTGCGGCCCCGTGTCATACGCTCATAAATGTAATCCAAAGCCGCGTCAGGAAAAGTCTGAAACGTAGTTGCGTCAAAGTCTTTGATTTGGACGGTGTTGACCAGCTGTGCGGCTTCCAGCAGGGTTTCGAGCCAGTGGCGCTCGAACGCAGGCGCGTCCGAAAGTGCGATGCGGTCGCCTAAGATCTTGAGAAAATCGCGGGCGACAACTTCAACACTAGGAGCTGTGTCTAAATCACGACGCGGAATATTGTGGACTTCCGCGCTGACCGGAGACCAAGCCTCTTCAGACCAGTCAAGCGACGGTTTGATCAAACTGGCGTAGGTCTCGACCTGAAATTCTGGCGTGATCCAGCTGGCCCCGAGCTCAATGGGCCAACTGTTGGGATCTAAGCTGCTTGCTTCGAAGTCCAGGAATACATATTTTTCAAAGGGAATATCTGTCATTTATTAACTCAAGTTTTCTGATGTTTGGTGAAACGGGGATCGCGGTCAATCAAAGGCCGCATACTTTGCCGGTCCAGTGATCACGCTGAAACGTCATAAGATTATAAGCTCTCCGCCTCGACGATGAAGCGGTCCAGATTTTCAACTGGGCTATTCTGGCCCGGGTAGCCGACCGATACATTCCGTAGCTCAGTGGCCCCAACGGAGAAAGTCACGCGATGGTGCGTGTGCCCATACAACCAACGCCTGGGCTGATATTTTAGGATCATGTCTTCGAGATCTGAGGCATAACAGGGACCATACGAAGTCTCCGCTTTTAACGAATTGCGATGCGGCGCATGATGCGTGATCACAGTGGTGTCGCCATTAAATTTGTCCGCTAGCCGCGCTTCCAACCATGCACGGTGATCGCGGTGAATTTCTGCGGTCATGGACGGCGTTAAGCGCTTGAAGCCGTTCTGCGCAACTCGAATATGATGATAGTCGTTCATCACACGCGAAGCGGCCTGCATGTTTGCGACCCGGTCGCCGTAAACTTCAAAATCAGACCATAATGTTGCGCACAGAAAACGTTGATTTCCTGAGATAAGCTCTGATTTCTGGATGTATGTGGCCCCATTTTCGGCGGCGATGATCTCAAGGCGGTCTTCTTGATCAATCCGAAAGTCATAAAAATCATGATTGCCAAGCATCACATAGATCTGCGCATCTGGCAGCCTTTCTGTCAACCAAGAGAGACAGCGCGGCCATTGTTTATGTGCTTTGTTCGAAAGATCACCGGCGATGATGCAGTGCGTGATTTCATCCAACGCGCCGGTTGCGATCTTGGAAAACGGATCCATCCGTTGCTTGAAGTGATAGTCAAGATGGAGGTCAGCAAGGACGAGGCATTTCATATGGTTACCTGTTACTTAAGTTTTGGTACCTCGACTGGTAACGATATTTGTGTGGCACCAAAGAAAAAGGTGGACGCTTCATGTTGATTGTTTGGGAAGAGCCCGCGCCGATTTTTTTTCGCAAACGGGGCTCTGTTCCCGTGCCTCAGGCCACAAGCCGCGACGGCAAAATGTTCGCGCTTTACCCCTCATTTTTTCGCAAGGCATGTTTGTTGCCATGTAGCGACAAAGCATGATTTTCATCGCAACGAAGCCCATTTTTGTTTCGTTCCACTGCTAGCCTGTGGAACGGTGCATTGAATCAGGGCCGCCTTGACGCGCTGACCAGCGTACAGAACGGCGATCTGGTGTTTGACTTCGACAATGGCGACAGCCTGACACTGAACGACGTGACATCGACCGCTGGATTGCTGGGTGATATTGATCTGCTTTAAGTTACAGCGAGGCAGGGGCCTTTAGCCTATTGAACTGATCTAACAATAACTAGTCCACTTTTTTGCATGATCACGTGGTCTACACGCTCCAGAAAATGTGCCTTGCAGAACGTAGTTTGAGTGTTTGTCTTCTCTGCCAAAAAAGCGGGCTCGGCCGGTGTCTTGATTAAGCTTTGCGGCCTAACAATTCCAAAACGATCCAGACAATTGCTAACAAGAATGTCTGGCGTCAGCGCTTAAAGGTGAACACTTCATGCTAATTGTTCAGGCAGAGCCCGCGCCGATTTTTTTTCGCAAACAGGGCTCTGTTCCCGTGCCTCAGGTCACAAGCCACGACGGCAAAATGTTCGCGTTTTGCCCCTCGATTTTTCGCAATGCGTGTTTGTCGTAACTGAGCCACAAAGCCGGATTTCCATCACAACGGAGCACGTTTGTATATCACTGACAGAGAGGTCAACCCTGCGCTTTAAGCGCAACTTCGATCCGGGCATCGAAATCCGTTTTCAGGCTGCACAAGGTACTTTTTGATGTTACCGATCAAGAAAAGAAAATCGGGTGGGACTGACTGTCGTGAATGCTGTCGAAATTGAGGAAGCCATTTCTGGGCTGGCGGGGCAACCGTTTGATGCGGATGACTTCCCATATGACTTCCTTCTTGCGTTTGGGAACAAAGAAACCACGATCAAGCGTCTTCGTTCAGGCACGTCAAACAAGTCCGATCTCGATGGTGTCCTGCAAACAAACAACATCCACTTGAAGACCTGTGAAACTGGCATGGTCTCGGACACCCTTGCCTCACTCAAATCCAGCCCTGCAACGTCCAAGGCTAAGGCGAAATTCATCCTCGCGACCGATGGCTACACCCTCGAGGCAGAGGACCTGCGCCGCGGGGACACCGTCGCCTGCGATTTTAAGGATTTCCCAGATCACTTCGGCTTCTTCTTGCCTTTGGCCGGGATCAGCACTGTCAAGCAAATCCGCGAAAGCTCCTTTGACATCAAGGCCACCGGCCGCCTCAACCGGCTGTACGTCGCGCTTCTAAAAACCAACCCCGATTGGGGCACGACAGAGCGCCGCCACGACATGAACCACTTCATGGCGCGGCTGATCTTCCTTTTCTTTGCCGAAGACACCTCGATCCTGGATGGCGATGACCTCTTCACCGCCACAGTTGTGCAAATGTCTAACAAGGACAGCTCCAACACTCACGAGGTCATCTCGGAACTGTTCCGTGCCATGAACACCGCTGTCGATGATCGGGCAGGGGCTGACCTCCCGCGTTGGGCAGACGTCTTTCCTTATGTGAATGGTGGTCTGTTTTCAGGCAGCACTGACGTGCCAGAGTTCTCCAAGATCGCGCGCAGCTACTTGCTGCACATCGGCTCGCTGGATTGGACCAAGATCAACCCCGACATCTTCGGCTCTATGATCCAAGCGGTTGCCGATGATGAGGAACGCGGCGCGTTGGGGATGCATTACACCTCTGTGCCGAACATCCTCAAGGTGTTAAACCCGCTGTTTCTTGATGACCTGAACGCGCAGCTTGCAGCGGCGGGGGACAGCAAAAAGAAGCTTGCCAACCTGCGCAAACGCATCTCGAAAATTCGCGTCTTCGATCCGGCCTGCGGCTCGGGCAACTTCCTCGTCATCGCCTACAAGGAAATGCGCGCCATTGAAGCCAAAATCAACGCTTTTGCGGGCGAACCCGATCGGCGCACGGACATTCCGCTGACCAACTTTCGCGGGATCGAGCTGCGTGATTTTCCGGCTGAGATCGCCCGCCTTGCGCTGATCATCGCGGAATATCAATGCGACGTGGCCTATCGCGGGCACAAGGACGCGCTGGCGGCATTCCTGCCGCTGGATGCGGAGAACTGGATCACCCAAGGCAACGCCCTGCGGCTGGATTGGCTCAGCATCTGTCCGCCTACCTCAAAGGCGGTGAAGTACCGCGCGGATGACCTGTTCATGTCGCCGCTGGAACAGGCGCAGATGGATTTCAAGAACGAGGGGGGAGAGACCTATATCTGCGGCAACCCGCCTTATTTGGGCGGGAAAGGGCAATCAGCAGAGCAAAAATCTGAACTCGCATCCGCTTTCAACGCTAAAAAGAACATCGGAGAGTTAGATTATGTTTCAGGCTGGTTAATAAAGGCCGCTGAATTCATTCGTTTGCAGCCAACAAGAGCGGCTTTTGTGACCACAAATTCTGTCAACCAAGGCTCGCAGGTGCATCAGCTATGGCCCCACATATTCGGTAGAGGCGTTGAGATTGCTTTTGCTCACAAAGACTTCAAGTGGAGCAACAATGCGGCAAATAATGCAGCTGTAATCTGTTCCATCTTAGGGCTGCAACGGCAGAGCAACGCTGAAAAAAAATTGCATCAAGACGGCTTGTCGCAATCCGTGGAGGCTATTGGGCCCTACTTGGTCCCAAACCACACAACCATCGTAACACAAGCCTTAACTTCGATATCAGGACTTTCCCCTATGCTGACTGGGAACAGTCCCTATGACGGTGGAAATCTAATTGTATCTATGGGCAATAACGTCTGCGCGAGTTTGTCCTGTTCATAAGCTGGCGTTGGTTTTGCCGCCGGAAGCGTCAGTGAAGCATGAGTTTATTGATACATGGCTTCCGTGGATGTTTGAAATCGTTGAGAAGGACCTCGATCAGGAGATCTCTGGCGGCGGCCTTTTCGAAGACCATGTAGTGCGCCGGCTTTCCGGAGATCTACCAGAAGGCTGGGCTAGCAGTTTTCCGATAGGTGTTTTGGGCGCAATTTGCGAGATGTTGGGTGTGTCAGTGAAGCATGGAAAGAGTTCGACTTTAGGAGAGGTTTCTCAAACTGACATGGCCGTCGCGACATCTGCAGGTTTTCGACTACTAGATGCCGGACAGTCTGAAGTGGTCGATTACTTTGAAAGTCTCAGATTGAGCCCGAGCAAACCGCAAGACCGCCCTCAGGCACGATATGGCAGGATATACGATTGGCTCAAACGGGGGGCAGGGTGTGGCCCCGAATTTGAACCGTTACGGGAGGCTTTGCGTCAGCACATATTAGACAGTTGGCCACTTGGGGTTGGTGAACAAGCACTCGACTATGTTTTGACCGAACGGCGCTTGCATTCGATTAGGACCGCGGCGAAGACCCACGATCTGCACTCGAAGCGGTTGCGACGTATTTTGATCGATGCTGACATCATATCAGAGAATAACCTTCCTGACTTCGAAGTCATTTTCGACGCGAGTGCAGCGACGGATTTCCTTGAACAGGCAAGTGGTTCAGTTCCTTTCTCTGCGGCCCGAAAGAGATTGGGACTTACACGTGTGCAAATGGAAACTCTGATAAAGGCCGGCCTGATCATTCCTGGAGAGGGAGGCGACAGTGCTCGTCCAAGATTCACTGAGGCGACTATCGTATCTTGGCTTGAGTATTTCAGATCATTTCCTGAGAGTGAAAAGTGGGAGACGTTGACCAGCATTGCCGATGCGGCTCGAAAGCATGGGGTGGCCACCGATCGAATTTTTAACCTAATTCTGGACAGCTGCGTAAAGAAGGTTTTCCGGCTGAAGGGGCTGAACACCTTTTCCGCCATTCTGATCGACATTCATGAAGTCGCTGTGCTGTTAAGAAACGGCGAGGATATGATCCGGAAGCATTGATCGCTACAAGCGTCATACAGAATCGGCGTATTCTGTTGAAAAACTCCAATGTCGAGCATTTTGAGTAAATCCGGCAGAATAATATTCCGAAATGCAGGTTTTTCTTTCACATTTTGCGGCATGTTTAGATGAGCGGAGAACAGTGTTCTGGTTTCAGAAAATTTGCAGT
>JBDVKF010000023.1:0-6021 GCA_039960995.1 Paracoccaceae bacterium | reverse complement strand
CTGCTTGCGCGTAAGCCCACTGGTCAGCGCGATACGCACCGCATCCTGGCGAAATTCGTCCGTCCGTTTCAGTCCCATAGTCAGTCTCCTTTGTTGCAGTAAATGCTATCAAAGGAGCGGCATCAAACCGCGACAGGTCCACATTGTCCCTGTGCTCGCTTCTCTTCCTGCAAGTTCAGGATGGGCCCGAAATAGTTCGACGCGTTTTGGGAACTCAGTCTCGAGTATGACGTTGACCAAAGTCTGAGCGACATCTTGGTCTGATGCAAATGGCCGCTGCCGGGTCGCTCGTTCTGCGACCCAAGCAGAGCGTTCTACGAGCGGCTCGAGCACTTCAAGGGCATCAGAAAGTGATGCTTCGTTCAAAGTTTCCAGCAAATTTGAAACGAAAAAGTTCCGATTAAAGCCCCAGCTGCGCTTAGTGTACTCAGGCCATCCATTGCTTTCCATTGCATAATGAGCAACACTCCATTCTAAATTTTAGAATGAGTTGGTTGTGCTCCTTCATCTTGTCCCAAGAAATCTTCTCTATATCGAAGCTGTCGCAGAACATGGTTCAATACAGGCGGCTGCACGTGAAATTGACATCTCGGCGTCTGCGATCGACCGACAAATCAAAATGATAGAGGACCGCATGGGGGTGCTCCTATTTGATCGTCAAACTCGAGGCATGCAGTTGTCGCCCGCCGGGGAGATGTTTGTCGCTTTGGCACAAAGATGGCGCGCAGACGAAAGACGTATTCAGTCTGAAGTAAAGACGATGCAAGGTGTGGACTATGGTCACATTCGGCTGGCTGCAATGGATAGCCTTGTGAATGGACTGGTACCTAGGTTTCTCGATTCAGTCTCAAAGAAGTACCCGCGCGTCCGAATTGATGTCGACGTGACGACGCCAGATGACGCGCCTAGACTTCTTGAAGATGGTGGTTGCGACATTGCCTTATGCTTTAATTTATCCAACGAACGAAATTTGCATATTCTGTGGTCGGAGGAATTGCCGCTGTTCTGTGTCGCGGCTCCGTCTCATCCTCTTGCAGGCTCAGAAAGCGTGGCCTTCTCCGAGCTTACCAATCAAGCCATAGTCGTCCAGAGCCGGGCTCTTTCCATCCGGCGGCTTTTAGAAAAACGTCACGCTTGGCTATTTGAGCAAGGACCGCCGCCCGTCGTCACAAATTCACTCCAACTTTTAAAGCAGCTGGCATGCAACGGTAACCATTTAGCTCTAACATCCGAAATGGATGCCGCGCCTGAACTATTATCGGGCGAACTCATAGCAATTCCAGTTACCGGCTCCAAAATTCCCAATCAAAAAATTAGCATCGCAGTCAGTTCTCGTAGAATGTTGCCGAGAATAGCTAGCGCCATTGGAGAGTGCTTAGTCACCGAAGCAGCTACAATTTTAGGGCGCGTTCGGACAAAGTTATGAGGTAGACCCATTACACGCAAAGCCGCTTAGTATATCGTGCACTCGCAGCGAATGACCAAAAACCGCACATAGTATGTTTCGCTGCCGGCGCAGTAATTGAAAAGTGGTCATTGGCCACCCAATCTGCAAGGTCCGTTTTGTCCCGAGTGCGGATCTCGGGGCATGTTGCAGCGACCGGTGAAACCGCAAGACAACGTGAATGATGCTGCATGGTGAATGAATTATTTGGCGGGGGGAAGTTTAAAGAATGCACCGCGTGACGGACTCGTCAATTGTCATCAGCGTGGGACTTGACGCCCAACACCTCTAGCAATACCTGTCCGCGCTTCGTCACTTTATGCAGTAGGCCTATCCATGAAACCGCACGGTAAGACTTTGGGCATCGACTTTGGCACGCCCAATACAAGCGCCGCGTATTTGCGTGATGGCAAGCCACAACTGATTGAATTTGGCCCACAGCAGACCAGTTTTCCGACTACGTTTTTCTTTGACTATGAGACACGCAAAACCCTGATGGGACATTCGGCGAACCTAGCTCTGCTGAATGGCGACGATGGGCGGTTCATGAGGACATTGAAACGCGTCCTTGGCACAACGCTCATGCACCAGCCCCGCCAAATTTTGAACGAGCGCGTGACATTCGTAGATATCATTGCCCGGTTCTTGCGACACGTCAAAACACAGGCCGAGGCCGAGACGGGCGATACATTTGATCATGCTATTTCTGGGCGACCAGTGGTATTCCACGCTGCTGGCGACCCGCGAGAAACTCAGGCCGAGACGGACTTGCGGGCATGTTACATCGCCGCAGGTTTCAAAGACGTTTCCTTCGTTGACGAACCCGAAGCGGCTGCAATCGCGAGTGGTGCACTCGAACACGCAGGTGAGATCGGTTTGATCGTCGACATCGGCGGTGGCACGTCGGACTTTTCGGTTTTTCGCTCAGGAAATTCTGGCGTCGAAATCCTTGCCAATCACGGGGTGCGTATCGGCGGAACCGATTTCGACCACGCCATCAGCATTGATCGGGTAATGCCCCTCCTTGGAAAAGGCGGCATGCTGCGCAAAGTAATGGGCCCGGGTACGACACCCGTGCCGACGGCGATGTTCAACGATCTTGCGACATGGGAAAAAATCCCGTTCCTGTATACAGCACAGAACCGTCGCCTGATGGATGAAATGGCAAGCCTATCGATAGAACCCGAAAAACTAGGACGCTTTTCAACTGTGTTGGAGCACGAGTTGGGGCATGAAATTGCGTTTGCGGTGGAGCAAGGCAAAATTGCTGCGAACGCGGAAAATGAAAGTGCTCGGATTGCGCTTGACCAGATTGAAAAAGGGTTATCGGCCGCGATCACGGGTAACGCTTTAGGCTCTGTTCTCGCTCCCTACGCGGCGACTTTGCGGAAGACCTCTGACGAGGTGTTGAACCTCGCAGGTTTGGACGCGGCACGCATCGACCGAGTTATCTACGTTGGTGGGGCCAGTCTGATGAAAATGGTAACACACACAATGAACACCCGTTTCCCTAAGGCGCAGCATTCCTTCAGCGAAGTGTTCTCTGCTGTCGCGGACGGCCTCGCACTGGCACCGACACAGAGGTAGATTCTGCCTCAGGGTTTTGGTCAAGCCGTTGTAGCCTGTATAGCTGTCAACTTGCAGCGTGCCGCGTAAGCTTGTGTCATCGGGGGATTGTGCGTGGAACCACGCACCCTACTCCAGAATCTAGTTTTGCTTCTGATGTGAGCAAATCAGCGGTTCGTGCAGCCGCAGAGAAATGGCGCTTTGTCCCACGCCTCCGACCTTGCCTATTCATCAAACCACAAGGGCAAAAACCTGCCAAAACTAATCGGGTTTTGCCGGAGGGTTTTGTCCACCCTAAGTGTCCACTATCGGTGGTGCACACTTAGATCATCCCAAAACGTTCAGGCACAGCGGGTTCACCAAATGTTGAACGTCAGATGACTTTGACCTTTGCGTCATAAACTGACCTGATCCCTTCCCGAACCCGCGCGGGTTGTTTCGTTTGATCTCGTTTCCTAACCTGAAAATCGGGAGTGATTTGGAGGTCAGACGGCGAAGCCGCCTGTTCCTGCAAATCTGCCACGTGGCGAACGCGGATGGGGGCGAGGCAATGCTAATCGACAGAGGTGGTGCGGCTCGCAACGTAGCGAGGACACGGCTCTGTCTAATGGGATTGCAGAATGAAAGGTGTGGCAGAGCCAGCGGCCTGCCTCCGTGTTGGCTTATATTAATCTGATTATCGAAAACGCATTGCGGACGTTCGTGCGGATCGCAGCGAAGGTCTCCTACGAGCCCAAAGTGTGTGATGCTGCGGTTCGTTCAAATGTCCGCTGCATGGCGTTCACAACCAGATACAGAATAATTGGATTGACGTGAAAACGTCTTAACAAGCCTGCAAACTCATTGGTGTTTTTCTAAAAGCTTTGTTGTGCTAATGTAGCTCTGTACGTCAGAGCGCATCCGATCCGCGGGAAGGGCCAAGCCCATCTGAGCACTGTAAAGACCCTATCATATGACCTTCTTTCAGGTCCGAGGGCGCGGATACCGGACGATGAGAGGAGGCTACCATGCCAAACCTACCGCTACATCCATCACTCGAAAACTTGAAAAAACAGGCCAAAAGGCTTGCAAAATCTGCGCGTGCAAATGTGCCAGACGCGATCGCGCAAGTTGGTCCGTATTTCGGAGACCCATCCAAGATCACATTGCAACAAGCACAGCTTGTCACCGCAAGAGACTACGGCTTCTCCAGTTGGACCAAATTGAAACGCCATATCGAGTCTGGCGCTGGGGACGAAGAAACGACCGAGCAGAAAGCGACCCGATTTCTTGACCTTGTCTGCATGCACTACGGCCCTGATATCAATCGAGGTCCAGCGGAGTTTGAACAAGCCGCTGCATTGCTAGCGGCACACCCGCAAATCGCACAGCACTGTCTACATACTGCAGCTGCGGTCGGGGATGTCCAAGCTGTACGTGCCGCGCTTTCGATAAACCCAGGGTCTGTTGATGAGAAAGGCGGACCCTTCCAATGGACCCCCCTTATGTACGCGGCCTATGCCCGTCTGCCGGGGGTCTCGACACTTTTGGCGGGACAGGCTTTGCTGGAAGCGGGCGCAGATCCAAATGAGCATTACATGTCCTTTGGCACTTATCGATTTGCAGTTCTAACGGGTGTTT
Source organism: Paracoccaceae bacterium (assembly GCA_039960995.1). Classification (GTDB taxonomy): domain Bacteria; phylum Pseudomonadota; class Alphaproteobacteria; order Rhodobacterales; family Rhodobacteraceae; genus JABSSA01. Next base: position 1,391 of record JBDVKF010000023.1, on the reverse strand, counting down.
TTGGAGATGGAGAAGGTGGCGTTGTGCGCCAACCCCCACATCCAGATATGGAGCCGTTTGCCCGGGCGCTGCTTGATGCCGGAGCAAACCCAAATGACAGCCAGGGGGCCTACAATCGCTGCTTCAGCCCTGACAATACGCACCTCGAGTTGATGTTGGAATATGGTCTGACGGACACTGACCCGTCTGATTGGTGGCTAACCGAGCCTGATCGTGATCCCAAAGATCACCGAACCATGCATTTTCAACTCATAATTGCCCTACAGTGGGGGTTTGCTGATCGCGCCCGTTTGTTGATCGAAAATGGCGTAGACATCAACTCTCCGGATAACAACTATTACCCGACCTATACCGTTGGATACACACCGTATCAGGTGGCACTTATGCGTGGAATGCCCGACATCGCCGAACTGATTGCGGCCAAGGGAGGTAATACTGAACCGCTTGGAAAGTATGAACAATTTCAATCGGCATGCATGCGTGGTGATTTAGACGTAGCCCGTGAGTTGGCCCCTGAAAACATGGGGGTTGATTCAGCCAAAGATCATGAGCTGCTGTGCCGCGCAGCTGGAAATGGAAACGTCGACGCAGTCAGAACGATGCTTGCACTCGGATTTGAAATTACATCAACGGGTAGTCACACACCGCTTCATATGGCGGCATTCAAAGGACATTTGGACGTCATCGGTGTTTTGATTGATGCAGGGGCCGACACCAAGCTGCGTGATCCTGAATACAACACCCCGCCTTTCGTCCATGCAATGCACAACTTTCAGCATGAGACAGTGGCTCTGTTGTTGGAATATCCTATGGATGTGTTCGCGGCGGTAGCGATGGGCAAAACAGATCAACTTGAGGCCGAGTTTGAACGTGACCCTGAACTGGTGAATGCACGGTTCCGAACAGTTCGCACGGGGTCGCAGGAGAGCAATGTCAACGATTGGACAACGCCCCTATGGTTCGCTGCAATGAACGGGCAGATGGACGTCGTCAGGTTTCTATTAGAACACGAAGCCGATCCCACCATCAGTAATCCCGAGGGTAGAACAATCTCTGACTACGCTCGGGATGCGGGACATGACGAGATCGCGGAACTACTTGATCGATAATTCAAACGAACCAACTTTAATGACCATGAGCTTTGGAACACGGTGTAGTTCGTCGTGTTCCAAGTTGAAGCGTGTACTGCCAATAGAGACCTTTGCAGCCCTTCCAAAGCAGCCGTTCACCTCAGAAAGCTCAAGGTCTGTTTTGTCCGGAGGGTGTGTGAAAACTCCGCCACTTTGCTCAGATGATGGTATGATTTCTGTATTCGATACGGAGGTTGTTCATGTCGCATTTTATCGAAGGTTTGGATCGCCAGCAGACGATGTTGCTGCCTGAACATCTGG
>JBDVKF010000022.1:0-14994 GCA_039960995.1 Paracoccaceae bacterium | reverse complement strand
ACTGCAAATTTTCTGAAACCAGAACACTGTTCTTCGCTCACCTAAACATGCCGCAAAATGTCAAAGAAAAACCTGCAATTCGGAATATTATTCTGCCAGATTTACTCAAAATGCTCGACATTGGAGTTTTTCAACAGAATAAGCCCTTACTACCGAATGCTGCAGAAAGCACTGAAGTCTTCTTCAGTATTCTTTGGTGGTTGATTGAGCTGGGCTTTCAATTGTGCGACGCGTTAGCTCTATGAAAAAGGACACGCTGCGATGTTGAACCTCAAATCCATTCTGCTGATGATTTTTCTTCCGACACTCGCGATGTCGAATGGGAGTGATATAGTGGCAGATAGGTTCTTAGAATGCAGCGCCCTGCGCGACAATCCTCACGAAATCCATAGATGCTATTTTGCGGTCGGTGATGAGGTGGAACGCGAAATGAACCGCGCCGGGTTTGCCGGAGGCTCCAACTCATGAGTAGGATGGAGCATCATGAACAAAACGACGAACAAATATTCCCCAGAAGTGCGCGAACGTGCCGTACGGATGGTTTTGGACAATCAAGGGCAGCATGACAGCCGCTGGTCTGCGATCCTTTCAATTTCTGCGAAGATCGGCTGTGCGCCACAAACGCTGAATGAGTGGGTAAAGAAAGTCGAGGTAGATACTGGCCAACGCGGTGGCGTCACGACCGAACAAGCGGAGAAGATGAAGGCGTTAGAACGCGAAGTGCGCGAGCTCAAGCAGGCCAATGAGATCCTGCGCAAAGCGTCCGCGTATTTTGCACAGGCGGAGCTCGACCGCCCGTTCAAGAAATGATCCGCTTCATCAACGATCACCGCGCGGATCATGGGGTCGAGCCGATTTGCAGGGTTCTGCCGATTGCCCCAGCCACTTTCTATGACCATTTAACCAAGCAGGCTGATCCTTCGCGCCTGTCGGATCGCGCCAAACGTGATGAAGAACTGACGCCTGAGATCGAACGTGTCTTTGAGGAGAATCTGAAGGTCTATGGCGTTCGTAAAGTTTGGCACCAGATGCGCAGGGAAGGCTTTGACATTGCACGCTGCACTGTTGCCAGATTGATGAAAGACATCGGCATCGAAGGCGTCATTCGTGGCAAGAAGCCAAGAACAACCGTGCCTGACAAGGCGCTGCCGTGCCCATTAGATCGGGTGAACCGCCAATTTCATGCGCTCGCGCCAAACGTACTCTGGGTGAGTGACTTCACCTACGTCGCGACTTGGCAAGGGTTCGTGTATGTGGCCTTCGTCATTGATGTCTTTGCGCGGCGCATCGTCGGTTGGCGTGCCAGTCGTAGCGCAAACGCTGGCTTTGTGCTGGACGCACTTGACCAGGCCATCCATCAACGCAGGCCAGCACAAGATCAACTGGTGCATCACTCGGATCGCGGCTCCCAATACCTATCAATCAAGTACACCGAACGGCTGGCCGAAGCCAAAATTGCCCCATCGGTCGGCAGCGTCGGCGACTCGTATGACAATGCCTTGGCCGAGACGATCAACGGGCTGTTCAAAGCAGAAGTCATTCACAGGCGCGGGCCATGGCGCAGCTTTGAAGCCGTCGAATATGCCACCCTCGAATGGGTCGACTGGTTCAACAATCGCCGTCTGCTGGAGCCAATCGGGAACATCCCACCAGCCGAAGCAGAGGCACACTTCTATGCCGCTATGGAAAGATCAGATATGGCCGCGTAACTAAGACAAATTAGCCTCTGGCAAACCCGGCGTGGTTCACAACGCACTGAAACAGATGCACTTTCAGGATGAAGTAGGAACCACTCATTTCAAGACTAACCATATGCCGCTTAGACTTCACTCACAAAATGCTACCCAAGGGCGAGTTCGGCCAAACTGCTAGGCTGTTCCGAATAGCGGCCATTCAAATGGCATTGATCTGACCAATCAATTGTGGCTCAGGCTGGTGGCACCCATATGGCACCCAAGTCAAATACGACAAGTACAACCGGCATACTCACGGCAGGTTTTATCTATCATTATCAGAGAGTTAAATGGTGTCCGGGGGCAGAATCGAACTGCCGATACGAGGATTTTCAATCCTCAACTCATAAAAAGCGTCTGTCTTTCTCAGGGCTTCTCGACACGCGAAGTTTGAATGTCCGTTCTGAAAAAAATCGTGAGCTTCTGGCGGCAACACTTCGGAGTTTCCTTTCCGCCAATATGTCGACACCAATGATTTCATACGCCTGCCATTCAATCAAAACTCTGGGCCACTCTCATAGTCGCGCTCGATCTTATCCGCTTCATTCCTTGCGCCATCAGGCAGATCATCACGCCCGAGCCATTGTTGCACTTTCCCCGCCATTTGATTCAACCAGACGGTTCGCTTATCCCACGAACGCTGTAGGTCGAAATAGCGATGCACCAACGCAATCAGGCGCTTTTGAACGTTTTTCGGGGCCGCTTGAACTGGCTCTGGGTTTTGAAGAAAAAGACTGTCCGGAGTTTCTTGAATGGTGCCATTTGCCATTTCTTCGACAATAGCCTCAACCGCCATCACACCTGCTTCGTAACCCGCTTCGGCATGCTCTGCTTGTGCAATCGCGGTTTCAGCAGCAACGGTTTTTCTTGCGAGATCTTCCGCCTTAGCCACGTTCTTTCGCTCTGCCTGCTCAACCAGCGCCTGACGACGTTTTAATGCTTCATACTGCTCGACTTGTTGCGATTGAATCGCCTTCAGTGCATCCACTTTTTTCGCAATCCGAACACGGTATTTGCCAAGGCGTTTCTCTTCGTTCGCTTGCAACACTTCTTTGCGCATCAGTTTCGCGATCCGCTCTTGGTCCTTGGCAATCGACGCCTGCCTCTCGGCGATGGCAGCATCCAGACCTTGGATCTCTTGTTCTTTGACCACTATTTCTGTTGGAAGATCTTCGTGCAACTGGCGCACAGACCGATTGAGCGTGTCCGAGTAATTCGCCCCCGCATCAAGCCTATCTTTCTTACGATGACCACGCTCAATGTCCGGACAATAGCGCTGTAAAATTTCGGCAGTTAAATCCTGCAATTCAGACATTCCACTACGCGTCAATTCTTTGCCAATTGGGTTGCCGTTGTCCGCAAAAGCCCGCAGTTCAAAATGAGCATGTGAGGCTGTTTCGTCGCCGTGATGTACAAGCGCCTCAAGCCGCGTATTCATGTGATTTGCTAGTGCTTGGGCAAGGTCCATATACGCTGCATCCTGCTGCTCAGTTGAAAGCGCGTTGAACTGCTCGGCCGCTTTATGACCAAAAGTGATGATCCCAGCCGTTACAATTGCACAATTTGACTTCATCGCCCTTTGTGCACCACGTCGTTTGCGTAGCGCTGCAATCTCATCACGAACTTGCGGCAGAGGACGTGGCTCAATTAGAAGACGGTTCAAATGCTGCCGGTCACGATCAACGTAGGTGGGTTGTGTCCCCTTACGGAAATCATGCCGCCGCTGGCCATATGCTTGCGACATGGTGCGGCTTTTGATCCGCACAGATGCAGCCCATGGGTTAGAGTTCTTTGGGTCGTTCGTTGTATATGATAAATCTTTCATACGACCAGAATTGGAGAGCTGCACGAAAGCCCAAACCTCATAATGAGTTCAGGCTAAGATCATATGTGGACAACGCCAAACTCGCCCCAAAATTGGCTCAAACATCCCTGTTTCTCCAACGATCAAAATTGGCTTAGGTCAATTATTTTGACAAACTATCCCCAATTAACCCCTGCGCTTGTTTCATTGAACGCGACGTTGGAGGGGCCTCTGTAACAGCTCATGCAGTTAACCTGTCGGACCGAGGCAACCTTCGGAATAAGGTCATCGTTTAATAATATTTCGACAGGCTTGTTTCATAACGTGTGTCATAACCTACTAGCCATAATCTTCCCTACGGTGCGATTATGACTGTCCGGTGAAGAGGCGCGTTGCCCTCTTTCAAAACTCCAAACGAAGGGTCTGCTGCGCACCCTTTCGAGACCCAGGATTTAAGGTGTTCATTATCTTTTTAACAGATTTCGGGACAGGACATCTTCGCTGCAACGAGCATCAAGGACCGGGTTTCCCGCCGCGAAGCAGCGCATACAATCGCGCAGATGCAGCGATTTTCGCGCTGCGAGCGCGTGCAGCGAGAAAAAGTAATGGCCGAGTCGGGCTTATTCCGGTCATCCGCTGCCTCCTGCAGGAGCGTCCGCTTTTTGAGAAACGGACCAAATCATAAACCTGCTTTGCTGTAGAGAGGTGGGGCGTATTCGTACAATTCTTGCGGATAGACCAGATTTTTCCGCTAAACCGCCCAAACCTTACACGCAATCCTTGAGGCAATCGTTCTGTTGGTGATCAACACTCCTCATTATTTGAGGTTATCCACAATTTTCCAACTAAGCCGAACGGCAACAGGGCGAAATCAACCGATCAACACCCTATAGTATATTCAAGAAAGATCAGAAGAATGAATGCGTTAGAAGCTCACACACCTGTGGTGGCATTGAGCGAAGGAGAAGGTTTCGGATGTCACGGAGGAGTCAATTCATCAACACCGATGACGCGACGAAAGCCGTATCCGTACCGCATTCGAGCATTACACATGACGACTGCGCTGACCTTCAACGCATTGAGGGTGCCATGCGTAAGATCGCTTATGCAATGCCCTTCAATCCAAAACTGGAACCCGTATGGTCTCGACTGCAAGATCTTTGGGAACAAACAAGGGCAGGTCAAGCCAAAGAAACCGACGCGCAAAGAAGCGCACGTGCATGGCTGATCGATCAGAACGAAATCTCATCCAGTAGTGAAGCCGTTTGCGACAATGATAATCCTGAACCATAGCGTTCGCGATTGATGTCGTGCCCCATCAGATCAGCCTTCACCCGTTCGGGGAATTTAGCCGCCAACATTCGATCCTCAAAGGCATGGCGCAGACTGTATACTACGTGATCTTCTGTTTCCATCAAGTCATTGTTGCGAAGATATTTGAGCTGCACGCCCGACAATGACGATGGGTTGTCGCGGTATCGAGAGAAACCGTTTGGAAATTGGCGTGCGGCCTCTAGCGCTACGCCCAACAGCGGAATGTCCCTTTTTGCGCGCTTCGTTTTCACAACTCGACCGTCGGGCCGGATCTGGATGTGCGGAGTATTGTTGTTCAACACAATCCGTTCAGGCTGTAATGTCGCAATCTCAGACGGCCGCGCACCAGTGTTGAGACAAACAAAAAAATGGCGCGCGCCTGATCGTTCAGACCGTCTAGAGCACCAGGTGCCAAGAGCTTTCCCAGTATCCAATCTGAAGAAAATGGTGGTGGCGAAACCGCATCCACCCTTGGTAAGCGCCAACTGCGCTTGGGAATAGGCAAATCAAACTCCAGCCCGAGCCCATCGACGATCGTATGCATTGCATTCGTGAACTTATCAAAATCTTTATTTGCCGTGTTGTTTGAACGGTCCTCGAGATCAATTTTCTCGATCCAGAACGATCGGAAAGACAAGAAATCATCCCGCTTGATCTGCAAGACAGGTCCATCTCCGTTCACAGCAATCCACCGATTTAAGGCGCGCTTGAAAGGGTTCCCCCATGTTCTAACCTGATCGGTGGACTTCCCCATCCGGCGGTCGTTTGTCAGCTTGTAGAATTCCACCCAAACTTCAGAAATGAGGAGCTGCGGCTCATCCACCGTACCCATTAATGCCGCCGTCTCATCCAAATCAATTGCGCCGTTGGTTTGTGATATCTGTTCAATGCGAGCGAGCAATGCATCGACAGGCAAGGCCGCGACGCGGTCGACTGGCATATAGGTTGCTCCCTTTGCCTGCGCCAACTTACGGACTGCTTGAAATGCTTCCCGATCATCCGCAGATCGCCCATCAACTTTGGCTTGCCAATGATCAAGCTGCGCCTGCCAAACCGAATAAGCCTTACTGCGTGCCAAGGCCAAAGAATCCGTATCCAAAGAAATTGAGATGATCCGCTTGCGCGTTTCTACGGCTTCATACCGTTTCGGTATCCTGCGCACGATGTACCAAACATCGCCGCGCAAGGTGAGTTTCAAGTCTTTTGGCACCATACATTCCTGTCGCTTACCCCACTCAAAATATCGAAGGTCATGCAAATTGTCATGCGGAATGTCATGCTAAAATCGACAGGCACAAAGCCAAATCGAAAATAAGTATTTATTTACAATAAGTTAATCTGTCTAGATTTTCAATAATTGGCGGACCGAGGAGGATTCGAACCCCCGACCCCCTGATTCGTAGTCAGGTACTCTATCCAGCTGAGCTATCGGTCCGTGAGGGCTGGAATTAGCGATGCGCGCGAGGAATGGCAAGGGGGCAAACTGCTTTTTCGACAGTTTATTGACCATCACCCTTTGGCAGGCAAATTGCGAAGATTGTGCCGGTTGGACCTGTGCGATCCAACTCCAAGCTGCCGCCATGACCTCGGACAAGTTCTTGACTGATCGTCAGCCCCAACCCAGTGCCGCCCTTACGTGCTCCGCCCTGGAAGGGTTGGAACAGGTGCGTTTGCGCCTTTTGCGGCAAACCAGGGCCGGTATCACGCACCTCCACCCACCAAGATTCGTCATCCTCATAGGCGGACACACTGATTTCACCGGCCTCGCCGCTTGCTACAATGGCCTGACGTGCATTGCGCACCAGATTACCTATGACGCGGTACAATTGCTCCGAGTCTGCTCGGATCATCATCGGTGGTGGCACATCTTGACTGAGGCTCAGGTCAAAATCACCAATCGCCAAGCGTTCCGATTCGAAGACTTCGTCAACGATGTCGCCCAGATCAAACACAGTCAACTGCGGGCTTGGTTCTTCGGCTTTTCCGAAGGCCAACGTGCTTTCGCACAAGTTCACCGCACGTGCGATGGAACTGATAAGCTTTGGCGCCATACGCTGAACGGTTGGGTCTTCTGACGCTTCGATCCTGTCGGTGAACAATTGCGCAGACGTCAAAATATTGCGCAGGTCGTGGCTGATTTTGCTGACTGCACCCCCCAGTTGAGCCAGTCGTTCCTTTTGGCGCAAAGCTTGGGTCAATTCAGTTTGCAGCGTCAGCAACGCGTCTTCCGCAGCGCGCAACTCTGCAACTTTAGCTGAGGGTGTGATAATACGCCTGCCATCTTCTGGTGCTGCTGCATACCGCTCCATATGCCCCACAACGCCAGCGATAGGCTTTACCAAAATGGCGCGGACAGCAATAAACAATAGGCAGGCCGTAAAGACAGAAATCACCGCTGACAGCACAAGAATGCGGACCCCATAATCGAGCATCGCATCTCGCAAGGGCTGCGATTCAAGCGTGATCTCGATCAGCAACCCGGCTTCACGGGTTGGCGCACCGATCACACGGATCACTTCGTTTTCGGACTTGGTTAGCCGTAACGTGGCATCCCGGATCAGAACAGCGGCCGTGCCATCGCGTAGATCAAACGTTTGTGCGATAGGTTGTGGCAGCGGAGCCGACAACATCAGCTGGCGTATTTCGTCGCGACGCAATGCAACGTTGAACACACCTGCATTTTCAAGCAGCTCTTTCTCGAGCTCGCTATCAATCATATCATCGGCCAGCAGGGCCAATGACGCAATTTGAGCGCGCTCCAAATGGTTCATGAGAAATTCTTCTCTGAATCGCGCAATGGATGGCACGAAAATCAAAATCTCTGCCAGCATGACAAAGATCATACTCAGGATCAGGAAGCGGCCAGAAAGTGTGTTCAACATGAGATTTCGCATGCGTCTTTCAAGGGATGTAGCGCTGCACCAAACCGACGACGCGCTTTACTGTTGGGTTTTCGAAAAGACGAGGCGAGAAATACGCACCCGCAGCGCGCTTGTTGACCTCAGAGATTGTTGGATACGGAACGACCATTCCTGCAATCTGGCTCATTTTCATCTTGTTGGCGAGTGCTAGTGCCCACAGTGAGATCAATTCTCCTGCTTGGTGACCCACAATTGTCGCACCAATCGGGCGACCTTTGAGAACCATGACCTTGATGAACCCAGTTGTTTTCCGTTCTGCAATGGCGCGGTCGTTGTGGCCATAGTCGAACAGGAGCACTTCAACCCGTGCCCCATGCGCGTCGCGCGCTTGGGCTTCTGTCAGGCCAACTTGCGCTAATTCCGGATCTGTATAGGTCGCCCAAGGGATGTGCGAAATCTTCGCTTTGGATGGCAAACCAAACAACATGGATCGGATGATGACACCCGCATGATATCCAGCGACATGGGTGAATTGTAGACTGCCGGCCACATCCCCAATCGCGTAAACGCGGCGGTTGCTAGTGCGCAGGCCATCATCAACTTTGATGCCAGTCTTTGTGGTTTCGATACCGCCGGCGTCCAGATTCAGTTTATCTATGTTCGTTTTGCGGCCCACTGCCATCAAAAGATGCGATCCATTGAACACACGGCCATCTTTGGTGGTGACAGATATATTACCCGCCTCGCCTTCAATGCTCTCTGCCAAAGCGCCCTCTTCAATGGAAACACCTTCCGATCGAAGATGATCAAGAACCACCTTTGCCGCGTCCGGGTCGTCATTGCCCAAAGCCTTCGCGCCTTCGATCACAGTGACCTTTGACCCGAGCCGAACATGGGCTTGTGCCATCTCGAGACCGATTGGCCCGCCACCGATGATCAAAAGGTGTTCTGGCTTCTCACGAAGGTCAAATATGGTTTCGTTGGTGTCAAAGGGCACACTATCAATGCCCGGGATAGGGGGCACAAAGGGCGCAGAGCCTGTCGCAATAACAACACGGCGCGCCGTGATGCGATATTGGCCTGCCTCGACCTCGGTCTCCGAGATGAATTTGCCAAACTCGCGGATGACTCGCACACCCAACCCTTCAAACCGCTCTTGGCTGTCCAAGGGTTCGATGGTCGATATCACATCGTGGACGTGATCTTTGGCCGCCGCGTAATCCACACCCGGTATCACGTTGCTGACCCCGAAAGGTGCCCCGTGTTGAGGTGTTATGGCCGCTTTGCCGCACGCAATCAGCGCCTTGGATGGCACACAGCCGAAATTCAAACAATCGCCACCCATCTTGTGGCCTTCTAGCAAAACAACCTTTGCTCCCATCTGCACGGCACCCGCCGCCACAGACAGACCACCGGACCCGGCCCCAATGACCAGGATATCGGTTTTTACTTTTTCCATACGTTCAGAGACCTTTTTTACCCGTCAGTGCTTTAACAAAAACTGGAAGCATTGAAAGTGCCGCAAGACCGAGCAGCGGCAATAGAATATGCGGCTCGAAAATGATACTTAAATCTGGCACTTCGCCCTTTTCGAATAGTCCACCTAACCCGGCTCCAACCGATGTATAGACGACTGTACCAGGAATGATGCCCAAAAAGGTCGAAATGACAAAGCGCCGGGTCGGCACTTGCACCATTGCCGGGATCAAGTTCGCCACAAAGAAAGGAACCACTGGAACCAGTCGTATGATGAACAGCATCGACCATTGATTTTCGTCAATCCCATCTTTGATCTTTTTCACTGCGCCCTTCGAATTTTCCAGCTTCTGCGCCAACGTTTCACCATATCCGTAACGCGCAGCTAAAAAGATAGCAGTGGCACCAATCGTGGCTGCTGTGACGGTGAACATTGACCCAAATATCGTTCCAAACAGGAAGCCACCTGTCAGCGTTCCAATAATCGCGCCGGGCAGTGAAAACGCCACCAGCGCAACGTAAGCCCCGATAAAGATCAGGGCCGTTAGCACAAAATTCGCGTCTCGAAAGCTTAACAGTCGCTCGCGGTTGTCTCTCAGAGTTTCAAAGCTAATGAACTCTTTCAATGTAAATGCGCCAATGACCGCGACGACAAGAATACCAATCAACGGTAGATTCCGGCGCAGGCTAGCTTTGCGTGATGCGCTCGAGTCACTCATACTCGTGCCTTTCTGAGGATGTTCGCTTGTCACCCTAAGATGACTGGCAATTGCGGTAATAAACAGTCACTTCACGGCTGCTTGATCAGACGTGTGATTTTCTTAGGTTTAATCAAGTAAGATTTCCCAAATTGAAACATCTGAATGGATTTAGCGGAAAAAATGTTGCAAAGGTCGATTTTCCGCTCTGCTGTGTTTGACTTGCTTCACGATGCGCTTTAGACGGCGAGCTTCGAATATTGCCCACGCGCGAATCTGTGCGTTGAGGCCCATTACTGGAGAGCCGCGATGAAACGCACCTTTCAACCATCCAACCTTGTGCGCAAACGCCGTCACGGGTTCCGTGCGCGCATGGCAACAAAAGCCGGCCGTAAGATCCTGAATTCACGTCGTGCACGTGGCCGGAAATCGCTGAGCGCTTAATCGCTCTGTTCGATCTGGTTTTATGACCCCGCCCGAGACAACCTTGCCACGTCCTAATGCTGGTCAGGTTACATCTCCGGCGGGGTTATTGCGCTTGGAGGTCCTGCAACAACGCAGTGATTTCCTTGCCGCGGCGCGGGGTAAACGCGTGCCAACTCATTCCTTTCTGCTGCAAATTCGAGACCGCAAAGATGATGGGCCAGCCCGCGTTGGGTTCACCTGTTCCAAAAAAGTTGGGAACGCCGTCGCACGTAACAGGGCTAAACGGCGGCTTCGCGAACTGGCGCGGCTTGCGCTTGCTCCAATGGCGCGTGCAGGGCATGATTACGTTTTGGTCGGGCGAGCCAATGCCACCGCCAATCACCCCTTTCCCCAAATGATCCTTGATCTGGAAAAGGTACTGAAAAAACAGGCCTGAACCGACCATCTCGGCCCTGATCAAACCCGCGACACTCCATTGGCAATGGATCAGAATTAATCCCCCAATCAGCTTGGCCAATTTCATTGCGGCGCATATAAGCCACTTATGTCGCCTCTCGCCCGTCTTTTCAGTGTGCCCGTCTATGCATACAGATTGATATTCAGCCCTTGGGTTGGATTTAATTGCAGGTATCAACCCACGTGTTCAGCTTATGCGCTTGAATCGTTGGAAAAACACGGCGCAATAAAAGGCAGCTGGCTTGCGGCCAAGCGCATCGCACGCTGTCACCCTTGGGGAAAGGACGGTTATGATCCCGTCCCCCCTCAAGACACCAACGTTAAGTGAATAATTCCTGATCTGATGTACCCGCGATCGCCCTGCGCGTTGACATTGAGCTCGCGTCCTCGCCCTTGATCACGGCGTGCAAATCCTCGAAATACCCTTCATTGTCGAACCACCACCGATGAGAGTATTTTTGCCTTTGTTTACTGGGTTTTACATCTCGCAAATATTGCGCGTCACACCTGACATCAAAATGGCCGGACGCTGACAGCTCGGGCATACCGTCACGACCAACGCGTTCGCGACCGCCGTTTTGAATTTTCTCGGATATATCAAGAACAAGATCTTCACGGCTGTAATAGTTGGTGAACCGTTTGCAGCGATGTTTTAACACCAAAGACCCCCATGCGCCCCGTTCTAACCAAGTGCGATCGACATCGGCGGACGCAAACGTAACTTCTGCGACCTTCCAAGCCCCTGTTCCAGGTCCGGCTGCATCTCCAAAATCCGAAAACGCCCGCAACACGACCAATGCCCCCATGGAATGGGCCAGAAGGTGAATCTTGGGTCGCGGACTCATTGAAAGCAGGGGTAAAATTCCATCGCTGACAAAGCAGGGCGCGACTGTTTTTGCATCAGCTTTGTCTTTCTTATAGGCAAAAATGGTGCCATCGCTGGGCCAATCAAACCCGATGACAGCGCCCTCGTATCCCTGTGCTTTCAAATTTTTTTCGATTTTCTCCATGCGATCAAGCATATCTTTTTGATCAGTATTAAAGCCGTGAACGTAAATCATGATGTCTTTGTCGCCACCGGCGTCGCGTACCTTCTGCAACCACTCATCTTGAGTGCACATCACAGATTTCCACCCGCCCGCACCTGGCTTTTTGCCGGGCATCGAAACATATCGCGTGACAGTCGAGGGGTGTTTGTTAAATGCATCCTTGGACGCATTGTATGTTCTGCGGGAAAAGAAAATTGCCATTTCAAAACTTCCTAAATGAATAAAATAATTCAAACAGAATGCCACAAAACAGGCCGCGAAACAAAAAGAGACTGAGTTCGCTTTGCACGATTTCGCCCAAGAGGGCTGGTTTTCCTGACCTTAGGTAATTTTGCGTGGATTTCGGACCGGCGATCTGTTACGTCGGCCCCGTCACCGAAACCAGACAGGAGGGACGCATGAATATTTGTATGTACATCGCCCCAATCTGGGCAAGATCACGGGCCCTATTGGGCTAGATTGATCCTACGCGCAGTCATTCTGCGTGAATACGTGACCATCAACTGACGCACAAAACAAGCTGCCCGGCAAAACCGTAGGCAGAGTCTTTGCGTCAAAATTCCACACCCAAAAGAGGAACCGACATTTAAATTCGGTTTGAATACGATGACAGCTTTACGCCTTTATGGGGTCAACTCCCCTGCGCAATCCCATCTCGAAGAGATCATTCGCACATATGGTGCCATCCGCGTCCTAAGTGCAATTGCGCGCACCACTGTTCGCAACGCCAGATTTCGTCGCGAAAAACCGCCGGACGTTTCAAATCTGAATGCTCGGCTGCGGCGGGATATTGGACTAAACCCAGAACCTGACGCACCAGAGTATTGGGACCTTCTCAGGTAAAATCAAACAGCAAGGGTCGCATTGCGATCCTTGCCTTTCACCACGCGTGATACTTGTCTCATCGACCACAAGAAGTTAGAGCGGCTTCATGTTGGATGATTTAGACGATATTCACCCGCTTTTTCACGGCGCCCCCTCGACGACCGAGTTTAAAAAGCTGCGCAAGCGAATTGTTCGCGACACACGCGAAGCGATCGAGCAATACGGCATGGTTGAACGGGATGCGCGTTGGCTGGTGTGCCTGTCGGGTGGGAAAGACAGCTATACTTTGTTGGCCATATTGCACGAACTCAAGTGGCGTGGGCTGCTTCCGGTCGACATCTTGGCCTGCAACTTGGACCAAGGCCAACCTAATTTCCCGGCAACGGTTCTGCCAGAGTTTTTGGAACGTATGCAGGTGCCACATCGCATTGAATATGAAGACACATATTCAATCGTCGTTGATAAAGTGCCCCAAGGGCGGACCTATTGTGCGATGTGTTCAAGATTGCGGCGCGGCAACCTGTATCGAATTGCGCGCGAAGAAGGATGTTCGGCAGTGGTATTGGGTCACCATCGCGATGACATTCTTGAGACGTTCTTTATGAACCTCTTTCATGGCGGGCGCTTGGCAACGATGCCCCCGAAATTGGTCAACGAGGCGGGTGATCTTTTTGTTTACCGTCCATTGGCACATGTTGCCGAAATCGACTGTGAACGGTTTGCCAAAGCGATGAATTATCCGATCATTCCATGTGATCTGTGCGGGTCGCAGGATGGATTGCAACGCCAGCAAGTGAAACAGATTCTTGATGGTTGGGAAAAGAACAGCCCCGGACGGCGTCAGGTCATGTTCCGGTCGCTTATGAACGCACGACCTTCGCATTTGCTGGACCCCAAATTGTTCGATTTTGCAGGGCTGACCCGCGAGATGAATACCGAATAATTCAATTTTGAATGAAATTCCGCCTTTGAATTAACATGCGGATTACCTTGGCGACGGTACAGTCGTCCTCGACGCTGATTTATTGTTTTTGCGTTGAGGTTAAGGGGTATTCGAATGTCATCGCGTCGGGGGTTTTCGCACACATCTTTCCGTGCTCGTCTGTCAAAATTGGTATCTGGCCCGCAAATTCTTGCGTTTGCGCCTGCGCTTTGCCTTGGGGCATTCTGGATTGGCGGTGAAAGTGCGTTGATTGCCGTCAGCCTTGGGATCCCATTGCTCATCATTTTGATCAATCCTGCAGCGCTGTATTTTCAGACACAAGCGGCACAGTCCCAGCAGAATTTAATCGGTCGCACTGAGTTTAAGGCGCTTGTCGAGAACATTCGTGGAAATGCATCCGAAGAGGGGCAGCATTCGGCGATCTTCACCTTTGACCTAGATGAATACGAAGTTCTGATCGAACGCCACGGACAAAGTGCTGCCGAAGCTGTTGTGTCTCGAATTGGTGATCGTTTCGAAGGGATCCTGCGTGATCGCGACGTCATTGCCAAACTGAGTGACCACCGTTTCGCCATTTGCCTGTGCCCCATCCGACAATTGGACCTCGAAACGTGCATTCAAATGGCCGGACGCATGCAACTTGCCGTCGAAGAACCAGTCTCTTTGGATGGGACATCCGTTTTCATGACCACAACGATCGGGTTTTGCATGTTGTCACGCGCACCGGGAACGACTGGTCGGGCGTGGATGGATGCAGCCGAATTGGCCCTGACCGAAGCGCGAAAAAGGGGACATTCGACAATTCGGTCCTTTTCAAAAGAGATTCAGAAAAGCAATGCCACACGTATCAGCTTGCGTGCGAATGCGCAGGACGCGCTTGAAAATGGCGAAGTGCAACCTTGGTATCAACCGCAAATCTCCACCGATACGGGACTGGTCACTGGCTTTGAGGCGCTTGCGCGGTGGAACCATCCAAACCGCGGTATAATATCTCCGATGGAGTTCTTGCCGGCGTTCGAAGATGCCGGCCTTTTGGATCGATTGGGCGAAGTCATGCTTTATCATTCACTGACGGCACTCAAAGCCTGGGATGCTTCTGACATTCATGTTCCTTGCGTTGGTGTAAATTTCAGTGGGTCCGAATTATCCAATCCCCGTTTGAGTGACAAAGTGAAATGGGAACTGGATCGATTTGACCTGACACCTGACCGGCTTTCCGTGGAAATTCTGGAAACTGTAGTTTCCTCTTCTCCAAGCGATTCTATCACTGAACTGCCCCTTGTTTGCCGGAGACTCAGAAGTAAGGATACTGGGTTATGGGAAAGAACAAATGTGGAAACAGATATTCACCCGAGGTGCGCGAACGTGCTGTGCGGATGGTATTCGAGCATCAGGGCGAATTTGACAGC
>JBDVKF010000021.1:0-16764 GCA_039960995.1 Paracoccaceae bacterium | reverse complement strand
CATGCTGCCCTTGATTGTCCAAAACCATCCGTACGGCACGTTCGCGCACTTCTGGGGAATATTTGTTCGTCGTTTTGTTCATGATGCTCCATCCTACTCATGAGTTGGAGCCTCCGGCAAACCCGGCGCGGTTCACTACATCTGCCCAAGCGGCAAAGAGATGAAGCACACGCGGCGCAACTATTCTGATCCTGCCCGGAACGCTCCAGAATGGAAAGCGCGCAAATACCGGGCTCTCAAAGCCGATTGCATCGATTGCCCATTAAAAGCCAAATGCTGACCCAAATCAGAAACACGCGCTATCCATCGCGAGAAATATGAGATCGTCCGGGAATTTGCCCGCCAATGTACAGCGTCAGAGTTCAATCAAACCGCCTCGAGCCGACGAAAGGAAGTCGAGATGCTCTTCGCCCCCCTCAAACGCATTCTTGGCTTGGCCAGGCTCCGATTAAGAGGCCCGTGTGGTGTCCAAGACGAGTCTACCCTCGCAGCAACCGCCCAAAACCTCCGGAAACTAGCCAAACTCAAGCCCATGGGGCCAGCCGTCGGATGACAAGATGATCACCTACAGACGCCCAAAATAAATCAACGCGATAACCCGCTTAGACACGTCAAAACCAACGAGTTTTTCAACACAATCAGCTCGGATTGACTAATGCTGCGTGATGGACAATTGTTGGATAGACGACAAAATTGATCCTGTGTATACGGGTTTTACCGCCGGACAACTTGCAGATTGTTTGAATGTGTTTCCAGAACAGGATTTGGGTTTTGACAAAAACGCCAAGTTCGCAAGCCTTCCAGTTGATGCGCGAGACTACATTCTGGCTGTTCGACGAACAGATGAAGATTGGCAGGTGCTTCACGAGGGGTTGGAAGGTTTGGGACCCATTACGCATTCTGCGGATGAGCTTGTTCGAAATTCCAACCGCTTGAGCAAGATTATAAAGAGTGAAGACAGCTTGTTTTTGGGGGTGAGTGACGACGCGGACTTGGCAATTGGAATTTTTTTGCTGGAAAACGGGCCAGCGGCATTATTGGTTTCCAGCGAAGCGACGACATCACTTGCCGAGATTTGGTCCAGTTAATCATTGTTTTGGGTGTGTTCACGCCTGTTGCCTTAACGGAATACCCTGCAACATTGGTTCGTGCTCAAACTGTTGGCAATTCGATTTGTCTCTGGCGTTTGTGGGCTAGGACTTCCCTTACACTGCTTTTCAACTGGTGCATGTTACACCAATACCCGGAAAGCTCTGGAACACGGTAGCATCGTTCGCGCATCCTAAACGGCATCCGGTTTTACACGGGCTCAGGCCGCCAAATAAGTGTCGCGAATGTCGGGTTGCGCGTTCAATTCATCCAATGTGCCATAAAACACCTGAGCACCACTTTCGATGATGACTGCCAGATCAGCGACTGCTTGGGCAAAATGCAGGTTTTGTTCCGAAAGCAAAACGGTCAGGCCATCTGATTTCAGTTGCGTAATCACACGAGCCATTTGTTCGACGATCACGGGCGCCACGCCTTCGCTTGGTTCGTCAAGCAAGACCAAAGATGGATTTCCCATCAATGTCCGTGCGATCGTCAGCATTTGTTGTTCACCGCCAGACAGCGCCTTGCCGCGATTGTTGCGACGTTCAGCGAGGTTGGGGAACAAATCAAACAACATCTCTTCTGTCCATGTCACCGCCCCATCGCGCGGAGGCTGTTGCCCGACAAGTAGATTTTCGGTGACCGTAAGATCGGTAAAGATACGCCGTTCTTCTGGCACATACCCAATGCCCAACTTCGCGATGTGATGAGGTTGAAGACGCGTGATAGGTTCACCATGAAACGATATTTGACCCGATGCAGGAGACACAAGCTGCATGATCGATTTGATCGTTGTCGTCTTGCCAGCGCCATTACGACCCAACAGTGCGACAACCTTCCCTTGGGGTACCTCAAAGCTCAGGTCGCGCAGCACATGCGCCTTACCATAGAAACTATTGATCCGATCCACTTCAAGCATCTGCGTGCTCCTCTGATCCGAAAACGGTCCCGCCGCCCAAATAGACCTCTTGAACCAATGGATTGCTCCGAATGTCTTCAGCTGTACCTTCTGCAATCAAAGCGCCGCGGTTCAAAACCATGATCCGATGCGCATGGGCAAAGACGACGTCCATGTCGTGTTCGGTAAACAAAACACTGACGCCGCGATCCTGTACAATATCTGCGGTAAGCTGCATTAAGGCCACGCGTTCCTTTGGCGCCATGCCTGCCGTTGGTTCATCCATCAGCAGCAGTTTTGGATCGTGGGCGAGGGCGATGGACAGTTCCAAACGTTTTAGATCCCCATAGGCCAACACAGCGCAATGCCGGTCGGCCTGTTCGGCCATCCCAACCATTTCAAGCAAGCTCATCGCTTCATCGCGATACTGACGGGTGGCGTAGGGAAGAAAGCGAAAAATCTCGCCGTGATGTGACAACAGGGCCATTTGAACGTTTTCAATGACGGTCATCGAGGAATAGGTCGCCGTGATCTGAAACGTGCGCCCGACGCCACGGCGCCAAACTTGGCGCGGCGACAGGCCTGTTATGCGTTGACCTTCCAGAAATACGCTGCCCGATGTCGGTGGAAGTTGGCCCATCAACATATTGAAACACGTGCTTTTGCCTGCACCATTTGGCCCGATCAGTGCCAGCAGCTCACCCTTTTGCAGGGACATCGAAACATCGTTTACAGCGAGGATTCCGCCAAAGGCTTTGGTCAGACCCTTCGTTTCTAAAACAACCGTCATACGCTGCCCTCTGATTTGATTAGGCCGATGCGTTCGCCGCCTTTGCGCAAGGATCCGACAATGCCGTTTGGGGCGATGATCACAACGAAAATGATCAATAGACCCATAACGAGACGCCAATATTCAAAGCGTGTCAGGATATCTTCGATACCTTTGAAGAACCCTGCACCGACGACGCCGCCAGCAAGCGTTTTTACCCCGCCCAGAAAGACGACAATCAAGGCATCAAAGCTGCGCGCGATTTCCATCTCGTTGGGGAAGACACTGCCTTTGGAAAATACGAACAATGCGCCTGCAAGCCCGCCCATCATCCCGGCAAACCCAAAGGCCAACAATTGGACTTTGCGCGTGTTGATCCCAGTGGCTTCGGCCTGACGCTGACTGTCGCGCGCCGCGCGCAATGCGTATCCAAATGGCGAATGGGCCACATGGCGCAAAACGACGATACCGCTAACGGACATAATTAACGTAAAATAGAAAAAGACAGTTGTGTCTTTCAACCATTCTGCAGGCCAAATATTGACCAGACCGTCATCCCCACCTGTTACATCACCCCATTGGAAAACAAGGCTCCACAACAGTTGCGCGAACGCCAATGTGAGCATCGCGAAATACACACCTGTGAGACGCAGACAGACCCAACCAATCGCAAGCGCCGCCAGTCCAGCTCCCAGTGGGGCCAGTAAAAAGGCAAGCTCCATAGGCGTGTTGGCATGTGTGACCAGCAAGGCAGCAACATATGCGCCTCCGCCATAATAGGCCGCATGACCAAAGCTGACGAGCCCACCAAGCCCAAGCAAGAAGTGCAAGCTTGCCGCAAACAGACAGAAGATCAAAACATCGGTGATCAAAACTTGGGCAAAGGACGAGCTGTAAAGCGGCAGTAAAGCCAGAACGACAAGCCCGGCCATCACGATCATTCGCACCGAAGATGACGCAGGTGAAATAGGTCGTTCCGGGTCACCGACCTGTCCATGTTCGCCGGCCACTTCTTCGCGGCCAAACAGGCCGTAGGGGCGGATCATCAGGACAATGATCATGACGACGAACATCAAAACTAATGTGGATTGAGGAAGGTAGGTGACACCAAAAACGTTAAGAATGGAAATGATTATGGCTGCTAGGTACGCACCGGGCAACGATCCCATCCCGCCAATCACGACGACGACGAAAACAGGTGCAAGGATGTGGAAATCCATCAACAGATCGGCTCCGCCTTTGGGCAATTGCAAGGCCCCGCCCAAACCTGCAAGGGCAGATCCCAAAGCAAACACGCCGGTGAACAACCAAGCCTGATTGACACCCAACGCGCCAACCATCTCGCGATCTTGCGTCGCGGCGCGGACAAGCACACCAATCCGCGTTTGCGTTATCAGATACCAAAGCCCAAGGGCCACAAAGGGCGTGATCGCCAACAACGCGATGTCATATTTTGGGATGGGTTCGCCCATGACCCGAAACACGCCGCGCAATCCGGGTGCGCGCGGGCCCAGCAAATCTTCGGGTCCCCAAATCAGCAGTGTCAGATCTTGGATGACAAGGATCACACCAAATGTCGCGACCAACTGAAACAGCTCGGGTGCACGATAAACGGGCCGTAAAACCAGCATCTCGATGGCAACACCGATGATACCGACAGCGATACCTGCCAGCAATATCGAACCCCAG
The DNA here is from genome assembly GCA_039960995.1 of Paracoccaceae bacterium. GTDB lineage: Bacteria > Pseudomonadota > Alphaproteobacteria > Rhodobacterales > Rhodobacteraceae > JABSSA01. Next base: position 12,316 of record JBDVKF010000021.1, on the reverse strand, counting down.
AACCCGAAACCGCCGGGCAACACTTGCATCAGCGAATACCCGACGTAAGCGCCCAGCATGTACAGGCTGCCGTGGGCAAAATTTACAATGCGCGTCACACCAAAAATCAGGGACAAACCGCAGGCCACAAGAAAAAGAGAACTTGCGTTGGCCAGTCCTGTTAGGATCTGCGCAACAAAGAATTCCATGTTGTGATCACTCGTCGATAGGAGAAAAAGGGACGGGCTTTGTCAGGCGTAGACAAAGCCCTGTCCGCATTATTTGGATGGGCGCAATTTCGAGACTTCTTCGTCTGACGGAAGGTAATCTGCACCGTTCTTATAGTCCCAATCGACCATGATACCCTTGCCATCTTTAAGGGTCGTCGTCCCTACATACGCGCCTGCTGTAGATTGGTGGTCGTTGGCCCGATAGGTGATTTCACCCATTGGCGTATCAACCTGAAGCCCTTCAAAAGCGGCGCGAATGGCTTCGGTTTCGGTTGAACCTGCCTTGGACAACGCGGCTGCGATGGATTGAACTGTCATGTAGCCAACCAGTGACCCAATACGGGGGTAGTCATCGTAACGGGTTTGATATGCTTGGACAAAATCGCCCGCAGCGCCGTCGTTCAGATCATACCAAGGGTATCCCGTGACGGTCCAACCTTCGGGGGCTTCGTCGCCCAGTGGGTCAAGGTATTCAGGTTCGCCAGACAACAATCCATAGACTTTGCGCCCATCAAACAATCCACGATCCGTGCCTTCGCGCACGAACTTGGCCAAGTCGGGCCCAAACGTGACGTTGTAAATGGCATCCGGTTTTGCCCGTTCCAAAGCCTGCACTTCGGCACCGGCGTCAATTTTGAAAACCCCGGGCCACTGTTCAGCGACAAATTCAGCATCGGGTTTCAGGCGCAGAAGGTTCTTTTTGAACGCCGCGACAGCGTCTTTGCCATATGCGTAATTGGGCGCAATGGTTGCGAATTTTTTGGCGTCCGTTTTGGATGCCGCTTCGGCAAGCATTGCGGCTTGCATGAAGGTCGACGCACGCAGGCGGAATGTATAGTCGTTCCCAGCTGCCCAAACGAGCGAATCTGCCAGCGGTTCAGATGCCAGATACACATAACCCTTTTCACCTGCATAAGACGAGATCGCCAGACCTACATTCGACAAAATTGTACCCGTCAGCATGACTGCACCTTCGCGCGTCATGAGCTCTTCGGCGATTTTGACGGCTTCGCCCGGTTCGCCTTGGTCGTCGCGGAAAATGAATTCTAGAGGTTTGCCAAGTACGCCGCCTGCTGCGTTGACTTCTTCGACGGCCAACTCAATGCCAAGCTTATAGGGCCCTGCGAAAGCAGCGAGGCGTTTGTAGTGGTTGATTTCACCAATCTTGATCGTGTCCTGCGCAAACGCGGTCAGGGGGGCGGCTGCTAGAGCTACAGCTGCGATAATCCCTTTCAAGAATGTATTTCGTTGCATGTATTTTCCTCTCTGTTGGCCGGCCGGACTGTTGGTCAGTCGTGTTGAATAAAGACCGGGCCGACCGGATCGCCCAAATCTTCTGTAGTTTCCGCAGCGATCATGTCGCGGATACGTTTTCGATAAACGGTTGGACCTTTGTCGATTGCGATCCGAATGGGACGCCGGGTTTGTGGGCGCATCTCTTCTTCATGGATGGCTTCCAATATCGCTTTGTCTTCATCAAACGCGATTTGGAACATCGCGTCCATCTGATCGGATGCGTCGTCGTCTCCAATGGCGGTATTACGCAGATGCATCCAATGATCGATTGTGTAATCTTCACGAACTGGCGTCACGAAATGCAATGCAAATATGCGCACGCCTTGGTCTCGATCTTCTTCTGCGCATTGCGCAGCGGTATCGATGCTACCGAAATCGATCACGGCAGTGGATGGCAAATGCAGATCGTAATAATGCCAGCGATCAACATGCCCGCTGAAACCACCGAACTTCTGGAAAAATCCGATGGGAGGCGCATCTCTGATCCAACGCCATGCGCGAATGACAGCTCCGCTGGTTGAGACATGTACCGGCACGTTTTCAGATGCAGCGTTTCCCAATGTCGTCGGGTGGACAAAACTGACATGAGCTGGATCAACAAGGTTTTCCGCCACGTTCAAATAATGCGCTTTGATGTGCAGTTGCCCGCCATGATGAGCATGCCATGAACTATCCGAAAACTCGGGGATATCAAAGACTTTGGATCGATCAGCGCGTTCAGGGTCACCCATCCAGATCCAGACGATACCGTGGCGTTCTTCGATGGGGTAAGCGTTCACAAAAGCGCTTTTGGGTGTGTTGTCCTGACCGGGCACGCGGACACATGTGCCAGTGCCATCAAATGTCATCCCGTGATAACCGCATTGAATTGTATCGTCGATACGTTTGCCTTTTGACAATGGCAACAATCGATGCGGGCACCGATCCTCAAGAGCGATGACTTTATCGTCTGACGTCCGATACATCACCAATCGTTGTCCGGTGATTTCGAGCGCACGCAATTCGTCCCCGAAATCCTTTGACCACCCAGCCACATACCACGCGTTGCGCACAAAGCTCACGTTGATCGTCCCCCACGTCCGCATTTGTTCATATGTGAATTGAGACGCATGAAGCGACTGCGAGTCAATGATTTTCTTGTTTGCGTACAAATGATTTGTTGAATCGCTTCTTTCGGCGTTAAATCATCCTCGTAACTGTGGTTGAAGTGGCAAATCCGATTACTTTTGTCCTTTAGCCCAACGAAAATTTGAGCGATCCATTGGATCCGGTTGAGAACTGCTCAGCGACACTTTGCGGGCGCTGCCCATGTTCAAATCTTCGACCCGTTGAATTTCGTCAGTATATCCACCCAACATGCCATAATCTTCGACGCGCATCGTGAATTCGATCGGTGCCACTAAAGCCGGAGTTGGGACATATCCGAAGGACCCGGGTGGCATTTCTAAGACGTCAACCATCACGGTTATTCCGCCACCTGGCCAAACAAATACTTCGGCCCCACCACAAGACACATACGTCAGTGAGTCTTTGACAGATCGAGTAAGGCGCACGGGGTTTTCTGTCACGCCTGCGCGCAAACTGCCGCCAGCCCCGCCCATAAACAGAACGGAACATACGGATGGTTCACAGTTTTCCGCGATCAAATCTGCCGAGGCTTTCAAACGCGGCGGAATAGGTTGGGGTTTTGGAACCAGTTCTTCATCAAGTTCGAAATAGGCGAATTGTTCGCCAGTGGTCGAAACCATGAGCATTCGCAATCCGGGACTCGCAAACTTGGGCTTGAATTCGCCCAATATGGTTAAAGGATCTTCGATATCTGTCCCGCCCCAACCGGTGCCGGGTTCGGCAACTTGAAAATACCGTCCCGGCGTCGATCTGCGTCCCTTTATGCGAATGCCCGTTGCCGGGATGTCGAGCTGTTTGCCCGCTTCGTGTTCCGACAACACGCCGGTGATATGGTCGTCAACAACGACAACTTCTTCAACATGTCCCAACCATTGTTTCGCAAACATTCCAATCGCCGCAGAACCGCATCCCACGCGCATCAATTTTTCGCGCAAACCATTGATAACCGGAGCTTTACCCGCTTGAACGACGACAGATGTTGCATCTGTGTCTTCACCAATCATCATTTCGACGGCTTCGCAATTGCACAGTCTCAACAATGCATCGCAGGTTACGCGACCTTCGGCTTTGCTGCCGCCGGTCAAATGTTCGACGCCGCCCAAAGACAGCATTTTTGATCCGTATTCGGATGTCATCACGTGTCCAATGGCTTCGCCATCGACGCGTACAACGTCGCGTTCGTGGCCGATATGACGGTCTGTATCAATTTTGACCTTAACGCCGCAGTACGAAAAAATACCTTCGGTCACGACAGTGACCATATCAACGCCGGCCACATCCTGACTGACGATGAACGGGGCGGGTTTGTAATCTGGATAGGTGGTGCCCGCGCCAACAGCGGTCACAAATGGGCGGTTGCCCTGAATGATGTCACCGTCCCAGTCTTCAGCTTTGCTATCGTGCAGGAAAGGCACCAGCTTATGCTGTGTTGTTTCAACAATCGTCAAAGGATCAAGGCGTACAAGGTGGCCGTTATCGTTCGCATAGCGATCGCAAGCGCCGGATTTACCTTCGGCGATAAAGCACATCACAGGACAGGCATCACACCGGATCTTAGCGGGCTTTGTGGCCGTATCAGCCATTTTATCAGCCATTTTGATGTTCCTTTAGAATGGCTTGCAGACGGGCAGGGGTTGCGGGCACATGTGTCATCCGCACCCCAGTCGCATGTTTGATCGCGTTCAATATAGCGGGGGCGGTCGGAATAAGCGCGTGTTCACCCAACCCTTTGGCTCCAAATGGGCCGTGTGGGTCGGGGACTTCGACGATGAGCGTTTCAATTGGAGGGACATCGCCAATGGTCGGGATCAAGTAATCATGCAGGTTTTCTGTGCGTCCGGGTAAAAACTCTTCCATCAGGGCCATACCCAAGCCTTGTGCTACGCCGCCTTCGACCTGACCCTCGACCAAATTTGGATTGATGGCGTGACCGACATCATGGGCTGCAATCACTTTGATCACTTTGGTCGTTCCAAGCTGCATGTCGACTTCGACAATTGCTAAATGTGCGGCATAGCCAAATTGCGCATACGGGTCGCCTTGGCCTTGTGCGTTAAGGGCACGGGTTGGTGGATCATAAGATTCTTGGGCACACATAACGTACCCTTCGGCATCGCTTCGCAATCCATCGAGCTTGATTTCATGTGTTTGCGCGCCATCCAAAACGCGAATGACGGCGTTTTCAAAATGAATGTTGGATGTTTCGGCTGCATTGACCCGTTGCAGAATATCTGCACGCAGGGCGAGGGCTGATAAGCGCGCGGCATTGCCCGATACAAAGGTCTGGCGCGATGCAGATGTTTTGCCCGCATCAGGCGTCACGTCTGTATCTGCGCCGATCAAAGTGACTTGGCCGATCGGTACACCCAACGCTTGGGCAAAGATTTGGGCAATTGCGGTGTTTGACCCTTGGCCAATGTCCACAGCACCTTGGTGCAACACCACAGTCCCGTCTGGGCGTATGCCGCATTTGATCGTTGATGGGTTCGGCAGAGACGTATTCCCACATCCATACCATCCACTGGCCACGCCAACCCCGCGGCGCACAACGCTGTTGTTGGCGTTGAAGTCATCCACGTCAGCGCGCGCCAAATCCCAAGCTGGTTTTAAGGCCTCAAGACACGCTTTTATACCGACGCCGCTTTCAAACACTTGTCCGGTGATTGTTGAGACTCCGTCAGTCAACGCATTGCGCAAGCGCAATTCAAGAGGATCAATATCAAGGCGAAGCGCTAATTCGTCCAATTCGCCTTCCAGTGCGACGGCAGATTGCGGAACACCAAACCCACGGAATGCGCCCGATGGGGCGCAGTGTGTATGCACCGCCTTGGCTTCGGCGCGATAATTCGGAACGTAATACGGCCCGGACGCATGCACAGGCACCCTGTTGGCGACAGTTGGGCCCCAGCTTGCATAAGCGCCGGTGTTGAAAGTGCCTTGGAAATTGACCCCTTGCAGGATGCCGTCAGCATTGGCGCTGATCGTCAAAGTGATGTCAGCGGGATGGCGTTTTGTCGTCGATTGCATTGACTCGATGCGTGAATACGTCATGCGCACGGGACGACCAGTTTTAAGGGCGGCTAGGGCCAAATACGGTTGCGTAGACAAATCCAACTTTGATCCAAACCCGCCGCCAACACCTGTTGGCACAATGCGAATTTGATTGGGCGCTATTTCAAGGATTTCGACAAGCGCCTCGAGATTCATGACGGGGGCCTGGGTACATGTATGCACCTCGACACGGCCATCAACAATCTGAGCAAACCCAGCTTCGGGTTCGATATAGGCGTGTTCAACAAACGATGTCGTATAGGTCCCGTTTACCGTGATCTCGGCAGCTTCGATGGCTTCTTCAGGTGTGCCACGCGTCACAAATCCGGTGCACATCACATTGCCGGGCCGTTCATCATGCAACTGGGCCGCTTGGGGCAACAATGCATCATCTGGTGTAAGCACGGCTGTAAGGGGCCGCCAATCGATGGGAAAAGTCGTTTCATCTATCGTATCAATTGCTGCTGCGTTACTCGCAATCGCTGCGATGGCTTCGCCCTTAAATCTGCATGTGTGTTCGGCAAAAACGGGTTGGTCCGCAAAGTCCGGAATGACGCCAAAGCAGTTTTTGCCAGGAATGTCCTTGGCTGTCACAACCGTGACGATACCCGGATTGGCGTCGATCCAATTCTGCGTATCACCTAAGGTGAATTCGGCATGATGATGAGGGGATCGAATGATGCGAAGAACCAGCGCGTCTTGAGGCGCAACATCGTCACCAAAGCGTTCGGTTCCTGTAACCTTGGGCATCCCATCCAGACGCGCAATTGTAGACCCGGAATGACCTTGGCCTTGGGTTTGATCTACTTTTGCGGTTGGATCGCAAAGGGCGGCAAGGATTTTGCGATATCCTGTGCAGCGGCAGAGTACGCCGCCCAATGCATCCATCGCGTCGTTTTCTGAAGGCTTGGGGTTAGACCGCAATAGGGCGACAGACGAGACCATCATCCCTGGCGTGCAAATTCCACATTGCGCCGCGCCATGTGCCAAAAAGCTCTGCGCAAGGTCCGTAGCAACGGGTTCTGACGACATAAGCCCGCTTAGGGTTTCAACCACCTTTCCATCGGCTTGATGGGTCGGTGTCAAACAGGCACAAACCGGAGCGCCGTCAACCAACACAGTACATGCACCGCAATCCCCCGCGTCACACCCGACCTTCACATCACGCGCATCCAATTGTTCCCTTAATGTTGATGACAAACGCTCACACGGCAGCGGGTGAACGTGGGCAGGTTGGCCATTCAATTGGAAGCGAACACTGGTTTTCGAAACTCGTTTATCCATGCTGCACCGCATCGTTGATCGCGCGTTGAATCTGGGTGGATACGATACGCAATCGATATGCGGCGTCGCCTCGAATGTCTGAAATAGGGGCCAACGGTTCCAAATGGTCAGCTGTGATGCAGAAGTTGTCTGGCAGGTGTCCAAGAAGATCATGTTCCAGGTCGTGCAACCGTTGCGCAACTGCCGAACATGCACCGACAGCAATGCGGGCGACATCCACATGGCCTTGATCGTCCAATCCAATCACAACAGCAGTCATCGCGATGGAAATCACCAGATACCGACGGGCTCCTAATTTTTGGAATGCACCGATCGATTGTTCGGGGGGGGTTGGAATACGAAGGCCGGCGACAATTTCACCAGGTTGCAATGTGGTGCGGCGAACGCCTGTGATGAACTGGTGAAGCGGCTCAAGACGATCGCCGCCTTGGCTTGCGATCCTGACCTCTGCGTCCAATGTCAGCAGTGGCGGCATTCCATCTGCGGCGGGTGATGCGTTGCAGATATTGCCCACAACAGTACCTGCGTTTTGAATCTGAATGCTGCCAACGTCCCGACCTGCGGCTTGCAAGCCAAGGAATGCATTTGGCAATTTTGTATTGACCAATTTTGTCCACGTAACACCCGCGCCAATTTCAAGGTGGGTTTCGGTCAATTCCAGCCTTTGCAATTGGTCAAGCCGAGACAGGTCAAGGATGTTTTGCGTGAGCGGGGCGCGACCTCGCGCAGGGAAAAAATCCGTACCACCTGCGACGATGGAAATGTCATGCGTCTTTAACAGCGCAAAAGCTTCGTCTAGGTCCGTCGGCATGAAATAGTCCGCTGACAAGGGTTGGCTCCTGCCTTTTAACGTTTGTATGCTAACGTTATTGAGCGATGCCAAGAATTGTCAATGGATTCCTGCGAACTATGGCCCTTTCGAAGGGCTTAAGGCTGGTTCGTCCATAAAATTAGGCTAATCATCCTTTTCCACCAAATAGATTTTCACAGCAGTGTCAAAGTCAAAGCGCGAATTTCGATTTTGTTAAACTGAGAAACGGGCCTTGCATGCCAACCGACAGGCTGGCTGAGTGAGGGTGTTTGAATGAGGGATATAATGAAATCTCAAGCGCGGGTTGTGGTTATTGGCGGTGGCATTGCGGGGTGTTCGACGCTGTATCATTTGACGCAAGAAGGTTGGAGCGATGTTGTGCTGCTAGAGCGGGACGAACTGACGTCTGGCACGACGTGGCATTCAGCAGCGCAGGTCACTAATTTCGGGACCAACCAAACGATGGTTGGCCTGAAATCGCATTCGATCCAGTTGTATCAAAAGCTGGCGAATGACCCGGATTATCCTATCAATTACCACCACGGTGATGGTGGAATTCGGTTAGCCAACACGCAGGACCAAATGGACGGATACCGCCACTTTGCGTCGATGGCTCGTGGGATGGGCGTGCATTTTGAAGTGATCGATGCAGAGGAATGTGCACGACGACATCCTTTGATTTCAGTAGAAAATTTGGTCGGAGGATTATGGGATCCGATGGATGGCGACATTGATCCAGCCCAATTATGCCAAGCCCTTGCTCGCCGTGCGAGGGCCGCCGGGGCCGCAGTTTACCGCAATACGCCCGTCACTGGATTGCAGCAACAACCAGATCATTCTTGGATCGTTGAAACACCACAAGGCGACATTCACGCCGAAATCGTTGTGAACGCATGTGGGTATCGCGTCAACGAAGTCGGAGCGATGATGGGTGTGCACCATCCTGTCACTTCGATGGAGCATCAATATTTCGTCACAGAAGACATTCCTGCGATCAGGGATGCCGGGCACAGGATGCCTTTGTTGCGATGCCCGATCAGCGATTATTATTGCCGCCAGGACAAAAATGGCCTGTTGGTTGGGTTTTACGAGCAGGAATGCAAAACATGGGGGCTGGATGGGATCGATCCGCATTTCGCAAATGCACTTTGCCCAGATGATCTTGACCGTATTTCCGATGTGCTTGATGGGGCGTTTGCCCGAATGCCTGCTCTGGCCGAGGTTGGCATTCACACGATTGTAAATGGCCCAATCACCTATACAATTGATGGCGCACCTTTGGTCGGGCCCATTCCTGGGAAACGAAATGCGTTTTGTATCATTGGGTTGCGGGCTGGGTTGGGCGAAGGCGGCGGGCACGGTTGGTTGCTCGCGCAACAGATTGTTCATGGCGAAGCGTGCTATGATACATGGGGCATCGATCCTCGTCGCTTTACCGGACATGGCAATGTCGAATTGACCGCACTCAAGGCGGTCGAGGATTATCAAAACGAATTCCGCTTCCATTTCCCGCATGAACACCGACCCGCAGGCCGTCCCATCAAAACCACGCCTTTGACCCCAGTTCTGGCGGCGGAAGGGGCGGAATTTGCGGTGGTGAATGGGTGGGAACGTGTGGATTACATCAAGCCTACACCTGACTTTGTTGAAGAACACAGTTTTCGTTTCACATCCGTCGAATCCATTGTCGCCAAGGAAGTTGAGGCGGTGCACGCGCATGTCGGCCTGACAGAAGTGAATGGCTTTAATCGGTTTGAGATAACTGGCGCAGATGCCCATACCTTTTTGGACCGGATGGCATGTGGCCGCGTCACCAAGGCATCGGGTCGTGTCGGATTGTGCTATCTTTTAAACCACCACGGAATGCTCAAATCAGAGGCAACAATTGCCAATTTGCCTGCCTCTGATCGTGGAGGCCCGCGGATCTGGTATGGGTCCGCTGCGGCAGCCGAAGGGCACGACATGGACTGGCTGTCTCAGCATACTCGCCCGGACGAAGACGTGACTGTCGCCTCTTTGACGAATGACTGGACCATTTTGGTTTTGGCCGGGCCCAAATCGCGAGACGTCCTGTCACGTACGTCACGCGCAGATTGGTCAGCTGATGCGTTTCCATGGTTGTCGGTTCGAGAGGCATTTATTGGCATCGCCCCTGCGGTGGTGATGTCGGTCAGTTTTTCAGGTGAGTTGGCGTACGAAATTCACGTTCCCAATGCACATCTTTACGCAGCCTATCTTGCCTTGCGCAAAGCCGGCGAAGGGCAGGGGATGCACTTGTTTGGGGCGCGAGCCGTCGATGCAATGCGCCTCGAAAAAGGATACCTTCATTGGAAGGCCGAAATCCTAACCGAATTTGATCCATTTGAGGCTGGTTTGGATCGGTTTGTGCGCATGGAGAAGGACGATTTCGCCGGAAAGGCCGCGTTGCAAAGCAGACTGAACGCTGGTCCGAACAAAAAACTGGTGACTTTTGCAATCGCATCCAAAGCTGTGCCTGCGCATTCCGGGGCTTCAGTGATGCGGAACGACAAGGTGGTGGGGACCGTCACATCAGGAGGTTGGGGGCATCGGGTTGATCGCAATCTGGCCATGGCGTTTGTTGACCCTAAATTGGCCAGTGTCGGAACGCAGCTGGAATTGGATCTTATTGGACTGCGTGCCCCGGCTGAGGTCATTGAAAGCGGGCCTTTTGACCCGTCTAACGCCAGACCAAAAGGCTGAAGCCGTTGCAATTCGTCAACGCCCGCGCGTCCATACACGCGTCGATGTTTGGTCGGTTGCCAAAGGGTTATTGGTAATACAGTGATTGGCCGTCTGCGAATAAATGTACTTTGCTTGGGTCAGCCGTCAGTTGCAGCGATTTCCCACGCACATTCGTATGAATACCCGGAAGCTTTGCAATCACCGGCGTCGTGGCACCATTGTCTTTTCGGAAATAGATCTGCGTGACTTCGCCCAAGGCTTCGCTGATCTCAACTTCGCCAGAAAACGCGTAATTATCGCCATCCGAGACGACCATGTCCTCGGGGCGGATGCCGATATTAATGGACAGACCTTCTTGCCCAGCTTTGGTTTTGATGCTGGACTGGATCGTGCCTGCACCATGCATTACCTTGATTTCTGTGATGTCGCCTGTGCTGACAATCTCACCTGGTATCAAATTCATCGCAGGGGACCCGATAAACTGCGCCACGAATTCGTTTTCGGGCGTTTCATACAGCTCAAGTGGACTGCCGACTTGGGCAATCCCCTTGTTTGCCAAGACAACAATACGACTGGCCAATGTCATCGCCTCAACCTGGTCATGCGTCACATAGATCATTGTGCTGTCGGGCATAGATTCCTTGAGTTGCGCAATTTCAATCCGTGTCGCCACCCGCAAAGATGCGTCCAAGTTCGACAGCGGTTCGTCGAACAAATAGACTTTTGGATCACGAACAATCGAACGGCCAATGGCCACGCGTTGACGTTGTCCACCGGACAAAGCTTTGGGTAATCGATCAAGGTATTCGTCAAGCTGCAAAGCTTTTGCGGCACGATCGATTGCTTCGTCGATTTCGCTTTTGGATTTTTTGGCCAGCTTTAGGGCGAATGCCATGTTGTTGCGAACCGTCATGTGCGGGTAAAGCGCATAAGATTGGAAAACCATTGCGATACCGCGCTCTGCAGGTGGAATGTCGTTTACACGCATTCCGTCAATGTCCAAATCGCCTGTGGTGATCTTTTCAAGTCCGGCGACCATGCGCAGCAATGTAGATTTCCCACACCCGGATGGACCAACAAACACAATTAACTCGCCCCGTTTGATCTCAAGATTGATGTCCTTGAGAACTTCAACAGTGCCCCCGTAACTTTTGCCGACGGTGCGCAATGAAAGATCTGCCATTTTGTTGTCCTTCCCAGCTATGCGTCGCGCTTGGAATGCGCGAAGTAGGCCCCCCAGGGCTCAAGTGTCAGTCTTTCGGCTATGTCTGCCATCGCGAAGGGTGCACTTACATCTCTGTGCCACTCACCGTGCGGGATGCGTATGTCCTGTTCGGCGTCACTTAAGTTGAAGGCGCAAAATACGGCGTCCTGACCAGATTGCCGCACAAATGTCAGACGGTTTTCATCGGCTTGAATTACCTCAAGTGATCCTTTGCCTAAGGCTTTGCGTTCCTGACGATAGCGGATCATTTGTTTGTAAAACGAAAGGGTGCTGTCGTTGTCATCCGCCTGGCGTGACACGGCGCGGTCCAGATGTTCGACCGCCAAAGGCAACCATGGTTTTGCCTCGGAAAACCCGCCATTCGAGTTGTCGACAACCCAGGGCATTGGGGTTCTGCATCCATCGCGTCCTTTGAATTTTGGCCAAAACCGAACGCCGTAAGGGTCTTGTAGGTCTTCGAACGCGACATGTAACCTAGACGAACCTGCGGGACACTTGCGTTGTTACTGTAGCTTGTCTCTGAGAGCTTTGTAAGGGGTCTGGCCGTTGTGCGCACCGTGCGGTCTGGCGAAATTGTAGAACCGCTCCCATTCGTCTAACTTGGTTTCG
>JBDVKF010000020.1:0-73054 GCA_039960995.1 Paracoccaceae bacterium | reverse complement strand
TCAGCAAAGCTTAAGTTCTCGATGACAGTGCCATCTGCAAACTCGAAGGCTTCGATATTGCTAACTGTATTGAAGTGGAGGTTGAGACCATCGGCAGCAAAGACAGCCCCATCCACAATACTTGAATGCTGACGGATACTTATGAAATCCTCTACATTCAGATCATGGAACAAGACCGTATCGTTACCGCCGGTGGCTGTTTCATTCCAAATCGCAGTGTAACCATCGTCAGCCCAGACCCCATAGGTATCATCGCCATTCCGCCCATATAAGAATTGAGCGTTGCCACCAGTATTACCGCCAGCAGTGAGGTAATCATCCCCATTCCCTCCGTCGAGGCGATCAATGCCAGCGCCGCCATAGAGTGAATCGTTATTGTTCCCGCCATAGACGGTATCATCACCACTGCCAGCATGGAGTTCATCTTCGCCGTTTCCACCGCGCAGAATATCGTCACCTCCGTAGGTCTTAATGAGATCATGCCCATTTTCACCGCTGACGGAATCGTCTCCATCTGCTGTATAGAAAACGTTATCGATAGCATCGCCCGTAAGTTCATAATTGTCGTTGAGACCGAGTTGTTCTGCCTGAAGAAGCGTTGCGACCCAACCCGCGGCAAACGCGGAATCTGGGGCGGCGGCTATGATCGCGTTAATTTCTGCCGTGTTCTCCAGATACGTATGATAGTCGTGCGCGATTTGAAGATCTGCAGCGATCAGTTGCTGGATAGATTGTAATGTTTGCTGCTCAGTTGTTCCAAACTCAGAGAAATACTCTTCGTAGCTTCTGAAGTCTGAGGTTTCCAATTGCGCTCTAAAAATATTGGCTATTACTTGGAATTGGCTTTCCGAATAAGTATTTAGATAAGTAACTTCAATAATTTCATCAAAATGACTGCTTTGAAATCTGTAAAAAGAAGCTGTTGTATGTCCGATGTCTTGTTCGGCGAGGTTCACAACATTCTGAAGCAAGCCTCGGAAACTAATAGACGGCGGGTTGCCGCGAATTGGATCATAATCTAAAAAATCATTCGCTTGATAAGCGAAAACTCCAGGTCGAGCATGGTCAATCGAATTGAACACATTTGTGTGCCGACCAATCATCTGCGAAATCGTAAATTCTGCAAGTACTTCAGGGACGTCTTGGAGGGCTCTGACGGCCGTCATCTGACCATCATTCAATTGCGCATCAGCGAGATCATGTAAATAGGCATCAAGGTATGCATCTTGTGCATCTTGGAAGGTTTGACCGTTTCGGCCGGCGTTTTTAATATGCTCATCGTAGTGGCCAAAGGACCACTGAGCCAGCTCGCTATAGTTGTGTGACTCCGCCATGATTGCGTCAACAAAACCATTCATTGCATCAAGGTAGGATTGTGCGATCGTTTCGCTCAACTCGGTGTTGCCACCGTCATCTTCCCAAGTTCCTATGATCTCAAATCGGCCAGTCTCTTCATTAAACCCGACATTTGTCCAAGCTTGAGGGTGCTTTTCAAAGAGTGAATCAAAGATCGCCCCCACAACAAAACCAAGAACCGCCCCAACCGGGCCTGCCACTGCTGTCGATAAATTACTAAAGAGCGTAACCGCCGCCGTTGTGATTGCTGAGGCAATTTGCCCCTCCAACGTCTCCAAGGCCGGTAGTATCTCATTGAGAACCGCCGTGACGATCAAGCTAACAGGATGCTGAAATGCCTGCTCAAAACTTTGCCCATTATAGTTTCCAGGGAGCGCGCCCAATACAGTATCATTTGGAAGGGCGTCAAAGAGATTATCTAAAAGATGATCGACACCATTTGAAACAAGAACGTTAAGGCCCGTTCCCGTCACTGTTTCCAAGATAGCGCCACCGATACCGCCGACTTCAACAGCTTCAAAAATCTCTGCAAGAATTAGATTACTAACAGCCGATACTACATTTTCAGTCCCTGCTAATGCTAACTGCCCACCCAAATCTTCAAAAACTTGTTCCGACAACTGGCCGAGAACCGATTGGCCATCTGCGTTCGCGCCCGTGATTTCAGAAAGAAAGCTGGTTTCAATTTCGACAATGCCACCAATGACCTGGCCGACATTATCCAGAAGCGTATCTATGACAGTGTCCGCAACCACGTTTTCAAAAAGGGATGCATCATCTCCGATGAGAGCACGACTCAGAAACGGTGTTAATGAAGAAAGTAGCTCGCCACCAATCCGGCTGCCATTTAGGTTCGCAGAAGTAATGTCACTCGTAACAAGCGACTCTTCACCATTCTCATCCAGCTCATAGATAGTCTCTACTGTCAGCTCGATGTTGTTGTCACCGTCACGATCAATAACATAGTCTTTTTTGACATTTACCGTGTCGCCCGTACCGCCTTCGCCGCTGGTTGTCGCGGTAGTAACCAAGACGGTTCCTTGACCTCCCTCAATGCTCGCCAGATACCAATCGATATCACCATCACCATCAGCATCACCGGCATCAAGAACCCTCTCGTTGTCAGCGAGGAATGACAGGGCTGACGTATTGTGCACCCTTATACCGTCAGCGATATAGGTGTGCGCTCCAGAAACCTCGAAGTTATAGACTTGGTGCGTCAGTTTACTGGCTTGATCAAAATCAGTGCCAAAGCCAGTCGCCTCATCAATTGATGCGCCACCCAAAAGGCTAATGTCCGCGCTAAAGGCCTGTGTCGTGTTTGATACTTGCATGTTCAATCCAGTCTAATCAATCGTTTGCGCAGCTTTGAGGCTGGTTAGAAATTTCTCTTCGAATGTCTCACGTGGTGCCAATGGCGAAATACAATCCACGACAACTATGTTTGGGCCTGATCGCCAATCCTCGAGCTTTTCGATCTGCCCGCCGGCGTCCAAGACGGCCTTAACTTCATCCGTGACGCTCGCCCAAATAAGGAACGCAACAGGCTGTTTGCCTTTGGAGTACAACTTGAACTGGCGCAGCAGAATGGCAGGGGAAATCAACCCCTCAATCGCCTTAATCGGTAGCTCGCGGTGGGTCTTTGACAGTGTCATTAACCACACCGCTTGCCCCATGACCGAGCCGAAGGTTTGGGCGTCGACCGTTTCAAACGTCTTTTGTTTTGTCATGGCTATGCGTCACTGACCCGGTCGGAGTTTGAGGTGGATGCGGTATAACTGCCTTGCCCACTCGAGTTCAAATCCAGTGGTTCATTACGTGGCATCACCTTCAACTCATCGTCTGATGATGGTTGAACGGGTCCTCCGTCCAAAACAACCGGCGCAGGCATGCGTGGCGCTTGGTCTTCCCATTCAGCGGCCTTGTAGATGTCTTCCAGTGTAGTTCCGGAACATTCCAAGACGAAGTCTTCAGGTAATGGAAGCGTGTCGCTGAATTCCCAATGGAACGGCATTGCTGCCCCGCCTTCGACGCGGATGAGTTCATCCTCACCAACGGTGCCACCACCGGCCTCGATCAAGTCGGCCACTGTATAGGTACGATTGCCATCAACGATGAAGCGGGTACCTAGGCGGATGCGGCCTTCACTGAGTGTTGTAATATTACCATCCGGATTGCGTGGACCGGTCACAGCCTGCACGAAGCCATCGCGAACGTCACCAACGGGCACATTCGTCGCAGCGCGGATCATGCTGCCATCTTGGTGCTGGATCACACCATCGTCGCGCAACACATCAATCAGCGTCTCGAACTTATACGCCTTATTGCTGTCCGCGCGGTAGTAGACGTGGCCGGGGGTCACGCGCGTGCCGAAGAAGTTCAGGAGGATTTTGACTTCGTTGGTCATCGTGCGGGGAACATAACCCGGCACCAGATTGCCACCATCATCGAACGATACAACCAGATCGCCAACGCTGACTGTTTCAATCGGCTTCTGCCAGATCTTTGCGCGGACTTCGTCTTGGTCGTAGATGCCGTCAGGGCGGGGTTTGAGTGTCAGGTCGAGCGGCCACATGTCGATGGGGACTTCAGGGCCGAAGCAGCTTTGAGGCGAGTCAAATGTTCCATTTGGTTTGAGGACAAATCCGTTGTCTATAGCGTCCTGTCGTCGGTCTTGCGCAATTGCGATTTCTTCTGGAGTAGCTGATCTTATACGGGCAAAATCCCCAGCGTTGGTAGCGTGAGTATCACCAATAATAGCTGGATCATTTCCTATTTGGTAGCTCGTTAACCCTGGAGCTGAGAGCGTGCCTTGGTTCTCTTGATAGACCCCGTCATACTGTCCCGCATATTGATCATCCGCTGGAACGTAGATTCTTGTAAATGTAGCAACATAGTAGTTTCCATCACTACCAAGATAGGTTTCTGAAACCTCAGCATACCGCAGAGTTACGGTTGTTATTGTGCTTGGGTTGGTCTGATTGGTCGCAACCGCTGTTACATCACTATCGCCAGGTACATCTCTAGGGTTATACTTAGTATCTATCAGAACTTCATACGTTTTTCCAAGAGACATGGGTTCGACGGGCGTCAACACAAAGTCGTCAGGGAGATTAACCGTTGGTAAATCTGGGCGGCCCACGGCCCAATCCCTTTCGAATTGCGTGGAAATTGCATCTTGGTATGGAATATCATCAAGAGTTACGCTGTCGGCCATGTTTGTCTCCGCGTTCTTATTTTGAAATTATCTTAAAAATCTTGGCAACCATTGTCGAGATTCAACGATCTGTTCAAAGTAGGGTCATCATGGGGATTGTTGGCAAGATATAAACAAACTTCACGTCTTCGGTTCTCAGAAACTAAACGTGTATATTCCATGTACCTCATAGCATCCGACCAGTTCCCAAAGGCCGCTTGATAAAAAAGAAGCTCATCTGAAATTTTCTCCACACCAAATTGTATTGTTCCTTCGGAGTATGTTCCTTCGGAGTAACTTAGATCTCCAAGGCATCTAAATTTTGTATGGTTTTGGAGATCATACGGGTGCATTAGCCAGATACTCAAGGAGTAGTAAGCAAACATCTGCTGGCTGCGATATCCACATCGGTAACCTAGCTCTACGCCAGTATTGACATAGTCAGAATCAAACCTTTTGTATAAACCCGGAGCGGCGTAGCCAAGATTAACGTCTGCAAACCGAAATACGCTACGCATGCATTCTGCTAGAAACAACCGCTCAGAGTGGTCTAGTTCGTATAGTAAAAATTGATGTGATGAGAAGAACTCATCAAATTCGGCGATGTGCCCGCAAGAGCCTATAACCTCAGAAATTACCTGATTTGATACGGGTTGGACCTTTAGGATGTATTGCAAGTCTGAATCGTCCAAATGAGTGTCGATGTTTCGTATTCGGGCTCTCAGAGGTGCAATCTCGATCAGATTGCCTTCAACCGAAACGAAAGGGGCGTTGATGTGCAGCGAGTTGTCTGCGCTTGCGAATGAACCCAAAAAAAGGCTTGAAATTAAGACTAAATAGTGAAAATTCATGTGGGAATCCAGGGTAACCTTTAGGTGTATATCTAGGTCAGGTAGAGTGCTTTGTCACTCTACCCTTTCAGTAGCCCAAAGAAGCGCCTGCGAGATTGCTCTACTATGGTTGGTCGTTGGTCTGTAATAACCGCAAGGGCCTGCCTATGATCAGCGCTTTGACGTTCGATCTGTTCACGCAAGTTGGCTATCTGGTCGGTCATTTGATCGCGCTCGCGGGTGCTTACGTCGTCTATCCTTTCGATTTGCTCGCGTAGCATCTTAACTTCGACTTGTAGTGCGCTGATTTCCCTTTGGTTTTTGCGGTTATCAAGGTGGTCCTTGTTCGGTTCTGGTGGTTCTGTAAGTCTGGTTTTTGAGAAACCCCTATCCAATTCCGATTCATCAATTTCCCAATGCCCACGCGCGTTTTTGTTCGCGGACAATCTCTTGTTAAGAGTTTACGTTCGAAGAAATGATACTGACCGCTCTTGATCGTGAGGGACATAGGATAAAGCGGAACAGGCGCTACACTGGCGACGGTGGAGTTGACGGTCGTGTTGTGATCAGTGGTAACAAATATCTTGTTCAGGCGAAACGATACAAATCTCATATCAACCCCAAAGACGTTTCAGCGTTTGTGTCGCTCTGCGACCAACACAAACGCTATGGTTTGTTCGTGCACACTGGTAAAACTGGCCCTGCTTCAAAGGCTGCGATGATGAGCAGCAACGTGCAGTTCATCAGTGGTGACAAACTGTTGCGGTTGTTAGACGATGAAAAGGTTCTTTTTTCGCTTCAGAATACCGAAATTCACTGCCCTACATGATGCAAAATCTCGTGTAACATTTTGACGCATAAGAACCGTTATGTTAAAATTTGGTCGGGAGTACGCAAGAGATGCGTACCCAAACTCACTTGACACGAAGGCGATCCGACTACGAGTCAGTTCCTAAAACCGTCTTTGGTATCGCAACGCGTTGGCGAAGACGTGCCAATATCCGGCGTCGCAATCATTCTAGTATGGACGGACAGCCCGTCTTCTGCAGGCGCAAAGCAAGAGACTTCAGCGATGTGTACAATGCTGGATCAAGGCGCTATGCCTCCCGCCTCCAAAACTCTCTTTGTTTGCGCGTCTCATCTCGATCAACTCTGCAGCACAGGTCAGACCTCCGAACACCGCTTGAAACGTTTCCGGTCATTCGTCTGCTAGGGGACCGAGAATTCTATGCGGCGGTTTTCGCCGCGGCCCTTTTGAGTCGAATTGTCTGCAACCGGGCGGTCTTCACCAAATCCTCGGCTGACCATGCGGTCTCCTGAAATCCCCTTGTTCTCCAAGAACGCCACAACAGAGGCTGCACGCGTTTCTGAAAGGCGCTGATTGTCACTGTTTGGGCCAATGCTATCTGTGTGGCCGGAGATTTGGATCGTTAGATCCGGACAGCGCGAAACGATGTCCGCAACAGTATCGAGCAAGGGTGTACTCGCTTGATCCAAGCGTGAAGAACCGGGTGCAAAGTATATGTTCCCGGTACGCGAAAGAATTTCGAAGCGCCCAACACAAGCCTCTAAGGAAAAGTCGCCCTCGGTTTCAAGCGCTGCATTTTCTGGCGCTGGGGTCGGTTCTGGGGACGGTGCTGAGGCAGATCCACCTTCAGTTTTAGATTTGCGGAAGATGAAATCAAAGCTCACGGCTGTCGAAGGCACGATGTCAACATTTGCCGCTTCTGACAGTTTTTCGAGACCGCCCAAAAGATTGAAATCATCAACGGCCAAATTAATTGGTTCTACAGTGGAAACGGCGACAAGGTCATCGCCAATCAAAGTCAGGGATATTTCAGCCTCAAGCGTTTTGGTGACGCCGTGCAGATCCAGGGAAAAAGGCATAACAACGTTCTTGCGGCGTACATTGGCCAGATCTGCAATCATGTCCTGTGTAATCTGTGCGCTGACGGTGGCAGTCGGATAATTAAATGTTTCAAAGAAGAGAAACCGCATTCTTACGTTGCGCAGATCAACCTTTGTGTCGACGCTATCGAGTAAAACTTCAAGTGAAACGCCACCTCCACTGTCGATTTCTCCAGATATTTTCGCAAAGGAACTGGTTTCGATTACAGAGCTCTTTTTAATGGACTGGAACTGAAGGGTGGACGCATCGCTTTCGAGGATCCACCCATTGCCGAAAGGGTTTGATTGAGCCGCACCGCTGTTCGCCGACACAAGCGAAAGGAATAATGCAAGACATAAGCCAAATGTGTACTTCATATCAACTTCTCCCAAAACAAACCGATGTCAAACTATCGCTCCAGCGTTTTGGAAAAGCAACGCACAAACTGAGTCACCCCCAAATTCGGTCACTGACGTCAGCTGCGATTTTTAGGTCCGACAGGCTTTGTTGGACCTGCCACTGTTTTGTGCCGCCCCAAGTGCACGTTTATCACAAGATACACGACGATCTGATCGACATGGTGGTGACAACATCAGTCCCGATTTAAGTGTTAAGTCACAGCAGGGATCGATGCGCCAATCCTTAGCCTGACAGTTTCGCCAAGTCTTGCGACAAGGCGCGCGCATCGGCGATGCTTTGTTGCAGAGCTGCCAGGCGCGCGGCGTCCGTGTTGCCTGTGGGCTCGGACACCAACACTGCGTTGATCCGGTTGGAAGTTGCGGCATCGGTGTTTCTCAAGGCATTGCGTTGGTTCACGATCGTGACTTTCAAGCGCGCCAGTTCAGATTCCGAACTCCGGATCTGCGCCGCCAGATTGGCATTGCGCGCTCGGGATGCCTCGACCTGCGCTTCATCGGCGTCGATCTGGTCTTGATAGCTGCCGGTCGCGATGCCCGACACGCCATTGAAGAACCCACCTTCTGCCGGATCCACGCTGGTTGTGCAGGCCGCAAGGCCCGCACAGGTCAGAAAGATGGCCCATTTCATAGTCAGTCTCCCGTCCTCAAAGTGATTGAGCCAGATCACTGGCGACAGCTTTCATTTCGGCGATGCGGTTTGACATGGCCAGTAGTTCCGGGTCGATCGGCGCGACCGCGTCGTCGCGGCGTTTGGTCAGGTCGCGGGTTTCGACGAATTCTGCCTGCCGCTTAGTGGCACCATCGATGGCAAATTGCATTTGCGAAAGGTTGCTGTTTGCCTCGGCCGTTTCACGGGCCAATTCTTCGGGTGTTCCGATTCCCTGAGCAACCTTCAGACGCACGGCTGCCAAATCCTGTTTCTGTACTTGCAGCGCTGCATTCATGGCAGCGAGGGTCGCTTCCATTTCCTGCGCATTGCGATCCAGATCAGTCTGCACCTGCTTCAGTCGCCGCGCCCGCCGCACGAATTTGCGTTGGACGAACGCAACATAGGTGCCCGCTGCGGCACCCGCACCGGCGCCGATCGTGATGCCCGTGCCAGCATCGCCACTGTCGCCAATGGACAGACCAATAAGACCGCCTGCAGCGCCACCTGCGGCTGCACCTTCCAGAATGGTCTTTTGCATCGCCTGGGATGCGCGACGCAGTTCACGTTCTGCTTCGGAATCTCCCTGGGCAATGCTGGCAGTGGTCGTTTGCGTTGTCGTGCCGCTGTCGCAGGCTGCCAGCGCCATGCTGCCGATCAACAGGGCAGCCGTTATCCGTGAGAAATTAAGTCTGCGAGCCACTTATAACTTCCTTTTGTGTCTTCTTCGGTTTGCCCCAGATGGCGCAAAAATATTGAAGCGTTTTCATTGAGCTTTTGTCCAGTGGCCCCAAGATCGCGACCGCGATCTATCCCCCCCAACAGGGCCAGTGTGGCGTCATCCGGAAAGAAGGCGGAGGACTCTTCAAGGATTTCGCCATAGTAGGTGCGGGTCTGATCCAGTCGACGCAGTACGATCCCCTGGGCCCGCAATATCTCGTTGATATCGCGGCGAGCCTGCTGGACTAGCGGTTCTGCATCCACATTTGTTTTCGCGATCTCTTCCATCTGGGCAAGCGCATCTTGCGAGATTTTCAGAGTGCGCTGGATGCCGCGCAGCGCGACCAGATCGGTGCGCAATTGTTGCAAGGTCGTCGCGGCCAGAAAGATCGACATGCGGGCCGCATCTGCATAGAGTTGTTCTTCGCTCAGCGTGGTTGGGTTGGGCAGGCGCTGCTGGTAGACGCGCAAGCCGCGACTGAGGTTGCCGTTTCCGTCCAGCCCTAGGACTTTCAACGCCGCGGTCAATCTTTGGGTATTGGCAGAGGCAATCAGCTGCTCTGGCTCTTCGGATTGTGCCAGCCGGGCTGACGACTTCAGAGCGATAATTCTGTCTTGCGCGAACCGTTCGAACAGCCCGTCCGGATAGTCCTGCAAATAGTTTTCGAAAGCCGCGACATCAAGGCTGTCCGAGATTTGCCGCCACCGCGTCAATTCATCTGCCTGCACATCCGCGATCACCCGCGTCGGTGCGTCCGGATTGAAGCTGTGTTCACCCAGCACCGCCTCTTCGACCCAGGGAATCTGGTCGCCGTCAGTGGCAAGCACGACTTCCTGTCGCACCCGTCCCAACATCAAGCGTGCATCAAGAGCCGGTGTAGCAATGTGCTTGAGCAGAGCTGACGTGTAGACTGAATTGTCGCCCAATCCGTCAAACGCCACATTGCCCGGGTCGGTTGCATAGGCGATCAAAAGCCCGGCACCGCCACTGTCGCGCACAAGGCCGGGTCTGACCAGACCATTGTCGGCAAAGGGATTGTTTCGGCAAGCATCCAGTATCACGATGCCAATCGCTGGTGCAGCAGCATTCATGGCGCTACGCACGTCGCTCATCGACAAGGAGGTGCGCCGCAGCGCGCCCTGTTGCCCGCCCGAAAAATCGACCCCGACCAGATAGTTTTCTCCGCCGATCTGCACCCCGTGCCCCGCGTAGAAAAACACAGCCATTTCCGCGCCCGTCGCCGCTTTCTGGAAGTCCTGCAATGCACGTTCCATCTGGCCAGCTTCAGCGTCCTTCACCTCGATTACCGTAAATGAAAGGTCCCGTAATGCTGCGCCAAGAGCGACAATATCATTGACCGGATTGCGCAATTCCATGCCAGAAACGGAATAGGCCGAATTCCCGATCAGCAGCGCCACACGTTCCGCCCATGCCGTTTGAGGCAGCCCAAGCAGCAAGCAAGCAATGAAGACCAGTTGGCGCAATTTGACAAACATTCGAAGTCCCTAACACCGCTGAATGACAACGGAAATCCTGTTTTCGTGTATCATGACAGATTAAACGCTGCCACCCCAGATTGCAGGGGTAAGGCATTGCGGCATTTAGCAAGGAAAGACGCCTTACGAAGCACTCAGAGACAAGCTATAAGTAATAAAAGGGGCGTCTCAAACGTGATCGAGCCTTACAGGCGAGACGTACCTCCGCACTTGGCGGTGTCATTTTAGCAATCTGTGATCAGGCTTATGTGGCCCGCCCATGCAAGCCAGCCCGATCTCGTTGGAATAAATGTCAAGCTTCTTTGAAAGGTCATGCAACGCGTCTATTGAGGAAGATTTTGTTACCTTTTTGGATTTTTTCGAAATTGCTGCATCACAAGTTTTTTTAAGGGCGTCCACTTTTTTTCTGACGGCTTCAACACGCGCGACGGTCGCCCAATATTCCTTTGAGATTATCTGACAATCTTTCTTCGCCATCAGGATGCCTTGGACGACTGTGACGCTTTCTTTGTCAGACAAGCTGCCGACACGCTTGCCGGCTGATGCGGCGTCCTTTTTTGACAGTTCGTTCAAATAGTCTAATCCCGAATAATACCTACCCCATGCGCCGACAGAAGGGTTGTAAAACTTGTCATTTAATTTTCCCAAGGTTTTCAATAATCCGTCGCCTTCGGCGTGGATGTCTTTGAGTGATTGCGCGATGGCTGCGAGTGTATTGGGCATTTGCTTTGCTCCGGAGAGTATTATTTATCAAAATCGGGGTCGGCTTTATCGAGCTTTTTGATGATATTCAGCCGTTTCTTAAGTTCACCAGAGCTTTTCGTGGCCTTCTGAATGGCAGCAGCGTTCGAGTTTTTCTTCGGGCCGTCGGCCTTCATCAATTTGACCATTTTGGCCAGTTCATTGGTTTTAAGTTTTTTAATATCCACAAAATACTCCTTTTAAAAAGTAAGTAAGATCCTGTCAGGAGCACAACTGGTTTACAAGGCACTATTTCCCCTACTGCGCGACAGGGCTGTGGTGACGAAGAAACAGACCCATTCGCATTTAAAATTTGGATCGGAAGCGTGGGTGGTGACGACGCGGTGTTTCAGGAGCTCTGTTGCATTGATTTCAGTTTGACGGAATGTTTGGTTAGATATTCGCAGGAGTTCTCCATGGCACCCCGCGATCCGTTCAAACATCACCGTTTTCCACAAGATGTGATCCTGTTGGCAGTCCGCAAGTATTGCCGTTATCCGCCTTCTAATCGCGATGCACGGGATGTGCTCGCTGAGCGAGGTATCACGGTCGACGCCGCCCCGGTTTATCGGTGGGTTCAGAAATTTAGGCATGAGATTCACAAACGTGCCTAAGGGCAACATCGGTCATGACGCGGACTGCAATAGCGCGTGGACGAAACTTAACGCTTTGTGATCGGCGATTCCGCTCCTTGTAGATTTTGATAGGAGTTTCTCTATGGAGATATCGGATGAGTTTCTCACAGATATGGGGTCTTTTGCACAAGTTCTGGCAGGCTCTCGCGGGGCCAGGCTCTTGGCCATTCCCATAACCTAGCAATTCGGACATTGATGACAAACTGCCTACAGTAGTGTTTTGGCAGAGAAGAAACCAAGCAACTCTGATGAACAGATACGGTAAGTGCCTCAAACTTCGCTAGACCCTGACTAACAAAAGGGAAATTGCTAAAGCGTCCGGACTTCATGACGATATTATGAGTTGTTCCTGTGTCGATTATCGTTATAATTTTTGGCTTACACTGATAAGGTCGGCATGATGCGTTTTCTGGTATTTTTAACCTTCGTTTTGAATGGCTTGGCTAGTGTTGCTTTGGCAGAGCCTCGTATCGCTCTAGTGGTCGGTAACAGTGCTTATGAGACAGTCACTACCTTAGAAAACGCTAAAAACGATGCCGAGTTGATTTCAGACGCGTTGGAGGAAGTAGGATTTTCCGTCACCCTTCTCATTAATGCGTCCCAAAACGACCTGAAACGCGGCATCGCTGAATTTGGCCGCGCTTTGCGGATGGCAGGACCCGAAGCGACGGGCCTGTTTTACTATGCAGGTCATGGCGTACAATCCTTTGGCTCAAATTACCTGTTACCGGTTGATGCCTCGCTTACGGATGCTGCTGATCTGGACTTGGTGGCATTAGAAGCGTCTTCGGTTTTGAGGCAGATGGCCTCTGCGCGCAATCGCTCAAACATCGTAATCTTGGACGCGTGCCGAAATAATCCATTCGAAACGATCCGTGAATTGAACGACAATGGTTTGGCGGAAATGAATGCGCCAACGGGGACGTTTTTGGCTTATGCCACGGCACCTGGGGAAGTTGCCTTTGATGGTACGGGCAACAACAGTCCTTTCACTCAAGCCTTGGCCCGCAATATCACAGTCGAAGGACGGCCAATCGAACAGATGATGAAAACTGTCAGGGTCGAAGTTCTTGAGCAAACCAATGGGTTGCAGACCCCATGGGATACCTCGTCTTTGGTCGCGGACTTTGCGTTCAATCCGGCAAAACCTCTGAGCGCAGAAGAGGTTGCAGAGCAGCAATTGTGGTCCTCCGTAAGAGACTCTAAAGACTCGGTTCAGATCATGCTGTTCCTTCGCTCCTTTCCGAACGGACGCTACGAAAGCGACGCTAGAACTTTGTTGGCGGAAACAATCGGGAATGAACTAGAGCCGGCCGCGAAACCAGAGCCAGAGCCAGAAATTGCGAATGACGCGACTCCTGATTTGGAAATTGCCTTAATGGAAACGGCTCAAACGTCTGGCCGTCTAGACGATTATCAAGCTTATCTTGACGCGTTTCCTGAAGGATTGTTTGCCGAATTGGTCAAGATTGAGATCGAAAACCTGAAAGCCCAAGGGGAAGCTGCAGAGAATATTGAAACCGTGGCGGTTGAAGCACCTGTGAAAGAAGACACTTTGCCTGACGTGGTGTTCTTTGATCAACCGATCACGGTTGGCCCAACGGAACTTCGGGGACTAACCATCGGAGAAGCTGCGGCTGGTGAACCGCTTTTTGCACCGATCGAGGGCATTCCTGACGAGCTTTGGAAAGAACAGAAGTGCTCCAATTGCCACCAATGGACTCGGGACGCCCTTTGTACCCAAGCTCAGACCTATACTGGTGATGACACGGTGCGTGCGCTCGCAAAGGAACATCCTTATGGTGGGACCTACAAATCTGTCCTACGACAATGGGCCCTTGGCGGATGCCAATAGCCCGGACATTTGGACAGCCAGTTGGGTCGCGGCAAAAATAGTCTCCGTTAACTTCAAAAGTCGGCACATTCTGGCAGATTAATTCTAAATTCTTTTAAACACGCCCTTTGCCTCAGCAGTGTATTGATTTTGTAACGCAAACGTGAGAAGTCTTGGCCATAACACAAGCCTTTTATAAACACCTGTGTCTTGATTGCATTTCGCTCAACTTGCCCCGAATGCCTGTCATATGCGTTTCGTACTCTGGACCTACACTCTTAGGGACCTTGTAGCCCGTGTCCAAAAAATCTGCCGCTGAGATTAAAGAAGAAGCCGCTGAATGGGGTGAATTGATCACCAAAGCTCGCAAACGAGAGCTTAATTTTGCGCTGGTGATGGGCAAATCTGGTGGCGTCGTTTTGGCCGCCGACCTTAAGAAGAACGCGACTGTTATGATGCGCCAGGCCAAAGCCAATGGCGGCACCGCAAAAGGCTGCCAAGGCCTAATGGCTGTAACTGGAAAGCGGATCGAATTTCGGGCCGAAAACGACTCGCTTCCGGGTCCATTATTGAACCAAACTAAAAAGCACATAAAGCAATTGGGGATGGCCTTTAAGGTCGCCTTCGTTCTGCCTTCAGGCGAGGTGATTGACGACGGCGAGGAAGACGAGGGCGCAGCCTCGATAGACGAAAACAAATCAACCCCCGACGCGGATGCCGATGTTGTCACCACGGTACCTGAAACGGATACCGATACTGAACCGAAAGCAGCATCGAAAACGGCAGAAAAAGCAGAGCCCGATGCCGGATCTGCAGCGGATCCCGATGGCGATCCCATGGCCGATGTTGTCGCGGCGTTCGAACCTGTGGCAGCGGATCTTGCGCGGCTACAGTCCAAAGCAGCTGAGTCTGTCGGCAAGAAAGCCAGGCAAATTGAGGCAAGCTTTGCCGCGATGGTCAAGGCCGCGAACCCAAAAAAGGCGACCATTCTGGTAGATATGGCCAGAAAATTTGCCGACGGTGAACTTGCCAAATTGGACGATGCTCAGGGTGGTTTCTTTGACGCAGCATCTGATCTGATGGACAAGGCTGCGGACGGGCTTGCGGAAGCGGCGAAAGTTGCCAAAGGAGTCGCTGAGAACATTTCCGAAACTGTTGACGATATTGTGGATCTGGCACTGTTGCCAGCCACACAACGCGAAGCTTTGACCGCTTTGAGCTCTGCAGATCCGGAAACCTATAAGGTGGCGATGGACACGCTGGATGAAATGGAAAAAGGCGGGCGTGTTGATGCCTCGCCCGCTTCGATCCAGACCAGTCGCACGGCCCTAGAGGCTGCAAACAAGGCTGCGGCAACCGCTCAGATTGCGCTTGAACAGGCACAGGCCAAAGCCGCCAACCTCGCGCCCGAACCCGGTTCGGAATGGGCAACCGCACAGACGAAGTTGGCGACAGCACAAGCGGATTGGGAACAATTCAACGCGTCGCTGCCAGAGCCATCAGAGATGGACGAAGCACAGCGCAACGCGATGATGTTGCGTGGAATGGAACTGGACCGATTGCGCAAAGAAGCGGAAGCGGCGCTAAAGGCTGCAGAGGCCGCGGCCAAAAGCCAGGCAGATGACGCGTTGGCAGCAGCACAGGCAAAGTCAAACACCGCCAACTACGCCCAAAAAGCGGCGAACACAGATCTGAAAGCCAAGGAAAGCAAGAAGGGGTTGCTGGATGCCCTAAGTTTTGGCCGTTTGTCGCCAAACGCCAAGCCCGCATTCAAGGCCGAGGACAAACAGAAATTTATCGAGGTGTTTGCCAAGGATGGCGCGCTGGCGCGGAATGCACTTGATCTTGCAGGGCGATCTGAAGACCCGTCTGTCATTGCACAAAATGCAGGGTTTGTGGCTGACAAGTTGACGGATGGATTTGCCGCACCAGATGGGCGCAAGCTTGACATGCCAGAAGACGCGATGCGGGCCATGGCCTGTAATGCTCTTCAATTGGGTGCGACAGAGGGTCAGGATTATTTCGATGGGTTTGACGCCTATCTCAAAAGCGGCAAACAACTCGAACCAGACCCGTATGGTGGATTGGACAAACCAGAGACCGATCGCAAAAAAGAAACCCTGCGCAAGAACAAAATCGCACTTGGCCGCACAACGGCCGTTGGCTCTGCTGTAATCGGCGACAAGGGCAAGGTCGATTTCACCAGCCCCGACGGTAAAGCGGCGATGGATCACATGATGTTCCATCCGGGTTCTCTCAACACGTTCTCGCCGCATATGACCTCCAAAATGACAGAGATGCGCGATCTGTTTGAGGGGCCGGATGGCGCAAAAGCGCAAAAACTGATCGACGCGACCAAGGTGCCAACTCCTCCGATGGCCGGAACAGTGCCCGGAGGAAAAATCATTGCCGGAACGATGGGTAAAAAGCCCGAAGATATTGATGATACTGACGCCAAGGCGGCGGTTCTGTCTGCGATGATGACACCACTCAGCCAAGGACCTGTGGGGTCGTGTTTCTCGACAGCCCCAGTGCGCGCAATCCGCGAAACAGATCCGCTACGCGCCATGGAGGAATTCCAGAAAATTGCGACAACTGGTCAATACGTGACCGCCGACAATCGCGTCTTCCCGGCGGATACGAACCCCCCTGTGGGTGAAAACCCAATGATGCGCACATGGGAATATTCTGTGGCCACGGCCGCCGCAGAAAAGGCCGACAGCAAGGAACGTCGGAAACTCGGTCGCGCGATATCGGGGCCGAATGCTCTTGGTGCGTTGTCGGCTGTGATTCCGGCGGAAAAATGGAACGACAAGGTCGAACCAGGCAAACTGCCAGTACCGGGCATTAAGAAAAAGCTCGACCGCGCAATCGCAGAAAAATTCAAGTTTGAATATAACGCTGGGCCCGAAGTCGGTGGCCCAGATGGTGGCGGTGGCGACGGGCATTCCAGTCAAGGCGGCTATCAGGTCATGTACAAAGGCAAAGCAATCACCAGCGAAGCCGAAATGGACGCGGCCTTGAAAGAGGTAGCCTTGGAGGTCACCGGGCATGACGCCACAAGCACCGAAGGCAAAGCAGTTCTTGAAATTTTTGTCGCCAAGGACGGGTCTGGCAACCCTATCGCCGGGGCCAATTCACCAGTCGCGGATGCACTGGTGACATCATATGGCGGAACTGTCGGCGACGGCAAACCGCGATCCAAGAAGAAAGCACCTTGGAACTTGACCAGTGGCGGGTTGGAATATCAGACGGCTGCCGTTCTAGAAGGTGTACCTTATACGCGTTCAGACATTTTAGGCAAAAAACCTGCAACTGGCGTGGCGCGGTCAGCTCGAACAAGCCAGATCATTCAGTCTGTCCTTGGAATTGCCGGCACTGATGACCTGGAACCAGTCGGGACTGGCGGCAAAAACGCAGCCCACGCGTTCAACGCACTGCCCAACCACCCGTCAAACGCCAAGCTGCAAGGGCCAGACATGGCGGCAAAAATCCAATCGGAATTGATTGCACCTGGGCAGGCCGTGGCAAATGCCAAATTACCGGCCGATCGGGCGGCGCGTATGTTTGATGATCAGATCAAAGCCATGGCAGCAGACGCGGACGACATCGAACGACCGCTCTTGCTTGCTGCGCTGGCCAACCGGCCAACAACCGAGATGACCCCGCAAGAGGTCAGCGACAAAATTCAGGCCGAAATCGCTGGTTACAGGGATGTGGTCGCTCAGAAACGAGCGGACGCCTATATCGCGAAGAAAGCGCCTACAGCAAACAACGCAACCAAGGCCCGAGTCCTGGCGTTCTACAAGAAGCAAGTGAAGGAAAATGTGGACAAAGACATTGGCTCCTATTTGATGGAGCGATTGCCAATGCCTGAGGTTGTGATTGCCGATTCAAATTGGGGCGGGCCTGAGGGACAGACTTTGTTCGTCGCGGCTCCCGATCCAAGAACGGGCGATCTGATCTTGTGGAAAAAAGACGCGTTTAGCAGCGAGATGACGCCATTGGGTCAAAACTGGGAAGACGGCACATGGGACAGTATGGCCCCCAAAGTCGCAGCACCTGTGGCCCCCTAATAACGGAGAAGTAAGATGAACGATGACTTGCCTTTGATCAACTATGACGTCTCCGTAAATGGAACGCCTTATGTGACGATTGACGATACACAGGTGGACACACCATCCGACCTTATCGCTGCGGCCCCCTTTCTGGATGGCGAAGACCACATACATACGCATGCCTTTTTGCTCAATCACATGACCGAAGGCTACAGCCACGCGTTGATTGACGACGTTGCAGCGTTCCAAAAGCAATACATGGAACGATATAATGCCGAAGATCCGGAAGAAGAGCGCGGGCCAGGCACGGTGCGCTTGCACAACTTTGGAATCCCGGATTTTGCCTCTATGCATCAACCAATGAAAATCGGTGATGAACTGGTGTTTTTTGTGGAAAACAAGTTTCTGGGCGTACCTTACAAAGTCACTATGGGCCCTACCCGAAAACTCACCTACACGCCTGCGGCCATGGCAAAGTAAGTTTCAGGCTCGAATGGGCAGCCATAAGTCCAACAGTCTATCCAGTTGAGCGACTTCAAATCCTTCCGGATCAAATTCAAACAATTGGTCATTCAATTCATTGCAGTCTCCCTCAAAGGGAAACTGTTTAAAAAGCGGATCTTGAGCACAAACTGCAAAGTTCTCATCCAATTTTGAGATAATTGCGGCTGCTCTTTCCTATTTCATCGTGTTCCGAGATGGATCAAAGGTGCAAGACATCGCACGCCCCCTTTCGGCAATCGCTGCACAATCGCCTGCCCCGCTACGGAACAAGAACTGTCGGACACCCAGGACCGACAATTAAACCGCCATGCCCAGCCGTACTGGTTAAACGCGCGAGGGGACTGCCACCCACCAAGACGGTCGGTGCGCCGACGGCGATCACACCCGGAGGACCGACACAAACGTTCATGTCACCTATTCGTGCAGCAGGAAGATTGCCAATCAGAACGTTTGGTTGACCCGGACCCGAAATCGGGCCGCCGACATGCGGAACCACGCCTGTCACCATAGGGCAAGTCACCATATCCGTTAAACGGGCCGCTGGAAAAGGCATCTTTGTGTCTCCTTGATCAATCACAGTAAGGTCTAATCAGGTCTGTTTGGCAATCCCTTTGATCCGCTCAACAACATACCCAGCAGAAATCTAGGTTAACAAACACCGGCTTAAGTCTTCACAAAAGCGGATGATCGACCCAGGACAACCACCCTACCCCAATGCGTGGAGAGCCGGCCGCCAACTATTGCGTTCAGCCTCATATTACGATGTCCGTTTGCAATAAGTTTGACCGACAAGTCCACCTCTGATGTCGCGCATCCAATGGGTGCTGGTAGATGTCAGACGGACTTGCACCATGTCGATGCCAAGTCAATTGGCTGCCCACAGGTATAGCGTGACGAAAGAACGATTGATCTGATTGATCGCGCTCCCGTCAGCTCGCTGGATGTTCGAAATCGATTGAATGAGCCAGGTTATATCAAGTTTTTGTCAGCCCAGCCTGTGGCGGAAATCATCGATGGTGCGGGAAATACCGTCTTCCAGCTCAATTGATGCAGACCAGTCTAGCATTTCGCATGCTAGCATCAGGTCGGGGCGGCGCTGCTTGGGATCATCTGGGACCGAGTCTGCAAATTCGATCGATGACTTAGACCCCGTCAAACGCAGCACAAGCTGCGCCAGTTCCAGCATCGTTACTTCTTGGTCGTTGCCCAAATTGACCGGACCAGTGATTTCGGCGTCGGTTCCCATAAGAGCCAAGATTCCGTCCAGAAGGTCATCAACATAACAGAACGACCGGGAGTAGCTGCCATCGCCGTAGATCGAAAGAGGAGCCCCCTCCAGTGCGCGCACGATGAAGTTTGAAACCACACGACCATCTGCTTGATGCATCTTTGGCCCATACGTGTTGAATATCCGTGCGACTTTGATGTCGAGCTGATGTTGCCGGTGGTAGTCGAAGAACAATGTCTCTGCACAGCGCTTGCCTTCATCATAGCACGAACGTTGCCCGATTGGATTGACGTGGCCCCAGTATGTCTCTGGCTGCACAGGCATCTGGGGATCACCGTAGACTTCTGAGGTTGAGGCCTGAAAAATCCGACAATCCAGACGCTTTGCCAGACCCAACATATTGATCGCGCCAAGGACACAGGTTTTGACCGTCTGCACCGGATCATTCTGGTAATGTACCGGCGACGCTGGACACGCGAGATTGTAGATTTCGTCAACTTCCACATAAAGAGGTTGCGTCACATCATGGCGCATGAATTCAAAATTTGGGTTGGCGTGTAAATGGGCAATGTTGCGCTTTGAACCTGTGTAAAGGTTGTCCACGCAAAGTACGTCATGGCCAAGTGCCAAGAGCCTATCCACCAGATGCACTCCGATGAATCCAGCCCCACCCGTGACCAAAACCTTTTTAGTGCTATTTTTCAGGCGTCGCATCGACGCTCCAGCAGCCGAAGCGTCATTGTGGGTCGCGCAAGACTCGAAACCCAACAGCTGAATTTCGCAGAATGATACGATCCGACCACTGACCATCGTTGCGAAAGTGGTTTTTGGCTGGCACCACCCATGAAGCACCGCGAAAAAGCGCATTCGAACAGTCGCCATTCAGACATGTATTGGTCCACTGCCAGACATTGCCCACGGCGTCGTAAATCCCGAGAGAATTCGGAGGAAATGCGGTTACGGGCGAAGTGTACGCATAACCGTCATTGCAGGTCAGGATCTTGCGTTCATCTTCGGGAAATGCCGCTTTGAAACTAACGTCGGCCGCATTGGCACGCTCACAAATTTCAGAAAAATCTTCGCCCCACCAAAAAGCTGTCGTTGCCCCTGCGGCCGTTACGGCCACAGATTCTTCATACGTTGGCAGGCGATAAAACTGCCCAGTCTTCTCACTGAGCCAGTCGGCAAAGGCAGTGGCCTCCAGCCAATTCATACAAACCGCAGGATGATCGTCGCCCTGCTCAAAACCGGGGTCCATCCAGCCTTTACCTTTGGCGTTATCCCAACGCTTGTTGATACGGATGTAGCAGCTTTCTGCGCCCGGTATTCCTACTTCCTCGGCGAAAGCGCCAAATTGCGCCCGCGTAACAAGAGTGGTCCCGATGGCCGTGCCGTTGTCCAGCATCGTTAATTCGGGACAATCCTCGCAGTCCGAAAAAACCGTTCCGGGCGCGACCTGCGCCAAGCTAGGAGAGCCCATGAAAAGGGCAGTTATAGCTGCAAGAACAGACAAGACTGAACTGGTCCATGATCCAAAATATATCATTCGAACTCCCGCACCACTCGGATGCCATAAGTATTGAACGGAACGGTCACACCGTTAAAAACCCTCTTGCTCATGCGCAAATCGGAAGGCGGACTTGACCAGCCACCACTCAGCAAGAAACGCTCTGTGCAATCGGCGTTGTTACAATCTGTCGTCCATATCCAGACATTACCCAGTGCATCAAGCAGATTGAACGGATTAGCCTCAAAGGTGTCCACCGGTGTGGTCCCCTCTGCATCCAGCGCGCGCCCACAACCAAGGCAAGTCGCCCGGTCGCGTCCGATTTGTTGGCCCCACCAGTAATTCGTGGTCGTTGCAGCGGTCACGGCATATGTAAGTTCTTCGCCGGTAGGAATGCGGTACGTTTGGCCGGTTTTGTCGCTAAGCCAACGGGCATAGAGCTCCGCCCCATCGAATGTAACACAGGTAACTGGGTGGCGCGGACCCTGCTCAAAACCGCTGAAATTCCATTTGCAGCCCCACCCCGTGTTTCGGTATCCAGTCTCCTCAACAAAAGCGCGAAATTCTGACACCATTATAGGCGCTCGGCTCATGTATAATCCGTTTGGCAAAATCACCATTTCCGGGCAGTTTTCACAGTCTTTCTCAACCCGCAACTCAGGCTTAGGCAGCAGCAACTGAGCCTGTGCAAAATTGGCCAAAAACGCCATCAGAATTGCCAGAAGTGATGCCTTCATTTGCCAAGACTGCGCAGCACGGGTTCAGCGTCTTGAACACCCAGCGTCACAGCGACTGTCAGCAGGCTGCGGGCTTTTGCCAGATTTCGATCGCCGCCAAGACCGTCGCGATACAGAATTCCCAGATTAGCCATAGCAAGGCCATTGCCCAGATCAGCCGCCCGGTCTAGCCATTGGCGCGCCATCTCTTCGTTTTTTCGAAGGCCCTGTCCTGAGGTCAGCATGATCCCTGTAGCCGTCAACGCATAACTGTCGCCCAAAGCCGCCGCCGAAAGCAACAGATCAACTGTTTGCGTGGGTGTAAGCCGCCCCGTCTGGGTGGCTTCAATTGTTGCCTGGTAATTGCGAACCGCACGCCGGGTTGGCGGGTCTAGAACCCCCGAGATATCGGTGACCTGATGACCGAGGGCATTCAGCCCATATTGAATGAACTGAACTGGAATCTGGTCAATTTTGGCTTTGATTTCTTGTTCGAGACGCACGTCGCTGACATTCTCGGGAGCATCCCCTCCGGTAAATGTCGCCACAATCTCTTCTGCACGCTCCGCCGCCTCTAAACGATCGCGTGCTAGATCGGAAAACGGACCGTTGCTATAAATTGAAAGATACGTCCTGAAGTCGGATGGCGCGCGCGACTGCGCAATCGAGCGCCAGTGCATTTCTTCAAGCGACATACGATCACGTTCAATCTGGTCGCGTAACTCCCTCAATTCCTCACGCGCAATGTCAGACAGCAAACCCTGAGGGTGTTTTTCCAGGAAATCTTCCCACCTATCTTCTGTGTTGGTCGCCCGTGCGAGAACGAAACCTGATTGCGCCTCGCTGGCCCGTTCTTCAGCCTGCCCAAGTGCAGCTACCTTCAATTCGGCGACCGATGCGAAATTGCCGTCCGGAAAGTCGCGCATAAATGCGGTGTAATCTTCGCGCCGGTTTGAGTTCGCTATCGCTTGCCAAGCCTCTACTTCGTTACGATTGGCGCTGTCGAGCCTTTGCAACGTACTGTTCTCATCAAAGAAGAACCGGCCAATCAACGAGTTATTTTCCCAAGGTAGTTGCCGCTGTTGAGTCGCTTCAAACACATCACGGCGCACATCGGCCATCATCAGACGAATATCTAAGTTTGGCGCGGAAATATGCTGCAGCAAGGCGGTTGTGAACGGGCTGTTGCGCCCTTCCCCATCGTAGGCAACGTTGCCTGGTGCTGTCGCAAATGCGATATAAGAGCCCCCATCCGCTCTGACACGTGCGAGACCGCGTCCAAAGCCATCCTGCTGTTCACCAATCGGAATATCGCTGGTCAGCGGATTGTCCCGACACGCGTCAAGAAGCACAATCGAGGTATCCGTGAACTGGTTCATCAATCCCACGATCCTATTCACAGTGATCGTTTCGTCAGCCAAGCTGCGCACGCGCGAAATTTGCGCATCAATCGGGATCAAATGGTTTTCGTCATTTACCTGAACACCATGGCCTGCATAAAAGAACAATGATGTGTTTGCTCCTTCCATGGCCGTAGCAAATTCAAGGAGGGACGAGCGAAAAGCGCGCAGGCTTAGATCGGTGGCAACAATCACCTCAAAGCCCAACTCCTCCAGCTTTACCGCCATATCCTGAGCATCATTGACAGGATTTTTCAGTTCCGGAAGAGTACCTTGATAAGCGGAGTTGCCGACAACAAAGGCCACGCGTTTGTTGTCTGTCTGGCCTGACACTTGCGCGATAGCCCCAACGGCGAACACCAAAACCATCACAATAGATGATATAAAAATTCTCAATTGTGTCATTCAAAGACCGTATCACAAAAATCCAATTATCCAAAAAGCAATAATCAACTTGTTCAGTATAGGCGATCTCGATACGTTTTGTTAAGGGGTTGAATGACGTCCCGCAAACCGGTTCCCGAAACGGAGACAGGCCTCTTGACCGAAAAAAGCTTGGCACTTGTCACCGGTTCACTAGGTCTTGTCGGCACTGCCGCGGTGCGCAAATTTACTGAACTTGGTTTTGAAGTTATTGGTGTCGACAACGATCAGCGTTCAAAGCTGTTTGGCGCCGCGGCAAGTAATGCAGAAAAGCGCCCAATGCTTGAGGCCACCTGCCCGGGCTATGTGCACTACGAGCTCGACATTCGCGATGAAAATGCCATCGATGCACTGTTTGGGCGGTTTGGAAATGCGTTGGGGGTCGTCGTACATACCGCAGCACAACCTTCGCATGATTGGGCAGCCACGGATCCCAAGACCGATTTTGGCATCAATGCAACCGCAACTCTGAACTTGCTGGAAGCCTGCCGCGCACATGCACCCAACGCCTCGTTTTTATTTACCAGCACCAACAAGGTCTACGGTGCCCGCCCGAACCTGTTGCCTTTGATCGCGCACAATACCCGATTAGAGCCGCCAACAGATCACCCGTTTTTCAAGCACGGTATTGATGAAACCATGTCCATCGATCAGACTCAGCATAGTCTTTTTGGTGTTTCAAAAGTAGCCGCCGATCTGATGGTACAGGAATATGCCGATCGGTTTGATCTGCAGACCGCAGTCTTTCGCGCGGGATGCTTGACCGGCGAAGATCACAGCGGGGCAAAGGCGCACGGTTTCTTGTCCTATTTGTGCAAATCCGTTGTGGCCGGAGACAGCTATGAGATCATTGGAAATGGCGGTAAACAGGTCCGTGACAATTTGCATGCCGATGATCTTGCAGAGGCCTTTGCACGTGTCGTGCAAGGTGGAGTACCCAAAGGCGTCTACAATATGGGCGGCGGTCGCAACAGTTCTGTTTCCGTGACCGAAGCGCTTGATCTCGCCCAAGAGATTTTGGGCCGCGAAGTGCCCCGCCACCACAACCCTCAATCTCGCTACGGCGATCACATGTGGTGGATATCAGATACACGCGCGTTCCAGTCCGACTATCCCGGCTGGGCACCTCGATTTTCCGCCCGTGAACTAATCGCTCGAATGTTGCAACAATGATGCGTCCAATCGGGCCGCCACAGCGTCATAGATTTCAAACTCAACTGCGTTATTGGCCCTGAAAATCGCGATATCGTCTTCGGTGATTTCTTCGTCGCGCACCGTGCTGTTTTCATGAGGAAGGATACCCGGCGCCGGTTTGTCCAGTTTTTCAGCAAGGTAATTAAGACATTCCGGCAAACGTTC
The DNA here is from genome assembly GCA_039960995.1 of Paracoccaceae bacterium. Taxonomy (GTDB): domain Bacteria; phylum Pseudomonadota; class Alphaproteobacteria; order Rhodobacterales; family Rhodobacteraceae; genus JABSSA01. Next base: position 48,097 of record JBDVKF010000020.1, on the reverse strand, counting down.
CAGCGTCCCAATGAACCAATAAGCCTCAACAGCCGCGCGCCAATTGCTTTCGTCACATTCGAAATGTTGCAGAAAGATACCATCGTTTGTACGCAGATATTGCCCTAGAGGTTGCGGTTCGTAAGTCTGGTCATATTCCAGCCGAAGTTTCTTTTCATAGGCATGAATAGAGATGGCGCGCTCAAGTGGGTCACGCAGAAACGTGATTTTGCGCCAACAATGCGGGTCCGAAGTATTGGGATAACGTTCGGCCAGAGGGGCTAGATCGCCGGCGAAATGGCCACACAAAAGGCTGTCGGGGCCCAAGCTATCAATATTCAGTTTCGGGGGCATGATATAAGCCCAAGGCGCGCGATAGTCTTCAACGACATCAAACCAATTGCCAAAAACGCGTTTCAAACTCGTGCCACCTGTTTTTGGCATATGGTGGAACAGATAGCGGGGCGTGGCCAATCCGCCCTTGGGCTGTTTGGTTTTCGGCAAAAGGCACGCCTCAAGCCACTTGGCAAAGTCATGTTGCCTCATGGCTTTCTGACGAACTGTCGCGATACGGGCAACGACCTGCGCGCGACGTTCGGCATCACCAGCCAGATCCGCCACGATCTTGACATAGGCGCGGTGGGATTTGGCAACGAGGTCCTTCAACCCGAATTCAATCAGCCAGCCCGCCGCTTGCTGACCACGTTGCGTCTGACCTTGCAGTGCGACGACCGGCAAACCGCATTGCAGCGCCTCCACGGTCGTTGTTGCACCGGAATAGGGAAAACTGTCCAAATACATATCTGCCGCCGCCAAAACCTGCTTAACCTCTTGGTTTGGAATTGGCGGCAAGATCCGAACACGGCGTGGATCAACCCCGTGCGCGTCACAGGCGGCGGTCATCCGTGCGTTGAATGCGGGCGCATCGTAGTCTTGTTGCCAGCTTGCGGCAAAGGGATATAACACCAGCACCGCTTTCGGTTCCGCCGCTAAGGCCTGCGCCCAAACGCGTAGGACGTCGGCCCCAATCTTGTCTTGCATCGCACCGCTGACGAGAACCACGTCATCCTGTGCGACTCCTATGCGTCGCCGCGTGACGCCACGCGCCGCATCGCTGCCTTCAGATGCAGGAGGAATGTCAAACGCCTGTCCCGCCCCCGGCGCCCACAGCACGTCCTCGCAATAGTCGGTGTCTGCCCGTTTTGGCGCAACAGATTTGCCAAGAATAAATGTATCGACGCTCGATAATCCGGTGGTTGCTGGGAACACTGCCGACAACGCAATCTGGCGCGGCGCTAACCTGTGTGCGCAGACCTCTGTCATGAAACAATGCCCATAGAAGTTTGCGCCCAATAACATGACGTCCACTTTTGCCCGCCTAAGCGTTGCGACAGTTGAAGAAAGCGAATGCCCTGCAAGGCCCACAGTCTCACAGCCTTCAAACCCCGAAGACGGAAGAGCGTTTTGTTCGGTCAGAAACAATGTGATCTCGACGCTGTCTTGTGGAAGTTTGCGCAAAAGCGCCTTCCATATCCAAGTCTCGGGCGATGGGTCGGTATTATGCAGCAACACGCCAATGCGTTGTTTGGAGCGTCGCACATCTGCCTGATGGTTTTGCGGAGCAAATAAATCGTGGCCCTCACGCAGCAGCTTGGCCTCTAGCGCCCTGCCAAAGGCTTGCACGTGAGGGCGCAAGGGAAGATCACTGAACAGCAGCTGGCGCGCGTGGAACGCCTCTACCATCCCGCTGGTCAATGCGCCAAGCGGACTGCCCTCAGGCGTTGTGGCAAGGGCGGCGCGGGCCTGGTCCATCACATCCACCAGATGATCCTGATAGGCCCGCAAATCTGCCTTCCCGACGCCTCCGTTTGGATCTGCCACCAGAAAGGCGCCAACCGCGGCGGCAAATTCCGACGTCATTTCCGGAAGATCCTGCAAATCGACGCCGCGGAGCGTCACAAATGCCGGACCGTTGAGCATTCGTAGCGATAAATCGCGGACCCAATCGGCCTCCTCAACCGGCAGAATGTCGGTCGGTCCGATTTGCGGGGGCAGCTTCGAAGACAATGACGCCAATGTGGCCAGATCGGTTGCAGTTAGGGTGCCGACTGCTGCGCTGACGCTAAGTTCTGAGATTGCCGCTACAAGATCATCGCGCAGCGCTGCGAGGTCAGCATGTGACGCACCCTGCCTGAGTGCGCGGCGAAGGTCCGCAAGAAGGCGTGCAACCTTCATGTCCGCAACCTGATCGATCGTCGTGGCTGGTAAGGTCGCCGGTTCCTCACGCGGACCCAGCCCTATCCCGTTAAGCTTTAAGCCGCCATGATCGCCAGCGTGATCCTCGTCGTTGGACCTGGTTGCGGCATAGAGATCAACTTCGACCTTGTGGCGCGGGCCTGCCAGGACACCGTCTAGGTCCACGTCTATGATCGCTGGTCCGGCAAGATGAACGGCTTGGCGTTCTTCCCCATTGACGACGACAACTACGACAAGGTTTTCTTGCACAGACAGCGCGTCCATAGGCTCAATATCAAGGCGTAAGACCGCTCCTGCAGATACGGCGGCTTGCGATAAGATCAACTGCGCCGAATTGCCAAGCATTGTCGCCGTGCCAACAGAAGTATGTAGCCAGCCCGTGCCAAGAAAATCCGACAGTTGCCGCCCTGTGCCGGGTCCTGCCCAACCGCCAGGAACCAGCGCGGGCAAGCCATAGCGCCCTTCAGCCCCCTTCGGGAGCCACCCCAAATCTTGCAGTATCACAACGGGATCATCAAGAAATGACTCCGGACGAAAACCAAATTCCAACACTGCCGGGCTGAAAACCGTCAGATATTGGGGCATCTCGATCAGGCAGGACCCACCCGGAACCAGATCGGCGGAACAGATGGACTGCCCTTTCAGCGTAACATTCAAATGCCCCGGAACCTGATCCCGTGACAATTGCATCACCAGGCAAAAGGGCGGTCCAAGCGGCGGCACTGCCAGTGACAGGCTCTCGCCTGAGCCAATTACCTGTTCACCAGTTAGGACTGTGCCGTCAGGTTTCTGCACGACGTCCCCAAGATCCGACATGGGGACGCTGCCCGATATCTCAAGCACGGCTGCGGCAGGTGTAGGGATGACCGGTTCAAGCTTAATCATGCGGACTTGCAGGCGGTGCGCCTTGCGCCACATCCGCGACAGCGCGCCAAATCGGCCTTGAACAATATCTTCGGTGCGAATCTCAATCAATTCGGAGTCTGATGGAGAACTTTTTGCTTCGGGCAACGTAAAGTGGAATTCGCGTGCTGACGTCAGATTACCCGAACCCAGCGGCAATCCATTGTGAAACAAGGATACCTTTACCATAGGGCCAGTGGTTGGGGCCATGTGTAGCGTCAGCTTTGCAGGGCCTGTCCAAACGCGCCGAAGCACGAAACTACTCTGTTGAGCGCACAGATCGGCGCCACTGGACGCATGGTCACGTGTCCATTCTGGTCCTGTCAGCCAATCCATTGGATCTTTGGGCATTTGCCCTTTGGGAGGAAGACGAGTGTCAAACGGCGAACGAGGTTCAACACGGGCGGCCAAATCCAGATTGATGGCGCGCCCCCGGATCAATTCTACCGCCGCAATAAAGACGCGTGGGCAAGTTCGCGGATCAACTGCATATTGGCGCAGCCGGCGACTGTATCGGGCCGCGTTCAAGTAAAGCGCAACGCTGAGGTAGAATCGCGTTCCCCGGCAAAGAGCAAGTGCACGCCTTTGAAACTGGGCCCATGCAACGGGATCAAACGCCAGGACTTCGGCTTTGAGCTGGCTACGTATTGCTGCGATTAATAATTTGTTTCTGTCTGCTCTGCGCAAAAAACGGTCGTTTTGGTCAACGAGGGTGATCATATCCAGCCCCGCGCGTGCGATGTCGCGCAACCCACGGTTTGCTTTCCAAGGCCCAGAGACGCCAGTTCGAAAGTAGTTGTTCTGGCCATGAACCCGATAGGCGCCCAGCACGTGCCGGAGATGGCGGATTGGTGCAGTCAGAATAGCAGCCCGGATCAACAAGGCATCTGCACTGATCCTCCACCGCTCGGTGGGCAAGGGAAAGGCCCATTCAATTGCAGCGCGCCGAAACGCATTACCGGTTGTGGGCATGAAGGGGACCGTCAAATGGCCCAACAACCGCGGTAGCAAGTCACCGTCTGGCAGGTCCATAGCATACTGACCAACAGCCTGACCTTGTCCATCGATCATGCTCAGACCATACGACAACGCCGAGATATCATTCGTCCACAGCCGACGGATGACCTGCAAAGCGCTGGCGTGCAGCTTGTCATCAGCATCAACGAAGACCACGATTTCTCCGGTGCTGGCCGCAAATCCGGTATTGAATGCGGCGGCCTGACCGCCATTGGGTTGATCAATCACCACGACATCGCTGATCAGCGACAGAATATCGGCGCTGCCGTCGGTCGAGCCATCATTTACGACAATGATTTCATCTGGCGGGCTGGTCTGCATGCGCAAGCTGTTCAGACAGGCTTCAATATAGTGACCATAGTTGTAATTGGTCACAATCACCGACACTGACGGCGTTGCATACATGTCGTCGTCGGCCGGCAACTTGGATTGGGAAGTCATACCCAGTTTCTCAGCACGTATTAACCGCTATAGCCGTCAGATGGACCAGAATTACCCGAGACATTGCCCTGTCGCTCAGTCTGCACAGCAAGAGCTTGCTTAACGTTAAAAGGCAAACTGTTGATGACCGATCGAGGGATTTCATCGACCACCTCACCGTCAATGCCACGCAAGGTCGATTGTGGCAATCTCGTCAGCAAACTTCGCACCAGCTCGCTGTCCGGATAGGCGCGCAAAAACTGCTCGGCTGCGGCAACGGTACGCAAGCTATTTGCCCGTTTAAAAAGTGCCGCTTCTTCAGCTGTCGCAGACACACTGGTTCCAACCGGTGTATTGGCGGCTGTCCCATCAGTTGGCACAATCGAAGTGCACCCTGCGAGCGGAATTGCTGACAACGCGACACCCATCAAGAATTTCTTACTCAGATTATGCGGCTTTGATGGCTTCGCCATTTCTTAATCCATTTTAGTAAAAGGCTATCATGCGCACCAACGGATTTTCAGTCAACCCCATCGCGAAGTTTGCACTTTGTAAGTCAACTGCAAATGGCCGACCGAACCGGGTCACTCTAGCCAGCTAACCGCCCTAATGGATTTGATCGATTAACGCAGAAATCGTACGTCTACATTTTCACCCTCTAGTCCCCTGCCCCCAGAGTGGCCCGCACATCGGCCATTGATATGAACACACGATGTTTGTTGGTTGGGTCCCCGAGAGGTGCGAAACCGAGATCTCTATAAAATGCCCATCTTTTTTCAAACGCATCGTCTTCCAAGACATCCAATACAATGGCGGCTGCCCCCATCTGCGTGGAAATAGCGTCACATCGCTTCATGGCGTCGATAACAAGGGCCGAGCCAAGGCCTTTACCCTGCATATCCTTTCGAACAGCGACGGCGCGGATATAGATGACAGGCACATCTGGCACCCTGCTACGTTGCCATTTGGCCGGGCCAAATTCGGACCGAACGGCCATTGCCCCAAGTGTATAGAAACCAAGCACGGTCGGATCATCCTCGGTCGTTGCGATCCAGGCCGCGACCATTCCGGCCTTTATTTGGTCCGTCAGGGATGATTTGAGAAAATTATCGATTGGCTCAAAACCACAGCTAAACGCGCTGCGGTCGTGAGTATTTTTGTCAAATTTAGCGAGTGTCAGAGTGGCAAAGGACGCCGCTGCATCAACTGGCATCCTTCAAAAGGCCTTTCGATGCTTCTGCAGCTTTTTGCAAGCCAGGCACGACCTTGCCCGAAGCTTCAACTGCGCCTTTGAACGCATCAAACGCCTCAGCTGGCAGAACGGACAATGAAACGCGTTGCTCTATTTCTTGAACACGCAGAAGCGCCGCTTGACGAATGAAATCAGCTTCTTGTAGGCCAGTCGCTGCTGCAGCTGCCCGGATACGTTCTTCATCTGCACGGTGCATACGCAACTCTTTGCGGGCTTCCATCTTGCCCGCTGTCGGGGTCACTGTTTCAATTGCAAACATGTCATTCTCCTTATCTGGATACGTACGGTATAACGCCGTACATGTCAATGGTTGCGAATATCTCTGCCAAATCCCCATCCTACATAAGGAAAGCGGTGCACCCAATCGGGACGACCCGGACGACCTTCGCCTGCGGCCGATCAGGTCAGTCAGGTTACGATGTCGCCCGATCCAGCAAATGAGCCACATTATCAATCAGCAATTCCAGAATTTCCCGGTCCATTTGTTCCCCATTGATGCGGATCAAATAGTCTTGTTTGTCTTGACCCCATGCAATGTGAAACCCGTTGGACGTGGTGCGCTGTGCGGTCGGCGGCATCCGGGTTTTTGGGCGCCCTCCCCTACTGGGTTCGGACGTTGACTGGTCTTGTTCGAGCTCTATCAAGGCACTTTCGATTACCAGCCATTCGTCCTTTGGGCTTTCTGGCAACGCCCGTGACAATGCATCCCGTATCGGTTTTTCAAACCCTGATCGCAAGGCAGAAGATAATCTAAGCCCTTGTTTTTCTGTTATTTTTTCTGGAAACTCAAGCATATCACCCAGCTCTTCGAAAATGAGGGCAAAGGACCGAACCTTTGATCGCTTGGCTTTCGATGCAACCGGGAACAACTGATTTACAGCGTCTTCAATATTGGAATAAAAGCCGCTTTGCGCCGCGACCGCAGCCACCCTGCCCCGCTCATATTGGCTGACATTGGCTCTGATTTCATTTTCCTCAACCATCGCCGCCAGACTGGCTTGGGTATTGTCCATCTCGCGCACGATGGCTTTGATCGAACTGTATTTGTCATCGCCCGTCAGGTCCTTAAGCTCGCTCACCGCCAAAAGACGTCGATAGCCGGAAATCAACCCATATTGATAATCGCCCTGCCCGGCATTGGTTTTACGAAAAACTTCGATCGGCAAACGTAAACCTGTTGCGGCAATCGACAATCTCAGTTCATCCAACTCGGCCTTGTCCAGTACCGTTCGGTCGCGAAAGATTTCCGTAGGGTTTATCGCCGATACCGGAATTTCAACCAGCATCAAACCGCGTTGTTCCTTGTCCTTGAACGCCGCTAATTCAGCGGTTTCAACGCGGTCTTGCGGGGTAATTACAGGGGCGTCCATAGCTTGTTCCGCAGCCACTTGCGCAATCGGGGCCATTGGAGAAGCCGTTTGGGTTTCGCCGCGAAACTCTTTTTCTAGACGTTCCAGATCAGCTTCACTTGGTGCGGAAAGTTTGCGTCGCTTCGCCATGTGTTATCCCTCCCCCTCTTCATTCGTCATCGCCATGTCTTTCCACCAACTTCCAAGTATCAGCTCTTTGACCTCGGCCCATGTGCGGTCAAATGTTTCCCGGCCTCGGACATACGTGTCCCGATTAAAATCTCGGTAATCAGCTTCGTAAATACCCGACACCTGCTCACCCGCTTGGCCGACCATCGCAGTTAAATCTTGTCGATAGGTGGTCATAAAATCTCCGAAATAGGCTTGGACCACATTCGCCAAATCCGTCTGCTGCCCCGCATCAAATCGAGTGATCAAAGCGCGCACCGCGTCCCATTCAAACCGCATTTCCGGCAGGCCAGCCGCCAGCCGATTCCGGTTTTCGCCATCCTCGATTGAGGCGAATGTCGAATACAACATATCAAAAAAACGACCTGTTGAATCAAACTCCAAAAATGAAGCTCCAAGCGGAACCAAAAGGATATCCGCAGCCGCCAATGCGTTGATCGTCAGGTAACCCAGGGCGGGTGGCGTATCGATGAAAATGATGTCGTATTGGCTCAGGATTCCTTCATCCTCGAGGAACCCAGTCAGGGCGTCCCACAGGGGCCAGCCACGATGTTGCATCCGCCAAACGGGCACTTGAAATTCCGCCCAATAGAGATTCAGCTGAGCGCCGATCAAATCGATATTGGGCCAGTGCGTGGATTGAATAACGTCTTCGGCCTTGATCTCTGACGCTTCGGTCAGGGTTTCATCGAATGGTATCTCAGGCTTGCCAGCCGCTGCGCGGACCTTGTTTTCTGTGGCCGCGTGGGCCGCAAAATGCTTGGCCATCAGGGGGAATACGGTTTGCCATTCGTTTTCAACTTTGCCGCCCATGATCGATGTTAATGACCCTTGGCTGTCCAAATCGATCACAAGGACCCTGTACCCGTCCAAAGCAGCGCTCATGGCTAGATGTGCACAGGTCGATGTTTTACCAACACCGCCCTTGAAATTAGCCACGGCGACGACCTTGGCATCCAAGCCTTCGGGGCGCCAAGGTAAATATTCCTTGCCCGAAGACCCTTCGCGCGCAAAATGGGCTCGCAGAGTCAGCACATCATCCAGACTGAACCATTTCGCGCCACCTTCACCTGTGCCTTGTGGAAGGTCAGGGTTCTTTTTCAGGACGCGCCGAAAATGGGCTGGGGCAATCGGGATCAGAAATTTACAAACCTCCCAAGTCGAGAATTTTCGCAACCGTTTTGTGCCATCCGGAGCATACCCACGTCGGGCAAGGTCATCTCGGCCACGGCTCGCGAAATTCGCGGCCTTTGCAAATCGCCCCGTCGTAACTGGATCAGAAAGCTTGCCAGCAGCCTCGGAAGGAGAGATGTTGAAATATGGCGGGGGGGTCGCTTGGTCTTTCATGAATACTGCGCCTGTGGTTTATATTTTATATGATCTTTCAACAAACATCGCACATCTGCGATATGATGTGAATTTCTAAGTTGTTTCGTCACGAAACCTAAAGACACGCAACAAATGTATAGATTCTTGTAAGAATTTAGAATCTTTAAGCTAAAAAACTATTGCAATACCAAAAGGTTACCGCGTGTTGCGGACCAATATACAGGACCAACCGAACCAATTTGCGGGTTAAAGGGTACCAAAATACAGGATGAGAGGTATCCGTGATCAGGGAATAAGGCACCGATTCGCGGGTAGAGCCTGATTTGCATTGTTTAGAGCCTGTTTTGACCACGTCGTGAAACATCCACGCACAATCGATCCCGTATTTGGGTTCCTATAACCGAAAGACATGCCTCAATGAACGGGATCAAGATGGTCTAAATTAAGGTACCCGATAGGTTTTGACGGCTTGGTTCCTTTAAAGCTATAATACATAAAAAACGAGCAGGCTATGGATTCGATTCCAAAAGATAAGCTGACGGGTTCGCTGCGGCGGGACAGCGTCAAAAAGAATGTGGCGGCGATTCATGTGTCTGGCAAGCTGACTTTGTTGCAGCGCAAATTGTCGAATGTGCTGTTGTTGAACGCGTATGACACGCTGATCAATCGGCCTTCGCATCAGATTGATGCGCGTACGCTGTGCCTTATGATCGGCTATAATTCGAACGACACAGACACATTGAAGGCGGCGTTGCGCGGCTTGTCGGAGACGGTCGCCGAATGGGACATGCTGGACGACAAGGGGCGCCAAGAATGGGGCGTGTCGTCGTTGTTGAGCTATGCCAAGCTGAAGGACGGGGTGTGCGAATATGCCTATTCGCCCGCTTTGGCCGAAAAGCTGCACGATCCAAAGGTCTTTGCGCTGATCAATCTGAACATACAACGTAAGTTCACCGGCGGGCACGCTCTGGCTTTGTATGAAAACTGTTTTCGATTTGTGAACACGGGCAGCACAGGTTGGTGGCCTCTCGAGATTTTTCGACGGCTTATGGGCGTGGATGCGTCCGAATATTATCAAAGCTATAAGCACCTGAATGCAAAAATCATCAAACCGGCGGTGACAGAGGTCAACAAAGTCAGCGATATTGTGGTCACGCCCGAGACCCGCAAACGCGGTCGCCAAGTCAGCGACATCCGGTTCAAAATTACCCGCAACCCTCAATTGGCGATGATTGATCTGGATGATGGAACAGGCGCGCGACAAAGCGATACTTACGCGCGTCTACGGGGCATCGGTGCAAGCGACCGTCTTGCCCGGCAATGGATCAGCGAACATGGCGAAGCATCGTTGAATCGCAAGTTAGGCTATGTGCAGGGCATGCAAAATGTGCGCAGTCCGGTCAAATACCTGTCTGCGGCGTTGCGCGATTCCTATGAGGACGGCGCGCCAGTAGAAGACTTGAAACCAACGGGGCATCGGGCGCAGCGGTTGGGGCGGATTCAGGCCGCAGTCAATGCGCGCACCCCGACACAGCGCGATGCGGATAAGAGGTTGTTCCTAAGCGGGTTGCAGGATCCTAACCTTCGATACGATTTTGAGCGTTTTGGTTGGATGTCTGCGTTGAATGCGGATGCGATTTTTGAATTCTGGAGCGAGCTGAGCCCTGACGTTTCACAGGATGACCCTGCCGATATTTCGTGAAGGGCAGGGGGGCGACTAACGCAAAGGCCGGTCTTTTGTCTCACTGAACCGCAGCTTGGGTTGTGATGAAAAAATAGACCCATTCGCCTTTGAAATCCGCGTGCTCAGCACGCGCGTTGGTGATACGGTTTTTCAGATCTGTCAAATAGGGCTCTGCCGGTTCGACGATGGGGCGAAGGCCGTCATAGAGCGGATGTGACGCCGCAAAGGCGACTGCGATTTCCTGGCCATACGGCGGGCCAATTGTGATCTTTAGGCCCGGCTGACCGGGTTCGTCTGTCCCGACACCGATCAGGGATTTTGCTTGGGATATTTCAAGCGCGACATGTTCGTTCGGGACGAGGTGGATGACTGTGCCATCGGCGGCGAAGTAGTCGACATAAATGACCGCGTCATAGTCTGGGGCGACCAGATCAAATTGAAGCCTTTGGCCAGCGCTATAGGTATATTCACGTGCGTGGGGTGAGGACCCTATCAGGCGATCATCGGTGAATTGATCGGTGGATTGCGGAAGTCCGACATTGCTGATGCCAGTGAGCGCATTGCATTGCGGACTGGGGAGATGCAGGAGATTGGCTGTCACCTCAATTCCGTCGCCGACCTGGGCTTGAAGCTCTGCCACGATCCCGTCGCGCAACGCCGGGTCCGGGATGTGGCCCTGCATTTCCAATGTGCCGGTTTCTGGCAAGAACGTTGCAGAGACTCGGGCGCAGTCGGTTTGGGTCAACACGCTTATTAGGTTGTCTTTGACCTGATCCGCGTTGTCGGTTTGGGAAGGGGCCATAAAGGCCTGAATGGTGGCAAGCGCTTTTGGGTCTGTGACTAGCCTTTCTCCAAATTGCCATGCGGTGTCTGCTTTGGTTTGGGTTGCGGGCAGGTCGGGTTGCTTGGCGGCTTGGGTTTGGGGTTGGAAAGATGCGGTTTCAGCGCCTTTTGCACTGACCTGTTGGGCGGGTTTGGGTGCGGGTTGTTCTTGGGCGATCAGGGTGGTTGGCGCTGGATTGGACGTGATGGCGGGTTGTTGTGTCGATACAGGGCGTGTGGCGGTGTTCTGTGGCAGAATTGTCGGAGCGAGCGTCGCAGTCACGGAGGCCAGCGTTTCTTGAGTTGCGGTAATCGCTTGGACATCGGTGCTGGTCAGGGCTTTGGTGGTTTGGACAGTGCTGGGCGCAGCTGTCGCAACGGTTGTGTTTGGCGGTGCAATAGCTGTGGTGGTTTCAACCTCATTTGCGAGGTCTTGCGCCGGTGCAATCGTGTCTGTTGTGACGTCAGATTTGATCGTTTGGGTGATCTGTGACGCGCTGTCGGTGGCGACCTCTGGGCTTGGGGTGAGGGGGGCTGCTGTGCTTTGGGGTATCGCGCCTGCGTCAAGGGCTGTGCCTTGCGGTTGGGTTGCATCAGCGTTTTGCCCTTCTGGGACCTGCGCTTGTGCGTCTTCTGTTGGCGGGGTTACCGTTTCCAATTTGAAGCGGCTTTCGGGTCCGGTTTGTGTCGGTGGTTCCCTTAGGGTGTTGGTCACGAGAAACAGCACGGCACCGCCCGCATGAAGGCCGATTGAGGCCGCAAGCCCAACGACCCAGATGAACGGTGCGCGCATTAGGGGCCTTCCGGCGTGACGACAAGCATCACGTTGCTGGCGCCGAGCGCTTCAACCTCTGCTACCAAAGGGAGTAGGTTGGCCATCACGGTGTCTCGGTGCGCGTTTACGCGGATGAGCAAGGCGGGATCTTCGCTGATCTGGGCGGTGATCTGAGCTAAGAGATTTGCGCGATTGGTTTCTTGCCCGTCGAGGGCAAGCGCGCCATCGGCACTGACAGAGATTGTCGATCCGCCTGCGGGCATGTCGCTGCCTGTTATGCCGGTGGCTGGCAAAACCTCGAACGGGCTCGTGGCGTCCATGCGTCCGATCAGCATGAAAAACACCATGAGGAAAAACACCACATCAATCAATGCGATGATGGTTTCAGGGTGTTGGCGGCGGGCAGGGCGGTTGAGTTTCATGGTTGCCCCTCTAGCCGCATGAGGCGCAGGCGTGTGACGCCGGCGGTGGTGATGGCATCCATGGTGCTTACGAGGTCTTGAGTTGTGGCTTGAGACGAGGGCAGCAGAACAACGGACAGTAACGGGTCAGTGGCCGTACGCGTGCGTAGTGTATCGTTCAAGCTTGCAAGGGCCACCGGTTGACCTCGCAGGAAGACCCGGCCATCCGCGCCTATCCGCAAGAGTACGGTCGTGCCCCCCTCTGAAGGTGCCGCTATCGCTGTGTTCTCTTCAACCTCATCAACGACAGGGATCATATCGAGGTTCAAATAGGTCGAGGTGACCATGAAGAAGACCAAAAGGATCAGCATCACGTCGACCATTGGCACCAGTGAGATCAATTGACGAGGGGAAGAGACGCGGCGAAGCTGTGTGGCCATCGTCAGCCCTCCGCCGTGGTGCCAGTATCTTCTAGCAGAAAGAACTCGCCTATTGCGGATTCAATGTTCTGCGCGGCACCATCAATACGAGCCGCGAGGAGTGTCGCCCCGATTGCGGCGGGGATGGCAACAATTAAGCCTGCGGCGGTGGTCAGAAGGGCTTGCCAAATGCCGCCTGCCAGAACGCTGGCATTGGCGGAGCCTTGGGCCAGTTCCAGTTCTTGAAACGATTGGATCATCCCCAAGACGGTGCCGAGCAATCCGAGCAAGGGAGCGATCATGGCGATGAGTTCCAACAGTCGGATAGATCGTGACATCTGTGCGACTTCGGCATTGCCGCGCCGCAACAGTTCTGCCTCTAGCGGTTTGCGCTGCATCTTGTTTTGGGTCGATTTTGCCGCATAAAGCGCAACACGATCTGCCGGTGATTTGCCTTGTGACAGGATCGAAACGGTGCCGTCCTTTTCCCCCTTGGCCCATTGTTGCCAAGCTTCCATCCGAGCAGCTTGACCAGAATTCACACCGGCCAATTGCAGAACCTTTACGATGATAAGTGCCAAGGTCAGCACCGACAAAACTGCGAGAATGATGATAACGGGCCCGCCGGTGCCAAGTATCTCTAATGCGCCGGTCACGCTATTTCACCAGTGCTGCGCTGGTGCGGCTGGCCAGATCAATGATCGGGAAACAGTCCATGTTTTCTTCGTTCTGTGGTTTGCAGGTTTCGATCGCATGAACCAGTATTTCTGAAATGTCGGCGCATCCAGTTTCGGGGATTTCAAAAAGTTTGAGGGTCGTGCGTGCAACGGGAATTGGGGCAGCATCAATGTTTAGAAGTCGATCAATGACGCCAGCCTGATTCAGGATCGCGAGCGACATTTCGAATCCTTCGAAGGCTTTGCCACTTTCGTTGCGAAAGAGAAAAAATGCTTGGCAACCACCAGTTTCAGAGGTCTCAAACTTGTTCAACTCTACCGTGAGAGAGGAGTCTTGCGCAGATGCAGGATTTGCAGCCACACAGGCAAAAGCAACCATCCCCACAACAGCAACAGCGCCAGATAGAAAGTTCATTAAGAAGTCCCCCAAAATAGAATTTTCAACTTCCAGTTTGACAAACGCACGTGCAAACGGATGATGTAATCAAATCGTAGTTTGTTGTCGCGGGTCAAGGAACTTTACCGGGCAATGTCTGAAAAACAAATCGTTTTTCGGGCTATGGCCAAATCGAAATTCCGTGATAAGGTCGCAATAACGTTAATCTTTGGGCCATCTATTTTGAGGCTCGGATCATTAGACCTTTAGACCGGAACTTCCAATGGATATTGATGCGCTTCTTCACCCAAAGAGCGAAGAAGAACCAAGTGGTGAAGATTTAGAATACGACCTTGATTTTATCGAGCTTACAATTGCTGCGACACATGGAGAAGAGCAGCAAGTAGGAGAAGAATTTTTAGAAGCTGACGGTCCCGATTACAAAGAAGTTCGGGAAAAGGCGAATTCGATTTTAGAACAAAGCCACGACATTCGCGTTGCGGTCTTCCTAGCCGAAGCGGAACTTGTATTGGGTGGGTTGCCCGGTTTTGCATCGATGACGACTTATGTTTCGCGCTGTTTGAATGAGTTTTGGGATACTTGCCACCCTCGGCTGGACGAAGACGATGATGACGATCCAACTTTTAGGGTCAATGCCGTCTATGCGTTAGCGGATCAAACCCGGTTCATCAAAACGCTTCGTCGTGCGCCGCTAACAAGCAGTCGGACTTTTGGCGCGTTGTCCCTACGTGATATGGAAGTCGCGGAAGGTATCATTGATACGCCCGCTGATATGGATAACGTTCCTGATCAAGCTGGCATCGCTGCCGCCTTTACCGACACCAGTGATGAGTTTCTTGAAGAAGTCAGAGCGGCGGCAAAGACTGCTTTGGATGACATCGTCGCGATTGCTGCAAAGTTTGATGAGGAAACACCCGGTCAGGGTCCCGATACTGTTCCTTCGGAAACGGGCGGCTATGCGGAGCTTGTTGCGACTTTGAAGAAGATCAATACGCGATTGTCTTCGGAAGCTGGTCAAGAGTCAGAAAGCGCCGAAACCGAAGCGAATGATGGCGATGAAGACGATGGATCGGCCGCGCCAACTGAAAGTTCAGGGCCGTCTGGTGGCGGTGTTATAAGATCAACGCGTGATGTTCAAAACGCCTTAGATCGCATCATCAATTATTACGAGAAAAACGAACCGTCCAGCCCGGTGCCAGTGCTTTTGACGCGTGCAAAGAAACTTGTGGGTGCAGATTTTCTTGCGATCGTGCGGGACATGGCGCCTGGTGGCTTTGAGAATGTCCAGGTGATTGGTGGCCTGGAAGACGATTACGAGGATTAGCATGGGGCCTTATCCGTGCTTTAAACCTAACTGAAATGGCCGATTGAGAAGGAAATGAGACATGTCTGGTAGTTCCCAGAAATTTATCGCACGCAACCGTGCTCCGAGAGTTCAGATCGAATATGACGTAGAGCTTTACGGTGCCGAAAAGAAAATCCAGCTGCCATTTGTAATGGGGGTCATGTCTGACTTGGCGGGCAAGTCTGAAGAGCCTCAGCCATCAATCGCTGATCGCAAGTTTCTGGAAATTGATGTCGACAACTTTGACGACCGCATGAAGTCCATGAAGCCACGCACCGCGTTTTCAGTGCCCAACACATTGACCGGTGAAGGCAACATGGCTGTCGATATCACGTTTGAATCGATGGATGATTTTAGCCCTGCTGCGATTGCGGCAAAGGTAGAACCCTTGGCCAAGCTTCTTGAAGCGCGGACGCAATTGTCGAATTTGATGACTTATATGGATGGCAAATCAGGAGCCGAAGAGCTGATTGCCAAAGTTATGAAAGATCCGGCGCTTTTGAAGACGTTGGCAGAAAACGCCGCCCCGACGGATGGTGACGCGGAAGGGGAGGGTTAATTATGGCGAACACCGAAGCCCAAACAGAAGGCGGCGCAGCCGAAGCGATTGAAGCTTCCGATTTTGAAAATCTGCTGCAAAAGGAATTCCGCCCGAAATCCGACACGGCGAAATCTGCGGTAGAGGACGCTGTCAACACGTTGGCCGCGCAAGCGTTGTCAAACACGAACCTGATTTCTGACGATGCGCTAAAGTCGATTGAAGGCATCATTGCTGCGATTGATGAAAAGCTGTCAGAGCAAGTCAATTTGATCCTGCACCACGAAGACTTTCAGCAACTGGAAAGCGCGTGGCGTGGACTGCATTATTTGGTGAACAATACCGAGACGGACGAAATGCTAAAGGTCCGGGTCTTGAACATTTCCAAGAAAGATCTTGGAAAGACCATGAAGAAGTTCAAGGGCACAGCTTGGGATCAGTCGCCGGTTTTCAAGAAGATCTACACAGAGGAATTCAGCCAGTTCGGCGGGGAGCCTTACGGGTCACTTGTGGCGGACTTTCATTTTGACCACTCGCCACCTGATGTTGAATTGCTTGGTGAAATGGCGAAGGTTGCTGCGGCAGCCCATGCTCCGCTCATCACGGGGGCCAATCCAGAGTTGTTCCAGATGGACAATTGGTCAGAGCTTGCGAACCCTCGTGATCTTACGAAGATTTTCCAGACCCCTGAATATGCGGGTTGGCGGTCTTTGCGGGAAAGCGAAGACAGCAAGTATGTTGGCCTTGCGATGCCACGTTTTCTGGGGCGTTTGCCGTATGGTTCAAAGACGGATCCGGTCGAAGCTTTTGCCTTTGAAGAAGATACCGATGGTGCAGATAGCGAGAAGTATGGTTGGGTGAATGCAGCCTATGGGATGGCTGTAAACATCAACAGATCGTTCAAGGAATTCGGGTGGTGTTCCCGGATCCGCGGCGTGGAATCCGGCGGCTCTGTTGAAAGTCTTCCGGTGCACACGTTCCCATCATCTGACGGTGGTGTGGATCAAAAATGCCCGACCGAGATTGCGATTGATGACCGGCGCGAAGCTGAGTTGGCCAAGAACGGCATGATGCCATTGGTCCACCGCAAGAATTCTGACATAGCGGCGTTTATCGGTGCGCAGTCGCTTCACAAGCCTGCGGAATACGACGATCCGGATGCCACGGCGAATGCAAACTTGGCGGCGCGCCTTCCCTATCTTTTCGCGTCATGCCGCTTTGCGCATTACCTGAAATGTATCGTGCGCGACAAAGTCGGATCATACAAATCGCGCGACGACATGCAGGACTGGTTACAGACTTGGGTCAATCAATACGTTGATTTCAATGCTGAAACCTCGCCCGAATCCGAAAAAGCGCGAAAGCCTTTGGCTGCGGCTGAAGTCATCGTGGAAGAGGTCGAAGGAAATCCTGGATATTACACATCCAAGTTCCACCTGAGACCACACTATCAGTTGGAAGGTTTGTCAGTGTCTTTGCGGTTGGTATCCAAATTACCCAGCGAAAAGGCATAACGAGTACAATAACATCGATTAATTTGACGGCTTAGAACTTAAGGAGAAACACTATGCCATTTGACTCATTTATGTATTTCACAGGCCCGGGTGCTGGAGGAAGCGCCATCGAGGGAGAAACAACCGACAAAGCGATGTCTGCCAACAAGGCTTTCGAACTGGAGTCCTTTACGTTCACTGCTGAAAACTCCACAAATATCGGGTCTGCAACTGGCGGTGCTGGTGGTGGTGGTAAAGTCACAATCGAAAAAGTGAGCTTTACTAAAAAGGGTGACAAAGCTTCTGCGGGTTTGTTGAAAAACCTGATGACCGGCGGTCACTTTGATGAAGTATTTGTCAGCTTGCGCCGCTCTGGCGGAACCGCAGGCGGAACCGGTTCGGAATTTGTGAAATTCTCTTTCAAGATGTGCGCAATCTCATCTTTTGAATATTCTGCATCAGACGGTGATGACGATCCTGAAGAGTCCGTCACAATGGATTTTGGTGCCGTCAAAATGGAATATTTCGCCCAGGATAAAACAGGTAAGATGGGCAAGGCGATGGATGCTTTGTGGAGCCGCAAGCTCAATTCACCTGAATATGCCGTTTAATCCTACGAACTAGTAAATTAACTAACCGGCAGGTGACCGTCGCTTGCCGGTTAGATGAAGATTTTATCAAAGGATCGACACGTGGAAGCCGAAAGCCTGTTAAAGGCCGGAGATTTGGATGGTGCATTGACTGCACTTCAGGATGCTATCCGAAGTGACGCTTCGAATGCGTCCTTGAGAGTATTTCTTTTTCAGTTGTTGTGCGTTCGCGGAGATTGGAAGCGCGCGATTGCGCAGCTTAAGGTTTCGGCAGAACTGGACAAGAGCGCGGAATCCATGGCGCAGACATATCGCGAAGGGATTATTTGCGAGGTCTATCGCGAAAAGGTTTTTGCGGGTGAAAAAGAGCCGTTGATTTTTGGCGAACCGCAAGAATGGTGCGCGCTGATGATCGAGGCGCTGAAGGCCGGCGCACAAGGGAAAGCAGACCAAGCTGCCGAAATTCGTGCGCGCGCCTTTGATGCGGCGCCAGCGGTGTCTGGGCAAATCGACGGACAACCGTTTGAATGGATTGCTGACGCGGATATGCGACTGGGTCCAATGCTTGAGGTGATCGTAAATGGTCGCTATTTCTGGATGCCGTTTTCCGCAATTTCCAAAGCGTTGTTTGAACCCCCCGCTGATTTACGCGATGCGGTTTGGACGCCTGCATCTCTGACCCTTGCCAATGGCGGAGAGATCGTCGCGTTGATCCCAACGCGTTACGCCGGAACAGCTGGCGGGGACAATCCGTCTGAAAAGCTGGCCCGCACCACCAATTGGTCCGACGCAGGGGCGGAGACCTATGTCGGAACAGGTCAGCGTCTTTTGACGACAGACCTAGGTGACACGGCAATTATGGACCTGCGGTTATTGGAAATGGACACAGTTCCATCCGAAGGGTCGAACTAATGGCTGACAAGACGATCATCGAACGGCTACAGCCGTCCTTGCTTGATCGTCTTACCGACAACGAATCCGATCAAATCACAGAACGTCGGGAAGATCGCGTCATTGATGTACGCGAGTTGCGCGAGATCATTCAGCGTGATCTGGGTTGGTTATTAAATACCAACAATGCCGAAACGATTATCGATGCAGAAGTTTACCCGAATATCGCAACCTCTGTTCTGAATTATGGCGTCCGAGACGTCACTGGCGATTATTCCAACATGAACAAAGCCGAAGCGATCCGTCGCGCGATCAGTGAAGCAATTGAGACATTTGAACCACGCATATTACCCGGATCCGTCGAAGTCGAAATGCGTCTTGGGAAAGACGCGTCCGGTGCGATTATTCAGTATGACATTCATGCGGATATGTGGGCGCAACCGTTGCCGATGGAGCTTTATCTGCGCAGTGAAGTCGATGTGACGACCGGCGAATTTGAGCTGGAAAGGGTAGGGTGACCAGCTCGTGGATACGCGACTTTTAAAACACTACGAGGGAGAGCTCGCGTTTATCCGGGAGATGGGTGCAGAATTCGCCCAATCCTATCCCAAGATAGCCGCCCGTCTGGGGATGGACGGCGTAGAAGTTGTTGACCCTTATGTAGAACGATTGCTGGAAGGTGTCGCGTTTCTGTCTGCACGCGTTCAACTTGAGCTGGAGCTGCAATACCCGCGCCTGACCAGTCAGTTGCTAGAGATTGCCTATCCACATTACCTGTGCCCCACGCCTTCGATGATGATCGCGTTTCTGGAACCTGATCTTGCCAATTCGGGTTTGGCCAAAGGGGTCACCATTGAACGCGGGTCCGAGCTGTCTACGCGGTTGGGCAAAGACGACCAGACGGCTTGTACCTTTAGAACATCGCATGATCTGACACTTTGGCCGCTTTCGATTTCCGAAGCTGAATATATCGATGGGCGTGGCGAGCTGGTTGCGGCGGGGATTGAGCGGGATGTCAAAGCAAAGGCAGCGATCCGATTGCGGTTGGAACGTTTTGGTGGTGCGCCAATTGCGGAGCTGCCGCTTGATGAACTGACGATGTTTCTTGATGGGCAAGATGGGAAGAACTGGGATCTTCATGAACTGCTGAGTACGCAGGTCACAGGTCTGATCGCGCGGTCAACCAATCGTCGCGAGGATTGGGTTGCGCCGTTGCCTGAGGCCAAAGTGGTGCCAAAAGGATTTAGTCCTGACGAAGCGCTTTTGCCCACACCGCCGGCGTCCTTTGATGGGTATCGCCTGATTCAAGAATACTTCGCGATGCCGGAGCGTTTTCATTTTGTAGAACTGCAAGGGTTGGCGCAGGGCATTATGCGGTCCAAAGGGTCCGATCTGGATATTTATATCTTGCTGCGTGAAGGCGATCCGTCGATTGCGGCAGGCGTGTCCCCGGCCGCGTTTTCACTGTCTTCTGTCCCAGCGGTCAATCTGTTTCACAAGCGATGTGATCGCGTTCAGGTCACGCCGAGAGCCGTCGAGCATCACCTCGTGGCCGATCGCACAGCGCCGCTGGACTATGAGATCTATTCGATAGAGTCGCTGACAGGGATCGTTGGGGAAGGCGAGGATGACATAGAGCTTCGCGCCTTTTATTCCGCGAGCAACTTGACGGCAGCGGGTGAATCCCATTCGGCTTATTATACTCAAAGCCGTCAGATGAGAGAACGATCGGAATCGGAACGTCTAAAGGGCGCGCGCACATCTTATCTGGGGGCGGAATCTTACATTTCCATCGTGGATGCCAGTCAAGCGCCCTATGGCACTTCGTTGAAACAGATTGCAGCCACAGCGATGGTCACGAACCGAGATCTGCCATTGCTTTTGCCAACGGGCGATGCGGATGTATTTTATTTACCAGCGGGCGGGCCGGTGAAAAAGATACGAACGGCGGTAAGCCCTACGCGGCCACGTCCGACGCTAGCGCAAGGGGATACGGCTTGGCGACTGATCTCGCATCTGAGCTTGAATTATTTGTCGATCGCTGATGAACGTCCAGAAATGGCGGGCGCGGTGATGCGCGAGCTAATTGGTATTTATGCCCCTCCTGGTGACCGCACGATTGCAAAGCAATTGGAAGGTGTTTCGGGGGTTTCAACGCGGCCTATTGTGCGTCGCGTGTCGGATGAAGTTTTGTCCACCGCCGTGCGCGGATTGGAAATCAAGATTGAAATGGACGAGAGCTTTTTTGAGGGCACTAGCGCCTATCTTTTGGCCGCCGTGCTTGAGCGATTTTTTTGCAAATACGTTACAATCAATAGTTTTACCGAAACGGTGCTTGTCACCCAACAACGCGGAGAGGTCATGCGATGGCGTCCGGAAACGGGGCTGGGCCGGATAATCTGACGCATCTAGAGCGTCTGGCAGCCGAACCAGAAAAACATCATTTCTTCCATGCTCTGCGGGTGTTGGAGGCCGCGCACCCCGATGCGCCACGTTTGGGGGAATCCCGGCGACCGCGGGAAGACATGGTTCGGTTTGAGCAAGAAGCAGAGCTGTCTTTTGCGCCGTCAACGATTGCGAACTACGTGCCGCAAAGCGCGACGGGACCAGCCCGGCTGACGAACCGTTTCTTTGGGTTTTTCGGACCTCAGGGTCCTCTCCCGCTTCATCTAACGGAATTTGCCCGCTCTCGGAAACGCAACAACCGGGACAATACATTTTTCGCTTTTGCCAATATGCTAACCCATCGCTTGACCACATTGCTTTATCGCGCGTGGCGGTCTGGTCATCCGGCACCCAGCTATGACAGAGGCGGCAGAGACGGCGTGGAACGCAAGGTGGCCGCGATAGGCGGGTATCACGCGGATTCGATGTTGAAGGCCGACACATTTCCCGACAATGCGAAGCGCCAGTTTGCCGGTGTTCTGTCGCAAGGTGCGCGGGGACCGGAAGGGTTGGTCTCTATGCTGTCTATGTTCTTTGGATCGAAGGTCGAGATCAAAGAATTCGTGCCATCATGGCTTACGTTGGAACATGACGACCGGTGGGAATTGGGTATGCCCGCCATCCTGGGACAAACGACCTCAATCGGAGATCGTGTCATGACAAGAGGAGCGAAGTTTCGATTGTTGATCGGTCCGCTTACCTTGGAAGAATACAACCGCCTGTTGCCGGGCAGCCCGTCTCTTAATCGGTTGCGTGCGATTGTGCGTAACTATGTGGGTGATGCGCTGGATTGGGATCTGAACCTGATTCTGCGAAAAGAAGATATTCCCTCTCCGATATTGGGAGAAACGATTCAACTGGGACAAACCGGGTGGATTGGGTCTCTGGACTTTAAATCTGATGCGGCTGACCTGTTTGTTGAACCAAACAGCCCTTTGTGAATTTGACTAAAAGGAAACTAAAACCATGACCGAGATTAGTCGCGTCGCGCTTTTTGGAAAGCTCAATTCCCTGGGATACAAGGCGATTGAGGGTGCCACAGTCTTTTGCAAAATGCGGGGCAATCCGTATGTTGAGGTCGTTCACTGGTTCCACCAGATCTTGAACAATCAGGACAGCGATATCCATCACATTATCAATCACTTTGATCTGGATGCGGGTAAAATTGCTTCGGAGATGACGACAGCGTTGGATGGATTGCCGCGCGGTGCATCGTCAATAAGCGATCTGTCTTCGCATCTAGAGGATGTGATGGAACGCGCCTGGGTTTGGGGTTCGCTTCTTTATTCTTCCAATCAGGTGCGCACCGGCCATTTGATCCTGGGTATGTTGGAAACGCCTAATCTAAAAAACATCCTGAACGGATTGTCTCCGACTTTGGCGAGCATAAAACCTGATGATTTGGCTGACGACTTTCACAACATCACAGACGGATCGCCAGAGGATGCGATGCGTCCGCAAGACGGGTCTGCCACAGGTGGCGGGGCGGAACCGGGCGAAGCTTCGGGCGCTATGGCGCCGAGCGCGATGGGCAAAGAAGAGGCGCTTGATGCTTATTGCACTGACATGACCGAACAGGCGCGCAATGGGGACATTGACCCTATTGTTGGTCGCGACGAG
Organism: Paracoccaceae bacterium; assembly: GCA_039960995.1. Lineage (GTDB taxonomy): Bacteria > Pseudomonadota > Alphaproteobacteria > Rhodobacterales > Rhodobacteraceae > JABSSA01. Next base: position 25,306 of record JBDVKF010000020.1, on the reverse strand, counting down.
GAAATTCGCCAGATCGTTGATGTGCTGATGCGTCGACGTCAGAACAACCCAATCCTTACCGGAGAAGCGGGTGTTGGTAAAACAGCCGTTGTTGAAGGTTTCGCCCTGCGGATTGCCCGTGGTGATGTTCCGCCGGCGCTTAAGGATGTGCGATTGCTGGCGCTTGATGTCGGTTTGTTGCAGGCCGGGGCAAGCATGAAGGGTGAGTTTGAAAACCGTCTGCGCCAAGTGATTGATGAGGTTCAGGGGAGCACGACACCAATTGTCATGTTCGTTGATGAAACCCACACGCTTGTTGGGGCAGGGGGCGCGGCTGGCACAGGCGATGCTGCCAATTTGTTAAAGCCAGCGCTTGCCCGTGGTACGTTGCGCACCATCGGTGCGACGACTTGGGCGGAGTATAAGAAATACATTGAAAAAGACCCGGCTTTGACGCGCCGTTTCCAAGTTGTGCAAGTTGACGAACCGGGCATCGAAAAAGCTGTGCTGATGATGCGCGGGATCGCGGGGATGTTGGAAAAGCATCACAAGGTTCAGGTTTTGGACGAAGCCATTGAAGCGGCAGTGACGTTATCGGCGCGTTATATCCCTGCGCGTCAATTGCCGGATAAGTCCGTCAGTCTGCTTGATACAGCCTGCGCCCGTGTCGCCGTGAGCCAACACGCGGTGCCAGCAGAAGTTGATGACAGCCAACGCCGAATTGAAGCGCTGACAACAGAGCTTGAGATTATCGGGCGAGACGAAAGCGCGGGTTTTGATGTGACGGCCCGGCGTGACACGGTGACCGAACAGATGGCGGCAGAGGAAACTCGGTTGGCAGAGCTGACCGTCAAGTGGGACGCGGAAAAGGCGATGGTTGAAGACATCCTTGATTTGCGTTCGCAACTTCGTGCCAGTGGGCAGCCCGTTGAAGGTGAATCGCAAGATAGCGATCCCGCGGATCCGTTGACCGAAGAACAACGTGCAGATCTGATGGCGCAATTGCGCGCCAAGAACGCAGAATTTGAAACCGCGCAAGGTGACACGCCATTGATAATGCCCATCGTGGATCATCAGGCGGTTGCCGGCGTTGTTGGGGATTGGACGGGTATACCGGTCGGCCGCATGGTTAAAGATGAAATCGCAACTATTCTGGAGCTTGAAGATCACCTGTCCAAACGGGTCATCGGTCAGGACCACGCGATGAAAATGATCGCGAAGCGTATCCAGACCAGCCGCGCCGGGCTTGATAATCCGAGCAAACCCATTGGTGTCTTTATGCTTGCTGGGACCTCGGGCGTTGGGAAGACAGAAACCGCGATAGCCTTGGCAGAAGTGCTTTATGGTGGCGAACAGAACATCATCACGATCAACATGTCCGAGTATCAAGAGGCGCACACCGTCAGCAGTTTGAAAGGCGCGCCTCCTGGCTATGTCGGGTATGGCGAAGGTGGTGTGCTTACCGAAGCGGTGCGGCGTAAGCCTTATTCGGTCGTGCTTTTGGATGAGGTTGAAAAGGCCCATCCAGACGTCCACGAGATTTTCTTTCAGGTCTTTGACAAGGGTGTGATGGAAGACGGTGAAGGACGTACGATTGATTTCAAAAACACACTGATCCTGCTGACAACGAATGCGGGCACCGATTTGGTTATGGATATGTGCAGTGATCCAGAGCTTTTGCCTGAACCCGAAGGGTTGGCCAAAGCGTTACGCGATCCCTTGCTTGAGATTTTCCCGCCTGCATTGCTTGGGCGGTTGGTGACGATCCCGTATTATCCGCTGAGCCCCCACATGATTGCAGAAATATCCAAGATTCAACTGAACAAGATCAAGCGCCGCGTGACTGAAGCGCATGGTGTTCCATTCGAATATACGGACGAGGTTGTTCAGCTGATCGTAGATCGCTGTCAGGAAATCGAAAGCGGCGGTCGCATGATCGACGCGATCGTGACCAATACAATGTTGCCCGACATCAGCGCGGAGTTTCTAAAGCGTATGATGGAAGGGGAAGAGATCAGCAAAGTGGCTGTTGATGTCAAAAAGAGCGAATTCACCTACGCATTCAATTGAATCTAGCTTCAAGCAGGGAAAGTCCCGATGCAATATAAGATGACAGCGGACGGAGCGAGTGCTTCTGGCACAATCCGACTTACTTCAAAGAAGGGCGTTTTGAACGTCTCTGGAGACTACAATGCAGTCTTCAAAGTAGAAGGGACGCTCAACAAGAAGACAGAGAAGGACGTTTTCGATCGCTACCTCGTTGGAGTCGGTAAAGCTATTGCTTCCAAGTGGATGAAGTTTGAAACCAAAGCGATATCCAACTTTACGTCCGAGCTGAACAAGGCTGAAAAGGCTATTGAGAAACTGGCTCTTTCGGACGGTCAGTCCAAAGTTAAGACGGAAACAACAAGGCTAGAGAATGAGCTGAAAATTAAGGCTGAAGCTGAGTTCAAATCGCAAATGGATAAATTCGTAGGCGATGCTCATTCTGATGCATTAAAATCGATGGACAAGACAGCCAAGTCCGTTTTGAAAGATAAGCGTAAGCTAATCTTTAAGGCAGGTGCGATTGTTGTTGGGTTAGGCGTGACGATTGCCACGGCCATTATGGCCCCGCCTGTTGGTGCCGCAGCGATTGCGGTTGCCGTGCTTGGGTGTCTGAGTGCTGCAGCTAAATCTGCGCAAGATGGTCTTAAGTTGTCCAACGAATTCATTGGAAACTATAAGACCTACAACAAAAGCCTTGGTGAACTAAGCACGAAAATTGATGAAACAATTCGCTTTGCGAGGGCTTGTGAGGCGAAACGTGACCAGCTGCTGATCAAGAAAGGCGAGATCGAGATGCAGATGGAAAAGATCAAGAAAGAAGATCCCGGAGCGGCATTGCGTGGAAGTGGCGAACTGAAGTCCGTGGAAGCCCAACTTAAAACGATGAACGCATCGCTAGATCGGATGGCCGATTACAGTGCAAAAGATGTTGAAAAGTCTCTTTCTTCGGCACGGGGCTTGATACAGGAACTTGAGGGTGCGCCATATATGGAACGCGGTACGAAAGTTTCTGGTGTATTAGGTGGATTTATCAAAGCCTCTGCGGTTGCGATAAAAGCAATAAAGAAACTCAGCAAGTAACCTACCAATAATGGAAATATCAGACACCTGTAGGTTGAGGTAGATATTTGAGATGAAGGAAATTTCTGGAACAAAGAGTTTGATGTCACGGGAAAAAGCCCGTCAATTCATTGAGCGTGATATCATCCGCAATGCGATCCTGGGCATTATCATTTTCAATGGGATCACCCTTGGGCTTTCGACTTCTGCTTGGGTGGATGCACGGTTTGGGGGACTGTTGCGCGTCTTGGACACTGTTGTTCTGACGATCTTTGTGATCGAACTTTCGCTCAAGCTTTACGCCTATGGGTTGGCGTTCTTTAGAAACGCGTGGAATATTTTCGATCTAATGGTTGTTGGGGTCGGCTTGTTACCGGATTCGCAAGGTCTGTCAGCGCTGCGGGGCCTGAGGGTCATTCGGGCAATGCGAGTGCTTTCGGTTGTTCCGCAAATGCGGTCTGTGGTTCAGGCGTTGTTGGATGCCTTGCCTGGTATGGGCGCTGTGATCATCATGATCTCAATTGTATTTTACGTCTTTGGGGTGATGGCCACGATCATGTTTGGCGCCGCATTTGATGAGTGGTTCGGAACATTAGGTCGATCCCTTTATACGCTTTTCCAGATCATGACTTTGGAAAGCTGGTCGATGGGGATCGTTAGGCCGGTAATGGAGCAATTCCCGTTTGCATGGGCCTTTTTTGTGCCTTTTATCGTGATCACCGCGTTTTCGGTGCTGAATCTGTTTATTGGCCTTCTTGTGAACACCATGCAATCGGCGGTGGAAGATGACACACAAGCCCAGTTCGATACGATGAAGCAGGTTGTTAAAGAAGAAACCGACCAAGTAGATGATCACATTAAAGCACTGCATGATGAAATAAAGCTAATGCGGGAAGAGATTAAAAATCTGAAGGAAGGACGTTAGACCATGACACAAGAACTGCCCGAAAAACGTCCTGAAATCGTGCTCGCCTTGATCGCTGAGAAACACTATTTGATCGAAGGCGAAACCCATATGAATGCTATGATAATGGGGAATGGGCCCTATCCGACGCCGATCCTTCTTGTTCGGTTCCCTGACCCAGCAAAGATCGAGGAAGTCTTTGGAACAGACTTCGACCCCGGGCAACATTGGCGGATCAATGAACGCGCCATCAAACGCCTGCATGACGAAAAAGCGTTCCTTGAAATCGATGCATGAGTATTTGGCGCTATTTAAGGAAATTTTATCATGAATTCGGAAGCCGCAAATAACCGCCTTGCCCGTCTTAAAGGCCCGCTACCTGAGAACGAGATGCAGTTGGTGCGCGCGGAAATTGTGGAAGAGTTAAGCGGAATTGTTTCTGGGAAGATCGAGTTTGTCTCTGACAAAACCAAAACTGATATGGTCAAAATCATTGGCCAATCACTGACCTTGGAAACCGAATTTCAGTACATAAAGGAAAAAGACGTACATGAACGCAAATGGAGTTTGATGTGCGTTTCTGTCCATCACATGGGCAAGGCGCAAGGGCTTCAACTATATGTCGCACAAGTGCGTTCTTGGCTTTGGGATCTCACTCAGAAAGTTGATTGCAGAATTTTCCAGAACCTTTCTGTTCCGGACATAATAAGACAATTGGTGCAGGAGAGCGGGCATTCAAACGGGTTGGACCTAGACCTGAACGAAACCTACAACAAGCGAAAGTACTGCGTCCAATACAACGAAACCACGTATGATTTTATCTACCGCCTCATGGCGGAAGAAGGCATTTATTTTGCCACCGAAGACGCCAGTGAATACGGTAAGGTGTTCCTGCGCGACAGCTCCAGCGCCTATAAAAAAATTGAAGACAATAACCCCGTCACGTTCTTTGAGATGGGGGGGGAGCAGGTCCCTGGCCGGTGTGCATTTGAGTTGATCGAAAAGCAAAATCTCGTGCCAAATGCCTTCGTTTATGATGATTACGATCAAACGATTCCGCAGACGGATTTGACGGCCAAAAAGACTGTCAGCCCTGGCAAGCACGTGACCAATGACTTGGAGCAGTATCGGTATCCGACCCGCAGTCTTGATAAGAAAGAGGGGGAACGGTTTACAAAAGTTCGGATGGAACAGACCCAACTCAAGCATCACATGTACCAAGGGCAAAGTACGATGTTGCCTTTCGTGGCGGGCCGTAAGTTCAAAATCTCGGAGCATCCGCTGAAGCGGCATAATGTCGAGTATGTTCTGACGAGGGTGACGCACCGAATTGAGGTCCAAAGCGAGCGGCACTATCTTCCTGAAGATCCCAAGAATAAGAAAAAGCCGGAATTTGACATCACGGATGGTGGGTCGGTCGGATACTTTAACAGCTTTGATGCGTTGCCATCGGACATTTGTTTTCGAACGCCTTACAGCGTCCCGTGGCCGACGATTGCAGGTATCCAAACTGCCGTCGTTACCGGGCCAAGTGGAAAAGAGCTTTTCATTAGTGAAGATGGCGAGATTAAAGTTCAGTTCCATTGGGACCGTGAAGGCAAGAAGGATGACCAAACCACAGCGTTGATCCGGGTTGCAATGCCGTGGTCTGGCGACGGCTATGGTATGGTGAATTGGCCGCGCATTGGGCAAGAGGTTGTGATTCAGTTCGAAAACGGCAACCCCGACAGACCGCTATGCACCGGAATGCTTTATAACGGTCAGAAGCAGGTAAAGGGGGGATTGCCCGGTGAAGCTTCCCAAACGAGCCTGCGTTCGCGATCCACGGAGGGTGGCAGCGACAACACCTATAACGAGTTGACGTTCGAAGACAAAATGGCCGGCGAATTTGTGCGGCTCCAGTCCGAGCGCGATTATATGGAGACGATCAAAAACAACGCGACCATTACCATCGGTCTTGAACATCAAGACGATGGGGATCTGACCCAGACGGTCCATCGCCATAAGACAGAAACGCTTAACACTGGTGATTATACCTTTAAGGTCGCGGAGGGGTCGCAGGATATCTTCACCAAGAAAAATATCACGCAGAAGACTGAGGGCGATGAAACTGGCACGGTCGAAGGAAAAGTTACCAAAACGATCACAAAAGAATTTGCGACGACGATCAAAGATGGGGATGTGAAACAGACGCTGGATAAGGGCAGTGAAATCAACAAGGTAAACTTGGGGGATTACACTCTTAAAGCTGGTGCAGGTTCGATCACCCTCCAAGCGGCGCAAAAGATTACGTTGAAAGTCGGGGCGAGCAAGATTGAGATTGGGCCCGCGAGCATCAAAATAAAGTCGGCGATGGTAGAAGTTGAGGGGGTAGCCAATACCACCGTGAAGAGCGCGACGACGAAAATTGAAGGGTCGGCCATGCTTATGCAAACTGGCGCTGTAATAAAAATCAATTAGGGTGCTAGAATGTACAAACGTTACGCCGGATTAAAAAAGCTTCCGCAAGTGCCTGCTTTGCGCCTTTTGGCTGCAGGCTCAGCGAAACTTTCTGCACCACCTTCGACGCCTGCGAATGCGGATGTTCCGACCGTCTTAAATGCTTTGGCTAAAGACCTTGGTTGGATTGACATGATCCGCTTGATGTCAGTCTCACTGCCGCCGCGCGAAGCTGTGTGGTGGGCGTGTTTGGCAGGCCGCGACATAACGGCTGGAAAGGAAACGCCTTGCCTCACTGCGTCAGAAAAGTGGGTTTTTGAACCAAGCGAAGACAATCGAAAAGCCATCGAGGCTGCGATTGAAGCGGCTGATACAGATGATGATACCAAATTGGTAGCGACAGCGGCACTTTATGCGCCCGGTAATTTGGGTACATCTGATCAAATGAAAGACTTAGAAGCGCCAGCTGGGGCCTTGGGAAGTTGCGTATTCGGCGTCAACATGCTGACCCTAAGTGATGCCGTCGATCCGCTTGCTCAATTGCAATTGGTTTTGGAACGAGCGCTCGATATTGCGCGCGGTGGGAATGGCAAAGTGGAACCGCCACCGCCCCAACCGTTGGAGCCTCCAGAGCCAGAAGAAGAAGAGCTGGCGACCAGATAAGACTTTGTCGCTAACCAATATTAATCGGATCAAAAACCAACTATGACCACAACTGTCGTGCTACATTTTCAATCTACCGGGAGCATTCCCGGAAGTGGGGACCCAGTAGAAATGCGGGGGACTAGCTTGACGGTTGGTCGTGGGAATGAAAACGATCTTGTTTTACCCGATCCTGATAAGATGCTGTCAAAACGGCATTGCGCCATCGAAGATCACAACGGGAATATTATCGTTGTCGATATGTCCACCAACGGGACTTTCCTGAACTACGGTAAGCTTGCACTTGGCAATGTTTCTACCCCATTGAATGACGGCGATATTCTGACCATCGGACCTTACGAAATCCAAGTGAAGATCGCGGCGGCGGGTAGCACGGCCCAAATCCTTGCAGAACCTGTTGCGGAGGAAAAGATAACGCAAGGTGATGCCAAAGTCGGCGCGGCTGCATTCGATGACCTTTTGGATGCTCCGATGGATCCCGGCGGTGCCGATTTCCTTGATGATCTGCTGGGCGAGGAAGGCGGACCCAAAGGTCCCAATAGCGTTTCGGTAGAGCAATTGGGCGAAGACGGCCTGTTGCCGCCACTTGGCGAGGACGACCCATTTGCGAAACGGGCGGCCGATCCATTGGAAGGGCAAGGAGGCAGCGTCGCGGCCCATAATGCCGGAACTCAGGATCAATTCACGCCGCCAAGCGCGACGATGGGATCCATTCCAGATGACTGGGATGACGATTTTTTCAAACCTGATGATGGTGGTGGTGCCGATCCTTTGGGTAACCCAAATCTTGATCCAGAACCGGCGGCGGTCGAAGCTGATCAGCCGACCGTTGTTCCGCAAAATGTCGTTGCACAACCGCCAGCGGAACCAGAGCCGACACCAAAATCGCAGGTCGATGATGCGGCTGCGCGGGCGTTCCTGAAAGCCCTAGGTGCAGAAGACCTTAATATTCCGGACGAAGAATTGACATCGACGCTGTCCCGAATGGGGCATGTGTCGCGCATCCTGATCGAAGGCATGCGCGAAGTTTTGATGACGCGGAGCTCGATCAAGTCTGAGTTTCGGATCGAACAAACAATGATCCGATCTGGTGGGAATAACCCGTTAAAATTCTCTGTTAGCCCTGATCAAGCGATCGAAGCCATCGTGCGTCCATCGGCCAAGGGGTATCTTGATGCAATCGATGCTGCTGAACAAGCAATGCAAGATGTGAAGTCACATGAGGTTGCGACGATCACTGGAATGGAAGCTGCATTGAAAGGGGTGCTAACCAAACTGGATCCTGCAAAATTAGAAGAAAAGATTAAGGTTGGCGGTGGTCTTGGCTCTGTTCTTAAGGGCAAGAAAGCACGCTATTGGGAAATCTACGAACAGATGTATTCGGAAATCGCGGATCAAGCGGAAAACGATTTCCAAGAGCTCTTTGCCAAGGAATTCGCCAAAGCCTACCAAGCACAACTGGATAAACTGAAATGACGTATTTGACGAAAGGTCCGGCACATGTCTTGGGACAGTAAGGTTCTTTGGAGCGAAGGACTGTTTTTGCAGCCGCATCACTTTCAACAGGCTGACCGTTATACGGAAGGTTTGGTTGGAGGGCTTGCCCGACGCATGGGCCCTTATGTTTGGGGCGTCAACGAACTTGAGATCGACGAAGAGGTTTTGAAAGTTGGTCAATTCGCCATCAAATCCGCGAGTGGGCTGACCCAAGACGGAACGGTGTTTCGGATCCCAAGCCATGAAGACCATCCGCCGTCTTTGGAGGTCTCTGATGGGATCAAGGATTGTGTGGTTTATCTGACTGTCCCGCAGCGCAGGCAGGGCGCATCAGAAGTTGATATGACGGGTGCAGAACTTTCTGGCACGCGGTTACGGCCATCTGAGCTGGAAATCACAGACGTTGTTGGCACTGGCAAGAAATCGGTGACAATGGGCGTGGGCAAAATGCGTTTGCAATTCGCGCTAGAGGTTGATGATCTCTCTGACCGGCTTTGCATTCCAATTGCCAAAATCATCGAAGTGAAGGCGGATAAAGAGGTTGTGTTAGACAAATCTTTCATCCCGTCTTGTCTTGATGTGCGTGCGGCTTCGACGCTTTCGGGATTTTTGCAAGAACTCGACGGGCTTTTAAACCACCGAAAAACAGCCCTTGCCGGTCGTCTGTCTGAAGGCAGTGGCACGAAAGGTGCGGCAGAAATTTCGGACTTTCTTTTGCTGATGTGCGTTAACCGTATCCAGCCAGTGATTGGCCATATGGCGCAGGTCGAAAACACCCATCCAGAAGCGCTTTATCGTATGGCAATTGGGCTGGCCGGAGAGCTTTCGACCTTTATGGCGAATGAGAAAATCCCGCCCGCATTTCCGGAATACGCCCATGCCAATCTGACGGACACGTTTAAGCCAGTGATCAAACTGTTGCGTCAGTATCTATCATCCGTGCTGGAGCAAACTGCGCTGTCCATTCCATTGGAACCGCGCAAATATGGCATCAGTGTCGGACTGATTGCGGATCGCAAGCTGCTGTCGTCAGCTGGTTTTGTTCTGTCGGTTCAATCTGACGCCCCAGCCGAAAACGTGCGCCGTCACTTCGCCAATCAATCTAAGATTGGGCCTGTGGAAGAGATCCGACAGCTTGTGAATTCGGCCCTTCCAGGCATCCCGATGCGTCCACTTCCCGTGGCACCGCGCCAAATCCCGTATCACGCGGGTGTTGTCTATTTCGAGCTTGATGCCGAAAGTGCGTATTGGGGCAAGATGTCGACCTCTGGTGGAGTTGCGGTTCATGTCTCGGGAGAATTTCCCGGGCTGAAGATGGAACTCTGGGCGATCAGGCAAGGATAGGGACAGTATGGCCAGCGACGATCCATTTGCCGAACCAGATGATGCCGAAAAGACGGTAATTAAGCCCAACCCCGGTGGGCGGTTATCTGTTGCTACTCCTACTGCTGCTGCTCAGCAACCTTCGCAATCGCCAGCCCCAGTTGACACGATTCCCGACGAAAGCTCATCGTCTGAGTCTAAGGTCGAACAGGGGATGACGGGTATGAACCGGCTGAACGCGGCCGCCTCGACCTTATTTTCTTTGATCAGCCGTATTCGCAACCGTGCGCAACATATGGAAGCGGATCAGCTGCGCCGGTCCGTTGTTGCAGAGATCCGGAATTTTGAATCCCGCGCTTTGACGGACGGCATCCCCAATCAAGACGTTAAGGTCGCGCGTTATGCTATTTGCGCGACGCTTGATGACGTTGTGTTGAATACGCCTTGGGGCAGTGAAAGCAGCTGGTCACAACAGTCCATGGTCAGCACTTTTCACAAAGAAAACGTCGGCGGTGACCGGTTCTTTGATCTTCTGGCTCGCTTAGAACAGAGTCCGGGGAAAAACATCGTCTTGCTTGAATTCCTGTATTTGTGTCTGTCACTTGGGTTCGAAGGCCGCCTTCGGGTCGAAGCCAACGGTTCGGACAAGCATATGCAAATCCGCGCAGGCCTTGCGCGCACGATCCGCGCTCAACGCAGCGAAATCGAACGAGGTCTGTCTCCAAACTGGGAAGGGCTGCAGGTTCCGCACCGTGTTTTGTCAATCTGGAAACCCGTCTGGATCACCGCTGGTGTTGTTGCGGCGCTGGCGACGGTCACATTCCTGTCGCTCAATATGCTTTTGGATCGTTCGACAGAGCGCGTGAATGGTCAAATGTCTGTGCTGACGGCTGGGGTTCCGGCCACGCTGTTCAGACGCGCACCACCGCCACCGCCACCGCCTGCACCACCGATAAACCAGTTCACGGAGGTAGAGGGCTTTTTGGAAGAAGAGATCACCGAACGCGTCGTTGAGTTGTTCCAAGACAATCAAACGATCACCATTCGCCTTGCAGGCTCTGGTATGTTTGCGCCCGGTGCAGATTCGCTTCAATCAACCTTTGACGTACCTATTTCGCGTGTTGCGCAGGCGCTGAACGGGCAGGCGGGACAAGTGATTGTTGTTGGCCATTCTGACAGTATCCCGGTTGGATCATCATCGCGCTTTGGATCAAATATGGAACTTTCCCTTGCTCGTGCTGAATCAGTGACACGAAAGCTGGCCAGCCAGCTTGATGATGAAAGTCGCATTCAGGCCCAGGCACGTGGTGACAAAGAGCCGATTGCCAGCAACGAAACCCGTGAAGGTCGCGCCAAGAACCGTCGCATCGAGATCTTACTGGTCAGAGAGGTGGCGAACTGATGAAATCTGTGCTCAGAGCTTTGGGATCCGGCATCTCAATTACGATCATGGTGGCGATTGCCTTTTCTCTTTTGGTTTGGTTTCTCGGGCCTCATATCGCCATCGGTGAAACCCGGCCTTGGGAGTCAGCGATTGCCATAATGATTACTCTAGGCGTCATAGCTTTGCTGGCGCTGACGATGATATTAATCATTGTCATAAGGAAAGGCCGCAAAGACAAGGAAATGACAGAAGATATCGTTGAAACCGCTGACACGACGACAGCGGATGTTGACGACGAATTTGTTATTGCGGAACTGTCTGAGCTTAAAGGCAAACTCAAAGAAGCAATGGGCGCGTTGCGCAAATCCAAGCTCGGCCGTCGCAGTCTTTATGAGTTGCCGTGGTATGTCATGATCGGCCCTCCGGGGGCTGGAAAGACGACAGCGATCGTTAACTCAGGCCTCAACTTTCCATTGGCCGACACGTTGGGAAAAGAAGCGATTGGCGGCGTTGGTGGAACTAGGAATTGCGATTGGTGGTTCACCGACAATGCCGTGATGATCGACACCGCAGGGCGTTATACGACGCAAGACAGTGACGCGGATGAAGATAATGGTGGCTGGCTTGGCTTTCTCAACCTGTTGAAAAAGCACCGCAAGAGACAACCAATAAACGGGGCGATTGTGGCTATTTCCCTGTCTGATCTTTCGATGCAGGACGAAGAGACCCAATCCAATCACGCTGCTGCAATCAGTCGCCGTTTGAAAGAACTGCGCGAAAAGCTTGGTGTGCGTTTTCCTGTTTATGTGCTGTTCACCAAGTCTGACCTTATGGTTGGTTTCACCGAATTTTTTGACGCGCTCAGTAAAGATGACCGTGAACAAGTTTGGGGTTTTACCCTGCCATTGCCGAAAAAGAATAAATCGCAAGCGGCGGCCATAGACGCGCTGGACGAAGAATTCACCGGTCTCTTGAATCAGCTGAACGCACATTCGCTGGAGATTATGCAGCATGAAATTGATCCTCAACGACGCAGCTTGATCGCAAGTTTCCCATCGCAAGTGGCGAGTGTACGCAGCACGGCGAAAGGGTTTCTCAATCAGATTTTTCAAGAAAACCGGTATGAAGATCGCCACCTTTTGCGCGGCGTCTATTTCACGTCTGGCACGCAAGAAGGTGCGCCAATTGACCGTTTGATGATGGGAATGGCACGCACTTTTGGCATCGGACGCCAAGCGATTGGATCGGGGCGCGGCTCTGGCCGATCCTTCTTTCTGACCCGTCTTTTTGAAGATGTGATCTTTTCCGAAGCAGGCATGGTGAGCGCGGATGACAAAGTCGAACGTCGCTATAGATGGACCAAACGCACCGCCATTGCCGCGGCTGTTGTTGCCGGTCTTGGGCTTGGTGGGTTTTGGGCACGAAGCTACTTAGGCAATTCTGATCTGATCGCTGAGGCCGCTGACAAGGTCGACCAATTCCGCACGGCTTCAAGCGCGATCGAAAACAACCCGGTGAAAGACAGCGACCTTCCGGGGGTCGTTCCCGCATTGAACCTTTTGCGCGATATCCCCGGCAACCCGGTCGGTGACGTCACCCGGAACAACAGCGGCCTTGGGTTCGGCCTGTATCAGGGTGGGGTTGTCGGCAACCAAGCCATCCAGACTTATCAGAGGGCTTTGAACGAGCTGTTCTTGCCGCGTATTTTGCTGCGTCTAGAAGATCAGATGCAAGCCAATATGAACAACCGCGAGTTCCTGTTTGAAGCGCTCAAAGTGTATCTGATGCTTGGCAAGCAAGGACCGATGGATCAGAATCTGATCACCGAATGGACCTCGTTGGATTGGGATGTCGCATATCGGGGGAATGACCGCGCGGCTTTGCGGGCGGATCTTGATGGCCACCTGAAAGAGCTTTTGGCGCAACCAATGGACACTATTGAACTCAATGGTCCTTTAATCGAACAAATTCGCGATCTTCTGTCCGATCTGCCTTTGGCCAGACGTCTTTACAATGGGATTATATCGTCGCCCGCTGCGACCAGTAGCGAGCTAAGCGTATTTCGCTTGACCAGTATCGGTGGTGCCAATCTGGATCGTGCTATCGTGCGATCTTCGGGTGCGGCGCTTAGCGAAGGCATACCGGGTATTTTCACGCGCAAAGGCTTCCATACAGTATTCTTAGATGAAGCGCTTAGCGTCGAAGCGCGAGCGACCGAAGAGGCTTGGGTATTGCCGACAGAAAACAGCGAAGGTCTTTCGGAGCTTGATCTGGCCTTCCTCAGTCGCGACGTTCTTGATCTTTATTACACCGATTATCTGGCGCATTACGAAGAGCTTTTGGGGGATGCCGATATTATCCCATTGGAAAATTTGCGCCATGCGGTTGAGATTACTCAGGTCCTATCGCAAAGTTCTTCCCCGATCTCAAACATCCTTGAAACAGTGGCAGAAGAAACAAAACTGACTGTCCCCCCTCAGGCCGAGGGGCTGGCGGAAGCTTTGCCCGAAGGTGCCGCGGATGCGGTCACTGGCGGAGCCGGCGTTCTGTTGACTCAAGAACTGACGGATCGGCTGAGCCAACGCCAACGCCGCGTTTTCGAACTGATGCAATCGCAAACTGGCGGCGGAGGATCAGCAAACGCTGAACCGCCTGCTCCGGGACAAGAAGTTGAAGATCGCTTTGAGCAATTGCACCAGATTACCGAACGGGTTGATCAACAACCTTCGACGATCGACAATTATCTGAGCATCCTCGTCGAAGTGTCCCGCGAATTGCAGTCCTTGCAGAATGGGGACGGGGCGGCCACGGACGATTCGACAGCGATCATCCGGTTCCGCGAGTTTTCCGAAACTTTGCCACAGCCTTTGCGCCGTTGGTCCACGCAGATCACCTCTGGGTCTTCCGGTATCACAGCGACTGGCACGCGCGCTTCGATTGACTCGCTTTGGAAATCTGAAGTGCTGCCGACGTGCCAGCAAGCGCTTAGCAACCGTTATCCTTTGAACCGCAGCGCAGAGACAGAAGTTGGGATCGCCGATTTCAAACGTCTTTTCGCGCCCAACGGCATGATCGATGGCTTTTTCAACACCCACCTGCGTGAGTATGTGGATACGCGATCACGCCCGTGGAAATGGAAGACTGTCAATGAAACCGATCTGGGCATTTCCGATGCGGTGCTGCTGCAATTCCAATACGCCTCGCAAATCCGCGATACGTTCTTTGCGGGTGGACCGGATCCAGATGTGACGTTCCAAATGGAACCTTTTTCCTTGGATGAACGTGCGCAAGAGGTCACGCTTGAAGTCAACGGTGAAACACTTGTGTATCGGCATGGCGAGGCCTTGCGCGCTGCTGCTTTCAAATGGCCGGGCGGTGTAGGGCAGGGGGCGGTTGTGTTTCAACCCATCATCGATGGCACCAGCAATGTGCTGCGCCGCAATGGTCCGTGGGCTTTGTTTCGGTTGCTCGACACGGCTGAATTGCGCAGCACCTCTGCCGCGGATCGTTCATTGGTGATTTTCAATGTTGGTGGACGGGCTGCCGTCTTCAAGCTGCAATCGACCTCAGTCTTTAATCCCTTCGCATTGCCTGCTCTGCAGGCCTTTAAATGCCCGTCTTCGTTCTAATGGCGGGGTTTGGAGCCTTTGGTAAAATAGCCGCGCTAGGCGATTTCGTACGCATTCATACGCCCAAAGGTTTTGCGTCATCATGGGACGATTGGCTGCAAAGCGCGATGCTGAACGGCAAAGATCGTATGAAGGCTGGATGGGATGCGACTTATCTGTCAGCGCCTCTATGGCGATTTAGCCTGCCTGCCGGGCAAGCGAGTTCCGCGCCGGTGATCGGCGTATGGATGCCATCGATTGATCGTGTGGGGCGGCAATTTCCGCTGACACTTGTTGCAACTCATAGCTCAAGCAATCTGCCTAACCTGCATTTTACAAATCGAGCGATGTTTGAATCGCTTGAAGCGATTGCTTTGGACACTTTGCAAAACGAGACCTCGAAGGCTGACCTCGAAACCGCGCTGAGCAAGATTGATCTTAAAATATCCTGTACCTCAGCTTTCGATGGTCAGGCTTACGCTGGCGACATCGCGCCAGAGATTGCGTTGGCCGCGCAAGCGCTTGGTCAACCGGACAAAGCAATTTGGTCCTGCGATCTGGGCAATGTTCATCGACTGCTAAGGTGCAATGGCTTGCCAACGATGGCAGAGTTTGCGATGCTTTTGGACCCGATGTCCCCTGACTGGCCTCAAATTCCGGTTGAAAGCACTGCATGACTGTACGTTTGCGTTTCTCAGCGGCTACCCATGTTGGGAAAAAGCGCCAGGTCAACGAAGACAGCATCTTGTCGCTGCCTGACCAAAAAATCTGGGTCGTCTCTGATGGCATGGGTGGTCATGATGCGGGAGACTTTGCATCCCAAACCGTTGTTGATTGCGTGGCGCTCATGCCTCCCAGCGATGAACCTGCGGAACTGATGAGTGGACTGCGCAGCTCTTTGCATTCTGCCCACAAGGCTATCCGCCACGAAGCAGAGCGACGCGGCGGCACTACAATTGGCGCAACGGTGGTTGCTTTGACGTTTGCAGGCAACCACTTTGCCGCATTTTGGGCGGGGGACAGCAGGCTTTATCGGCTTCAGGCGGATGCCATTGAAATGCTGACAACGGATCATTCCACAGTCGCGGAACTGGTTCTTGCGGGAGAAATGTCTTGGGACGAGGCTGAACACCACCCGCAATCCAATGCTATAACGCGTGCTGTTGGCGTAGGTGAGGACCTTGAGATCGACAAGATCAGAGGCGAGGTTTTCCCCGGCGACCGCTTCCTTTTGTGTTCGGACGGGCTGACCAAATACGCCACTTTTGCAATACTGGAAATGGTTCTAAAAACCGAGTCCATTGAAACCGTGACAGATCGACTTTTAGACATCGCATTGACCGGCGGCGGTGGGGACAACATTTCAATCATCGTGATTGACGTCGTTTAGACAAGCTTGTTTTAGAGATGAGAAAAGAAACACAAAACGGATTCTTCGTGACGGTTTTTTCGACCCTTTATCGCCAACTCCCGTTTGTGAAATCCCCCCTTCGTCATGATGGGCGCGAATTCACAGGTTGCAGACAAAGCCGTCATTGTTGTTTGGAACGTCAAGGTCCGCTCTTCGAGCGGGAATACCCCACGAATTGACTCCAGTTCTCATAAATGAGACACTCGAGAAGATTGAAAATTCGATCACTCAGCCATGTTATCGAGATGATGTGATTGCATAGTGGGGAGATTCAGTATGTCCTTTATTTCTACTATTAAAGATCGGAGAAAGCTCGGCAAGAAATCGTTCCAACAACTGGAGAATGCGTTTAGTGACAATGTACTCGGTATGAAGCTGGAGAATGCATTCGAAATTCCATCAAAGTCTGTTGAGCAAATTTTCAAAAACCGAAATCTGGTCTCGGAAAGCGTCAAGAAATTCTTTGCCAAACACAAAGTTGGAAATGTTCGGGTTCTCGCCGTCGATAATGTTAAATTCGCATCTACCAGAGCTGTTCTTCTCTGCCTATTCGGTCAGACCAAATCGCATCCGGTAGATGTAATGGCGGCGGTGCTTCCTGCGGATGGAGACGGATCTGAAAAACCCCCAATTGTTTTCATGAAGATTTGTCAAATATTTATCTGCTTTAATACTGACGGTGTATTTTCGTGTGACTCGATAGAATTTGCCACTCTACCTGAAATGGAATGTCCGCCTTCGAACGCCGGCTGTCCCAACACAGCATGCGCGGGTAACTCCGACGACGAGGGAGGCGAAAATGGCAGCTTCGACATCGCGACCGTGCTAACGGGATAGATTTTTTTCGGGAATTGACAGCCAGGAGTGACGATCAGGCCACGCGCCACCTGAGATTTAGTAATAGATACATTACCGACACCGCACTTGAATTCTCTAATCGCGCTTGCAATCCGCCGATTTTATCTGCCCGCCCTTAATACCTCCAGCTCAAAGCGGTCGTTGGCATGTCTTGCAGCATCGGTCCTTTGGGCTCTCCTGAAACCTTCGCTACGCTTTGCGCGAACGGCTGCAATCCCGCAACGTAGGATCACATCCTCTTGCAACCGACCTTTATTCTGCCTTCGCTGTATTCAAAAACGCCGTATCGAGCGAGCGTACCAGAAGATCACCATTTGAACGGGTTTGCTCTATGGCTTCGGCATAGCTTGCAACGGATTCAGTGACCGGGCGCAATTGATCAAACAATTTCTCGTTCGAATAGAGCACGATGATTTGCGACAGACCCAAAGTGCTGTCATCCACCAAGAACGCCAATCGATCACTCGCGTTGCCTTCAACAGGATATGTCACGCGCAGAAAGCCGCTCTCGACTTCTGTAAGAAGGGTTTCGATACTGCCGTCCGGTCGTCCCAAGTTGGGTAACAGATGGTATACGACACCCTTCACATCAACGATGGAAACGCGCAGAAAACCGTCCAAAATCAGGTCGGGGATCTTGATATCAATGACCGGATTTTCCCCAACAAAATAGTCGCCCGTTTCGTTCACGCCAGGCTGAGCGCCCCAGCCAAAGCGCACGTCAAATCCACCACTGCGCACAAAAGGCAAAGCCTCATCCATGCGGCACAACGCGGGATTAAGGATTTCGGTCTGCATTTCGATGGAACGCGATCCTGAAATGCTGACGAGTTCTTCGAGCAAAAGCTCTTGTTGGAATTCATCAGCAAGCCGACCTTTGACAACGACCGTTTCATTCAACGCATATCCCAAGGGTGGTGGGTTCGACAAACGCAGTGGGCCGCAATTGGCATAGCCAGCAAGGACAGCATCGATGGTGTCTGGGGCCAAAATTCTTGGCCCGCTTAGAATGGCGGCTGAGCCGTCAAACCCATCCGGGAATCGCGCATCGAACATCGAAGAGACGATCAACTGTTCATCAGTATTGGCAGCGAGGCCAGTCACAGACACAGTAGATCCGCTTACATCCACTACAAACTCATCCAAAAGCACTGCAGATTCAAGGACCTCGATGACACCCGCGCTCCAGTTTTCTGGGATGTCACCCGTTGCAACGGTCAATTCCATTTCCGCGCCCAAAGTTTCTAATTGGGTCTCAAACAGGGTTTTCTCTTCTGGGGAAGGGACAAACCCTGTTGCGCGTAATATCCCATTTTCGCCCCGTTGAAGCGTCATCGTATAGGGGTCAGCAACAGGAAATTTAGGGCCCAGAAGCCCATCCAATGCGCCGCTGAAATAGGCCCCAGCGCCCCCAAACACGACAACCGCAGCCGCCAAGATCGGTACAGCCTTGCCGCGCGATTTCTGCTTTGGCGGAGGGCTTTCCTTGGCGGCGCTAACTTTCTTTTCTGCAGGCTCAGGCTCTTTTTTAATTGACCCAACGGGGGCGATGACTGTCGCGTCATCAAGTGCTTCGGGTTCGGGGGCCGCAGCATCTACAATGCCGTCAGGATTTTCGAACGCGGCAAACAAGTCTCTTGCGGTCTGGAATCGATCCGCGGGATCGGGTTGCGTCATTTTCGCGATCAACGGACCAAGCGGGGCAGGAACCCCGGTTAAATCCAGCGGCTCTCCCTTCTTTCGGACAACTTCCATCGGGTTGTTCCCGACATCGGGTTTCTCGCCTCTGAAAGTCGACAACAACAAGGCACCCAAGGAATAGATGTCAGACCGCGCATCAGTGGTACCGCTTAATTGTTCGGGTGCGGCATAGGCATATTTGCCGGCGAATTCATTTCCGACAATCGTTTCTGCGCCCGGGTTGGAATCTTTCGCGATGCCAAAGTCGATGATAACTGCACTTCCCGGATCATCATTGCGCAAGATGATATTGTCGGGCGACAGGTCCCTATGAACGATATTTCGTTCGTGAGCAGCGATGAGACCTTCACAAACGCGCTGACCAATTGTCATTAAATCGGCAGCCCTTAAGCCCCCGTCCTTTAGCTTTTGGTCGAGACCCGGGCCGTCAACATGGTCCATCACCAGATAGACAACACCGTTGTCCATCCGTTGCGTATCAAAATAGCGCACAATGGCGCTGTGTTGAATGTCGCGAATATCTTCTTCGCGTGTCATCAGCACAAGGAAATCTTCGTTGCTGGCAAACTCCGCCCGCAACGCTTTCACCGCGATCACCTTTCCGGAAATCTCGGATCGTGCTTTATAGACCTCCGACGTGCCTCCGCGCCCAAGGATCGCTTCGATCCTATAGGTGTTGTTGAGGACGTCACCAGGTTGGAAAATGTCCCTTGGTTGCGAGTCGCTCATGCGAAAAAGGCCGGCTTGCTGCGGCAGAACATAGCGTTAACTCAGTGCTTGGAATTCGACGCGCCGGTTTACATCGCCTCTTGGGTCCTCAGAATCGAGCAAGAAAGATTCGCCAACTCCAATAGCCTCAAGCCGCGTTTCCGGAATTCCGCAATCGTTGACCATATGCCGCTTTACTTCCTGAGCGCGCAACAAGGACAAGTTCTTGTTGTAATCGGCAGAACCCGAAGCATCCGTGTGACCAACGATGCGGAAGAGGTCGATATCGACGCTGTTAATGACTTGGCACAACGTGGCCAGCTTCGGTTTTTGGTCGTCACGCAACGCTGAACTGTCGAAATCAAAGGTGATCTGAATATTCACCTGATCTTCCTCTGCGATCTGAATAAAATCGTCGTTCGCCGGTGCGTTGGTTACTTTGGTTGTGTCTGCATCTGCCGTGGTATCATCGCCACTTGGTGCAAGAATTAGCCCACGGGTTGTGCCAAGTTGGTTGTTGAACTTCTCAACGAGTTCCTCCGCTGTATCGCTGCTCGCATCAGTTGATTGCGACAACGCAGGCGCCACGCATAATGCTCCAAAAGTTAGTGATAAGATCGCGGTAAATTTCTGAAACTCAAGCATAGAGGACCTCACAAATATAGATGCTGGCTTGTTACACTATTTCCCGGCCAACAACAACGATTTCGCGCAACTGCGACCCGCTGCAGGTTGACTTGAACCGTTTGCATGACACAAGGTCAACATTGATTAGTGTGACAAGGTCAGAAGCGTGCATGGAAAAGCGCATTATTCCAATTATCATAGCAGCAATGGCCATAATCATCGTCGGAATGGGTCTATTGGTTTACCTTCAGTTGCGCCCGGATCCCTCTGCTGATTTTGTTGCAGGTGTCGGGGAAACCTCAACAGGTGCGGCCATAGACAGTGGGGCGCGATTTGAGATCGTGAAGTTGCAAGGTGAGCTTGGTGATCTAAGGGACGAGCTTGAACAAATGAAGGAGCGCATAAGCGCGCTGGAAGCTCGCCCTGTCGCATCCCCCCAAACCAACACGCAGACACCGCAGACGACTGGGGACACTGGATCCGCACCAATCGGCGACAACCCCAATGCCGACATCGATTATGCGCAAGTCGTGTTAATCGGTGAGCGGCGTCGACTGAACGAAGGGCTGCAAATCGCTTCTCCTACCTATTTGGAAAGCGTCTTTGGTCGCCCGCGGGCGGTTTTGTCTGATAACTGTGAAGGCCTTCAGAACGAACGTTTGCGCGACAAACTCGTTTTAGAAGACGTTGGCCCAATCCGGGTGCGTATGCTAAAGCCTGCAGCAGATTCCATGCGCCGCGTGTTTGACCGGATCAAAGAAGTCGACCCGGACCTTTACGAACGTATCGATACCGCTGGCAGTCTATGCGTGCGCCAAATCAGGGGCAGCAACCAACGCGCATCCACCCATTCCTTTGGCCTTTCTGTTGATCTTAACATCGATGGTCAGCTCGACCGCTTCGCGGACGGGAAAACTCAGCTTGGTTTGATCATCATGGCCGACTTCTTTCACGAAGAAGGTTGGTATTGGGGGGCTGGCTTCGGTCGAGAGGATTCCATGCATTTCGAAGCCAGTCGAACACAAGTAGAACGTTGGATTGCCGAAGGGTTATTGTAGGCTCAATTGATCTGATCGCCTGCGCCATTGCCCTTGAATTTTTCTCGGAATTTTGACTCCGAGAGCTCGTGTTGGTTAAACTAAGCTATAGGGGAAATTTCGCAACCTAGTTTAGAAAGTGCCATCTTTTGCTCTAAAAGCGCATAATTGAAGTTTGTGGTAAATTAGGCGTATCCCGTCACGGCCTTTGAGACAGAGCGGTAGTTTTGCTTAGAGAGAGTTTTCGATTCATCGTAATCCTGGAAAGGATACGAGGTGAGAACGAAGGCAGAGCCGAATGGATCGGCAAACAAACACGATATCCGGCAGCTTACTGATCAGGACATCAAGGAAATCAGCGACCGTCTGAACAACACGCCCCGCAAATTCCTGGGATGGAAATCTCCTGCGGAGGTCTTCAGAGAAAAAATGTTGGCGGAAATGGATCGAGCACTCTATCCTCAACGTCAATAGAAGTCGCGGTTCAGATATCACTTATTAAAACGATCTTCATATTTTGGGGGAAACCACAATGGCTATGGATGAAGCTAAAATTACTGAATTGAAAGATGCTATTGCATTCGCTCGGAAACGCGAGTTGTCGTTTGGATTGTGCCTTGGCAAAAAAGCCGAAAACACAGTTCTTGTTACTCACAAAACAAAAGCACCTGCCGCATTAGGCAAGCAAGCTAAGTCCGACGGCGAAACTGGATACTTCACTTTTGGAAAGATGTCTGTGACAGGCAAGGAAATGACCTTTGTCATTGAAGGGAAAATGCTTGCCGGCATTACGAAGAAAATAAAGGAATTGATGAAGGTCGCAGGTTTAGCGGCAAAGGTTATCATTCTCGATCCTCAAGGCAACACAGCTGACAGCGATAGTGACGAAGAGGAAGTTGCCGAAACCTCTGCGGGTAAGACTAAGGCCCCCGAGGTGGAACCGGAGGAAAGCCGACAATCTACTGAGGATGTATCTGCGCAAGCCGAGGCGCAAGAGGGCGAAACGCCGGCCGGGGCACAAGGGGGACAGCAACAAAGTGCCACGCGGTCTGCGATTGCAAAGCCTCTAAAGGTGGGCGCTGAGCCGTCAAAACGAGATTTATCGATCGAATTTAAAGACGTTAGTAAGGACTTAATGAAGGCCATTGGTCAACTTGAGAGACCCGCGCAAGATGCTCTCAAAGGTCAGCTCAAACAGTTTGGCGACTTGATGAAGGAGAAGAACTTCTCTGGAGCGCAAAAACTGATGGATGATCTATCTACAATGCAAGGCACCGTAACCGAGGCTCAACGCAGTCGTACCCGAGATGATCTTTCCGAGATCGACAACCTTATGGGCGATGTCGAGGCCGAAATGAATGAGCTTGAAGCAGCAATGAGAAATTCGGAGACAGCGGCATGACACTAGAGCAAATTCACGCGCGTATGGAAGCTGCGAGTAATCGATTGGTTGATCTGCAAGCCGAGCTAGAGCGCAAAGATGCGTTGTTGCGCTCTGGTCGTGATGTCAACGGCGATGGGACATTTGATGAAGGCGATAGTGACGCCGTAGACAGGGTTCGAACCCGCTGCGAAACTCTTCGAGGACGCATTGATGGACTCTTGCAACAATATATCCTCGCAGAAGCGGAGGCAAACGGTACGCCGGTTGAAATCATTGATTTTGAAGATGAGGGCAGCTTTGTCCAAGGCGATACGCATCGAATATTGTTTTCATCAGGTAAGAACGACTTTGCTACCCAAATAGAATCATACCGGGTAAATATGCGTGAATCGCTTGGTTTCTTGGTTCGGCGGATGAGTGAAACGGGCGATGATGGTCCCGGTTTCCCCAAGAACGAGATTGTATCCCTCGTAAAGACTGCGCTGACAGCAAGCAACCCACCACTTGCGACCGCCCTTGGGGTTGCAAATACAATGCTTGATCTTGCGGTTAAATCCTACGAAAATTCCCTGCCGCCTGTTCCTTCGTTGTTGGATGTCGAGCAGAATTGGCGTCAGGCAATCGATGCGCTCAATAGGAGTGCGGCTGATGATACCTTTGACGCTTTGGTGGCACAGTTTAAAGCGCACAACCAAATGGATAGCGACGAATTATACGTCTATTCGAGCCACATTCCTGATTGGGAAGCTTTGACTGGCAGCTTTGTCGAAGGCGACGTTTTGCCATCTTCGCCGAAAATTAACAGGTCCTTTATGGCATACGTCATATCGCAAATGCCTGACAGCCCCTATGATCTCGACATGAGTTCAGGCGAAGTGACCGTCCGAATGGACTTTGACATGGACAGTAACAGTTTTGCATTTTCGTCTGGAACAATGGATGACATCACAGATGAAGTTAAAAAGGGCTTAGCAGCCTTCCCTGCATTGTTTGGAGCTGACAGAGTAGTGTCCTTACCTACGGATATTCGGTTTATCGTTCGTGGTTCAGGCTGGTCAGACGGAGTGTATTGCGAAATCTATCGACGCTCAAAGGTCTCTGGCGACACCAGCTTTGAGATGATGCCACGCGCCATTGGCGCAGACACCTCTCTCGAAGAGCAAAGTACAATGTTTCAAATATTTATGAACCGGCGGATCTATAACACCGTATCCGTGTCTGAGATCCTTTAGAAAATAGGACGCCAGTTGGTACCGTTGGCGGCGCTACTTAGTGCATAGATGGAGTGGACCTGTCGTGCAATTAAGCTTGAGTGTGCGCGCGTTTTTCCTGTGGCTGAGCTCTGCTGTCTGGGGGCACGGTGAAAAGATTTCTCATCTCATACTCTCCTGCATGTTTTGTATCGTGAGCGTCCGTTGAACCCGTCCTAACGTGTTGTGAGACAGTGATCTAGGTGTCCACCCAATGTGGTGGACACTCAGGGGCACTCTTATGGGAACAAAACGAAAGAACAGATTTTGGTCGGATGAAGAGAAGCGTTCGATCTGTCAACAAACGACGGTGCGTGGTGGTTTAAGGCAGGTTCTTTCGAGACAGAAAACGCCGATGCAGTTTTCCTGAAATTTCGCCATGCGTGGCAAAAAAACGCGGAAAACCTTAATAGGTATTTGAGTAATTACTCAACTTGTCAACCTCGTTGAATTTTGAGTCTGCACGTGGTAGGATAAAGTAGGATAAGAAATTCGGAGTCTAACATGGGTATGATCAAAAAGAGTATCACGGTCACAGACCAGCAAGAGGCCTTTATTCAGGCACAGATCGCATCTGGTCACTACGCATCAGACAGTGAAATCATCCGCGAAGCTCTGCGCGAAAAAGAGCTGCGCACGGCAGAACTCGACCAGCTCCGTGCAAAGCTGATAGGATCTGAGCAAAGTGGGATCAGCACACGGACACCCGCACAGATCAGAGACGAAGCGAAAGAACGCCTGCAACGTGAAGAAATATAATCTACGAATTACCAACGTCGCAGATCAGGACTTAGATGATGCCTACGCAGAAGGATTCAAAAGCTGGGGGGTAGGGCAGGCGGATCGCTACTACGACGGCATCCTGAGCCGTTTTGAACGCATCTGTGAGAACCCTATGATGTATCAGGCCGCAGATGATGTCCGCGAAGGATACAGGCGCAGCGTCTATGAAAAACACTCGATCTATTATGTGATCGACGGGGACACGGTTGAAGTCCGCGCGGTGGTCAAACGACAGGACGTTTCGCGCAGGCCGTGACCAAGTAATCGTCCATGCTGCGCCGCACCATTTTGGGGGTCGAATACTTGGCTCTGGAAGTAACGGGGCAGGGGGGTCGTCTGAACCGCCCCGGTTTTACCGGAGACTGTTTAGTTCTTCTTATGCGACTTTATCGAGTGTGTTTATGTTTGCATAGAACGCGTCCTCAGCTTCAGTTGGCGTGATGTATCCGATGGGTTCGAGCAAGCGACGGTTGTTGAACCAATCGACCCATTTGAGGGTTTCCCACTCGACCGCGTCGGCGGATTTCCACGGCCCCAGTCTGTGGATGACTTCTGCTTTGAACAGGCCGATCATGGTCTCAGCCAGCGCGTTATCATAACTGTCTCCGACGGTTCCGACGCTGGGTTCTAGGCCAGCATCAG
>JBDVKF010000019.1:0-19496 GCA_039960995.1 Paracoccaceae bacterium | reverse complement strand
CATGCTGCCCTTGATTGTCCAAAACCATCCGTACGGCACGTTCGCGCACTTCTGGGGAATATTTGTTCGTCGTTTTGTTCATGATGCTCCATCCTACTCATGAGTTGGAGCCTCCGGCAAACCCGGCGCGGTTCACTACATTGATCCGGGAAAGCCGCAGCAGAACGCCTTCATTGAATCATTCAATGGCAGCCTGCGCGACGAGTTGTTGAACGAAGAATGGTTCGACAGCTTGGCCGACGCCCGCCGCAAGCTGGCGCTCTGGCGATACGACTACAACAACGTCAGACCGCACTCATCGCTGGGAAACCAAACTCCCGCTGAAGCGCGCCGAGCGCTTGAGCAATTTGAGGGCTCCGCGCACGCCGCGCTTGCCCAAACTGACGACCAAGACTATGAAATCCAAACCCGTAAACTCTCGTTATGAATGAGGGAGCCTCGGGGGGCAGGTCATCTGAGATCTTTGTGAGGCTCGAAGCGGGGCAGGAGTATGTCCTAAGAGCGCGCGTAGTCTCAAAATTCGGAACGAGTGATGGAGCCGTGTTGTACTGGTAGGATACGTGTCCGGCAGCGGGTTAAGTTGAATTAACTTAACATAAGATAGACTATACGTGCGCATATTTCATGCTCATAATTGACGCGCATGTATTTTTGATATACTCTTTCTTCAGGAGATAGACTCATGAATTCACATACACGAAAGCCTACAAACCTGTCGTTGGACGCTGAATTGCTTGCACAAGCCAAGGCATTGAAAGTGAACCTGTCTCGCGCTGCAGAGGATGGCGTGCGTGTTGCGGTTTCTGTGGCCAAGGCACAGCAATGGAAAGCGGAGAATGCCGCGGCAATCCGAAGTTCCAACGCTTACGTCGAGAAGCATGGGCTGCCACTCGATAGTTATCGTCAGTTCTGATGCCCAAGTATGACGTATTTCCTAACCCGTCTGGTGATGGTTATCTTTTGGATGTCCAAACGGATCTTCTGAGTGATCTCAACACCAGGGTCGTCGTGCCCTTGCTGCCAACATCAAGCGCACCGAAGCCTGCAACAAGGCTCAACCCGATTTTTGATTTCGGAGATCAACCAGTCGTTATGGTAACGCAGTTTATGGCCGCGGTACCAACGGGCATTCTCAGGATCTCAGTTGGAAAACTCGATGAAGAGTTTGAGAAAGTCACATCTGCAATCGACATGCTTTTCCAAGGTTTTTAAGCGATTCAATTCGGTATATCCTTTCTATATTTAACATAATAAGCATTATAAGTCAGAAACGCTGACCTTGTGAGCGATACTTGAACCGCGACTCCTATTGGGTTTGAGGGTAGGGCCATGGCCCATTTCCTCCATCATCTTTTCACGGAACACTTCCGCGGGCGTCTTCCACAGCAGATAAAATGATCAACGCTGGAAAGCGATGACATTTGAATGGCTGTTTTCTACGCATGTGTACCCTCTGCTCTGCTGGAAATTAACGTCCAAACGGTTAATGCAAAAGTCCTCCTTTCACTGTTACCGACGCAACAACTTGGTCATATCCCAACGCAGTTTTTTTCGCAGTTTTTTGGGCAAACCGCCTAGCTATTATTCCAGCATGATCAACCGTAATCGCAAACCATCACGCCATGTGCTGCAAACACTGCTCAACGCCACAAAGACGATACTCGCAACCTTCTTGGGCAAGCCGCACCTCCACAAGCCATACGCCAATAACCTCAACCAAGCGCACGATCAGCTGCAAGAGTTGATCGAACGTGTGACGATTGAACTGGAGCTGATGAACGTCGCACAGGAATTGGATAGGTGATCAAAGTTGCGTCATCTGGCCAAAAAGCGCATTTCGGATTTGGTTCTGTAATTCAGCCGTCGATTGATCGACAAAAGGACCCGTACGCGATTGCAACCTCCAACACTGGTCATGTTCAAGCGTCACATCAGATGGAAGGTGTTCAATGGCTTTTTGAGCAGTATTGTTGATCTTCCCCCAGAACTTTTCGCCAAACCACATCGTAGCGGCCACTACCTCCACGAATCCTTGCCCCAAAACAAATCGGCCCGGATTTTTGCTTGTATCGACAATCTTCTGCTCCAATGGGAACGGTAGACCATTGGATTTCATAGGTAGGCCGTCCATTGATAAGCCAAGTGCTTTGAACTGAAGCGGATCAAAGATATTCTGCAAGTGCTGGTACTTCTTATCGATCAAGTGAGCTTGTAAAAACCCCTCATCTTTCCCAACAGTCTTTTTGATCAACTCATCGCAGAACTCTTCTGTCAGCAACGACGACATACCGTCAATAAACACGCTGTCGTAGTTTTGACCGCCATTTTGGCCATATTGAAAGCTGAATCCTGTGCCAGTCACCTCAAACGACGATAAATGAGAGCTCTCCAGCGTTTCCTCTAGATCAGCTGACAAAAGTTTGCGTTGCTTTGCTTCCGATGACCTGAAAGAAATCACAGTCCCGTTTGGCAAGCCCGAATAATCGAACCAAGACCAAATCGCTTCTACAGGTAACGTCTTCCTATTTCCAATGATCCACAAAGAACGGTCAAACACGTCAGAACTCATTGATCCTCACAACCACGCCCCTAGTAGTGCCATAGTCAATGAGCGATTGGGCTGATGCTCCGCCGCCTGGTTGAACGCGAATATCAAGAACACGCGTTGAATTTGGCGTTGTGGGACTACTCCACTGTGAAAGTTCGTTGATGTGCGACCGCATAGAAGACTGCCATCCTTTTCCAGCAGTATCGACGGTTTTCAAACTAACCCAAGTCGAACCTTGGTTAAAGTCAAACGCAGGTGAATACCCATTTTTTTGGGAGCCAACACGTGTCCAGCCACTGTAGTCAGTTCCTGCCAGATGATCTTCAATTAAATTGCCACGCTGAATTGGCGTAAACTGGCCGCGATCCCAAATGCCATCGGGCTGTGTTCTATTTGGAGCTCTTCTGAAAAGGGCCCGTCCAAAATTGCGTGCGGCTCGCACCTTCCCGAGCGCGACTCCAGCGGCCTCGCCGGCGATGGCACCAGTACCCTCCCCTTTTTCGACTGCGGTCATTATATTGTGTGGAACATCAGCACCGATAACCGAAGCAGCGGTGTTAATCGAATTCTGAACATTCTCTTCACTTCCGAATATTGCAGAAGCTCCTTGTCCAATTTTCTCGAATGCCCAGTGCAACCCTCGTTCAACGGGGCCAATACTCTCGGGACTCCTGTTTCCGTTTGGATCAAATCGGTTTATCGGATCATTAAAGGAGTAAGAGTATCTATTCGTCCCGACACCAGGGTCGGTCACTTCGAACCAATCGGGCTGGATGAACAGGCCCAGCTCGGGGTCGTAGTAGCGCGCGTTTAGGAACTGCAGCTCGGCCAGGCCGTCGAACCGCTCGCCGATGAAGCCCTTGGTCTCGACAGGTTCGGCGGCGCGGTCGATATAGTCCCGCTTTTCGCCAAAGGGTTTGTAGGTGGCGCGTTTGATCCGCTCACCGGCCGTGTTGGTGATCGCGCGCACGGTTTCCAGCTGGTCTTTGTGCAGGTAGGATGCTGTCCCGTTGACCAGGCGCACATTGGGGTGCGGATAGGTCACGATCTCCTCAGAGCTGCCTTGACCGTATTTACGGATTTCGACAGGGCCGAAATAGACGGTTGTGGTCGCGGCCTTCCCTGGCTCCTGCTCGATCTTTTTGAGCCGTTTGCCGTCAGCCCCGTATTCATAGCGCGTTTCGGTGCCCGCTTTGGTGACCTTAAGAGGGCGGTTTTCGGCGTCATAGGTCATGACCCGGCCTTCATAGCCTTGGGTCATGTTGCCATTGGCGTCGTAGCTTAGGTTGGTCGTGCCGCCGCCGCGAATGCGATATGGCGCGTGGCGCGGCTTGGCCGTGTTATAATCATAGGTGCCCACATGGGAGTTGGTGCGCATGCGACCAGCCTTGTCATAGCTGAAGGTCTGGTCCATCGCCCCCTGGGCGGAATGCGGATTGTCGGCTTTCGTTAACCGCCCAGAATAGTCATAGCTATAGTTGTAGGCCCCGGCCTGCTCCGAGGTGCGCTCGTTCTTTATCCGACCATCGGGGAAGCGGGTATAGAGCGTCCAAGACAGGTTGGAGCTGCCCTTCTTGACGTAGCTTGAATTCAGCCAGCCGCGTTTCGTGTCATAGGCCCGCGTGTCGACGACCCCGTTGGCGTAGGTGTATTTGGTTGGGTTGTCCCACAGGTTATAGTCGACCGCATTGATCCGTCCCGCGAAGCTCGTCATCCGGTTGCCGGCGTCGAACGCCATGAGCCCTTCCCAGCGGGTGGCCGTGCTGCCTGGACTATATGGCAAGCGCTGCTCATTGAGCTGACCGAACCGGAATCGGTTGGACAGCTGGTAGGTGCGCCCGTTTATGGTGTGTTTCTCAACCCAGACCTGGCCTGTGTGGTGGTAGTCATAGGTGACGGTGTGGTCAGATTGAGACGCTGTCGTGAGATGGCCTTTGTTGTACCGGCCCGAGCGGACCTCACCGTAGGTATAGGTGATCCGATTTTCCAGACTGCCGTTGGATCGGAGAAGATCCTTGCGGGTTTGCCGCTGCAGTGGGTCGTACCAGAACTTGATCTTCTGGCCCTTGGCATCGGTTTGCTCTGTCATCGAGTTGACCGCGTTGTATTTCATCGTCCAACGCCCGAGGCTTGGATCATCGGATTCAATCCGGTTGCCGAAGATGTCATATTTGTATGTGAACGTATTGCCAGCGGGATCAACAACCATTGTGAGATCGCTGTTCAAGTCATACTCGTAACGGGTCAGGCGCCACCCTGTCCCACCATCGACGTCAGAGCCTTTTTCGTCATAGGCATGGTGGAGGACCTTGTTGCCAAAGGTGTCAAAGCTGTCGATTGTTACGCCGCAAATTGTGTTCGCATCACCATCGAGGCAACGTTCGTCGCGTGTTACCACTTCCTGAAGATCCATCGCAGGCCGATTGCTTAGGGTTCGACGGCTGGTATCTTGACGGGTTCGGACCTGCATGCCGTTGGGAAGCAACACCCGCGTACGGCGACCTAGTGTGTCGTATTCGAAACGGGTCTTTTCCGAATTGCCAGCCGCATTGTCGGTAGCTGCGGCCCAACTAAGTGGATTGCTCTCGGAGGTCTTATTCCCTCGCGCATCATAGGTGAAAACGGTTGCAATTTTGTCGGCGTTAGAGTGTGTTTTTCCCGACCGAGTTCGCTTGTAAACCTCGCCGTAGCCGTCAAAAAAATCTTGTGTGTCATTGTAAATCTTGTCGCTATCGTAGGAAGCCGACCGACGCCGTTGCAAGGTGGATTGCACCGCACCATTGCCTAGGCTGTAGTAGTAGGTGGCGAGTATGCTTTCGTCTGGGTAGTCTGAACGAATTGGACGACAGAACCCATCATATTGGTGGGTGGTCACCAGCCCATTTGGATCCGTCTCGGACGTCAGTGACCCGCATTGATAGTCATAAGCGTAAGTCGATCGATCCCCCACAGCATTTGTCGTACTAAGACGGTACAAATCGTGAGGTCCGCCATATGTATGGGTCGTGGTCGCATTGAGCCCATCTTTTTGGGTCCGCAGATTGCCATGATCATCAAAGGTCATGTCGGTAACGACACGCCGGGCCCAGGAATTTCGGTTGCCAATCCATTCCTGGACGGACGTCAAATTGCCCCGAGACGGCGCGGCGCTTTCAGCTTGTTGGTCGTAATAGTGCCAGGTGAATTGCAGCAAGTCAGCTCGAACGTAGTTGTCGCTTGAATTGCTTTGGCGCCAGAGATAGCGCGGTTTGTTCACGATATAACTGCCTAGGTTGTACTTGTACTGCCATCCTGAGGTCACATCATCGGCGGTGGTTACGTTTGCGCCGTTGACCGTACGACCATAGTCAGTCACCCGTGTAAGTTCGCCATAGGGCGAATAGGCAAAGGTTTTTTTCGTCTCTAGAAGCTTCTCGCGATCCAGCCCCTCGGCATGAAGTGTTGCATTACGTTCCTCGATCTTACGGACGGAATACGGCCCATTGCTGGTGGTCTTGGTCGCAAAATCATAGATGTCGCGCTGCCAAGTTTTACCCGACCGAATGAGCGTTTTGGATTTGAGTGTGCCGTGCAAGCCGAAATTCGTGTTCAGATAGGTTTTGACAATCTGCGGGTCAGCACTTTCGCCAGCGATGCGTGGCAAGGTCGTGGTGACTGTTTTGAACCCAAGCGAGCGACGCAGGTAATAGTCATAATCACTGCCGGTGTAGCGATACTTGAGTGTTCGCGTCGCGCCACGGCCATTGGACCTGTCGACCTGAGACACCAATTGCTGAACACCAGGAACCTTGTTGTCGGTCCCCGCGACGCTCGATGGAGCATAGCTAACGGTTGTGGTCGCGCCCATAGGATCTTTGATTGTCTTCAGAAGATTTGGAACACCGCCTGAGCCGAAGTTGATTGCTCCGTTGCTTCCCTCAATTAGGACATCGGCCAATCCGTCCCCATTGAAATCTCCAACGGCCGAATACCCCTCGATACGGTGTGCATCATTGCGGCTTGGTGGAAGGAACTTGGTTCCATCGGACAAGAAAACACGGACAGCGCCACGCAAAAACCGAGCGTCGGTAGTATTGCCAAAAGCACCTAAACCGCATCCCCGAGACGGATCGTGGTGCTTTGTCCCCTCGTAGTAGACTAGGTCTCCAAGGCCATCCCCGTTAACATCGTGGATAGCAATACTTGGCTTAGGGGTATTATCAGGAACGCCGCTACTTACTGAGAAACTAGCATTGGGCAAATTAGAACCACTCAGCCAGCTTTGACGAACCAAGAACCGCTGACCTGTAGAAAGGGCCACATATAAGCCATCTGCACCAGATCGATTTATGCTGAGTATCACAACGTCCGTTTTTCCATCACCATTGACGTCGCCGGCAGCTGGAGTGGCACGAGTGCCTTCGTGTTGAGGGTTTAGGTAAAAAGTCGATCCCATCACCCCATGGCCCGGATTAGGAATTGTTCGGCTAGCAAACGAAGGCGTATTCGCAAAACGCGGGTCTCTGATAACCCAGTTGGCGCCGGTATTGAGGCTTCCTTTGGCTCCTGCAGAAACATATTCCGTCAGGGCATCGCCATCCATGTCCAGGACCATCCCAGCAACAGCTGGCTGCGACGCCCCTCGTTTCGCTACACCCGCATCAAGATCATAAATACGTCCCGCGGCCAAAAATTCCGATGCAGGGTCGAGGTCAAAGTTGCCAATGATAGGCTTGAACGTACTTGTGTCCGGAGAATGACGGGTGTCCCCAACCGTAAAACTAGACAAAGAACTGGTGGTTGGGTTTACGCCATAGGTTTTTCCGGCGTGAGCCACGCTGGTGTCCGACCCGTGGCTATATTCATTATAGCTACGAATAAGAACTGCTTGCTGACCGTTCGAGCCCATTCGAGGGTCGAAACGCGCAATCCCGTCGATCGCAGTTCCTCTGTTAGAGCCTGTCGCAGGGGCCAATGCATCCCTTAGAAATTGCGGGACGGAGAGATTAGAGAGCGCCTTGGATGTATTAATCCGGTAGAGTCCGAGTGGCACGGTTTGTGCATGCACGTCGGAACCTTCATCACAGTCGTAGGGCTCTGTCCGGATCGATCTAGAGAAAATTTCGTCCGTCCCGTTACGATCATAGTCCCAAACGGTCACGTCCCCTGTCATCGGCTTTCCCGAATAGGTCGTTTTGGCAAACCGCAACTGGTCCGTCGTGTAGGTCATGATGTAGGGGTTTGGCAGCTTGGAGCCGCCGGTGATCACGTTGCCGCTGCGGGCGAAATTGTTGCCGTAACGCTCAACCCGAGATAGCAAGCTGCTTTTGGTTTCTGCACTGGTGGCATAGCCGAGCTTGTAAGCCGAGATCTTGGCGCTGCCGCGCTCTGACCAGACCGAAACAAGCCGATAGCGCTGCTTGGCCAGGATGCCGGTGCCAGTGGCCCATTGGCTTAGGGGAACTGAGCGCGTCTCGTAGCCAAATGACACCGAATAGGGGCCGTAGGTTATTTTGCCTGGGCGGGGCGCGTAGCCATTCGCGGAATCGAAGAAATATGTGAACCGAACCACATTGGCCGTTGCTTGCGTGTCGCGAATTTCGGCCAAGAGCCAAGTGCTTTTGGTGACGAGCTTATCAAGGTCAGAGCCGGACGCTGGGTTCGCCGACGACAGCGCCTTGGGCGTGCGATATATGTACCGGGTGCCGTCTTTGCTGTAGACGGTCCATTCATTTTTCGACGCGCTGAACAGTATTTTTTTGTCACTTTCGCGCAGGGTCGTGAAGTTACCACCTGCCAGGCAGCTGGAGTTGATCTTGTCGGATTTGAACCGGGCCGGATATGCAGCTGTCCACTTGTTGGTCGCATTTCCATCGGCGCAGGCCAGCAACGCCTGCCCGTCCAGCTGGTAGATGTCATCTGCATTAGTAAAGGTGGGGGTACCGCGCCCTTGCGAGACGCGTGTGATCCGGGAAAGCCCGTTGAGCTGCCATCCAATTCCAAGAATATCCGCGCTGCTGCCCCGCGATGTATTGGATGAGTTGTAGTTTAGCCCAAGGCCCGGTTCCAGCCCGCGATATGTCGGGATATCCAAAGGGATCGAGTACGAAAGACCGCCAGAAGAACCCACTTCGTAGGGTGGCGTCTCTGCCGAGGTTTGTGCCGGGTCTGGCTCAAATGCCTGCGCTGGATTGGAAATATAAAAAATGCTAAGTGCGCAAAATACGAGCGCGCGGATCAGAGTGCTTGTCATTTTCCCCCCGGAATCAATAAGCTAACCCAACGTTAACATAGGTTATGTGAGGGTCAACCGGGTTTAGCGAGGCAAATGGGCAAAACTAACTCGAGCCCAGTTGCCCTCACTTGCATTAGTTTGCGACAGGCACAACTTCGACGCGTACTCGGCGGGCTTGGTCGAACTTCAACTCATTCGGGGGCAAGGAAACAAGCGCTTGCCGAAGGGGCGTCGGACTATTTTCGAGTTGAATACGCGGGTCTCTGGCATCTTGTGTCAGCACGGATGCGAAATTCGGATCGATCCCGTAGACCGCCATTGTTTGTTGTAGCGTCGCATAACGCGCGGCGGTGCCAGATTGTTCCAATGCGCGTCGCAGAGCCGCGATGGCCTGTGGTGGAATACCAGCGGCCCTCTTTTGCACTTCGCTTGCGCTGTAGATGTCGACAAGTCCCTCGACATCTTGCAAATGAACGCGCCAGTCTCGCTCCGCATAGCGCATCACATAACCAGCGCCATCAAGCGAGGGGACAAGGCGGCCTTCTGGCGCGATGATCGCAAGTCCAACATCGCCGCGCACCATCTCGGCAACGCCACGTGCGTATAATTGCGTGCGCTCGGCATTCAGCAAGGCCCCGATAATCCGAAGGTTGCCCTGCAGCTTTGCTTGAACCACACTAACCAAGGCGATCAGCAAGATCGTGGAGACCAAGGTGGACACCAGCACGATGCCTTTCTGGCCAGACCGACCCTTAGAGCAACGGCGTGCTCTCATGGCTCTCACAGCTCTATACGTGGCCTCGCTCGGGTTTTTGTTACCTCTCGGCTTACCTTTGGACATGCTGGTTGTTCTTTGCATTATCTCTCCGGTGCTGATTATTGCGTCATCCAGTGATCTTGTCACGCGGCGACTACCGGATTGGTGTACGGCGGTCGTGGTTTTATTGGCAGCCTTCGTCGCGTTCAGCGCTGGAACGATTATCCTTAACGGCATTTTTGCAGCCGCTGTTCTGGCGCTTCTTTGGGCCACCAGCGAGCTCTATTTCCGAAAGTACGGCCACGAAGCCTTGGGTTTGGGGGATGTCAAATTAATGGCGGCATCTGCGCTTTGGCTTGGTCCTGTTTCCTTTGCCTATATGGTGTTTTTAGCTGCGAGCGCTGGTATCATCGCGACCTTGCTTGGTCGCATCACATCTCGCGAGAGCACAAACCGGGAGGTTCCGTTCGGCCCATACTTGGCCTATGCTCTGTTTCTGACGGCGGCACTGTCCGCAATGCCAGATATTCAGGACCTAGCCTTGTGAACACCTCCGGATCGAATCCAAACCCCAGTGCCACAAAGCGCAACGCGAGCGCTGGTGTGACCCTTCTTGAAGTGATGATTGTGCTCGCAATCATGGTCCT
Source organism: Paracoccaceae bacterium (assembly GCA_039960995.1). Classification (GTDB taxonomy): domain Bacteria; phylum Pseudomonadota; class Alphaproteobacteria; order Rhodobacterales; family Rhodobacteraceae; genus JABSSA01. The sequence goes on along the minus strand of JBDVKF010000019.1, from coordinate 9,330 downwards.
CGTGATCGGAGTTGCCGCGCCGCGCTTTTTAGACAGCTTTGGTCGAGCCAAGTCACAAACCGCCCTAGTTCAGATGGCCAATATCAAAGCCGCAATGCAGATATATTACCTTGACGTCGGACGCGCACCAACGGCGGCGCAGGGGCTTGATGCGTTGATCCGCAGGCCACAGGGTGTTCAGAATTGGAACGGGCCTTATCTTGATAGTGCCGAAGGGCTGACAGATCCTTGGGGAAGACGTTATCAACTACGTGTTCCCGGCGAGATCGCACCCTTTGAGATTTTTTCCTTTGGGCGGGATGGACAACCTGGCGGTGAAGGCGAGGACCGCGATATCGAAGCCTAACCGTCGGGCACCAAATCTGTCAGTTCGCGAAGGCTTTGGTTCTGCGTTAACCCAGGTTCGAACACGAAGGGCACCTGCCCCGCATTCGCGCGTTCCCAGTCAATCCGGATCAATGAAGGCAGACGTGGGGCCGATGTCCATTCTGTCTTCCACTGTGCCTCTGAATCAAGCGCATGGCGTCCGTAATATCGGATGCGCACATTCTGCACCGGCGCGGATGCGAGGATCGAGACAAAGCTGATAGGCTCGCGGTCAGGATTAAGACCAGACGCTTGTGCGACCAACGCGCCGTTACGCACGGACAACTCAACCGAGATTGGTGCGCCCTGCCAAAATCGCCCGGTGACGTCGACGGAGGCAAATCGAAACACAGTTGGAGCGCCTTGCATCTCCATCGGCGCGCCTTGATTGAGACCTCCCGGTATATCTTCAAGCCAGCGTCTCAGATCACGTAGGTTCAACGCGTTGTTGACGCTTACATCTGTTCCGCCCAACCGTTGAAGAACGCGGGTCTGAAAGCCGAAGGCGTTCGCGATCATAACAGCCAACATCGCCATGACCATCAAGGCGATCATTGTCTCGAGCAAAGACACACCCTTGTCGCGTATCCTACTCATTTGCGTCGTGCCGCGGCTGTGTTCAGGCGAACTTCAAGCGGCTCCCCGACCTCGCGCACCGCGATCTCTATATCGATGTATTGCAAAGGCAACCCAATGATCGATAGATCGGGTGTGGGCAACAAGCGTTCGGTGATTTGCCATTCCCAACGTCCCGCGTGAATGCCTGAACTTGGCATGACGGGATAAGTCACGACATATTCCGTCAAAGTCGCGCGGGCAAATTGAGAGAGATGCAACCGCGCCTCTAATTGCACTTGGCGCGACAAGGCTTGGCCTACAACCACGAACCCGGTCCCGATCACCAGCGCCCCGATGGCAAAAGCGATCAAGGTCTCTAATAGTGTGAAGCCGTCCTGCCTCTCGCGGCGCACGTCAGAGTGCCACCGCGTTGATGTCCAGAATTGCGCCCATGACCGAGTAGACCAGCACGCCGATCAGCCCGCCCAAGATCACCGTGAGCGCTGGCGTCAGGATCTGCAACGTTCGTTGAATACCGCGATCGAGGCGTTGCTCGAGGACTTGGACCACAGTGGGAAGGGTGTCATTCAACCGGTTGGCTGCCTCCCCTACAGAGAACAGGTCTTGGAAGAGCTCGGACATGCTCGGTTCGGCTTGAAATACAGCACTAGCGCGACCACCATCGCGTAATGACCCTGCGGCAGCATGAAAGGTCGGCTCATAGGGGCTAACTTCGCCAAGGTTTGCCGATGCCTCTAGGGCTTCGACCAATGGCATGCCGCTGCGAAGTAACATCGCGAGCGCCGATACATGGCGCAGCAATAAAGCGTCGCGATTGATTGAACCGACAAACGGCAACCTCAAGGCGAGTCGCGCCTTGGCCCGCCGTCCAGCGTCAGATAGGGATGCGATCACGATAACAGCCAAACCCACTGCGAGGGTCAGCACAATGAATAAACCGTGTTGCTCAAAACCTGCTCCGATCCACAGGAACATGCTCAGCCCACTTGGCATTGGACGGCCCAAGGCGCTGAACATCGGTGCGAGTGCTGGCGCCAGATAGATCACGATCACCGCCATCAAAACGCAGCCCGCCACAATCAGGATCGACGGATAGATTAATGCAGACGAGACTTTCGACCGTGTCTGTTCCGCTCGGCGTAAATAGCGCGCCACATCTTCCATGGACGCGGGCAAGGTGTTGGCAACGCCCGCGACCCTTGAAATCTGCAAAAACATAGGCGAGAACCCGGCACCTGCAGCCTCAAAAGCCTCGGCCAGCGGTACGCCATCGGCAACCCGTGCGCTGGTGCGCTCGACATGATTTCGGATGCTAGGATTGGCCGTGTTCGCGGCCATAATGCGCAGCATTTCAGTCAGAGGCAGGCCAAGTTTGGATAAGGTCGCGATCAGTTCAGCCAATGCTGCTTGATCGGCCGGACCATACCCTTGCCTGCCCAGGGGAATGTCGCGCGCGTACCAAGGTATTTTTGTACCTGATGCACCGCCTTCATTTAGCTCGAATACGGCGATCCCGCGCGACTGCAGCGTGGCATAGGCCTCAGACGTATCACGACCGTCGACCCAGCCTTCATCCGCCTTGCCGTCCGCGCCGACACCCTTGTAGCTGAAGCGAGCCATGCAGACCTCTGGTGGTTATTGCAGGATATCCTGCACTTTATGGCGCGGGCTGCCTAGACCTGATTGCAAAATGCCATCGGCACCTGCCAGTTTCTGACGCCACGATCCGGTCACGGAATTTGCGTCATTGTCATCGTAGACCACCCGCGGGCGGATCAGGATCAACAATTCAGTGCGGTTTTTTCGGCTGGATTTGGTACCAAACAGGTTTCCAACAATGGGCACGTCTCCCAGAACTGGAACTTTGGCTCGAGTTTTGTTGTCGCTCTCTGTGACCAGTCCACCCAAGGCTAAGGTCTGCCCGTCACGTAGAACAGCGCTAGTCTGGACCTTTCGGGTACTGATGGTCGGGCTATCGATACCAGATGTGCGCGTGGCGCTGACATCGCTGACTTCTTGCTCAATCTCTAGGTTCACTCGGCCATTCGCCCCAACGCGTGGCTTAACACGCAAGAGAATGCCCGTGTCGCGGTATTCAATCTGGGTCAACACGACAGAGCCCTCGATCGTTTGGCTGGCCGTTTGGTTCGCGATTGGCACCTGATCACCGATCTGCAAAATGCCCTCACGGTTGTCGACCACCATGAGTGTTGGAGAACTGATCACTTGCACATCCGTGACAGAAGACAGGGCTGACAACGCTACCTGCGCAGAGTTTCCCCCAAAGACTGCTGTAAATCCTGGATTGTTGCCTGCGACGGCGCCAGTATCCAGATCAGATAGGTTGAAATCCCAGTTTCCTGACTCAAAGAACCAACGCACGCCCACGTCCAACTCGTCATTCAGGGTGACCTCGGCAATAGTTGCTTCTAAAAGCACCTGCCGTGCGGCCGTGTCCAAACCATTGAGGAGATGCACAATTTCTGCATGTTCTTCCTGGCGTGCGCGAACGACCAAAGCATTGCGACTTTCGTCAGCAGCCACCTTCGGCCCATTATTGCCACCGGATTGTGCCGATGCGGATTCCGTTGGCTCCTCGTCTACGGAGGCTGATGTCGAAGTCTCTGATGCACTGGATGTTTCACCCAACAATTCAGCCAAGATCGGCGCGATCTCTGATGCATCTCTGTTATTAAGAGCGTAGGTTTGCAAATATCGGTTCGACCCGGCAGCGGACTGATCTAGTTCGCGGACCCAGCGGCGCGCTTGATCCATGTAGCGCGCTTTGGAGGAAATGATCAGAACTGAGCCCAACCGTTGGTTCGGTATAAACTCGACGAGGCCAGCCAATGAGCCCCCCTCTTCGGTCTCGAAAATCGTCTCAAGTTCTTGGACGATGTCGTCAGGTTCAGCGGCGCGCAATCGCACCAATGCCACTGATTTCCCTTGTAGCACGTCAACGTCGAAAAGGTTAAGGGCGTCGAGTCCGGCTTCCAAGGCTGTCTTCGGCCCGCTCAAAAGTAAGAGGTTCCGGTTCTGATCGGGAACGACACTTAATCCATCCTCGGTCAATGGGGCCAACAAGTTGACCATCTCGGTCGCTGACACGAATTCTAGTGGGGCAACCAAGATCGAGGCCCCCTCGCCCGCACCGTCGCGGGCCAAACGGAATGCACGGTTGCCGGTGGCACCTGACATGATCTTGTAGACATCGCCCGTGCGCTGCAGTGTTGCGCCGTTTGCCGATAGAGCTGCTTCGAACAAATCCAACAACGCCTGTTTAGGGATTGGGCCAGTGGTTTGAATGGTCACGCGACCTGCAACCCCTTCACCCAGGACGTAGTTTAATTTCAACGTATCGCCGAGAACAGCCTGCGCCGCGGCCTCGATCCCTGCATTCAGTAACGACAATTCAACTTTGTCCCCATCGGCGGGTAAAACGACCGCCTGAGAGTCATTACTTCGGGACAGACCATTCGGGTTCAGAAAGTTCCCGGTTCCACGTCGTAGAGCACCGGGAGCTACATCGCCCAACGAGCCATCGGCCAATGTATTGCTACGACTGACTTGGTCTCTTTTGCTTGCTGGAACGTCCAGACCAAATTGACCTGCACTATCTTCTTTCGGGGGGAGATCACCACATCCGGCGACCAGCGCCAAACACAGAGATACGGCCACCATCCGTCCGCATTGGATTTTCATTGTACGTGATCCTGCTCAACCACTTGCTTTTATTATTATTTGTTCGAGTATCGCACTATTCGTACAATTTGACAATAAATGTTGAGCCATTTTGTGTGAGTGTGACCTCTGAAGCAGTCATGCCGGTCACAGTCCATCCTTTTATTTGATCACCCAGCGAAAACCATCGCTCTGAGGCGTCATTGGGATCGTTTAGCAAGGCGCGTTCTCCGGCGTCATCCCGGATATATCCCAGCATACGAAGGAGTGGCGGTTCAGGAGGCGGCAGTGGTTCGGGCTCAGGTTCCTCGAATATCGGCTCTTCCTCGACATACTCTTCGAATTCGGGCTCAGGTTCCGGTTCGGGTGGCACGTAGCGCTCGGGCGTCCTGCTGGGCGAGAACAAGGCATTCAGCACAATTTCAGTGCGTTGTTCAGCAGTCGGAACAGGTAGCGAGGGTACAACGACCTCTTCTGATGCACCTGTGCTCGATTGCGTCGTCAGCGAAGGCAAGACCACGAAGACCGGCTCTGCACCGCGTTCGTAGTACCAAAGGGTGACTGCAGCTGCGCCAATCGCGAGTGCGGCCCATGACGGGAGTATTGGTGGCATCATCCCTCCTCGTCCGCGCGCTCAGGAACCCAATATGACCAGGCGGCAAGGCGCACATAGACCGGAGTATCTTTGTCAGGGCGCGATGACAGAGGCACCGCGCGCAGCCAAATATTATCGAGGGACATAACAGGACGATATTGCTCGAGCGCTGCAATTATCTCGACGGTGGCGTCATAGCTGGTCTCGAACTCGACCTCGAAGGCCACGACCTGCATTTCAGCATCCACCGAAACTGTTGTTGGTCCAAACGAGATTGGTGTTACGTTTTGCGAGGCGATCACGTTCAGGATCGCATCTTGAAGTGCCAGCTCTGCGTCCAAATCATTGGCTGCGAGAATGAAAAATTCTTGCGGCAAATCACTGGCGGCCGTGTCGGCGGGTGCTTGTAGGCCCGTCACCCTCGCGCTGAGATCGGCGATATTGCGCTCCAAGGTTGCGGCCTCTGCCTTTGCATGTTCCAGTTGCGATTTAGTAGAGTTCAGGACAAACCAAGCCGCGCCTAAGCAGACTCCGGCCAACACCAACAGCACCACGAGGCCACGCAACAACTTCATTGCACGCGCTCCAGCTCACGTGGCTTTAGCGTGACCAACAAATCGAACCGCTTTATTCCATCGAACGGGTCGGTTCTTACAGGCCCCTCAAGAGTTGCCCGCTGAACCCAAGGGGCAGCTTGAATCTCGGACAAAAACGCCACGACATCGCCTGTCGCAACTCCCGACATGCGAAACGCATCGCGCTGAATAGCCAATTCAGTCAGCCAAATATCCGACGGCGTTATGTTTGTCAGATTGGCCAGAAGCTGCGTTTTGCGGACCGCATTTATCAGCGTCCAAAGATCATCCTGCTGTGATCCGCGCGTCCCTTGGGTCGCTTGCGCGATTTCAGTCAACTCTACAGCTTTGGCGCTGAGTTCCGCCCTTGCATCCCGCAGCTGAGCGAGTTGTGTTTGAGATTGGTTTAGTGCCTGCATATCCTGCCAAGCGAGCCACCCAGCAACCCCTACAAACCCCAACATCGATAGGACCAGCCACCCGCGGCCACCTCTATTGAGCGCCTTGCGATTGTCTAGAAACGGCGAAACATTCCCCGCGCCCTCGACACTTACCGTGCGCACTTTGGCCCCGGCTTGGGCGACTTGCGACAGAAGCCTTGTCAGTGTCGTCGACTTCAGAACATAGGCTCTCATTTCTAGTCTGCCATTTATCGCACGAGGGGGATCATTGCGCCACACCATACCCTTGCCTTGCCCTGGCAAAGCCTGACTGAGAAAGACATCAACCACTGGTCCCACTTTGCGACTGGCAGATTTGGGCACGGTGACGGGCTTTATCAAACACGCCTCAGGTGCCAATTCGATATCGATAACCTGTCCACGCCTCAAAGCTTGTGTGTCAAAATCAGCGGTGCCGGCTTTGCCCACCCGTACGGTCTTGGCGCGCCGCAAACCTAAATTGGCCCCTAGAATCCAGTCGGGCACGTGACCCAATGCACCCAATGCTGTCATAAGTCGATGATTAAGCAATGTGATCGGCCTCCTAGCACATTCTTGCAAACCACAATAAGTAATGGGCTTACTAATACGAACGAGCCTGACTGCGGACAATGCATAAATGAATGCTTCTCTTTTGCACAAAGACCTTAAGGCAGCGCTTCAAGAGGCCCAGGCCATTGATCCCGCAGCGATTGCCCGTGCGGACGCGCTTGCACAATCGACGGGACTTGGTTGGGACCGTGCCGTTCTGAAGCTTGGACTGGTCGAAGAGGCGATGTTACTGCGCGCGCTCGCCCGAGTTCTGAAGCTGGAATTTGTAGAGGATGCCACAAATCTTAACCTGTCGCAAAAGGTCATATCGCAAGTCGGCCTGCCCTATTTGCGCAAGAACCGGCTCGCCCCGCTCGGCAATCAAGATGATAAAGGGCCTGTCCATGTGTTGACCTCGGATCCCTGCAACGACGCGCTCATGGACGAGTTGCATTTCCAGCTGGAACGGCCGATCACTGTCATGGTGGCGGCCAGCCAAGACATTTTGACCGCGTTGGAACGCGCAACCCAAGGCGACGGTCCGGCAGCCACCTTATCCAGTGAACAAGCCAATCTTGACCGAGACACTTTCGCTGCACGTGAGGTCGATGGCCCGGTCATCCAGTACGTGTCCAACATTCTTGCCGAGGCCGTGTCTAGGGACGCATCAGATGTGCATTTTGCCAGCGCCGATGACGGCCTAGATGTCCGCTTTCGCATCAACGGCGTTCTGGCGCGCCGAAGCACCGGGCTCGCGATGAATGCCTCAGCCGTCTTCGCCCGGATAAAGGTTATGGCTGGGATGAACGTGGCGGAGCGTCGTAAGCCCCAGGATGGGCGTATGACCACAGTAACCGGTGGGCGGATGATCGATTTTCGCGTCTCGTCCCTGCCCACGCAGCTCGGTGAGAGTATCGTGTGCCGGGTGCTAGACCCGCGGTCTTTGCGTTTGGGATGGTCACATCTGGGATTTGCGCCCGATATCGAACAGGCGATCCGCGAGACGATTGAGCAGCCCAGCGGGTTGTTCCTGGTCACGGGGCCTACAGGCTCGGGTAAGACCACGACGCTTTATACGGCGCTAAATCATTTGCGGTCCGAGCGGCGCAAGATCATCAGCGTGGAAGATCCAGTCGAGTACCAAATCCCTGATGTAGAACAGGTTCAGATCCATGAAGACGTGGGGCTGAGCTTCGCGACCGCGCTCCGCTCGATCCTACGTCAGGACCCCAATGTTATTATGGTGGGCGAAATCCGAGACCGGGAAACAGCCGAAATTGTGTGTCGCGCGGCGCTGGTGGGGCGGATGGTGCTTTCAACCTTACATACCAAGTCTCCGGCTGATGCAATTACACGTTTGGTCGACCTAGGCGTAGACGAATTTATCGTCCGCGACGTGTTGCGGGGGGTGTTGGGACAAGAGTTAGAAATCGTGAAATGCCCGGAATGCGGTGGGCAAAAATGCGCAGAATGCAATGAAACTGGTGCGTTATCTCGCAAACTGAAAACCGAATTCGTCACATTGCACTCCGGTCGCGACTTGTAGAACGTAGCGCCGTTCAGTATGTCGTTCGGGATTATATTCCCGAAATCGTATATGGTTCTGACGATTGCCGTCCGGAAAGTGGTACCACTGATTGTACGCATTTTAAGTCTGAGATGCGGATGCAAGATGTTCTTTATATTTTCAATCGGCTGTATGGCGCTGATCTTGAGGAATTTCGCGCTCTAAACCCAAAATTTTGCCCATATTTCGGAGTACGACGCCGGTTTGTAGATTGGTGTGCTTGTCCAACCGACCTGCTGTGCTAGAGGAAAGACCGGGGTCTATCTGGTATCCTGGCCTAACAATCGTGTCTTCTGGGAACCCGCCCTCTATATTATACCCGATGAATTGAGACGCAGTTCTTAGATAGGTTGACTCCGCTTGTGTGCCACCTACGCGTTTTGCTCCATGTTTCGATAGATTGGCACCAGAATTTTCGTTGATGAATTCTCCATAATCTCTGGCAAATATATCAATATGTTCTTGTGATAGGTCATCGTCATCAACGTCGCCATCTCCATCCGCATCAACCTGTACGTAGTCGTCTCCAACCGAGATTGTCGCGTTACCGCTTGGGTCCATAAGATTTATGGGATCGTTATGGGAATAAGCTTAGCGATTGGTGCCAACGCCCGGCTGGGTCGGATCTAACCAGTCCGCTTGAATAAACATTGCGCTTGCCTGCGACGCGAACACGGCACAGTGCGTGGTGAGAATGAATTGTTGCAAAATGCGGAGCATGAGAATCTCTCCTAATACAGTTATTCCGATACGAAGCTAACTTATCTTTCTACCTGCCACCAACTCAACTTTCGGCACATCATGCGCTGTGGCGTAAACGAACACTTGGGGTGGCAATAAAGCGTGACGACTCCATTTAGTATCCACTTGTTGGTCTAAACCCCCCGTCTTTCAGACGGGATAGCTTTAGCCCGAAGAATCGTCCTATGATCGTATCCTCCAGAAAATGAACCGCCGCAGTTCTTAAGGTTCATTTTCTGGAGGATACGATCATGC
>JBDVKF010000018.1:0-12897 GCA_039960995.1 Paracoccaceae bacterium | reverse complement strand
CCTGTTCAGGCTCGATGCCTGCACCGAAGACGATTGCGTCGGCATCTTCAGCAGTTCCGTTCTCCTGTATGACGTCCCGACCGAAGCCCGGAGCAAAGAAATACACATCGTTGCCGTTGAAGCCGCGAAGCGTGTCGTTTGTGTTGTTACTTCCGACAAGAAAGTCACTATCATTTGTGCCGTCCATTTTTCCCCCAAAGCAATAAATTGTTGATCTAATTGCATCAGATGCAGTCGTTGCCTCGACTCCAACTCTGCCCTTACGGTACAATGAAAACTCAAGCGCAAAGGAACTCTAAAAGTTGATGAAAGTTGATGAAAAACACACAAGGCGTTGATTTAAATCATAAAAAAAAGAAAAAACTTGGGGAATTGCTTAGGTCGCACAGGCGGAAACTTGGGATGAATCAAGCCGAGGTTGCAGCAAAAGCATTTGGTCCAAGTGCGTCAAATACTCAGATTTCGCACTATGAAAATGGAAAATACATTCCTCAAGCAACCAATCTTCGTGCCTTAACAGTGGTGCTAGAAATCCCTTGGCAGTCAGTAGAAGAGATCCTCGATTCCAAGGATGAAAAAACTGCCGATAAACGCTTAGTTTACCGTTCTATTCCCATGGAAATTAGGTTGGGAACACGCTTGGCAACACGTTCTATCGGGCAGCCCTTTTCAAGGAAGTTGTTTTATTTTTCGATGACGTTATCTCAGATGTATTCGATGACTGTCATTGCGTTATGTTGGCTGTTCGTACCTGAGGTAAGCTATTTTGCCAACTTAAATTTCCTGCCTGACTGGCCATTTCTACTTCGCCTATTACTCGTATCGTGGGGAGTTTTGGTCGTAGGTTTAACTGTGGGAGAGGTTTTGCGAACTGGGCGGCAGGCTGATATCTTTAAGCATCAAAAGCCTTTGCTTGACATTAAAAGAAAATCACTATCTTGGCTTTTGCCGCTCTGGATAACATGTATCTGTCTAGTACTTTGGGTGGGATCAGAGTTCTATGTTTGGATGCTCTCTGTATTCGTACTCCTCTACGCACACCGAAGTATGCTCGTTTCTTTTGCATTTGCTACGTTTAGTGTCCTTTCAATATCCGTGACTTCGATCCTTAACGCGTTCTTCGACAGTTACTACCAATTGAACTTGTTAGCATTTGCTATCGTTTTGAGTGGTTCTTTCGCGGCTGTATCTGCAAATCACCTGATGTTTAACTCGCTTTCGAAGCTGCGCTGGAATTGGTTAATATCAGCTTCTTTAGCTGTTTGCGCAGCATTCTATGCAAACTACAACTTTATAAGTGATAGGTATCAGGTCGCGTTGAGTCTACTTCCAGTCGTTCTGTTTGCAACATTTCTTTTTAGACATTCAACAAGCGACGAGAGCCCAGTACATCCTGTACATAGGCTTGGTATTATAATATTTCTTTTCGCAACATTCATAGTTTTATGTTGGCCGTCATTGCTGAGAGACAGCACCACAAGTACGATTTGGCCTATCTTCTTCGTCTTCTTACCTGCCTCGAATGCAATCTGTGATTTTCTTTCTATTTCCTGCACTCTACAATCACTAGCTTTCCTTTCAAATTCTGGAAAGTCCGCAGGTAGATTTCCAACTGCGTTTTTGAACATGCTGATGGGTCTAGCAAACCGTGTTTTTTCAACCGTTAAAGGTGATAGCCGTAGACGGGAGTTTGCAACAGTTGCGTCAGCCGTCATCTTCGAAGTCATTTCAATCATTGCAATATTGCTATTACTTGTCGTGTTGATAGGTGCCTCTCTCAGTCTAACTGATTGGTTGGTAACTAGTACTTTTTCTACCGAGTTTGGCTTAGAGCAGCTAGTAAGTACAGAAACAAATTCAAGTATATGGGTTAGTGTCTTGTTGGCGACAGTGTTCGTTCCGACGGTCGCTGTCGCAATATGGATGTACTTTTTCGCAACGAGAACGCCAGTCTCAAATCTAAAGGAAGAGGGTCTTGCTGGTCGATCCCGGATAAATTTGCTTCGCATGGAATTAGAACGCGAGAAAGCTCGATCTTGGTTAGGCCGAATGTTCGCGGTTTTCTGCCTTGTGGCGTATTTGACATTATTCTATGGTGTCGAAATATGGGTCGCTGAGGCTATCCGGCTGCTATCTTGATGCAAGCGTGCAAAACTGGTCAATGCTTGGGTTGTGTCTGTGGCTTCAACTGATCGCTGCAACACAGGCTTCAAATTTCTCTACTGGCGTTTGGTCTTGTCCCGCTTGCGTTTCGGTCTCTCAACTCATTTAAGCGGCCCTTCTTTCGAATGCCAAGGGGTTTTTGCCACCCAATGCTGAATGCCGTCGGCGCGGATTATAGAACCAGGTTTGTAGAAGAACGGTAAGCGTTGCGCTTTTCACACGTACTTGTCGTAATTCCATGGCAACAGTTCGTTGATGTTCGTTTGTTTGTGTCCGCCAGCAATGGCTGTGAGGACGCCAGACAGATAGCCATGCGGTTCGATCCCGTTGAGTGTACAGGTCTCGATCAGGGACGCGATGATGGCCCAGTTTTGTGCGCCTGCATCGTGGCCTGCGAAGGTAATCCCCCCGAAAATTAGGGGTTTTTGAAAGTAGAATTTTCTCGAATGATTGAAGAGGAGATTCAGATGAAACTGACCTGCTCCCCTGTGAGTCCGCTATTTTACGTTAGCTCTGCTCAGGTTTTGGTCTTTCTTTGACCGGTTAGCATATTCCGCTGGTGTCAGACCAGCGAGGCTGGAATGGGGGCGGTGGTGGTTGAAGTCGGTGCGCCATGCCGCCACCAAATTGCGGGCATGGCGTAGGTTGTCGAACAGATGTTCGTTCAAGCATTCATCTCTCATGCGGCCATTGAAGCTTTCCACGAAGCCGTTCTGCATTGGTTTGCCCGGCGCGATGTAGTGGCATTTGTCAGAATTAGCAGACGGTCATTTGGTGTCTCATCAAGCACCTTCGCCATCTTCGGTGTAACCCGAATATATGCCGGTATTCCTCGCTTATTGGTTTTGAGGCGAATACGTCGTCCTTCTGTCGCCGACCTCGCCGACCTGAAGGCTTCGCCTCCCACGCCATCTCAGCATCAAACCAGATCGACAACGATCCGCGTTGTTTTAAGGCTCGGTTGTAGTCTGACCAATTCTTGGTCTTGTAAGTCGTCGGGGTCCAGCTGCTCATTCGCTCCAGCTACCACGCTGGATTCACAACATGAATCCCACCAACCGATTTGTGCAACAAAGCCATTCTGATGGATATCGCAGTTTTAGGAATTGATCTGGGCAAGACCATTTGCAGCCTTGCAGGACTTGATGCAACAGGAGCCGTCACCCCATAAACATCAAAATTTCCTAGGAATTTCTAACATAAATGCAATCATGCCGTTGGGCCCTACGACCAACTTGACCGACGCCTCGAAGACCAAGACAATTGTAACGATTGTTACCGTTATCCAAGCCGCGAAAGCCAGGGCTGCTGCTACCCTCTGGAATTGATCTTCCGCCGCATTTTGTGACCAACCAGCAATCCGTTCTCTCAGCGACGCACCAAGCAAAGCCGGGCCCAATGCAAAAAGCGCAAAGCAAATATGGAGAAGCGTCGGTAGAAGCGTCGACGCAAAGATAGCGATGAACCACGCCATCTGTGCTGGATCGCGCTTCAGCAGTCCAAAGAGCGGCTCGGCACATAATTGGTTTGATCCGGCTGCTACTTCAGACTGGGCTGCTACTTCAGACTGGGCTGCCAGATAATGCGACGAGGAGAAATGCACTCCGTCCGGTCTACAAATTGGCGGTCCGTCAAGCAACGGCAAAGCGGTTCCTTCTGAAGCGACATTGATCAAATGCATGATGACCACCCCGACGAGCAGCAACAGGCCAAGCAGTAATAACGCAAGTAGCAGATCCACAACACCCATTGTTATCGTGCGCAGGCCAAACTTCTCCAACCCGATCCTGAGCGTGTAGCGGGTAAGCCCAATAGATAAGAAATCGAAGACCGCGTTTACCAAAGGAATAAGACCCAACAAAAAATAATAGTCGGTCCAGAATTTCTGGGTCGCAGCCGAGAAAAACAAGGCAGCAGTGCACAGACTCATGGCAATGAAAATCAAAACCGCCTGACGAGAGTCTTCTTCGATGACTTGTCGATTGATGACCCGCGAAAATGGTCGCAAAAACAAGAGGAACAGCGTCAAGTTTAGCCCGTGGTTAAGTACAGTATGAGCCAGCCGTACAGTTAAATTAGCATAGCCTGCATCCGGCAGGCCGGTTACGAACTCGGCCAAATCAACCAATTGGAGGAACGCAAAGCCAACGATTGCCCCTGCTAGTGCCGCTGATGCAACCGGCGCAGCGCCTGTATCAAACGCCTTCAAACCAATTCCAAAGACAAAGGCTATTGCGGCCATGTTTATGGCACCAGCCCCAACATCTACACCGCCGTAATAGACCCAACAGACGATATACCCCACAAAGTTGATAACAATAGCCAACACGCAAAGCGAGACTCGTTGAGCCTTCTTGCGTTGTATGCGAGCGAGATACGCGAGCGGGAAAGAGCCCAAGAACATGCAGGTAACAAATAACCTGCGCCACCAGACCGGATCGCCGGGCCAGACATTAAACAGGCCAATCGTTTGCTCAGAGCCCGTGGCCAGCCATTGCACCATCACGGCGATCAATGGGTACAGGATCGCCAGAAGTAAGCATTTATCGTAAAGCTCAATGCTCCAGCTGCGGGCAAAGGATGTCGTAGGTAATTTGGCGGCGCGTTTAGGCGATAAAAACCAGCGGTCGGCCACGTCCAAAACGCGGTTGACCGAAAATATGTAAAAATCCCGCCAGGCGGCACGATGGACCCATCGGGCGCGGTTCTCGGCCCCTTGGCCTTCCAATCCCAGGAAGAAGAACGCAGCAAAGGACAAAGCTAAGCACCAGAGTGCCAACGCAATTGGGTCAATAGCCCCATCGTACCAGATTTGACCCCACAGCCCACGCCAGGCTATCGTAATTTGGTCATGGAACACCACAATTAGGACGATCACAAGCAGCCCCAGAACCGGGCCGAGGCGTACTTGCCAATTTTGTTCTGATCGATGATATGCTGACTGGTGGTTAGGCGTGGGTAGCTTGAGCCAAGCGCAAAGATCCCCTTCCTGCCGGTCAGGAAAATCTTTCTTGTACGCGCGGACCAGTTCCAGCAAGGCGAGCCTGTCTTGCGGCTCGGTCAACACCACCGATAGGGCCCGGCACAGATCTATTGCATTACTATGGCTGATGACGCGCGTGCCGCTAGCCCAATGGCCTATCGATGCGACGCTGCATTTTGCCTTCGTGGCGAGGTTCCGTCTTGTGACGCCTTGTTCAATGCAAAGCGTCAAACACGTTTTAAAGGATTGTCCGAACTTCACAGCTCACATCTGCAAAAGCGGATTAATACACGAATCATGCTACTTTGTATTTCCTACACCGTTGTTTTTAAACAAAAATAAAACAAAAATGCTACTGCGCTAACACTATACTATTCCTCATTGATCTTGCAACAATGCTGGAGTTTTTTGAGTATGTGGGCAATATTATTAAACAATCTAAAGGTACCGCACAGGGTTTGCGAGCTAAGCTCAGCAACGCGTCTTCCTTGGATATGTCGCTGGCTAGGACTGGGACGGTTTTGTTGCATCATCGCGTTCGCCACGGGGTTGGGTTCGGCAGTTCTCGCTCAAGATAAAGGGCCGCATGCCAGGTTTGGCGGCGTAGAGGTAACCTTCTCACGTTCTGCAACCAGTCAGGGCATTCCGGTCGAGCCAACCCGCGAATTCAAAGAGAGTGATCGCAAAGTAATCGTCAATTTTCACAACAGATCGGGTAAATTCAAATCGTTAACCTACGAGGTTATCGCCCAGGACGTGGACGGTCTGCCTGTTGGGTTCAATATTTGGCGCAAGCAATTCTTCAACCTGCAAGGTGGTCAGCGATTTACGGCGACCCTGAACACGCGGCAAGGCTTGGCACCGGGAGAATACAAACTGGTCGTCAAGTCTAACGGTGAACATATCATCTATTTCACGGTTGCGTCTCGCTTTGCACGGGCCGACATACTTGATGAAACATTCGCGCTGAAACTCGGCCCCAATGTCGCCGCAAAATCACTAGGTGCGCGCCTGACCGCATCGTCCCAGCACGATGGGCAGTGGTCGGGTGACAAGTTGATTGACGGCTACACCCATATTGATGCGAACGGCAGATCCGAGACGTGTTCCAACTGTGGTTGGTCTGCGAAAGAAGGCGATAGCAGCCCTACGCTTGTCGTCGATCTACCTACTGACCGTTTGGCGACGCTTCAAGCGGTGGTGTTCGACACAAGAATGTTTGTAGCATCTGGACGCAAGCTCAACGAGGTCTCGAGCTGGTTTCCCAAAAACGTGACGATCAGTGTGTCGACAGAGACGACCAAGACCGGATTCAAACAAGTTGCGATGGGCCGGTTAAGGCGAGAATTTAAGAGACAGGTCGTTTTCTTGCCGGCAGGAACAGAGGCCAAATTCGTCAAGGTTGAGATTGAAGACAGTCATGGCTGGTCCGGTGGTGCCGCCTTTGCAGAACTTGAGATCCGAGAGATGCCCGACCTTGAGCGTTCGTTGCTGGATGAGGTCGATATTGACATCGCCCACCCGGGACAAGGTGGAGCGCTTGTGACCTATACAGGTTTTCACGACAAATGGCCTGCATCGCTGCTCTTTGATGGGGACCCGGCGACGTCTTGGGTGTCTTACGACACTTATTTCCCTCAAGACTTCACGATCGCCTTCAAAGATGATCGGCTTGCTGAGATTGAGCGTGTCCAACTTCGTCTAGATGACGGTCCTGGTTCTATCTCTTGGCCATCCGAGATCGCCATCGCAGTCTCTGAAACCAGCCCTCTTGATGGCTTCATCGAAACCGGACGGCACACTGTCGAAAAACGCGCCGGGCTTCAGACTTTCCCAGTCAACCGGAAGGCACGGTTCATTAAGGTTCGTGTCCTTGATAACTACGGCGCTGAGAAAACAACAGTCAGTGAGATCAATGTGATAGAGGCAAAACAACCAGGCCAACGGTCCATTTTGCTTTCTAGCGCTGTCTCAGAAGAAACCATCTCTAAAGGGTTGGACACTGATAACGCTCGTCCGACCGCTGTTACTGAAAATGAACCAAACGATGACCTCGCGATGGCTAATGCACTGGAACCAGGTGAGGTAGTCGAAGGCACAATAGATCCATTCGGCGAACTGGATTACTTTGCGTTACCAGAGTTTGGTGACGATGCCTCGGCATTGACCTTAGGCTACGATGGGTATCCGAATATCCGGCACGGTCTCGAACTGTTGGACGCTCAAGGGAACGTTCTCAGTGCGTTTGATCCCGGCGATCTTCCTGCGCGCAATGCCAGTCTTACATTTGAGCTTCTGGGACAAGAGCGCTTCTTGAGGCTGTCTGAACCACCTTCGTCTGTCGTTGTCATATGGGACACAAGCGGCAGCATGCAGGGCAGTGAAAAAGATTTGGAACGTGCTGTGCGCGAGTACATTCGCCTTGCGCCAGAAAACCAGTCTATCCAGCTCATCCGGTTTAGCGACAATGTCGAGACAGTGACAAGCGGTTTTCTTACGAACAAGTCGGAGTTGCTGTCTTCTCTAAGAGGCAAATTTCCGTCGCAGGGCGGCACGAGCCTCTATGACGCGATTGCCCGCGGTTTGTCCAATCTGGACAGCCGAGACGGCAACAGAGCCATTGTGGTAATGACAGACGGTGAAGACAATGGGCTGCTTTGGCACAACGAGCTTTGGCAGAAGATCGCGAGCAATCGTATCCGTCTTTACACAATCGGCCTCGGGAGCGGTTTGGAGAGATATTCCAGAAAGTATGCCAGCACTGGCGAGCGCATACTTGGCCATTTGGCGTTGGGGACAAACGGTGAGAGTTTCTTTGCAAGCGAAAGTTCAGCGCTACGCGAATTTTATGCTCGCATTGCCAACGAACTGGCCTCTCCTGCGATCTATAACCTGACGCCAACCATTGAGAAGGGCCAGGGCTCGATCCGGTTGATTGCCGTGGGCGAGCAGGTTCCGGCTGCTGCAATGCCGCCTGTACATGTCATTCTTGACGTGTCCGGTTCCATGTCCAGTAAGCTGGGCGGCGGAAGGTCACGGATGGCGGCAGCTAAAGCCGCGATGTTGGGTCTGGTCAATTCTCTACCTGAAGGTATGCCGTTTGGTCTTACGGTTTATGGAGCCCGTATTCCGGAAAGTAGAGGCAAAGCTCTTGCATGCACTGATATCGTCACGGTTCAGGAGACTGCACCGCTGAGACATCAACCGGTGAATGCCTTTGTCAACGATGTGAACCCACGTGGGGGAACAACGCCTCTCTGGGCGACCATCGAGCACGTTCTGGAGAAAATGAAAGGAGAGCCAGACGGTATCGTCGTCGTGATCACCGATGGTATCGAAGAATGCAATGTCGACATGATCGACAAACTTCTGACGCTTGGGATCGAAGAGTCGAAGCTCAATACGCTTGGACTGGAACTGTCAGGCCCCGCAGCTTTGGAAATCGAGGATAAGATACGTACTCTTGGTTTGCAAAAAACGGAACTCAATGTTCTTGGCTATGATCTACGCGATCAGACTGCCAAAGGGATGATGATCAAGCTCGCGGGTATCGGCGGCGGAGAATTTTATGATGTTGCAAATGGCGCCGCCTTGGAAGAGGCTCTGAAAGACGCAGTTGCCGCTCCCTACAAGGTTTTGGATGCGACTGGGCGTGTCGTTGCAACTGGTAAGATAGATGGTCCGTCTCAACCGGTTCCAACGGGAAACTACACAGTAGAGATTGCGAGTTCCACGGGGCCCAGCCGAACACTTGATGTGCGCATCGACAAAAATCTCACGACAACTCTGACTGTCAACAAGGTCGGCAACGAGATGGATGTGGCAGCTGGTTCTCCAACCGAAATCGACCCACAATATGAATGCGGATTGCCAGCGACCAAGCGGTCAGATGGGGAAGAACGTGTCCGAAGAGTGCAACAGAAGCTAACGAATTTAAAGTTTGATCCGAACGGCGTCGACGGGCAAGTCGGCAAAGGCACGCGCGCAGCAATATCAAGCTTTATTGACGCGCATAAAATCGCACTGCCAATTGAGGTTTCGCTTGTATTTGAACAACATCTGGACTGCTTGATTGCTGAAGGGCACCTTTTTGCAGGCGCGCAATGATCGCCCTGAAATCTGGCCATGAGGCCACGCGAAACCTAACCAATAAAAATTTCTTTCGCGAGGCCGGACCTCAGATGATCGCGTTCGTGACCTGCTTCACCCACTTCTTGACGTCCAAGCGCCTTGAAAGAACTGCAGCAACGGGCCTTACTTTGTGGTATGTATCCAATATTCATGCGGCATATATTTAAGGGAGAAGACAATGGCTTCTTTTGCTATCGATGAAGACCTTGGTCTAGAACCACCTACGAGCTATGTACGACCAAATGCAGACGACACGTTCATTGTACCCGATCCCAGAAAGCTAACTCAACTGCATATTTACGAAACAGTCTCTGAGATCAAAGGATCTGCAAAATTTTCTATTTTGGGTAAAGATTGGGGCGTAAGTGGAAAAAAGAAGGCGTTTTTCCGAGAAGCACGCCGGGTGCATATCGACAAGCTACCTGACGGAACGAAAGTGGCGAGCGGTGTGTCAGTAAGACTAAAGGTCTTAGTAGTGGACTGGAACACAGAGATAGATTTCACGGTGCCCAATATAGCAGCAAAAGCCCAGCTTGGCGGTGTCAGTGCGCGTGCTCATCTAGGAGTACATGGTTACGCGGGAAGTCTAGGGCTTCTCATACAAGTACAAGACGATTTCGGTGTTGAGAGGGGACTGTTGCATTAATCGTCTAATCCCAGATTTTTACCGTAACACGTTGATTTCACGCCGCCAAACCAAATAATTGGCGAACAAAATTCTATGAATAGATTCCGGTTGGGGGCCAAATTAGAATGCTACGACAATCAATTTTATTTCTGCGGACTTTCATTGCAACGATCTTAGTTGGAGCTTGCAGCACTCTTCCCGTCTTCTCTCAGACCTTACCAAAGACGTTAGCTGAGGTCATAAATGAAATTGGTGATGTCCCTGAAGATCTATCTGGTTTCGTCCTAAACAACATAGCCATTGAACCATATTCAGGAATTTTGCGGACTCCTGAGCAGACTCTTTCTACCAGTCATGGGAGTCTTGCTGAACGCGCGGCACTACTTGCTGCCTTGCTCCAAGAGATAAATATTGACGCAAATATTTTTCAAGGAGCGCCGACTGACGAGAACCTTGCTGCTACTCTTTCTCGTATGTCGTGGGAGCAAGCTATCAACCCAAACGATGTTCCGAGCGAAGTTCAAGAGCTTTTGGCTGAAGCGACCGGAGTGTTAATTACTCTTGGTGATGCTCTACATGCCAATGGTATTAACATTGATGGGCCAGCAAGTTTACCTGCAAAAATCCAAAAAGTGTTAGCTACACCACTTTGGGTTCAAACTAGTGAAAGCGACGGCCAGGAGGTTTTTGGATTTGATGCCAAGCCCGACCAATTGGCGCTCGCGCAATCGATTGATAATCTTCACTATCGATTATCGCTGGTGGTCAGCCTTGAAAGCAAAAATAAGAATGGATTGTTTGAAGAAGACGTTTTGGAGCTCACGTTACCGTTGGTCGAAATCGACGATGGCTTTATTGGCCTTCATATGGATGTTGCAGACAATGTATTCCAAGTAGCTCTTTCTTATTCTGGAAAAAGAATTGTGAGCAGGCCAATAGCTTTGACCCAAAGCCCCAAAGATGTCAATCCGACGGTGGGAGCCTTGGGGGGGCTTGGTGGAGCGCTTGGCAATCTAACCAAACAGCCAAACTCCAATACCAGATTAAGTAATGAAGATTCTGAACTGACCTCCTTGATCTTGCGTTACAAGCTGACAGCTCCTGACGACGAGATGAAAGGTAAAGTTGAAGTTTGGCGTATTTCTGAAAAAGATTCTGATGGTACCTTGCTCCGTTCTGCGTTGTCTTCAGCAATGGCAGTAGTCCTTGATACGGGTGTTCCAAGGGCACTTGAGAGTTTTCTTCCGCCTGGTAATCAAGAGATCACCAAAACATCGGAGATTACTCGGTTGATCGCTTTGCCCGCAGTTTTGATGCAGTCATATCGCGACACCCTGCCCAGTTCAATAGCGGGCTCACCTCTTTTGCGGGCCCGTACCGGACCAGGTCTTGTGATAGCCCGTATCGGTCCAACTCAAAATAATTCAATTCGCCTTGAGTTAACATTGGAAGAAACCGGTCATCTTTTGATTCCGCCTATCGATACTAAACTTCAGGCAGCAGATTTGTTTTACGAAAGGGTGTTTGCTGGAATACTCGATGCGACCGTAGAACGTGCAACTCTATCGTCTGAACACTGGGATACAGGTGCAGTCAGCTTATTTGAGGCGATCGCATTTCACAAAGGTTCAATTCGCGTGCTTCAGAGTCCTGATCAAGTAACGGGTCCTGAACCGCTGCGTAGTGCGTTGTTTGACGGTCAGATAGTCATTCTGCCGGAAGCATTGCCCGCAAACTGGCAAGGATACCCGCTATCCTGGTGGGAAATCGTACCGAGCACAGGCCAAACTCGGGATACAAATTCTTTTGGACGCCATCAGGCTTTCTTTGAGCACAGAAGCCAGAATCAGAGAGCTCTAAATGATGGTCAAAAGATGCGGCAGTTCACTTGTGCAATCTCACTTGCAATCGGAAGCATAGCATCACAATATGCCGATGTAGTATTAGTGAGTGACCCAGCGGCGGGACTCGTGCTTCAAACTTTCGCTCAGGCCCTTGAAGGCCTTGGACAAGGTGGATGCAAAAATATGCTAGGCACTCCAGAAACCGCATGGCGTGCCGCATCGGCCGGGGTGCGGTCAGCCGGAAAGGGATTCCGTCCAATACGCCGGATATTAAACCGGAAACCTTGGCGACCAAATGGCCCCACTTTTCCGGGTCGCTAGGTCGTTTTAAATTCCGAACCTTGCCCACCGTTGTTTCTGGAAGATTTTCGGCCCAAACCGTTTGCGGCTAAAATGGGTCGTTTCTGTCACGCTAAGGCATGATCATTGGATATGGCCGCGTCTCTACAGACGATCAAAACCTCGATGCCCAGTGTCCGTCCGGTGAAGGCGCTCTGGCACGGTGTTGGCAATCGCAGTTATGCTGCCTAAGCAGCATAACGCCATGGGGTCAGTTCGTCGAGGCGCGTGATTTTGTGGTCGGCGATTTGGGCGAGGACCCATGTCAGCCAAGCGGTAATCCCCCCATTTCTAGTGGGGTGCGAAAGTAGAATCTAAGCTGCTTTCAGTTTTTGGATCGGGGTCATCCCGCCGATGCCCATATTTGGCCTTTCGTTGTTGTATGTCCACAGCCATTGCGTTGCATGATCCTGGGCATCTTCGATGCTTTCAAAATGATATGGTTCCATTTGAAGCCCTTAACGTTGCGCAGATGTAGATAACACAGGCCAAAGCCCCATGTCTTTTTCCAATCCGTTAGTGTCACCAGCCAATCTTCGATCAGCTCGTTCTCATCGCTCAGTATCGGGTGATATCGGTAGCAGGTTTGACTGATGCTAAACGTCCGGCATGCCAAAGCAATGCTGACGGATCGGTACTGAACCGCCCATTCGGCCATCTCCTTTCGCGCAGTGAACCGCGCCGGGTTTGCCGGAGGCTCCAACTCATGAGTAGGATGGAGCATCATGAACAAAACGACGAACAAATATTCCCCAGAAGTGCGCGAACGTGCCGTACGGATGGTTTTGGACAATCAAGGGCAGCATGAC
>JBDVKF010000017.1:0-3452 GCA_039960995.1 Paracoccaceae bacterium | reverse complement strand
CGAACTGACCTACCTATTTCGTCACATGGCGGACGAAATGCACACATTCGAAGACGTGACGCACCAGTACGTTTTACTGTCCAAAAAACAATATTGATTGCCCTCCAAACAATCACAATGCCCGCTTAAAATGCGGGCATTGTCGCATCTGCACCAAAGGTTCTGAATAATCCCTTTGTGCAAATGGAACCCGACCAGATCGCAAGAAATATCCGCTTCGAGCCCACTTTTCCTGATGCTGCGCTTCGCGAGAACGTCCAGTTTTAGCGAGGTGGCCAAAAACCTGCCAAAACCAAACAGAGTTTGGCTAAGGATTTGTGGGAAGAGGTTATTGGCTAATTTAGCTGACTTCTTTGAACACCTCCAATGCGACGTTGAGTGCGTTGATTGCCGCAGGAAATCCTCCATAGAGCGACATTTGCCAGATAGCTTCGGCGATTTCGGTTTCGGTAAGGCCAGCCTTCATCCCGCCAACGATGTGTAGGCGGAGCTGCGGTGCTGTCTGCCCTCCCAAAGCTGTCAGCGCTGCAATCGTCGCAAGGCTCCGATCTCGCAGGGATAACCCTGGTCGGTCGTAGTGCTGGCCATAAACGAAGCTGATCAGGTCTTGCGGCATCCCAGGTAAAAGTGCGCCGTAACGCTCTTCCAAAGCCTCTTCCAGCCCGGGGTTATGTTTTTCTGAGAGAGCTTTGCCACGCTCGTATGCACTTTCCATGTTTGTCATCCTTTTGGTAAATTTCAGGGGTAGGACTGAGCAGATACGGTGCCTTCGAGCATGGAAGGAAGGAGCAACTTATCCCCATACGCCGCGATGTCAGCAAGTCCCGCATCATACTCTGCGACCACGCTCGTCGTGCCATCTGCGGTCACTTCAAAGAGCTGGCCAGTGATCCAGTCGTTGACCAAAAGCGCACCGCCGATCCGCACAACACCATCGAGATTTCCGAGATCGGCTGCAAGGACACTGACTTCTTGGTCATCAAGATCAACCGTTAGTAGTGAGCCTGGCTGATCTGTTGAGAAGTCGTCGCGCAGGCCTTGCCCCCAAGATCCTACGACAAGTCGATCTCCGTCCAATAAGAGGCCGTTGGGATGCGCGAGTGAACTGTTTTCCAGCCAAAGGGTCATTCTCCCCACCTCATAGCGCCAGATACGATTGGTCATGAGGTCGCTGACAAAAGCCTGCTCATCATCCGAAGTGATGTCATTGAGAAAAACCGCCCCCTCTACTTCAAGACTTCGCAACAGTGTTCCCGTTGTAAGGTCAATCTCGTGCAAACGCGTGAGATCGGCGACGAGTAACGTATTGCCGATAATGGCCATGCCTTTTGGAGCATCGAGACCCGTGATCCAAGCAGGATCAAGAATTTCACCTTCCGGTGAAAGCAGTGCCAAGACACCATTTCCATCAGCTTCACCGGGATTCCCGCCAATTACGCTGAGAACGATGCGATCCCGTGACGGGGCAAAAATTGCACTCTCGGGCATATCGAACGGACCGGCTGTCCAGTTTGCCGGATCGGCGGATACAGGTGCTGCCAGACCTGCCAGAATAGTCGTGATTGATGAGATAGTAGGCTTCACAGTCTGCTCCTTTACAGTTGCATCAACTGATAACTTTCAGATACGAAACTCGCTAAGACTTACTTTTTGGTATCTATTTTCGATACCGAATGCTCTTTTCAGTATTCTGAGTTGGACATGCAGACAGAACTCTTCGAACTTTTGAAAAACATCCTGAAGGCGCGTCGTATAACCTATGCTGCGCTGGCAGATCGGTTGGGTCTGTCCGAACCCACGATCAAGCGCATCTTTGCAGAGCGTGATTGCAAACTCAGCCGCATGACTGAAATTTGTGCCGCACTCGACCTAACCCTTGATGATCTCGTGGCCGAAGCAAACCGCGTTGACCTGCACCCCTTCCCGCTGGGAGACAGGCTGGAAACGCAGCTTGCCGATGATTGGCCCGCCTTTCATTTGTTTCTCCTGCTGCTGGACGACATGACGGAAACGGCGATCCAGGAACAGTATCAGATGCCGACCGACAAATTTTTCAAGCTGGGAATGAGGCTCGAAAAACTGGGGCTGGCCGTGGTGATGCCAGACAATCGCTTCCGACTAACCGTACAAGCTCCGGTTCACTTTCGCCGTGATGGACCGCTGCATCAAAGGCTGCTCAAGCTAAACATGGACTTTCTGCGAACCGTATATCTCGCTCAGGACACGGAACACTCCGCCTACTTGACCCAAACACGTCGGATAACGCGAAAAACAGCCCACCATATTCTTGCGCGTTTACGTGATGTTCAGGTCGAGCTGTCGAACTTGGCTCGTAGGGACCAGCTCACCCAACCAGACGACGCACTCAGCAGCTACAAGATCGGGATCGCGCTTGCCCCTGTCGTGTTCTCCAAACTGTTATCTTTGGCCGAAGACTGATGCTGTATGTCAAAACTCAAGCGTTTCTGCCCCGGTCAGAATGGACCATTTTTGCCGTTCACAATTACGTCGAAGCGGACATTGGCGCAGCCGCAGCGAAAGCTAACAATGTCCCGCGAAGCGGAAGTTGGTGCATCTCGCAGCGAACGGCAAGAATGAGCCCTCTTTACCCGAAGCTGCGCTCTGCACGAACGGCTGCTATCATGAGAGCGACCAAAAACCTTCAACAACCACTTAGATTTTGAACGGGGGTTTTAGCAGCGTCAATCGAGGTATTTTGGCACTGTGCCAAAAACCACCGATATTGGTGAAAAACTCGACCCACTAGATGTTGTGTTTGGCCAGGATGAGCTTTCCCAACCCGCTGTAATCGCAGTCAAAGGCTGTGTTTTTGGCTGGTGGCACGAGCGGCGGCTTCTGACCTCAACTCGGAACCATTTTGGCCGTACGTTGTAAGTTCTGGGCGGTTGCTGCGAGGAGGAATTCTTCGTTGGCTCCTTTTAGGCCTCTGAGCCGGAGGCGTCTCAGGCCAAGATGTCGTTTCAGATGGGCGAACAACATCTCGACCTTTTTGCGTCGTCGTCGGCTTTCGTCATATTGCCACGTGTGTTTCAGATTGCGGACGGTCTGGCGCGCATCTTCATCCATGTGCCGCGTGACCGTTCTAAACGGCGCGTCGGTACAGGCCTTCTTGATCGGACACGCGCCACAGGTTTCCTTGCTGGCGAAGTAGCTTTTGATCCGGTCGGCCTTCTTAATCCGCCGCAGTGGCATCTCGTGCCCCTCAAGACAGGTAAAGCTGTCCCGTTCTGCATCATACTGGAAGTGGCTGATGTCGTATTTGCCATTCGTTTGATGCTTGCGGTCCAGCACGGGAATGTGCGGCGTGACATTGCGTTTGAGCAGCCACGCCAGAAACGGGCCGGTGCCGTATGAACCATCAGCCGCGATCCGGTCAGGCTGAAAGTCATACCGCTTCGCACTGCGCTCCAACATCGTTTTGGTTGCGATGA
>JBDVKF010000016.1:0-34397 GCA_039960995.1 Paracoccaceae bacterium | reverse complement strand
GAATGGCGGAGCAAGTGCGGACACTTTCTGGTTCTTTGACATTCAGAGCATGGGGCAAGACCGGATAACGGATTTCGAAGATGGTCTGGACAAGATCAATCTGTCGGATTGGGGATTTGAAACGGCTGCGGATGTTCTGGCTTTGGCCAGCAGTGCGGGCGGCTTTGATCAACATACGCGGATCACGTTCGCAGATGATTTGAACAATCAAAAGCGTGATGTTGTAATCGAGAACCTTGATCTGTCGGATTTTGATGCAACCGATTTCTTGCTGACTGGCATAGATCCGTTTACGTAGACCGGGCTATTCATTGGTCGTGCCCTTTTGGGATTTTGGGTGAGTAAAACGCGATATTCGTGAGGTCAGCCCGAAAAGGCCTTGCACGAAATGGATTATGCGCGTGCTGCCGCCGCCCCTACCAGCCAGATTGCCGCGGTCTTCAAAACGTCACCCACTGGAGAGGCATACACTCAGGCCGCATTTGAGATGCGCAGTGAAGGTCTGATGAGTTTCACTGATGTTTCCATCAAGGCGAATGTTCACATGCTTATGGGGCGTGCAATGGGGTTGGTCGACAACCTGAATCCGAGCGGGAAAGCCAAGCTGCCTAAGACGGAAGATTTCAGTCAGCCGCCAGCTCCTCGAACATTGCGCCGTTGGCTCGCTGCAGTGAATGAATTTGACCGTAAAGGATCATCATGGATTTGATGCAGTGATGGTTTCGCCGGCCGAAATCATGAATTGTATCACAGATTCGCCTGACAACGTTTCGGATGAGATTCGATTTTGGATGGGCTGACTGCGATCAAGCTTGTCTATCCACATCTAACTTACAAAATGCTGCCTTCGGGCGGCATTTTTTGAGACTTTCGATGGCCATTTGATATAGGTGAGTGGTCATTTAGGCCGCCGAATGGATGTGGAAACTCAATAAAATAAGGGTCTAAATTCCACAAAGTGGCCAAGTTATGCGGTGTCCCACATGAATTTGAAAATGGGGGCAATTAAGAGCCACTGGGGCAAAAAAGACTGCCACTGGGTGGGTCTATAAATGCCACAAATCTTTAAGTGCTTGATATTGTTTGCTTTCGAATTGGCCGCCTAAATTGGATAGCCATTTTGGTTTCCGGGAGAGTTTTTGATAGGCCGTGTTGACGGTCGCACTGAATGTTCCCTAAGTGTTCCACAGGTTCCGGAACCTTTCATATCGTATTTGCTCGACAGTCATTGATCGTCGGGCGTCAGCGCTGGGTAATTCCCGAGCTATGAAAGGACGAGATCAAAATGGGTCAAGCTACTTTTGCCACAGCTGTGGAATAACCAGAATTCCACAATGTTGGTCGTGCGATGTCGACGCAGAACGCGAGCGAGATCTTTGTATTCTAGGGAGAGCTGAACCCCGGAATGTTTAAGGACTTGTGTTCCATTAACATTCCAGTGGGGCTCTCTTAAGGTTTTGGGCTGGCGCTTGGGATATGTGTTTGAGATGCACCAGAACGAACCTAACCCGAGGCCAAAGCGGGCGTTGACCCGCGACGGCGCCAAAGGTGTTAAGGGCTGACAAAAACAACTGAATGCGGGACGAGATCACCTGACCATTTTTACGAACACCTGAATAGGGGGTACAGGCCAACCAGGGCAGATCGTATTGATCCAGCATCTGGTAGATGTGAGATTCATAACTGTCTTCTTCGGTGAAACCATTGTCGCCTTTGCAGTCGCCGACGGGTTCGGTGTGACGCACCGGAGTTGCGTCAATAACTGCGAAATCGTTGGTCGTTTCGAACAGGAGATTGCACCAGATCAGATCAATACCGCTTTCGAAGCCGGCATGGTAAAGCGGTTCTATCGCGGGCAGGGTATCTGTACGAAAGACAGGGCACATCATTTCGATGTAGTTCACATGACGATAGCGAAACG
This sequence comes from Paracoccaceae bacterium, assembly GCA_039960995.1. Lineage (GTDB taxonomy): Bacteria > Pseudomonadota > Alphaproteobacteria > Rhodobacterales > Rhodobacteraceae > JABSSA01. Next base: position 32,476 of record JBDVKF010000016.1, on the reverse strand, counting down.
CTCTTTGCTGCAAAAGGCCTGCATACGTAAAATGACTGTCGTGAGTCAAAGCGGGTTGGGCGATTTTGAAGTGCCCCGCGGCGCAGATCGCGAACATTTGGTTGAGCGTTTCCGTGTCCGTTTCAAGGTCTTCGTCCCAAAAACAGATGTAGTCGTAGTCTTTCCACAATGCGCGATGTTCGTTTAAGAACCCACTGTATCCTTCGACCTTAAAACCCGGGCGCAATTCGTTTCTAACGCCGCTCTGGTCAACGGTTTCGGCTTTTGGGGTATAGGCACTAAGAAAAACATCGAATTGGCGGGTTTCGGGAGTTCCTATCCAACGTTGGTGGAGGCTTTTTCGCCCTATGCGTGTCACCAGTAGGAAACGTTTTTTGTCCGAGTTCATCGCAAAATGTCCTTACTAGGCTACCAAACCGACTAGAAATCGGTGATTTTTCGGGGGTCTGCTTTGCCAAGCACAATGTCTTTTAACCCTCGCAAGTTCCCACGCACGCGGCCAAGGCGATCAATGTGCGGCTCAGGTGCGAAGGACTTGGCGCAATTCGCCGCGAGATTGCGGAGGGCAAGGCGCGTGCCGAACTTTGCAGACATCGTGCCTTTGCGGATTAGGTAATAGGGGTTCACGATTTGCGAATAGCCCAAGTGAACACCAGAAGTCCGGCCGGATTTAACGCCAAGATGAACGCCCCGCACGTCGGAGGCTATTACCAACCGCCCCATAGGCGCAAGCAGGCGACTGAAATCGACATCTTCGAGCCATGAGTAGAGCGGCAGGTTTTCGTCAAAACGAATATTCTGATCCACAACGACGTCGCCTCGAAACGCCATGTTGCAGCCATAACCATTGTAAACTTCGGTCAGGGTTTGCGCACTTGGTGCATCGCTTTCCGTGACGATCTTAACCGCGTCGTCAAACGTTAGACCTAGGCCCAAAATGCCATCGGCCAATACAGTGCCTGTGACCATCACAGTTTCCGGATTGTCTTGATAAACAGCGGCGACCCGTTCGAGATAGTCATCGCAGGGAACGAAATCGTCATCGAAGAAAACAACGATTTCATCCCGCTTTAGAGTCTCAAGAATTCGGTTTCGTTGTTGTGTCAGACCTTTTCCAGTCGTTATTTTTTCGATCGGAACGTCAACGGATAATGCACCGGCAAAGTCGGCTTTGGTAATTGCACTGACAACGATCCGATCCGGTTGTAGGGTCTGCTTAGCAAGATGATCAATAGTTTGGTTAAGGACTTCGGCGCGCCCTGTTGTGGCAAACCCAACAACGATTGTTGGCGGTGATACCTTTGTCTCTTCTCGTTCCACGTTCTAAGTCCTAGGTTGTTATGTCGTTCCAATTTCCCAGCAGCTAAGCCTTGATGACCTTGCGAATGGCTTTGATCTTTTGCGGGCCAAGCAGGTCTTTTGCTGCTTTTCGCACGGTGTTGCGTGGCGCAGGGTATAGATTTTTGATCATGCGCAATGCATCACTTTCATCGTCAGCATCAACGAAGGCTTCTAACAGCATTGGACAGTCACGCGGCATGGGATCAAAAAAGCTTTGGGCAGCAGTGGTGCATTCTGCCTTTCCAGTGACGCCCATGTATTCCAACCCCAAGGCTTCAGCGTAACCTTTTGCAAGGGCACGGGACTTTGGACCGAAGTGGCCTTCAGCGGCAATGAAAGTGGCTGCATCGGGACCGAACTGCGCGCCAAGATGACCGTGTTGGGTAAATTCGGTTCCGCGTCCGTTGTTAACCAGAAGAATGCGCACATTCGCACCAAGCTGCCGGTTCCCCAAGGCGTTCAAGTCATAAAAGAACGCTAAGTCGCCAGTGACGAGGTAAAAGATCTTGTCGGGATCGGCCAAAGAAGCGCCAATCAGCGATGACATGCAGCCGTCGATCCCAAAGCCACCGACGTTGGACATGGTGTGCACGCCCTTAGACAGGTCAAAGAAGTTCCACGCTCGAAGGCTATTGAGGATGGCAAAGTGCATGACCGCATCGTTTGGGACGCTTTTGGAAAACTGCGACGCCATCCAAAGGTTAGAGAATGGCATTTCGGAAATTTTGCTGCGCGCCTCCACCAACCTAGATCTAAGCAGGTCATAGAAGGGCGCGCTTTGAGTGTCTTCTTCGGTGTAGCGAGTGAAAAAGTCTGCTTCTGACATTTCGAACACGTGGCGTAATCTGCGGAAGGTGTCGCGCACTTCGCCATCTGGACTGACGCGCCAAACTTCTTTTCCGATCAGAGGTTCACTTTGGTAATCGCCAGTGATTTCACCAATATGAATGGTAACGTCGGCCTTCAGGTCCTTGCGGTTCTGACCTTCTTGCGCGCCAAGAAGCGCGCCTTGAATACGATATTTCCCGTCATACCCGCTGGTATGATCGCACAAAACAACTGCATCATGGCTGTCACAGAAGCGATCAAGTGCTTGGGTTTCCTTTGGAGTCCAAGGCTTATGGGCACCAACGAAAACGGCGATCTTACCCTCCAATTTAGGAAGCTCTTCGGACCCGAACCAACGGTCAATCTTGCGATAGTTTGGCAGTTTAGCGACTGTGAAATCTTGGCTATAGGTAGTAGGCAAATTGATATGTACCGGAGCACCGCCTCCGCGTCGGGTTTCGAGGATCGCTTGGTTCACTTTCATTTCCGCTTCCCAAGTGTCCTCAGCATCTTTGCCGACAGGAAGATCGACGCTTAGCTTGGCTGCGTCTTTGGGAAGCGCGCTGCGGTCAATCACTTGGGCAATGTGGTGGCCCGCCCTTTCGCGCCCCTGCATCGACGTCAGCGCGATGACAGGCAGTTTGCGATAGAAAGCTTCCGTCAGGCCGGGAAGATAATTGCGCGATGCAGTAGCACCGGTACAGCTGAGCACGACAGGTTCACCGGTTTGCGCTGCAAGACCGCAGGCCATGTAAGCGGCGGATCTTTCATCAACTGAGGAATGCACGACAAAGTGGGGGTCACGCTGTACGCTGCCCACGAATGCCATATTCGTCGTCCCGGGTGAGGCAATAACGTGTTTGATGCCATGTGACTTGAGCAGGAAGATGACAATCTGGGTTGTCTTTTCATCGGTGTAGGCCACTATACTTTCCTCATGCATCTGAGTGTGTTTAAGGGGACATGTCGATAGGCGAGATATTTTATCCGCTGTTTGAACGTGGCATAGTCGCCAAGCGGCCCACGTTCATTGCTTGCACGGTCGCGCAATGCTTCGTGGGTGGGGCTGAGAGGTAGAAAGGTTCCATTTTGCAGTTGGTCATCGAGCCAATACCGAAGGGAGCCGAGCGCTGGTTCAAGACCATGTAATTCAACGAATTGTCCGATCTTGGAAGGATCGAATTCCCGATGGAATATACGATCATATTTGACTTGTGCGATCGAAGGTGCGCCGTCGCAGAAGGTCTTAAGGTCTTGCAAAACAAGCTTGGGCCTTTGGCCCAAATAGTGTTCAAGACCGTTGCAGTAAAGATCCACAACAGCGCCCCAATGGGTAGTATCTGGGCCGGTTAGGTTGAAATCTTCGCCAATGGCCTTTGGCTGGCCAATCAGGTTGGCGATCATATCGGCGACGATAGCGCCGTCGGTTAAGGTGGTGCGCTTGTCCATCAGGTCTTGGCAGAACACGATGCTGCGACCTTGAATGGCGCGGTAGAGCCAGCTTTCTTTTTCCAGCGTCCCCAATTGCAGCCGACCTTTGCCGAAGGTGATATACGGGCGAACGATCGTCCAATTGTTGCGACTAGAGCTGGTTAGCAGTTCTTCCTGGCGGGCTTTGGTCAGCGCATATTCATCGCTGGCAAGAAAATCCTCATCATCAGACACATCAAGCAGCTGAGAAGATTTTTCGGTGATGGGCTTGTCTGAATTGGCAAAGACGCGGGCAGAACTAATGAAGATGTATTGCTCGGTGGCCGACAAAAGTGCTGCGATACGGGATTCGAAGGTGGGTGTGTCATAGACCATGAAGTCTACGATTACGTCCCAATGTTGCTGCAAAATGTTGTTTAGAAATGTTTGGTTCAGCGCATTGCCTTGAAAGTAGCGAACGACACCTTGATCTTGGCGGGGGCTGCGGGAGGTGATGTAAATCTCATGCGAGGGGTCTTTGGCGAGAATTGAGACAAGCTGGCTGCCGATCGCCCCGGTTGAGCCAAGAGCAAGTATCTTCATTGCGCGACCTTCCGTTTAGAGAATTTACGTTGGATCATTCCGAAAAGAGCTTGCCGATCTGTAGCTGACAGTCCCAAGGCCACAATGACCACCAAGGGCAGTCCGAGGATCGCCAGAACAACGATGATCGAAACAGCAGAGGAGTGAATGTATCCAGCCGATAGTTTAAGGATTGCTGTGGCCATTACCGAGGTTGTGCCCACGACCAAAATGACCGGGACCATCACGATCTTGGCGTAGCTGACGATCGAAAGTTGCGTCAGCCCGCGCACGATGATCAAACGAACTGCGAACATGATCAGATTCACAACAATTGCGACTACATAGACCGAAACGGCAGAATAGCCAAGTTTGATTGCGGTGTAGGACAGCACAAGCACAAGAACCTGCAAGCTGCCCAAGGCTAGTTCATAAGTGCGGACCTGGCCCGTGGCGCGCACGGCTGTCATCAGCGGAAAACTGATTGCCATGATTGCGTTTTCGATCAGGGCCAAGCGGGTGAAGACGACGGTGTCTTCTGGGAAATCGCCCAGCCAGATGGACAAAATCCTAGGCATCAGCGCAACGAGGGGGAGGGTCGCCATCCAGACCAGAAAGAAGGTGATTTTTGAACCTGTAAAGATCAGTTCAAACAACCGCTCTTTTTGGGCGGCGGCGTGTGCTTTAATGATGGGCGGGTGGAGCGCCATTGTGAAGTTGTTGGAAAACGTCAAAACCTGCGCGGCCACGGAAACGGCCAGTGCGCGTGCGGCGACCGTTGCGGGATTGAAGGACTGGTTGATCAGGATCGTGACCGCTTGGCCACGACAAACCGTAGTGAGTTGGCCAAAAATCGTCCAGCCGGAGAAGCTGAGCATATCTTTAAGCGTTGCAACATCCAGTTTCGGAGTCCTTGGTCGGCATTCTTGATACTTTCGAACGCACCAGAGGTAATAAAGCGCAAAAGTTAGGACAGCAGTTGCGCAGAACAAGGCACCGTAGGTGATTAGCCGGTCAGGACCAAGTACGCTGGCAGAGGCGGCAGCGGCCAGCCGCAGGACCGCATTTGTGACCGAGACTATGGCAAAGACGTGCATGTCTTCTTTGGCCAGAACAATGGCAGAGTAGAAAGAGACCAACGTGTTTGCAACGAAGTAAAAGATCAGCAATTGGAACAAGATGCCGACGGCTGATTGGCGGGCCTCTGCCACGACCAAATGGTTTGAGATGAACCATGTGCCCGCCATTTCGAGACCGATAACCGCCAGAACAATCGCGAGCGCACAAAAGATCAAGCTGGTGTCATGGACACGATTTAACGCCTCTGATCCTTTTAACGTGCTGGTGGCAGCAGTTTCCCCAATAGCGAAAGAGAAATACCGCTGAACGATCATCGTCAGAGCAGCGGTCAGAAAGGAGGCTAAAAGCGCGACATTCAAGACCACGTTGTAAAGCGCGAAATCTTCCACACCGAGCACATCCAAAAGGACTCGGATGGTGTATAAGTTGATCGCAACGACGACCAACTGACGGGCAAAAAGCGCCGCTGTGTTCTTTGCAATTCTTGATGAACTCATTTTGCGCTTAAAATTTGTGAAACAGGTACTAGACAATTTGCCGGAACACTAAATTCAATGTCAGGTTGTGGAGGATTTATGCAATAGTCAGAGGATTGAGGTCTGATTTTTCTGCCCTCTCTGCTTAGTTAATGGGCGTTTGATTGGGTTTTGACCGACGTGAGCAACATTGTAAAAAACCAAAGTGAGACTAGCGATAAAGTGGGAAATGTTGGTCATCTGGTTGCCTCCTGACTCGCGCGTAGAGTGAACGCGTAACTGGCTTCTAATTCATCCAACCACGCGGATAGCGAAAGACCCAATTCAGGGGCGATGACTAGGGCTTGTTGGCTCATTTCAACAATGGATTGATCGTTTCTAGACAGTCGGCCCAGCGTTTCGGCAAGGGCGGTTTCATCGGTGCAATCCACACTAGCGCCTGCACCACTAGAAGTAATTTCATGAGCAAGAAGGGCAGTGTCCGGCACGACGACGGGAAGGCCTGAGCCCAAAGCCTCCACCGCGACCAAGCCGAAGGGTTCCGGGTATTGCGAGGGCATGACCAGTAGACGCGCGTCCTTTAGAAGCTTGGCAATGGTATCGCGATCACACCATCCATACATCTCAGCTCCGGTTTGGGCCACGGCGCTTTCCTCTGGTCCTTCGCCCAAGACCATGAGGGGAATGTTTGCTTTTTGGCAGGCCTTCGCCAGCACGAGCGCGCCTTTTTCCGGATTGAGCCGCCCAACAAAGGCAATCTTTTTGTTCTTGCTGGCGGAAATAGGCATGGCGCAAAAGGGAACGACAGGATTGCGAACAACCTTGAGCCGCTCGTCAGCGTAACCGCTTGTGCCAAAACCGGTTTTCATCGCGGGATGGATCAGCAAGATATTTGGCGAAATATCTTGTGGGGAAAGGAATTGGCGTAATAGGCCAGTGCGCGCAGCGCGCCAAAGCCCTTGCGCTTTTGAGCGTCGATCACAGCCCGCCTTTAGGCAGCGCACGCCAAGCGGTCTAAGTTCGCAGGTTTCCCTCTTGTCATAGTGCCAGAAGGCCCCGTTTGGGCAGGCAAGGAAGAAGTCATGTGCGTGAATAACCAGGCGAACCTGAACCGGCCTTAACGCGCGGAACAAGCCAGGCGACCAAATCTTGGACCAGCCGTGGACGTGGTAAACGGTGTCAGGACGATCATTTTGTTCAATCCAATCGGCCAATGCGGAAAGACCGGATTTGTTATAGAGCCCGTTGATCAGGGCATGGGCGGCGCCTTGTTTTGTGATGTGGCAGCCACCTGCACCCCAAAGGTTTACACCGCTTCCGTTTAGGTCGGAATTCTCGCCTGCGTCGCCGACCAGGAAGGTAACATCACGCCCGCGGTTGACTAGCTCTTTGGCGGCCAGAACCGCCAGACCAGTTGCGCCGCCTCGCCCGACCGATGTGTCGTTGATCATGACGATACGTTCAGATGGCATGGATTTGTCCAATAGCGGATTTTGGCTTTGTGCGGAGCTGCAGTCTTTGAACAGCATTGCAAGCGCTCAGCGAAATAGCCGCTACATACATTGTGGACAGTCCGGGACTGACAGAAAAACTGCTGGCAATGGCGATTAAGACCACAACAAAACAAAAGCATTGGCTTGCTCGACGCAGTGCGAGTTTATCTTGGGAATTTATGCGGGCAGGGCGTACAAAGCACAGAACGTAAAATGCAACAATCAACACCATTCCTGGGACGCCAACCGAAGCCAGAATAGCGGAGATTCGACCATTGGCCATGACCGATCCCAGCCCTGCACCAAGACCATATGTCGCCTCAAACACATCAAGCCCGTTTCGGGCCATCGCAGCGCGTTCCAGGCCCGAACGGGATTCAGATTTTGAAAAAATCAAACGATCCGCAATTTCTGCAAGGGGGCTATTGGGGTCAGCTAAAGCTGTCATCAATCCCATTGACGCGATCATTCCAACCACGAGGGAAAGCAACACCCCCGTGTAAAGTAGTCTTGGAGAAAAACGCAAAGTAGCGCGCGGCACAGCCCATATCCCAAGGAACAGAAATGTTGCGGCAACTCCAATGATTGCGCTGCTCGACAAGGCAAGCATAGCCATTGCGAGGCTGCCTAAACCAATGCAAATGTCCTTCGCGTTTTGGGCGATCAGACCATGTGTTAAAAAAAACGCGCCTAACGCTGCGCTGACTGCACCATAGGCAGAGGCTTCTGCAAACCCACCGGTTAACCGGGAAAAGCCGCCGACACTGTGATCGTCCAAAAGGGCATATTCGGCGGTTTTGAAAACACTTAAAACTGAGCCTCCTCCGGCAAGTTCTACAAGGCCTAAGAAGATATTTATTGAAGCACCCACGCGTAGCCCATTCGCAAGAAAACCAGGACCACGCGATTTGCCGACAGCAAAGGCGACGAAAAAAAAGCCAATGTCCAAAAGCAGGTAGGCATATTGCGAAATATTTGCAGAACCTGGAGACAGAGGAAAGACTGTGCCGGAAAACTGGGTGCTAACGCGCGCGCCGTCATAAAGCCTGTTGAATGCGAAGACGTCCACGCTGCCCGCAAACAAGCGTATCAAGAAAACCGATGCAAAGCCGCCATAAATTGCCAGAAAGATCAGAAAGATACCAGAAATCGGGATTTTCACAAAAGTAGGGCGCCGAGCCAGAAAAAAAATGGCCAAAAGCCCAAAGCTGGCGGCGGCGCAGAAATCATCGGCGATGAAGGAAAAGCCACCCAGCCGGAAGACATTTAGCATCCCAAAAGGGATCAATGCCCCGACCAGTGCAACGCCAAGGTCTCGATGTCGCAGGGCAAGGCCAAGCCAGACCAGCATGACGACAAGACCCATGGGATAAACTTGCATGGTGTTATCCTGCTGTTGGGTGCAAAGTTGCTTTTGATTCCGTCATCACGATTAACTTGCCTTTGGCACCGGAACGACCTGCATTGGATCGTTTGTCCTAGGCAGGTTTGCTTCCCTTTCAATGATCGTGCGCAGTTTCTCGCGGAAGGATTCCGGACTAAAATCTTGCACATGTTTTGCGATTTCGACGGGGTCAAAATGATCGGGGGAAGCTGCCTCAAACTGTTTAATTGCTGCGATGAGGGCCGATTTGGTTTGGTCGTGGAAGAATAGGCCTGTCTTGCCAGGAATGACCGTGTCAAGGATTCCGCCTTTTCCATAAGCAATCACGGGGCGGCCACTTGCCATCGCTTCAAGTGGCACAATGCCAAAATCCTCTTCGCCGGGGAAAATCAGTGCACGACAATTGGCGTAAAGGCTGTTGAGTTCTTCGTTTGAGACGCGCCCTAGAAATTCGACATTGTCAGGGGCGTCTGCCTGAAGGTGTTTCAATTCAGAACCGGACCCAACGATGCGCAGTTTCGCTCCCAGTTCACGGAAAGCTTCAAGGGCGAGATCGGCACGTTTGTAGGGCACGAGTTCAGAGACAAACAGATAGAAGTCGTCAGGCGCGCTATTGGGGGTAAAGCGCGACAGATCGACGGGAGGATTGAGAATCTCGGCGGTACGGTTCCAAAACTTATTAACCCGTTGCGCGACGAATTTTGAGTTTGCAATGACGTGGTCGACACGCTGGGCAGAGGTATAGTCCCATTGCCGAAGTTTGTGCGCAGTGGCGCTAAACACCTGTTTGGTAGGAAAGGTCAGGCCATTCCGGTATTCAGGATAAAGATCCCAGATATAGCGCATCGGCGAGTGAACATAGCAGATATGTGTCGCATCAGGTCGCGTAACGATGCCTTTGGCGGGGCCGCTTTCGCTGGAAATCACAAGGTCATATTCACGCAGGTCCAGCTCTTCTAGAGCTTTGGGCATGAACATTAGGTACTTTTGGTAGTGCTTCTTGGCCGCTGGAAGCTTTGCGATGGACGTCTCGATAATCTGGTGATGGGCAAGCTTTTCCGAAATTTTTGAACGGTCGACTACGTGGGTGAAAATGTCGGCCTGCGGGAACAGATCGGACAGTTGTTCCAGCACGTATTCGCCGCCGCGCATGTTAACCAACCAATAGTGAACAAAAGCTACGCGCATTTTGTGCACCGTGCCACCAAGAACGACTGAAGTGTTAACCACACTTCAATTGAGACATGCAAAAAAGAAGTCGGAAGCATGGGCTTAATCGTTAGATTTTCCCGCGATCTAAGGCGCAATTTTGACATAGAGATAAAATAAGTGCTAACAACCTCATCACCGTAAGGGAACTGTTTCTCATATGAATAAAACACTGATCTTCACCCCAATCATAGCGTTAGCTGTATCTGTCATTTGTTACGTTGCTCTTGGACGGTTTTCGTGGTGGGTTGTTGCGGTCTTTTTCCTGACAGCGCCAGTGATCACTCTGTTGCAGTATCTGTTGTCCCGTTTCGGCAACCCAAAAGTGCAGGACAACGCGAAGTCAGTTTCTACACAAGCGCACCACAAATAGTGCTGTCATTGCGTTAGTAAGCACCGTCTCTGTTCACCATGACGACCACGGTTCGCAAGATGATCCTTAGGTCTTGAAGAATACTCCAGGTTGAAATGTAGATTCTGTCGAATGCCACGCGTTCTTCGAACGAGGTGTCGTTTCGACCTGAAACTTGCCAAAGTCCGGTGATACCAGGGCGGATCGACGTATAAATGTTTTTGGAATTGCCATAGAGATTGAGTTCACGTTCTGTCACTGGCCGTGGTCCGACAATCGTCATATCGCCCATCAACACATTCAAGAACTGCGGAATTTCATCCAAACTTGATTTGCGCAGAAAACTTCCCACGATTGGGATAATTCGCGGATCGTTCTTTAACTTGCAATCGCGTTCAAATTCGGCTTTGGCAATTGGATCTGCTTCTAGCAAGGCTTCAAGCCGGTCTTCAGCGTCAACAACCATGGTGCGGAATTTGAGGCAACCGAACGTTTGACCTCCCGCACCAATCCTCTGATGGGAAAAGAAAATTGGACCCTTCGTAAAGAGCTTTTGTGCAATGATCACCATCACAAAGATGGGGGCGAAAGCTAGAAGCCCAAAAATAGAAAACAGGATATCAAATGTACGCTTTCTGACGCCACCAATGGGTCTAAGCGGGCGCGAAACTATGTTTTGGTAAGCGGGTCTAAGTGACACAGGCAACTCTCGCTATGATAAGCTATCCGAAATGAATCGGATGACTAAAATGTCTCCCTAAACCTAGTATGACTAATTTCGGGAGCTTTCGAATTGAAAAATCTGAATTACTATAAATTTATCAGTTTTTGAGTAAGCGAACGAAGCAAGCGCCGCATTATAGGAACCAACGCGCAAAAAGTGTGCAATAATTCAACCTATCGGGTAGTCTCTGCCATTGACCTTCCTTAACTACATGGGCTGTAGGAGCGCTGACGTTTGCCAAGAGCCTTGTCATACCCTCCACGGCTTGATCACATGTTCTTTGGTGAAAGCTAGGGTCTATAGGGTCCCCTACAGCGGCATCTATTTGGTTACATAACTTTGCCGCAGTTAGCGCACCGTCCGTTGAGCAATGATTTTGGCGGTTTGTCATTTCGAAAAAACTTTGGACCTTACGGTCCCAACCAAGCCCAACAGATGGAAGCTTGTTGGCATAAGCGACGATGTTGGCATGCAAACGATGGCCCACGATCACTTCATGCGCAGAAATGGCCAGCGCCAAATCTGTTGGGGTTTCAAACGGGGCAATGCGCACCAGGTGTCCTTCAGCCAAAAGTGGGGCAACTTCCGGTTCAGCGCAGATCTGCATTAGCGTTTCTTCATCTTCTTGAGCGCCATTTGTGAAGACGGAAGCGGTTCTTCCTCGCGCGACAAGCTCAAGAATAAGGTCTTTGAAAAGATCATGAACACGACCTTGGCCCGCCACAGTCGTATCCGCGTGATAGTTCAGAACCTCATCGGCCGTAATGCATATCCCGACGCGGTCTGCCGCCATCTCGGCAATGTCAGATGGTGCGACCCCAAAGCAGCTTTGGGCGATAACCGCAGGATCCGGGATGACGTCGATCGGTGTGGTTAGCTTTGGCATTTGCGAGTTTAATGCCCGTTGGGAGTTCTCGTCCCGAACGGCGACGTGAACAAGATTTTGAGAGACCAGCCGGTTGAACAATTCCCTGCCTTTGGCCGTCCAGCCCATTGCTGCACCAACACCATAGATTGCCATCGGCACGTTCAAGGTGTTGCAAAGCTCTGCCACTAGGGCGATCTTTATTGGGAAGTTCAGATCCGCATCTGAAAACAGCTGTCCACCGCCTATGATAGCAAGATCGGCGTCTTTCAACGTCTCGCTCCAAACAGGGGCAAGGTTTCGCAGTTTGCGCCCGAGAACGAATTGCATGATTTGTTGACGCAGCCACCTTGGTAGGCGCGGAAGAACTTTCAAGGCGAGATTGCGGTTCTTAAAAATCACCTGTCGAAATTGATCACGACCGGCCAGATCAATATGAAGAACTTGGGCGTCTGGCTGCACTTCCTTGATTGTATGTTCAATGCAGTCAGAAATGATGCCATCGCCAAGATTGGCGCTATAGCGTACGGCGAATACAACGATTTTAGTCATTTTATTTCCGTCTTAGTTTGAAAAGGATAGGCAAAGGCAATCATTCAAGGGTGTAGACGCGGATGTAGTCAATTTTCATCTCGGCGTTGTTGGCGGTGCCGCCAACAGGCCATCCGCCGCCAAGCCCAAGGTTTGCCAGCACCATCATAGGTTGATGATGGGCAGTTGGGGTCGGTACTGACCAATGCGCTTCCCCATTGAAAAAGAAAGTTGTTTGTTCTGCATCGACCCGGACGCCATAGGTGTGAAACCCCTCGCTGAGCGAGCCGGTTTCAACAGGGCGTCTTTGGTAATCGGTTTCGTGTTGACCTGACCCGTCGCGATGCCAGATATGCCACTTGGACGAGTAAAATTGGGGTAGCGCGCCATAGTGTTCCACAATGTCAATTTCAGCAGTTACTTCAGATTTGGGCAACAAACGTTCTGCACCAATCAGCCAAAAGGCAGGCCAAACCCCTTCGCCAGTTGGAAACTGGGCCCGCATTTTAAAGTAACCGTATTGCTGAGCGAACCCGCTGCCATCTGAACATAAGGATGACAATAGCCCCGAGGTCCATTTGCCTTGTGCACTCTTGCGAAGCGCAATGGTGAGAATACCGTTTTCTGTACTGAAACTGTTATTGTTGATCGATCCAGAAAAAGCGGCCTGTCCAAAGTCACCGTTCCATGGCGTCCGATTGAACCAAGTCGCGCCAGTTCCGCAGTGGCTACTTACACTCAGTTGATCAAAAGTGTCCTCAAAGGTCATGCGCAAACCCTGTTGCGGAGCGTCTTGAGCGTGAGCCCCTCCCAGCGGTAATCCCAATGCAAAGCGCAAGGGCCGGTTTTCGCAATCGCTCATCCATAATTTGTAAGGTCACGGCGCTGAGATGTGACCCGACTGGCGACTACCCCGAGGATCGTGGACTTTAAGTCCGCCAAAGTGGATATATTGGCCTGCAGGGCACGGCGGGATGTGCGTTTTACGTCCATAACCACCACGCTAACGTCCGTGTGCCGCCCGAAGATTGCAACATCTGCGATCCCAGCTAACTTCGGAGCATCCACAAGAATAATGTCAAACTCTGGTCGCAGCTTTCGGATCACTGGTTCGAAGCTTTCAGTGGTTAAGACATCGATCGCCCGGTCACGACCTTGCCCTGCAGACAGAAGGCTGAAGCTTGTGCCGTCCGGTTGGATAACCAGATCTAGAACTTGGTCAGGCGACTCAAGCGCCTCTGCCAATCCTGCGCTGCCAGAACTAAACGCCGACCAATATCCCTCTTCACGGAAATTTGCATCGATCAAAAGAACCCTTTTGTCAGACAGAACGCAGAATTTGGCCAATTCCTGACAAACCAGAGACTTACCATCACGCTTGGCAGTTGAGGTGACAAGGCAGATGGTCGCGCCTCCGTTTTTGCCTGGAGACGATAAGACTGCATTACGCAGTCGACGAAACTCCTCGCTCACTTTACCGCCAAAGGGGTTTGCCTTGTTTCCCTTTAGCATCGACGCCGTCAGACGCACGCGCGGCAGTACAGCAAGGACAGGATGTCCCGATAGACTTTCTATTTCGCGTATAGATCTGACCCGATTGCTTAGAAACTGGCGAGCGACAATGACAATCAAGCCGACAAAAAGCCCAGCGATCAAGCTGGCGAGTGCAATCAAGGTTTTCTTTGGCGCCGCATGGGCAAGCGGTACGTCGGCTTGTTCGATCAAACGAACGCCACTCCGACCAAAAGCTTCTTCTGCGCGTGTTTCATTGAGGCGTTGCAGCAGCCCTTCATAAACTCCGCGTGCTGCGACAGCTTCCAACTCTAACTGATCAAGTTCGACGCTGGCCTTTTCAAGTTGCACATTCGCTTGAGTCGCTAAACGCAATTGAATTCCCAATGCATCCTCATGGGCCAACCGGATCGCAAGATCATCTCCCAGAGCTGTCAGATATCTTTCAACTTCTTCTAGAAGCAGGCCATCAATTGCCTCTCTCTGGTCGATAACCGCTTTGCTTTCCGCGTTTTCCGAACCAAGTGTAGCGGCTTTTTCGCGCAAAAGAATTTTGACTGCTGCCAAAGACTCTTTGATGCGGTCAATCTCAATAGATTGTATCACGCCAGTGAGCCGTTCGGTTTCGCCGATATCGCGCAATGCGCGCAACGAATCCAAACGAGCTTCCAACGCGACCCTTTCGGCTCTTACCTTGCTCAATTCATCCGCAACGCTCAGAAGCACTTGCTCAGACAAGGCGCGATTACTGTGTTCCATTTCTGCGAAGTCGCTGCGTCCTTCGACGAGATCGGCCTCTAGTGAGGCCACTTTGTCCCGCCATGTTGCAGTCTGTTCCGCCAATAAGCTTGACGCACGTTTGGTTTGTGTAAGGCTCTCTCGAAAACGTCGGACAATGTAGAGGTTAGCAAGTGTATTTGGAACGTCGGCGGCAAGGACACTGGACTGCGAGACAAAGCCGATCCGAATGCCGTGAGAGATCCCAATTTGACGAATGCTAAGACTGCCTTGCAACTGGTCAATCACTTGTTCACGTGTGCGCATCTGTACGTCAGGTTCATTGGATTGCTTGCCTAAAAGAGCAGATTGGAGCTTTGCAATTGGGCTGCCAGACACCGTTCGCTGTGAAAATTCGGGGATTTCATCAATGGATAGAGCGTCTACCAGCTCTTCAATCATAAGGTTTGAGCCCAAAACGGACACTTCGTTGGCCACCACAGCTTCGTTAACTTCAATACGCGGTGCGGCGGTTTCGCTGGCCGACAATCGCACCTCGCTTGCATCCAACATAATCGTAGCTTGAGCCCAATATGTCGGTGTCGTCGTTTGCGCCTTGTAGATACCGGCAGTGACGAAAACGGCTGTTATCAGAACTAAAATCCAGGCATCTGACCATATACTGCTCAGCAGGTCACCAAGGTCGACAAGCCCGTCCTCATTCCGATCATTCGTCTGCTTCACGGCGATACCACTTCACCGCTGAGGTGTTCAAAGCTAGTGCGGCAGCTCTGCCTGCTAGTTCTGTTTTGGAGCAATCCAGGCATTTGATGTTTGCGGTTAACTATCGAAAAAGAAATTTGGAAATGGAGCACTTTATCAGGACAATTCATGACGCTTTGGCGATTTGCTCAACTGGGGACAGTGCGGTTTCTAAGAACTCCATCGAATTGGCTCGAAGACGTGCCAAAGTATGATCAACACGTTCAAAATCTATAGGCTGTTTGATGACTTGGGCATCATCCGCACTTGTGACGAGGCGGTCTTCCAAACCCAAGAGCCCAAGAAGCGATTCGAACCGATCTAGACCGCGTTCAACATTGCCGACACAAACGAATGGCTTTTTGAAAAGAATAGAAAAAATCGTGCCGTGAAAGGAATCCGTCACCACCATTTCGGCATCATGAAAAGCGCTGAGCCAAGCCGGAGTATCCAGTGTTTCACCACCGTCATCCAGTGATACTTTCTTTAGCCCATCCTGTTTGCCACTATACTCCAGTACCTTATCAACCACCGCCTGAACGTCGGGGCTATCATCCAACACATAGTTCAAGACTCTGCTTGAACATGATGGGCTGCCTTCCATTGCTTCGCTGAAAAACTCCGTCGGTACCAATAAGGTTGGATCGGTCGCCATCTGACAGTCTTGTCGCCCCAAGACATCTCTACACAGTTCCACGCCAGACATTTCACGCAGAGACACGTCGTCAAAATCCGCAAGCATTCTTTTGACGGATGAAAGGCGATCATCCTGCGGCCACACACTTTTGCCGAAGGATGCAGCATAAGCTACTTTGCGAAATGAGCCGGGAAATCCAAGGAAGTAACTCGAGGTGTCCGCATCACCCATGTAGCTCGGCCGCCAAACCTGATCACTGCCGACGACCACCGCATCAAGGCGTGCGCTCTGCACATAAGACTGCATGGCTTCCACTGAATATAATGGCACGCTGCGGCGCGGCAAAAATCGGTCCAAGAATGGATAATGCCGCGCGCGTGCGCGCTCCATCGACCTTGATTTCTTGATGTCATGTCCGGGCAACGTCCGCAAAATTTTGCCCGCCCATCGCACATGGGCAGGGCGCCACAACTTCTTGCTTAGGATGACGGGATCATGTCCCATATTCTGCAAAACGCGATAAAGAGCGGCAGATTGCAGAATGCCACCATAGTTATCATGCAGCGGAAGAGTGAGAATGCCGATTTTCATAAACCGTCGCTTTCAAAGACTTAAATTTCCAACTCGACCTTAAAGAGCAAGAAAACCGAAGCTAGCTGAAAGCGGCCATTGGTGGTGCCTGTGTACCGCTTTGATTGTAGCGCTAATAAATCCAGCGACATTCAAATCTGATGATGAATTTATTAGCAGGTTAAGAAGTCATCCCGATTTGAATCGGCCTAAGTCTGGTAACAAAAACTGCGTTGTCGTTACGTTGTTGATGTTCGGGATGGCTTTCGCCGCATTGCAGCAAGGGAAGAGTTGATTTGATTAGATATTTTAAAGTGGTCTTAGTTCTGACCATCGCCCAGCTGGTCCTTGTCCAATCGGTCGGCGCTCAAAGCGCCTATAGGTTGAGCGCTGGTGACAGTCTGACATTGACCTATCCTGGCGATACCCCTCCGTTTGAGGCGCTAGTTGATTTTGACGGCGACATCCGCTTGCCCGCCGTTGGCGGATTGAATGTCTCGGGCTTAACGCTTGATGAGACGCAAGTTGCTATTGAACAGGCGTTGTCTGAGGCCAAGCTTTATGTTGATCCTACTGTGAACGTGTCAATGGCGAACTATGCGCCAATTGTGGTCGCGGGGCAGGTGAGACAACCCGGGCAATTCCCATATCTTCCGCAAATGTCGGTGGCGACAGCGCTTGGCCTTTCCGGCGGGGCCAATACCCTTGACCAAGATCAGCTGAGCACCTTGCGGCTGCTGACCGACACTCAAAGCCGCATTCAAAGATATAGTCTTGATGTGGCCCGTGCAGTGATTCGGCTCGCCGCCTATCGTACGTTTTTGGATGGGCAAACGACTATCGAACTGACGTCGCAAGAAAGCGCGCAATTGCCAGCATTGGGTGAGACGGAGCTTGCGAAGCTAATTGAGGGAGAAGAAGAATTTCTTGCCGGTACACTCGCGAGGGCTGAAGAGCTTCAAGTGATCTGGGCAAAGGAAATAGACGACTTAGAAGCGCAAAGCACACTTTCGTCACAGCGACTGGACCTGCAAAGGACGATTGTAGAAAGCGCACAGGAAGAGCTGGCCGCTGCGCAGTCGTTGCACGAGAGGGGTCTACAAACATCAGCTGGCTTTGCCTCCATCTTGCAGCGCAGTACCGACGAAAAGGTGCGCGTGCTAGAGATTGAAACCGCAAAGATTTCTGTTGATCGCGCAATAGCAGAAGCGAACCGGGAACGCTTTACTTTTACGAGTGCTTTGCGATTGAACATCATTAATGATCGCAGAGATGTTCAACGAGCTCTTGAGGCCACCAAACTTGATCTTGAGCGCGAGAAAGAACAGCTTTCGAACTTTTCTGATCTTAACCTGATTTCAAGTTTGCAGATCTCCTCCGTGGTGACGACCTTTCAAATCATTAGTCCAAGGCCCGGTCGATCCGCCCTAGACAAAATATCGTTGGAATCCCCATTGCTCCCCGGTGACACATTGATTGTGACCGTCACCGTCAACTAGAGAATGTCTGATGTTAGCGCTTAGCCAATTTTCACTGCTGGACCCTTTCAAAAACGTTCCAGAACTACTTAGGTTTTGGAAGGGGTTTTTGACAGCGGAAATCGAGGTAGTTTGTGGGTGTGTCAAAAACGAGGATTTTTGGAACGTTTTTAGCTCTGCCCTGCGGTACTTAGCGACCAGACGGGGTCAACCTCCAACCTGGCTTTCAAACCGTTCGATGTAACCATCACAAATGGTTATTCTTCGTCCGTTGCGTGACCACGACCCACCACCATCGCATTCCTTAATCGCTAGGGCTATCTGAGAGTGTCAATCGATCCTCGACAGCAGTGTGTACGCGTCGGTGCGCCATCCGTGGGAAACACGGCGTAAGGCCGAGATGACAATCTTCGAATACATTAACGGCTTTTATAACCCGCGCCGCCGACACTCAGCACTCGGCTGGAAAAGCCCCGTCGCATTCGAACGGAAGGTGGCTTAAACGAGCACAGGGGGCGGCACTAAAACGTGACAGGTCCACGCCAGGCTGCCCGTCGCGGGGGAAGCCGTTCTACGGATCAAGAAACTCTATGACGTTGAGACGCAAGCGCGGTTCCTGCCAGCAGCTGAACGCGTGACTCTGCGCCAAGAACATGCCAAACCCGGTCAACGCATTAGAGCAGGAAAGGCCCTTGGGAAGGCCGGGAAAATGACTGAGATGCTCACGAAGATCGATTTGGTCATCCTTGATGAACTTGGCTACGCGCAAATGCCACGAGGCCGTTGCTGCGAGAAACGCCGATGCAGTGATCCCACCGCGCAAGAATGCTAAGCCTTGGAAACCGACGAGCGCCGGAGCGGTTGCCCGAAACGAAGCCGTTAGTGCGCAACGATACTTGGGTCGTACCTTGTGGCGACGCTGGAGTGGATACCACCGACGAAGCCGCGTCGAAACCAAGATGCATTGTCTGAAACTGATGGGACAATCGCTCATGGCGCGGGACTTCGACAGACAAGTCGCGGAAATCCAAATCCGCATCGCTGTGCTTAATCGCTATACCGCGCTTGGCATACCTATCACAGAACCTGTAGGCTAAATCCGTCTGAGGTAAGGGGAAGACTGGCAATCACCCGATTTGTGCAACAAAGCCCCCGCGCAACGTGCAGGGCTATGACTGGAACCACAAACGCGTCTAGACGGCTAGAACCGACAAGGACTGGAAATCGCAAAGGATCACCAACCCGCTTTCGGTAAGAACGACAAGATGGTTGCCGTTGCGAGTGGCAGATTGGGCAATGATTTCTTCGCCTTCGATTTTGGCAAGCAGCTTTGTTTCTTTGTTAATCAGGCTAATGATGCTTCGGCCAGTTGTTTCGCCTACCTCTGCATAAGCTGCGCCATGAGGCACGGGGGTGATGTCCGCAAAGCTTTCGCGAGCGATGAGATCGTCCCCAATGTCCGCGGTAAGAATTTGTTCCTGTTCCAGATTGGACTGCATGCCATGAAAATGCTTTATCGATGTCGCGGCGTTCGCCAAGATCAGCGGTGAGAACTGGGTGCCACGCCAGATATGCTGCACACTGGCCATTTCTTGACCTGTGTTTTTGCTTTCCAAGATGACGGATAATCTGAGAGTGGGCTGATACAAATTCCATTTTTCAAGGAGGCCAGGTCCGTGGGTTTCGAGCCGTTGTGTCAGCCACTCGGCCCCGGATTGGTTGTTGTGGAATGCGATGACTTTGACGGGAATGGTTTGTGTAATCGACCATAGCATTTCAAACTGGGGTTCTTCGGCAATGAGCTTGGTCAGATCAAGCGCACCAATCGCATCAGGCGTTTGGATTTGCCATACACCTTCCCCTGCGTAGTGATCCCACGCAACAAGTTTGATTGACCCAAGCGATCGATAACTGTGATGCGCTGTGTCGAGCAAAGACAGTTGACGGTTCGCATCATGACCCTGCACCAGCAGCACCAATCGCCCGGCACCGATTGGAACCATACCCACAAGGTCTGATAGGTGATCTACCCAGCGTTTGACGCCCTTTGGATCAATCAATGCAACTTCACCCGACTGCGTTCCCACCAACGCAGCGCCCCGTTGCAGAGCTGCAACCATCGTCCATGTGCCATGCCCTGATTGGGGCAGCGGAATATGCATGTTTTGGTGGGGTTTGAGCGGATCAGAGCGGTGGATCTGGCGCAGATCTTCTGCCAATGCCGGGCAGCCTTGGTCTTGGGCAAAGCGGCGCAATTCATTGGTCGAGAGCATGAAAGGCGTGTCCATATCAAAGGCGAGCGATGCGCGGATCACGGCATCTGCAAGAGCAGGTTTGCGCGGGTCGTCTTTGCCCATGCGTTTCGCGGCCCGTATGAGCGCGTGGCGGGTTTCGCCAGCTTCGGGTTGGGTGACGCCAGCGTTGACGACCGCCGCGATTTGGCCACCGACAGATTGATCGGATTGCGCGACGCTTAAGGCATCAATAGGCCAAGGTAGGCTTTGCACAGCGTATTCAAGGACAGGGTGGTCGTGTAAATGCTCGGCACCAATGGCTTTGCCCAGAACCCGCAGATGCGTTTCGGCGAGGCGTGGGTTGTCAGCGCTTTCTTGTACAGCACGGGGTAGGTTGCCTTCGGTGATCAGGTCTTCGATCCAGTGCATGCGCACAAAGGCCGAGAATTCCGGGTCCTTTGCCGAGAATGCCGCCAGTTTATCCATGCAGTTGTGGCGGCGCGCGATCAGCAGGGCGATTTCCTTTTGACCGGCCAAAAACCACAAGCGCGCAATCACTGGGCCTTCTTCGTTGCGCGCCGTTGCAAGCTTGGCTGCTTCGTCGAAGGATTTGATCTTTTCCAATTCGGCAAGTGCCGGTTTCACCATGTCGAGAAGTTCGGCATAAACGAAAGCCGCACGCTTGTGATCGCCTTGTGCAGACAGGTCTTCGGCAAGCTTTTGGTATTTTGCACGCAGACTTTCGAAATCCCAGTTTCCGGGAAGTGACACCACGTCGTCATCGTTCCGACCATAGTTAAAATCCAGCGACCCACGTGGTTTTGGTGGTGCTGTCATCAGGCGGTTTTTGCGTTTCTGTTTGGTACTTTCCTCGCGGGCAAGCGACATGGCGCGTTTCAACGCACGGTCGATGTCGCCCCGATCAATCATGGAGTTGACTTGGTCAAGTTGACGCTGGATTTCGCGACGTAGGTTATCGCCTAGGGGGGTGTTCCAAAGCGTGAGACCGCGCAGCGTATCCAATAGCCCACTACTCTGCCGTCTGGCCCGGCCAGTTTGTTGACCTGTTTGTTGACCTGTTTTCTGGCGGGCACCCGTCGCATTGGTTTTGAAAATGCCAACCGTCTTGGAACCGAGAATTCCGAAATACCATGCCAAGAACACCGCAGCGAGGAGAAACCCGAGGGGACCGATATTGCCAGCTAGGCTGAGGGTCGTGGTGATGACCATGATGTAGATTAGGATCAGCGCGACAGAGGCCAACAGGCGCACGATGAAATGTCCGGTTTCGCCAACCAAGGCGCGATGTCGTGGATCTACCGCTTCTGCTGCTTTTGATCTGACATCCTCAAAGAACTCCGTTTGTTTGGCAATGATCTGCAAGTTCTTGTTAAGCTGCGGCGCGTCGTCTTTCTTGGGTTTTGCGACCTTTGGAAGCGTGGTTTTTGACGCCGGAACAGGACGGCCTTCGATGACGGGCATCTGATCGAAATTCCAAAAGCTGATCGGGTCAATAAGCGACGCGCCTTCAAGGCTCAGCAATTTGGGCGCACCTTGCGAGATGATTGACAGGCCCCGAACCGGAGTTTTATCCGATTGGTAACTTACGAAACTTTCCGCCCCAACACGGCGAAGGGGCAATGCAGCAGTCTTGGCCGGGTCCAACGTGACAGGATCGTTGAATATCAGACAATACCCGCCATCCACCAAGCGTAAAAGTCGACCTGGATGGCGCAGAAGCCACAGCAATGCAGTTTCGTTTTGGGAATATACCGCGTGGTATTGACCGGGATCTGTCCAGACCCAATGGCGTCTTGGCTTGGGCGGATCGATACGGTTCGCCAGAGGGCCTTGTTTGAGTTTCAAAGCCATAGGGTTTGGGCTTTTTCGATGGCTTCAGGGATGTCGAAGGCTTCGGCGTATTGCCAGCCACGCGTGGTTTCCACCGGGACAAAGGATTGCGGCATGCCGGTGTTGTCGATGTTCATGGCAAAGATGGTTTGGGTCAGTGGGCAATAACGCGGCACCCCAGATATGGGAGTTTTTATTGCCGTTCTTTTCACATTGCTGACTTCGGAATCGATCAGCTGAAATCTTACAAGGCTGTTTTCGGCGGCGTCCCATGCCAGTGCCCGGCTGGTTGAATGCAGATGCAGCAGCACCATCCCACCCAATTCAAAACGTGTGACGTCCAAACCAATGAGAGCCGTATGCCAAACACCGTCCGTGGTGAATGTGATTGCCTTTGTGTCTGGTGTAAAAACCGTTCTACGTGGGTGTTGGAATAAATCTTGAAGATCAGGTGGCAAGGTCACGCGGGCCAAGGTACCACGCTTCAAGTTTCTGACCCGCAGAACATTGTTGGTCTGCTCGACCATGTAGACCCCATCGCTGAGAATGACGCGGTCATCCTTCTGGTTGGGTGTGGACGTCCCATCCGTTACGACGATGCACGCATTGCCGTCTTCTGTGACAAGCAAGCATTGGTTATCTGACAGAAGAAATAGATTTCCCATCGCATATGAGGGCTGAGGCCCAATCTTCGTCAGGAAATAGCCGCTCTTTTGGGTTATAACTTTTGCAAGGTTCTGAGATACATCAATGCTGAAAAGCTCTGCTTCCGCCTCGCCACGTCCCAGTAGGACACTTATCTTTCCTTTTGCTTGAGGCTGTACACCCAGAAGGATTTTCCCTTTGGAGTTAGGGATCCAAGTTGGCACACGCTCTTGCTGGAATGGATACCAGAGCACGCCTTCAGGAAAGCGGATCAGAACGGCATGGTTAAAACGATCAATTAACCAGTGTTTGTGGAAAGGTTGGGCTGTCAGGGTCTCCTTTTCGTTTGCAACCTTAGTCTTCTTCATGCGCTCGGGCATAAAGGGACGGCGAAGGGCCGCCACGGTTTCGTCGTCCTTTGTGGGTCTGATGGACAGTGTCGTTTTACGGCCTCGGCTGTTGATTTGCACCGCAACGTCGTCAACGTCGTATCGGTTTTGGATGATGATGCTGCCTGTGATATCTGGATGCTGGGTCAGGTTTTCGGATTGTGCGGCCCCGACATACCAGCATTCTTTGGGCTCGCTTTCGAAATCTTCGAGGGCTGCATCAATAAACGCAGGGGTTATCGCACCTTGAACAATGCGGCCAAGAAAAATGCGGATGTTGTCGGCTGTCAAATCTTCTGACCAGCCTTTGGTGACGCCCGGTACAGTCCATAACAGCTGGGCGCCAATCCGGTCGGCCCGCAGCGCAAGGTGAAACAGAGATGCCAGTGCGATGATGCGATTATTGCCCAACATCCATGGCCCACAATCAAGCACCGCGCATAGAACGTCTTTTTCCCCTGTGCCTTTGAAATCGCGCCGGCGAAACATGACCTCGCCTTCGGCGATGCGGCGCACAAAATCGTCAGGGTCCAATTCCCGCAAAAGCCATTCGCTTTCCAAGAGGTTTGACAGTTTTCCTCGATTTTCGATCCCGTCAAAGCCTACGAATTCACCATTGATTTGGCGTTCATCCTCAGGTGTCAAAACAGGCACCATTGCAAAAGAGGCCAGCATGCCTTCAAGGGCGCTGCGCAAGGGAAGGTCCATCTTAGCAAACAGCGGTGCAAAACGCGCATATAGACGGGGTGCGGCGTTCATACGATGGCCTGCAGATTGCACTCTTCGACAGGAGTGGCGGCGCTGAAATCCCAGAGCTTGGGTCCTTGCGTGATCGCAAAGGTACCCTGTGGCGCAAGCTTTTTAACGAGAGCAGGGAGTAGTGGCGTTGGAATATCAGGTTCGTATCCGTGCTGACACAGTAGTCCAGGTGCCACCGCATAAAGATACTTGGGCTGATCTGGCAACCAGGGCAGATTGACGTGGGTCTGAAAAGAAAACGCAGCCAACCAGGCATCTCCCATCACCAGCATGATATCGTTGCGGCCAGACAGTTTGGCACAAAGCGTGGGCA
This sequence comes from Paracoccaceae bacterium, assembly GCA_039960995.1. GTDB lineage: Bacteria > Pseudomonadota > Alphaproteobacteria > Rhodobacterales > Rhodobacteraceae > JABSSA01. The sequence continues at coordinate 8,334 of JBDVKF010000016.1, read as the reverse complement.
CTTGCGTCCCATGGGCGATAAGCCCTGCCACTGGCATCTCCGAAGAGGCAGGTCGCAGGGCGAAGGCAGGCATCAGCTTTCTGAAGTTTCTGGTGAAGTGACGGGTGCGCTGTGGGAAACAGATGCGATAAGCCCAGATTTCAGCAAAGACAGGCTTTCAGGAAGGTCGTCTTCAGGAAAACCTGCGTCGATGCGGATAAGAAGGGCTTCTAACTTAACTTGCCACATTTCGAACGCCGGATCGGAGGGAAGTGTTGGCTTTCCCTCCAGAAGTTTTTGGCCATATTGCACCAATTCATTGGCAAGGGCTTGTGGGCCAAAGCTGCTGTAACCGACGCTTTCAACAAGCAAGGCGTTTTCGCCTTTGGCAAGTTCCGCCGCGAGCAGGTCTTTGACCTCCGTCTGCAGGCCCTTGTCCTGCACCATGTAGACCACGGGCCACAAGTCGGCGAGGCTGGCCTTGGTCCGTCCGGCCAACAATGCGGCGGCCGCGATCAACTTTTGCCCTTTTACAAGACGTCGGTCTGACAACACCAACCCACTGACGCGGAGTTTGCGCAGGATATGCGCATAGGATTCCAGCACGTCTGACAGATCAATCTGGCCCGTCGCCCGTGTCAGTGTTTCAAGATCCTGTGCCGTAAGGGGGATTTTGGTTCCTTCGGATTGTGTTCCAAGCTCTCCTTGGGCTTGGGTCCAGCCAGCAGTCAGCAGGGCTGTTAAGTTTTCCTCGCTGACGGGTTCAATAAACGACGTCAGCAAGAACCGGTCGGCGAATGCCTGTAACATTGGATCTTCGGGCAGGGCATTCGAGGCCGCAACACAGGACCAAAGAGGCACGTCTTTTTCAAAAGTCCCGCGTCGATATTGGCGTTCGTTCAATACGCCCAGCAATGTGTTCAAGATCGCGGTGGACCCAAGGAAGATTTCGTCCAGAAAAGCGATATTCGCTTCTGGCAACATGTTGTGTGTGACGGGACGGACTTCGCCGTCTTTCAACGCGGCAAGATCAAGCGCGCCAAAAAGCTCGCTGGGTTCGGTGAACCGTCCGACAAGATATTCAAAATAGCGACCCTGAAATTGCTCTGCAGCTGACTTGACGGCAGCCGATTTGCCGGTGCCGGGGGGGCCGATGAACAGCACATGTTCGCGGGTGATGAGGCCCAGAACCACCAGTTCAAAAAGCAGACGTCGTTCGACCAGTTTTTTGCTTGCAACGTCAAGAGTTTGCGACAAGCGCGTCAAGAGGTCGGAGAGGGTATCAGCCATCAATCTTTAATCCAAAAGCCACGTTTCTTGTTTGCCATGGTGCCGGAATACACTCAATGGTTTTAGCATCCACTTGTACTTGCTCGAACTCTGTGACTTTCTCGGTACAACTTGGAGGTTTCTTGATGTCACTTTTATCCCGCTTGAAGACTATTTTTGTTGGTATGCAATCTACAGGGTCCGGTCCGACCGAAACTAAGCTGTCTATACCTGAAGTGAAAAACCCGGTCGTTCAAAAAGCGCAGAAGGATCAACGCAGTATTCGTCTTGCCGGTCAGACCACCGACATTGAACCGGGGATAGAATGCGACGAACTTCAAGGTTCGGCCAGCCAAATCGCGGCGTTGCCGGATGATCTGATTGTTCATGCTCGGTTAGCTCTGTCAAATTGCAAGAAATTAACCGATTTGCCTGAAAGCTTGTCAGTTCCATCCGTTAACCTGTCTGGTTGCACAGCTCTGGAACGGTTGCCAAGCAAGATGAATGTTACTTTCCTGAATTTAAGCGGCTGTCCCGCGATCAATACATTGCCTGAAGGCTTGCGGATTTCTGGTGGGATTTTGAACCTTAGCGGGTGCACGGGGTTAAAAACGCTGCCGGACAATATGGGCGAAGTGGCTGGGCTGAACTTGAACGGTTGCCCCAATATCAAGACCCTGCCTGCAGGTCTGAAGGTGAGTTCGTGGATGGATATCACAGGCACAGGGATCACAGAGATTCCCGAGGCCTATGCCTTGGTCGGTTTTCGACGTGGGAATGATGTGGTCAGCGCCGAAGAAGCTCTGGCAGGGTAACATCAACAGGTGCGCGGCGTTCAAGGAATCCGTTCCCGAACAGGTCGCGCAGTTCTAAATCCTTGAGATGCGAATAGCCGATATGGCACCGGCAATAGCTTGCAGAACAATTGCGCGGTTTCAGCGCCTGTTCGAACCCCGCATCATAGATATTACCGATGGGCGTTTTGATGAAATGGCACCGCGTGGCGGTTCCGCCGGCTTCGACTGAAATGACGGTTTCACCAGCAAAACAAGGACGGTTCTTGCTGCGGTGTGGTCGGTGGTTAAGCGAGAAAAGCGGGTCGATTTTCGTCAATCGTGTGATCTGTTCCGCAGAGTACCGAATAGCCCGCCCCGTCATCGCGTTGACCCACAGATAAGTTTCAGCGGGTAGGGCGCTTTTCAACTGTTCGATTTCGTCCAGTGTTTTGGGGTCCCCGACGACACCGACGCTGTAGCGGACACCACGGCTTTCGAGCGTGTGAATTTTGCGCACAAACGTGTCTTGGGTGATTTCGGTAGGATGATAGGTGACCCAGAAAGCAGCAGTGTCTAAATCGCAGTCATCCAGCCATCGCGTATTGCACGAGAAATTCGTTTGAATAGCGACGGTGGACACATGGGGCAGGTGTGACAGGCGTGCGATCGCTTTGCGATAATAGTCTCTGATCAATGCCTCACCCCACGGAGTGAACAAGACAGACACCTCGCGGTTTTGCAGTGCGACCCAATCGCAAAAGCGGTCCAATGAGGCCCTATCAAGGTCCAATGTCGCGCGGCTGTCTTTCGTTTTGGCGAAGGGGCAGTAGCCACATGCATAGTTGCAGCTGGACAAGCTGCCGCGCCATAGGATGGTAATCGGGTCTGTCATGCTGGTGCAAAGGCCTCCATCTTTTGGGTGATGTTGGACGAATAGAACCAAGGGCCAATCGCGTCGGATCGTTCCAACCCGGCAGGCGTTAATTTCAGCACTGACCCCGATGCCAGGAGCCCCGCACCCGCAAGCACGCTTAATTCAGGGAAGGTGTCATCTAGGCGGTGGTTGAAAAGATATTCAAACCGGGCTGTATTCAGCCCGTCCTGATGCAACAGGGATTTCAACACGTACCGGCGCATCTTTTCAATCTGAGTCAGGCGGATGCCGTGATCAATCCGACTGAAATCACTGCGATCCTTCGCGATGTAACGTTGCAATACGCCGAGGATGGCAGCCCGGCTGACGGCAAAATCCATCGCATAGTGTAGATCACGCGTATAAGACCGCGCACCTGGTCCAAGGCCGATCATGCCGTCTTCTTGGCACGTATATTCGCCGCCAAGATCAGGGCCTTTGCGAAAATGGCGCATTGAGATTTGTGTATAGCCTTGGGACAGCAACGTATCGCGTCCATGGCGATAGAGGGTCAGGCGCTGCGTGTCCCAAACCTCTGCCCGGCCATCAAGCCCTGTGCGCGGACGAACATACAGGGGGTAAAGATACACCTCTTCGGGTTCCCATTTCATCGCTTGCTTGATTGATGCGACAAAACTTGCAGGCGTTTGGTTCGCGGCACCATAAATCAGATCGAGGTTCAGTGCGCGGAAATCTATTGCGCGAATTCGATCAAGCGCGGCTTCAACATCTGTGGTTTTCTGAGGACGGCCCATGGCCTTTGCTTCGGTTTCATCAAAAGACTGAACACCGATGCTGACCCGTTCGACGCCACGGTCCTTGAGAACCAAAAGGCGATCATCTGTCGCTGTTTTGGGTGAGGTTTCGATTGCTGTCGGGCAATGGCGGGGATCGACCATAAAACAACGGTTGAGAAGATCGAACAGCTGATCAAGTTCACCGGGGGCAAGCCATGTCGGGGTGCCGCCCCCAATGGCCATTTGGACAGGCGGTTCAGTGGTGCCAGTTGCCTGCGCAACGGTTTCTGCTTCGCGGGTCAATGTCGTCAGATAAGCTTTGGTGATGTCTTCATCCGGATTCACAAGAGTGAAAAGGTTACAAAAGCCACAGCGCATTTCGCAGAATGGGACATGGACATACAAGAACCGTTGTGACGGCTCGTTGCGCCATGCATCGTGTAAAGACACAGGCGGCTCGAAGGAACGATAGCTTGATTTGTGCGGATAGGCGTATGCGTAACCTTGATAGGGTTGAGCAAGTTCTGGTGGCATGGTCATCTTAGAGGCCCCTGCAAGATTGCTTCGCCATAGGGGACATCCCACACGGTCGTGTGGCCCAGTCGGTGGCCATGAAATCCGTCTTCGCCAAAAGCATCTCCATGATCAGAGCAGACAATCAACAGTGTCGACCCTTTGAGCGAGGCAAAAAGACCAGCCAACGCTGTATCAAGGGCCTCTAGCGCGGCTGTTTGGCTTTGTATGCTATCGCGCCGTGCTGCACCAAGATAGGCATGATGAGGGGCATGGCAGGCAGAGAGATTCATAAACAGGAACACTGGGCCTTGAGTGGCAGCAAGCCGTTCGCAGGCTTTGGCGACTTGATGGTCCTGAGAACGGGCGTTCGTCACACCCATAGCCGGTGACCACCAACTTTCATGGAACAAACTTGGAAGCGTGTTGCCCAGTGGGGTTTGTTTGTTAAAGAACCCGGTACCACCAATGCAGATCGTGCGGTAATTTGCCTGTGCAAAGCCTGTGACAATGTCGGGCGCATCAAATTCCAGCGTGTTTGGCCCGGTGCTTTGGCTGCCGGCAAAGCGTGCTGCGAAAAGCCTGTGTTCGCCTGCGCGTTCTGGTGTGGCGGGGGTGGGCAAAAAACCCGCAAAAAAGGCTTGATGCGCTGCATACGTAAAGCTGGCCGGGCTGTGGCGGTGATCCCAATGGCCCAAAGCGTGGGCCAGAACCGGCGTGCGTCCCGCCGCCATCGCTTGTTTGGCCACATCATAACGCAGGCTGTCGATCGTCAAAAACAAAACATCATGGCTGCCAAGGCAGGACGTTGCATCAAGCGGCATATGAACTCTCTCTGATCATTTGCCGAATTTGCCAATCCTGTGGTGTGAGCCCGTCAATGGTCATATGCCGTATGTGGTCGCCAAACGCATTGACCTCAAGCACGACATGACTGCGCAGATCTGCTGTAACCGCGATGTCCGGTGCGACAGTCAGGCTGTCTGGAAAAGCAGCCTGCACCTTACGCACTGTGCTCCAAAGGGCGTCGACTTTTTCGGGCTCCATCAAGGAAAACAAGGCCTCGGCTGCAGCGCGTTCTGCATCGAGATGCAGATTGGTAATTGGCCCTCGACTGAGACGAAGCACGGCAAAGGGTGGCGAGTTGCGAACAGCGACGATGCGCAAATCACAGGTGCGCCCCTCGACACCGGCCTTGGGCACCCACCGTTCAACATGCAGACCAGAAGGGCGCAGGAAATCGAAAATGGCCCGCAATTCACGGATGTTGCTGGTTCTTCTTACACGTTTCACAAAACGTGAACCGGTGGCGTCGTGCAGTACGGTTGTGTGTGCCACTACCTGATCGTTAGGTCCTGCCATCAACGCGATCGTTCCCGCAGCCCCCGCCCCAAAGCGTTGTTTAACAAACAACCGCTTTTCCTTGCGCAGCAACAAAAGCAGCGCGTCGAATGACGGTGGTGGTGCAAAGACCTGTGGTACAGGAATGCCTTGTGCCTGCAGATGAGACGCACAACGCGTTTTATCGTAACACAGCGCTATTTCTTTTGGGGACGCAGTCACATGGACTCCGGTTTGCAAAGCGTCTTCCTGAAAAGATCGAAGCCCAAACGCAAGTTGCGCGGTGGCAGAAGACGTCGTTTCAGTCGTCGTGAAACCGCGGCGGTGGGCCTCAGCTTGGCCTGCGTCAAGGACCGCACGCATAGCTGAGGCGCTTTCATCCGGAGACTCAAACCGCAGCCAGTCGCCAGTTCGCATTTGTGTCGTTTGGCCATAGGCGAGGGGGATCACATCGTGCAATCCCGCTCGGTTGGCGGCCGCTTTAAAGGCATCAAACCTGCGTCCTGGGCCTGACCCCATAACGATAACGCGGTTTGTGGTCACTCCGATACGGCGATGTAATAATGGGTCTCGCCGCCCCATTCATCGGCATCTTGCGGATCATCCAAAACCACATTGGGGTATTTGGCGGAAAGTGCCTTTTGAGTTGCATCTGAAAGAAAGTGGTAAGTCAGGTCCAGCTTCGTCAGGTGTGCAAGCTTGCCAGAGTCCAAAAGGGATTGCCCCCCTGTGTCTGTCAAAGCTCCCATACTCAAGCCAAGCTTGTCGAGGCGGTCGACAATAGTCGAGTTCGCCACAGCCGCCGCCAGTTCATCCTGATAGTTGCTATTGTTCAGCGAAAGTGATTTCAGTTCGGGAAAGACCTCACCATCGAACAAAGGCTCAAAATTGGAAAGCTGGGTGGTGTCGCCATAATTCTCATCCCCCAGCCAAAGCTCAAGATGTGAAAGAGGAGACTGTGCTTCCATTACTTCCTGAACAACGCTCTTGCTCATGCCCCCGGTTTCAATGATTAAGCTCTCAAGAGCGCCATGCATGATTTTACCAAGCTTGAGACCATTCCCACCGCGCGCGCGGAACTGTTGCAGTTTTGGAAAGGCGGCCCATAGCGGTGACATGTTGCCTTGTCCGATCCAAGACATCTCATTTTCTTCGCTTACGATATCACCGATAAATAGAGCCTTGAGATTAGGCAGTTTGTCCTTTCGAGCGACAAGGAATTCGATTGCGGGATCGGGGCTCACTTCATAAGAATCGCCACCTTCCATCCACACACCGAAAATCAATGCTTCCAAGTTTTCGATGCCAGGTTGCGCTAGTAATTCAGTAAGCAATGACAGCAAAGTGTGATCTTGTTCATAGGAACACCGCAATCGGACGGCGGTGCCAGAAAAGTCAGACACATCACCGGGCTGGATGAAATCATGGACGGGTTTATCGAAATAGGATGTAAGATTGCTATGTATCACGTAACGGGTCCCTGAATATTTAACGCTCAGGTTAGCTTGAGAGAAAAGACCCGTCTAGTATACTGATCTAATATTGCTGAGAAAATTCGCTTAGCCCCGTTTTGGTTTGTACCCTGCGAGCATATCCAATTCCCATATGATCGTGCTACCTTTGAAAATCGGCGACGTGATGGCTTTGCTACATTAGAAAACGGCCTTCCTGCATGGCCTGTTGCTGAAGAAAATGGGATAGCATTCCAAAGCTTCAAACAACGGCTCAAACGAGGTTGGTCGGGTGAAAGAGCAGCAACTGAAGGAGTACGGGAAATAGCGCATAATCCGGATGATGAATGGGAAGTAACTACGCTGGAAAACAGCCTATCTGTCCGCGCATATCGCCGTCGTGTTCAAGCCGGTTGCCCTGAAGCCATCGCCGCAACATTGGGGCTAAGTTGGCGGAAGTGGTAAGTCGCCGCTCTTAGCGGGCGCACGCGGCCCATATTGCCGGATATTGCCTAGATCGACAAACCGGTCAATTGAGCGCAGTAGGTGGCCTTGTGGCACATGATCTTCCAGCGAGAACTCATAAAACAGCGCCGCCTGTGCTTCCTGCTTCGGTCCCATCATTGCCAAATCCTCCCAACAATGAGAGAATTGAATCAGCGACAGAAGTTCAAATCGACAAGAGTTATTCGACACAATTCGCCCTTCTGACGGTGATATCCATATTGCGCATTCCGATGCGGCTGGGTAGCGGTGCTGGTATGACTTTGAATGCCATTCCCGGACAAGATCATCTTCGCATTCACTGGATGACGCTGTTTCTACAACTTCCTGAACGGGGTATTGCGAGGGAGCATGAAGCCGTTGGGCCCGCCGCCTGGAGAGCGTTTCTCTCCATGAAGAATTGGTGCGCGGGGCTGCCCGTCTGCGTCAAAGCAATTTTGCAGGTTTCTTTCGGGGCTGTGGAAAACACATGGTGTGCAGAAGAAAAAATATGCCGTGTTCCAAATTGAAAAACTCAATGAAATCAATGGCCGCATTTTGTTATTCAGAAAAGGTATGGTGTGACCGACATATTGTGGATGTGAAAATGGGGGCAATTAAGAGCCACTGGGGCAAAAAAGACTGCCACTGGGTGGGTCTATAAATGCCACCACTCTTTAAGTGGTTGATATTGTTAGTTTTCGAATTGGCCGCCTAATTTGGACATCCGTTTTAGTATCCACTTGTTGGTCTAAACCCCCCGTCTTTCAGACGGGATAGCTTTAGCCCGAAGAATCGTCCTATGATCGTATCCTCCAGAAAATGAACCGCCGCAGTTCTTAAGGTTCATTTTCTGGAGGATACGATCATGC
>JBDVKF010000015.1:0-10847 GCA_039960995.1 Paracoccaceae bacterium | reverse complement strand
TCAACAATCGCCGTCTGCTGGAGCCAATCGGGAACATCCCACCAGCCGAAGCAGAGGCACACTTCTATGCCGCTATGGAAAGATCAGATATGGCCGCGTAACTAAGACAAATTAGCCTCTGGCAAACCCGGCGTGGTTCAGCTTGACGGTCGAACAGTACTACAAGGTCCAAATCTGCGGCCTCGTCGATAGACGCCCCTCGCGCTACCGAACCACGGATCACGATAGCGCACCGATTGTCGAAAAACGATCCTTGAATTTGCTTTTTGAGATTGCCCAAAATGGGCTTCCAGGACGAATGTGGTGGGCGACTAATACGCGGCAACTGTCTATTTTCATCGGCCTCGAAGAGTTGCCCTATCGGTCGCAATGACATTTGGTCCACCTCTCAGTGCAATTGAAAAACAATAGTTCCTTTCTCCGCAACATTGAACAGCGGTCCTTCGGGCAATTGCAATGAAATGGTAACAAAGTCCGCACAGCCGCCGCTTCGAACGGATAGGTAAGTGGACCAAGTCGCCGCAATGGGCTAGAAGCCGCAATGAAAAAGAGCCGCAGAAAGCGTGTGTCAGTAATGATGGCTGGGTCTCGAAGGGGGATTTCGTTCAGACTGGCTCGGCTATCCATATTGGTAGCCGTTACTCTTGGGGTCCTCACCACTCTTGTAGAAACCTGGTTTGACTACAGCCACGACCGCAATCGAATTGATGAATTGGCTGACAGGGCATTGCAGGTTCTGGCCCCCAGCGCCGCGGATGCGGCACATCAATTGGATGAAGAACTGGCCCAACAGGTTATCGAAGGTTTGTTCAGTTACGAATTCGTTTTCCAAGCGGAAATTGAAGACGACCTAGGGAATACTCTTGCGAAGACGGTGCACGTCCCGTCTGAAAGCAAGTTTTTTTGGATCACCAAGCAGTTAGGCGATCCGCACCCTATGTACGAAGTCGTGCTTCGAGCCACAGCGGAGAACCGTAAGGTTGGCCGTCTGATGGTGAGCATCAACATGGATACGGCCCTGTCCGAATTCTACTCGCGGTTTTTCATTAACATCTTTGCTGGTCTAGCAAGAAACATGTTGTTGTCCTTCATCTTGTTTGCCGTTTTTCAGCGCGCGATCACCCGTCCATTGGTCTCGCTGAGTAAGGATATTGTATCGGTCGATCCGCATGATCCTCGGCAACTGAAAGCCACGATAGGTGCAGCCAACCAATCAAACGAGATCGGTCAACTTGAGGGATCGATGAACAGTTTGCTGACCGCCAGCCGTGACAAAATCAAGGAACTGGAAGAAACGCAGAGGGAACTGCGACGCAACGAAGTTCGCATTAACGATTTTGTGCGCGCAGCGTCGGATTGGTTCTGGGAAACCGATAAGGATCACAGAGTCACATATCTGTCGGACAGTTTTTTCGACGTCATCGGTGTTGGCGTGGATCCATCCGACCTAGGGCAGGCCGATTTTGATACGCAGGTCGGTCTTGATCAAGACGGACAAGCCGCGTTTTTAGCGATTAAAAAAACGCAAAGACCATTTCGAGATTTCTGGGTTTCATTCCGCTTGCCGGATGGCGAAATTAGACAAGTTCAATCGAGCGGCGTTCCTCTTTTCGATGCATCTGGTAACTTCAATGGCTACCGAGGGGTGAGCGCTGACAGAACGGACCTACGCCATTCCCAACTTGAACGTAGACGCTTGGCTGAAGAATTAAACCACTCGCAGAAACTGCGCGCTATCGGCCAATTAACCGGGGGCGTGGCGCATGATTTCAACAATTTGCTGACAATCCTCGTTGGGAGTCTCGAATTGGCGCGATCGCCAGATTCGTCCGACAAGGAGGTTTCTGGCGCCTTTGAAATGGCTTTAAGCGCAACACAAAGAGGCGCGCTTTTGACCCATCGTTTGTTGGCATTTTCTCGCCAGCAACCGCTTACACCAAAATCCATAGACCCCGTGCAGCTACTACTTGATTTTGAGAACCTGTTGCGTAGGTCTTTGGGTGAGCAGATCAGCTTAAAAGTTGTCGTCGAAAGTGGCACGTGGTTTTGTTGGGTAGACCGCCAAGAACTGGAAACGGTCCTTTTAAATTTGGTTATCAATTCACGAGACGCGATGCCCGATGGCGGCAAAATTAAGATCAAGGTCTTCAACACCAAGCTTCAAGACGACAGTGTCGGGGTTCCGTCTGACATCGTACCGGGACCTTATATTTGTTTTGCGGTGTCCGATAACGGAGTGGGCATGTCTAAGGATACCGCTGAACGCGCATTTGACCCATATTTCACCACCAAGCCAGTCGGAAAAGGCTCTGGGTTAGGGCTTTCTATGGCTTTCGGATATGCAAAACAGTCAGGTGGCCATATCGCCATAGACAGTGTGGAAGGCGAAGGCGCGACCGTCAGGCTTTATTTGCCCAAATCAAAGATTGAACCGGACGAGGATGCGACGGATAGCAGCTCAATAGACCATGAACATTTACTGGTTGGGCGCCGCGTCTTGGTTGTTGAAGATGACGACGCACTGCGACACATCCTAAAACAGCGCCTCAATCAAGCCGGCATGGATGTCGCTGTTGCAAGAGTTGCCACACAAGCTATCGAAATTTGCACTGCAGAACCTGCATTTGATTTCTTTCTCTTGGATGTTGTTCTGCCCGGCGAAATTATGGGTCCCGATCTTTCCGAAGCACTCTTGGAGATTACGCCAAACGCTTCGGTTGTATTCATGTCTGGTTATACCGGCTTAGCTATGAAGGATCAAAATTCCTTCAACGGGACATTCAAATTTGTTCAAAAACCATTCTCAAGCACTGTGCTGAAACAGGCTCTGGTAGAGGTCTTGAGAAAGAAACAATCAGCATCCGGGATTGATGAATCTTCGGACTAATTACACGGAAGAAATGAATGGATAACCTTACAATTAAAGTTGTTTCTGTGCTGCGTCGTATAGCATTGGCGTCATGCGTCTTTACGGCGATTGCGACTGCTTCGCCGGCCATTTCGGATGACCGAGTCCTTCGGGTTTTGTTGGTTGCCGACAGAGTCTACCCCGTCTTGAATTTAGGCACGACGCCCGGAAATGGGGTTAGAACCAGTATCGATGTTGCCGATTGTCCGAGGTTCGATTCTCCGATGTTTGAGGGCGCGTTTCGATTTGAAGTCGAACTGATGATACTCTGCAATGCCATCAGTGATGGCGATTTGGCCGACCGGCTTGATTTCGTAGGGTTTCCTAACCTCAAGCGAGCAATTTCAGATTTGGTTGAAGAAAATGCCGATTTCTTGGGAGCTTCTGTGTTCCCTGTCAAGATCACTGACGGAATTCTAGCATCTGATCCGGTTCTAAGGGAGGGAGAGTTTCAAGTTGGCTTGTTCACGACACCCAATCGGACAGACATCTTGAGCATTGAGACCCAAGAAGACCTCTATGCACTGACTGGGATTACTGAACGGAACTGGGATGTTGATCGTCTTACACTTGGTGGCATGGGACTGCAGGAAGTTGTTGCTGCACGTAAAATGACACTGATACCGTCTATGATTGCAGCAGGCCGTGCTGATTTTACGTTGTCTTACTTAGATAGGCCAACGACCGCACATATGGGTGAAGAGTTGGTTCGCATAGACGGGTTTCGCGCCTCAATGAATCTGGAGCGGGTTCTAGCATTCTCTCCGTCTAAGGCAGAATTGCGGGATGACATTAATGCGTATATCCGTCGAATGAGAGCGTTGCCAGGTGATCGAATTTACGAAGCTTACAAAAATAGTGGTTTTATCGTCGACACTTACGAAGACTGGTTAGATGTCACGACCCCACAATAAAACTTGCAGAATTTCCCTCTGCAATCATGGGGCAAGTACATTTCGCAATCGGGTTTTCACCTTTGTCTACATGAAACCTACACACAGCCCCAACAAAGCTCCAACACTGTGCAGTATACTCAGTATCCAAGATTAAAAGAGCTGAATTCCCACCACTCCGATCACTTCTGGACAGAAAATATGTGCAGGTTCATAATGCTTACAAGGAAGACAAAACTTCGAACTCAGTCACCGCTCTTGGCTTGTTCTACCAGCACTCCTACAAATAAGGCGTGCGCGGAAAAACCTTATCGAAAATCTGTCACTCATCTTATGGATATCATACATGACGTCTGATTATCAGCCTCTTGTTTTAATCGTAGAAGATGAGCGTGATATTGCCTCAATGTTGCGCACCTACTTTGAACGTGACGGGTTTCGAACGGTGATGGCGTCTGATGGTGAAACCGCGATTACACATGCCGACATGCTGTCACCGGATATCATCATCCTTGATGTCGGCCTTCCTAAAATGGATGGTTTCGACGTTTTAAAAGAAATAACAAACAAATTTTCGACACCCGTGATCATGGCAACCTCGCTCGCCGAAGATCTCGATAAACTTTTGGCTTTGCGCATCGGGGCTGATGACTATGTCGTCAAGCCATTCAATCCGATGGAAGTCGTTGCGCGTGCGCGGGCTGTGTTGAAACGTGGCCGAGTTTCCGAAACAAGAGTTCTGAAGTTTGGACGGATCAAGGTGGATGTGGAAGCCCATTTGGCAAGTGTTGAAGGGCCAGAAGGTGTGTCCAAACTAGATCTGACATTGACCGAATTTCGATTGCTCTGTCACGCAATTCGGTTTCCTTCGCGTGTATTCTCCAGGTTGGATTTACTTGATTCCTGCCTCTCGGAAAGTGATGCTGGTGAGCGGACAGTGGATAGCCATATTAGCAATTTACGCCGTAAGCTAAGCAAGGTTGGTGTAGAAGGCCACTTTGCGGGTGTACGTGGTGTCGGCTACAGGCTTTCCCCAAACTAAACCGCCTCTATTCCCACTAAAACTCAGTAGACCGAGTTGCGTTGAGCACAATTGGTCTCCTTGGATTCCTCGAATCAAAATAGTTGCGATGTTTTGCCCAACCACAGTTCGTTGGTGCCCTACGTTAAGGATTTTTTGCTCAAAACTCAATTTTTATCAAGGTTTTCTGTCACTGAACGCAGTGCAAATCTATCGTAAGCATTTGTTTGTAATATTTTTTTCCTATCTGTGCTTTCCAAAATGAGAGCTCCACACAATCTCCACACAGGGTTAACGAGGCCTCATCCCAACATGTCGATAACAAGGCCACTAACGCGAAACAATTTGCGGAACATCGAACCCCAAATCGTTTCTTCTGCAAAATACAAAGGAATACGACATGTTTAACTTCACTGACTTCTTTAAAAACCTAACTGACAACCTTTCTGATTTCGGACAAAGCAATGGCGTCGGAAATATTGGTGGTGTCAGCGGTACTGGTAACACTGGTAACGGCAATGGAAATGGCAACGTGGGTGGCTTCAACGGCAACAACAACGGCGGCAACAACAACGGAAACGGCAACACTGGCGGTGGCTTTAACGGCAACGGAAATGGCGTCGGAAATGATAACGAAGGGAACGGTGAAAGCGTCGCTACCTTCGATTGGCGTGGTTTTCTTGATGACTCCGGCTTTTCCGAAACCAAAGAAGAAGCAGCAGAGCCAGAAACGGTTGCTGAACCTGTCGTAGCAGAAGAAATTGTTGAAACAGCAACACCTGCGACCGCCCAAGCCGAACCAGCAGATACCTTTGAGTTCGTAGACACAAATGGTGCAAACAACGTTGGTGGCGTCAGCGGAACTGGGAATACCGGCATCGGCAATGGAAACGACAACATCGGCGGTTTCAACGGCAATGACAACGGTGGCGACTTTAACGGCAACGGCAATGTTGGCGGTGGCTTTAACGGCAACGGAAACGGCAACAGTGATGCCGACGTAGACCTTACTGCAATCCTGCCGATGGAAGAGTTCCAATCTTGGCAAGACTTCGTCCCTGACTGGGAAGGTTTCTTCGCATAATCTATACTGTCCCACCCCAAGTTATGCGCAAGAAGAGTGACGCTTAATTGGAAAGCGTCACTCAGTAGGCACCTCGGCATCCTTTCCTTTTGCCGGGGTGCCCGCAATTGGCCCATTGGTCACTCAAGGCAAATGGTCATTCTTTACGGCGACGCTTTGAACGGTTGCCCGTAATCCAAATCCTAACCCAATTGGCGCGATATCATCTCGCTTGAACGCAATGATACAAGAGTACATTCGTTCGTCCGTCCGGTCAGGAAATGACTCAGCAGCGTGCTGAACCCCCCATCTGGTTGGTCGGCATCCGTTTGGCGAGACAGCCCGTGCAATAAAGCCAAACAGTTACAAGTTAGGGGGCGACGGTGGACATACGCCTTGGGCTCCTCTCGTAAATTCATATATGGGCCACAGATTCTCGATCAAATGTTGTCACCTTGTGACAGGCCATTTCATTCTCGGCATAGGCATTGTCAAAATCCTCGCGAGGCATTGTTATGAAACCGGTGATGATCTTCTCTGCGTTTGTGAGCAAAGTTGGACTGAATGAATTGTCTTGTGCCGTCGCGCCTAGCTTCTCCAGCAATCATAAGGCGGTCGCGTTTACGGCTGTATGATCGCGGATCATCGTATTGGCGAAGTCGTGGATTTCTGGGTTGCTCGACAGGGCCAAGGCAAGGTGAGTATTCTGAACGTCGACAATGTCAGCAGTCTACGTGATGCACGCGTATTCCAGATCGTTCATGTCGGCAACATCCCGAACGATTGCGGGTGCGCCAAACATTGCCACAGGAATGGCGAGTGGGGATAGCACCCTTTTCATGTTCTTCCTTCGAGTTTTATCATTGAAGCCCTATGATCGCTCTGTCGCGTTTGATATATTCGCTTTCGTTCGCAATTTTGTGCAGATCGTTCGCAGTGCTGTACAAATAGATAATTTGATGTAGTCCTTTTGCATGCTTGACCTTCTCAGTGACATTCTCACCAGCCTTTCGATGCGCGGATCGCTTTACTTCCGCACCTCATTCACGAAACCTTGGGGGGTTGCCGTTCCAAATTATGAGAACGTGGCCCGGTTCCATTATGCGCATCGCGGAGGATGTCTTGTGTCGGTTGACGGCGTTGAGGGCGCTGTTGCCTTGGGCCAAGGGGATTTGATCATCATTCCGCACGGGTCGGCTCATGATTTGTATTGCGGGCATACACCCGAGAAAACGGTCATGCCTTTGGACGCGGTCCTAGAAAAATCCGGTTATGCCGGCACGGGGGTTCTTGTTTATGGCGGGGACGAACCGCTGTCAGAAACGCAGTTGATTTGTGGACACTTCTCTTTCGACCCACATGCAAAACACATTCTGCTGGAAAGGCTTCCGCCATTTATCCATCTAAAAAACTATGGCGAACACGCCGGAAAATGGATGGAAGCAACTCTACGCGTTATCGGGGAAGAAGCGGGCAGACATCGTTTGGGCGGTGATTTGATTGCGCTTAAGATGTCCGAAGTCATCCTGGCACAAGCAATCCGTAGTTTCATGGAAAGCGATGAGGCACTTAAATGGGGGTTGGGCGGGTTTTCCGATGACAATCTGCGTCGGGCGTTAGACGCGTTTCACAAGGCAACGACGAAGGCTTGGACTGTTGAAACACTGGCCCGGGTTGCTGGTATGTCTCGTACAAGCTTTGCCGTTCTGTTTCAAAAGAAGATGGCAATGACACCGATGGAATACGTCACGGGGTGGCGTATGGAAATTGCCAAAAATGTGCTGATACAACCAAAGGCAACATTGTCGGACGCTGCCGAAAGTGCAGGCTATGCCTCGGATTCAGCGTTTGCGCGCGTATTCAAGAAAGAGACAGGGTTTACACCCGCCAAATTCAGAAAACATGTAAATACAGACCATCCCGTAGTTTGAACGATCTGCACAAAAAGGAGAACGTTTGCGCATATTTTCTTCGCGACTCATCTTCTATCTTTACCTCATGAGCATCCTGTATTGCACCACCATATGAGAAAAGAGACACCTATGCTTCCACGTTTCATCACAAAATCAATCCACGCTTATTTGGACTACCCTGTTGCAATCGGGCTCATCGCTATGCCGTTCTTGTTTAGCTTGGGCGAAGGCAACATGCTTGCCTTTTGGATGTCCGTCGTGACAGGTGTGGCCGCGTTTATTTTGACTGTCCTGACGGATCACCATTTGGGTGTCGTTCGAATTTTACCCTATAAACTGCACTTGACGGTGGATGGCATTGTCGGCGCGGTCTTTGTAATTGCACCGCTGGTGCTAGGGTTTAGTGGAATTGAATTCTGGTACTACATGGCGCTTGGTTTGACTGTTTTGGCAGTTGTCGGGCTTCACAAACCAGAGGGTTACGCGGCCTACGCTTAACCAACTGCTTTAGGGCCGTCACAAAGTGATGGCCCTTTTTATTTGGGATGACGAATGAAAAATCTCGCAAACTCATCTTCCCTGATTGAAGATATACGATCTTGTACAATTTGCTCAGACCTACCTTTGGGGCCACGTCCGATTGTCCAATTCAGTTCGACCGCAAAGCTATTGATTGTTGGGCAGGCTCCGGGGCGTATCACGCACCACAAGGGCATTCCCTTTGATGATCCTTCTGGGGATCGGCTGCGGTCATGGTTGGGAATTACCAAAGAAACATTTTACGACAGTCAAAATATCGCCATCGTCCCAATGGGTTTTTGTTTCCCCGGTACGGGAAAAGGTGGCGACCTACCGCCACGTACTGAATGTGCAGAAGTTTGGCGAGACAAAGTGCTCAACGAGCTGCAATGCATCGAATTGACTTTGGTCATTGGTCGCTACGCCATAGATTGGCACCTGTCTCACTTCTCAAAACACACCGTTACAAGCGCAGTTAAGTCTTGGGCAGACGTGTGGCCGCAAAAGCTAATCCTGCCACATCCGAGCCCTAGAAATAATCGTTGGCTCAAGCAGAACCCATGGTTTGAAAAAGACATTATTCCATCGCTGAAACACCGCGTGCGGACGATGCTTGCAAGCAGTTGATGAGGCGTTTGCATCCTTTGGGATGCCACCGCATCCATTTTAAAAAAACCTTGATCGTGCAAAATACTGTACAAATTGTACGGATATTGCGTCATAGTATTGCTTATCGTGCGCATGATTTACACTTTAACTCCAGAGGCAAGGCGATTGTCGCTATGCCCTTCTGAGAGGAAAAGGAATTCCGAATGTTCAAGAAACTTGCAATCAACACAGCCTTGATGTCTGGCCTTGCCATGGTCGCAGCCCCTGCATTTGCTGCTGACGAATACAATGTCTCAAAAGGTTTGACTGCTGCGAATGCGCCGTTGGGTCTTCATGGCGTCGATCCTGTTGAATTCATCGCGACAGCAAACCCCGTCGAAGGATCAGCAGCGTACACCGCCGTGCATGATGGCGTTGCCTATTACTTTCTAACTGAAGCAAACCAAAAAGCCTTTGAGGCCGAACCAGCGGCGTTCTTGCCGCAAAATGGTGGTTTCTGCACGTTTGGCGTTTCGGTGGGCAAAAAATTTGATGGCGATCCGGAATATCATGCAGTCATTGACGACAAGCTTTACGTGTTCCTGAACCGCGAAATCTACGATGCGTTCAACCAAGATCGTTCCGGTACGATTTCGAAGGCAGCCACGAACTGGCAAGATATTCGCACCACGTCTGTGGAAGATCTGTAAGGGTTAGCGACCGACACGTTCCACTGAAAAGAGGGCAGCTGTTGCGCTGCCCTCCGTTTTGTTCGCATGAATGAAACTCGACATTCGCGGGCTTGAACCGAAGTGGTGCTTTGTCCGCCAAGCGGAAGTTGGTGCGTTTCGCACCTAATGACCGCAAAGAGCCCAAAGGTTCTTGATGCTGCGCACTGCGTCAATGGCTGCTAAGCTCAATACTGACGTTTGATACAAACCTCGATTTGGAGCCCTTTGTCATGACAGGAGCACCCGACCTTGCCTTGTTGTTGCTCCATGCACTGCCTTTGGATGGACGCATGTGGAGCAAACAACTCGATATCGCTCCGGGTCGGACCTTCGCGCCTGACCTCTACAAGTTTGGAAATAGACTACAAGATTGGGCCGCCAGTTGCATCGAACTCATCCCTCACGAACGGTGTGTGATTGTAGGTTGCTCGGTAGGCGGATCATGTGTGCTTGAAATTATGCACCTCGCTCCAGACAGAGTTGCGGGCGCGGTGCTTATTGGAACCAAAGCACGACATGACCCTGATCCCGAAGCATTGTCGGCATTTCAAAATACCGTAGAGAACCATGGTGTCGCGGGTGCTTGGGAGCGATATTGGAAACCTCTCTTTGAGCAGGATGGCGATGTTGAAGTCGTTCAGACCGCACAGGAAATCGCCTGCGCGCAATCCAACGCTGCGCTAATCTCTGGCCTAAAATCCTTTCATACGCGAGAAAGTCGAGAAAATGTTGTGCGTGACAGCCCTGTTCCGATCCAAATTGTGACAGGCGATCAAGATAAGTTGCCGGGCATTGACTACTCACGACGACTTGCGAGGCTTTCCACGAACGCTCAACTGCACATTTTTGAGAACTGCGGTCACTACGTTCCGATGATGCAACCCACAAAACTGAACAGGTTAATCGCAGACACAATCGCCGTTGCCCGTGGTCAATGAGGCATCGCTTTGCAGCTTGGAAGTGGACCTTTGGTCCTGAATATCGAATGTCAGCTTGGTCCGGCGAAGCGGTCATCGACCTGTGAAATTGAACCAATCAGCCTTCGCAGACGCAGCTAACGGCAGGTTTGAGCCTATTCTGTTGAAAAACTCTTTGCTGCGACTGCAAATTTTCTGAAACCAGAACACTGTTCTCCGCTCACCTAAACATGCCGCAAAATGTGAAAGAAAAACCTGCATTTCGGAATATTATTCTGCCGGATTTACTCAAAA
>JBDVKF010000014.1:0-51046 GCA_039960995.1 Paracoccaceae bacterium | reverse complement strand
AGAAAAGATCGTCGCCTGCGCTTCCATCTGCGATGTCATCGCCTCCGCCAGCCGCTACGGTATCATCACCATCGTCCAAAAAAACCAGATCATTCCCGCCTCTCGTGCGCGCAAAATCATTCCCATCACCAAGATCGATGGTTTCATCATCACTGCTTCCGAAGACTTCGTCATCGCCAAAACCGGAATCAATGGTGTCATTGCCGCCTAGATTGCGAACAAGATCATCCCCATCACCTGCGTCAATGACATTGTCACCCAAATCGCTGACCAGTTTATCATCATGGTCCGATCCAACAAGGTTCTCGATGTCGATCAAAGAATCGACATTATCGCCCCCAAACGCTTGGTTCTTAGCAAGTTTGACTGTCACACCAGACGTCGCATTTTCATAGGTGGCCGTATCAATGCCGTCGCCACCGTCGATGGTATCATTGCCACGCCCACCTTCCAGAAAATCATCATCCGCCTCGCCGAATAACGTGTCGTCGCCCAGACCTCCAGCGATGCTGTCGTTGCCGCCTCTACCCCAGAACGTCTCGTCCGCCGCGGCACCAATCAACACATCGCCTTCGTCACGCGATCCTCGCACACCCTCGATATTGGTTAGGGTGTCCGTGAAAGCTGAACCGTTCCAAATTCCACTGGCTACACCGGTTGAAAGATTGACATTGACGGCCTCGACCCCGGACCTATCGTAACGCACAAGGTCAAGCCCATCGCCACCTTCGATCGTGTCATCGCCTTGATTGGTGATAAACACGTCGTTCATATCGCTACCGATAACGGAATCCGCGAAATTCGTAAGCGTGAGCGCCAGCGTTCCTCCGGTTCCGGTGACTGAAATTGATTCAGTATTTCCATGACCGTCGTTTGTGATCATGCCATTTGAAATATCGGCAGCAAATCCTTGTGTCGGTGCTGACAAAGAAAAACCAGTCGCCATTTCGAAGCGTAGATAGCCGCCACCGTCAAAGTGAAAGTCGAATGTATCCGTTCCCTCTCCACTTCGAAGAGCCAATACTTGCGATCCAGCAAGTCCGACATCGTCACCCAGTGCAAAAGATGCACCTCCTAATGTGAAGTCATGAGAATCGCTGCCATTGCTGCCGTCTATCGCAAACGCCCAAGCCAATGCTTGGTTCACGTTTATTAGCGTGTCGGAGAACCCAGACGAGGCGACTGCGACAGATCCGGTTCCCGCAACCCCATCAATAACAGCATCAATGCCATCAAAGTCCTTGTAAATAAGCACAGAAAAAGTCTGTGCGTCGCTTAATCCAAAGTCATATGTGTCATTGCCAAGGGATGCCGTTAGTAGATCCGCGGAATCTGGGTTTGAACCTGGATTGATTGTGTCGTTTCCGTCGCCACCCGTTACGGTATCGGAAAAAGCTGACCCAATGAAATTGATGTCCTCAGTGATCAAATCCAGAATTTCCGATGGATCAACACCTGCAATTGCTGCTGACGCATCAAATGTCACCGGCCCCTGCGCGTTTAAAAGCGTCGAAAGTTCCGAATAATCGTTGGAAGCGTAAGCCGCTTGAGATGCCGCCAAGAAATCGGAAACCGACCAATTTATGTCAGAAAACGTGACCAAGTTTTCGAACGGAGATGCGATCGGAGCGCCAATAGAGACAGACGTGATCGTGCCGCCGTTCAGGTTCCCGTCAGCGTCGACCGTAAATCCGGATCCTTCCAAAATCAATGCATTGAATGAATCAATGCCTCGCAACGAAGCTGTGTCAGAAGAAACGCTTACAGTGACATACGACCTTTCGGCGGGAAGAAACGGGTTTGAATTAAAAACACTCTCAAAACTAAACGAACCAAACTGATTCCCAATAAAGGATATTCTCACCGAATTTCTCCAACGTTCTTATTGCTGCGACCTTAAGTTGGGTGAAACAATAACAATCCGACGAAATTTAGACCAATTTGTAACAAAATTAATATCGAAGTGAACAATGCAAATACGCGAACGTCGTTAACTTTCGTTTGGTGGGATGAGGTCGCGCATTCATCCACAATCGGCCCTCGCTCGGAATGCGGACATGACCCGATCCCACGATAGATGAAATTCAACACACCGTTCAGCACCATGTGCAACCAACGCCTACCGCTTGATTTTCGCCAGACTAACCTGCCGGTTGGCTTCGATAGGCACATCGTCCCGCAACCCAAGTGCCTTGCACCGCCGGAATCTGTCCATCTGGCCAATCAACCAACACCAGATCTGCGCGTTTACCGACTGCAATTTCACCGCGATCCGGCAGGTTCATCGCTTTGGCAGGACCGGACGACACAAGCGACCAAAGCGCCAGCCTGTCGGCGCGCCGTTCACGGTCCAATCGGTCAACTGCCGCCAACATCGCCGGGTAATAGTAATCCGAAGCCAAAACATCACATTTGCCGTCTTCAACCATGTCTGCAGCACTCAGCGATCCGATGTGACTGCCCCCGCGCACAGCATTGGGAGAGCCAAAAATTATCGTGTCACCAGCTGCTTGCGCAGCCTGAACCGGTTCCATTGTCATCGGAAACTCACTGACCGTCGCCCCAAGTGTTTGATAAAACATGCGTGTCTCGGCCTGTGTGTCATCATGGCTCAGCATCGGAATACCTCGCGCACGGGCTTTGGCTGCCACCTCTTGCATACGCGCGGGCACATTTTCTCGCCGGGCCCAAACGGTTTTCAAAAGATCCTTGTACATATCCCAGTCTAATCCAGAGCGTTCCGCATGTTTCCTGTGCCGAGCTTCAAGCAACGTTTCATCGGTAAACGGCATCATTGCGAAATCTGGATTGTGTTCAAACAAACGGTCTTGAATTTTTGTTTCTACGCTGCGCATCGACATCGAAAGGTGGTCATTAAAGGCAAGCGATGGAGTCAAGTCCCAGTCCATTGCCCAATTCAAAACATGCAATGCCTCATCTGCGAATGTTTCCCAACGCAATTGAACACGGTTTTCGACCAACAAGCGCGGCGCCAAATCGCGCAACGCCTGAATTAAAGCCCGTCCATTTTCTACACTGCGCAATCCCGGTTCAAATCCAAGAGTGACCGAATGATACGTCGTCGCAATTCCATTCGCAGCAAGCTGGCGATCTGTCTCAAGTACAGCGGTTTCCATCGGGAAAAATACGCCAGGGCGTGGCATCAATTGCCGCTCGAACGCGTCGCCGTGCACATCGATCAAAGCTGGCGCAAGGATCAAACCACCCGCATCAACGACCTGCCCTTGGATCGGTCCGCCGATTTCGGTGATATTTCCACCTGAGACAGTGACGTTGGTCTGCACAATTTCGTTCGATAGAAAAACATGTGCGCCCACAAAAGTGCAATCAGTCATGATCAACAAACGCTCCTAGTTTAGATGCAAACGCATGAGCACAATTAAACCCGGTTCCCTGTCCTCGTACTGAAGCACTTCAAAATCAATTAACAAGACCAAATGTCTGATCGTCGCACGCTTTTTCCCAATGGACGAAGTAAATTCAATGCGGGTAGGAATGGTGGGTGATGAGAGGCTCGAACTCCCGACATCTTCGGTGTAAACGAAGCGCTCTACCAACTGAGCTAATCA
Organism: Paracoccaceae bacterium; assembly: GCA_039960995.1. GTDB lineage: Bacteria > Pseudomonadota > Alphaproteobacteria > Rhodobacterales > Rhodobacteraceae > JABSSA01. Next base: position 47,456 of record JBDVKF010000014.1, on the reverse strand, counting down.
CCCGACACGCAGTCAGTTACCGAAGTCGGAACCGGCCTGCAAGGTCAGTTTTGTCTGTTTTTCATCCAAAATGCGATAAATTATACCCTGACCACCATCGACGTCCGAAAAAGCTTCGATTGGCAGCCCCTGAGCAAGGCATCGCAAAAACCGGCTGGTGATTCCGTGTGTGAAAATCACGGCTGGACCAGACAGATCTTCCAAGAAAGATCGACACCTTGCTTCTAAAGCGCCAAAACCTTCGCCGTCGGGCGCATGGTTGTACCACTCCAACTCCACATCCAGTTCAAACACATGCGGTGATGCCTTTTGCATTTCAGCGCGACAAGCTCCGTCCCAATCACCAACCGAAATTTCTGCCAGCCGCGAATCCAAGACAGGTGTAACATTGGGTGCGGCCAAGGCCGCCGTTGCCATGGAGCGGCCTTGCGGGCTGCTGAACCAAGTGAATCCGGTCAGGTTGCAACGTTGCAGAATTTTGCCTTGATCAACGGCTTGGCGATGCCCTTTTTCCGTCAACGGAGAATCCAAAGAGCCCTGCATCCGCCCTGCCCTGTTCCATTCCGTTTCACCGTGCCGCAACACATAGATTTCATGTTCGGTCATGTCTGCTCCACAGATCAGATGGGTATTACTGTATCCACGCTTTCGCGATGGATTTGGCTCTGAAAAAAGATTCGGTTTCTTGTCACCTTTGAGACCGAAACAGAAATTCGCTCACGGCATCAGCACTCGATTTTACGCGCATTAGCCAATGCGAGCCGTACAAACAAGTGCGTGAAAACGATTTTTGCAGGTCCAAAAAGAGAACATCAACCAGGGCGGGAACGGACATTGGTACGAAGTCATTGATGTTTCTGCGGATTGGTATACGGCCCGCGCCGATGCCGTGACACGTATTTGGAACGATCTTCAAGGCTATCTTGTTTCGATTACGTCAGCCGCTGAAAACAACTTTATTCTGAACACTTTACACCCCTCGCAATTTGGCGCCCTTTGGACTGGCGGCACAGATGTAGAAAGTGAAGGTATTTTTACTTGGGTGGATGGCCCGGAAGACGGTCAAATCTTTCGAAACGGAACCATCGATACAGGTTATTCAGCGTGGTTTGCTGGCGAACCAAACGATTCCGGCGGCGAAGATTTCGTCGAAATTGGTTTCTTTGCTAATTTTTGGAGTGACCGCCCAGGGAGTCAGCCTTGGTCATACATCGTCGAATATGGCGGCATTTCCGCCAGTGAACCGATTGTTGCCCCGCTGCCAGATTCAGGTTTGTTGTTGATGGCAGGCATTGGTGCATTGTTTTTAAGTTCACGGCGCAAAGGCAGAACACGTTGAAACGCGATCCAATTTGGGGTGGGCCCCCAAAAAAAAGCGCCAATCAAAAGACCAGCGCCCTTCATTCTTACAGCCATTTCCAATCGGCTGCAGTGGCTATCCCTAGTGGGATGTATGTGCCGCAGCTGCATCAATCGCCGCTTTTGCTGCCGCTGCTGCAGCTGCTTCTTCGGCCGCCTCGTCCCATTCAATGGGTTCCGGCGTACCTGTCAAAGCAAGCTTCAAAACTTCGGACACGTGGCTGACCGGAATAATCGTCAGGCCGTCTTTCACGTTGTCCGGAATCTCGGGCAGATCTTTTTCGTTTTCTTCCGGAATCAAAACAGTTGTGATTCCGCCGCGCAACGCAGCCAACAGCTTTTCCTTGAGCCCTCCGATTGGCATCGCATTTCCGCGCAAACTTACCTCGCCGGTCATAGCAAGATCGCGTTTGACCGGAATGCCCGTCAGGACCGACACAATTGACGTCACCATTGCCAGACCGGCTGACGGTCCATCCTTTGGTGTCGCCCCATCTGGCACGTGGACGTGAATGTCCATCTTGTCGAATGCTGGTGGTTTCACACCAATTTCCGGCGCGATAGACCGTACATAGCTGGACGCCGCATCGATGGATTCCTTCATCACATCGCCCAGCTTTCCGGTCGTTTTCATCCGACCCTTGCCCGGCAATCTCAGCGCTTCGATATGCAACAAATCGCCGCCGACACTTGTCCAAGCCAGCCCCGTCACAACACCAACCTGATCTTTGTCTTCTGCAAGACCAAACCGATACTTAGGAACCCCAAGAAACTCATCGATATTCTCAGCCGTGACCACAACTTGTGTGGCTTCCTTCTTGACGATTTTGGTCAAAGATTTCCGCGCTGTTTTGGCAATTTCGCGTTCCAGGTTTCGAACCCCTGCCTCACGCGTATATCTGCGGATGATGGACGACAATGCATCGTCTTCCAGCGTAAATTCGTCTTTCTTAAGACCGTGGTTCTTGATCTGTTTGGGCACAAGATGCTGTTTGGCAATCTCGCTTTTCTCGTCCTCGGTGTAGCCCGCCAGCGGAATAATCTCCATCCGATCCAGCAAAGGACCAGGCATATTGTAGCTGTTCGACGTTGTCAGGAACATCACGTTGGACAGGTCGTATTCCACTTCCATATAGTGGTCAACAAACGTCGAATTCTGTTCCGGATCAAGCACTTCAAGCATCGCAGATGCCGGATCGCCACGGAAATCCTGTCCCATTTTGTCGATTTCATCGAGCAAAATAAGAGGGTTTGTGGTTTTGGCCTTTTTCAACGCTTGAATGATCTTACCCGGCATTGAGCCAATATACGTCCGGCGGTGCCCGCGAATTTCGCTTTCGTCGCGTACCCCGCCAAGGCTGATGCGAATAAACTCACGCCCTGTCGCCCGCGCTACAGATTTACCCAATGACGTTTTCCCAACACCCGGAGGGCCAACAAGGCACATGATCGGGCCCTTCAGCTTGGACGAGCGTTGCTGCACGGCGAGGTATTCAACGATCCGTTCTTTAACTTTTTCAAGGCCATAGTGATCGTTATCCAAAACTTCTTGAGCTTTGGTCAGGTCCTTTTTCACGCGGCTTTTCACGCCCCACGGAATGGCCAGCATCCAATCAAGATAATTGCGCACCACTGTCGCCTCGGCAGACATGGGTGACATGTTCTTTAGCTTCTTGATCTCGGCGTCAACTTTTTCACGCGCCTCTTTGGACAGCTTTGTTTCTTCTATTTTCTCTTCAAGCTCGACGATTTCGTTACGACCATCATCGCCGTCACCCAACTCCTGTTGGATCGCCTTCATCTGCTCGTTAAGATAATATTCGCGTTGTGTCCGCTCCATCTGGGATTTGACACGCGTCTTGATCTTCTTTTCGACCTGAAGCACGGACATTTCGCCCTGCATCAGACCATAGACCTTTTCAAGACGTTCGCTGACGCTGAGCGTTTCAAGCAAGTCTTGTTTCTGGTCAACTTCGATTCCCAGATGGCCCGCAACAAGGTCAGCCAGCTTGGCAGATTCCGCGGTCTCACCTACGGCCGTCAACGCTTCGTCGGGGATGTTCTTCTTGACCTTGGCATAGCGTTCGAATTCTTCGGCAACACTGCGGAACAGCGCGTTTGTAGCTGTAACATCGCCCGGCATCTCTGTCAGATACTCGGCGCGTGCTTCGAAGAATGTATCATTTTCTAGGTACTCGGTAATGCGAACCCGAGCTTGCCCTTCGACAAGGACTTTCACAGTGCCATCAGGCAATTTCAAAAGCTGAAGCACGTTTGCCAAAACACCAGCCTTGTAAATACCGGTTTCGGCAGGGTCGTCTTCTGACGGATCGATCTGGCTCGACAAAAGGATTTGTTTGTCGTCGGACATGACCTCTTCAAGTGCGCGAACAGATTTGTCACGCCCCACAAACAGTGGAACAATCATATGTGGAAATACGACGATGTCTCGAAGCGGCAGAACCGGATAAGAGGCGTTCAGAGGTTCTTGCATTGCTCAATCCTTATTTTTTCTTGGCAAGACGAACTGGTCCCATTTAGTAGCAACCGTCGCCGTCTCCGTTCTTGGCCTATATACCTGTGCCGTATGCACTGCTTTTTCAAGGCCAGAATGGACCTCGTTACCGATGGGTGCAATGGGACCTTTTGCACTGAACCTGAAATTTTTTTGCGATTTGTACTCAGGTTTGAATGATCCTAACTGGATGTTCCATTGTTTCGATGCTCGAACGACTTCAAAAACATCGGTTAAGCCAATGTTTCAAAATCGTTTCAGACCATCGATCGAAAAAATCGCGCGTAAACAAAAGCGTAAGCAATTTTATTCTGACGCCCTGGGGTCTCGAATCAAATAAAGCGCGCAACGTTCTTCATTAAACCGTGACTTCATCATTGTTCCGCACCGCCGTGAAGAAACAATTTGGCGCTCCTGTGTGGCAGGCGGGACCGGTTTGATTAACCAGAACAAGCAAACAATCCCGGTCACAATCAAAGCGGAAATCGACCAATTCTTGTGTGTTCCCGCTGGTTTCGCCCTTGATCCAATAATTTGAACGCGAACGGCTCCAATAGGTGACGCGTCCCGTGTCTAACGTGCGCCTTACCGCCTCTGCATTCATCCAGGCCAGCATCAAAACGTCTTTACTCGTCGCATCTTGCGCAACAACGGGAAGCAAACCACGATCATCGAATGTGAGGTTCTCTGGATCAAAAATCACTGCACTTGTCCTTTTCATAGCGACTTTCGCGCTTTATGTATGAAAGACGCCAGAAAGGGAAACACATGCCCACCGACACAGACCTGATCAAGCTTTATTCCAACCGCATTCTGGCGTTGGCTGCAGATATCCCGCATACGCAGCGGTTGGCAACACCCGACGCCACTATCAAAAAGCGGTCTCCACTATGTGGATCAACCGTAGCTGTGGATCTTGTTGTGAAGGACGGTTGCATCGTCGAATATGGTCAAGAAGTGCGTGCATGCGCTTTGGGACAAGCCGCAGCCGCAGTGACAGGTCATGCAGTTCTGGGACGTACATTGGATGACGTTACGTCCGCGCGCGACGCGCTGCGCACAATGCTGAAAGACGACGGTCCAATACCCGATACCCCTTTTGAGGGATTCGAAGTTCTGCTTCCTGCTCGGGACTATAAAAACCGGCACGCGTCGATTTTACTGGCAATCGAAGCCGTGACAGAAGCGATGGAAGACGCATTAAAGGCCAATTGCGCTTAATCGATTGATGGGTTCATGGCACCCGCGTCAATCAAGGGTCCGCTCCGATTTTCACGACACCCAAATTTCGGAGGATTGTGGCTGGGCTACAGCTGCCAAAATCCAAAAATCCGTTCACTTTATGCGATGCGTTAAACAGAAAAAAACGCCGCACATTCCGGCAGGAATGGCGGCGCAAGGAAAGCGTGTCTCATGTGGGACGTGGATGACACCAATGATCGATGAAGCAGGCAGGCCGTCACTGAAAAGGACGCTTCGCAACTTGGGGACGGCGACGCGTAGGAGGTGTTACCAGTATGAGATCGCAGGCAGAACTCAGACAAATGAGGGAATATGCAAAGCGACAAATAACAAAGCCATCAAAGCGGCTCCACCAAACGCATCACCCAGCAACGTCGCTTGCGAACGGCGTGCTATCATCGAAATTTGGCGTAAGGTTGTCATTGTGTCTGCTCCTCAGTTGTTAAGAGAGTGTTCACATATTGTTCTCATCAAGTAAAGAACTTTTTGAGAACATTTGTGAACTTTTTGAGACTCGGCTCATCAACCTACTGAAATCAAACGAATTGCTTCGTCCTGCCGCATCAACCACAAAAGCAGACGCAAGGCCGTTCCTCGTTCGCTTTCTAAGGTTGGATCCTCGGCTAGAAATGCACGGGCATCCGTCTGCGCAATCGCCATCAAGTCAGCCTGACCTTCTAAATCGGCAATCTGGAATTTTGGCAGGCCAGACTGCGCAGTTCCAATCAGGTCACCTGCTCCACGCATTTGCAAGTCGACTTCGGCGATCTTAAATCCATCTTCAGATTCTCGAAGCACTTCCAGCCGTTTGCGTCCTGTTTCACTAAGCGGCGATTGATACAGCAAAACGCACGTTGATGCCGCATCGCCCCGCCCGACGCGCCCGCGCAACTGATGCAATTGCGCCAAACCAAAAGTTTCCGCCCGTTCAATCACCATGATCGTCGCATTTGGAACGTTCACGCCAACTTCGATCACCGTGGTCGCGACCAAAACCTGTGTTTCGCCAGCTTGGAACTGGGCCATTGCTTTGTCTTTATCCGCGGGCGGCATCTGTCCATGCACAAGGCCGACCGTTTCTTCGCCCAAGGCTGCGCGCAACATTTTGAACCGGTCTTCCGCCGCGGTCAGATCGACCACTTCGCTTTCTTCGACCAGTGGACAGACCCAGTAACTTTGTCGCCCCTCAGCAATCGCAGCGCGCAGCCGGTCCACGACTTCGTCAATGCGTCCGGTGCTGACCAAGGCGGTGCGAATTGGCTTACGGCCCGGCGGCTTTTCATCAAGAATAGAAACGTCCATGTCGCCATACTGCGCCAACGACAAGGATCGCGGAATGGGTGTCGCCGTCATCACCAGCGTGTCTGTCGCGGTTCCCTTTTTACCCAGCTCAAAACGTTGGCGCACACCAAACCTGTGTTGTTCATCGATGATCGCAAGACGCAGGTCGGAAAATTCAACATCCGACTGAAAAACAGCATGCGTGCCGACCAATATTTGTATGTTACCGCCTGCAAGCGCCCCCAACTTGGCCTTGCGTTCTGTGCCTTTATCCCGTCCGGTTAGAATTTCGAGAACAACGCCAACCTCTTCGGCCAACGGCTGCAGGCTTTCTAGATGCTGACGCGCCAGGATTTCGGTCGGGGCCATCATAACACCCTGCCCGCCAGCTTCGACCACAACCAACAAAGCCAGAAACGCGACAAGAGTTTTCCCAGACCCAACATCGCCTTGCAACAAACGGTTCATTCGCAACCCAGACGCCATGTCGGTTTCTATTTCTGCAATTGCACGGCTTTGGGCGTTTGTAGGCTTGTAGGGCAGTGTTTTCAGGCTTTGGTCTTTTAGCGTCCCGGTGCCAATCGTCTCTCTGCCACTGCCGCGCCGCGTTTGGGCGCGGGCCAAAGCCAATGTCAGTTGGTGGGCCAGCAGCTCATCATACGCCAATCGCATGCGCGCGGGTGCTGTGGCCGCAATGTCGCCAAGGGTTTCGGGTGCATGCGCCTGTTGCATTGCTGCGCCAAAAGCGGGCCAGCCTTTTTGTGCATGAAGCTCGTGGTTAATCCATTCCGGCAATTCCGGCAGTCGCTCCAACGCGCTTCTGGTTGCACGCCACATCGTTTTTTGTGTCACGCCAGCCGTCAGTGGATAGACCGGTTCAAATTTTGGAAGGTCATCCAACTCTTCTTCCGGCAGAACATGTTCCGGGTGCACCATCTGAGGCACCCCATCAAAAAGCTCAACCTTGCCGGAAACGATCCTCCGCTCGCCCTCCGGCAACAATTTCTTCAGGTAATCTCCACGTGCATGAAAGAAAACGATTTGAAACGTAAGCTCTGCGTCTTCTGCTGTAACACGATAGGCACGCGCAGCTTTTCGATGCGCCCCAACTGTGACGCATGTGGTCAACACTGTCGGAAAATCTGCGCCCTGGATGGTGCCGCGCAAATGGCGATCGATCCCCGTATGCGGCAACACAAAAAGCAGATCACGCGGCGCACGAACACCGATTGCGTCAAGCGCCTTGGCTGACTTTGGCCCAATCCCCGCCAATATTTCAAGATCAGCGAATACAGGGAAAAGCAGCTCTGGCCGGCTCATGCGGTGTCGATCAATGCCAACCAGGCATCTTCGTCCAATGTTTCTATCCCAAGCTCTGCCGCTTTCTTGGCTTTGCTGCCCGCCCCCGGTCCGGCAATCAAAATGTCGGTTTTGCTGCTGACGGATCCCGACACTTTTGCGCCCAAACGTTCCGCGCGGGCCTTGGCTTCGGCACGTGTCATGCGTTCCAGCGAACCGGTGAAGACCACAGTTTTTCCAGCAACTGGACTGTCAGACTTATCTGGTTGTTTGGCTTCTTGAACCGTCAATTCTGCGACCAATCGCGAAATACTTGCACGTTCTGCGTCTTGCGCAAACGCGGTGATCAACGATTGCGCCATAACGATGCCAAAACCATCAATCGACAACAAATCTTCCAAAACCGGCGAATCCGCAATTTGGGCTTGGGTCATTGCTTGTTCAAAGGCATCCCATGTTCCGTAATGCGTGGCCAAAAGTTTCGAGGCACTTTCGCCGACATGTCGAATGCCAAATGAATAGATCAGACGCGCCATCGGGATAGAGCGTTTTTCATCAATCGCTGCGAATAAATTATCCGCTGACTTTTCGCCCCAGCCTTCCCGGTTCTTAAGTTGCTGCAAACCCTCACCATATTTGCGTTTCAGCGCAAAAATGTCGGCCGGTTCGGCGATCCAGCCATCCGTGTGGAATTGTTCCACTTGCTTTGCCCCCAACCCTTCAATGTCAAAGGCTGCTCTACCTACAAAGTGTTTCAGTCTTTCAACCGCTTGTGCCGGGCAAACCAAGCCACCCGTGCATCGGCGCACCGCGTCACCTTCGTCACGAACTGCGTCCGATCCGCATTCTGGGCACAAGGCTGGGAAAGCATACGCCTCGGAATCGTCGGCTCGTTTGCTCAGATCGACATCTGCCACCTTTGGAATCACATCACCGGCTCGGTAAACCTGTACCCAGTCACCCACGCGAATGTCTTTGCCATCACGTATTTTCTGGCCTTTACTGTCGCGTCCCAAAACGTAATCTTCGTTGTGCAACGTCGCATTGGATACAACAACACCCCCGACAGTAACGGGTTTCAGTCGCGCAACCGGGCTTAAAGCGCCGGTTCGCCCAACTTGAATGTCGATCCCCTCAAGCAAGGTCCACGCCAGTTCCGCAGGGAATTTATGTGCGATGGCCCATCTCGGCGTGGTTGATCTGAAACCAAGGCGGTCTTGCAACGTCAAGTCATCCACTTTGTACACGACACCGTCGATGTCATATCCCAATGTCGCACGCTTTTCTTCGATCAATGCATAGTGACGCACCATATCTTCCACAGACTGGCACAGCTTAGTCAATGGGTTGGTTTCAAACTGCAATTCCGCCAAACGTTCGATTGCGCCATGCTGTGTTTGCCCCAAAGGATGGCTTAACGCGCCCCACGCATAGGCGAAAAACTTAAGCGGGCGCGACTTTGTTATTTCCGCATCCAATTGCCGCAACGAACCAGCGGCGGCATTGCGCGGGTTCGCAAATGGTTTACCGCCGATGCTGATTTGATGCGCATTCAGCGCCTCAAAATCGGAATGGCTCATATAAACTTCGCCGCGCACCTCAAGAATGTCTGGCGCGTTTTTCAGCTGGGCTGGAACATCGGCAATCGTCAGAGCATTGGCCGTGACATTTTCGCCTATCGATCCATCGCCACGTGTCGCAGCTTGGACCAATTTTCCGGACTCATAACGCAGAGATAAAGACAATCCATCAATCTTGGGTTCTGCGGTGAAGGCGAGTTTTTGATTTGCATCCAACCCCAGAAATTTGCGGATGCTTGAATCAAATTCGGTCACGTCCTCATCATTAAATGCATTGGCAAGCGACAACATCGATACAGCATGGGTCACTTTGGAAAAGCCGTCAGCCGGTGCTGAACCGATCATTTCCGACGGACTATCTGCGCGTTTTAGCGCGGGAAATCGTTCTTCGATCGCGACATTGCGGCGTTTAAGTGCGTCATAGTCAGCGTCCGACAATTGCGGCGCATCTTGTCCGTGATAATCTGCATTTGCTTCAGACAAAGCTTTGGCAAGGCGTGCCAACTCTTGTTGTGCCTGATCCTGGGTCAAATGCATGACATCCATTTCCGCGACCATCTCACGATCCCTCTTACTGCCAGATCAAAACATAAAAGCGCAGGTTGACGTGGTCCAGCCCAAGACGGTGTTGCGCCGCGACAAAAAAAGAAGGCCGCACATTTGTGCGGCCCACTCTCGATACCAAAATTTGGAATGCGTTAAGCGCCAACAGCCATTGCTTGGTCATCCGCGGCCACCGCAGGCGTTGGGTCCCGCAACACATAGCCGCGCCCCCATACCGTTTCGATGTAATTGTCCCCGCCTGTCGCATTCGACAGTTTTTTGCGCAACTTACAAATAAAGACGTCGATGATTTTCAATTCCGGCTCATCCATCCCGCCATAAAGATGGTTGAGGAACATTTCTTTGGTCAAGGTCGTGCCTTTGCGCAGGCTCAACAGTTCAAGCATCTGGTATTCCTTGCCCGTCAAGTGAACAGGCGTTGTATCGATGCTGACTGTTTTTGCATCCAAATTGACCGAAACTGATCCAGTCTTAATCACGGATTGTGAATGGCCTTTGGAACGTCGAATAATCGCGTGAATACGTGCGACAAGTTCTTCGCGATGGAATGGCTTTGTCAGATAATCATCTGCACCGAATCCAAATCCTTTGATCTTATTTTCTGTATCGTCGGCACCGGACAGGATCAGGATCGGCGTTTCAATCCGTGACAGTCGCAGCTGACGCAGAACCTCGTGTCCATTCATATCAGGAAGATCCAAGTCCAGAAGGATTAGATCGTAGTCATACAACTTGGCAAGATCGATCCCTTCTTCACCAAGATCAGTCGCATACACATTCAAATTTGCATGCGTGAGCATCAGTTCGATGCTTTTGGAAGTTGTAGGGTCATCTTCTACAAGCAATACGCGCATTCTATGTCTCCGCTTCACGTGCTGACATTTGATAAACAGAAACGTGAACGTAATAGGTTAACCACCCGTTACTCCTGCTACAAAATTACTACAACAACCTATAATCACAACAACCTATAGTTGTCTATACCGTTGCAGGGCGGTCGCTTTTAATGCCTCTTCGCCATGAAGAGTGACAGCACGTACCCATTCATGAAACTCTTCACTACTCAATGAATAGTGGCTAAGCGCTGCATCTTCTGTAAGCAACCCATAAAGCACACCTCGGACCACACAAGCCTTGCGCGAGGCAACCCACCGGCGCGTCGAGGACGGCGGCAAATCTGCACGTGTCATCACGCTTCCATCTGGCAAAGTCACCGCACGTGGACCGTCGACCTTTTTCAAATACATCGTACTCGCTCGCATTATTGCTGCAGGTAATTTGATGCATGTGGCTTAACGACACATAAAGAGGTCTCTTGAGAGTAGTTACGATTTTCCTATATTTCTCATTCTAATCTAACGAGTTTGAAATGCTGGATCAAAACCACAACATGCTGAATTCTCTTGGCTTTGCCAAACCACCGCACGAAACCCGAGTCGTTGTGGCAATGTCTGGTGGCGTCGACAGCTCTGTCGTGGCCGCCAAATTAGCATCTGAAGGCTATGATGTTGTCGGTGTAACGTTACAACTTTATGACCATGGCGCAGCCCTAGCCAAAAAGGGTGCCTGCTGCGCAGGAATTGATATTCACGACGCACGCCGCGTGGCAGAGGAAATGAACTTCCCCCACTATGTCCTTGATTACGAAAATATTTTCAAAGACGCGGTGATCGATGAATTCGCCGACAGCTATCTGGGTGGTGCGACACCTGTCCCATGTATTCGGTGTAATGAGCGTGTAAAATTCAAGGACCTGTTGGAAACCGCCAAAGACCTCGAGGCCGATTGCATGGCAACCGGTCATTACATTCAGCGCAAGATGGGATCCTCTGGCGCAGAGCTGCATTCAGCAGCCGACGCCGCGCGGGATCAGTCGTATTTTCTGTTTTCTACGTCGGCCGAGCAGTTGGATTTCCTGCGATTCCCGCTTGGACATTTGGAATCAAAATCTGAAACGCGCGCCCTTGCGGCGCAATTTGGCTTGTCTGTTGCGGATAAACCGGACAGCCAAGACATTTGTTTTGTGCCAAATGGCGATTATGCGTCAGTTATTCGGAAACTGCGACCAGAGGCCGCCGCCCCCGGCGAAATCGTGGACCCTGAAGGTCGCGTATTGGGCAAGCATGATGGCGTGATCAATTACACGATTGGCCAACGTCGCGGCCTTGGCATCGGGGGGCTGATCGATCCGATTTACGTGGTCAAACTTGATGCCGACACACGACAGGTCGTTGTCGGCCCGCGTGATCTGCTGGCGATGCGCACCGTACCCGTGCGTGAAATTAACTGGCTAGGTGACGAACCATTCGACAGTCGCGATCAATGGGATATCGCAGTCAAAGTTCGCTCCACCCGCCCACCAACGGATGCTGTCTTGCGCCCGATCTCTGCAACCGAAGCCGAAGTGGTGTTATCCGTGGCAGAAGAAGGCGTCAGCCCGGGACAAGCCTGCGTCTTTTATGACCGTGACAGCAGCCGCATTTACGGCGGTGGTTGGATTCACAGGGGTTAAAGCCTGCGCATCTGTGGCTGAAATGGGTTGCCGTTTCGGTTTGGCCCATTCTAACGTGATGTCTAATCTGTTTTCAAACAATTGAACGAACGTTGACGAAGTGGAGAGACGTGATGGAGCTTTCAACAACCGCCGCCCTCGTAACCGGAGGAGCGTCAGGACTTGGCGAAGCAACGGCGCGTCACTTTCGTTCAATGGGAGCACAAGTAACGATCTTAGATCGAGACACCGCAAGAGGCACCGAAGTTGCGCAAGAAATCGGCGCCTTTTTTGCGGAAACCGATGTCACAGATGAAGCGTCTGTTCAGGCTGCAATTGATCTGGGCGTGGCGCAGATGGGGCAAATCACGGCCGCAGTGAACTGTGCTGGCATTGCACTCGGGATTAAAACCGTGGGGCGGGATGGCGCGCATCCCTTGGGGGCGTTTCAGAAAACGATCGACATCAATCTGGTCGGGTCCTTCAATGTCGCAAGATTGGCCGCCACGGCAATGAGCGTAAACACAGCCGACAAAGACGGCGCACGGGGTGTGATCATCAACACAGCGTCCGTCGCAGCCTTTGATGGCCAAAAGGGCCAAGCGGCCTATGCCGCATCCAAAGGTGGCGTCGTTGGAATGACATTGCCCATGGCGCGCGATCTGGCCTCAAGCGGTATCCGCGTTATGGCGATAGCACCGGGTATTTTCATGACTCCGATGTTGGCCGGACTGCCCGAAGACGTTCAAGCCCAATTGGCTGCCGATGTGCCCAACCCTGCCCGTTTGGGTGATCCACATGAATACGCACGCTTGGCCGGTTTCATTGTGGAAATGGGGTATTTGAATGGTGAAGTCATACGCATCGATGGCGCGCTAAGGATGCGTTAACCCCCTGCACTTTCGGCCTTTTCCGCCAACTCCAACCACTCTTCTTCAGCATTCATCAGCTTGTCTTGCCGCTCACTCATCGCTTCGGTTGCTTTGCGAAACTTAACCGGTTCGCGCGTAAACAAGTCGGGGTCCGCCAACAATTCTGTCAGCTTGGCAATCTCTGCCTCAAGCCGCGCTATTTCATCGGGCAATGCTGTTAGGCGGTGCTTTTCCGTGAAGCTAAGCCCAAACTCTTGTTTGGATGCTTTGGAGCGGCTTTTTGTATCTTTAGCTTTCTCTTTTTTCTCGACGCGCGCTGTGTCAGGTCGTTGCGATCGATAATCACTCCACCCGCCCGCATAGATCGTCGCTGTTTCGTCGCCTTCCATTGCGACGGTCGTCACCGCGACCCGGTCCAGAAAATCCCGGTCGTGGCTGACCAAAAGAACGGTTCCGTCATATTGACCAATCAAGTCTTGCAACAGGTCCAGCGTTTCGACGTCCAAATCGTTTGTTGGTTCATCCAAAACCAAAAGGTTGGATTGACGCGCCATGATCCGCGCCAGCAACAATCGCGCGCGCTCACCGCCCGACAACGACCGAACCGGCGCGCGCGCTTGTGCTTCGTCAAACAGGAACTCTTTTAGATATCCAACCACATGACGCGGCGCGCCACGCACCATCACCTGATCCGATTGCCCACTGATCCGCATATCCGGATCCTGAGTGAGGCTGTCCCAAAGGCTTGCATTCGGGTCGAGCTGGGACCGCGCTTGATCAAAAACAGCCAAAGCAACATTTGTCCCGGTTCGCACGGTGCCCGTGTCTGGTTCTTCTTGCCCGATCAGCATGTTCAACAACGTGGTTTTGCCAACGCCATTTGGCCCAACCAAAGCAACGCGATCCCCACGGTTCATGCGTATATCAAAGGGGCGCAACAAAACGCGCCCATCATATGCTTTGGAAATCCCCTGCGCATCAATCACCATGCGCCCAGACTTTGGACCGACGTCCAACGCCATCGCTGCAGTCCCCTGGCGATTGATCTGATCCGAGCGTTCTTGGCGCAACGCCTTAAGCGCGCGCACCCGTCCCTGATTGCGCTTTCGCCGCGCCGAAATGCCTTCAACGGCCCAACGCGCCTCTGTTTTGATCTTGCGGTTCAACTTGTGGCGCTGCATGTCTTCTTCGGCCCAAGTTGTGTCTCGCCATTCTTCAAACCCATCAAAGCCGCTCTCGCGTCGACGCACGACTCCCCTGTCAATCCAAAGGGTTGCGCGGGTAAGTTCGCGCAGAAACCGACGGTCGTGCGAAATCAAAACGAATCCAGCCCGCGTTGATTTGAGTTCGGATTCCAGCCACGAAATCGCTTCGATATCGAGATGGTTTGTCGGTTCATCCAGCAACATCAATTCTGGTGCTTCTGCCAACAACCGCGCAAGAGCCGCCCTGCGGCGTTCCCCTCCGCTAGCGATTTCAACCGGGCGTGCCGCGTCAAACTTGAGCCCTTCGGCCGCGCGCTCGACCTTATACAGCTCACCGGGTTCTAAACCTGCTGACGCAAATTCACCCAATGTCTCAAAACCGGACAAATCGGGGTCTTGTTCCATATACCCAACGCTGACGCCCGGCCCACACACGATCTGTCCGGTGTCGGGCTCAACAATATTCGCCATGACTTTCATCAATGTCGATTTGCCAGACCCGTTGCGACCAACCAAAGCCACCCGGTCCCCCGGTTGAACCACAAGGGACAGTCCATCAAAGACAGGATCACCGCCGAAGGTGAGCGAAATATCGGAAAGCTGAAGCAGCGGAGTTATAGCCATATGCGCGGCCTAATCCGCGCAGCCCACAGCGTCAACCAAATGCACCTACGCCTGCTATCCCGCGACTGCACGCAGCAATCGTTTGCGCGCCGGCGGGATTGCCCCAACCTCAATACCTGTAAACACATGAAGCGTGTTCATATGTTGATCGACAACTGCGTGATCACTGACCCAGCCCCCCATCATGAGGTAAGTTTTCAGCAAAGGTGGCATCTGCAACATTGCCTTTTTACAATCAGGCTTGTCCTGCATTCGTGCAGAAAATTGAAAGACATTCGGCGCTTTCACACGCGGCAACCATCGTTTTGGCGCTAGATAGCGTGCCTTTAACGTTGCAAACGCATCCAGATATTCGGCGGTTTCTGTCCCCGTAAAGGAAGAACACCCAAACAGCAGCCGAACGTCATGACAATCCACATAAGCCGTCATTGCCCCCCAAGCGATCCGCAATATGTCTGGGTCTCGAAATTCCGGGTGGACGCAAAACCGGCCTATCTCGACCATTTTACCTTCATAAACTTCCAAAGCGCTGAGTTCATAAAACTGGGCGGAATAGCTTTGTGCGATTTCCGGCCCCGACACAGGCAGCAATCGGAAACAACACACAAGCTGCGATGTGATCAAGCATCGGATCAATATATGGCTGCAAACATCGTCAAACGCGTCCGAATCGTCTTGGGCGACTCCGAAACACAATCCGCGCAACTCCTGCGCTTCTGTTATCTGCCGGGCAGAATGCGCTTGTTCAGCAACATAGCGCCCCCGCTTAAGCGGTATCATTTGGCTTTCAGAATCTAGCAAGATGCATGTTCCCATTTCACAACTCATATGACTGCGTTGTAAATCCACATGCAACAGACGCGAAAAGTGAAAAGTTAACCGTCTCCGAGGAAGTCACCCGGATTGAAGTTGCCGATGTTACCCAACAGCTGTCGCAGGAATGTCTTGTCTTCGACCCCGCCTTTGGTCACACGACGAGACAACGCAACGACACGCCCGTCTTCTAAACCAAACCGTTCGATATTCTGCACAGTGCCACCCTCATCAAAGCTGATGGCCAAAACTTGGCGCTCAACCTCTTTGGGGCGACGTGGCCCAACTGCTTTGAATTTCGAGCGCACATAAAAGTAACCCGATTCGCCCAATACACCGGTGGACGAAGGTGGACCGACAATATCATCGACTGTTGAACGATCATCCACGCCGACGACAATCTCTGTCAGGTTTTCTTCCGGCGGAATATAGCCATGGTTCGTATATATAGGTGAACATGCGGAAAGCGTTAATATACCACTCACCAGTGCGCATGAAATCATCGACCGTTTGATATGCATTCCCCCAAGCCCCTTGTTCGTCGGCAGCTGTGCTTTTATCTCGATTACCAAGCAGTGACGCCTGGTACAAGAAACGAAAATAATTAGCTATGAGCAAGACACCACCTTCAACACACGCATTCCGCGTATCTGACCTGAGTTCTAACAAGATACAGCGATTTGAAATCCGCCCAGACGACGTGGCCTTGCGTAATATTGCCGAAGCCTTGGAATTGCTGGAGCTGCGCAAATTGCGATTCGTCGGAGAATTTCGCCCCAAAGGAAAGTCTGACTGGCTTTTGGTAGCTGAGCTTGGTGCGACAGTTGTTCAACCCTGCACTGTATCCTTGGCCCCGGTGACGACGCGCATAGATGCAAAAGTCGAACGTCACTTCATGGCTAAGATTGAGACACCTGATGACGAAGAAGTTGAGATGCTAGAAGATGACACGATCGAGAGCCTTGACCTCTGGTTAGACCCCGAAATTGTGATGATCGAAGCCCTGTCTCTTGAGATGCCTGACTATCCACGGGCCGACTCAGTTGAGTTCGACAGCGTGATTCACGCGGAAAAAGGTGTTGTCGCGATGACAGATCAGGCCGCAAAACCCTTTGCCGGTCTCTCCGCGCTACGCGATAAGTTAAATAAAGACGACTAAGGACGCATTTCGGGCTTGCGTGACGACACGATATCCGTATTTTTCGCGGCTCAGAAAGATTTAGGGTTGGACATGTGCTCAGGCTTTGCCTAAACGCACGGTCACGCCCGCGATAGGACGATAATTCACAGACCCGCGCCTCCGACGTTAAAGACGGTGCGCGCCGCAACCGACAAAGGCAACGCCAATGGCCGTGCAACAGAACAAAGTGTCGAAATCACGCCGCAACAACCGGCGGGCCCACGACGCGCTGATAGCAGCAAACCCAAATGAATGCCCCAACTGTGGCGAATTGAAACGCCCGCACCACATCTGTGCGGCGTGTGGACATTACAACGACCAAGAAATCATCCCGCTGACTGACGAGATCGATCTCGAAGACGACGCGGCCTAAGGGAGACGGGCGGACTCTGGCAAGGACTATGACGGCTGAGACCGATCAGAACGACGACGTCCCGCACCGCCCGACCATTCTATCTATTGACGCGATGGGCGGGGACATGGGTCCGGCCGCAGTCGTGGCCGGGATGAACATTTCGGCCAAAGAGAACCCAGACATATCGTTCCTATTGCACGGCCCAAAAGCCGAATTGGAACGATTGCTGGCCCGCAGAAAATATCTGACAGGGCGTGTCACGATTTGCGACGTCGCGCAGGTTGTCAGCATGGACGACAAACCAAGCCAAGTTGTTCGGACCGGTAAGGGCACTTCGATGTGGTCCACAATCGAAGCTGTGCGCGGTGGAGAAGCCAGTGTCGCAGTAAGTTGCGGCAATACCGGTGCTTTGATGGCGATCTCGATGATCCGGCTGCGCAAACTTCCCGGTGTAAACCGCCCGGCAATCGCCGTGCTTTGGCCCAGCCGAAACCCACAAGGCTTTAATGTCATGTTGGACGTCGGCGCAGACATTCGAGCTGATGCAAAAGATTTGCTTCGTTTTGCTTTGATGGGCGCGTCTTATGCACGCAACGGTATGAACCTCTCGCGCCCACGGGTTGGCCTTTTGAATGTCGGAACCGAAGAACATAAAGGCCGCACCGAACTCAAAGAAGCGTTCGAATTGATTCGCGCCCAACAAGAGGCCGCGGAATTCGAATTTGTAGGATTTGTCGAAGGCGGTGACATTCCCGGTAATATTGCCGACGTAATTGTGACCGATGGTTTTACCGGCAATGTGGCCATCAAAACGGGCGAAGGCACGGCCAGCTTAATTGGCGATTTATTACGCGAAGCCTTCAAATATACGCCACTTTCTCGCCTCGCCTCCCTACTCGCACTGACCTCGTTGCGCCGCTTGCGCAAACGTATTGATCCACGTCGTGTAAACGGTGGCGTATTCCTGGGCTTGAATGGGACAGTCGTTAAGTCGCATGGTGCTGCAGATGCCACCGGAGTTTCGGCAGCGATTAAGCTGGCGGCGCAATTGGCGGAACTGGGATTTAACGAAAAGCTGGCGCGCCGCATCGCAACGGTGAATGATCTGGCACTTGAGGAGCACGATCAGGGATGAGCATTCGCGCGATAGTTCGAGGGATCGGGCATTATTTGCCTGAACGCATTGTCGAAAATGCCGAATTCGAGGAAACGTTAGATACAACGGATGAATGGATTCGCACGCGCAGCGGCATCGAACGCCGTCATTTTGCCGCCGAGAACGAAACCACGTCGAATCTTGCCACCAAGGCCGCACAAGCTGCGCTGAAGCAAGCAAACCTAGCCCCAAATGACATTGATGCCATCGTTTTGGCGACCTCGACGGCAGATTTCACCTTTCCATCAGCCGCGACCATGGTCCAAGCAGAGCTAGGCATGGAAACCGGTTTTGCCTTTGATGTTCAGGCTGTCTGCGCAGGGTTTGTCTATGCGCTAAGCAATGCGAATGCGCTGATCTTGTCCGGTCAGGCCAAACGCGTGATGATCATTGGCGCTGAAACATTCTCGAGAATCATGGATTGGACCGACCGTTCAACATGCGTGTTGTTTGGGGATGGGGCCGGTGCTTTGATACTTGAGGCCAGCGAAGGGGCTGGTTCGTCTGATGATCAGGGTATTCTGTCGACGGATCTGAATTCTGACGGCCGTCATCGGGACCTGCTTTACGTCGACGGCGGCGTCAGTACGGGCACGACCGGTTACCTGCGTATGCAAGGCAACCAAGTGTTCCGCCATGCCGTTGAAAAGCTAAGCTGCACAGCTGAAACAGCGCTTGAGCGTGCCGGACTAGCAGCAGACGACGTAAATTGGATCGTGCCACATCAAGCAAATATCCGCATCATTCAAGGAACTGCCAAGAAAATGGGCGTTTCTATGGACCGCGTCATCGTGACTGTTCAGGATCACGGGAATACATCCGCTGCATCCATTCCCTTGGCCTTGTCCGTCGGCGTGGCGCGCGGGCAAATCAAATCAGGCGATTTACTTGTGACCGAAGCCATAGGTGGTGGCCTTGCTTGGGGCGCTGTTGTACTGCGCTGGTAAGCGGCAAATGCGCGCTTGCAGCCTCAGGGCCAAGTTATTGATATTGACTCGGAATTTCGCCTCAATCTAATGTCGATAAAAAAGGGGGGACCAATGGCCCAGAAAACATTGACGCGAATGGATCTCAGCGAAGCTGTGTTTCGTGAAGTCGGCCTAAGCCGGAATGAAAGCGCCCAACTGGTGGAACGTGTGCTTGAGCATATGTCGGATGCACTGGTCAGGGGTGAACAAGTAAAGATTTCCAGCTTTGGTACATTCTCTGTACGGGACAAATCTGCGCGTGTTGGACGCAATCCCAAAACCGGAGAAGAAGTGCCAATTAACCCGCGCCGTGTTTTAACGTTCCGCCCTTCTCACCTGATGAAAGATCGGGTCGCGGCAGGCAATAAAGCGCGCTGAATCAAATGAAAAAATCTGCGGATGCATTCCGCACAATCTCTGAAGTCGCGGATTGGCTGGGCGTCCAAACCCACGTCTTGCGGTTTTGGGAATCCAAATTCAGCCATGTAAAACCTGTAAAACGTGCGGGGGGTCGACGCTACTATCGTCCTGCGGACATGCTTCTTTTGGGTGGTATTCGCAAATTGCTGCACGATGATGGGCTCACCATCAAAGGTGTTCAGAAATTATTGCGCGAAGAGGGAGTGCCCCATGTTTCAAACCTGTCGCAACCGCTAGACGATCTGACGGCGGCGCAGGTTGACGCATCTTTAGACAACGAGGTCGACGAAACAATTGCCCCTCAGCACGACCGGGGTACACCAAATGCGTCACCCGACCCTGTCAAAGTAGGTCCTCCAGACGAAAACCAAATCACGGATGGCATAGCTTCACCTGAACAACCTCCGATGATGGAGCAAGTCGCTGAATCAGAAGCCGCGACAAACGCACATGCGCCGCCAACCGAGGAAGACGGCGGCGGCCAAGTTGTCGATTCGGATAGTCTAACCGATCTTAGCCCAAGCGCAGATCCTTCGATTTCTAAGGCAGCACCTCTTTTGGAGGACTTTGGTGAACGCGGTTCGCCAACGACAAATGAGGACGCCGCGCCTGTTGGGATACAGGATACACACTCGGCCCCAGAACAACTTCAGCCAGAGCCAGAGCCAGAGCCAGAGCCAGAGCCAGAGCCAGAGCCAGAGCCAGAGCCAGAGAATGTGGTATCTGAGGCTGAAATGGAAATACCGTTGGATCTGGCAGAGTCTGAGGACACGTTACCGACGATTGAGCCATTGGATGCGCCTGAACCAGAATTGGATTCGACAGCTAACGATTTGTTAAATGTTGAAACGCCACTTGAAACAGTGGAGCCCGAGATCGAATCGACAAAGCCGGCTCCCTTGGTGATTGACGCACCTGACGGACCCGCACCGTCAGACATCGCTGCATTGCCAGGACTCTTGACCCGGTCGGCGACACTGTCTGCGTTGTCCAAACAACAACACGATTCCCTTGTCCCTCTCGTGGCGCACCTGCGATCCGTGCATGAACGCGCCACTAGCCAAGACCCGTCCTAAGCCATCGATTGACGTCTGGTGATATTTCCCTCTTGCTCCCAATCCGAATTAAGGTATGAACCTCCCCACGTCGGGCTATGGCGCAGCCTGGTAGCGCGTCCGTCTGGGGGACGGAAGGTCGCAGGTTCGAGTCCTGCTAGCCCGACCAAAAATTCACACGACCGCCCGCTCCAATCACTGGCTGCGGGCGGTGGTGCACTTGGGGGACAGAAATGGCTGGCGTAATTCCGAATCAAGATTTGGAAAAGATGATCGCGGCGGATCAAATCACCGCCGATCCCGCGATACTGCCTGCCCAGGTGCAACCAGCCAGCATCGATCTGCGTTTGGGTACAGTGGCCTATCGCGTACGTGCTTC
This sequence comes from Paracoccaceae bacterium, assembly GCA_039960995.1. Classification (GTDB taxonomy): domain Bacteria; phylum Pseudomonadota; class Alphaproteobacteria; order Rhodobacterales; family Rhodobacteraceae; genus JABSSA01. The sequence continues at coordinate 26,098 of JBDVKF010000014.1, read as the reverse complement.
TTTTTTGGCAGGCCAAGATGCGAAAGTGTCTGACCGGCTGACAGAATTCGAAATGCACCGGATCGATCTCAGCGATGGCGCGGTACTGGAAAAAGGCTGCGTTTATGTCGTGCCCTTGATGGAACGTCTGGATTTGCCTGAAACGGTCAGTGCTGTCGCAAACGCCAAAAGCTCAACCGGCCGCCTTGATCTTTTGACACGTACAATTACCGATGGCGGAACCGAATTTGATCGAATTCCCGACGGATATACCGGCCCGCTCTATGCTGAAATCTGTCCACGGTCCTTTTCCGTTCTTGTGCGCCCCGGCATGCGGTTGAACCAAATTCGCTTCCGCACTGGACAAGCCATCGTTGGCGACGCCGAATTGACCGCACTGCATGAAACCACGCCATTGGTGGACGGCCCTGCCCTAATTGCCGACGGCTTGGGCTTCTCCGTCGATTTACGCCTGCCTGACACCAGTCTCGTTGGGTTCCGGGCCAAGCCTCATACAGGCGTCATCGATCTTGATTTGATTGGCCACTATACGCCTCGTGATTATTGGGAAGATGTGCACAGCGATGATGGGCGCATCATTTTGGATCCGGGTGCGTTTTATATTCTGGTCAGCCGCGAAGCCGTTCACATCCCTCCAAATTATGCCGCGGAAATGGCCCCCTATCTGGCAATGGTCGGAGAATTCAGGGTCCACTACGCCGGTTTCTTTGATCCCGGGTTTGGTCACGATGCGGCAGGCGGTGCCGGATCGCGCGGTGTCTTAGAAGTACGCTGTCACGAAGCCCCTTTCGTATTGGAACATGGACAGATCGTTGGGCGCCTTGTTTATGAACACATGTCGGATGTGCCCACTCAACTCTACGGAGCTGGCATTTCATCAAATTACCAAGGACAAGGTTTAAAACTGTCCAAACATTTTAAAACCAAATAGGTCCGCTCTGGCCTGGTGGAACCCAAATCACAGACCAACTGCCCCTACTCGTGCGATTTGGCAGGCGGTGACACTGAATTTTAAAAAGAAATCAGAGCGCACAATGCCGCAGATTGATCGGGGTGATGACTTCATTAACCTGCAAACAACGAACGCCGTTGTCGCCTGAAGAATTTCGAGAGTGCGATTTCCCCAAACTCCGGCCACTTTGAGATACGGGGTTTGGGGCAAAGCCCCAACGCCTGCATGGCGTGAATGCAAATCATCTCATGCGTGCAGAGCGCGCACCATTTGATTAAACACTGCGGCAGTTACTGATGTGTCACTTTACCTGTGCATTTGGCACAGGTTCATCCGCTGTCGTGTCCTGCACAGAGGACAGTACCGTGTCAGCGTCCTCGGGTTTTGCCGCGACGTCATCCTCCACCTCTCCTTTTGGTGTATCCTTTTGAAAGATACGTTTCCCCGCCGCTTGAATGCTTGCAAATGCATCCTCAGCCATAAAGCCCGACAAAAAGGCGATGAAGGCGACCGTATAGGGGCTAAGCTCCACAGCACTTGCCGGACCTGCCCCGTTGGTCAGCGCCAACATCCCGGCGCCGGAAAACAGAAAGATCGCGACAGCTGCAGCAATCCCTTCCCCAACATTCACAAACAACCGGGCCATGCTCACCGTATCGCCACCATCGTAATACCGTCGAGAAAACGCAACGATTGTACCCAAGCCCCCCGCCGCAATTGTCACGATCAAAGTAAGGAAAATCGTCGGAAAGCTGACAAGCCGTCGGAATGTATCCCCGATCACCCAAATATTAGTGGACAAGGCCGCCAATCGGGCACGCCCCGTCGAGCGTTCATCTGAGGTGAATGGCAAATCCTTGACCTCTGCAATCTTACTCGCGCGTTCTTGCTGGATTTGACTGAAACTTTTGTCATTTGGCGTTCTGGCTGGCGCAACACTCTCTGATGCAGCAAGGGAAGGTTCAATTTGAAGGGCCTCGCTCAATTGGCCCTCCAAAACAGCGATTTCTGCGCGCAAAGCGTCTTCCTGCTTGACTGCAAAAATCAAATTATCAAGGTCTTGTGGTCCATTCGGATCCAACGCCAGCGCGGTGTGCCATTCAGCTCTATAAATATAGGTCGCAAAGCCGCTGAATACGGCCATGACAAAGAAAGTATAAAGTAAAATAACCACTGTGCCCAAAGACACTGAACTGGCGCGATCGATAGTCATATGGTCCGTCATCAAAATGATCCTGACTTTAAAAATTCGCCGTAAAGGCGAAGTTACGCGAAAAGTCGTTTTGGATCAATAATCTGGACGGTTAATGCCCTTTCAGGCTCAGAACCGGTTCATACGGCGCGCAGCCTTTGTGGCTTGACGTGCTTACTTTTTGTCCAGTTGACGTTCTTGTTCTTCTTCGGGTGACAACATCTGCTGATCCTGAGGCAGACGTTTTTGTCGCGCACCGACAGCTTTGTTAATTCCGACATTAATTCCCTTATTGATCACTTTGCGCATAATGATACGTATGATCATATTGATGATTTGACTCATTGCACCCGTCCTCAAGCTCGTTCAACAGCACATAACACGAAAATTGGCATTTTTCAGGGCGATGCTGTCTCGGTAACAAAAAAGACAACACAGTCCCCCGGCGCGCTCACATCTGGCATTAATCTTCGAACAATTCGCTTTGTCCTTCGGCGGATTCTTCTTCGTCGTCTGTTTCAGGACCCGGCAGTACTCCTGGCGGTGGGCGGTTGTCCAACAATCCAGCGGCTCGCAGTTCTTTCAGGCCTGGCAAATCTCGTGCGTTTTCAAGGCCAAAGTGGTCCAAAAAGCTTTGCGTCACAACAAACGTCACTGGTCGCCCCGGTGTCATTTTGCGTCGACCAAAGCGGATCCATTCCAGCTCCAACAACTGATCTACGGTGCCGCGGCTGACACTCACGCCTCGAATTTCCTCAATCTCTGCACGTGTCACGGGCTGATGGTAAGAAATGATTGCAAGGGTTTCGATGGCTGCACGGCTAAGTTTGCGCGTCTCAACCGTTTCCTTTTGCATCAAAAATCCCAAATCGCCAGCTGTGCGGATCGCCCACGCATCCCCAACGCGCCGAACCTCAACACCGCGCCCTTCATAACGTTTGCGCAAATATACAAGGGCTTCGGCCGGATCACATCCATGGGGCATACGCCCCGTCAGCTCTGATATTGACACCGGCTCGGTACTTGCGAACAAAATCGCCTCAACCATGCGTTCTTGTTCCGCAATTGGCGGAGCTTCAAACAGGCTTTGTTCTTCTTCTTCAGTATGTTCTGACATTTTCTTTAAGTCTTTTTGCGCAACCGAATTGGTGCGAATGTTTCGGATTGCTGGAGCTCAAGATGCCCCTCTTTTACCAGTTCCAATGACGCAGCAAATGTTGCAGCTGTTGCCGACCTTCGGCGTGTGGGATCGCTTTCCCATCCTTCGGGTAGAAAGCTGGACAAATCGGCCCAATCACCTGCATAGCCCATCAAGCCCCGCAGCCTTTCCAAAGCTTGTTCCATGGTAAAGACGTTCTTGCGGTCCATGATAAACGGGCGAAATTCATCCTTAGTGCGAATACGCGCATAGGCCTGCATCAAATCCAAAAGCGTCGCGGTATAGGTCACCCGCCGTACCCGCTCGACTTGCTCTGATTGCCCACGCGCAAAGAAATCACGCCCCAGCTGATCACGGCCCATTAATCGGGCGGCCGCATCACGCATGGCTTGTAACCGTTCCAACTGGAACGCCAGATGCGCAGCAAGCTCTTCACCTGATGGCCCTTCGTCCGTTGGATCAGGCGGCAACAGCAAACGGGATTTCAAAAACGCCAGCCACGCGGCCATCACAAGGTAATCGGCTGCCAATTCCAGGCGCAGCGCTTTGGCTTTTTCGACAAACAGCAAATATTGCCGCGCGAGTTGAAGGATTGAGATTTTACGCAGATCAACCTTTTGCGTCCGTCCCAACGTCAGCAACAGATCCAGCGGGCCTTCGAACCCCTCGACGTCAATAATCAACGCCTCGGCGGCAAGCCGATCGCTGACTGATAGAACATCTTCCTGGAACTCATCTTCAGCCATTCAGCCACCGGATTCCTCAAAACAAGTCGGTCATACCGCGCATTGCGCGCTTAAGCCAACAGCGCTTCAAGTTCGGCGTCCAACTCGGCAATGTCAATCTCATCAGGCATCTTACGTGCATCAATGACCGCTTCAGCCCGCCGTTGCGCTTCGTCGTTCATGGCTCCGGCCGCATTTGCACAGGCAATGCGCTCCTCAAAGGACGCATTACACAACAAAACAACGTCGCATCCAGCGGCCAAGGATTGAACCGAGATCTGTTCGACCGTGCCGGACAGAGCTTTCATGGAAATATCATCGGTCATGATTAATCCGTCGAAACCGATTTCATTGCGGATCAACGCCATCATGTCTTTGGACAAAGTTGCAGGCGCATCATCGACGGCTGGCACGCGAATATGCGCCGTCATACCCATGGGCAGGTCATTTAGAACCTTGAACGGTACAAAATCCGTTTCGATCAATTCTTCCAGCTCAGCTTTGATCGTCGGTAGCTCGATATGGCTGTCTTGTGTTGCGCGACCATGGCCCGGAATATGCTTCAACACAGGCAAAACGCCGCCATCCAGCAATCCATTTGCCACGGCTCGACCGATTTCGCCAATCGCGCCAACATCCATGCTATAGCAACGATTCTTTAGAAATTCATGCGCATCATCGATGGGTAAATCGACCATCGGCGCGCAATTGGCATCAATAGACAAAGCTCGCAATTCAGACGCAATCCGCAGATACCTTAGGTACATCGCGCGCGGCGCATCATCCGCGGCTTGTCGTACAAAATCCAGCGGCGGTCTCCATTCATACCATGTTGGCCCCCGCAGACGTTGGACGCGTCCCCCTTCCTGATCGATCATGATTGGCGCGTCTCGTCCAACCGCGTCACGCATATCGCTGCACAGCGCGTAAACCTGATCTGGCGTGTCTATATTTCGCGCGAACAAGATGAACCCGAACGGGTCAGCTTCGCGAAAAAATCGCGCCTCATCTTTCGACAGGCGCAATTCAGTCGCATCCAAAATGGTCGCACCAAAGGTCATCGTATAACGACAGGGATACAGTCCGCACCTTCGGCAACCAAGGCAGAACAGAACCGACGCGCGTCAGATAGATCGGTAAAACCCATTGCGCGCAATCGATAGAATGTGCGCCCGCCTGATTTCGCTTGCTGAATGACGCGATCCTTACCTGTCAGGTAATCACCAAAAGATGCATTCAACCTATCCCACTGTTCGCGGGCTATCTCAGTGGAATCGTAAGCACCCAGTTGAACCAAGCGCGTTCCCACTGGCAATGTGGACGCATCAACTTCATTGGCCCCTTGCGCAACAGGAGCAGTCGCCGCCACGCGAACAACAGCCGCTTGCGGTTTCGCCGCCGGGCGTATTTGTGGGCGCAGCGACACTTTTAGCCCCGCCCCCTCAAAAGCGGCGGTTTGCACTGTGGCGATCACATCAGATGTTTCAGATTCCGCCACTGGGGACGCTTCAATCGACGGTGTGTCCTGGGTCAACTCTTTGACCAACGCATCAATTTCGCCTTGCTCTAACGCCGCGGCCACTTGCAATGGCTCCGGTTGCTCAACCGGCGCGGCTTCTTCGATCTGCGTCAAAATCGATTGCGGAAGGTCTTCTTCGGCCAATTCCGTCGGGCTCGGCGCTAGAATTATCTGGTTTGCTGGCCCTTCTGCACTGCCGGTTGCCGCGATTGAATTCACCGCCAGCCCCTGATGTAACGCCAGCTCACCACCGGGATTTTCCGGTTTGACGCGCATCTCGCCCTCGGCGGCTTGCACCACAGGAAGGCCAGTTACATCGCGAACGATTAACTTGTAACTCCAAATCCCAACGCCAGCGATAAGCGCCAAAGAGACGACACCGCCCGCAAAGTTAGTCATGTTTGTCAGAGTCTTACCAGATGAAGCTTCTTCATCTTGCTGAGTCATCCCATAGCCAGGATGCCCCATATTATGGGTATACTGCACGTTTGCCATATCGCCTCACTGCTTGCCCGATACATGCCGAGCAAATCTTAGGTAAATGTTGCCTGCTACCCGTGTGGCCGTCTTAGCGCAGCTCATCCTCGGGTTTCACCCCTAGAATACCAAGACCTGCCTGAATAACAAGCATTGTGGCACGTGCGAGCGCAATTTTTGCCTGAGAGGCATTTGCGTCCTCTTGAACAAAGCGCAATTCAGGATGTGCATTCCCCAGATTCCAGAGGCTGTGAAAGACGCCTGCCAGTTCGTAAAGATAGAATGCAACGCGGTGAGGTTCGTTTGTCCGCGCGGCCGTTTCAACCAGTCGCGGCCATTCCGCAATTTTTGCGGCCAGCCCCTGCTCTGCTTCGTGTGCCAATTGCGTCAAATCGGCTGCGGCCAAATCGGAATCCGCGACATTCACACCCGCTTCGGTGGCTTTGCGTAAAACCGACGTGACACGTGCATGGGCGTATTGAACATAGAAAACAGGGTTGTCGCGAGACTGTTCAAGCACTTTGTCGAAATCAAAATCCAGCGGCGCGTCGTTTTTACGGGTCAGCATGTGAAACCGTGTGACGCCCGGACCCACTTGGTCCACAACGTCACGCAATGTCACAAAGGTCCCCGCCCGTTTGGACATTTTGAACGGTTCGCCGTTTTTGAACAGTTTGACCAATTGGGTCAGTTTGACATCCAGAGGCGTTTTGCCATCAGACAACGCAGACACGGCCGCCTTCATGCGTTTTACATACCCACCATGATCCGCACCGAACACATCAATAAGTTCGTCGAACCCTCTGGTAATCTTATCATAATGGTACGCAATGTCCGGCGCAAAATAAGTCCACGCACCGTCCGATTTCATAACCGGACGATCCACATCATCGCCGTGATCCGTGGACTTGAACAATGTTTGTTCGCGCGGCTCCCAATCTTCCGGCTTTTTGCCCTTTGGTGGCTCAAGCACACCTTCGTAGATCAGACCTTTGCCTTTGAGATCTTCGATGGCGGCTTCAATCCGTCCGGTCCCGTACAGGGACTTTTCCGAATAGAACTCGTCCATTTCGACACCCAACGACGCAAGGTCAGCGCGGATCAGATCCATCATGGCCTCGGTTGCGTATTCGCGGATCTCCGACAGCCAGAATTGTTCGCCCTTGTCCACGAATGCGTCGCCGACTTTGTCCTTCAACGCCTGCCCAACCGGAATCAGGTAATCGCCCGGATATGTTCCATCTTCGAACGCAACCTCTTGGCCATGCGCCTCAAGATACCGCAAATACACAGACCGCGCGAGCACATCGACCTGCGCCCCGCCATCGTTGATGTAATATTCACGGGTGACGTCGTATCCGCCAAACGCCAGCAAACTGGCCAACGCATCCCCAAAAACAGCACCACGCGTGTGCCCGACATGCAAAGGCCCTGTCGGGTTCGCCGATACGTATTCCACATTCACGCGCTTGCCCTGTCCCATGTCGGAGCGACCAAACCCGTTTCCTGCGTCCAGAACTGCGGCCACGACATTTTGCCAAACCACCGGTGCCAAACGCATGTTCAAAAACCCAGGGCCCGCCACGTCGGCCTGCACGACGCGATCATCGTTGCAAAGACGTGCCGCCAATGCGTCCGCAATGTCGCGCGGCTTGACCTTGGCGGGCTTGGCCAAAACCATCGCAGCATTTGTTGCCATGTCACCATGTGCCGTATCGCGTGGCGGCTCAACCGTCACGTTGTCAAAGTTTAACCCTTCAGGCAGCGTACCTTCGGCGACCAAAGCCTCAAGTTCACTCAGCACAACGGCGCGGATGTCAGCAAAAATGTTCATACGTTTCTCTTGGGTAAGAATTGGCGCGGTGTAACACGTCCCCTTGCCGCGTCAATCCTCTGACAACAGGCGGGCATGTTCCTGCAATGCAAATCGATCCGTCATTCCTGCAATATAATCGGCCACAACACGTGCCAGCGCAGTCCGTGACCCATCCGTCGCCTGAACCGCCAATTGCCAGCCTCCGGGCAAAAGATGAGGTCGAGACAGATAAAGCGGAAACAGAGCATTCACCACGGCGGAGACCTCTTCGCGTTTCTTCATGACAGGCGGTGCGCGATACATATTGGTGAACAAAAACGCACGTATGTCCTGAAGGTCCGCCCAAAGCGTATCTGAAAACCGCACGACCGGACTGCCATAAGCGCGGATATCCTCGACCGTTTCCGCCCCCGATGCTTGGATCAAGGCACGAGACGTTTCAATCACATCCGACACCATAAACCCAAACACACGGCGCAACGCTTCGTGAGTGCGGCGTTTGGGGTCAATATCTGGATATTTGGCATCCACCTCTGCATAGGCGTCGCCCACAATCGGTAATTGCGCGATGGATTGTTCCGTAAACAACCTCGCGCGCAGGCCATCATGCAAATCGTGATTGTTATAGGCAATATCATCCGCCAACGCTGCGACCTGTGCTTCGGCGGCTGCGTGCGTCTCAAGCTGTAAATCGTGCTGGTCGTTATATTCGGCCAATGCAAACGGTAGCGCGCCTTCGACCGGACCGTTGTGTTTTGCAATACCTTCCAGACATTCCCAAGTCAGGTTCAGCCCATCAAATTCCGCGTAATGACGTTCCAGTTTGGTCACGATCTTGATCGCCTGTGCGTTATGATCAAACCCACCGTAAGGCGCCATCAGCTCCGCCAAAGCGTCCTCGCCGGTGTGACCAAACGGTGGATGACCCAAATCATGCGCCAACGCAACGGCTTCAGTAAGCTCGGTATTGAGATCCAACGCACCTGAAATTGTGCGCGCCACTTGCGCCACTTCGATCGAGTGTGTCAGGCGCGTGCGGTAATAATCGCCCTCATGTTCGACAAAAACTTGCGTCTTGTGTTTCAATCGTCGAAAAGCAGACGAATGAATAATTCTGTCCCGATCCCGTTGAAAACACGACCGAAAATTGCTTTCTTCTTCTCCAACTCGTCGCCCTTTTGCGCGCTTTGGATCCGAAGCGTATGATGCCGGCATCTGCCCTCTCCTTGTCGGAGGCTTTGAGGCTGCGTATATTTGACAGGAACACAGATGGAAACCGAGTCTCACTATGCAATTGCCACCGACAGTTACAAAACGCGCTTTTTCCCGCCTGAATGAAATCGGCGCCGCGGCGCAAGGCCAAGCATTGCGCGTTGCAGTCGAAGGCGGCGGCTGCTCGGGATTTCAATACGAAATCGCCCTTGATACGCCCAAAACCGATGATCTGGTTTTGGAAGGAAGCGGTGAAAAAGTGCTGGTTGATCCCGTCAGCCTACCATTTCTCAGCAACGCCGTCATCGATTTCACCGAAGAATTGATTGGTGCACGGTTTGTCATCGAAAACCCGAACGCAACATCATCATGCGGCTGCGGCACATCATTTTCCATGTAAAGAACGCGCGGCTCACGCATGAGCCCGCGCGAACCCCTCAAAAAAGCTCTCGAAATGCGGACTTGAAGATTCAGCTTCAGCCAATACAGCTTGCTGTTCGTCGTCCATAAGATCAAACACCCAAGGGCGCATGCAATTCCAGTCACCAGACCGCGCGTGATCTAAATCATACAGCGCTGATGACAGGCTTCTTAACGGGGCTGAAAGAAAAGCTTGGTTGCGCCGAAAAGTGGTGTGTCCTGGGATAAGTCCTTGCGATATTGCACGATCCCCCGAAACAGCGGCTGACCACGACGAAACAAGATATTCATGATAATCGTCGGTCGCCGGCCCAGTGTCATGGCTATCGATTTCAAAACAACGCAACCCTCGAATGACACGGCTTTCCCATGTCGCGCTTGGTGCTTTCCCAGCATATCGTAAAGCAATGCAAACTTCGGCCAGCAAATCCATGTTCTGTTCAAGCATGGCCAAAACGCCTGCATATTCCAAACTGATCAACGCCGCTTGGGGCAGTTGAGGGTCGCGACGCCCGTATTCTGACAGATAGAAAACGATATGTGTCAATTCATACGCCGCCTTTTTGTTCGGTAGAGCAAACGTTCCTGCCCGAGACACAAAGGCGCGCAACCTGTCATCCAACCCTGAATCAGCCGCCTGCGTATTTGCCCCGCGTCGGGCAAGCAATCGACGTGCTTCCCCACGTTGCAAATCGCTCAACTCTGCTTCGGCAAGCCCTTTTCGCTCCGCCCGATTACACGCCTCTTCCCCTGCATTTCCGGGCATCCCAAGGTCTTCCAAATCCAATGTTATCGACACAAAGAACCGATAATATTGCGGAAAGAAACTCAGGCGACGGCTTAATTCATCGTAAAAAGGTGCCCAATTTTCTAACGCGAATTCTGGAAGGCCAATCCCTGTGCATTCAACGATGTTCAGGAACTCAGCGTTTTCTTTCAACCAAAACACATCATCTGGCAGGCGACGTTTCTGGGCGAAAATGGCTGACAGTTGGCCAGCCCGCTCGCCAAAACTATGGCGTCGATGCGGAACGCGCAGTGAGACAATATTCGTCATTTAGGTACTTTCTTCTGTGCGCTCCGCGTCTGAATCACGAGCAGGAAGAAAAAAGTTCAACCACATCGCCAGACTGAAGGTCACACCCTGCAGTCACAGAGCACGAAGAAAACAATGCTGTTTCCTGACCCACAATCATCTCTGGCGACGAGCATGACGAGAACATTGCCGTCGCCTCGCCAAGCAAAACATCAAACCCGCTTGGTCCGTTACAAGACGAAAACACTTCGACACCTAAACCGTCATGAAGATCAGTTGGTTTTATCTCGGTAACATTGGTTTCAATTTTATGAACGGCAGCCATTTTCAGCACGCCTCCTCTTAGAGTTGCGATGAAATTAGACATGCACGCTTAGGGCGAGCTGTCCAAACGTTTTTACCTTAATCACACCAATTTTGGCGAGTTATCCACATTAGATAATTGAAAGAAATATTGGAAATATCACCGAATGACTCCAAAAGAACTACGAACAAAAATACTTGTCCACAATCCTGATTTTGCTCACTTTTTGATGTTTATCAAAGAACGCGAGGGAGATATCGGGTAGAATCGTTAATTAACAATAAGTTAATTTATCCACAAGGGAGTGGGTTGCGGTTCGGCGGCAATTGGCTGAAACTAACCATGTGACTTACAGACCTCGGGGGCCTTATGAAAATTGCGACTTTTAATATAAATGGGATCAAAGCTCGCATTGACGCATTTCCAAGATGGCTGGACGAAGCCAAACCAGATATTGTGCTGGCTCAAGAAATAAAGTCCGTCGATGAAGGTTTCCCGCGCGAAATATTCGAGGATCGCGGATACAACGTCGCAACCCATGGACAAAAAAGCTTCAACGGCGTGGCGATCCTTTCCAAATTCCCCCTCGAAGACGTCACACGCGGCCTTCCCGGCGACGAAAGCGATGATCACGCACGCTACATCGAAGCCACGGTGATTGGCGAAACGACTGCGGTACGGCTCTGTGGTCTTTATCTACCCAACGGCAATCCGGCCCCGGGCCCGAAATACGACTACAAACTAAAATGGATGGCGCGTCTTGAGAAACGTGCGAGGGAATTGATGGCCGAGGAAATACCCTTTTTGATGGCTGGCGATTATAATATCATCCCCCAAGCCGAAGACGCGCGGCGCCCAGAAGCATGGCGTGAAGATGCGTTGTTCCGGCTGGAATCTCGCACCGCATTTCGACGTCTGCAAAATATCGGCCTATCCGAAGCGATCCGCCTCCGTCATCCTCAACCTGAACTCTATAGCTTTTGGGATTATCAGGCTGGCGCGTGGAATCGTGACGATGGTATCCGTATCGATCACTTTCTGCTCAGCCCTGACTGTGCCGACCTGATGTCAGATTGCGGCATTGATAAAAACGTCCGCGCAGAAGAAAAACCGTCAGATCACGTGCCTGTCTGGATCGACCTTGCAGTCTAGAACGCGTTTGGGTCGGTGGGTGGGCGCATTTGGCCAACGGCCAAACAGAACCATCCACATGACCCAATTACGCTTGCAGCTCGGCATCCCAATATAAAAAGTCCATCCAGCTTTCATGCAGATAGTTTGGTGGGAACTTACGTCCCATGTTCCGCAATTCTTCTGCCCCCGGCTGGCGCGGCGGTTTTCGCAACGCCAAACCGGATCGATGCAAGGACTTTGCGCCTTTGCGTAAATTGCAAGGAGAACACGCCGCAACAACGTTTTGCCAACTGGTCACACCGCCAGAGGCCCGTGGAACCACGTGATCAAAGGTCAAATCCCCCCGCGCTCCACAATACTGACAGCAAAACTCATCCCGTAAAAATAAATTGAACCGAGTGAAAGCCACCTTTCGGCGTGGTTTCACATAGTCTTTCAACACCACAACCGAAGGAATTCGGATCACCGTCGATGGGCTGCGCACCACATCTTCGTATTCAGCAACGATATCGACACGTTCCAACCATGCGGCTTTCACCGCCTCTTGCCACGGCCACAGCGACAGTGGGTAATAGCTCAATGGTCGGTAATCCGCGTTCAGTACCAATGCCGGATGGTGTTTAAGAGCCCCCGGAGAGCGCGTAAATTCTGTTCTGAAATCATCATCAATCAAACCTAGGACTCCATCCTCACCCTGTCTGCCATGCGGCACCAGAGCGGGGGTACCGCCCCGGTCTTATACCAAGACTATATATCGTGGAAAAATACTGACAAGCACCCAATTCACCACAACATGTCGCCGACCGAACACGTCTCAATGAGAACCCTCACCAAATTCGTCTCGTTTCATGCCCTCGTGGGATCAAAGCGCCTGAACAGTCCCACCTTCAACAGTCACCACGTCACGGCTTAACAAGCCCCCTGCCTTCAGCGCGTCACGCCAAACCTGCATATGCGGTGTTTCAAAATGAGCCTGCAGCCGTTCACGGTTGTCCCATTCTTCATACACACGAAACCGCGCCGGATTTTCAATATCCTGCCAAAACGCATAGGCACGACACCCCGGTTCATCTCGCGTCGCTTGCGCCATTTCAATGGCCGCGTCTTTCAGACGCGCGACATGATCCATTTCGAGATCAAAAACACCTGTCACAATCAGCATAGCCACGCTCCAATTCGCTTTGCCCACTTTGTTACTCTTCGAGCATGCTATGCAAATGGCGCTATGGCCAGACACAAAAACGGACGCGGAATATCCGCGCCCGACAATTGTTAGGTTGCTTTGGGTCTAATTTAACTTTGCCAAAATCTGACGGTGTTCCGCCTGCAGTTTGTCCCCAGATGTCACTTTTTCAGGATTCCAGCGGTACCAATCTTCTTTTTCATGGTGGCGCTGCCAAATTTGGCCTTCCTTGTCGGCCACATGTTTCCAGCAACGTTTGATGTCACTTGCACCAATCGAACCGTCGTCTTCACGAAAGGACCAGGTTGCGTCGTAACATAACGTTCCGCGCGAGGTGACATACCAACGGCCATCTGCTGCAGAACGACCTTTCCAAACCGCCTGAAAGATCCCAGCCGCACTCCAATAGGACGCACCTTCTGACCAGTTCCAGGTCTTACCAAGGTGATTTTGAATAATAGCCTGTGGATCGACTGGTTTTGATCCCCTAGGTTTGGGATCAGACAACACTGGTAACGCAAAAAACACGCCAATAACACTTGCTAAAGTTAGTTTCAAAATACGTTTCATAGCTTTCTCCTGCCAATATGAGGACAGAAGAAGATTGGGCGTTCCAATCAACATCGTCATGATCCGAACGGATCAAAATACACAAAAATGTTTTCAGGCGGTCCTATTAAAGACCAAGTTTGTCTCGCATAAATGCCAATGCGACGCTCAGCCCGTCTGGGGCGATCCCATGCGCTGTGCCTTTCATGACATGTGCAAACACATCCTGCCATCCGGCTTCTTGCAAGGCTTCTGCGGCTTGCGGCAATGATTGCGGCGGCACGACGTCATCCTGATCCCCATGCACCAACAAGATAGGTGGGCGCACTTGAACTTCGTCGGCCAACAGCTCTGGATTTAGCAAACGCCCCGAAAATCCGACCACACCGGCCACCGCATCCTCGCGCCGAGGCGCCACGTGCAACGACATCATTGTGCCCTGTGAAAACCCAAACAGAACAACCTGTTCTGGCAACACATCCTCGTCGACCATCAACGCATCCAAAAATGCGTTCAGATCATCACTGGCTGCCGCCATACCACGTGCGGATTCTTCTTCTGACGATCCGTCAATCCAAGGAATTGGAAACCACTGATACCCCCCCGGATATCCCGGAATTTGTTCCGGTGCGTCGGGTGCCACAAACAATGTATCGGGCAAATGTTCTGCCAATGGATCAGCCAAGCCCAGCAAATCTGCACCGTTGGCCCCGTATCCGTGAAGGAAGACAACAATCGATCGCAACTCACCTGATGCAGGTTCTCTGCGCTCTGCATTTAAAACACGAGTCATCGTACTCCCTCTCGGCCTTTGGAGATTCGGTAGTACGCAAAGAACAAGCGCGCGGCAACAGCCCGCCACGGCGACCAATCCAATGACATTTTGCGCAGCTCGCGTTCGGTGGGGCGTTCTGGAAGATCAAAGATCATGCGTGCTGCTTCCTGTAGCGCCAAATCATTGGGTGCGAAGACATCCGCACGCCCCAAAGAAAACATCGCGTAAATCTCTGCCGTCCAAACGCCTATGCCTTTTACTTGGGTTAGTGTTTTGATCACATCGGCATCGGTTGCATGTCGCAGCCCCGCATAATCAATTCTCGCCTCCGCCAAGGCATGGGCGTAGGCAATTTTTTGACGGCTTAACCCAACGGCCCGCAACTCTTCGGGATTGGCGGCTGCGACTGTTTCTTCGCTGGATAAATTTGCATTCTGCATGCGTGACCAGATGGCTGCAGCCGATGCCGTCGAAACCTGCTGACTGACAATCGCACTTAACAGCTGAGCAAATCCGTCATCGCGCAATCGCAAGGGCAGTTGACCGGTTTCTGTGTAAGCCGATGCCAAACGCGCGTTGTTTTGGCTTAGCCATTCTGCACCTGCGTCCACATCAGCCTGGCAGGTTATTATGTGCTCGTCCTTCATTGCCGCGACGATAGGATTGATTTGCCTGAACACAAGCCCTTGCTGCATGTCAGCGAAGCAGATAGCACGAAAGGCATGGACCAAAATGATGATCGCCGCGCGAAACGCAATGTCGCCGTATTGGTAACCGCCCAAGCCTTGTTGGGCAGTCAAATGCCCATGGTCTTTGTGGTTGGTGGTTTAGCTGGACAACAACTAACCCCATTTATTTGCCTTGCGACATTGCCGATTTCCCTGATCGTTTTTGGATCAATGACCACAGCCCCCTGGATCAGCCCGGTCATGCAGCGTTTTGGACGCAGAATCGGATTTTCAATCGGCGCTTTGGGAGGGATGGCCGGGGCGTTGCTGTCCGCCTATGCTTTATCCATTGGAAATTTCTGGCTCTTTCTCGCTGGCAGCTATCTGACGGGCATCTATATGTCCGCGCAAGGGTTTTACCGATTTGCAGCCGCGGACACAGCTTCTGAGAAGTTTCGACCGAAAGCCATTTCCTATGTTATGGCGGGCGGGTTGATGTCGGCCATTATCGGGCCCCAGCTTGCAACATACCTGTCCGAAGGGTCGGGTATTGCCAGTCATGAACGCTATATCCCAGTCTATCTTGCGATCGCTGTGTTGAATGTCGTCGGGTTACTGATTTTCACTCTGATCAATATTCCAAAGCCTGCCCCGCCCAGTGCCACTGACATCCCCATGCGGACGCGTGGTGAATTGCTGCGTAACCCACGAATTTTGGTTGCGATCATTTGCGGGGCCGTTTCCTATTCGCTGATGAATCTTGTGATGACATCCACACCTTTGGCCGTGGTGGGTTGCGGATATTCTGAAATCGCAGCAGGTCATGTCGTCACCGGACACGTGCTGGCCATGTTCGCGCCATCCTTTTTCACCGGACATCTGATCGTGCGATTTGGCGTCGAACGGATCATGGGACTTGGCCTTTTGATCCTTGCAAGTGCGGGCGTCGTCGCCTTGTCAGGCGTCACGCTCGAGAATTTCTTTGTCGCGCTCATCTTACTAGGGCTTGGTTGGAATTTCGGATTTATCGGAGCCACGACAATGCTGGCCGGCGCGCATTCACCTCAAGAACGTGGACGTATGCAGGGATTGAACGATTTGATCGTCTTTGGCGCCGTGACCATCGCGTCGCTTGCTTCTGGTGGGTTGATGAATTGCGCAGGTACCGATCCGGTGTCTGGTTGGACGGCTGTTAACATGGCAATGGTGCCGTTTCTGACGCTTGCTGGTGGCGCATTGCTCTGGATGGTGTTGCAACCAAAATCGTCTGTCGCCTAATGGCTAAAGCCGTTTAAAGACAAACGCTTTGGTCAAACGCCACGCTGTGACACCCGTATCAAGCCGCCCATCAGCAACGGCTGCAGGATCCTTGATCACTTGCCGCAACGTCTGACGCGCACCAATGGCAGGCCAAAACGCAGGTCCAACACGACCTGTTGGCTTGCCCATCCGGTCCAAACCAATCTGCGCCAGCTGACGTAACCCCGCATGTGTTCCGTCAACTAACGGGATGCGCCCGGCAGATTCCAATGCAGGTATCGCCCGTAAGAATGCAGCGAGGCCTGCACCATACCCTAAATCGCGCGCCCGTTTCACATCTTGTAAACCAAGAACGCGCGCGCAGACTTCCATCAACTGACCGGCGGTTCTGTCCACATAGCCTTGAAAATGCTCGATATCTTCAAACGGCTCGCGATAACAATCCCAGCGCCGCGTTGCGATCAATCGATCAAGCGCTTGCGCATCCTTGGGCGATAAAACCGCAGCAAGCGGCGTTGCGACTTCGTGACGCCGCACATCCCGGCCTTGCGCGATTTCCTCCAGCACGTCGCGCCACCATTGCAGGCGCATTTCGGCAATCATCGGTTCGGCGGTGACCCACGGGGCGCGGCTGACTTCGACATTGAACGCGTAAAGCGGAAACAACTTGGCCCGAACATCCAACGGTGCGGCCATAACCGTTCGAAACCGCAACGGATCGCCTTTTTCAACGATCTGTGCGCAGGCAAGGGTATCGGCATCAAGCATCAGATGATCATTCAGCCGCCTGTGCCAAAGCACCGTCGCGCACCAGTTTCCATCGGATGGCATCCAAAAGCGCCTCAAAAGACGCATCGACCAAGTTGGCGGACACACCACATGTAGCCCAGCGCCGCCCTTGCGCATCTTCGCTGTCGATAATGACACGGGTCACGGCCTCGGTCCCGCCTTGTGTTATGCGAACCTTAAAATCGACAAGCCGTATGTCTTCCACATGCTTTTGAAACCGCCCCAAATCCTTGGCCAGTGCTTTGGATAACGCGTTCACCGGGCCGCGATCACTGCCATGCGCATCCATGCTTTCTGAAACGCTCAGGACCTTTTGCCCGTCCACTTTCACAACGACCACAGCTTCAGACAAAGACACCATTTTATTGTATTTGTTTTTCCGGCGTTCGACCGAAACCCGATACCGTTTGACCTCGAAGAAATCCGGCAACAGCCCCAATTCATCCCGTGCGATCAATTCAAACGACGCCTGTGCGGTATCATAGCTATAGCCTTCAGCCTCCCGATCTTTGATCCGATCCAAAATGCGTGGCAACGCAGGATCATCCCGCGCGATTTCTAATCCCGCCTCGGCCAAACGACGGCGCAGATTGGATTGACCCGCTTGGTTCGACATTGGAATAACCCGGGCATTCCCCACGATACTTGGTTCGATATGTTCGTAAGTCGTTGGGTCTTTCAGGATGGCAGAGGCATGTAATCCGGCCTTATGTGCAAAAGCAGATGCGCCCACAAAGGCCGCTTGTTTTTGCGGCACGCGATTCAAGATATCATCCAACATCCGACTGACCCGTGTCAGGTTTTGCAACGCGTCCTTCGTGATCCCGGTTTCAAACTGGCTTTTGAACGGTTCTTTCAACAACAACGTCGGAATGATCGAGGTCAAATTTGCGTTGCCACAGCGTTCACCCAAACCGTTTAGCGTGCCTTGGATGTGGCGCGCACCTGCCAGCACAGCGGCTAAGGACCCAGCCACAGCCGTTTCAGTATCATTATGCGTATGGATGCCCAGTCGATCGCCAGGAATTCCTGCCGCAATCACAGCGCCTGTTATACGGCCGACTTCGTCAGGCAGCGTCCCACCATTGGTATCGCACAACACAATCCAACGGCACCCGGCCTCAAACGCGGCATGTAAACAGCCGACGGCATAGTCAGGATCCGCTTTATAGCCGTCAAAGAAATGTTCCGCATCAAACAAGGCTTCGCGCCCTTGGCCCACAATATGCGAAAAGCTGTCCGCGATATTGGCGATGTTTTCTTCGCGCGTGATGCCCAGTGCGGTTTCGACATGAAACACATGCGATTTGCCAACCAAACACACTGTATCCGTGCCCGCATTCATGACCGCCGCCAACACATCATCATTCGCAGCCGAACGCCCTGCCCGTTTGGTCATGCCAAAGGCGGTCATGCGCGCGCGCGTCTTCGGTGCTTCGTCGAAAAAAGCGCTGTCGGTTGGGTTTGCCCCCGGCCAGCCACCTTCGATGTAATCGACACCCAATTCATCCAACGCATTCGCAATTTGCACTTTTTCCGCGGTCGAGAATTGGACCCCTTGCGTCTGCTGTCCGTCGCGTAGTGTCGTATCAAAGAGTGAGAGACGTTCCTTGGTCATAGCAGTCCCTCTAGCTTGCTGGGATCAAACCCATCGGGAAACCTGAGCTTTACTCCATTTGGGCTAATTTGGACCTCGACTCCAGCGGACGTCAAAAGTTGTTTTTCGCTATCAAAATGATCGAAATTCTTTGTTGCAACCGCAGACACGCGCAATTTGCAGAGTTTGCTTCCAATTTCCATAGCAAGCTTTTCTAGGTTAGGATTCTCTGGTCCGCCGTAAAAAATGCCGACAGAGTCCTTTTCTAAATTTCTTTGGACCCACCAATCATTCGACGGCTTCAACCCCAGTGCGACCATAACTCCTAAAAGTTCTTCTGATTGGCCTCTGAATGCAAAAGCACGTGCAAGTTCAAACGCATTGTGAATATCCAAATCATTGGAAATAAATTCAAATGCAGTATCGACCCCGTATGTCGACGGCTCAACCCCCGCTGTGAGAGCGAACCACTCAGATAGAGTGCGATGGGCTTCCTCCCGCTTCTTTTCCGTCCAATCCATTGGTTTTCGGTAATGAGTGCTCAGCATCACAAACCGGATCACCTCGCCCGGGATACCTTGGTCCAGCAAATCGCGCACGGTGAAGAAATTGCCCAAGGATTTGGACATCTTCTTGCCTTCAACTTGCAGCATCTCATTGTGCATCCAGAACTGCGCCGACGCGTTAGGCCCATCGCAGGCAATACAATGCGCGCGTTCGTTTTCATGGTGTGGAAACAGTAAATCCAAGCCCCCGCCATGAATGTCGAATTCTCTTCCAAGCAGTTTGCGTGACATGGCAGAACATTCGATGTGCCAACCGGGTCGACCAAATCCCCAATCGCTTTCCCATCCGGGTTGTTCGATAGTTGATGGTTTCCAAAGAACGGAGTCCATTGGATTGCGTTTACCTTCACCAGCTTCCGCACGTGATCCCACGATCATATCTTCGACTGTTCTGCCCGCCAGATTTCCGTAGCTGATACCATCATCACGGTCCTCAAATGCCTCAATAGACAAAAACGAATGGGAAGGAACCCGCGAGCTGTCCAAGTATACGTAATGCGCATGCGAATTGTGCCCAATGGTAGCCGCTACTGTGTAGGCGAAACCTTTCTCAATAAGCTCGGCGATCATCGACTTCATTTCATTGATGTATTGCGTCGCGCGCGGCTCATGATTGGGGCGCAGAGCACCGAGGGCATCCATATCCGAATGATACCACATGATCGTCTCTTCTGTTCGTTCGGCAATCAACTCTTCCAAAGAACCCGCCGCGCCAGCTTCTTTGCGGGCCAGCGCAGTAGCGTTGATCTTGTCATCCACGTCGGTGAAATTTCGCACGTAAGTCACGGCGTTTTTGCCATAAACATGGCGCAAAAGGCGGTTCAGAACGTCAAACACCAAAACGGGCCGTGCGTTGCCCAGATGCGCGCGATCATACACCGTCGGGCCGCAGACATACATGCGCACGTTTTCCGGATCGATCGGGTCAAAGCGTTCTTTGGATCGGGTCGCAGTATTATATAACTGAATGTCCATAGCGTCCTCGCGCAGCGGTTGGCGCGGGCCTATCAAGTCTATCATAGAAGGAAAAGAAAAACCGGCCCGCTTGAGTATCTCAGCAGGCAATGCAGCACGTAATGATGCAAATACGGTTCATGCCTCACCCTTACGCCCGATGCGACAACGCGGTCAAGGGCGGTGTTGACTTCGCCCTTATCCTCTGGCCCTGTCCGTTTATTCTGAGTCCCCAAAATTTTCGGAGAACGCGATGAACTTGTCCCGTCGAATAACAGGTTTGAACGGCGAAGAAGGTGATGGATGGGACGTGTTTATCCGTGCGCGCAAAATGGTTGATGCAGGGATAGATGTCACCGAATTGACCATTGGCGAACATGACATACGAACCGCCGCGCCAATATTGCAAGACATGCATCGCGCCGCCATGGCTGGGCACACAGGCTATGCGATGGTGCCTGGGACCGATGCTTTGCGCGCTGCGGTCGCCCAGCGCACGCAGGATCGAACCGGTGTTCCAACACGCCTTGAAAATGTTCTGATCACACCCGGTGGGCAATCCGCGTTATTCGCAGCCCATAGCGCAGCCTGCGATCCCGGTGATGCCGCGCTATACCTCGATCCATATTATGCGACCTATCCCGGCACGATCCGGGGGTGCGGAGCAGTGCCGCGTCGCATTGAAACGCGGGCAGCGGACGCATTCCAACCCCGCAAGGATGATCTGGCTGCGCAGGCCAAGGGCGCAAGAAGCTTGCTGATCAATACACCGAACAATCCAACCGGCACCGTCTATTCGCGCGCAACGTTAGAAGGAGTTGCGGATGTCTGTCAGGACAACGATCTGTGGCTGATTTCTGACGAAGTCTATGACACCCAAGTTTGGGACGGCGCGCACCTGTCGCCCCGGTCTTTACCAGACATGGCGGATCGCACGTTCGTTGTTGGGTCTATGTCCAAAAGCCATGCGATGACAGGATCACGTTGCGGCTGGGTCATCGGTCCTGAGAACGCGATTTCACGCTTGATCGACTTGGCAACTGTAACGACCTATGGGGTTCCGGGATTTATTCAGGACGCCAGTGTGTATGCTTTGGCCCAAGGCGCAAGTTTCGAAGAAGAAATTGGCGCGCCCTTCCGCAGACGACGCACATTGGCCCAAGACATCTTGGCCGGACAAAACACCGTGGGTCTTATCCCGGCGCAAGGCGCGATGTATTTAATGCTGGATATCCGCGCCACGGGACTGTCGGGACAGGAATTTGCCAATCGATTGCTGGACGAAACACATATTGCCGTCATGCCCGGAGAAAGCTTTGGCCATGCGGCCCGTGGGCATATTCGGGTTGCAATGACAGTGGCGGATGACGCCTTTGCAGATGCGCTGACAAAGCTTGTCGCTTTTGCCGACGCCCTTAGCCGTTAACCAGAATAGCCCGGGCAAAGTGACTTGCCCGGGCCAATATTCCATCAGAAACGATACGACCCGCGGATCGTAAACGTAGTCGCATCTGCGTCCACACCTGATCCTTCGATATCGTCAAATTGGTGATCCAGAATTTCCCCACCCAACGTGAAATTGTCAGTCACCTGATATGCAACGCCAATCCCATAAAATTCGCCAGTTTCAGACCCGATGCTTGTATCCACATCAGCAACGCCGGCGGTCACATAAGCCAAAGCAAGACCAAAATCGTATCCAAGCCGCGCCTTTAGCCGTGTAACGGAATCGATTGTTGCTGCGCCACCGCCAAGGTCGACATCGGTACTGTCGTAATCAAGCTCTCCGCCCAACACGAATTGACCAAAATCGTAATCGTACCCCAAGTGTAGACCATAGGTGGTGTCATCTCCTTCAAGGCCGGTGGACGTATCAGCATCAAGCCGACCCAATTGTAGACCCCCATAAAAGCCGGTCCATTCACCGCCCAAGACCGGCGTCTCTGTAGGCGCGACCTCAATCGGAGTCGGCGCGATTGTATCTTCAATTGGCGCAGTAGGTGCGCCCGCATAGGCAAAACCAGATAGATTTAACGCCGATACGGCTGTCAGTACGGTCAGTGACTTCGTTTGCATGTGTGCCTCCTATTATGTTGCTCGTCATGCAATGACCCCAGACAGATGTTCCTTGTGGTTGCGCTTGCCTAGGCCTCAAAGCTCGCGCTCTAGTGTAGAAGCAAGATGCCGCTTTCGCGTGACGCGAGAATGCGCAAAGACGCGCTAACAATGTCGCAAACAGACGCGACCACTTGGTCAGGCTGAAAGACGCTGACTGACATGGTTTGAGGGTGAGGACAGCCCAAATGATGCGTTTGATGCAGGCTGAAAGCTGCAAGATTAACCTGATTGTGCGCACAATCGGGGCCGAACGTGGTCGTGCCGCCCGAGGACGACCTGCACATTTTTAAAGAGCACCGCGTAATCTTTAAAAATGATGTCAGGGAATTTCGAAATGAACCAACAATCGTCCCAACGCAGCGGTGGCCGGGCCGCCCGGCGTGCCGCACGAGCAGCCGCGTTACCCGATCACTTGCGCCCCGTTAGATCCGGTCTTTCCGGCGGCACCTATTCACCGCTGACTGAGGCCGGAATGGCCCGCATCCATGAAGCCGCGCTAGAAGCCCTTGAAACAATTGGCTTATCACAAGCCCCGGAAAGCGGCGTGAAGGCGATGACGGCCATTGGGGCCATAGAAGGTGATGATGGTCGCTTGCGGTTTCCTCGCGCGCTGGTCGAAGACGTATTGGCCAAAGCCAACCGTTCCGTCACCTTTCACGGACGAGACGCCAAACATGATCTCGAATTAAACGGAACACGCGTTCATTACGGAACAGCGGGCGCCGCAGTGCATATCGTTGATGTAAATGGTCGCGACTATCGTGAGTCCACGCTTCAAGATTTGCACGACGCAGCTCGCATTGTCGAACAACTCGATAACATCCACTTTCTGCAACGCCCGATGGTTGCGCGCGATATCCTCAACAATCGCGACATGGATTTGAACACGATCTATGCCTGCACGACCGGAACCAAAAAACACATCGGCACCTCCTTTACCGAGGTCGCTTTTGTTCATGATGCAATCGAAATGCTGCATCACATCGCCGGTGGCGAAGACGCTTGGCGGACGCGACCGTTTGTGTCCAATTCGAACTGTTTTGTAGTACCACCCATGAAATTCGCAACAGAAAGTTGCGAAGTTATGGAAGCCTGCATCCGCGCCGGTATGCCTGTTCTTTTGTTAAGCGCGGGGCAAGCGGGTGCAACAGCCCCTGCTCCAATTGCTGGCGCAATTGTACAAGCCGTGTCCGAATGTCTGGCTGGGTTGATTTATGTGCATGCGATCAAACCGGGGCACCCCGTAGTCTTTGGAACATGGCCTTTTGTCAGCGACCTGCGCACGGGTGCGATGTCTGGCGGTTCCGGTGAGCAGGCTTTGTTGACGGCAGGTTGCGCGCAAATGCACCGTTTTTACGATTTACCGGGTGGTGCCGCTGCAGGGATTGCGGACAGTAAAATGCCTGACATGCAGGCAGGTTGGGAACAGGCCATGTCCAATGTGATGGCCGGATTGTCAGGTCTGAATATGGTCTATGAAGCCGCCGGAATGCATGCGTCGCTTCTTGGGTTTTGTTTTGAAAGCCTCATCCTTGGGGATGACCTGCTGGGCCAAGCGATGCGCTGCGTCCGTGGAATCGAAGTGACCGAGGATTCGGTCAGCGTCGAAACCATTCGCCAAACATGTATCGGTGGGCCCGGTCATTTTCTGGGATCAGCTCAAACACTAGGGCTGATGCAAACCGAATATGTGTATCCCAAATTGGCCGACCGGACGTCCCCAAAAGAATGGGCCGAAATGGATAAACCCGAACTGATCGCCAAAACTATTGCCCGCAAAGAAGAAATTTTGGGCCAACCAACGCAATGTGGTTTTGATGCAGATGTCGATGCAACCATTCGCGCGCGATTTAACATCCACCTGCCCGCGTGAAAAAGTGCGATGCCCGGAACCTTAGAATCTGGGGGGATTCCAGGCTCGGGCATCGCTTTCCAGAGATGGGTTCAGCCAATATAACTGCAGGTTTTAGCCGGTACGCTTCCACATCCACTGGAAATTTGATGCGTTTTCCTTAGACCTGTTCGGAGGGTGATCAGGCCCATTTGGAGGAGGTTTCGCATCATTTTGAAATTAGCCGTCACTTGTCGGCATAATTCCAGCTTCTTGCCCTGCGGCCACTTCATCCGCATCCAAAGCGCCATCTGCATTCAGATCCATTGCTGTAAAGCTGTCTGAATTCAGATCTGGGTAAAGCGCCTGCACTTCGTCGATTGTCAGCAGTCCATCACCGTTTGTGTCCATTTCTTCCGCGGTCAAAGCAACCGCAGCAGCTGGGACAGAAACTGCAAAAATCAGGCCAAGTTTCCGAAGAATCGCATAGTTCATTTTAGTGCTCCCACTATTTATCGAACGCTGACTTCGCGTTCATAAGGTAAGAGCGGGAAACGATGAGGATCGTCCCGTCTGAACTTCGACTTAGTCAAATCTGCGGGCCTTGGCCGATTTCGCAAAGCCTCGCTGGCGATGGCTCGCTCAAAAAGGGCGGATTGGCTGGATCGGCGAAAAACCCCGGGGTTTTCTCTCGTGGGTAGTATTGCCAAATAGAGAGCATGTCACACGAACACACAAAAGAACTGGTCGCGTTGGGCCCCGTTTTGATGCGCCGTGCATCGCGTTTGGCCAACAATCAAGCTGAAGCAGAAGATATGGTACAGGATACGCTTTTAAAACTGTACCAACGTTTGAAAAATGGGGCTGACATCCAGGATTTGCGTGCCTACGGGATGCGCACACTATCAAATCGGGCGCAAAGATACTGGAGGGCCCGATTTGGCGATACCCTCGAAGAAGACATGGCCTGTATCGATCCTGACGCTCCGTTACGATTAGACTGTGCAGATGCATTGGCTGCTATTGCTCAATTGCCAGCGCATCAACGCGAAATCATGCAATGGATCGTAGATGGGGAAACATCGCCTCAAATCCTGTCCGACAGAACCGGTTTGCCGGTTGGAACAATCATGTCCCGCTTGGCCCGAGCACGCGCCAAACTGAGGATCTTGTTGCACGAGGACAATGCCTGAGCATGCAAGGACAAACTGTCTTAGCCAAATTAACTACTGTAGCAAAGACAGATTGCCATGCATCAGAGCCAAGACATGCTATCCGGTTTTTACGGTTCCATCAGCACACCACGCGTCAAAAAATTTCGAGCGCCTTTTTCGCGAATTCAGGGTCGTTGATGTGGTGGGGAATGCGCTGTGCGGATACATTTGCGGGCAAACTTGCCTTCATACCACGCTGCAGCCAGATCGAGAGCTGGCCGCTTTCGTGCACGATCCGCTCGGGTTTCAGTGATCGGTTCTTCAACCAACCTGCAACACCAGAAGGATCAGCAGGCGTTGTACCGCGCGCCATGATCCTCCCGTCGTCATCGACAACACAAATCGAAATCTCTTTGAGAGACACGTCTAATCCTGCATAATGTTTCATGGTCGTTCTCCTCACGGCTTAAATCCATGAGGCCAGCATACCGGACCTCGTTCGCCACCGGAGAGCGGCCGCCGCAATCACACCATGTGGATTGTGTTGAAAAACTCCAATATCGAGAATTTCGGGCAAATTTGGCAGAACAATATTCTGAATTGCAGAATTTTCTTCGATATTTCCTGACCTGTTTGGGTGAACGGAGAACAACGTTCCAGTTTCAGAAAATTTGCAGTCGCAGCAAAGAGTTTTTCAACACAATCGGC
>JBDVKF010000013.1:0-8040 GCA_039960995.1 Paracoccaceae bacterium | reverse complement strand
CTGTCATGCTGCCCTTGATTGTCCAAAACCATCCGTACGGCACGTTCGCGCACTTCTGGGGAATATTTGTTCGTCGTTTTGTTCATGATGCTCCATCCTACTCATGAGTTGGAGCCTCCGGCAAACCCGGCGCGGTTCAATAACCCTTTTGATGAAATTCAGGCAAAAGGTTGGAAAAGTGAAGGAGGCTCTGTCGAGAAATGGGGAGTCCATGAAAGAGTAGATATGGCGTTCTACCTTGAGGACGTTGTGAATGAGTTGGAAACAGAGTGCAAAGAGTTTTCTAAAGAGTGGTATTTCGCGAAAATTGCGCAACTTTACTTTAGTGATATTGAGATTGCTGACGTAGCAATGACGATAGGTATCCTGCTTGCCCAACTATGGTGGAGAGATGACCTCGGGGATGTGGCCGAACGGGGCCATTCAAACTCTGAGGCGTTGCAAAAAGCTAATTCGGCTCGGAAAGAGCGGTCCAAAGTTCAGTCAGAGGACAGAAACAACATTATTGCTCAGTATTGGTTTGATGCCATGGCAGAGTTTGGGGCGGAAACAATGCGGAGAGACAGTAACGCAGCGCAAGCCATATATGTGATTGCTATGCGGAAGCGGCCAAAAGAGCTTTTGATCAAAGCTACGGGTGAGGTGATCGGGGTAGAAGCAATCCGAAAACGTATTTCGGCACTCAGGAAGCTCAATAAATTGGGATAGAATGGCGGTTCTTCCCATTCTGGTATGCAAAGGCGAGAAATCCCAACATGCAAAGTGTACGACGCAAAATCGTTCATTACCAAGCGGCAGCGTAAAGTTGCTAAGAGGAACGAACGATGCCAAACCTATTCGAGCAAAACCGGAACTACGTTCTTGGCGATGAGGAGCTAAACCTCATTGGTGACCGGGACAAGTTGGCGCAATGGCGACACAAAGGCACAGGGCCAGCGTTCTACAAACTGGGTCGCAAGATCATCTATCGCGGAACTGATCTGAATGCTTGGGCAGAGGGCCAGCGGGTTGAGCCATCCAAAGGTGGACAAGTCTGATGGCCAAGCGTGTTTCAACACGCAAAATCAAAAAACACCGTCTTTATAGCTATGACGAAGCTGGTGATTTGTTGGGCGTCACGCGGCATACTGTGCGTTCGTGGCGCGCAAGTGGCTTGGAGGTGATGGCCGCGACCAAACCGCATTACATTTTGGGCGCTGAATTGATCCGATACATTGACGACAAGCAGGTCAAAAGGTCGATCAAGATGACCTTGGATCAGATGTATTGCCTCAAGTGTAAAGCGCCACGCAAACTGCTTTGGGGGATGGTCGATTACATCCCCAATAGTGACACAAAAGCCCGTCTTACGGGGCTGTGTGAGACATGCGAGGGCGGCTTGCAGCGGTTTGTGAGCAAGGGCGATCTTGGCAAGTTTAGCCAGATTTACGAGATCACCAGCAAGGATGTGTCCTGAGCCTATACGAACCCCTCAAGCCCAGTTGAAAACCACACTTTGAGTGGTCCTGCTGATCACGCCTAAAAGCAGGCTCAAAATGCCCTTGAACGAAAGGAAACCAAGATGAGAAAATTTGTTGAGGAAAATGAACGGTTGAAGCGCCGTTATGTGTACCATCTTGAGGAAGCCGATGGACTGGATGTCAAATCCACGGATAAGGTTCTGGCAGCAATTGTAAAGTTTGAGCAGTCGACCGGGTTCAAGTCATTCAAGCGGTTTCACATTGATCAGGCCGCCAAATTCAAAACTCATCTTTCCCAAGCAAAAAACGGGCGGGGGCAACCCTTGAGCCATTCGACTGTGGACGCCACGCTGGCACTGGTACGCAAATTCTTCCTTTGGCTGGCGGGGCAGGGAGGATACAAACGGGTGCTCACTTTCAGCGATGCGCGATATTTCAACAATAACCGTAAATCGGCCCGCATTGCCCATACGGCTAACGAAAAGCAAAGCCCCACGCCTGAGGCTGCGTTTCACGCCTTCCAAGCCATGCCAAGCGCGACAGAGATTGAGCGTCGCGACAAAGCGTTATTTGCATTTTTCATGCTCACGGGCGCGCGTGTAGGGGCTGTGGCATCCCTGAGGCTCAAACACATCAATCTGTTTCATGGAAAGGTATTCCAAGACCCGCGGGAGGTGAACACCAAGGCCGCCAAATACATCGACACGGTGTTCATGCCTGTTGACCCCGCGTATCTTGAGTGTTTCGCGGCTTGGGTGGAATTTCTACGTACCCAGAAGTTTTTTGGCGATACCGATGCCGTGTTTCCTAAAGCTCAGATGGGGTTGGCTGAATCTGGCGGCTTTCAAAAGAAAGGGCTGTCACGTGATCCGTTCGCTACCACATCGCCGCTGAACAAGATCATCCGCGACGCCTTTGCTATGGTGCAGTTGCCGCAATACACACCCCACGCGTTTCGTACGACATTGATCAAGATGGCGAATGACCGTTGCACAACTGTTGAAGAGTTCAAGGCGTGGGGCATGAACATTGGCCATGAGAATATGGCCGTAACGATGGGATCATACCTACCAATTCCGAAACAGCGCAAAGAGGACTTGATCAAAAATATGAAATTACGTCAAAACGTAAGGACTCGTTGAGCGCGCGCCTACGTTGGCAGAGATGGCAATCTAAACGTCCACTATCTTTCATGGATTCTATGATGCGTTCAAAGAGCTGAAGCAGGAAGCGATTTTGTCTTACACGCTGCACATATCCTTTCGCGGATCCTATAAATCGCAAATTGCCGCACCCATTTAAGGGCACGGCAATCGACAGAGTTTTTTATATTCGGCCTCAGGAACATCTATTCAAATCGTAAGATACCTGAGCGAAAGTAACTCACACGAACACAAAATTATCCGCATCTAGGCCGGTTTCATTAATTCCGATGAGGGTCAGACTATTCCCCAGACCATCGGAAATGACGGCATCACTGCCGACTTGGCTCAAGTGATTGGCTTGTAGATCCGCGAAATCGACTATCTCTGACACTGCGGTCAAATCGATAACTTCTCCTGAGAAGTTTCTCTGGAAACCCAACAAAATATCTGTGCCGAAGTTTGTTTCGAATACGAATGTATCCGCTCCCGCGCCTCCGTTGATTACATCGTCTCCAGCACCACCTAAAATTGTGTCGTCTCCGGCACCGCCATTCAGGTTGTCCGCACCATCGCCAGCATCCAGTCGGTCGTCCCCAGCAGCGCCAAATAAGGTGTCATCACCGCCACCACTTGCGAAATCGTCGTCACCTGACTTTCCATTGAATAGGTCATTTCCGGAGCCGGAAATCACGGTGTCCAAACCACCAAATGCCCCATTCTCAAAGGTATCATTAAAGACGTTGTTTCCTTCGCCCAAGTCAATCAGATCGTTACCCGCGCCACCCCAAACAGTGTCATCGCCTGCACCACCTTCAATTGTATCACCAAAGGAGCCACCTAATATCTCATCGTGACCATCACCACCGTACAAAACATCGCGCTTCTTGCCGCCCAAGATTCTGTCATCACCGTTACCGCCAAAGATGGTATCATCACCGTCACCGCCAAATATCAGGTCATCACCATCCAAGCCAAGAACGGAATCATCGCCGTCTAGTGCATAGAGTTTATCGTCATCGGATGAGCCCGAAACAGTATCGTCTAAATTGGATGCGTGCAAAACCTCGATACTGACATAGCTGTCATCTTCAGCAATGTTAGTGCTGTTTGCGGTATTCTCCAGGTCAATAGTCAATCCGACTGTAGCGTCGACGTAACTCACTGTATCCGACCCATTTCCACCGTTGTAACTGTCAGCGCCTGCATCGCCATAAAGCAGATCTCGGCCAATACCGCCGCCAACAGTGTCATCACCGTCACCACCGTAAAGCACATCATCTCCGTCGCCGCCAATAAGATGGTCATTGCCTACGCCACCTTCTAAAACATCATCATTTGCGCCGCCTGAAAGTGTATCATTTCCACCGGCCCCAAAAAGTGTGTTAGCATCCACATTTCCGGTGATGATGTCGGCATGGGCCGAGCCCGAGATATCCTCAATGCTGATATATGTGTCACCGTTGGCCAACCCGCCTGTGCCCACACCGCTAGCAAGGTCCACGTTTACAGCAGATGTTGAACCACCATAGCTTACCCTGTCAGATTCAACATCGACTAATGTGGAAGACACCGTAGCGTTCGCTGCCAAACTTTGAAAATTACCTCCTGAGCCATTGTAGGTATCGGAACCTCCGCTTCCGACGAACCAATCCGAGCCATTAGTCCCATCAAAGATATCGTCGTCTTCCGTACCAAGCGTGACGTCGAACATTCCGCCGGTCGTTTGGATTTGAGTTCCGCTGACAGTTCCTCCTACCATGTACCACCCAAAGGGTGCGACGTTACCATCAAAATCATCAAATTCTGGATCTGGAATTCCATCCAGAGATCCGAGATTCCCAAAGATCTGGAGGCTTCCGTTCCCACCGAGGGTATTCGTGCTACCCCCATAAACATATGAGAAGAAGGGAGTGCCAGTGCCATCGAAGAAAGGGTTAATGAAACTGTCATATCCGAAATTGCTTTGTGGATCTCCGAACATGCCGACGTCCAACAGAAATTCTTCCGTTCCATAATCCAATACAATTTTATCACCTGCATCGGGATTGATGATCACCGTGTTGAATCGAGTTAGGTCGAAATTGTATCCAAGGTCCGCCAACAAAAAATCCGAGACATTCTCTTCAGTGATATTTGCATTGAGGACTAGGATGCCGCCTGCGTTGATCACAAACGTGTCCGCGCCTTCACCGCCAAAAAGAACCGGTACATGATCCCGCTGCGGTGCCGGACCAAAAGGAAACCCGCCTCCTCCAAAGACAACATCGGTGGTCGAAACTAACCGGTCATCGCCCTGACCTCCTGCCAGAATCAAATGGCCATCACTGCCGAAACTGGGTGTATTTGATCCTAAGGTAATCACGACTTCTGCGGTGATCGTGTCGTTACCGCCCCCACCGATCACAGCCTCAACTTCCATTGAAGACATGTCGATGTTGTAGTTATCAGTTCCCGTCAGGAAAACCGTGTCAAAACCGTCCCCACCCGAGACGGACGTGTCATCTATATCGATAATCAGAATATCATCGCCCGCACCACCGTCAATTTCGTCATCCCCTTCACCGCCACTGATTACATCGTTACCTTCCCCACCAACAACTTTGTCGTCGCCATATTCGGCAAAGATCACATCATTTTCTGATCCGGCGTCTATTGTGTCGTTACCGTCGCCAGCATAAATCCAGTCGTTTCCCGCACCAGATTTTATCGTGTTGTTCACTGGATCACCGGGATTGTCTCGATACAAAATTAAGTCTCGCAGTTCCTCAGTGTTTTTACTTGTGTCTATATCAAATCCTGGCTGAGTTGAAGAATCGCCTGGAAGCGGAACCTTCGCAACGTGAACTAGGTCGACCTCTTGGTGAAACGTCCAGTTTTCTCTTTCTGACAAAAAAGAGAGCTCTGCGGGGGAAGAATATGTCGTCCGTCGCGATGTAATACCAAACGCTTCGGTTATTATGGTGTTTTCATAATCAACTGCATCCCCGCGGTAATTTGGATTTGGATCGCCAGTTCCGTCAAGTTTTTCTGTAGTGTCGTCCACTCCTAAAGCAGCATGGGCAATTTCGTGCGCCAAAATTCGTTCGGGCGTCACGTCTTGAACGTTGCCATTTTGATCAACAAAACCAAAAGTGAACTCTTCGCTCATGACTACAATACCACGTATATCAATTGCTTCAGACAGCCCGCCACTCGCCACGTCGCTCTGGAACGTATGCCCTATCCACAAAGCTTGATCCGGTTCAAAATTGCTTATTAAGTTCAGAAATGTTTCACTGGCGATCAAGCTATCCAATCGAGATATTTGCCTGAGCCTCCATTCGTTAAGTTCTATAGATTCTGAGTTACCTTCAAGCTCCCACTGTTCATAGGTTCCCCCGCCTTCGATAAATCCGTCATAGCTGAAGAATCGAATTGCTTTCGTATCAATTAGGCCTTGCACACTCATCTTTAGTCACCCTTCCAACACTCAGTTCCAGTGATGTTTTTAATCAAGTCGTTTTCGTATTTGTTACACCCTAACAAACTCGGATTTGCTTCTAAAATCAAAGCAAGCAAGGCGCTTGCACCATCTTTCTTCTCCTCAAGAAAGAAGCTGCAGTCCCCGTAATGGACGCCTCGATCCGTTACCAATAGCGAACATGTAACAGGTTTTCCTTCAACTAATTCAATAACACTTTCTGGAATTTCGATTGCACTCCACTGCACGATATCAATCTGCGTGAATATGTTAGTTGACGGGTCCAGCCAGTTAAGGCGCACCAACCCACTCGGCATCACTTCCGCTTCCTTGGAGCTTATTCTCAGGTAATCAAACCGAGAATTCTTCGAGTTTCCTAGATAGTTAGCCTGAGCCAATTGGGAGAACGCAATTATTCCTATGCATATTGCGGATGAAATCAGTTTGAAATTTATACACATAAGCGTCTCTTTAGTTAACGTGGGTAAAAATTTAC
Organism: Paracoccaceae bacterium; assembly: GCA_039960995.1. Lineage (GTDB taxonomy): Bacteria > Pseudomonadota > Alphaproteobacteria > Rhodobacterales > Rhodobacteraceae > JABSSA01. Next base: position 1,479 of record JBDVKF010000013.1, on the reverse strand, counting down.
CTGTACTTTCCTATCAATGCATCGGATTATTATACTCAATCAATGTCAAACCTAAGCGGAAAGTAAGCGATGGGGTGGACGCTCGCCGTGTCAACACTCCGAGGTCGGATGATTGTCCAAAATTGGTCCCTTTCAAGTCAAATGCGTTAAGTGAATCGCGAGATTCTACGGACTTTAGATCCGTAATAAACGAGCTCTGTGGCATTGCAGTCATTCCAAGGCAGGCATGACATTCTTGGAAATTATCAATTCGAGTCAAAGCCGAACTAAAGACATTTGAACTACCCCGTCGGCCAGAGATTTTGTCGGTTGCATTAAAAAGAAGGCCGCTACCAAAGGTGATAATAGCCTCAGAACAAACACTCTTTTATTGATCAAACTCAAATTCAAACCTACCATTCGATCACTCACAGCCAACGCACTTATTAACCATTTGTTAACTATTATGAGTTGCATGTTGTTTTGGGAAACTCAACCCTTTTTAGAAAAAAATTTTATGCTTATAAAACAACGCGAGACGGTGTGCATCCACGCGGTTGTAAGAGTCCTCATGCAAGTTCAGTTCAGCGAAATGTACCGAATCGAGCGACGCATTTATTTGTGAATGTTAAGGCCGCAAAGCTGAAGTTAAACAGATCGGTTGGTGAGATCTTGAGTTTAAGATCAGACAGCTCTTTTCGGGATATACGACATATTTATATTATGTATTGCAATGAGTTATTGAGCGGGGCGAGGCGAGGCGTCAGGACGGCAAGTGTATTTCGCCGTTGCATGTCTAGAAACTGAGCCGGGAGAGTTTAATAGTTACACAGCCTTTGCGTCTGACGTGAATCGGTCCGTTAACTGCGCGAGACTTTATCAACCACCTGAAACCCACGCCTTCCAATCTCTAGGTGGTATTTTATGTGGTAGGATGGTTTTAGTGAATAAATTTAATGTTATAAAACAAAGTATTACTAAGTTAATAAGAGTGATCCTCGGTCCGCCACTAAAGCCCTCTAACTTATTGTTTTCAAGGTTATTTTGTGCTGGTTTGGGAATTCGTTCCCACACCTATTCCCACACATTGAGCTTGCTTGATTTGCGGCCTAGTGGTCATCTTTTGCACCTGTAATCAATTTACGTTGCTCATCGCGGCTGATTTGGCCGTAACTGCGCAATGTTGTCAAAACGTCGGTATGGCCAAGGTTTTGGGACGTAGCCACCAACTCGGCCACAGACGACGCGTTTTTAGCCGCGTGACGTGCCAGCATGTGGCGAAAAGCGTGCGGGCCGTAATTGGGAACACCTGCCGCCTCAAACGCGCTGCAGACAATTTTACGCACGGGTTCCGTGGTTTTTGTATGTACCGGCTGCTGTTCGCAAGTGATTTTCTGGCATGTTCGCGGAAGTCGCTCATTTGTATACGGCCTACTGGTCGACACGCGGGTCGTGGCCCTCCCTCTCGGGACATTGCTTTGCAATGCCCTGCCGGGCAGT
>JBDVKF010000012.1:0-9324 GCA_039960995.1 Paracoccaceae bacterium | reverse complement strand
TGTAACCTTTCAAGATTCAGGAATCGCGTTGAATATCGTGGGACGGCAGGAGGTTGCCAAACAACTTTTAGGTGGCTGTTCATACCCGGCAGGGGGAAAATTCTCCAAGAGCTTAAACGCGTTCGTAAGGGTCGCAAAGCGAACGTTCAGGGGCCAGTCCTCAGGCCTCTTTTTGAGGGGCGGGAGTGTCATGCGTATTGGGGCAAGTCCACTAGTAATACCTATTCTCCGAGCATTAACTCCAAACCTCTTAAATCAGCATCCTTCAATCCGTCGCAAACATTGGCTGCTCATGGCAATTCCTCCTATGCTCTAATCTGAACTTCACAGAAAGTTATGGTCATATTTTTGAGGGTTAAGGAGGACTTATGCTTGATCAGATAGTAGATTTGCTCAACGACGAAGGGTTGCCCTTGAATTTGCTGTCTGAAGCTATAGGTATATTAGTCACCATTGTGATAATCACGCCTTTAGTTTCCTGGGTTGTTTCAATGAAAAGGAATATCGAGATTCGGAATGAACGTATAAAAATGTGTCCACACCTTAAGAGTGCTTATGAGCCAATTCATGAATCTCTGATGGCTGTTGAAAATAGTGGTGATTCTGATTTTATTGAAGCAGGGTTTGAAGCTGTTAGGCGTAAACTAGCTGGTGAGATGCCTGATGGCCCATATAACCCATCATATGAATTGGCTTTAGGAAATCCTCACCACATATTTAGCACAATAAAAAATAGAGTGGATACACAGATTAAATATATCGATTCGCTGATAAGTCTATTCTCACCTCATTTTCGTACGACAGATGCCTACTCTGCCATGACATATCTAGATGCTCTTCGAGATCCTTCTAGAGAATTGAATATTATTCTGCAAAAAATGCAATGGTTACGTTCGGCAGCAGAGTCGTTTGAAAAATTTGGTGAGCATTTAACCTCAGTAGACGAATCCGAAGAAACTGGTGGCGAAGATGGTGTAGAAATGAGAGAAGAACTAATGAACAATATGCGAGAAAATATCACCAATGAAGTCAACGACATTTTTAGTATGTACAAATCACTCGATAACAGGGCGCAGGCTTGCCAAAAAGCTCTTGATGAACTCATCCTTCAGTTGGAGAAACGCTAAAACTATAAAGCAGCTAACAAACACATCCATCCAATCCAAAAACCGCTCTACGCTTTTTGGCCGGCTGATGTGAGGCGTTTAAGCGACGAATGTGATCTTTGGAGCACTATCTAGGCTATCCTGAGTAGCCCATTTCGGCGCGGCAAAAAGATCCGCTTTCCAATGGAAGCGTAGATCTTTAAAAAGAGGTTACTAATTTTCGCTTTTGTTTAGAGTTTGGGAAGCTCGGCCTGGTCGCAAAGCGAACATTCACATCACGCCGAAATTGGACGCAAAGCGGGCATTCAGATCAGTAGTTAAACGCCCAGCATAGGCTACAAATTTCAAGGTATGCTGCGCCGAGGAAGCCGCCAAGCCTCTCGTCGTCCGAGTTCTTATTGGGCTAACAGCTTTTCGACCTGCATTAAATGTGCGATTCCGTTCTTTTCGAGAATTTGGTCAACGAAAAACCGTTCATACCCTGATTTTTTTATTTTTTTATTTAATCCTATCAATTTTAAGACAACTCCAAGTCCTTCCAATGCAAAATTAAAAGACGAATTAATGCCGTTCTCTTGCGTCAACCTATTAATAAACTTCAAAAACTCCTCACTTGCAGAAAGATTAGCCAATATATTTCCTTCTTTGACTTTAAGGCCATAGTCTTCCGCGTTTTTTATGAACTTTTCTCTGGCAATTAAAAACTCCGTCAGGACTTGCTCCTGGCTTTCTAAACCTGAAAGTCTACTCAAATACTGATGGAAGACCCTCATTCCATTTATACCATAAGCCTTCGACCGGATATCGTTAACAATTTTTGCTAACTCATCCCAAGACTTTTCATTGGGATCATATATCAAATTACCAACCAAAACCGCAAAAGGTTGTGGTGAAAGCAAATCAATCCCATTAAAAGATTCGAAGCTAGTTTTGTCTGAAGAGTCGATTAGTATGTCACCGTCTGGTTCCAAAATAGGCTCGACGCTGAAACCTAGTTTGTTCAGCAAATCAGATAAAACCAATACGCATAAATTCTTTACGCATCTCACACCTCTGCTATCAATATAGGTATCTCCGAAAATAGCTATTGGCTCATCATCGTCGAATAATATTTTTGCTGTAATTTTCAGCCAATCCTCATGACTTGACCATTGCCAGAAATGCGGCTTTCCAACTTTTAGCCTGTAAAGTATATCAGTGCTATTTTTTAATTCGTGTTTGTCGAATCCAGTGCTCGAAAATTTAGAGATCACCGATATCAGAGCATCTGTGAAACGGACTGCTAGATTATTTTGTTCCGGGGTATCCCAAAGTGAGATCAAGTGCTGATCGATTACTGGAAAGCCGTCACCTGGCAAAAAAACCGATTTGCTTGAACAGAATAGAGACTTTCCGCTTGAGTTGTGTATACAGATACATCGCTCAAAGTAAAGAGGACTAAGTTTGTTTGGCTGATAGCAAACAGCTATCCTCTTTGTTTTATCTAGTGATATTTTCATTTTGTTGTCACCAAAACCAATTCAAAAGCCCGACCCGCATTAGAAGAGACAACCGCCGCAACCGCTAAAGCAAATAGTTAGTGGCGCCCAATCGGGGCATCCGATTAACGACGCTAAGCCGGTTTTTTATCTCCCACGCGCCCAGACGTTCTTTACCAATGATTAGAGAATAGAAGGGTCTGTCATGAGAAGCCAACTGTCGCACAAGCTCTCTCGTTGCCCCGAGAATCGAGTACATTTCTTTTTGCGTTAGTTGGTCGCCAAGATTGCCGTCCTCTTCCGTGATAGACCTCATGATTTGGTAACGCAGTCCACGGGCTTCCGCGTCAGAATCAGCATGCCAGACGTCTTCAAGAAATTTGTGGCGTGAAATTTTGGCCGTAAGCTGAAAATGGTTGGAGTAATGAAACGCTAAAGCTTGCACTGTTCCAGCTTGTTGGGCACATTTAATTGAAGCGCAACAATTGTGATCACGGAGGAACACCTCTTATGGCGTCTGTAAAAGAAATAGAACTGGGCCCGATCGTTGGCCATACCACTGTATGCTCCGCCCGGCTCTGGGGCGCCATATCTCCTGATACGGCTGAGAACCTTAATAGCGATAGCGAAAAATTCAACGTTGGCGTTCTTCGCTGGTGGCCTGAAGGTGAACCTGAAAATGCTTTGATAGCGCGCTTTCGATTTAACGGAAACTTCCATTATTCAGGAGCGCTCGAACTGAGCAAGCTGGATCGATCTCCATGCTATGAGTATCAGATGGGTTACGTTGAGGATGAACGCTGCCTCGATGAATTAGAGCAACTGGTGTGGGATGACGTCGTTGTGAGACGGTTTAATACCGCACCCGACAGGCAGGAGATTCTGCATTTTGCCATGGGATCGTGCATGTACCCCAAGTTCATGGCTTTTCGGCGGAGGAACGAAAAACCGCTCTCCCGACTCGACAAAAGAACAGACAAAATTTTCAAGGCGGTTTACCAGAGACATGAGCAAACACCGCTGGATTTCATTCTTCTCCTGGGGGATCAGATTTACGCCGATGCACTCGGCCCCCTCTGGCCAGCAACAAGCGAAGAAAAGTTTCAGCACATTTACAGCAAGGCATTTTCGCAGCCACATTTCAGTAAAGCAGCCAGTCATATTCCGCTATACATGGCGTTCGACGATCATGAAGTTCACAACGACTTCACCGAAGGGCTTGATGAATACAGTCGTAAGCATCCTGAACGTACCGACAATGCCATGAATGCGCTCTACGCGCATCAGCTGATCTACACCCCGGTCTTCGACAAGGTTGTGCCTGAAAACGAATATGTTGCCTACATCAAGGGCCAAGGTGACCATGAGCTTCCTACGCGGCACTGGTATGACATTGATCGCGGTTTCGCCCGGTTTTTCATTTGTGACACTCGGGCACAAAGAGAGCCAAACAAAATGCTCGACAACGAGCAGTTTGGGGCTCTTCTCGAATGGTTGAAAAAGGACCCAGAGAAAATCAAATTCGTGGCCAGCGGCACAACGGTCATTGTCGATGCAGACACTCCAGGCAACGGAAAGCCTGATAACTGGGCCCGTGCGAAACATCAGCGACAGCAACTAATCGATTGTATCGTCGGAGAAGGTATAAAAAATGTGTTTTTTCTGTCTGGAGACGTTCATGCCCATTTTGCGGCCCAACTGACGGTTAACGGTGAGCCTTATCCCGTCTACCAGCTCGTCTCTTCTGGCATTTTCTGGCCGACTCTCTGGCCGATCAGCAGTTTTAAGTGGAAAGAGGAGTGGGTGGATTTTGAAAACATATCCGGAACAGCGCCGGACAAAGCCTACGGACTCAAAGGACCTTTGAAGGATCAGGACTCTAAGAAGGGCTATTTCGAAGGCAACGGGATGGCGTTCGTCAAACTGGATTCAGACCAGTTGCAGTTTACTGTCGTTAACAGAGCTGACTTTCAGGAAATCTTAAAAGTCAGCTTCGATCTACGACTGCGCTAGACTCGGATGGCTCTCAGTAATCGATAAGGCATATGTTGCCGGAGCGCCGGACAAACATTGGCTGATCAAAAACTTGAAACTCAAATACCAATCAAAGCCCAGCCCTGTTATCTGTCGATTGGTCATGCCACCATAATGTGGCTGGAAATTGTCACCATAACTTGTCCGCGCTGGTCGCAAAGCGGACATTCAACTGGCCAGATTTTGAGTCCCGGAATGGATCGGTGATCTACGGCGGTCTCGCCGACGAGCGCCGTCGGGCAATGAATCTACTAGTCTCAGCACGGGGTAGATCGGCCAAGCAAAGTCCTGAGAGATAGGTCTACAGCCTTTTCAACGCTCTCAGGTAGAGTTCGAAATTATAAGAACCGCACCTGACACCGGCAGCGCCTATACTATTCTCGCCGGGCCAAACGAAATTTGTGACATCGCCTGATGGGCCGTATTGACTGCAATCTGAAGCCGCCCAATATCGAACACTGGTTCCAGGATCAACAAAGAGATTTGAGATGGTTCTTGGCGCATCAAGGGTTTGTGCCTTCTCGAGGGAGTAATCCACATCTCGATTATCGAGATCGTAATAAAACTCATCCCCTACCCGGAATAGCGAATACCACTCTGGAATGGTAGGCACCCGTGCGTTCGCGTCATTTGCCAGTCCAAGAGCGCCAGCACCACCGAGATAGTTCACTCTATTAGGCTCTCCATCGCAGCTTTGTGTGCTGTCGTTCCAGGTTTGTCCGCTAACGCATCGGTCCCATTCGAGTCGGTTGACCTCATCGATGATTGACGCACCTCCATTCGTCACGGTGTACCGCGGCGTGACGATTATTTCGTTGCTTGGTTGAGATTCAATGCCGTTCTCGATCTTGGTGAGCCGGAAAAAATACACAGGTTTCAATGAGGGAACGGTCACTGTGACTGGCGGGGTAGCGTCTTGGATTAAGTTTGCCCCCTCATAGACGCCGTAGTTGCCAACCATTTCAACGCTTTCCTGAGCGTAATACAGGTTGTAGGTGGCTCCTCGGTCGCTCCAGTCAAGAGTGATGTCAGTCGATACATAGCTTGCAGACAATTCTGGATCAGAGCCGAAAGCGATGACTGGTTCCAAATCATCTCCTCCAGATGACCCACCGCACGCAGCTAAAATTGGCAAGCACAAGAACACTAGATTTCGGAAATTTATTTTTATTACTCCGGTACCAGCCATAAATAACTCCAAACAACATTGCGAGGGGACCTTTTACAAAACTGAGTTCAGGTAATACCTGATGCAGGAAAACCTTCCTCGCAGTTGCAAATTTCTATTAAGGCCTAGTGTATTTATTTGCAGCGCCTGACGCTAACCATATGGCAGTCATGTTATTGAAATCCCCATTTGGTCGAAGTTTAAAAATATCCTTCGGCCATTAAAACGGTCGCAAATCGGACGTTTGGCTTGGACGATAACGCAGAGCTTTGGAGGCCCAAAACGGTGGGAAAATTGTGCGCCAACAGCCTATTGTTAGCTTTTTTACGGCCAACCATATGTCTCGTCAAACCCTGAATCATTCCGAAGATCCGATATCAGCTCTTCTACAAGCTCGTAGTCTGACGGATACACCAGTTTCATTTTTCCACTTGCCTTCTCGTGCTCTGATTTTCTTAATGGCGCCTGATACTTAGATGCCCAATGCACGAACATAGTGAGCCGCTCAAGAAGGTCGCGTTGAGATTCGGTGAGATCCATATCCAACTTCCATGCAACATCTGAAAGGTCATGCGCAATTTTGTGGAAATGCTTCGGGTCCAACCGGTCTTTGGAAAGATCCGGCTTAGACTTGAATACAAAAGCGCCTTTCAAGGCATTTTCAGCGGATAGGCCAAGAAGTAGCATGGCGCCCTTCATTGCCCCTACTCGACGATAATTATCATGCTCGCTCTGAATCGGTTCTCGATCTGAAAAAACTTCGTAGAGTGCCTTGGAAGCTTCATACATCTCCCACGATTGCCTAAACCAGCTCTCGGGCGTCGACACGCTTTCTTCGAACTCGATCATAGGATCTCCCTGGTTGTAGAGCTAACGCCAGTGGCAATGGGCGACAACGGATAGCAGCGCAGTTGGTCCCGTTGACCACCTAGTTAAACAGGTCAGGACTTTTGCTCCACTTTCTGCATGAATGCTCCAAAGGCCTCATGAGCAGATGATGACGTAGTGTCGGAGAACACTCCCTCAACAAAACTGCGACGCAAGTCCAACCTGACTCCTACTTGCGATGCCTCTAATATGCGTGTGATGAAATCCCTGCTGACAAGGTACCGTTTTGAGGAAACATTACCTCCGGGTACATAAACAGTTGAATACACTCCCGGCTCATAATCGATATTTGTGAGCTCCTCGAGAGCTTTAAAACTCACCACTTCTCCGTCGACATTGAAATGGAGTGACTCGCCACGAGCAAAGCTGTGCGCTCCGTCCACGAACGCCTCAAGAACAATATCGTCGTTTTCCATGGTTGATCGCCAGAGTAGGGAAAGTTTCAAGTCACTACCGCTAAAACCGTCGTTATCTCTATAAACAAAAGCAGGTTCCATGCTTAATTGAGTAGATCCGTCAAAACTGGATTTTTCCTCTGAAATATAGCCCGGCATACCGGGCATTGATGCACAGCCCGACAACACGGCCAGTAAAAATGTGACCAATAAAAATTGTTGATTCCTCACAGAGAGTCCTCTCTTTATAACGTTTAACTCCTGCCAGCATACGCGGCTACGGAATGGAGACGAAGCCGCAATGCAGTACGCGTCGCTTTGCCAGACCTTGATACTGATTGAGCCTTCTCCCCAGTCCCAGCGGTTGCCCGCTAAGCTGGAAGGCGACCAAGCAATACAAGGGTGCCCCTGACCGACCGATGGAACGACCGGTCAGGCTGTGGCCTAAAGCCACATAAGAGAGCCCCGATATGTGTTTGCTGTAAGTGCCTGACAGCTCCGCGAGACTGACGAAGCAGGCGTTCTTGCTCATGGATTTAGGTTGGCCGCTGGCGCGGCCAAAAAAATGACTATTGCCTATTGAATCCGAGAAGGCTCATATGGGTTATCTTTCTTTAAGGTCACCTAGCTGAGTAATCAGGTCGGCTACCTGATACTCCTTCGGGTTGGACACTGCCTCTTTAACCAAGGCAAGGAATTGTTTGTGGGCCTCTTTAGAACCGTGCTTTTTCAATGTTTGTTCAATAGTCTTCCGAAATGAATCAAAATTAAGCTCTGATTCTCTCTGCTGCTCCAGCATACCTTTTTCCCAAGAAAGGGCTGATGCCACTTGGTAAACAGCTGCATCATAGAACTTTTTCTCTTTCTTCAACTGGCCAGCCATCGAGCCGTAGATCTGGCTTTGGTCTACTGCGACCATTTCTTCTGATGGCGCTTGCCCATCTAATCCATCTGTCAGAGCTCGGTTGTATTCCGACCACGCCTCGTCCGATCTTCCTGCTTCATAGAGATATTTTGGCAATCGAAGATAGAAGTTAGCACCATAGGACACCCCCTCAGACTTGGCGTTTTTATATGCTTGCCTCAGGGCTTCAACCGCGCCATCCCACTCCCCAGCTTTTTTCAACTGCGTGGCTTCTTTGAAAAGCTCACCGCTTGTCTTGTTCGCGACCTTAGAGCCAAATATTTTTCCGAGAAGTCCCATGAATACTCCGAATGTTGGTTGCGACTGCGGTGAAAAGATAATGCCGCTCAGCACGCGCGGCTACGGAATGGAGGCGCAGCCGCGATGTAGTAGACGTCGCCATGCCTGGCCTTGTTATACATTTTTTGAAAAGTGCTCCCAAACCGCCGAGCGCCACTCACTCAAATAAGGCAAGCAATTGACCAACAATAAGTCATTTTCTCCACAGAAGTCAGCAAGCAGCTCTGATAATGGATAATCGGCCGAATCCCTACTATGAAGAATGGTGTCTACTGTTTTTTGTGATTTATCCTGAAGTTCCAAAAGCCAAGAATGCCATTCAGGTTCATGCTTCCAGTAGTTGGCCGCCGAGTGGACTAATTTTGCTACCGCGACCCCATTTGTGCTTTTGGGCCCTAATTCTCTAGCGAGGCCAGGGTCAATTTTCACGTCACGTAGAATGTCGAACAGGTATCTCTGCATTGCACAGAAACCCACACCGATTAGGTATTCTCCTTTGTCACACAAACAGTCTATATTCCACACATCAGACTGTTTTATTCGTGCGTTTGTTCTAACCAAGGAGACATCAATGGAGCTCAACAGCTCCGCGAGGTAAGAAAATTCTGCATCCGCAAATTTCATTTGCTCACCATCACGAAGCACAAAGAACACTGCGGACTCCTCAGAATGTATAACAGCAATTGGCAGCGCGTTTTGTCATTTCAGAAATTCGACTGCGTCATGATTACTGACTTTGAACCATCAATCGCGCGGTACATGAATCAAAAAAATATAGCTTAGCCGAGCATGGCCATCTCTGCCATGTGATCATTCAGCGTCTGCAATTTGCCCCGCCAATCACACTGGATGAAATGGCTGTGATTAGTTTGGAGACTCCGGAGGAGAGCCCTGACTCGAATGTTCGCTTTTGTTTAAAAGTGGAAGAAAAAGGTTCCGGCCAAAATCTGTATAGCACTACTCACTCGACTTCCCCCTAAAAACTGTAACGTTTTTACTGTCCAAGATTGCCGAGAGTCGGCGGTTTTCGAGCTCAAGAGTCGCGTTTTTT
>JBDVKF010000011.1:0-4195 GCA_039960995.1 Paracoccaceae bacterium | reverse complement strand
TTCAACATGTCGGCAAAGACATCAATGGCACGAACGGGGCTATGTTCATCGACATAATCGTCAAGGTGCTCAGGCAGCAACATCGTCTGCTGGCGGTCTAAACCTTCGATGAATTGAGACATAAACAACCTCCATACCAAGTACGAAAATTATAGCATCATTCAGACAAATGGGGGAGTTTTCACACAGCCTCCGGACAAAGCTGTCATCGGCAACCTACCTTGACGCTTAGCCTTTTCTTCTGTTCATACTATGTCATTAAAGCAGCTGACAAATATATGACCCTGCTTAAACTGATTGGAATACCAGCGTTTTGTGGAGTAGCCGATGATTGATACCAAGACGCTTTCATTTGGAAGGACACTTTACGAGCGTTTGGTCAAACGCGACGATGATATTGTAATTATAGATAGCGATGATCGCGCAGTTACCGCTAATCAGTTGCTGCAAAGGTCGAGAGCAGTCGCTCATGAGCTTTCAAACCGCTACCTAAAAGCGGCAGACAGAGTGGTGATCAGTATTTCCGATAATGTAGATGCGTTGGTCTGCATCATCGCCTGTTGGTACCTGTGCGCAACACCAGTGCTGATCGATTTCCGAACGCCGCCTGCCCAGAGACAAAAGATCTCGCAGTTGGTCAGCGCGAAATTCAGCATAGAAGACCGCCATCCCAAAGGTGCGGGAGACTATGACCATGTGACGTGGAATGATATCGGCCAAGGAAACAAACTACTTGAGGCGGATTTTCCTGATTTCGAGGCACTCGCACTGGTGCCTGCGTTTCTTTCTTTGTCCTCTGGCACCACCGGTTTTCCCAAGGCTTATGTCCTTTCTCATGCCCAAGTGGGTGGACGAATTCTAACCCGCCATCAACTTGAAGGCTCCGGCACGGGCACCTTTTACACCCCTATGACGCTTTCCTTTTCGGCCACGCGGCAGGTGGTACTGAACTATCTAGCCTACGAAGGAAAAGTGATATTTGGCAAACCTCTGTTTAGCGCAAGCGAACTTGTTGAGAGCATTCTGGATGCTGCTCCGACGGGTTGTGCGTTGCCCCCACCGATCATCAGAAATCTAGTTGCAGAAGTTGGCGACCGGAAAAATGTGATTTTTCCCAGCCTAAATGTGCTGCGCAGCATTGGCGGGCCTGCCTCGATCGAGGACAAGCTGGGAGCCTACAAAAATCTAACCAAAGGGTACCGCATGGGGTATTCTTCCAGCCTGACTGGTGTGGCCACTGTATTGGCTGGAGAAAATTTGCTGAAGCGCCCCGAAACAACTGGCGTGCCCATTGACGGTATCAATCTGGAGATTTGTGACCCCGACACCTTGGCCCCCTTGCCAGTGGGACAAAGCGGGTTGATCAAAGTTCAGACACCTTATCTGTCTGCAAAAATCATCACGCATAACGATACACAGGCATCCAACGAGTTTCTGGATGACGGCTGGGCCTCTGCTGGTGACCTTGGCTTTTTGGATGCTGATGGGTTTCTGACGTTAACCGGCCGTCTTGGATATATGATCGTGCGGGGCGGCGTTAATATTGCGCCTCAAGAGGTTGAGAATACTCTGCGCGCGCATCCAAGCGTTGACGATGTTGCGATCTTGGGCATTGAAGACGAAGACGTTGGTGAAGAGGTGGCAGCGATTTTCGTTTCAAAAACCGCGACTGAAAAAGAGCTCTTTGCCCTTTGCATGCGACAGATCGCGCCCGAAAGCCGTCCCAGAATAATCAAGCTGGTCGAACAACTGCCCTACAACCTTAACAACAAGTTGGATCGCAATAAGTTGCGATCCTTGCTGTAATGTCGACGAGAACAGACGTTTAGACGTTCGTGTAAAGCGCAAGCGCAACGCTTGGATGTATCTGAACTAGGGCACCCCACTTTATAATCTCATCAGCCGTGTGTCAGCTTTTGTAGCGGCTACGAAACAGTGGTTTGAGCTCGGAAATAGGCGCCTTTTTGCGAATTAGCTTTCTGGCCTCTTCTTCTGCTGCTTGGGTCGCCTGCGCTTCGGCAAGGATGGTCTCCACCAGATGAGGGGGGATAAAACAGATGCCCGAATCGTCTGCTACGACAAAATCACCGGGCTCCACCCTTACATCGTGCACGGTCACGGGCCCGTTGATTTCGATGGCTTCCATTCTGTGTTTGCCTGTTTTGGGCGTGCCCCCACGGCACCAGACCGGAAAATCAAGCTCGCGGATTGTATTCACGTCCCGAACCGCGCCGTCAACAATCGCGCCAGCCACGCCCTGCATCTTGGCGGTCAGGCAAGATTGGCCACCCATGTTCGAGGCCTCAACATTGCCACCAAAGTCGGCAACCAGTACGTCGCCAGGCTCAGAAAGGTAGTGGCATTCTCGGCTGGACATCTTGATAGGATCTTTGTCCAGAGTGGCCTGCGTCGGCGTCTTCCGTACTGGAACATTTCGCAGTGTAATTGCCGTTCCCGCAACGCGTTTACCTGGCAATAAGTTGGGAAGATGGGACCAAGCGACCGCACCTAGAACGCCATACTTGTCCAGACAGTCTGATACTGTTGTGGTTAAGTCCATCAAATCAAGATATGCATCCCGAATGTTCGTTGAGATGCGCTCGAAATTGATTTTTCTTATGCGTGATGGCGGCACTTCCCCCCAAATCCGGCCCAACTCTTCGTACTCGGCATAATCAATTGCCTTTTGCCTAGAAATATCTTGGTCATTCATTTTGGCCTCTTTGATCTTGGAAAATTTCCACACCCATTTCTGGGGATCGTCTTGAAATTCTGTATTGGAGCAAAATCCATTAGATTTCCCAAATGCACCTTTGTGCTCTTAACGCAGGACATTAGGAATCTTTTTGTTGTGAGATGGCACCGTCGAGGAACCTAGAAATGTACTGGTCGATCAGCTCTGGGTTGGTGCGGTGGAACCCCTTATGTGGGCCTTTAATGATCACCGACTGGATATCGGACCCCTTTGGCAACCATTCACGGTAACGGTCAATTGTCGCCCGCTCCCATTCAGAACTTGCGATCAAAAGGATCGAGCAAGGGAACGTGGGTGGGACATGTCCTGAAAATGCGCGGGTGAGGGATTTCTTAAAGCACTCTCTACGCGCTTTTCGACCCAGTGCTGTTGTCCCAAGGTTTGTCGCCTCCAATATGTCTCGGATCTTGCGCCAAAATCGCACTTTGCGCGTTAATGTCGCTGTGCGTTCCTCGGACATGCGATTGTCGGTTGTCGGTTTCAACCAGGCAGAGCCCAAAGGAGGCGGGTCAATAAGCACGATACAAGGGCGGCGGCGAAACCTGCGAAAGTACCCTTCGGCCATTTCCATCGCAACGAGCCCGCCAACACAAATCCCTCCAAAGACTTCCGGATAGGTCCCGCGCGCGGCCTTCACGCCTGCCATGTAACTGTCACTAAACTCGGTCGCAGTCTTGGCGGGTTCTTCACCTTCTGAAAGCCCCAAACCACGGATCGCGGAAATCTGGCAGCGTTGTTTGAAACCGGACCCAAATCGATTGGCATAGAGCGCGCTTCCAGACATGCCATGGACCATCACAGCTTCAACCGTTCCAGTGCAACCTTGTATTTCGAGGACGACATCCTTGTGGGAACCGGCATTTTGCTGATCGGACACCCAATATTCCAGCTCTGACGGCGTTGAGGCACTCAGCAGGATCGAAGTTGCCAAATCAGTTTGAAATCGCTTGTTGAGCCCCATCACAAGACGCTCAGCCATAAGGGAGTCGCCGCCCAAGTCGAAAAAGCTGTCGTCAGAGTTTATGTCGTCAATCCCCATCTCAGACCGAAAGATGGTCAGAATATTTTCTAGTTCGCTCATACTACCAAGTAGCCTAAAGTGCTTTATTCACTCTGTGAAACAATAACCGATGAAACGGCACCTTAGGTTTTGAATAATTAGGCGTCAACTGCGGCGCAATGTTGTGTCACTCTTGTCCGAAGCGAGCCTTTCACTGCTCTAACACAGCAACGCAGTCCCGAGCGTCTGCTTTCTTCAAGTTGTCCAATCTGGTATGCACCCGCAGCGAAGGTCCGGTTTCCGCCGATTCTGTTGAAAAACAACGTGTTGCAGGCGCAGAAAGTGGCACTTCAAACGGACCGCGGGCACCTTTCTTGTCACGCTTTCTGCGTTTGCTGCGGTGCAGGAAAGATCTTGGCGAGTTTGCGGAGGTTTTGGGC
>JBDVKF010000010.1:0-10174 GCA_039960995.1 Paracoccaceae bacterium | reverse complement strand
TACTGGAACGGGTGCAAGAAAGGTTGGACGCAGACCCGGCCCAACTGGCTGTCCGCAGCATGACCGTCGAGCATCCCTACGGCACGATCAAATCCTGGATGGGCGCCACCCACTTCAAGATGCGCACCCTGAAAAACGTCGCCACCGAAATGGCACTACACGTGCTCCCCTACAACATGACCCGCGTGATGAAGATCATGGGCATTCCGGCGATGATCGACGCGATGAAAGCGTAAAGGGGTTCGTGCGCCCTGAAATTTACGTCAAATATGCCTGATCCGTCTCGGGTGGCCACCACCGGCCTCGCAATCCATCGTGCACGTCAAATGACGATCTCACGCCAAAACGGATACAAACATCAAAAACGACTGTGGCCATCGCTATCAACCGAGTTTCCACACACCCTCTCCCGCATAGCTGCCCCTAGACCCTCAATGTCATCTGGCGCACGGCCCCATAGCCATCACGTGACCGATTTGAGCAGATTGAACCAACAACGCAGATCTAAGCGTTCTCTTCGCACGGGTTGCATTTGTTTCAAGGCTCTTCAGTCCCACGTCGTTAATGTCATGCACCGCGCAGCGAGAATGTGTGGCATGAAGGAACGTTGCTATTGTTGCGCTGTGAAACACTGCTCAAAAGGGCGCGTTGTGAAAACTGGCCACTGATCCGCAATCAACCCCATAGGTGCAGCCCGCTCTTGATTAACTGCCGAAATCAGGCAATCTTGCCCAAGAACGGCGGGTCCCGTCGGGGAATGCCGATTTGAGGAATACCACGAATGAATATCCGACTTGCCACTCTGACCTTATCCGTCGCGATTGCCGTATCAACTCCGGCTTCATCGGCGGATCAAAGGATTGCAGGCACCTTTGACGGCCTCATCTGGTCGAACGGGGAAAAGCCAGGCGCGACCCGCTTCGAGATATCTCAACAGGGCGGCATCGTAGGGGCTTATTCGTTTGGAGCAGGGGAAACCGGGACACTGACCGATTGCCGTTGGGACGCCCCCGACCTACGCTGTATCTGGAATGACGAATACGGAATGGGCGATTTCATCGTAACCTTTGCGGACGATTTCTCCGGCTTCTCAGGCGCATGGTACGAAACGGTCAACACGACCGGCCGCTTTGTAACAGACTCCGGCCTCGCCTGGACCGGGCAGCGGCGGCAGTAGCGCCAAACGGGCTCTCTATTAGACCGGTTGTCCCGCCTGAATGTGGTCTGTCGCGCAACAAGGTATGCGACGCGCAGCGAAAGGTTCGTTTGTGAGCGGAAATTATGAAGCCTGGGGTTTTTTAAACGCTTCGATTTTTTCGGCTGTTTCTGCGCGCTTGTTGGCTTCGTCCAAGTTATGTATCTCAAACTGCTGCTCTCGTGCTTTCGCGACCCTGCGCGATTCAAGCCAGCCAAATATCAATCCAAACGTGAGCGAAATCGTGACACCAAGTCCGATCCAAACCACTGTTGGTCTTGTCCCAAAAAGTTCGGCCAATGGTACAAATAAGGAATTTCCGAACCAAAATAACAAGATCATTACCAAGGCAAGTCCTGCGGTTAAAATGAGTTTGACTTCCGAACCGACGTTGCGCCGCGCACGTTTTTCAATTTTCAACCGATCAGCTTTGGTCATGTGTGACGGATCAAAAGCAGGCATTTTTATCGACTATTCCAAATTTCCATTGACGTAGAAACATCCATTTTTTGTTATTTTCTAATGTAAGGGCTCGGCTTTCTTCAATCAATGAAGGCCCTAATAATAATCAAGCCGGTGAAGAGTCTCGGGAGTTTCCGAAAACTCGTCACCAGAGACGGCACTGAAAAATTGCTTGTTCCCCAGGTCGTGTCGTGACCATTTTTGCATCACGCAAATTCGTTGTGTGGTGTCACGTTACCGGTCGAGAAAGTCACACCCCATCTGCGAGCCTTAAAACGCCGTGCTCTCGCGCGACAGAATTCCGACAGAATACAGTGAGTTTGCAATCGCGCCGGTCGTGACAGCATTTGCGTCAGCTTAGCGGTGTCTTGAATTTTGGCGCAATGGCGGTGAAATCCGGCAATCTAAAACTCTTCGCCGTAGCGAAAACGTGATTAGTTTAAAGACGTGGTCGCAAATATAAAAATTAAGACCACGACGCTCCCAGACACCACGAGTTGCGCGCTTGGTGAGAGTCAATTGACCACGCTGCCAACTCAACATTGAATTGGATATAACCCATGATAAAGAATGCATTGAGCCGGCGGAGTTTTGTCAGATTAGGGCTTGCGCTGCCTGCCTTGGTTGCAGCCCCATCTGTTGTTTTTGCGAAAACAATTAGCCGCTTTAGCCTCTCGAAAACCGGCCATGCGCTTGATGGTTATGACACGGCCGCATATTTCAGCGCCGGTGCAGCAACTAACGGTGCGGACGCACTGACCGTCACTTGGAAGGGCGCTGTATGGCGTTTTGCAAACGAAGAAGACGCAGCTTTATTTCAAGCCAATCCAGAGGCCTATGCCCCTCAGTTTGGCGGGTATTGCACACGGGCGATGTCGCTCAAAAAGGAAATTCCCGGAGACCCAGAAGTTTGGCGTATTCACGACGGTAAACTATACGTCTTCTTTGCGTCGCGCGGCGGAACGTTTTTCGACAAAGGGCCGGATGAAATGATCGCGCTTGCTCAGAGCCATTGGGACACGCTCACATTTGTTGAATAGTATTCAACACCTCTGACCCGTCGGCCGCGTATGGATTAATCTAAAGCAGTCGTTCATCCTTTTGGGGTCAAGGTCTGCTTTACCTCCACCCCTAAGAGTGCGTTGTAAGCCCACAGCGCAATCTGGGAACGAATGGTCTGAACGCAAAGGCGCAATTTGATTTAAGTCTTTGAACCCAAGGCGCAACGGTCAAGATTGAAAAGAGATTTGCGCAGCGCGTGTGGTGCTAGGCATCAAAGTCTGACTTACCCTGAGAAGGACGAAGAGGGTAAATCAGATGCCAAAAAACAGCTGGAAGTTTGCCGTCATCCCGGGCGACGGGATCGGGAAAGGCACCACTCCAGAAGGCATTCGTGTTCTAAACAGGCTGCAGCGGTCAGGACGGCCCAAGCGCCTCATCAGGCATTCTGCCCGATTACATCCTGAACCGCCCCTAGGTGACAGTTTGATTGCTTGATTGGCGGCTCTAGACTGGCCCCAATTGAATGGGACCAGTGATGAATTTTGATCCTGCAGGACTTAGTTAAAGGGCGAAAGCAATGCAGGGTTCATGACAAGGTTTCGCACGCCATGCGCGTGGTCTTCGGCAAAAATGTTGTCGGAATACCATGCATCAACGGATAGGATGTCGACCTTGATGACATCGGGGCGCACAGACCAGCTGACCTGAAGCGGGGACCCTTTTTCGTTATAGCTCGGGCCAGTCGTGGACCCATCATAGGCAATGGGTTGGCCTGTATCAGATGGCAAGTTCGGTGCCTGCCAGTATCCGTTCACCTGTTCCACAGCTGCCAGATCAACAAAGCTGTGCGCGGCGCGATCATTGACCAAAACCATGACCTGGGTTTCAACGCGCAATTGTGGATTGCCGATTGAATCCGACAGGCACGATCCCAATGTCGGGCCAGGCTGGATTTGTGCAGTGCTGTGAACATAATGCACTTCGATTGTCATGCCGGGCTCAAGCAGACCTTTATCCCCTTTGCCGATTGGTGCATCAATCGGCGCAAGCTCGGCTTCGGTCAGCGAACCGTCATAGCCATATCCGGTGCCGTATCCTTTGCCGTTGCCGTTCCCCAAAAAGGTTGTGAACTGGCCACCGCGGTGCTCCGCGCCTTCGTGGAAATGGATGTTGCACAAGTTCATTTCGCTATACGTCGGAGCCGCCGCAAAGCTGCGCGCGTTCTCACCAATATTCGATGTCAGATCGCGTGGCGCTTGTGGTCCGAAACCAGCACCGTCCGTGCTCGCGGCAAGTGCTGCGCGCTGCGCCGCAACAACTTCATCGCCAACATCCTTAATCTGTTTGGCATAAGGTGCAGAAGCAACAAGAGCGATGCCAACTGCAATCGACATACTTTTATTATTCATGTTTTCCTCCAAGTTAGTTCTGATCTCTTTATTGGAAACGATACCAGATTCAATCGCCGCTGTTTTCATCGCTCTATAAACGGGTCAACAGATTCGCGCCATGTTGGCCTTTGAAAAGGCAATTTGACTGAAACACGTTGTCGTGATGCCAGCAAAATCGTCATTTTAATCGTGCTTATATTAGCAATTACTATCATAGGTTTAGCAGCGGCGTCATTTTGAACGCACCCGAATAGACCGTCCAATAATTAAATCTCTACGAGGTGATCCAAGCGGTGCAAACCGCGCCGTCATTGATGACGCCAACGGCAACTGGGTGTCTCATTTAGATGAAAATTTGCCAGACCGATCTTGATTTGGCCGACGAAATCCAAATGCCAATGAGTGTTTTGCGATAGCTTTCTCACCACAATCAACACTTTCCAAGCTTAAAGCGCGCCAAATAAACCTGAACGCTCGTACGGTCATCTGGCGCAGCTTCGTCATGCCCATGACACTTGTCCCAAGCGACCGCCACTGACGTTGTGGCGACAGCCTCCTTTGCACCTTTCCTTAACGCCCAACATGCGGTTAAAAGCCCGGATCAATCAGGAGTATACACAGTGCAGAATTCCAGCTCAAAAAAGGGACTGACTTTGGCTTTGGTCACGGCGTGCGGTCTTGCTGGGTGTTCCACACGCCAATCACCGGCGCCAGAGATACCGACGGCATCAGCAACAGACATCAATTGCATGGCGCGGGCGATGTTTTTTGAATCAAACCGCTCCAGCCGGGACGGGATGATCGCGGTGGGCACTGTCGTGATGAACCGCGTGCGATCCGAGGAATTCCCAAACACTGTGTGCGCGGTGGTGGGCCAGAAAAATCAATTCGCACCAGGCGTTTTGACCAAACCCCTAAGCGGTCAGGGGACAGCCCTGGCCGAGGCGTCTGCATCCGCCGTGCTGGCGGGCGAAAGACACCCGAATGTTGTGCGTGCAAGGTTCTTTCACGCCGCTTGGTTTGACGCCAATTTCAACAATATCCACTATGTCCTGACGGCGGGTGGCAACGCGTTCTATGAAAAGCGCCGACCAGAGAGTGTGACGTCACCCAACCCGCTGCCCGCAACCGAAGGGATAACAGGTTAGAAATTTTGGCCATGCGAGACGCGCTTGGGAAAACGATCCTCAGTTGACTATGATCGTCTTCCAATAGCTTGGGCGCGCAGGGGCTGCGGATGCAGAAAACTCAGGTTTGAACATCACCCGAGGGCGGCCAACGTTGCGGAATTCGACGCGACCAATACCGGCGCATGTTTCCGCCAGCAACTCGGCGATTGGTTCAATTTTAGGCATTATGTTGAAAATTTAGGCGGTTGAGGGGCTTTAGCAGCTAAGAGGCCGCAATCAGGTTGTTATTGAGCAATATTTCAAAGCAAAAACTGGCGGGTTCGTGCCGCTGATTTGACGGTAATTGACCCGGAACAAAATGACGTTGAAACTGTTAACGAATGTCTAGCCGGACTTCTAAGGTTTGCGTGTGATGCACCTCAAAAGGGTGATCGCCCAACGGAAGCCACTCTCATTAATGAGACATAAACAATTGAAACGATCACAAAACCGAAAGGTGCACTTGGGCAAGTTATTGGAAAATCGGAAGAAAATCGTTGATTTTCCAACCATGATTTTGATACGACGCCTTTGAATAAAACAAGTCAGAAAAATGCCGCATTTGGGTGATATTAGATCGCCCCGAGCAGTAGTAAGTTAAAAGTTGAGGATTTTCAGATGGTTGCAACAACTTTTTTTGCGTTTGATAACATCGGGCTTATCGACAACACCACAGGCAATGGTATCATCAACAACTCGGCTACTCCTGACGGGAGAACCTTCACCTACACGCGGGGCGAAGGCGCTGAAATCATCCTTGATGACACTGGTGGTTCACCTGATGACTTCGAGGATGGTCTGGCAGGCCAACACGTCATCACTGATGGCGGCGGGCTTGTCGCTGACGGCCAGACAGTCGAATCCGAGTCTATTATTGAGCTCCAAGCATTGGACGCCGACGGAGTCTTAGTTGGCCCAACGATTACAATTTATGTATTCTCACAAGGCGGGGTGACTGGCGATATTTGGGGCTTTTCCTCAGACACAGAACTCCTAGAGGGCGTGACTTATGAAAAAATTGGCGGCAACAATCTCGGTACCTCAACCTACGATGATTTCATAACGTGTTTTGCCGAAGGCACATTGATCAAAGCGCGCGATGGCTTTGTGCGCGTCGAAGATATTGAGGTCGGGCAAATGCTCTGGACCCAAGACGCCGGATATCAACCTGTCAAATGGGTGTCCTCGGCCACCGTAGAAGGCAAGGGTAACTTTGCGCCTGTTGTCTTTGCACCGGGCGCTGTTGGAAATACCCAAGAATTGATCGTGTCCCAACAACATCGGATGTGGATGTCAGATCCGTCTCTAGAGCTGTTGTTTGACGCGTCTGATATCTTTGTGCCGGCCAAACACCTCGTTGGTTTGCCCGGTGTGGAATTGCGCGAGACGGAACAGGTCACATACTGCCATTTCATGTTTGACAAGCATCATGTCGTACTTGCCAATGGTGCGTTGAGCGAAAGCTTTTTTCTTGCTGATGCAGCTCTGTCTACATTGGAACGCAATGCAAGAACCGAGCTGCTGTCGCTCTTTCCGTCACTGCGCGAAGGTGTCGACGCATTCGGCGGAACATCTGCAATGACATTGAATGCGAAAGAAGCAAAAGTTCTACGCGCAGCGATACAGGCGTAAGTGAACAAAGCTTCACGGATCCTCCGTCCAAGAGCCACTTCTTTGACCAAGATCGACTTCGTTGACCAACATCAACGGGCTTGATCAGCACGTCGGGCGAGGGGGCTTACGGACTATCGGCATTTTGGGTGCGCGGCCTTCCTAAAAGGTAGCCTTTTGTCACTATCGTTAAATGGGTTACGTGAATCGCGATTTCCCCGCCCAAGGCAAAACTACGAAACACCCCCTTTTAGGGGGGTGTTGGATTCGAGATTTCACTTCTTTGTCTAAATGCTGCGCCGCATCCGAGGTCCGGTTCGAGCCTAAAGCGGTTACTCAAAACAAGACTTGAGAGCACTCAAACTCGGTCACGCTAAGTCCGGAACGACCCCGCTCAACCTCCGATGCTGGGCGGACGTAGAATAACGGTCCGGCAGCACCAACCGGCACTCGTGCCGTTCCGTTTGCGATCCAACCATGCAGAATGCCGCTCTTAGTCGCTTCGTCGAGTACTTCGGCTCGAGACGATTTCAATGAAACGGCTATTGGTTTGATCTTGTAAAAGATGCCGCCGGCTGCGTTGGAAACGGTCGGACCAAGTGCAAACGTACCCATCTGATTTGATTGACTTTTCGGGCCAAAGTGATCGACTTGCGCGAAATGGGCGCGGTAGTCGGTGTCCACGCTTGAGCCGTCCTCGAATTCTGTTTCTAAAGAGATGCAGGCGAAAATTACAACGATTCCGCGATCTTCGGCACGAACCATTCCCGCTGCAGATATCGAGCCCATTAGAGCGGCGGCGAATGAGACCAAGCTCGCCATCGGAATTTTACGAGCACTCAGCACTAGGTTTGCCACTCCACCGGTTTCTCTCGTCTAGAGCCTAACAACGAAAGTTAAATGGATCAACAAATGGAAGCTAAGTCCCGCAAATTACTCATTCAAATGCGCGATGAATTTGCGAGTGCTGCGAATGACTGGTCTGACGGGCATTTTGCAACACCGCGATCCATGCGACGACGGCGGCTATCCGCGGGGAAATCTCTTGTTCTTGAACAAAAAGGTGATCCGCGCACTGCGTCAAACCAGTGCGCTTAGTGCGTTCGTTTTGGGCGGGCAGGTCGGATGGACGGGTCGGGCGGGCAAGTCGGGCATATTGGGCGGGCATATCGGGACTGGCCTTGCACGTGCGTTGACGGCTTCAAAAGCCATCAAAAGACAGCAAATGGGCCACTCGAAACGAGCGGCCCATGTGAAACATTTGCGTCTGTCAAAATCCAGCTATCCCATTTCTCAGGACCTAGGATTTTTCCGGTGCGCAGGCGGCTGCCCACCGAAACGCATTACTGTGTCCACAACTCTGTTTCAGGATGGAACTGGGACCAAGCGAACCAAAACGCCTGGTGGCTTCCCAGATCAGACCCATCTGCATCGACGGCTCTGATCCCGCCCGCATCAAGCTCTAAACGTACGTTTTCGAATGCGATCTCATCGCCGCGTTTCAGTGCCACAAAAGCGGTGCTTCTTTGAAAGGCGACCGGTCGACCCGATGCAGTGACGACCCCAATGATATCTTCATGTACGGACAACCGTGGATCGACATCCCCAACAGGGAAAATTGGACCATTGGCGTCGCGCCCATTCCGAAAATCTGGATCCCGCCCAAGCGCATATCGTTCAAGCAGAACAGTTGTTTCAGGATGTTCCTTTTTCCAGGTGCCCCAATCCGTCGTGATCACGGTTGCCTGTTCAAGCTGCACTTTCTTTTCGGCCAACGGCCCAGTCACAGCATGACCTAAAAACGTATCAAAGACCGAATACGTCTGTAGATCGTACATCACCTTATTCGAGCGGCTCAGCAATCCAGACGTGCGCAAAATCGGGCGTTCTATACCGACAGCCAGACCATCAGTGAAATAAGCCTGAGCAGCACCGCACAAAGTGCAATACGGAATACCAAGATCGCGCCCGCCAAGGGTATCATTCACCATCTCGCGCACTTCCATAATGCGACGGGGATAAGCGCGGTATTCGCCGTTTACTTCTACGCCAAAAACAATGTCATCATCTTTCAGCCATGTCGCATCTTCGGCGCTGCTGACCTCTGGATTATCGGCGGCGGGGATGCAATTGCACCGGTCGTCCGTCGTGTCATAGGGGCGATCATCGATCAGAACGCCACCCCATGACACTATGCGCCAATCGATATCCCCTTCGACAAAGATCTTTTCCCAGCCCGGGACAATGCCTGTGAAAATGGCGCGCTTGGTCTTGAGATAATCCGGAGGGGCAGGAATATCCCAAGCCAGCAGATGATCTGTGACATTGCCCCAGCTGTTTTCAAACCGAAACTCTTTCCCAAGAAGCTCAGACGCCGCGTTTGTGAGCGCTTCGTTCAGCTGTGTCGAGGACGCAAACCGCATCATATCGCTGATCAGCCAAACCAATCGCGGATCTTTGGATTGAGCGATCTCAACCAAGGCAAGCTGTTGATTTTCATCCCAAGTGGAAAACGCCACGCTGTCGACAAACGCGACGCGCACAGCGAATTGCATGGCCGCTGAAAGAGGCCCCTCTGGGACTGCCGGAGGCGATCCGAATTCATCCGTCACATAGCTGGGCAATGAGTCCGAGCTTTGCGCGTGCACTCCGGCAGAGAACAGCAGGCCAGCCGACAGAAACAACGCCAAGGTAAGTGAGCGGAGAAGCATGCTAGGTATCTTCACTGTGGCCGATCCTTCATCTTTGACAATTCCAAAATCGCGCTCGTTCGAGGGGCATATCATCCTGCGCGCAAGCACACAGACAGCACCGCCTCCCGCCAAGAGCTCGGCCCCAACTTACGTCAAACGGGTATAGTTTGGACAACGACATCTCATCACGTTTGCATCAGTTTTCCTGCAACGATTGACCGTGCCCGAAACGGCCCTGCCATCGCGCCATTTTTCCACGGCATTCAGCCCCTTGGCCATATACCATGCCACTGTCGTTCTAAGCGTCTGTGAGCAGCTTGGTCTGGCGCGCATCCTCACACGCTGGCTTATCGGGTTCTTAACTCATGCATAGAACCCGCTTGGATGAATTCCGAGGCCGCGACACATCCTGCGGACAGAGAATACAGGGCGGTGCTCGGCGATGAATGCGTACTTCACCTTGCATCCTCTGCGAAGTACACGGCCGCCTTTTTAGGATATCGCGCTCCTCGGTCATCCGTGCCAACTCACATTTGAGCCGCCGGTTCTCTGCTTCATGATCGACAGATGACGTTTGTGACGCAGTCTTCGCGTAAAGTTTCATCCATTTGTAGAGCTAATAAGTGCTGACACCCAACCGCTCCGAAACCT
>JBDVKF010000009.1:0-66665 GCA_039960995.1 Paracoccaceae bacterium | reverse complement strand
AACCTGACCTACAGGTTTACTGGCCCACAAGATGGCAAAGCCATCAGAACGTATTGGTCGGGTGCCTGCGCCGAGTGCGCAATCAAAGCCAAATGCACGACCAGTAAAGAGCGCCGTGTACGGCGATGGGAGAAAGAGGATTGGACCTGTCGCGGTTTGATGCCGCTCCTTTAATAGCATATACTACAATAAAGTAGAATTTACAAGCATGATCGGAGACTTGTTTCCAATCGCGCTATGGGGTCTTTCTTCGTTTGCGCTCGTACCACCTGCAGACATGGCCTCGCGTTTGGGCGGCGATTACAAAAATACCGAGGCGATGATCTTTGGTAAGGCTCCGTCCTTTGATGCAATCTTGGCATCGATTGGGGGTGCCCGAGTGTCGCGTCGCTGCAATGCAGCTTCCCCAAAGTGGACTTCGGCGGCAGAGCGCAGCATTTTGGCATGGTCGATGACCGCAACGCGGAGAGGCTGTGTGGAAACTGTGCTGATATTGGGTCCGGCTGTAGCTTTTGCCGTTTGTGTTCATTTTGGCGTGGGATCTTCATTTCGGCTGTTTCGAGGGTTCGAGGGGCCAACAGTAGCCGTTTATGCCAGTTCCAGCGTTTCATGCCCCGATTTCAGGGCAAACGAAGCCTCTCACGCCTTCATCGCTGCGATCATCGCCGGAATGCCCATGATGTTCATGACGCGGGTCATATTGTAGTCAAGGACATGCAGCGCCATCTCGGTGGCGACGTTTTTCAACTGTCTCATTTTGAAGTGGGTGGCCCCCATCCAAGATTTGATCGTGGCGTAGGGATGCTCGACAGTCATGCTGCGGACCACCAGTTGAGCTGGGTCTGCATCCAGTCGTGCTTGCACCCGCTCGAGCACGTCCTCTTTTTCCCAACGACACACGCGTCGTTCTTTGCTCGTTGTGCATTTGGCCTTGATCGCGCAACCGGCGCACGCGCCCGACCAATATGATCTGATGGCCTTGCCGTCTTGCTGGCCGGTAAACCTGTAAGTCAGGTTCTCGCCCGCCGGGCAGACATAGACATCTTTGTCGCCGTCATAGGCAAAGTCTGCCTTGTCAAACTGACCGCGCGCAGCGGCGTTAGAAGTCATCGTTTTAGGAATAACCACCGAGATACCAGCCTCTTCACTCGCAACAATTTCCTCGCCTTTATAGTAGCCCTTATCTGCAATTGCCGTGAGTTGATCTGTTGTCATCGCATCACGTGCTGCCTCAACCATCATCGACAAAGCATCCCGGTCAAACCCAAGCATTGTGACTTCATGCGTAACAATCAGGTGGTGATCGGCTTCGACAGCCGTTTGAACATTATAGCCTACAATGCGCGGCATGCGTGCTGTGGTTGCCATTGATCTGGCGTCTGGGTCGCTGAATGAGATTTGGGTTTCGCCGGTCTCATCCATGCGCTGCTCAATTGATCGGTAACGTACCGCCTCCTTTTGCAGGTGTTCTAGCTTTCTCAAGGTGCGTTCCATTCGGGCTCCTGGCAGCACCGTGCCGGTCTGCTCAAAAACCTCATCGGCACGATCCAACTCGCCCAGATAACGCTCAATTGCTTTGTCGATCTCACCCAGCTTCTGACGCAACTTACCGCGCGTGTAATTCTTGGCTTTCGCATTCACCGCCTTGAACCGACTGCCATCAATCGCGACCACGTCGCCATCAAGTAAGTCCATGTTGCGGCATAGGGCCACGAACTGCTGGCATACTTTGCGGATCGCTGGCCCGTTATCTTTACAAAAATCCGCAATCGTCTTGAAGTCCGGCTTCAACCGACCCGTCAACCAAACAAGTCCCAGATTGCGACCGCATTCCCGCTCCAACCCCCGCGATGATTGGACCTGCTTCAGATAGCCGTACAGATAAATCCTGAGCATCAGCCCCGGATGATAGCTAGGCCGACCAGTCGCGGCGACCTGCGCGTTGAAGCCGAGCGCCGCTAGATCTAGCATCTCTGCGAAGGCATCAATGGCGCGGACGGCATTGCTCTCATCAACGTAATCATCAAGATGTTCAGGTAGCAACATCGTTTGCTGGCGATCTAAACCTTCGATGAAATGCGTCATGAACAACCTCCATAACAAGTACGAAAATTATAGCATCATTCAGACAAAAGGGGAGTTTTCACACAGCCTCCGGACTTAGCTGCCGTTTCGACACAAATCTAGAATGACCGACTTGCTATGCAGGCACCCGTCGGTTTCTACTGCTGATATGAAAAACAAGTACTTATCCTATGCAATCGCCTTAGTTGCCGGGGTGGGCTTTGCGCAGCTTGCTGTTTCTCTTGGCGTTTCCGCTTATCTCATTCTCTTTTTCGGCCTTGTCATTTTGTTGTTTCGACGACGCATCAACATATGGCGGGTCAAAGCGCTCGCTAAATTCGCCCTCTTCATGCTGCACACTAAAATACCTGGATATCGTCTTGTCGTGCGCTATGTTGAAGGCATCGCCGATGACATAAAAAAGACTCCAGAAATTCGAGCGCGTGATGAACAGCGGAAACAACAACAAGAAACCTTCGAAAAATCCCAACGCGAATGGCAAGCTGCCCGCGAAAAAGACAAAGACCGCATTTACACACAGGACGAAATCGCTGCCTACTTTGATGCCCATAGCGATCCAACAGCCTACCTAATCCGCGAGTGTGCCGGGCAAGGGTCATTCACCCAAATTGGCGGTTTACCACGATTGGCACCTGATATCGCATGGTCAGAACATTTGGGAACAGGAAAGCCACTGCACTTCTTGGCACAGATCAATTTGGCCGAGGTTCCCGAAATAGCAGACACCGCCGTGCTACCCCGTGAAGGCACGCTTTGGTTCTTTCTTAACCTCTCTTTTCTCGATGGTGAAACTGTGTCACCGCGTGTGCTGTATCATCCCAACTGCGATCCTAGTTGGCCACGCGCCCCACAACCCGATACTTTGCCTGAGATCGCAGAATTTGTGCTCTATCGGGCAAGCGAACAGGGGTCCGACAACACTCAGGTCCTTCCATGTAGCACCATGGCATGTGTTGTGCATCCCTGCCTGTGGCAAACAAACAAGCTACCCAAAGACCGCGGCGCCAAGATCATGAAAGAAGCGTTCGACTACGGTGAGACAGATAAACAAGAGACTTTTGCACAAACCATCCCGACCTCAGGCATCGCAAACCTTGTCCCATTCGCAGATGGCGGCCCGAACTATTGTCCTGACGCTTTTGGCGGCATCTTTCCTTGGAACAATTTGGTCGCGACCAAACTCATTCATCCAATCGCTAAACGGACAAGGATCGCGGCATTTGAGCGCCTTAACGAAAACTCTGATCGCGCGGAACATCTGCTTGCAGATCTTCTAGTTGCTCCGCCAAATGCGGAACTTTCATCAGAGCATCAGGCTCGATTTGATGAATGTATATTTAGGGCCGCAGGCTATGAAAGCGTACAAGCAGCACGCGACAGCCGCGAAGATCTAACTCGACTGCGCACGGAACTGCATTCAGCACTGGGCAGGCTAAAAAGGCAAGCCGATGTTGCTCCCGATCTTTTAACAGCACTTACAGACGACTTCCTACAGGGGTTTTTGCCCTACCAAATAACGCAAGGCTGTAATGAGACGATGATCGGCGGGCCAAAGTTCACGAACCCTAACCCCACGCCGGGCTCGGGCTATAAGCTGCTACAAATCGATAGTGACGAAGCACTGGGAGTGACATGGGGTGATGTGGGGCTCCTGGAATTTTGGATCGATTTGGCAGATCTCGCCAAGCGCGATTTTGACAAAGCGCAACTTTGGATCTCAAGTAGCTGAGACCCTAGCTGGTAGTTGTCCGATCTCACTGTTTTGCCTCACGGTGGCACGCTCTGGCGAGCGCAAGAGCGCAACGGACAAGGTGTTGATGTCGGGCCTTCGAGAATTTGAGCGTATTCAGTCTCAGGAATATGGAATTGAGCTAGACAGCCATAAAAACACCTTGGCTCTTTGGAAGGTCGAGCGCGATCAGATCTTGAACGACGCAAAGAAAAGGAAGGGCGAAAATCGTATTGCGGCGGAAGCTGATCTCGAAGCGTTAGGTCCGGAACCGCCCCCCCCCCACGGCTTCCCAACCTGACAGCAACCGAACCAACATTTGAGGGGTTGCAGAAACTCTTAGCAGTGGGCCAGCCCGCGTTGGGATTGTTCTCAGACGAAGGGAGCCAGTTCTTAGGTGGCTAAGCGATCGGCACAGTCTGCCGATCAAGCACACGAGAGGAACGTCAGGCTGCAAGCGCGGACAGCCCTTGCCGAAGCACACGGCAGCTTCCAAAGATTGACATCTGCGAGCGACGTGAGCCGTGCGAAGAGGGATCAACATCGACTGAGAAATGGCCCAACTCGAGGCGCAAGCGCATTTGCTCCAACCAAAGAAATGCAAGAATTGTCATCGCTTAGAATGGAAGCGTCAAAGGTTTTGCGCATCGCGGTTGAGAACCTCGAAACCATCGATGATATGGCACTACGTGATCTTGAGGATGCAATACCCATGGTCCGTCAGGCAGCGCTCAAAATCGACGCCCTAGCACATCACATTCATGAGCCGGGGAGCGCATTTCACTAGCGGCCCTTTTCAGACTTTGACCGGTCACCGCATGTCGCGCTGCAGCTTCCCGGAAGCAGACATTAACTGGTCTTCGATTTTTCCATCCACACCGGCCGTGGTGATTGAACCTGCGCCTGTTTTGCCTAGCCTTGTCCGTGATGACGGAGGAACAGGCGAGGTTATTTTGATGAAGCTGGATGAAGTGAACTCAATATTGGGGGCGTCTGCGCATCATTAAACGCCCCGCTCTTTCTCCAATCCGATGCTCTCTCTAAGCATCAGGCCTTCTCATCGGCTTTGGAACTTGGGGATGGTCTCCATCCAACCGCAGCCGGTTACGACATCTTAGCAAACAACATTGCAGAATCGCCAATTTGGTCGAAGTTCTTGAGGCTGGTGGCAAATTAGGCAGAAAGGCCACGAGCAATCACCGTAAAAGAAGATCACCGTTTACATTTTTTACGCGTTAAAGCAATCGGGTTTCTTGGTGCTCGAAATATAGTCCGCCCCGGTGCAAGTTAATGCAACAGTCCCGTCTATCTTATGTTAATTCATACAAATCTACGTTCGCGGTAACATCTGCGACAAAGCTGGGAAGCTAAAGCAGATTATGTGCTCTCCCCCCCAACACAAAAATCGCAGTTCATGTTTCACTCACATGGCGGAGGATTATTTCTGGAGGGACGTGACAAGAATGTCCTTGAATATTCCAGCCGCCATTCCGAGGGGGCGTGATTTTCGGTGAATGACCGAGCAGGCATTGCTTGTGCGACTGCCCGGCATCTGGATCTCTCGTACCGACCCCTTTGCGACCCAGACATCCGCGAAATGTAATGGTAGAAAACCCAGATAACGCGATGATAAAATCAGCATCATACGAGACAGGACAGTTGGCGCTGAGGCCAGAAAACTAAAGCCTGACAAGAACGCAGTGAATTCGGCATCATGTGATATGCTAGTTTGAATAAAGCTGAAGTCTTGAAGGCGTTCGTAAGAGATTTCGCTTTCTTCAATCTGAAAGAGCGTGTGTCCTCTACCGCAAAACAACCCCATTTCTTCTGTGAACAAGGGTTTGACGACCAGGGCGGTATTGGGTTGCATCAACGCAGTCAAACCTAGATCGGCCGTGCCATCAAGCACGGAGCTCAAGATTCGATCGGGGGCCGTCATACGAAGTTTAAGCTGCAAGCGTGGATAGCGTATATTCATTTGCGCAATCGCATCTGCGATCGGCTCTTCCATTTGGAAGGCGAAACTGTCGTCGATCATGACAGTTATTTCCCCCGAAATTTGAAGTGAAGTGGCCCCAACAAAGTCTGTGAACTGGTTGATCTGCGAAAAAAGTTGCCTTGCTGCGGTGAGAATGAGTTGACCCTGCTCTGTTAGGGCAAAGCCGGAACGCCCCCGTTCGCACAACCGCATACCCAACCGCTGTTCCAACTTTGTTAAACTAAGGCTGATTGCTGCTTTGCTTTTATTTAACAGTGGCTCCGCCGCTGTGAGACCTCCAGCTTCTACAATTGCTAAAAAATCGCGCAAAGCGGCCAGATCGCCGTCTCCTAGGGTGCCTCGAAAAGGCTTTTTTTGCCGCTGCATCTTCGGACACATCCATCAATAGTTTTAATTTTTCTTAACCTAAGTAAAAGATTCTTACATTTTTGTAGGCCTTTTTCCGACTTATACCAGTTCATAGTTAAGCTTCGAGGGGGCAATGGGCGAACTGGCAAAATCAGATTTGGTTATTGTAGGCGCAGGTATTATCGGACTGGCGACAGCTAACTACTTACGGCAACAGAGTCCTGATGTCTCGATCACAGTCATTGAGAAGGAAGCAGTACCCGGTGTCCATCAAACGGGCCACAACTCAGGCGTAATCCATGCTGGAATCTATTATGCGCCGGGCAGCTTGAAATCAAAGCTGTGCGTAAAAGGGGCTGCGGCAACCAAGGCGTTCTGCCAGACCCATGACATTCCATTTGATACATGTGGCAAATTGATTGTGGCGACATCGGATGCAGAACTTCCTGCGATGGCTACGCTTGAGGATCGCGCCCGTTCCAATGGGTTGGATATTCAGCGGATCGGTCAAGAAGCATTACATGAGATGGAACCAGATATCAGTGGTGTTGGGGCGCTTTTGTCTCCCGCCAGTGGCATCGTAAATTACGGCGAAATTTGTCGTGTATTGCGCCAAACGCTCGAAGCTGATGGTGTTGCATTTCAGTTCAATACGAACGTGATTGGTCTCAACGAACGCGACGACGCGCTGATGGTCGAGACCGAACAGGGCACCCTTGATGCCGGTCTGATGATTGCCTGTGCTGGCCTGCATGCGGATCGGATCGCCGCCCTATCAGGACTGGCCAACGATTTTCGTATCGTTCCGTTCCGTGGGGAATATTTTCGCGTAGCCGACACCGCCAGCGCGAACGTCAATCATTTGATTTATCCCGTGCCGGACCCGTCGTTGCCGTTTCTGGGCGTACATTTGACAAAGATGATTGGCGGCTATGACACAGTCGGGCCAAATGCGATGGTGTCGCTGGGGCGGGAAACTTATACGGCAAACCGCCCACATCTGCGTGATATGGCTACCTCTGCTCGGTTCGGGGGATTTTGGAAGCTGATGATGCGCAATTTGCGCCCCGGCTTGCACGAGCTGCACGGATCTTTGTCGAAGGCCACCTATCTAAAGCGGTGTCAGAAGTACTGCCCCTCACTGACATCCGACGACCTACTACCTTATCCGCCCGGTATCCGGGCACAGGCAGTCAGCGCTGATGGCCGCATGATCGAGGATTTTATGATCCGAGAGACGCCCCACACCGTGCATGTCTGTAACGCTCCATCGCCCGCTGCAACCTCTGCCTTTCCGATTGGGGAAGAAATTGGTGCACGAGCATTGGCAAAACTTAACCAATAAAATCAAACTCTCAGGGAGAAAAACATGAATACGACTAAACTCTTAAGCGGTATCGCCATGACTGCGATATTGACCGCGTCAGCGGCACAAGCACGTGATCTAACGGTCATCAGCTGGGGTGGCGCCTATCAGGAAGCACAGCGCGAAGCGTTTTTCCAACCTTACATTGACACGCACGGCCCACTGCTCGACGAAGCTTACAATGGCGAGCTCGCTAAAATTAAAGCAATGGTCGAAACTGGCGACGTAACGTGGGACGTGGTCCAAATGGAAGCGCCCGAGCTCGAAAATGCCTGCGACGAAGGCCTGATCGAGCGTATCGACTGGGCACGTCTTGGTGGTCAAGAACAGTTCATCGATAGTGCGGCCATGGGTGACTGCGGTGTTGGCGCGATCGTCTATTCCGTGATCCTCGCATATGACGAAGATAGCGTTGGGGATAAGGCTCCTACAAGCTGGGCTCACTTCTGGGACACCGAAACATGGCCAGGCAAGCGCGCTTTGCGGAAGTCCGCGAAGTTCACTTTGGAAATCGCATTGCTGGCCGATGGTGTTGCCTCAGAAGATCTGTACGATGTTTTATCAACGTCCGAGGGTGTTGATCGTGCATTCGCCAAACTTGATGAAATCAAAGATGATATTCAATGGTGGGAAGCTGGCGCGCAACCGACACAGTGGTTGGCTGCCGGTGATGTAGCGATGACCGCTGCTTACAACGGGCGTATCTCGACTGCCGTTGCCGAAGGTCAGAACTTTGCGACAATCTGGGACGGTCAGATTTATACGCTTGATGGTTGGGCAATTGTTAGCGGCTCCGAAAACATTGACGGAGCCTATGACTTTTTGACGATTGCCAATGAACCGAACAATCAGGCGGTTTTGTCCAATGCCATTCCCTACGGCACCATCCATCCTGCAGCGGCAGAAGCTGTGAAGACCGATGTCGTCGCGCAATTGCCAACCGCACCAGCCAATCTGGGCAACGCTTTGCACCAAGATTCGGATTTCTGGATCGACCACATCGAAGAGCTAAACGAACGGTTTAACAACTGGGCAGCCCAGTAAAGTTAAACTCTAGCTCGTCTTAAACCATGAATGAGACCGGACGCTGTGCGGTCTCATTTTGCTCTTATAATTTAGGTCATCGCAATGCCTCATGATACAATCCCTGCCAAGGCTGCTGCTGCAACGCAGCCGCGTGCGGGACACTCCTTAAAACGCGAATTGACCCGTTCAAACCGCCGCAAAAGGCGCGGTGCTTTTTTACTGGTGTTCCCGTTACTTGTTGTTGTGTCTGTGTTCTTTGCCATGCCCATTCTTGGTCTTCTGACCGGCGCTATTCATAGCCCCGCATACGTTAAAAATTTCCCCCAATCGGCTGTCATCCTAAAGGATGAAGCCAAATTTAATGAGCCATTTTACGAAGCCTTGTTTGCCGATGTGCGCATCGCGGATGAAGCCCGCACAACAGGTCGCGTCGGGCGCCGGTTGAATCAGGATGTACCTGGATTTTCGACCCTGTTACGCAAAACAACACGCAGCAGCCGCAAAGAGGTCCCACAGTCAGGAACATACAAAGATTGGTTTGCCGCCGTTGATGACCGTTGGGTTGATCCAAGGTTTCAAGCAGCAATTCGCCGTGCGGCAGCACCAGTTACTGATTTCTTTGTTTTAAAATCGTTGGACCTGTCGCGCACTGATACGGGTGAATTGACACGTGTTGATCCGGATCAGGCGTTGTTCGTCAATGTCTTCATTCGAACTTTTGGTATCAGCCTTGGGGTGACGTTGATTTGCTGTGTGCTTGGGTACCCGTTGGCATGGTCGCTGGTGCAGGCCAGCCCAAAGTGGCGCAACATCATGTTGCTGGGCGTGCTTTTCCCGTTCTGGACGTCGCTGTTGGTACGCACGGCGGCATGGGTAATCGTGTTGCAAAAAGAAGGTCCGATAAATTCTACGCTGCAAAGCATCGGGTTGATCGACAGCCCCCTTACATTGGTGTTCAACCGCTTTGGCGTTTTTGTGGCACTCACCCACATCCTGCTGCCTTTTCTGGTTCTCCCGCTGTACAGCGTGATGAAATCCATTCCGCGCGACTATATGCGCGCAGCCAAAAGCCTTGGCGCGCGGCCGGTCTATGCCTTTATGACCGCCTATTTCCCTCTCACCTTACCGGGGTTAAGTGCAGGCGCGATCCTCGTTTTCATCATGTCCATTGGGTACTACATCACCCCTGCGTTGGTCGGTGGTCCCAAGGATCAGATGATCAGCTATTTCATCGCCTTTTACACCAACAATACAATCAACTGGGGCCTAGCATCGGCTTTGGCGCTGAACCTATTGATTGTCACACTCGTTCTTTACGCACTTTATCAAAAGCTCACCGGCAGTGCCCGTGTGTCGATGGGGGTATGATTGATGTTTGATCCGTCCCTCACCCGGTCTGAACGTGTTGGCGTTCTCGCGACATTCGTTTTCGCAGCTTTGATCATTGGATTTTTGGTGCTGCCAATCCTGACGATCGTCCCTCTGTCGTTTACCGCCGACAGCATTCTAAGCTACCCCGTCGAAAACTGGAGCCTGCGTTGGTATCGAGTGCTAATCGACAATCCGATCTGGGGTCAGGTGCTGAAAAACAGCCTGTTCATTGCCTCGTTTGCCACTGTTATCGCAACAGTTTTGGGAACGTTGGCTGCGATCGGATTGACACGGCGTGATTGCCCGTGGCCCGGCACGCTGACGGCGTTCTTGCTGACACCGATGATCGTTCCGGTCATCATTACCGGGGTTTCGTCGTACTTTTTCTATACGAAACTGGGGCTGACCAATTCGTTCACCGGGATGATCCTTGCACATTCCATCCTTGGCACACCTTTTGTCGTCATCACCGTCAGTGCAACCTTGCAAGGATTTGACGAGAACCAGCGACGCGCGGCTTATAGTCTTGGTGCGCGCCCGTGGCTGGCCTTTCGCACTGTTGTTATGCCGCAGATCGCGCCGGGTATCGTTTCGGGCGCATTATTTGCTTTTATCACGTCGTTTGATGAAGTGATCGTAGCCCTATTCATCGCCGGAACGGAACAATACACACTGCCTCGTCAAATGTTTTCAGGGATCCGCGAAAATCTGGACCCGACCATCGCAGCCGTGGCAACCGTGATGATCGTCGTATCGCTCGCGATACTTACATTGGCCCAATTAACCGCCGCGCGTAGCCATAAAAATGGATGAACTTATGGATAATTTTGTCGAATTTAAGGGCGTTCAAAAGTCGTACGATGGCGAAACGCTTGTCATCAAAGACCTAAATCTACGCATCGCTCGTGGCGAGTTTGTAACCCTTCTTGGTCCATCTGGATCAGGGAAAAGCACCGCGTTGATGTTGTTAGCCGGATTTGAACCACCGACACGCGGCACGATCAAACTGAATGGCCAAATGTTAAACTCGGTCGCGCCCTTTGATCGCAACATTGGTATGGTGTTTCAGAACTATGCGTTGTTCCCTCATATGACGGTGGCAGAGAATGTCGCTTATCCGCTGAAAGTGCGCAAAATGTCTCGCTCTGACATCGAAGATCGAACTCGGCGGACGTTGGGTTTGGTGCAACTCGGTGGTTTTGGCGATCGCTATCCCCGCCAGCTATCTGGTGGGCAGCAGCAAAGAGTAGCCGTCGCGCGCGCGTTGGTCTTTGATCCCGTGTTAGTGTTGATGGACGAACCGCTTGGCGCGCTTGATAAAAAGCTACGCGAAGAAATGCAGGTAGAAATTAAGCATATCCACGAAAACCTCGGCATTACGATGGTCTTTGTTACCCACGATCAGGACGAAGCCCTGACAATGTCAGATCGTGTTGCCGTGTTTGATGACGGCCGCATCCAACAGATCGACAAACCGGCAACCCTTTATGAAAGACCTGCGAACCAATTTGTGGCAAATTTCATCGGGGAAACCAACATGCTTCCTGCACGTGTCATCGGACGAGAAGGCGATTCAGCACAATTGCAGATGGACACTGGCGCAGTCGTTCAAGCCACTGTGACAGGCCCCCTCATCCAAGGCAGCCATGCAGTGCTATCGGTGCGACCCGAGCGCCTGACGATCAATGCCACGGAAAGTCACGCAAACTCTATGAACGCCAAATTGGTCGAAACGATCTATCACGGTGCCAGCGCAAAAATGATTTTCGAGCTGGAAAAAGGCCATCGTCTTACGGCGCAATTGGGCGCTGGCAATCCAATGCTCGCAATGACCGCAGGTACAAATGCGCAAGTCGCATTCAATGCCAAAGATGCGTTGGTCTTTGCAGTAGAAAACAATACGCAGGAGACAGGCTAGTGCAAGAAGAGAACACCAACAAACCAGTGGTCGCCGTTACTGGGGCCAGCCGCGGTATCGGCCATGCAATTGTCCGACATTTTCATAACAATGGATGGGATGTCATTACGCTGGCTCGAACCCCATTTTCCGAAATCTGCCCTTGGGCAGATGGTGTCGTGCAGCATATCAAAGTCGACCTGTCACAAAGTGCGTCCGTCATCACAGCTGCTGCTGAATTGCAGGGAATTCTGAGTGGGCGGGGTTTGAACGCGTTGGTCAACAACGCGGGTATTTCACCTAAAGGGCCAGAAGGGCAGCGCATGGGGGCCATGCAAACCCCGATCCAAACGTTCCTTGATGTGCAACATGTCAACCTCGTCGCCCCATTGCTGCTATGCCAAGAATTGATCCATCCCTTGAAACAAGCACGCGGCGCGGTCGTCAACATCTCTTCTATTGCGGCGCATCAGGTGCATCCTTTTGCTGGGTCAGCTTATGCGGTTTCCAAGGCGGGGTTATCGACCTTTACCCGCGAACTGGCACACGAACTCGGTGATGTTGGCGTGCGCGTCAATTCCGTTGCTCCGGGCGAGATCAAAACGGCAATCCTGTCACCTGGTACCGAAAAGATCGTCGAGTACGAGGTACCGATGAAGCGCCTAGGCCGCCCCGAAGAAGTGGCAGAAGTCGTATATTTCCTGTCCAGCAGCCAGTCATCTTACGTCAACGGCACAGAAATTCACATTAATGGCGGTCAACATACTTGACGCCTAACACGAAAGATCCCGCAAATGACCAAAATGAACGTCTTGCCCAATTCGCCCGAAGCGCGTGATGTTGCCTACCATTTCCACGGCTATACCAATGCCGCTGTCCATGAAGACAAGGGACCCATGATTATTGATCGTGGCGAGGGCATCTATGTCTATGACACTTCGGGCAAGCGATATATTGAGGCCTTGTCTGGCCTATGGTGCTGTGCTGTCGGTTTTAACGAGTCGCGCCTCGCTAAAGTTGCCGCCGCCCAAATGACTAAGCTGCCATTTTATCACAATTTCGGTCACAAATCCCACGAACCAGCCATCGATCTAGCTGAAAAACTCATTTCAATGGCACCCGTCGAGATGAGTAAGGTGTTTTACACAAACTCCGGTTCTGAGGCCAACGACACCGTGCTGAAAATGATCTGGTATCGGTCAAATGCTTTGGGTCAGCCAAACAAGAAAAAGGTCATTGCGCGGCAACGCGGTTATCACGGTGTGACGATCGCCAGCGGTAGCTTGACTGGTTTGCCCAACAACCACCGATCATTTGATCTACCGATTGAGGGAGTGTTGCACACGACTTGTCCGCATTACTGGAAAGACGGGCATGAAGGTGAAACAGAAGAAGAATTCGCAAGCCGGTGTGCTAATGATCTGGAAACCCTGATCCAAGCAGAAGGCCCCGACACCATTGCAGCCTTCTTTGCTGAACCGGTTATGGGGGCTGGTGGCGTCGTCGTGCCACCCAAAACCTATTGGAAAAAGATCCAAGACGTCCTGAATAAACACGACATCCTTTTGGTCGCCGATGAGGTCATCTGTGGGTTTGGTCGCACTGGCCATATGTTCGGATCTGAGACTTTTGGAATGCGCCCCGATGTGATGGTGCTATCGAAACAGCTGACCTCAGGCTATGTGCCGTTCTCAGCCTTTTTGGTTAACGAAAGTTTCTATGCGCCTGTAGCACAAGAAAGTGGCCAGATCGGCGTGTTAGGGCACGGATTTACGGGCGGTAGTCATCCGCTGGGTTCGGTTATCGCGTTGGAAAACCTGGCCATCATTGAAGAGCGTGGATTGGTTCAAAACGCCAGTGACACCGGCAACTATTTTCGCGGGCATCTGGCTACTTTGCTGGATCATCCACTTGTGGGTGAAGTCCGCGGGGTGGGTATGATCGCGGCTGTGGAACTGGTCAACGATAAGGCATCAAAATCCGTTACCAGCCCTATTGGCCACTTGGGTGGCATGATGAATGCAGCGTTGCAGAAGCATGGTGCGATTTCACGCAATTTGGGCGATGCGATAGCTTTTTGCCCACCAATGATCACCACACCACAGCAGGCGGATGATCTCTTCGCCATCATTAAACTCGCACTTAACGATGTATCCCAAGCAGTAAACGCAAGCTAAAGAAAGACGTAAGCACCATGGAAAAGATGAACTTTATTGCGGGCACGTGGTGTGCCGGTACCGAATGGGCTGCAAACATCAATCCCTCAGATACAGATGATGTGATCGGTCAATTTGCCCGCGCAGATGCCGCGCAGACCGAAGACGCAATTGCTGCGGCCAAAGCCGCTGCACCGGGCTGGGCGGTTGCAACACCGCAAGCCCGTGCCGAAGCGCTTGAGGCGGTGGGGGTCGAACTTTTGGCTCGCAAAGACGAGCTGGGTGAATTGCTCTCGCGCGAAGAAGGTAAAATTCTGTCCGAAGGTATCGGCGAGGTCACCCGTGCCGCGCATGTATTCAAATTTTTCGCGCAAGAGGCCCTGCGGGTTGAGGGGCTCTCAATCGCTTCTACCCGCCCGAACGTACGCGTGGATGTGCGTCATGAGCCCGTCGGTGTCGTTGGCCTAATCACACCTTGGAATTATCCTATTGCCATACCCGCATGGAAAATCGCGCCAGCACTGGCCTATGGCAACACCGTTGTGTTTAAACCCGCTGATCTAACACCCGCATCCGGCTGGGCTCTAACCGAGATTATCTCTCGGGCCGGTCTGCCCGAAGGTGTGTTCAATTTGGTAATGGGGCGGGGCTCGGTTGTTGGTGAGACCATTGTGCAATCTCCAGATGTGGCCGCTGTTTCGTTCACAGGTTCTGAGGCGACAGGTCAGGGCATACGCACTACAGTTGCCGCACGGGGTGGCAAGGTCCAGCAAGAAATGGGGGGAAAAAGCCCCCTGATCGTGTTGGATGATGCTGAACTGAGGACCGCCATTGACTGCGCCATCGGCGGGTCTGTTTTGTCAACGGGACAGCGCTGCACATCAAACACAAGGATTATAGCAACACCAGGAATTCACGATGCACTGGTAGAAGGTATGGTCAAGGCCGCTCAGACGCTAACCGTTGGTCACGCATTAGATCCTGCCTCACAGATTGGTCCGGCGGTGGATGCGCGGCAACTGCGAACAAACCAGCGTTACATCGACATTGCTGATGAAGAAGGTGCAGAACGATTGTGCGGTGGCGAGGTGTTGGAGCGCGACACAGCCGGTTTCTATATGGCACCCGCAGTTTATGGCAATTGTACCAATGATATGCGGCACGTGCGTCAAGAAATATTTGGCCCCGTCGTCAGCGTTTTGAAAACGAACAACTATGACGCGGCAGTTGCTATTGCAAATGACAGTCTACTTGGCCTGTCATCAGGGATTTGCACAACGTCGCTGAAATATGCCGAGGACTTCAAAACTCGATCAGCCGCTGGCATGGTTATGGTCAATTTGCCAACTGCAGGTGTTGATTATCACGTGCCCTTTGGTGGGCGACGAGGGTCTAGCTATGGATCACGCGAGCAAGGGCGCGCGGCGAGGGAATTTTTCACCACGTCCAAAACCACCTATACTAACTATCATTAGGGAGCGTCGTTGGACTGTTGCAGGTCTTCCCGCGATTTCACTTTTGGCTTTAGAGACCGCATTCATCGGTTGCTTAACAATAGCCGCGCTTCATTGGATAGCATAAAGGGGACTGTTGCATTAGGTTCCACCCTTACAAACGTGATGTTAACATGTTGATTCTACGCCGCCAAACCAAAAATTTGACTTACGAAGTTGACCTCCCCTCGTACGCCTGGTTGTCGTGTTTTGATATGTCAGCACTAATTACATATAATGTTCATTATGTTATTTGGCGATGGGCGAATTGATTTTGATCGCTTAAAAACCCTGGATCAGCATGTCGATCGCGGATGTGATCTTCTCAAACTCTTCATCGAGTTTCCCAACTGAGATCTTGAGAATGCCAGTTGGTACCGCAGCCATAAACTGCGTTGCCATAACGACTGGTTGATCTTCAAAATCAAAAATAGGGTTGGGCCTTGTTGCAGGCTTCGGTGCGCTGGCTGTTGGCAGCAATGGCACGACGACCCTGGTGTTGAGATCACTCAGAAGATCCGTTTGGACATCCAAAAGATAACCATCTCCGGACGGGTTGAGAAATGGCTCTGTCGCAAATTTTTCCACCGTTTACGGAGCAGCCTACTGCGGACATGACTATCCAGCGAGGGCAGCAAACTGCTTGAAAGCTGAAGTTCCTGTTTGATCGAGCTGACCCTTGCGGATCATGTTCGCGGCCTCAATCCCAGCCAACGTGGCCGCCGCAGAATGGAACGCTTTGAAGCCAAGCATTGGTCATGTGATCCGTTTGATGAAACGATGGTCCTGCTCAATGATATTATTGAGATATTTGGATTGGACAATGCCGATGATCCTGCCAACGCCGGTGAACTTGAGGATGACGTTGAGACTTTGCAGGCCAGCAAGGTTAGCGCCACTCTTGTCGATGACAATGCGTTCCGGGATACCGTTGGCGGCAACGGCACGCTTGAAAAACCGTCGGGCGGCAGCGGTATCACGACGCTCTGACAGCATGAATTCAAGGGTTTGGCCGTCGCGGTCGACCGCGCAGTACAAATATGTCCATTTGCCACGAACCTTGATGTAAGTTTCATCCATCCGCCAGGAACAGGCTGTTGGCCTCTTTCTGGCTTGCGCATTTGCAGCGATCTGTGGCGCGTATTTGACGACCCACCGGTTCAGGGTAGCATGGTCGACTTCGACACCGCGCTCCGCCATGATCTCTTCCAAATCGCGATATGAGACACCGTAACGCACATAGAAAAACACAGCATACAAGATCACACTTTTGGGGTAATGGCTTCCTTTGAAATCAACCGTCACGGACAACGCCTTGCTGCTTACTTATTTTACAACCGTGTCGCAAAATTAGCCAACAAGGGAAAGACCACAAAACTTTGCGACAGAACCCCTTCGTTCCGGTGGCGGTAGAAGTGCAAATGGTCTGATTTCGCCGATTCAATACATTGGACGCGTTTTAGGTTGAGTTTCGTTTTGTGCAGCTCCACAGTCCTGTTTCGAAATACTCATTGTGGGACAATAATATGCGACGAAAATTCTTAGTCATTGCTCTAGGCTTTTTTTCGAGTAGCCCACTTTCTGCCCAGCCAGCAACAAGTTCGGCCGAAGCCTTGTCTATTGCTTTGCGCGTAACAGGCAATGAGGGCTCTGAGACAATCCGCATCCAATCCATTGAAAGCTCACTTTTCCGCAATGGATTTGTCGACTGGGACTTTGAACTGAGGGATGGCGAAACCCTTTATGATGTAAGCGTGAATGCGGATGGAACTTTCAAAATTGAGACAGAGACCGATCCAGAGGGTGATGTCCCTGCTTTTTGGGCGCAGTTGCCGTCTCCCGGTGATCTTGCGACGGTCGAAGACCTTGTTGCTAAGGCAACATCTGCACTCGCCGAGGCAGACGCAACTCTTCAACCTCGGGACCAATATATCGTGCGATACGAGGTCTGTGAGCCAGCCAGTTCGGATGACGCGGGTGGAACAGATAACGGGTGTCGCGACGACGACCCGCTTGAGGAATGGTCAGTCGTCTTACGGGCGGATGTTGAAAATACAGACGAATGGAAGAACCGGCTCATTTTGTTTGAAGACGGGCAGGTTACTGGAATTTCCGGCGTTCGTATCGGCGGGAACTGGTAGAAAATGTATCCTAAGAAAGGTATCTCTTTAGGGGCTGGACCCTGTTCGATGCGTGGACATTTGGACTTATGGTGGCGATGGACTGTTGCGAAAATTCTGAACGATCTTGCGGGCTGGTTAAATTCTCGGTCGATCCAATTAAGCAGAGCTTCGTGATAGCCGAACATGAAACGCACAAGCATCTTCTTTCGCTCAGAGCTGTTTCAACCTGAGCAAAGCGAAATTGACTACGCGCAAAGTCAAAATCATGATCTCATTTTCACAAATAGCTTATGTCATTTTCTAAACGCGAAAATTTCGCAGGTTGGCTATGATGTAAGCGCAGGCGAGACCAGCCAAAAGGACATTTACACGGAGAATTGCCAGCAACTTCGGGTCAAAAGCGACGCGCCATTCGACATGTGGATTCTTTGCGGGAGCTATTTGGACGGGCACTGGGCACTGGTTTATCCAGATGGTACTTTCACTTGGAAGCGATTTAGACCCTACCGGACTGACCCTTTCGCACAAACGCTATTTGAAGCGATTGTGAAGATACTGGACGGGACAGAAGGAATTTCAGAGTTGGAGTTCGGCTTTTCAACGTAGGCCACTAGCGGCGACGAAATTAAGAAGCCAGCTCTCTCTTGGGAGTTGATGTTAACAGGCCGGAGGCTTTGAAAACATGATTAAATTGAAACGCTATATTTCG
Organism: Paracoccaceae bacterium; assembly: GCA_039960995.1. GTDB lineage: Bacteria > Pseudomonadota > Alphaproteobacteria > Rhodobacterales > Rhodobacteraceae > JABSSA01. The sequence continues at coordinate 48,363 of JBDVKF010000009.1, read as the reverse complement.
TTGGCTGTGTTGGCATTATTTGCTGTCGCTGCACCGGCGTCCGCACAGGAAATATCGACCATTCCTGAAGAAATTCAACGCGACTGCCGAGGTGGGCAAGCCGTCCTATATGACGAATGCGGCAGCCAGACGATGCTTTTGCGAGACGCCATAAACCGCGCTGAATCTGAAGGAAAAGTTCTTCTTATCAGTTACGGCGCAGAATGGTGCATCTGGTGCCATGTATTCCAACAATATGTCAAAGGTCATCACTCGACCATGACTTACCGTTTCAGCGATCCGGGTGACAATGAAACAGCAGAAGTCACATTGGACGAAAAACCTGCCACTGACCCAACTGCCGCTGCCGCTGCTCTGACCAAATTTGTTGCCGAACACTTTGTGCTGCTTCACATTGAGAATTTCTATAGCTCTGACGGATATGAGGTTTTGAACCGCACCGGTGCGGATTCAACTTTTGACGGGGGGCTGCCGTACATCTTTACCGTCGATGCAACGGGGCGCTATGCCACTGATTTTAAACACAGTGACATAGAAACACGCCGCGACAATGGGGCGGATTGGTATCGTGGATACGATCGACCGGCTCTCATGGCAGAACTTGCGCGAATGGAAGCAGCTGCAGGTCAAGTAACGAATGCGAACGGCGACTAAATCTGGCTTTCTCTCAGTTCTCGAGCGAGAATACCGGGGCGTGTTGGATTTCACCCAACAGAAATTGCAATAGGATTAACGACATGAAACAGCTTCTTAAATGCGCCGCATGCCTCGCAATCGCACTAGCTGCCCTACCTGCAACAGCTGCGCCATGCCCGGATGATTTTGACTTCGTTGATTTCGGCATTACAGATGCGAATTTCCAAATCTCTCACGGTGGGCTCATTCTAGATTTAACCCATGAAGACGGCCAGATTCTTGATGATGCCGCCCAAGACTGCATTCCTTATGTCGGTCAGCAAGGTCCGCTTGTTGACAGTGCTGGAAAACCAGTTCCTCTTGTCGGCACACTGACACTCAATGGCCGTTTGGCGTCCGAGAATATTTCTATGCTGAAGATTTCGCAAACTATGGATGTGACAGCTGCTCAGTCAATCGCACAGGGCAGCAGTTTGGTGTACGAAACACACCTTAGGGATCGCGCATTTGTCGTAACGCGAGGTGAGGATTTTATCTGCGTCAGCATAAAAGGCGTCTTCAACGGTGCATTGAGCTGCGAAATCCCGTCTCTGTCTCAGGAGAACGCACCGGCGGTGGTCCATTGTTCGGCTGTATCTTGCGTTGCGCCAGTTCTATTTACTGACACTTTTGTTGTGACGGTACTATGGGAATCCTATGGCGAAGGGATAGCGTCACCTTCGGCTCGGGGAACATGGGTTTCAGGAATCGTGACTAGCGCATTAGACTTGGTCCAATCAGCTGTTGTCGAAAGCGTCGACTGAGCAAGTTTCGGGTGTGTGTTCACAGGAAGTTCTTCCTCCCTCATCCAACTTCATCTCGATTGCGTAGATCGCGTCGCTGGAAAACCTCAGGACGAGGTTGAACTCGTTTTTCTCTTTGTCTCGATAAAACGCAGGCGTCGCATTGCCATTTGATACATTGACGATTGCCTCGACTGCGAAGCTCCACGCGGTGCTTTGCGAGGCGATGGGCTTGTCACCATCTGGCAGGGCAATTTGAAGATCGAACGGCAGAAAAGTCCCGTAATGTGTGAGTTCGTGAACAGCGCAGCGAAGGTCAACATTGTGGCCCGTTGATTTTTTGGAAAATTCCAGAACTTCCATTGACTTGGAGCAACTCCAACCCAGTACTAGACGAGGACGGAGGCTACAACGCGTATTACTAAAGCAGCGGAAGCAACAGGTTTGCTTGCGTATAAAATTGGGGCCTATCAAGACGTTCAAAAAGGATATTCCCATGCCACTGACTGACATTGCACTTTGGAACGGTAAAACTGTCCCTCGCATCGGAATTGGCACTTGGGTCATGGGGGGCGCGCAATATGCGGGCGATACACCGATTGGGTGGGCTGATGTAGATGACGCGATATCAATCCGCACATTGCACACGACCTTCGACCAGGGTGTTCGGATCATCGATACGTCCAATCAATATGGCGGCGGCCAGGCAGAAGATGTTATCGCGGAAGGTATCGCGATGAGTGACCTGTCTCGTGATGCCTTTGCAATCTGTACCAAGGCGGGCAATGTCTGTGATCCGGTGAGTCGCAATTTGATTGGCACGGCGGATCAAATGGACGAGATTACAGCATCTATCGAAGGTTCGTTGCGGCGCTTAAAGACCGACAATCTCGACTTGATGAAATTCCATTTGAACCGCCATCCTATCGAACAGTCAGAGGGCGTATTTGAAGCATTTTCCGATGCTTATAAGGCTGGAAAAATTGGCGGTTTTGGTTGGAGTAACGATAACCTTGAAGGTGCAGTTGCGTTTGCAGATATGGATGGTTCGTAGCGGTCCAGCACGACCTCAATCTGTTTTCGCCCGCTGACGACATGTTGCGGGCTCTTGAGCACCGCAATATTTGGGCCTTCAAACAAGGTATCGGGTTGATAAAAAAAAATACTGATCTTGTTCCTCTTGCCATTTTCGTTTGTTCCAGTTTTCGATCTCTTGCTCAATCTCGCCGATAGAAACGGCTAGCAGTTCGTCCCAAATCGCCTTGACGCTCTCAATCATGTCTGGATTGATGTGATCTGGAATATCGGACGCGACCTTCTTCGTTGGAGCAACCAAGTTCTCTGGATCGCGATCAAAAGTGCGATACCATCCAGTCGAAATTTCGATTAAATCAGGGTTTAGGGTGCGGTTGTAAAGATAGGTCAGGACTAGATACTTTTTTTGGTCGTTTGAGGCTGGCATTGGTTCTTGAGTCCAAAGACCCTGACCTTAGCGACCTTTTTCTCTACTGAACATATCAGCCAAACGATTGCGCCACTTACAGTGGGTAAATTTCTGCAAAAGTTCTATACGGTTTCGTTGCGGAAAATGTCCAGTTGACCGGCCCACCATTCGGCCAACTTGACGCGTTCGTCCCAATGTTCGCCCCGTGCATAGGCGCGACGGACCTCATTTTTCTCGGTATGGGCCAACGCGCGTTCAATTGCATCGGGGTTCCATAGACCGCTTTCATTGGCCAAACACGCTCGCCACGATCAAACTCCACCCACTTGGCATGCCGGATTTCGCCGGGCCGCTGCGCAAGTAGGGCCAGAAGCTTCAGAGCGATGCGCGTAGTTGCTTGGCCTTCGAAGGTATCGATCTCACGCACCAGCTTGCCCAGCGCCTTTGGATCGGTGATCGCCGCGCGGTGAACACGGGTTGGCCGGATCAGAGCATCGCGTAAGGCATAAGTTGGATCGGTCTCTGCAATGCCGCTGGCAACCGCATAGCGAAAGACTGAGCCGATACGGGCGCGCAGCCGATGCGCGGTCTCGTAGTTTCCCTTGGCTTCGACCTTGCGCAGGGTTCGCAGGATCAGAGGCGCGTTGATGTCAGCAATCGGTTTACGACCAAAATCTCGGCTGGCAAGCTTCAGGTGATATTCTGTCTTGGACAGCGTGGCGGCAGATTTGCCCTCTTTGCGTTGCTTGGCCAAGAACGCAGCGCCTACCTTCTCGAAGGTTTGGCCTTTCGCCTCTCGCCGGATGCGCTTTTCCTCTTGTTTGATTTCGCTAGGGTCGAGCCCTTGCGCGATCTTAGAGCGCGCCTCGTCTCGCGCAATACGCGCCTTTTGCAGGCTCACCGCCGGGTAAACGCCAATCGAAAGCGACTTCTCTTTTCCATCTAGGCGATATTTGAGCCGCCAAAGCTTCGAGCCATTCGGCTTTACGGTCAAAGATAGACCGTCAAAGTCGAAAACCTTATAGGCACGGTCCTTTGCCTTGAGGCTCCGAATTTATACATCACTCAACGCCATCGTGGGGGTATCGTGTTTTCGGAGATTTCGCGGTACCCCCAAAAATACCCCAAATCTAGGGGTATCACATCGGACGACATCAAATCAGGCTGGACAAGCGACTTCATATTTATCCTTATAAACAAGGTAAAATCGAATGTCATTAGACGTTTTCGGATGGTGAAGTGGTGCCCCCACACGGACTCGAACCGCGGACCTACTGATTACAAATCAGTTGCTCTACCAGCTGAGCTATAGGGGCATGGCGGGTGATTTAGCGTTAGAATTAGACGGGCGCAAGACGAATTTTAGGCTAAGGCTGGTCTTTTCTTAATCAACGCAAGATAAAGATGCACAGAGCAAAGACGGAACACGCTACGATGCAGATCGTACTTCATGCAGGCGCCCACGATACAGAAGAAGATCGCCTGTTCAAAACCGTTCTGCGCAATAAGGAAAAGCTTGCCAAACGTGGCGTTTCGATTCCCGGTCCCAGTCGATATCGCCCCCTTTTGCGGGAAACGCTTGGCGCGATGGAAAACGCTCCAGCTGCAGAAGATGCACGCGATATATTATTGGATGCGATCTTAGACGATGAACATGCAGATCAAGTGATTCTAAGCCATCCACACATATTCGGGGCCGAGCGGGCGTGTTTGCGAAATGGCGAACTATATGCGCTGGCGCCGGAACGCATGCAATTGCTAACCCAGCTCTTCAAACACGATCAAATCACGCTGTTCATGGCGATCCGAAACCCTGCTTCGTTTCTACCGACAATTTATAACGCCTCCCCTCAAACCGACATGGACAGCTTTTTGCGCGGATATAATCCGTTCAGCATCAGGTGGTCGGACACATTGCAAAGCATCCGCGAAGCGGCGCCAAGAGCAAATCTTGTTGTTTGGTGTTTTGAAGATACGCTACTGATCTGGGCGCAAATCATCCGCGAGATGGCTGGACTAGATCATGGCGAAAAAATTATCGGAGAGTTTGATCTGCTTTCGCAAATTATGTCCCCCGAAGGAATGAAACGGTTTCAGGTGTATCTAAAGAAACACCCAAACATGAACGATTTTCAGAAACACCGGGTCATATCTGCTTTTCTTGATAAATTTGCGCTTCAAGACGCCATCGAGGAAGAGTTAGAAGCGCCGGGTTGGACAGACGATTTGGTGGAAGAATTGACCGCCATCTATGATGATGACGTTTCGCATTGTGCGGGCATTCCCGGTGTTCAAATGATTCTGCCTTAAACGGCAACTACATACCCAACGCTTCTTTATACATTTCCAAAATGGCTTCTTCCTCGGCAATGTCGTCGCTGTCCCGTTTGCGCAAAGCAACAACTTTACGAATGACTTTTGTATCATATCCACGCGCCTTGGCTTCTGCCATGACTTCTTTTTGCTGTTCAGAAATGTCTTTCTTTTCAGCATCCAGCCGTTCAAACCGTTCGATGAACTGACGCAGTTCCTCTGCCGTGACTCGATTGATTTCTGACATAGAGGTTTCGTCGTTCATTTCGCTCTCCTGACTTTCACAGCCTGCTGGATAACGGGGCCGTCGCCGCACTTCAAGTGCGTGTCACAACACGCGGCTCATGACGGGGCTTTCAAGCGAATCGTGGTCTTAACCTTGCGCCTGAGCCACGCTTTGTTTAGGGCGCAGATATGACCATCTTTGATCTCCTGATAACTTTGGGCGCGACGCTTACACTGCTTGGCTTTATTGGTCTGGTTTGGTGCATCCTTCGCGTTTGGCGCGCGCGGCGTGCCCAATTGCCCGATGACGAAATACGTGCTGTTTTGCAAAAGACGCTTCCATTGAACCTTGGCGCGTTGGCCGTTTCGGTTTTAGGACTGATGTTGGTCATTATAGGGATATTTTTGTCCTAAGACGCCACGCACCCTGTGGACAGCTTAGGCGTGCTGTTTTAAATCAAACGCATGGATATGCGCCAGATTACCCCGACTTATTTCGTTGCACCGCAAATCGACTCGGCCGACATGGCTGACATCGCGGCGGCCGGCATTACTTTGATCATAGCCAATCGCCCAGACAGCGAAGTGCCGACCACGCATCAGGCTGATGCCATGGAGGCCGCCGCGCGAGCCGCGGGCATTGATTTTGTCCGACTGCCTTTGACCCACCAAACAATGACACCGGATATCGTCGGTCAGCAATCGAGCCTCATTTCAGGGGCTGACAGGATGGTACTCGCATATTGTGCTTCTGGCACGCGTTCGACCATCGCTTGGGCTCTGGGTGAAGCACAGCAAGGCACGCTGGAAATGGGTGAAATCCTATCTGCGGCACAACGTGGCGGTTATGATTTGCAGAATGTACAACCAGCACTTGACGCTTTGTTGGAAAAACGCAGCTGATATTTGAGTGTCGCAGAGACTTCTTCGTGACGCTGGGCCGTTTTCAGATCGGGTAAATCACCCAAGTCCGGTAGATCATTAAGCTCGGGCAAATCTGCTAGATCAGGAAAGCCGTCCAGCTCGGGAAGATCATCCATTGATGGAAACTCTTCGACTGGTGCGATTTCTTCTGCAACATCCAAAACCTCAGGCATATCAGGTAGATCAGGAAATCCGTCGCCCGTCGGTTCTAGATCCGGTAAATCCAGTCCACCGTCACCGGAAGGCATATCAAACCCGCCTAAAGGTGGAGAACCATGAAGCGCAGGCAGCCCTGCCCCTGCTTCTCCAGGAATTCCGGAAACTTCAGGAAGATCCAGGTTATCGCGATCTGCATCGCGACGCATTGGTTGCGAATCAAACGCTGTTGATAGAACAGGACGAACCGCCCTTTGGCCTTCAACTTGCCCTAACTTTCCTTCCCCTAGAAAACGACCATTTGATCCAGATATCTGTACATTTGGAAAAGTGTCCGGCGGCAGACGCAAAGCTTGCCCAGGTGCCAATTGCTGCAATTGGCCGATAGGTACCCGAATTGTGCCTAATGTTATGTGCAGTTCTGCATTCAATTTCATCAGGCTCTGGGCCAAATCTGGCGGTGGTGTTGCATCGTCGTCTGCTTCTGATTCAACATTCTGTGACGCCAGCTCATTATCCTCGATATGAGGAAAGATCAGCGTAAGTTCGCCTTGTCGCGCCCCTTTAAATAAGTCCATCGTTATCTTTAAGCATGTAAATTCTTGAGCTTCCAATGCCATTTTCACGGCGCGCAACTCATCTGCCATGACCCCGAACTGGTAGCCAGACAACAAACGAATATCGCCAGGCATCTCAAGAATTTTTGGGACGCGCGTCAACAATTCGTCCACAAATGGAGCCGTCAATGCGGCATCCGTTTGGGTCATTCGACGCACTTCGTTCCCTGCCTCCAACACGCGGCCCAACGTTTGTTGTTGAACCAATCCCCCGACCAAGGAACTGTCCAACATTGCCAACGCTGGTTGACCATGCTGTCCGTCCAACAGCAACAAAAGGCAATCTTCTTTGATGCGTTCGTCTAACTCTGAGATTTCGAATGTATCAGTCGCAATAGCCAAAGCAGCCAACGGAAGCTGCAATAAGTCTTCCGCAGCTTTCGCAGCAGTTATGCGCACAGCCTTTTGGATCGTCATGGCACGTGCCAGATGATCTTCTCGACCTGCCGCAGCTTTCCACTTCAGGAATGTATTTGATGTGGCTTCGCCCATCGCCTCCGCCGCTTAGCGACCCAATTAGATTTTTGAATAGCGCGGAAGCGTTACCAACCTCTTTATTGCAGCGCAGAAACCCTACTGCGCCGCGACCGCCTGCTTGGCAGGAAGAACCACAACGAAACAGTTCCCAGATGCAGTTGGCTCATAGTAAATTCGTCCCCCGAGGCGCGCCATAATTTCCTTGCAAATGGCCAGGCCAAGGCCTGCCCCGGTGCCAATCTTTTGATCTATACGGGCAAATTTTTCGAAAATAACGTTGCGCGTGGTTGGTGGAATCGGCGATCCATTGTCTTCGAAAAGTAGGACATTTCGGCCATCTCTTTCGTCCAAGGACACTTGCAACACAGGTGTATCGGCATCACAGTACTTTTGAGCATTTGTAATCAAATTTAAAAAAACCTGCCCAAGACGATCTAGGTCCGTCAACAGCATCAATGATAGATTTGTGTTTTCAGTGTTGATTTCCAACGGGCCAAAATCTGCAGCTTTGGCGGTTCGAACGGCTGTATCCAACACGTCATTTAAGCTGCCTTGCGAAACGTTCAGGCTAATTTCGCCATTGTCGAAAACAGTCAGATCTAGCAAGTCATCCAAAAGGCGTGTCAAACGCAACGCCTCTGAGAAAATAATCGACGCGTATCGACGATGATCGTCACTGCTTAGCCCTTCTCCATCCCGCAGAATTTCTGAAAAAGAACGAATGGATGTCATTGGGGTACGCAGTTCATGACTGACCTGACTAAGAAAGGAATCTTTTTGAACCGACAATGCCGTGAGTTTTTCGTTTGCTTCCCCCAGCTTACGTGCTGTTTGCGCCACTTCCGCTGACTTGGCTTCGAGGCGGTTGGAATATTCCAGAATCTGTGCCGATTCGTCCGCCACAGCCATCAGGTCTTCGACAGATACTGCGGCACCGCCAACCAATTGAGACACCATTGCATGCGCTGTCGCAGCCCCGACAGACGCGGCCAACTCGCGTTCGAGGCGTAGCAAAAAGGCCGGAGTTGGCTCGGGCAAACTGCCGGAACTCCCCTGCCCTAGCGCTTCTGATCGAAACAATTCCTGTGCTTCTTTGGCACCGAGAATGCGCTGCGCCATGATCATTAGATCTTCAGAAGTTGCGGCTGCGCTGTTCCAGCCGTGTGCCTCTGCTGAATGATCAAACACATTCACAAATTGAGCACCTTGTAAGCGTTCCAAAGGCGTCGGGAATGTAAACAGTGAAACCACCACAAAGAGGGATGTATTCAAAGTCAACGACCAGACCACGGCATGAACCATTGGATCCAGTCCAGCAATGCCAAACAATGCCTGTGGTTTCAGCCATCCAATGCCAAACGGTCCTTGTTCAATCAATGACAGCGACATGATCGAACCGACGCCGATGCTTGGTAAAAAGAAACTATAGGCCCAGATCCCGAACCCGATTGTTAAACCCGTTAATGCGCCGACGCGGGTCGCGCCACGCCAAAAAATACCGCCAAGCATGACCGGTAAAAACTGCGCTACTCCGACAAACGATATAAGGCCCATCGCGGCAAGCGCTTCGCCACCGCCAGAAAGACGAAAATACACGTAGCCCAGCGCCAAAATACCTAGAATGGATAGGCGCCTGGAAATGATCACCACATTGCGCACGTCACCTGATACTGTCGCTCCGCCATCCTGATAATTTAACCAGATCGGCATAATGACATGGTTAGACAGCATCATAGACAACGCCAGTGTTGCGACAATCACCATCGATGTCGCGGAAGAAAAACCGCCAAGAAACGATAATGTCGCCAATCCCTCGTACCCTTGACTCAATGGAAGGGTCAAAACGAACAGATCCGGGTTGGATCCTGCGGGCAACAACTCAAGACCCACAACCGCGATGGGAACGACAAACAGGCTCATTAACATCAAGTACAAAGGAAACGCCCAACTGGCGATCTGGAGATGTCGTTCGTCGTGATTTTCAACCACCAAAACTTGGAACATGCGTGGCAAGCAGACAAATGCAGCCCCTGCCACTACAGTCAGCGCAACCCAGCGAGCACCATCCGTTTGCCAACGGCCAATCTGCGACGAATCTATCCTGTCCATCATTTCGACAGGCCCACCACCCAGACCCCAAACGACAAAGACGCCAACAGCCAAAAGAGCGATCAGTTTGACAACTGCTTCGACCGCCACAGCAATGACAACGCCATCATGGCGTTCATTTGCATTCAGGTTTCGCGTACCAAAAAGAACCGTAAACACGGCCAATCCTGCAGCGACCCAAAATCCCGCCTGAACTTGGCTGAATGCGCCCTCAAAGTCAGGATCAACAAAAATTTCAAAGGCTTGAACAACAGATTGAAGTTGCAACGCAATGTAAGGCGTGATGCCAATCACGGCCATGCAAGTCACTACAACAGCAAGTGTGTTGGACTTACCGTATCGGGACGAAATCAAATCCGCGACAGACGTAACACGTTGGGCACGACCGATCCGGACAAGCTTTCGCAACATCCACCACCACGCGATCATGACAAGCGAAGGGCCCAAATAAATGGTGACGAATTCCATGCCTGAACGTGCGGCGAATCCGACCGCACCGAAAAAGGTCCACGCAGTGCAATAGATTGACAATGACAGAGTGTAGACCATTGGCGTTCTCAGCCAGCCCGCCTTGCCTTTTGTGGCATATCGTTCCGCCAAAAAGGCAATTGTAAACAGAAACGCCACATAGATCAGGCTGACGCCAATCAGTTGATTGACGGAAGTCATTATTGCGTCTCCGTTGGACCGTGCGGCGCATCTTCGTTAGAGCCACCGATCTCTACTGTTCCGGTCAGCATAGACCACAGGCCCAACCCGATCAAAATCAACAAGACCCAAACACCAAAAACGTAGGTAATCGCAGTCGACGTTCGAACTGGTTCAACGGTTTCTGACGTTGCAGACCAAAACAATGGAAGCATCCAAAGCATCACACCGACACCTGGCAGCAAACGAATTGCGTCCATCATGCGACGTCTGCGGTAACTTCGTCTCTCTAGAAAGACGGATCCATGTTTTCGGGTATTCATTGCAGTTTAGCGCGCATCAAATCGCGCACTGCATTCAGAACTTCTGTATTAGAAAATGGTTTGGTCATAAACCGACTGACCCCGGCTTTTTCAGCCAGATCGCGGTCTCGGGCTTGACCACGGGCTGTTAGCATCAAAACCGGCAAATCTGTAAATTCGGGCAACGCCCTCAGATCGCTAAGGATTTCCAATCCGGACCGACCAGGAAGCATGTAATCCAATACAACCAAGTCGGGTCCATTTGCACGGATGGTTTCCAGCGCAGTTGCCCCATCTGAATGCGTATCGACCTGCCATCCTTCTCGCGACAGCAGGAACCGCATTGCTTCAACAATGTTTTGTTCATCTTCGACCAGCAAGACATGATGTCCCACGGCTTAATCCTCCCCTAACGCCACGGCCCTCATGGCTTCTTTTGACGTATTGGAATCATTATCGTCCTTTTTTCCACAGTGTCAAAAGGCCAAGGACTTTATACAGAGACATTTTCGGTCAATATCGACGGCTCTCGTCTGGCATTGCACGCCTCACGCGGGCAGACCCGACATGTTGGCCCCACAACCTCCATGGCTGTTCCATGTGGCCCAGTCAGAGCAGAACCCGATGGACATATGAGCATACTGCCATAAACGAGCGGGGGCATGTTGTACTGAGTGCCCTCGACAACTTCAGACATAGCAAAAATATCAAACACCGCGCTGTCGCGTCCTAATTGGGTCATTTCGCGCGCAAGAATTTGCCCTGGCATCGCAAGCGCTTGAAATAAAGGCCAAAGCGGGCAGGCAGCGCCAAAACGAGGAATACTGAACCCCTCTATTGGCTTGCGGAAAATCAGGCTTCCTGACCGGTCACAAACGACAAGCCCCAGACCATATTCCGGAACATTGGCCAGACGACGCAAAACCAATGGCAACGACACAGACAGGGACTGCGCCAACTTCATCGGATCAATCCCAGTTTCGAGCACCGCATTACGCAACTTGGCTGTGGGCAGAGCTTTGCTATCTTGGACCATCCGCCGCAGAACCGCCCCGGTCATTTTTTCGGCATCTGGCGACATACTGCGTTCTGACGTCTTTAGTACTGCGTCAATTCCAATGTTTCCGGCTTCAAGTTCCGGGAAAAAGTAATCATTGGCGCTCAGAAAAGCTTCGACCTCCTCCGTGGGAGACGAAGCGACTGTTTCAGTTGGTTCTGCATCCAAGAATTGTACAAGACGCTTGGCACTGTCGGAAAGACGGGCGCTGTCTTGATCCATATTTACGTGAAACCGTTCTTGTTGCGATTGATCCAAGTCCTTTGTTTCCGCCAAGATCGCAGCGGTTGATCTAATCGCTGCCGCAGTTGACAGCAGCTCGTATAGAGACGCCGCAAGCTGAGGATCATGCGCCATTCGGTCACTTAAGGTTTCGATCGTGCGCTCTAAGGCTGCAATGCGCCGATGCGCCGTCGACAAGGTTTCGGCCCATCCGGGAAACCGGCCCGCGAAATCCTCTACTCTGTCAGCTTCTGCACGCGATAATCCGGCGACGTCTCCTGCTTCACGCAAGCTAGCAACAAGGGCCGCTTCCGCGCCTTGTGTCAACATTTGTGGCGCAACACCAAGCGTCTCGGCGATGTCCAACAAAAGCTTACCACCGATTCTGCGGCGATTATGCTCGATTAGGTTGAGATAGGACGCCGAAATGCCTATTTCACGCGCAAGCTCGGCCTGACGAATTCCGCGCATCAAGCGACGTTCGCGAATTCTGCTTCCGGTCAAGCCTTGTGACGCCATTTACCGGCCCCCATCCTTATTGCTTATTTTCAACGTCTTTCTGCATTGCAGTATCAGTAAATTTACAGAAAACTCTGTCAGTCTGTGCATTCATTTACAAAAAACTTGATGATTTCAAGGCACTTATTGCTCTGTTTTCAAAACTGTTGCGATACTTGATTTGCACAATTGTGCCTGTTGTCCGGGAAAGAGGAGCCCCGGCAACAAGATATTAAATGGGAGGAACTCCATGACGAATTCGAACCTAACGCGTCGCGGTATGCTTAGAACCGGCGCTGTTGCCGGCGCGGGCTTGGCTGTGCCAACAATATTTACAGCGCAGTCAGCTGCGGCTTTCACAAATGATCCTACGGGTTCAAGCGTGACATTGGGCTTCAACGTACCGCAAACTGGACCGTATGCGGACGAAGGTGCAGACGAACTGCGCGCTTATGAGCTTGCTGTTGAACACCTGAACGGTGGCGGCGATGGCGGCATGATGAACACGTTCACCTCCAAAGCGCTGCAAGGCAACGGCATTCTTGGTAAGAAGGTCGAATACGTAACAGGTGACACGCAAACCAAATCTGACGCGGCCCGTGCTTCGGCCCGGTCAATGATTGAAAAAGACGGCGCTGTGATGATCACAGGCGGTTCGTCTTCAGGTGTGGCTGTTGCTGTTCAGGCGCTTTGCCAAGAGGCAGGCGTGATCTTTATGGCGGGTCTGACCCATTCCAATGACACAACAGGTAAGGACAAGAAGGCGAACGGTTTCCGTCACTTCTTTAACTCCTACATGTCTGGTGCAGCTCTCGCCCCCATCCTTGAGGCGAACTACGGTAAAGACCGTAAGGCGTATCACCTGACGGCTGACTATAACTGGGGTTACACCACAGAAGAAGCGGTCCGGACATCCACAGAAGCTGTGGGTTGGGAAACTGTTGCAGCGGTGAAAACACCACTGACACAGACTGACTTCTCGTCTTACATCGCGCCTGTTCTGCAGTCTGGTGCTGACGTTCTGGTTCTGAACCACTATGGCGGTAACATGGTGAACTCGCTTACAAACGCGGTTCAGTTTGGCCTGCGTGACAAATTGGTGAACAACAAGAACTTTGAAATCGTTGTTCCATTGTACTCACGCCTGATGGCGAAGGGTGCTGGTGCCAACGTTAAAGGTATCTTTGGATCCACCAACTGGCACTGGTCGCTGCAGGATGCAGGGTCACAGGCCTTTGTTAAATCCTTCGGAACCAAATATGGCTTCCCACCCAGCCAGGCTGCTCACACTTGCTACGTGCAAGCGCTGCTTTATGCGGATGCGGTCACGCGTGCTGGCTCGTTCAACCCATGTGCGGTTGCCGAAGCATTGGAAGGCTTTGAATTCGACGGAATGGGCAACGGTAAAACACTGTATCGTGCCGATGATCACCAGTGCTTCAAGGACGTGCTGGTTGTGAAGGGTAAAGAAAACCCAACATCCGAGTTTGACCTTCTCGAGATCGTCGAAGTCACACCAACAGAACAAGTGACATACGACGCGTCAATCTTTGGCGGCGAGCTGGGCTCTTGTAACCCAGGCGCATAAGCCACCTTAACGACGATCAGGATGGGCAGATCTGCCCATCCTACTTCGGCCCTGCGTATTCGCATGGCATCACCCAATCCACATCCATAGGGGGCAGACCATGTCGACGAGGTTGGAACGTGAAGGCAGAGCTTTTTGGGTTTCAGGCCTGAAGATGCTGATAGTGCCGGCGATCCTGGTGTTGATAGCCATTGCAGTAACGGCTTTCTCAAATCCCGACGCTATTATTCTTCAAGTCTTGAATGGCCTCGACAAAGGCTCAGCCTATGCGTTGATTGCGCTGGGACTAACGCTGATTTTCGGCACATTGGGCGTTGTCAATTTCGCGCATGGTGCGCTGTTCATGATCGGGGCGTTCTGCGCCGTTACACTCAGCCGCATTCTGACACTTAGCCGCACTGTCGTTGACGAAACCCAAACCGACTTTCTGGGCAACCCCCTTCAGGTGGAGATACCCTACGTCCATGACTGGTTTGGACAGGCAACCGGAGACGCAATAATCGACTGGGCTGTGCCTTTGTCAATTTTATTTGCGATCCCAGTGATGATCCTGATCGGTGTCGTGATGGAACGTGGGTTAATCAAGCATTTCTACAACCGCCCGCACGCGGACCAAATTCTGGTTACTTTTGGCCTGGCCATCGTATTGCAGGAAATCATCAAATATTACTACGGCGCGAACCCGATCCCGACGCCTGCACCTGAGGCATTTAAGGGGTCCTTTGATTTCGGCGCTATGCTGGGTTTCGACCCAAATATCATCATCTACCCCTATTGGCGGATCGTCTATTTTGCCTTTGCGGCCCTCATCATCGGCGCGGTGTTTGCGTTCTTGCAATTCACGACCTTTGGTATGGTTGTGCGCGCAGGCATGGCGGACCGTGAAACGGTGCAATTGCTGGGTATCGATATCGACAAGCGCTTTACACTGATGTTCGGCATCGCCGCCGCCGTGGCGGGTTTGGCCGGTGTTATGTACACACCGATCAATTCGCCGAACTACCACATGGGCATGGATTTCCTTGTGCTTAGTTTTGTGGTCGTCGTGGTGGGCGGTATGGGGTCCCTGCCCGGCGCTGTTCTCGCGGGTTTCCTTTTGGGTATTCTCGAAAGCTTTGCATCAATGCGAGAAGTCCTGAACGTGCTGCCCGGACTGAACCAAATCGTTATCTACCTGGTCGCAATCATAATTTTGCTGACCCGCCCACGTGGCCTGATGGGCCGCAAAGGCGTTATGGAGGAATAAGCAGATGTTTGGATTAAATTCAAAAGACACCCGCGTTTTGCTGTTTGTTTTCTTACTGGTCGTTGCAGCTCCGTTCTTGCTGAACCCCTTTCCTGAAGGATCAGCAATGGCGCAATTCAACGCGGGCTATCCTGACCTAATGCAGCGGTTCGTGATCTTTGGCATCTTTGCCATTGGGTTCAATATTCTATTCGGCCTGACCGGGTATCTCAGCTTTGGCCACGCGGCCTTTCTGGGTGTGGGGTCTTATGCCGCGATCTGGATGATGAAATTGCTGACGATGAACATCATCCCAGCAATCATCCTCAGCGTGATCGTCGCAGGATTGCTTTCATTGTTGGTGGGATGGATTTCACTGCGTCGTTCTGGCATCTATTTTTCCATCCTGACACTGGCCTTTGCGCAGATGATGTATGCGATGGCCTATTCGGTTTTGACGCCAATCACTGGCGGCGAGACCGGTTTGCAGCCCAAAACTGACGACCCTCGCGTGCTTGACGGCGCCTTGGCCGATGGTGCCACGCCCAAGGCAAACCTGTTCGGGCTGGAAATGGGGGCCGGGTTTGATCTGTCCATTGGAGGCTGGGTGTTTACCTTTAACGCAGGGTACTACATCGCGGCCTTGGTCATGTTGATCAGCTTCTATGTGTCTATCCGCATTTTCCGATCACCCTTTGGCATGATGCTGCGCGCTGTTAAGTCCAACCAACAGCGTCTGAACTATACTGGGCTCAACACCAAACCCTATACACTGGCAGCCTTTGTCATTTCCGGCATGTACGCCGGGCTGGCTGGCGGCCTGATGGTGGCAATGGACACTCAAGCCGGGGCCGAACGGATGTTCTGGACCGCCTCAGGCGAGGTTGTTCTGATGTCGATTCTCGGCGGCGTGGGAACGTTGATTGGTCCGGTTCTCGGGGCTGGTGCGATCAAATACATGGAAAACATCCTGTCCAAGATCAATTCAGATATCCTGCACACGTGGTTTGCATTCATGCCAGATGGTTTGGAAAACTTCATCGTGTCCATCATCTATCCCTTCATCGGCAAGGGCTGGCATCTGACGTTGGGGCTGATCTTTATGGCGGTGGTGATCTTTTTGCCCGGTGGCTTGGTCGAAGGCGGTCAACGTCTGTCACGCCTGTTTGGTCGAAAAAAGGCTAAACCAGACGCCACTGACGGCAAAACAACGCCTGCGGAATAAGGAACGAAACCTATGGGCATCCTTGAAGTTAAGAACGTAGGCAAACGCTTTGGCGGGTTGCAGGCACTTTCCAAAGTGAACCTATCTGTTCAGCAAAACTCTGTTCACGCCATTATTGGCCCAAACGGAGCCGGTAAATCCACATTGCTGAATTGCTTTGTCGGGAAACTAATCCCGGACACAGGCAGCGTCATGTTTGATGGTCAATCCGTTTTGGGACGCAAACCATACGAAATCAATCAAATGGGCATCAGCCGCGTGTTCCAAACACCCGAGATTTTTGGTGATCTGACAGTGATGGAAAACATGATGATCCCCTGTTTTGCAAAACGGGATGGATCTTTTGGGCTGAACGCCATCAATGACATGATGAAGGATCGTGAGATCATCGAACGTGCCGAACATGTCTTGGAAGACATGAGCATGGCAGACAAGCGCAACATGCACGCGGCGGCAATGTCACGTGGTGACAAACGCCGATTGGAAATCGGTATGTGCCTTAGTCAGGAACCGCGTTTGCTGCTGCTGGATGAACCAACGGCTGGTATGGCCCGTGCCGATACCAACAACACAATCGACTTGCTAAGACAGATCAAAGAACAACGCGACATCACAATTGCCATCATCGAACACGACATGCACGTGGTGTTTTCGCTGGCAGAACGCATCACTGTTCTGGCGCAAGGGTCTCCCCTGGTGGAAGACACACCCGACAATATCAAGGGTCACCCAAAAGTACGTGAAGCCTATCTTGGCGAAGCTGCCTAATTTGGAAAAGGAGAGAGAGATGAACGTCAAACCTGATTTTTCCAAAGGCAATGACAACGCTGAATCAGCACCCGCTTTTCTGTCTGTGCGGGATATGCATTCGTATTATGGCGAAAGCTATATCGTTCAAGGCATCAGTTTTGATGTGCATGAGGGTGAAATCCTTGCCCTTTTGGGCCGCAACGGCGCCGGTAAAACGTCGACACTGCGTTCCATTGCGCGCATTGGCGATCCGCAAGTGACACAAGGTGAAATCTGGCTGGACCAGCAGGCCCTGCACAATATGGCCAGCCACGAGGCATCGCAGGCTGGCCTTGGCCTTGTTCCAGAGGATCGGCGCATCATTCAGGGCCTGACTGTTGAAGAGAACCTGAAAATAGCACAGATCGCCCCCCCTATCGGTTGGTCGATCGAACGCTTGTACGAATTGTTCCCGCGGCTCGGCGAACGCCGCAACCAAGAAGGCGTTACGCTGTCTGGCGGCGAACAACAAATGCTGGCCATCGCACGCGCTTTGGCACGTGATGTAAAGGTGCTGCTTTTGGATGAACCCTATGAAGGGCTTGCGCCAGTCATCGTCGACGAGATTGAAAAGACTCTGCGTCACATCAAAGAACAGGGCATCACAACTGTGATTGTCGAACAAAATGCTGTACGCGCCCTGCAATTGGCTGATCGCGCGGTCATTCTTGATACCGGTGGAATCGTCTTTGACGGCACCGCAGACGAAGTTCTAGAAAACGATGATTTGCGAGCCGAATACCTCGCAATCTGATCTTTCCGCGATCCAAACTATTGGCCCTCGGTTGCAACATATGCACCGGGGGTTTTTCATTTCTGGAAAACGTCTAATGCCGAAGTCTAACCGATCCTGTTTAGCAAATGCGCACGCAAAACCGAGTTAAACTCTTTTCCGCATTTGTTTCTTGGCAGAGCGCCTATATCGCGCGGCATAAATTCCTGATGTTTTTGCAATCACTTCCAACTTTTTGGCCGAATTCATGTGCGGTCTACCCCGCTTGATCGCGTCTCATGTTCATTTTTACCTTCAATCGCGAAAGCACCGGCATTATATGACCGCAAGTGGCGCTTCCCCAAGGGAAGTCCATCGCCTATAAGGCACGCGATAGAGCAGGCAACAGAAAAGAAATAGCCCCGGGGCAATGGTCGAGGAACAGATGTCAGAAAAAACGCGTGAAGCAGATGTGGCTTTCATTCAGGCTTTGGCCGAGTTGCTGCGAGAGAATGATTTAACCGAATTGCAGGTCAAACGCGAATATTCCGAAGATGACAGCCTAAATGTGCGTGTCTCTCGGCATATGAACGCAGTCGCGGCTCCACAACTCGCCGCCGTTGCTGCAGTTCCCGCTGCCGCACCAGCCCAAGGTGCAGCACCTCAAGTGGTCGAGGCCATAGATGCATCGCCAGATCCCGCAGATGATCCCGACGCAGTCACGTCGCCAATGGTCGGTACAGTTTACTTGCAGGCTGAACCCGGTGCTCCGTCATTCATCAAGGTTGGACAACAGGTCAACGAAGGCGACACGCTTCTGATCATCGAAGCGATGAAAACAATGAACCACATTCCTTCGCCGCGTTCAGGCACCGTAAAACGCATTTTGGTCGATGATGGGGCAGCCGTTGAATTTGGCGCACCTCTTGTCGTCCTCGGGTAACGTTATGTTCAATAAAATCCTTGTCGCCAACCGAGGCGAGATTGCTTTGCGCGTGATCCGTGCCGCCAAGGAAATGGGCATTGGAACTGTCGCAGTGCATTCAACGGCTGATGCTGATGCGATGCATGTGCGCATGGCCGACGAATCCGTTTGCATTGGCCCCCCTGCATCGCCGTTAAGTTATCTCAGCTTTCCCGCGATCATCTCGGCCTGTGAAATCACTGGTGCGGATGCGATCCATCCCGGATACGGGTTTCTGTCAGAGAACGCCCAATTCGTTCAAATCGTCGAAGATCACGATCTGACATTCATCGGCCCTACCGCTGAACATATTCGTGTTATGGGCGACAAAATCACCGCCAAAGACACGATGAAGGCACTGGGTGTCCCTTGTGTGCCCGGGTCCGAAGGTGGTGTCCCTGATCTTGAAACGGCCAAACGCTTGGGTGATGAAATGGGGTATCCTGTCATCATCAAAGCCACTGCTGGTGGTGGTGGCCGCGGAATGAAAGTCGCTGCAACTGCGGCTGATATGGAACAAGCGTTCATGACAGCACGTGCCGAAGGCAAAGCAGCTTTTGGCAATGATGAAGTCTATATTGAAAAATACCTTCAACGTCCCCGCCACATTGAAATTCAAGTATTCGGAGACGGCAAAGGGAAAGCTATTCACCTTGGAGAACGCGATTGTTCCTTGCAGCGCCGCCACCAAAAGGTGTTCGAAGAAGCCCCCGGACCTGCGATCAGCCCAGAAAAGCGTGCTGAAATCGGTAAGGTATGTGCGGATGCAGTCGCCAAGATTGACTATATCGGCGCAGGCACCATTGAATTTCTGTACGAAGATGGCGAGTTCTACTTTATCGAAATGAATACGCGCTTGCAGGTTGAACATCCTGTGACTGAAGCAATCTTTGGTGTTGATCTTGTGCGTGAACAAATTCGCGTTGCCGCAGGTTTGCCTTTGTCGATTGAGCAAGACGCGTTGGAGATCAACGGCCACTCAATTGAAGTGCGAATAAACGCAGAAAAATTGCCTAGCTTTTCGCCTTCTCCGGGTCGCGTTACAGCCTTTCACGCACCGGGTGGGTTGGGGGTCCGTATGGATTCAGCCATATACGACGGCTACACAATCCCCCCCTATTACGACAGCCTCATCGGCAAACTGATCGTGCATGGACGCAACAGACCAGAGGCATTGGCGCGCCTGGACCGCGCATTGTCCGAACTGATTGTGGATGGTGTCGACACAACGATTCCATTGTTTCATGCATTATTGGCGGAAAAAGATGTTTTGTCAGGTGATTACAATATTCACTGGCTGGAACGTTGGTTGGATGCCCAAGAAAGCGCGACCCCATAGCTTTGGGGTCGCTATGAAGACCAGGCAATTTTAACCACTCTGCCCGAAACGACTCTAGACAGAACGACCGCTCTGGGCCAATCATATACGTATATTTTGCGCATTGAGGTTGATTTGCCTAAAGATACACCCTTCCTGACACCTGAACTTTTGCTTCATGGTTACTCTGTCGGGATTTTTCCGATGGCGGAATCGCGCGACGATCCGGAAGTATTTTGGGTCGATCCCAAGAAGCGTGGAATTCTACCTTTGGATGGGTTTCATGTGTCACGCAGTCTTGCACGTGAAATGCAACTCACCCATTGGCGTTTCACCAAGAACGCGGCGTTTGACGCGGTTTTGGCCGGGTGTGCAGATCGTTCAGAAACTTGGATCAACGCAGATATTGCACAGACATATTCAGCTCTTTTTACCCGCGGACGCGCCCATTCATTCGAAGTGTGGGACATTGAAAAACTTGTCGGTGGCGTATACGGCGTTTCCCTTGGGACGGCCTTCTTTGGGGAAAGCATGTTTTCGCGTCAATCTAATGCATCAAAAATGGCTCTGGCCGGTTGTGTGGATCTACTTGGACGTGCTGGGTTTACGCTCTTTGACACGCAATTTATTACACCACATCTCGCTTCGCTTGGAGGTATCGAAATTCCGCGAGCCCGATATCACTTACTTCTAGAAAAAGCCCTTGAAAAAACAGCAAGTTTTCAGCGCTTTGATGCCTCTTCACCGAAAGATGTCTGTCACCGGCTCACGCGTTGAAATCGGTCAGGACGCAATCGTGCAGCGCATGACCCAAATATCGTAGCGCGGGTGTTCCATGGCATTCAAAGCCGGGGATGACGCGATCATCCACCCGGAAAAAATAACCCCGTCCTTTTTGCCATGCTTGATGTGAAGCCCCGCATAGGCGTCACCTGATGGGTTTCCATCTGGATAACGGCATTCTGTCAGAACAATTTCCAATTCCTCAAACCGCGCCGCGCTGCCAGCTTGCATCGAAATATCGACGACCTTGCCCGACAACTTATCCAAAGCTCTGAGAACAGCCCCATCGCCTAGGCCTGTTTGAACCTGCGCGCTCGCAACACTTGCCGTTACAAGCAATGCACACGCCACAGCACGCAAACTCATCCCTCGTCTCCGCCGGATACAAATTTCAACAGCAACGAAATCAAACTGACCGCACCTTGAGTGTCTGTAATTTCGTCGCCAGCACCAAAGTTAAATGGTGATCCCCCTGGAACAACTTCAACAAAATTGCCCCCAAGCAGTCCCTCGCTTGAAATCACGATTGCGCTGTCATCGGGTATTAATGTCTCTGGATTAAGGCTGACCACAGTATCAGCGCGATATGTTTCAGAATTCAACACGACAGAATTGACCGTTCCAATTTTCACACCAGCCAAGCGAACGTCAGTTCCGACGCCCACACCTTCAAGGCTGCGAAATGACGCTGTCAATTCGTACTGCCCTGAAGACCTATCGCCTAGTCCTGCAATCTGCGCACCATAGACGCCGAACCCAATCGCCGCCGCCAAGACCAACCCACCAACGACGGTTTCTGCTTTTTGGTTATTGCTCATATTTGACTCTCTTATTCAGGCGACCAGGCCTCGTAGTCTTTTCGCGCAGCAGGTGCCTCGCGCCGGATTGATCCTTGTGGAGCATAGGCCCTTACTGAACCCGTCTGGTTAGCCTCATGTGGTTTTTCCCACGTTTTGTGCTGAAGCGGCGCCTCGCTCGGAGGAGTATTCCATGTCCGATGCAGCCAGCCATGCCAATCCGGGTCAACCCGACTGGCTTCCGCTTCACCCGAATAGATGACCCAGCGTTTGCTGTCGTCTTCATTCCGGTAGAAAATATTGCCTTGCCCGTCTTCGCCCACCTTCACGCCTTTGCGCCACGTGAAAATCTGCGTGTTAAGAGTCTGTCCATTCCACCATGTTGCGGCGCGCAGCAAAGAGTTCAGAAGGCCCATGTTTATTCTCCGGATCTGTTGATCAGGATATGCCCGATCCCGTCTATGCAGTCCAGTGACATGAGCGCGCATGTTACATCAAATGCTGTCAACTTGTCTAAATCTCGCCGAGTTTTAACGTCACTAGAACGTGAATTTGTTGATTGTCACAGTCTAAAATCTAATCCTGAAGACTTACCAAACTTGTTTTCTTCATTGTTATCTTAGGCTTTGATTTTATTGGGTTTACTGTCATTGACTGTCTAACCACATATACAGAGAACGGTTTTTAGGCTTGGCCGTTGTCCCCACCCTTCGGATTTAGACATGTTTTTTTAGAACTCATCGGCGACTTCGGAAATGATTGCCGTGACTTCGATCTCAATCCGGAATTTTGGATCGATAAGTCCACATTCAATCATTGTTGCGGCAGGCGGGTTCTCCCCAAAGGTCTTTGACAGCAAAGGCCAGCATTCTTCGAATTCATGTCGGTCCGGCAGCATGTACGTGACCCGAACAACATCAGCAAAGCTACTACCTGCCTGAGCAAGAGCGGTCTCAATAGTTCCAAGCGCTGATGCGCATTGCTCCATTGCGGTTCGACCTTCTCCGACAGTGCCTGCGACGTGAACCCAACCATTGGTAACCACAGCACGTGCATATCCGACTTTTTCTTCGAATGGTCCGCCTGATCGTATTCTCTTTATGGGCATGTCGCGTCCTTATTCAGTTTTTCCCAATCCGGTAGGTCAATAAACCCAGACTGTTTTGCCACAAAAAAAGCCGCCTAAAAGGCGGCTTTTCAGGGCTTTTTATTCACTCAGCTTGCGTTCGCCGGTTCTTTCTTGGCGTCGGCATGGATCATCAGCGGTGCTGCATCTGATGTCACAGCTTCTTCGTTCACCACAACCTCAGTCACGCTATCTAGTCCAGGCAATTCAAACATCGTATCCAACAGGATGTCCTCAAGTATGGACCGCAGTCCCCTTGCACCCGTCTTGCGTTCGATCGCTCTCTTGGCAATCGCGCCCAAAGCTTCATCCGTAAAGCTCAGCGCGGTGTCCTCCAGCTCGAACAACCGCTGATATTGCTTGACCAAAGCGTTCTTAGGCTCGGTCAAAATTGTGATCAGCGCGTCCTGATCCAGATCTTCAAGCGTCGCCAAAACGGGCAGACGACCAACGAATTCTGGGATCAAGCCGAATTTGAGGAGGTCTTCAGGCTCAAGATCTGTAAAGATTTCGCCAACACCCCGTTCGTCATTGTCGCGAACTTCAGCGCCAAAGCCCATTGCCGAACCTTTGCCGCGTTGAGCAATGATTTTGTCCAATCCAGCAAATGCACCGCCGCAGATGAACAAGATGTTCGTCGTATCCACTTGCAAGAATTCCTGCTGCGGATGCTTGCGACCACCTTGAGGAGGAACAGACGCGACCGTCCCTTCCATCAGCTTCAACAATGCCTGTTGAACACCCTCGCCCGACACGTCACGAGTGATGGAAGGGTTTTCAGATTTGCGCGTAATTTTATCGACTTCATCGATATACACGATCCCACGTTGCGCACGTTCAACGTTGTACTCGCTCGACTGTAACAATTTTAGGATAATGTTTTCAACGTCTTCACCGACATATCCCGCTTCGGTCAATGTCGTAGCATCGGCCATCGTGAACGGCACATCCAAAATACGAGCCAACGTCTGCGCCAGCAAAGTCTTACCACACCCAGTTGGGCCGATCAGAAGAATATTTGACTTTGCCAATTCGATGTCATTGGATTTCTGGGAATGGTTAAGCCGCTTGTAGTGGTTGTGCACAGCAACTGACAAAACGCGTTTTGCCATCGCCTGACCGATCACATAATCATCGAGAACTTTACAGATATCACGCGGTGTTGGAACGCCGTCCGAGGCCTTAAGCCCGCTGGATTTTGTTTCTTCACGGATAATATCCATGCAGAGTTCGACGCATTCATCACAGATGAATACGGTTGGCCCGGCGATCAGTTTGCGCACCTCATGCTGGCTCTTGCCGCAGAAGCTGCAATAGAGTGTGTTTTTACCTTCACCACTCGAATTTGATGCCATTACCGGCTCCTTTCCGGCACAACGCCGTAGTTCTCACCCCACACCTAACCATTGAAGATTAGGCTAGCCATTCCATTCCCACAACCAGAAAACGGGAATGACACCTCACGAGTAGCTTATCAGCTCTCGTCTTCATCTTCTTTGACGCGGTTTTCAACAATCTCGTCGATCAAACCCCAGTCTTTTGCATCTTCTGGCGACATGAAGTTGTCACGCTCTAACGCGGCCTCTACATTCTTCAAAGTTTGGCCAGTGTGACGCACGTAAATTTCATTCAAACGTCGCTTTAATTTCAACGTTTCTTCCGCGTGAATCATAATATCTGTTGCTTGCCCCTGATAGCCACCCGAGGGCTGGTGCACCATGACGCGGCTGTTGGGCAACGAGAACCGCATACCCTTGTTGCCAGCTGTCAGCAAAAGCGACCCCATAGATGCAGCTTGACCAATTACCAGCGTAGATACTTTTGGTTTAATGTACTGCATCGTGTCGTAAATCGACAAACCCGACGTCACAACGCCACCCGGACTATTGATATACATCGAAATTTCTTTCGACGGGTTTTCAGCTTCGAGGTGCAACAATTGAGCGACGACAAGGCTCGACATGCCATCATGCACCGGACCGTTCAGGAAAATGATCCGTTCTTTCAAAAGTCGAGAGAAAATATCGTACGCCCGTTCACCACGTGCGGTTTGTTCCACAACCATGGGAACCAAAGTATTCATATATGTGTCGATCGGATCGCGCATTTATTAAACCCTGTTCTTCTTGAAGCAGACCATACCGCTGCAAGTGTTACCGGAGTCTTAGTAGCCGTGCAGTTTGGCTGCAAGAGCAGCTGTATTGACTTTTAGGTAAGTATTTGCTTACCGTAAGCTATGACTAACGCAATAACATTCGCGGCATTGGCGGACAAACACCGGCACGAAATCATCCAGCGGCTTGCTCAAAAGCCCTTATCCGTAGGATCTTTGGCCTCTCATTTTTCCATTTCACGCCCTGCTGTTTCCCAGCATCTGAAAGTCCTGTCAGACGCTGGACTTGTCCATGTGCGACAGGACGGCACACGGCGCATTTATGCGGTGAACCGCCAAGGCATCGCAGACATGCGCACCTATCTTGATACGCTTTGGAACGATGCGTTTGCAGCCTATGCTCATGCCGCACAATCGCTTTCCGAACAGGAGACGCCATGACCATCCAACCAATTCATAAATCCCTCGTTGTTCCTTTGCCGAAAGACCGTGCTTTTCGCCTTTTTACTGAAGGTTTGGCAGATTGGTGGCCTGTGGAAAGCCATTCGATATCTGCAGGGCAAAAAAAGCGTCCGCAGAAACTGGCAATAGAACCTAGATTGAACGGCCAGATCATTGAAACACTTGAGGATGGATCGACAACCATCTGGGGACATTTCAGTGCTTGGGCTCCTCCAGACAGCTTGATTTTGGAATGGTATGTCGGACGCACGCGCGAACTGGCAACGCAAGTCAGTGTCAATTTTGAAGCGCGAGGCGATGAAACAGTACTGACTTTGGTTCACGATGGCTTTGAGGCAATGGGCGACGACGGGCCTGACATGTCGAACCGATATCAAAGTGGTTGGGATCCGGTTCTGGCGTGTTTTCAAGCGATCGCTTGAATTTGATCGCGCAAATATTGATCCGGCGTCCAACTTTGCGACTCCACCGCGCTGCGCTGCATCATCACGCCCTAAATTTGCCATCAAATATAAATTTTTAGATTTTTTTCAAATACTTATGGAAAGTTTTTAAAGTTACTTATCTTTCGTATTTCGGATGTGCAATAGCATCCAGATTAATGAGTGAATAATGATATCTAAAATATTGTTATCATTAATAACTTACCTCCATCATAATATGCAATAGCCCCACAACCTCTTGAAGATGTACAGAGTAGGAATCCAAGCAGCCCCGCGCAGTCAAGGCGGTTTCTTGCACATGAATTTACTAGTGGCTTAGAGCGCGTCCTGCAGGACAGATGAAATACCTGACTTTCTTGATTTACGTCGATTGAATGCCGGTTGTGAAGTCGCAGCCCTTGCATCTCAATGCTCCAGCGTTCATTGGGTGCCCAAATATTTCAAGTGAGTGACAGCAGGAGGTTCGTCATGACCCCACAAGAAATGACCCCGCAGCTTCAAAAGTTATGTTCAGCCTGCCCTGCAGTGCCGGTCATCGAAGTCACCGACCTAGCTCAAGCTGCGCCATTGGCCACAGCTTTGACAAATGCTGGCGTTGCGATGCTAGAAGTGACCTTGCGCACTGACGTTGCAATGGATGCAATCCGGGCAATGGCAGGGATTGAATGCGCCGTTGTTGGTGCGGGCACTTTGCTGACACCCGAGCAAGTCTATGAGGCGAAGGAGGCGGGCGCTGAATTTGGCGTAGCCCCCGGCGCAACACCTAAATTGTTGGACGCAGCAGAGGCTGCAGGCCTGCCATTGCTTCCCGGTGCCAGCACGGTTTCTGAGATGATGCTTTTGCTTGAACGCGGCTATACGTTGCAAAAGTTCTTTCCAGCCGAAGCATGCGGCGGTGCATCAGCGTTGAAATCGATCTCTGGCCCATTGCCGCAAGTGACGTTCTGTCCAACTGGCGGCATCACGCGAGAAAAAATGTCGGATTACCTTAGCTTAAGTAACGTCATTTGCGCGGGTGCAAGCTGGCTCTCACCAAAGGACAAGCTCGCATCAGGTGATTATGCTGGGATAGAAACTTCGGCGAAGGAAGCCTTGCAAAGCCTTTGATCGCCATTTGGCGAGACGCCATTCGGTAAACATGCTCGATGCTGACCCCATCTGGGTCAGCGTCCGTTTTTTAGAAACCTCTTAGGGCTGCAGATGTGCGCATTCCGGAACTGGCGTCAAAACGCTGCCATCTTTTTGGAACTGTGAAAGGTTGTCGCACACCAAGTCCCCCATGGCTTGGCGCGTTTCGATCGTCGCACTGCCTACATGAGGCGTCAGAACCACGTTTTCCATATCCTTCAAGGCATCCGGAATCCGAGGCTCCGCATCAAACACATCCAATCCAGCGCCACCCAACGCGCCTGATTGCAGCGCTTGCACCAACGCGGTTTCATCGACAACCGATCCACGCGATACGTTGATCAGAATGCCGTCCGGCCCCAACGCCGCAAGAACCTCAGCATTCACGATAAGACGCGTTGCGTCACCACCCGGGGTGATGACGATCAAAACATCCACATGTGCCGCCAAATCGGTTAACTTATCAAAATACTGATAAGAAACATCTTTTTTGCTACGCGTATGGTATGAAATGTCTGCACCAAATGTCTGACAATGCGACGCAATCGTCAGACCTATGCGGCCCAAGCCTAAAATCCCAACTTTGCGGTTCATCACAGAGCGTGTCAGTTCGAACGCCCCATTCGATTCCCAATTGCCGGACCGGGCCCAAGCATCTGCCGAAACAAGCTTGCGTGACACCGCAAACCACAACATCAATGCTGTCACCGCCACTTCGTCATTCAGCACATCGGGCGTATAGCACACAATGATGCCGCGCTTTGCCAATTCCGGTGCATCGATCGCGTCGTACCCGACACCGTAACTCGATGCGATTTTCAAGTTGGGCAATGCAGATATAACATCAGCAGGCACCCCCCAATGACCATCCGTCAATACGGCGATAAAATCCGCGCCCTGCGCCGCAAGAAACGCTGCACGGTCCGATTGCGCAAAAAGCTCGGTTATTTCGAACTCAGCGGAAACCCGTGCGCGCATCCGTTCGGTGATCTCACCGATCTGTAAAAGATGAGGTTTAGTCATCAGCACGTACAGTTTGACGTTGAACGCCAAGCCCTTCGATCTTCAATTCCATCGTGTCGCCTGCTTTCAAGAAGACTGGTGGTTTCATCCCCATTCCAACACCCGGAGGCGTGCCCGTCGAAATGACGTCACCCGGATTCAGCGTCATCAACTGGCTCAGATGGCTGATGCATTTTGCAATCGTAAAGATCATCGTCGACGAATTGCCGGTCTGCATTCGCTGACCGTTCACATCCAACGACATCCCAAGTGCTTGGGGGTCTGGGATTTCGTTGCGCGTCACCAACCAAGGGCCCGTTGGTCCAAAGGTGTCGCAGCTTTTGCCTTTGGTCCATTGTCCAGTCAATTTGGTTTGAAAGTCACGTTCGCTGACATCATTGCAGATGCAATATCCAGCAACGTAATCTAACGCCTCTTCTTCGCTGACATACTTGCAAGTTTTGCCGATAACGACGCCCAGCTCGACTTCCCAATCCGTCGATGACGATCCGCGTGGCATGATTACATCGTCATATGGCCCGGAAATGGCGGAATTCGCTTTAAGGAACAGGATCGGATGTTCGGGGATGGCTGCGCCAGTTTCTGCGGCGTGATCGGAAAAGTTCAAACCAATGCACATGAATTTGCCGACTTGACCCACACATGTCCCTATGCGCGGATCACCATCGACTGCCGGCAAGGATGATGCATCCAGTGCCGCAAGCCGCGCGATGGAGTCATCACCCAGCGTCGCGCCAGCGATATCATCAACATGGCCAGATAGATCCCGCAAGATACCATCGGCATCGATCATCCCTGGCTTTTCCGCACCCGGCTCACCAAAACGGCATAGTTTCATCTATTCTTCTCCCTCGTATATGAGCATTGGTCAGATTCATGTTTTGCACTTGGTCTAACCGATTAATTTTCAATGTTAGTGATTGTCGCGTGGCAGGTCTTTTTCAGCGATGCGTTGATACGCGTCGGCCCCTTTCAGGGTCATCCCTTCAGAGAACGGCTGAACCTTTTCGCGGAAGATTTCCTGCCAAGGCGATTGGCTTTCTGGCGAAAACGGACGTTCAGGCAAGGCAGCGCGACGTGCGTCCAATTCGGCGTCTGGCACAAGCATGTCAGCTGTCGCCTTGTTCAGGTCGATCCGCACGCGGTCCCCTGTTGCCACAAGTCCCAGCCCGCCGCCATCTGCGGCCTCGGGCGACGCATTCAAAATGGACGGCGATCCAGATGTACCCGATTGCCGACCATCGCCAACACAAGGCAGCGACGTGATCCCTTTTTTCAAAAGATAAGACGGCGGGCGCATGTTCACGACTTCTGCACCACCGGGATATCCGATTGGACCGGCGCCGCGCATGATCAATATGCAATGCTCGTCGATCCCAACGCTTTCGTCGTCAATGCGGTTGTGAAAACCTTCTGGGCCATCAAAGACAATCGCACGGCCCTCAAAGGCGTTTGGATCATCCGGGTTTTCCAAATAGCGCTTGCGGAATTCATCACCAATCACGCTGGTTTTCATAATTGCGCTGTCAAACAAATTACCCTTCAGGTTCAAGAAACCGGCGTCTTTCAGCATCGGTTCCGCAACCGTTTTGATGACATCGCGATTTTCGCTGCGCGCCCCCGCACAATTGTCGCCCATCGATTGCCCATTCACAGTGATCGCATCTGGATGTGGTAACAATCTTGCTTCCAAAAGCTCACCGACAACCGCTGGGACGCCCCCGGCACGGTGGTAATCTTCACCCAAGTATTCGCCTGCAGGCTGCAAGTTGACCAGCAACGGCACCTTGTGACCGTGGCTTTGCCAATCGTCATTGTTCAGTGGTACGCCCAAATGGCGAGCGATGCCGTTCAAATGAATCGGCGCGTTGGTCGAACCACCAATGGCTGAATTGATAACAACCGCGTTTTCAAAGGCTTCTCGGGTCATAACATCCGACGGCTTCATATCCTCATTCACCATCTCAACAATACGCTTACCTGTTGCATAGGCCATTTGCCCGCGTTCGCGATATGGGGCAGGAATGGCGGCTGAACCGGGCAATTGCATCCCTAACGCTTCGGCCAATGAATTCATCGTCGTGGCCGTGCCCATCGTGTTGCAGTACCCCACCGACGGCGTTGACGACGCGACAAGCTCCATAAAGCCATCATCGTCAATTTCACCAGCAGCATGCATTTCGCGGGCTTTCCAAACGATTGTGCCTGACCCTGTACGTTCACCACGGAACCAACCGTTCAACATCGGCCCGACGGAAAACGCAATCGCCGGGATGTTCACCGTGGCAGCCGCCATCAACAAGGCTGGCGTGGTTTTGTCACATCCGATGTTAAGCACAACACCGTCCAGCGGATATCCATAAAGCGTTTCAACCAACGACAAATAAGCGAGGTTGCGGTCAAGCATTGCCGTGGGACGTTTGCCCGTTTCCTGAATGGGATGAACTGGGACTTCGATCACCGTGCCGCCAGCCGCAATGATCCCGTCGCGAACGCGTTTGGACAGTTCAACGTGATGACGATTACACGGGCTTAGATCACTGCCCGTTTGCGCGATTGCAATAATCGGTTTGCCTGATTGAAGTTCCTCACGCGTAAGGCCATAGTTCAAATACCGCTCTAAATACAAAGCCGTCATTTCCCGGTTATCCGGATTGTTGAACCATTTTTGTGACCTAAGTGATTTTGTCATTTTTTCCAAACCTTACGCGTAAAACTTAATTCGACCAGCCGCCATCAATGACATGCGTTTGCCCTGTTGTGAACGCGCTTTCATCAGATGCCAGATACAGCGCCAAAGCGGCAATTTCATCTGTCGTCCCAAGGCGCCCCATAGGCTGGCGCGAGATAAAGGCCTGTCGAGCTTCGTCAACGCTGCCCATCTCTTTCCCCAAAGCTTCTATCCGATCGAGCAAACTGGGACTTTCAATAGTCCCCGGGCAAATCGCGTTGCAGCGAATGCCTTGAGAAATATAATCTGCGGCAATAGATTTTGTCATCCCGATCACTGCCGCCTTTGTCGCACAATAAACAAAGCGATTGGGTGCACCGATTATCGAAGATGCCGCAGAAGACATATTAACAATTGAACCTGTGCCCCGCTCAAGCATGGCCGGCAAAGCCGCTCGAATAGTAAGCAACATCGACTTAACATTCAGATCAAACCCAAATGACCATTCATCCTCGGTCGCATCCAAAATAGTCCCGTGATGCACGAACCCAGCGCAGTTGAACAAGATATCTGGGTTCGCCAACGCCACACCTTCTTGCACGGATTTCGCATCCAGAACATCCAGCTCTAATGCTTCGACACCTTCGATGGAACTAAGCGCCTTGGTACTCACATCGCTTGCATACACCTGCGCCCCTTCGCGTACGAATGCTTCGGCAGTTGCGCGTCCAATCCCCTGTCCGGCAGCCGTGATAAGCGCGCGTTTTCCGGCTAATCTTCCTGTCATTTGCTTTACATCTCCGTCGAAAACTCTGGGGAACATCGATCCCAAATTCCTATTCGATCTCTTTCTAGGGCTAGTAGACCCAGAAAGGCGCGTCTAGTGTTTGCGCGAACATCGGGGAGAACGGCGTGACACGCAAGGTTACATTTTTGGGAACGGGCCTTATGGGCGCACACATGGCGCGAAACCTTTTGGCCGCAGGCATACCTGTGACGGCTTGGAACCGCAGCCCTGCCAAGGCAGAGGTGCTAAAAGAGGATGGCGCAATCGTCGCGACTTCGCTTGGGCAAGCCGTCGCAGACGCTGATATCGTCATATCCATATTGTCTGACGGTCCAGCCACTCAATCGGTTCAAGCGGATCCCGCGCTGCGTCAATCCTTACGATCTGGGTGTGTCTGGATTGAAATGGCATCGATAAAACCAGATGAGGCGCGCGCTCAGGCCGCCGATCTGGCAACGATGAACGTTTTGCATATTGACGCGCCCGTATCCGGGGGAACGCGCGGTGCAGAATCGGGAACGCTGGCGATCATGGCCGGCGGGGATGGGGCGGTATTTGACAGGGTCAAACCTGTGCTTGCCGCCATGGGTCGTCCTGTGCTGGTTGGCCCATCTGGCGCAGGGCAACTGGCAAAGCTTGCCAACCAAAGCATTGTCGCCGTCACCATTGGTGCCGTCGCTGAAGCCACATTGCTGCTGGAACAAGGTGGGGCAGATCCAGACGCCGTACGGGATGCATTGCGTGGCGGATTTGCGGACAGCACGATCTTGCAACAGCATGGCGCACGGATGAGTTCACGCGATTTTGTCCCCGGTGGATTGTCGAGGCTGCAAGTCAAAGACCTTAATAACGCATTGGAAGAAGCGGCTTCGGTTGGACTGTCGCTTCCTACAACGCAATCCATTCGGGACCGTTTCCAGCGGTTCTGCACCGAAATGGAGGGCGGAGACATGGATCATTCAGGGCTTTACCTTGAGCTCAGAGATCGCAACGGATTGAAGGAGCGTTAACATGGCTGGGACACTTATTCTTGGTGGCGGCGGCATGGTTGGACAAAAGCTTGCCGCAAGTTTGGCTGGTCAATCCCTGCCCGATCAAGGCGATGTCACGTTATTCGATATGGCCTTCCCGCCCGCAAGTGCGCCCGGTTCCCAAGTTGTTGGCAACATCACGGATGCAAGCATCTGGCCCAATCTCTTGGCAAATCGCCCGGCCACGATTTTCCATTTGGCTTCCATCGTCTCTGGCGAGGCTGAGGCGGATTACGACAAAGGGTGGCAAACAAACATGTTGCCTTTCTGGACCTTTCTTGAGGCCATTCGCGCAGAGCAAGCCAAAGGTGGCGATTGGCGCCCAAGGATCGTGTTCACGTCATCGATCGCAGTTTTCGGCGCCCCCTTCCCCGACAAAATCGGCGACACGTTCCTGTCGGCGCCTCAAACGTCGTACGGATCACAAAAGGCCGTTTGCGAATTGATGTTGAACGACCTCAGCCGCAAAGGCGCTGTGGATGGAGTGTCGATCAGGTTGCCGACGATCTGCGTGCGCCCCGGCAAACCGAATAAAGCAGCTTCAGGTTTCTTTTCTGGGATCATCCGCGAACCCTTAAACGGTCAACCTGCAATTTTGCCGGTCAGCACTGACGTGCGACATTGGCATGCATCACCCCGATCAGCCGTGCGGTTTTTGCGACAAGCGGCGACGATGGATCTTAATGATCTACAGGAACGCCGTGCGTTATCGATGCCGGGCTTGTCTTGCACTGTCGAAGAACAAATAGAAGCGTTGCGCACAGTTGCAGGGCGAAAGGCAGTCGACCTTATTCGCCACGAGCCCGATGAAACGATCATTTCAATCGTAAAAAATTGGCCACGCAACTTCGACCCTGAGCGCGCCATCGAGCTGGGGTTTAAATCAGAAGAAACCTTCCGCGACATCATCGACATCTATTTGGAAGACGACCTTCCGAAAACTTAGAAATTGCGTTTCATATGATCATAGATGGACTGCTTGCAGGCCGCCACATCACCAGACAATGCTGCATCAAGTATGGACTGATGTTCGGCGATGATCGCTTCGAAATACCCTTGCGAAAATTCTCGTTCGCCAACCAACATTTGTTGTCTGAATTGCAAATAGATACTTTGGTAATTCGAGATCAGGATCGGGGACTGACAGGCTGAAATAATGGTCTCGTGAAATTCGCGTTCAGCATCTGACCAGAGAACCATATGCCCGTCCGTCATATCATCGCGCGATATCTGCTTTTCTATGTGTACAAGTTTATGATGAGACGCGGACAAGCGCGCTTCCCAAGCGACGCCGCCGTGCTTCATAGACGCCGCCGCACCTTCTTGTTCCAAAATCGTTCGAAAGCGCGCGATGTCACTACGTTTCTCAGGCGAGGATTCAGCCACGCGAAACCCGCGCTGCATCTCAAACTGCACCAGTCCAACGGTGGACAGCCGCAGCAATACATCGCGAATCGTATTGGCCGAACATCCGAATTCACCCTGTAAATCCGACGGCTTCAATTTTTGTCCCGGCACAAAACCAGCAGTCGTCAACATTCGTTGCAACTTCTCGTAGATTTCGGGGGTTTCCATTCTCATTTTCACTCTCCACCCCGACTCACAATAATGAAAAATCATGATTTGTCGACATAATTTCAAAATTTCTATTATTTTCAATTTTTCGTTTGGCCGAATCTATTCTCGGCGTTACCATGTTTCAGACGCAGGGCCTTAGAACGGGAAAACCGCTTGGTTGTGCGCAACACATCTGGGAGGAAACAAATGAATTTCGTAAAAACCGCTGCAACAGCCGTTGCGGCTGCAGCGATCGCAGCTACGGGTGTACTGGCCGACGGCCACGCTACAACCAACCTACGCGTCCAAACGCATTACACGCCCGAAAACAATTCCGGCAAACTGATCCAGACCTTCATCGACAACGTTCAGACCATGTCAAATGGCGAGATCAACATCGAAATGTTCTGGTCGTCCTCAGTCGTTAAATCCGTCGAAGGGTTTGATGCGGCTGCCACAGGCATTCTGGATTGCGAAATGCACGGCGGCGGTTACCAGACCGGTAAAAACCCCGCGTTCCAATTCGTGGGCGACATCATGGGTGGCTACGACACCCCGTATCAGCAGCTAAGCTGGCTGTACTATGCGGGCGGCCTTGAGGCAGCTCAGGAACTTTACAACCTCTATGGCATGCAGCTTGTCGGCTGGTGGGTCTATGGACAGGAAAGCTTTGCTTCGACACGCCCAATCGCGTCGACAGCAGACCTTGAAGGTTGGAAATTCCGGTCGCCTCCGGGCATGGAAACGATGATTTTTGAACGCCTTGGCGCATCGCCAGTTGTGATGGATTTCACTGAAATCTTTACGGCGCTTGAAACAGGTATCATTGACGGCGCTGACGCGTCTGGTTTGGCCAACAACAAAGGTCTTGGCCTTTATGACCTCGCCAAGCACGCGAACTATCCCGGCTTTCACTCAATGCCTTCTGATCACCTGACGTGTAACAAAGACGTTTGGGACGGCATGCCAGAGCACCATCGCCGTATCTTGTCGATCGGCATGGAAAGCCTCGCACTGCAGACTGCGTTGCAAACCGAGATTGCCAACACAGAAGCCTTGGCAGCCCTGAAAGCCGACGGCGTGACAATTCACACGTGGTCGCCTGAAGAGCTGAAAAAGTTCCGCAACGCTGCACAAGGCGCTTGGGACGATTTCGCAACAACTCCTGAGGCCAAGGCGCTTGTTGCCAGCCACCGGAGCTATCTCCAACAGTTGGGTTTGGTTGACTAAACCGCACCAGAACTGTGGTTAAAATAACGTCCCGCCAGCCATTTGGGTGGCGGGACGGTTTTCACTGAGACGACTAAGAACAGAATATCTTTGGGACGGGGATTGATGGAAAAACATGTAAAAGCTGTCGAGGTCATCGCGCCCACATTGTTTATCATCTGCGCGGCTTGGTTGGCTTGGCATGCACCTGCATTCATTCTTGATTGGTCTGCAGGAGAGTCCAGCGCGTCGGATAATCTCAGAGGCCTGCACCTGCGCAATGACGTCACGCCAAACATGAGTGGCCCGTTTGGCGGTGTCGCTGATTGGATCGATTATTTTGCCTTGATCGGTTTGCCTGTCTTTCTTTTGCTGGGCATCCGCACCGTTCGGCATGCACCGATGGAATACGAAAGCTGGCGTGCTGCTGATCGTGCCGCCGTCTTCATCGGGCGGGTGACGATGGTTTTGATTGTAATATTAACCAGCGTGATGCTGTACGAAGTTCTGCTGCGCTATGTGTTCGAAGCGCCGACACTTTGGGCCAACGAGCTATCTTTATGGCTGGCGGGATTTGTGTTCCTGTGCGCCGGGCTTTATGCGATGCAGCAACGATCCCACATACGCATCTATCTGATCTACGACATGTTTCCGCGCTGGCTGCAGCGGATATGTGATGTCATCTCGACCCTGCTGATCGTCGCATTTGCCTTCTTCTTGATTTACGGCGGTTACGGCGAAGCCTTCGCCAAATTTGGCCGCTGGGAAACGTTCGGCACGGCGTTTGATCCGCCGATCCCCGCCACGCTCAAGCCAATGGTTTTGCTTATCGTTGCGTTGGTGGCCATACAATCCGTCATCAACCTGATCTCGGATTGGAACAACGAACCTGTGATTCACACCGCAGCCGACGACATTGACGAAGACGAAATCCAACGGTTGAAAAAAGCCGTCGGCGCGGACGATTAGGGGCACATCGATATGGATATCGGAACGATCTCACTGATCTTGCTTTTAGGGCTATTGGTGTTGCTGGCCATCGGTATGCCGCTGGGTTTTGCATCAGCTATTCTTGCCGTGCTTGTGCTGGTCATGAAATTCGAACCCGATTTGCTTTGGGCGCCTTGGACCTTTGGAGACGGCATTTTGACCGGACGACCGGGATCGGGGCCTCTCAATATTCTGTCACAAAAGATATATGGGCTTTTGACGGATTATGTCCTGATATCCATTCCGCTGTTTATCTTTATGGCAGCCCTGCTGGAACGTTCAGGCATCGCAAAGGATATGTATTCCTCGCTGAATGTCTGGCTGAACCGCACCCGCGGTGGCATCGCCGTGGTAACGTCTTTGATGGCTGTGATCATGGCCGCGATGTCAGGTATCATTGGCGGTGAGGTGGTTCTTTTGGGTCTGATCGCCCTGCCCCAAATGTTACGCCTTGGGTATAATCAAAACCTTGCCATCGGTACGATCTGTGCGTCGGGGTCCTTGGGCACCATGATCCCCCCTTCCATCGTGTTGATCATCTACGGATTGGTGACGGAAACCTCGATCAAAGCGCTGTTCACCGCGTCCTTCCTGCCCGGCTTCATGCTGGCCTCATTCTTTATTATCTACATTCTTGTACGTACGCGGCTGCGTCCCCAAGATGCGCCATTGCCTGATCCAATTCCCGGTGAACCCGAAGGTCTGGAAAAATGGATGCTATTCGGCGGTTTCCTATCTGTGGTCGTCACCGGCGCATGGAGCTTTTTTGCAGCTCGTGTGTTGTTCTTTGAATACTCTGGGCAGAATGCCTCGAACACGGGCGACCCCATCCGATTTGGAACCATGGATTACCTACCATGGTTCTTAGGTACGATTGCTGTTGCGCTATTCCTGATGTTCTTCGTCTTTGGCCTTGAGCGGACCAAAAAAGGCTGGGGCATGGGCAAGGGGCTGGTGCCACCCATTATCATCATCGGCGTTGTGTTGGGCTCAATCTATATGGGCATCACAGGCATCACCGAAGCCGCAGGTATGGGCGCATTCGCCGTGCTGGTTATGGCCGCTTTGCGCGGTGAAGCCTCTTGGGATTTGCTTTGGGATTCCCTGATGCGGACACTGAAATCAACCGGCACCATCATCTGGGTGACCATCGGGGCAGCGGCGTTGGCTGGGGCCTATACCATTGCAGGCGGCCCGGTCTTTGTGGCGGATCTGGTGGTCGGGCTTGATGTTCCGCCTATGGGGATCATTCTGGTTATGATGCTGATCTTGTTGTTCATGGGCGCATTCATGGATTGGGTCGGGATCGTTCTTTTGATCATCCCTGTGTTCCTTCCAATTGTGCAACGACTCCCGATTGAAGAAATCGGACTGCTCGGCGAGTTGCAGCCAAAATATCTGGCGGTGTGGTTTGGTGTTCTCTTTTGTATGAACATGCAGGTCAGCTTTTTGTCACCTCCCTTTGGGCCAGCGGCGTTTTACTTGAAATCAGTCGCCCCGCCTCACATCAGCCTGACAGATATTTTCAAGGGGTTTCTTCCCTTTATCGGCATCCAACTCATCGCATTAAGCGTGCTTTTGATCTGGCCGCCGATCATTGAAATTCTGCTGAATTGAGCTGAAGAATGTTGGCCCCCGATCAAATAGAAACCTTCAACCAAGACGGTTATCTGGTCTTGCCAGATGTTCTGCCAAAGGACCTGTTGGCGCGTATTCGGACAGAATACGCTGACTTGTTGCTGGGACTGATCAAAGATTGGGGCCTTGATCATGTGACGACTGACAGTTTTGAAAAGCAATTGATCACAGCTTACGAAGCTGGATTTGACTGGTTTCAACCTATGGACATCTCGTTACCAGGCAATCGCATTCAAGCGGACACGCCGATGCATTTTGGCCCAGCTGTATTTGATATGGTGCGCGCACCGCAAATCCTGGATATCGTCGAAAGCGTTTTGGGTCCGGAAATCGAATCCAATCCAATCCAACACGTGCGGATCAAACCTCCTTCCCAAAACTTACGCGAGACAGAAGCGCGCGCGCACATAACGTCGACTGATTGGCATCAGGATCGCGCTGTTGGTCATCAAGATGCCGATGACACCAATATGGTCACCGTTTGGTTGGCCATAACGGATGCCACGATTAAAAACGGATGCCTTCAAGTCAGACCTTTTTCAGGCGCACAGGACATTCTTCCACATTGCCCGCAACGCCAAACAGCGATTGCATCTGGGTATATCGACGAAAACGATGCCCTCTCGTTGCCTGTACCGGCCGGTGGCATTGTTTTGCTTCATCCGCTTGTGCCACATGCCTCGCGCGCAAATATCTCTGACGGCATCCGCTGGTCCTTTGATTTGCGTTACAATACAGCGGGGCAACCTTCGGGTCGTTCGCATTTTCCTAGTTTTTTGGCGCGCTCATCAAAACGTCCCGACGCCGTTCTGAATGCTTGGCAAGACTGGCGTGCATTGTGGGAAACCGCCCGCGCGGAATGCGCGCAAAACGAACACATCGAAATTCACCGTTGGCGCTCAGACGCGCCAGCCTGCGCTTAAATAATAGGGAAACAGATGCGGCCTTTCGTGCGCCTTGATCCATCAGATAATGTCGTGACTGCAACGCGGCAACTGGCAATTGATACGGCGATTGAGCACGTAAAAAGCTCTGCTATTGTTCCTTCTGGACACAAGATCGCGACATGCGGGATTGCCGCAAATGAACCCGTGCGCAAATACGCACAAGTGATAGGTTACGCCACCGCAGACATTGCGCCCGGTGATCACGTTCACACGCATAATGTCACCTTCCGCAATACCGATGCAGATTATGAATATGGCACGGACCTGCGCCCTGTTGAGGTGAAACGCGAAGATACGTTCATGGGCTATCAGCGCGAAAATGGCCAAGTGGGAACGCGCAATTACATTGCCGTTGT
This sequence comes from Paracoccaceae bacterium, assembly GCA_039960995.1. GTDB lineage: Bacteria > Pseudomonadota > Alphaproteobacteria > Rhodobacterales > Rhodobacteraceae > JABSSA01. The sequence continues at coordinate 9,071 of JBDVKF010000009.1, read as the reverse complement.
CACGTCCGTAAACTGTTCGGCGACGGCGGCGCGTCGCATTGCTGACGCCTTTGGCCCAGACGAATTGGCGAGCTATCCAAATGTTGACGGTGTCGTTGCTTTTGTCCACGGAACCGGATGCGGCATGGCCGGTGACGGCGAAGGGTTCGAAGCCTTGCAACGCGTTATGTGGGGCTATGCGAAGCACCCAAACCATGCGGGTGTCCTGATGGTTGGCCTTGGCTGCGAAATGAACCAAATCGACTGGCTTCTTGAAGCGTATGGGCTGAAACAAGGCCCCTTGTTTCATACGATGAACATTCAAAATGTAGCGGGCTTGCAACGCACAATTGATTTGGGCGTTGAAAAGGTGCGCGCAATGTTGCCCGTGGCCAATCTGGCCACGCGGTCACCCTGCCCTGTGTCTGAACTGACAGTTGCCTTGCAATGTGGTGGATCGGACGCATGGTCCGGCATTACGGCAAATCCTGCATTGGGCTATGCGTGCGATTTGTTGATCGCCCAAGGCGGCAGCGGAGTTTTAGCCGAAACGCCTGAAATCTACGGCGCAGAACATTTATTGACACGACGCGCAGCGGATACTGAAACAGGGGAAAAGCTGGTGTCGCTTGTCCGCTGGTGGGAAGATTACACAGCGCGCAACAAAGGGACGATGGACAACAACCCTTCACCGGGAAACAAGAAGGGTGGATTGACGACCATTCTGGAAAAATCCCTTGGTGCAGCGGCCAAAGGCGGCACAACACCGTTAACCGGCGTTTACAAATACGCGGAAAGCATCACCTCAAAAGGGTTCGCGTTCATGGACAGCCCCGGTTACGATCCTGCATCTGTCACTGGCCAAATTGCGAGCGGCTGTAATCTGGTCTGTTTCACAACAGGTCGCGGTTCAGCATTTGGATCCAAACCCGCGCCGACAATCAAAGTTGCCACCAATTCCGACATGTTCACACGCATGCAGGATGACATGGACGTCAATGCAGGAACCATCTTGTCCGAAGGGGTCAGCGTCGAAGAAAAAGGGCGCGAAATTTATGAGATGTTCTTGCGCATCGCGAGCGGTGAAATGTCAAAATCAGAGGCGCAAGGCTTGGGCGACTATGAATTTGTGCCTTGGCAAATCGGAGCCGTAATGTGACCCGATTATTGATCGCAGGCACAGGCCTGATCGGGCACAGGCATCTAGCCCATATCGAAGAACACCCCGATTTTGAATTGGCAGGCATTGTTGACCCTGATCCCGACCGACGGCAGCATCCCACTGCGCCCGGTTTTGATCGGATCGAAAATGTTGATGTGCCTGCGGACGGAATCATCATTGCGACTCCAACTGACACGCATTGTGCATTGGCAGAAGCCGCCTTCGAAAAAGGGCTGCATGTTTTGGTCGAAAAACCGATAGCTGAAACGCTTGAGGAAGCGGACCGGATGATTGCAGCGTCCAAGGCGGCAGGCAAACATCTTTTGGTTGGTCATCACAGACGCCATCACCCGCATGTCGCAAAGCTTAAAAGCCTCCTATCCGATGGCCACATTGGCCAACCCGTCGTGGCCCAACTGATTTGGTGTATGCGCAAACCGGATGATTATTTCGACATTCCTTGGCGGGCAGGAATGAATGGCGCTCCTGTCAAACAGAACCTTATCCACGAAGTGGACACATTACGCTGGCTGTTTGGGGATGTTGTTGAGGTCATCGGGTTGGGATCGAACGCGATCCGCCAAACTGAACGCACAGAAAGTGGTGGGGCGATCTTGCGGTTTTCTTCGGGATGCTTGGTGACGATTGCTTTCGCCGATACGACCCCGACACCTTGGGGTTTTGAAGCGGGCACCGGTGAAAGCCCCGCAATCCCACACACGGCTCAGGATTGTTTGCGTATTTCCGGTACAATGGGTGGGATCGAATTCCCGTCCTTGCGTGTTTGGAGCGGTGCCGAGACCTGGAATGATCGCCCGGTTACGACAGAAAACAAGGCTCCGTCCGGCGTGCCTTTGGTCCGCCAATTGGAACATTTTGCAGATGTGATCACAGGACGTGCGCCGCCACTTGTTACGGGGCAAGAAGGTCGAGCATCCCTTGCCGCAACCCTTAAAATTGAGCAGGCCACCCTGCCTGCTTCCATGCGTTGAGCCGCGCGTAAAACCAAAATCACTGACTCTCACACTTATCTAAAATGGAACAAAAACAAATCGTTACGCTACACATCTTTCGTGGTCACAAAATTTGCAAAGTCATTCGACCAATTTTGTAAACCTCTTGATCACAACAAACTTGCTTGAACCTCAACGCGCACATGGACAGGAAAGGACATCGCAATGACACTTGAAATGCTGACGCAATCACAAAGCGTTTTCAGTGGTGTAAACCAGATGTCATCAGAATGGCTGTCCAAGCGGCATGATGTTCCAATCTCAATCCACGAGATTCAAAAAGGCCTGATGAAACGGGCCTTTCCAACCACATCCTCAAAGGAGACACTAAAATGAAGAAAATCGGTTTCATCGGCCTCGGACTAATGGGCGGCGCGATGGTTTCGCGTTTGCAAGACAAAGGCTACTCGGTTTCCGTTCTGGGCAACCGCGATCGGACTCAGATGGACAAGGCACTGGAACGCGGCGCAACCGAAGCTGCAGACGCCAAATCTTTGGCCGAAGCCGTTGATATTGTCATGCTGTGCATGGGCACGTCAGATCACGTCGAAGGCCGCATGCGCGGCGCAGACGGCGTTATCGCGGGCCTTGAGGCCGGAAAAGTCGTCATCGACTTTGGAACGTCATTGCCCGGATCGACAAAAGCGCTTGGCGCTGAGGTAGCGGCATGCGGCGCAACAATGCTGGATGCCCCATTGGGACGTACGCCCAGCCATGCCTTGGACGGCATGCTCAATATCATGTGCGCAGGTGACAAGGCCGCGTTTGACTCTGTGCAGTCCGTTCTGCAGGACCTTGGCGAAAATGTCTTTCACTTGGGCGCTTTGGGAACAGGGCATACAATCAAGCTGATCAACAACTTCTTTGGTATGACGGTCGCCAATGCTATGGCCGAAGCCTTTGCCATGGCAGACAAAGCAGACGTATCGCGTCAGGCATTGTACGATGTTGTTGCTGCGGGTCCTCTACATTCGAGCATGATGGATTTCGTCAGCGCATATGGCTTGGAAGGCGACGCAACCAAGCTTGCCTTTAGCATTCGAAACGCAGCCAAAGATGTCGGGTATTACGGACAAATGGCCGATGGCCTTGGGGTCCAATCCATTATGTCCGCATCGACAAAATCAGCCTTGGAGACGGCCAGAGATAACGGTCGGGCGGATCAAATGGTCGCTGAAATGGTTGATTTCTACGTTGAGCGTTTCAAAGGGTGAATACCCCGACACCATCATTTGTTGCGGATCGTATCGAATTGGGCATGATCATGATGCTCTTGGCCTGGGGGTTTTTCTCCTTGGTCGATACATCTGTGAAGTGGTTGGTTCTTGCAGGTCTTCCAGCCCTGCAATTGGCCTTTGCTCGGTATGCAGGCCAGTTTGCCATCACATGCGCGCTGAGCTTACGCAATTTCGGGCCTCTGCCCGTTCTGACACGTCAACAGCTTGTGTTGTTGACGATCAGAAGCGCGTTGCTCGCCTCTGCAACCGTATTGAACTTTTACGCGTTGCGGTTTTTGCCTTTGCCTCTGACTGCGTCGATTATGTTTTCTGCGCCAATATTTGTGGCGCTTCTGGCTGTGCCGCTTTTAGGCGAACAAATTGGTCGATGGCGTTGGGGTGCGATTTTGATGGGGTTTGCCGGTGTTCTCGTGATCATCCAACCTTTTGGAAATACGTTTCACCCCGCGGCTTTGATCATCGTTTATAATGCCTTAGCAATGGCGCTTTTTTCGATAATCACGCGAAAACTGTCAAATCAGGTGACGCCACAAACCATGCAAATGTTCGTGGGCGGGTTCGGCACACTTGTCCTCTTCCCATTTCTCATCTTTTCGTGGCAATTGCCCGAAAGCACCTTGAATTGGGCATTGATGATAGGATTGGGGGCTTGGGCCTGGGCTGGTCACGAAATTTTCACCCGCGCACATGCATTCGCCCCCGCGAGCGTGTTGATGCCCTTTTCATACAGCTTTATCTTATACCTCAGCCTATCAAGTTATTTGGTCTGGGGTGACTTACCATCGGCGTCGACACTGGTTGGCGCTGTCATCATCGTTTTGTCCGGCCTCATAATCTGGTGGCGGGAAAACATTGTTCTAAAACGGAGAACATCATGAATTTACGAGTTGTGTGCATAGGAGAGGCGATGGTCGAACTGTCGCTGGGCAAATCAAATGACCCCAATGCACAAGTCGGATTTGCTGGCGACACTTTGAACACCGCGATTTATCTCAAACGTGCAGCGCCGCAATTGCAGATCGAATATGCAACAAAACTGGGAACAGACGCCTTTTCTGAACGCATGATCAATATGATGCGTGACGAAGACTTAGGTGTGGATCTAATTAAGCGTGACGACGCACGCGAACCCGGTCTTTACGCCATTACAACGGATGATCACGGGGAACGCAGTTTCTCATATTGGCGTAGCGCGTCTGCTGCGACGCAGATGTTGTCAGGTCACTCCATTGATCTCGATGAGATGATGAAAGCAGATGTGGTCTATGCCTCTGCAATCTCTGTTGCGATCTTGCCGTCCGAAGACCGGACGCGCTTCTTGGACTGGGTCAAATCTTATCGTGCGCAAGGTGGTCGGTTCGCATTTGATTCCAACTATCGTCCTCGGTTGTGGGAAAATCAGGCGCAAGCCCAAGACACCATCAAAGCCTTTTGGAACCAAGCGGATATTGGTCTACCCAGCGTCGATGACGAGCAAGCGATTTTTGGTGACGCAGATAGCGACGCGGTCATCGCCCGATTGAACAATTGGGGCGTTCGCAGCGGCGCGTTAAAACGAGGCTCACAAGGTCCCGCAGCATTGGATGGAAGTGCCGCACCCGATTGCCAACCCGCCGACAAGGTTGTCGACAGCACGGCGGCCGGCGACAGTTTCAACGCCGGATATCTTAGTGCGTTGCTCACAGGTGCCGAACATTCGGATTGCCTTTGTGCGGGGCATGAGATGGCCAAAAAAGTCATCGGGCACCGTGGTGCATTGTTGCCGCGTCCAGACAAGAAACAACAGTGATGCGCGCCGCTCTCATAGGGCTTGGCATGGTCGCGGACATGCACGCAACAGCTGTGAGAGAAATGCAAGGCAAAGTCGAGCTGTGTGGTGTCATGGCGCGAAACGCTGACAAAGCACGGGCTTTCGCGGAAAAATTTGGGGGTCTCAAGGCATATGACAGCCTTGAGACCCTTATCAGTGATCGGCCCGATTTTGTCATTCTAGCCACGCCTCCTGATGCGCGTCTGTCGTATGTGGAACGCTTGGCCAAGGCAGGCATTCCGATTTTGATGGAAAAGCCAATTGAACGCGATACGGCACAGGCCACGCGTGTTGTGGAGATTTACGAAACTGCGGACCTCGCCCTTGGCGTTGTTTTGCAACATCGCATGCGACCGGCAGCGCAAGAATTGATGCGCATTGTGCAAACTGGCACGCTGGGTGACATCGCGACGGTCGAATTACGGATCCCATGGTGGCGTGACCAATCCTATTATGATGCGCCCGGACGTGGAACATTCGCGCGCGACGGCGGCGGCGTTTTGATCACGCAAGCCATCCACCAGATCGATTTTATGATACAGCTATGTGGCCCAGTGGCGCATGTTGTTGGCCTCACCAAAACGTCGCCTATTCACCAAATGGAGGCTGAAGATTTTGCGGGCGCTGTTTTAAACTTCACATCCGGCGCGATTGGTACCCTCGTTGCTTCGGTCACACATTATCCGGGTGGGTCGGAAATGCTTGTGTTGAACGGAACGCGTGGAACAGCGACGCTGTCAGCTGACAGTTTGGTTGTCCAACTACATGGCAAAGAACCAGAGAGTTTTGGACAAGGGAAAGCAGACACAGGCGGTGGCGCGGATCCAATGGCCTTTTCACACGCATGGCATCAATCGGTCATCGAGGATTTTGCCGACGCCATTCAACATAAACGCATGCCATCAATAACGGGCCGGTCCGCCCTGTCTGCTCATGCACTGATTGATGCCATTCATGCATCCTCAAAGTCTGGCCATATCATTCCGGTGGAAACGACACATGTCTAGGTTTCGTATGGGTGTTGTGGGCATCGACCACAGGCACATCTATACGATGGTTCAACATATGCAGCACGCCGGTGGAGAGCTTGTCGGTTGGTGGACAGACGGCGCCCCCGGAACCTTGGACGGATTTATCGAACGCTTTGGTGAAGACGGTCACGTCCACGATGCGGATCAATTGTTTGACAATTCCCAGATCGACATCATTTTAACGGCCGCAGTCCCGTCAGATCGTCCCGCAATCGCAATTCGAGCCATGCATTCAGGCAAAGATGTTTTGTCTGACAAACCCGGATGTCTGACAAATGAAGACTTGATTAATTTACACGCGACCCAAGCGACGACGCAACGCATCTGGTCTGTGGACTTTTCAGAACGGTTTGAGGTGCCCGCCGTCACGCTCGCCTCAGAAATGGTGGCCGCTGGAGAGATTGGCCAAGTCATCCAAACATTAGGAATCGGGCCACACCGCTTGAACGCCCCGACCCGTCCCGATTGGTTTTGGGACCGGACGAAAAACGGTGGCATTTTAGCGGATATTGGATCTCATCAAATCGATCAGTTTTTACACCTAACGGGTTCAACCGACGCTGAAATCGTTTCTGCGTCTGTCGAGTGCATTCTATCGCCTCGGTTTCAGGATTTTGGGCAAATGACCTTAAAATCCGGGCAAGCTCATGGGTATGTACGGCTTGATTGGTTTACACCCGATGCTTTGCCGACATGGGGCGATGGACGTCTTTTTGTCCTTGGGACAAAAGGATCGATTGAATTGCGTAAATATGTCGACATCGGCGGGCCTAATGGAACGGATCATGTCTTATTGGTCAACGGAACCCGCCTTGAACGATTTGACGCTGCCAAGGCGGACCTTCCTTTCTTTTCTAGATTGGCCAATGACATTTTGGAGCGCACAGAAACAGCAATGCCCCAGGCGCATCCCTTCACTGTGACCAAGTTGGCAATTGCCGCGCAGGCGATGGCCGAATCCGTATGCTAGTATTCGCGGCGACCGTCTTTTTCCTGATCATCACGCCGGGCCCCGGTGTTTTGTCCTTGGCGGGCGTTGGTTCTGCCTTTGGCCGCAAGCAAGGCGTGCATTACCTGACAGGCCTCTTTCTGGGTCATAACCTTGTCGCTTTGGCTACGGTTTCGGGGCTTGCCGCAATTATCATAGCTGACCCGCGCATTCGCACCGTTTTATTCATCGCATCAACGGCTTATTTGCTGTACCTCGCCTTCCGGATTGCGACAGCAGGGTCGCGTATCGCATTCATCGAAGCTCGTGAGCCGCCCGGATTGATGGGTGGTTTGGCACTACAGATCATCAATCCCAAAGCCTATGCCGTGAACACAGCGATCTTTTCCGGCTTCAACTTTTTCCCGTCCAGTTTGATGACCGAAGTGATCCTAAAATTCATTATGTTCAACGCGATCTGGATACCAATTCACTTCCTTTGGTTGTGGCTTGGCGTCACATTGGGGCAGCTTGACCTGCCGCATCGAACGCACCGCGCCATTAACATCGGCATGAGCTTGGCAATGTTGATGGTCGTTGGATTGGCTGTATTCACCTTTGCGCAGACATAAACACACACTCAAAGTGACCGCATTCCAATAAATTCAAAAGACCTCGATACACTGCCTGGAATCACGCCGGTGCATTACAACTGTGAATGACCAACGTTCATGGATAAGGTGGGCTTGTACTTTGTGTTAGCGATATCATAAGTAGCGAACGAAACGTCACACGAAGCGAGATCGCCAATGATACTGTGTTGTGGAGAAGCCCTGATTGATCTGTTGCCCGGCGAAAACGATACGCCGCTGCCACTTGTTGGTGGGTCCGTATTGAACACTGCCGTAGCGTTGGGGCGCTTGGGTGCAGAAGTAGGTTTGTTGACCGGCTTGTCATCTGACGCATATGGCCAGCAAATCGAAGCGCATTTGGATGCGTCTCATGTATCCAGCGCCCATTGCATCCGATCCGATCGCCCGACCACATTGGCTGTCGTAACTTTGGTTGATGGACAGGCACAATATCGCTTTGAAGACGAAGGTTCTGCCTTGCGCATGATTGGCGTGCCGGATTTGCCCGCCCTTCCCGATACGGTTCAAACGATGGTCTTTGGCGGTATCAGCCTCATTCCGACACCCATTGCCGACACGCTGGCGCATCTATGCGTCAACCGGCCCGATGACGTCATTTGTATGTTGGATGCGAATGTCCGGCCCGGATTCGTCAACGACCCAAAAACGTACCGGGCACGTTTACAGCGCATGTTGGCAGCCACGGACATCATCAAGGTTTCAGATGAAGATCTGGAATGGCTCGTGCCGGATACCGGGTCCGTACAAGACGCTATCGCGCAATTGCTTGATGCCGGACCAAGTGTTGTTTTGTTCACAGAAGGTGCCAAGGGCGCAAGTGCCATCAGAGCCGGACAAGATCCTGTCTTTGTCGCTTCCAGATCAGTCGACGTTGTTGACACTGTGGGTGCAGGTGACACGTTCAATGCAGGCGTGCTGCATTCTTTGAAAGTCCAAGGCAAATTGAAAAAATCCGAACTAAAATCAGCACCTGCAGATGTCTGGCGCGCGGCTCTTGATTTCGCCTCTGGCGCTGCGGCAATCACAGTTTCCCGTGCCGGGGCAAATCCACCTTGGGCCAATGAATTGGAAAGCTAGAACATGAAACGTTCCGAATTGAATGACGTATTGGCCGACTGTAGGTATGTACAGACTCTCGGGACACTTCTTGTAAATTCCCTGATTTGGGATGGAGGAAGTATTCATGTCGAACGAAGAACGCGACATTCAGCGCAAACTTAAAGTGCTCCAGCACGCCGAGAAGATTGGCAATGCTCG
>JBDVKF010000008.1:0-12795 GCA_039960995.1 Paracoccaceae bacterium | reverse complement strand
TTGAGCTGATCGCACCGATCGCCATGGAAGACGGTCTGCGCTTTGCGATCCGCGAAGGCGGCCGCACAGTTGGTGCGGGCGTTGTGTCCAAAATCATCGAGTAATCGATTTGGTCGTCAGGGCTCGGAAAACCAAGCCTTGATTTGAAAGCTTGGCGCGACGAAGGGCGGCAATACCGCTGCTCTTCCTCTCCGCTTTAACCCGATAAGGGACAAGAAAAAATGGCAGTTCAAAGCCAAAATATTCGTATTCGCCTGAAGGCGTTCGATTACCGCGTGTTGGATGCGTCCACACAGGAAATCGTCAATACCGCTAAGCGCACTGGTGCGTCGGTTCGTGGGCCAATTCCTTTGCCTAACAAAATCGAAAAGTTCACCGTTCTGCGCGGACCGCACGTCGACAAAAAATCCCGCGATCAGTTCGAGATCCGGACGCATAAGCGTTTGCTCGACATCGTGGACCCGACACCACAAACAGTAGACGCGCTGATGAAGCTCGATCTTGCTGCTGGTGTCGATGTCGAAATCAAATTGCAGTAAGCTAGGAGGGCAGAACAGATGCGCTCAGGCGTTATTGCGAAAAAGGTGGGTATGACTCGCCTCTTCATGGAAGACGGGAAGCAAATCCCCGTCACTGTGTTGCAACTGGATAACCTGCAGGTCGTGGCACAGCGCACGGTCGACAAGGACGGCTATACAGCGGTTCAGCTTGGTGCAGGTACAGCCAAAGTGAAACGTGTTTCTAAAGCGATGCGTGGGCATTATTCGGCGTCAAAAGTCGAGCCCAAGCGGAAGCTGGCGGAATTCCGTGTGAACCCCGAAAACATGATCGAGGTTGGCGCTGAAATCATCGCTGAACACTATCTGGCAGGACAATATGTGGACGTGACAGGCACATCCATCGGTAAAGGTTTTGCCGGTGCGATGAAGCGTCACAACTTTGGCGGTTTGCGCGCGACACACGGTGTCTCGATCAGCCACCGTTCACATGGTTCAACTGGTCAGTGTCAGGATCCGGGCCGCGTTTTCAAAGGTAAGAAAATGGCCGGTCACATGGGTGCTGCCCGCGTGACAACGCAGAACCTTGAAGTGGTCAAAACGGACACATCTCGTGGCCTGATCATGGTCAAAGGTGCTGTTCCTGGATCAAAAGGTGGATGGGTCACAGTCAAGGATGCGGTGAAAAAACCGTTCCCGGACCAAGTTCCATTTCCTGCCGCTTTGAAAGCTGACGCTGCACCTGTTGCAGATGCTCCGACTGACGCAGCGCCCGCCGAAGGGGGTGAAGCATGAAACTTGATATGATCAAACTGGACGGCAAAAAGGCCGGCACACTGGATCTGGACGAAGCATTGTTTGGCCTTGAGCCACGTGCCGACATCCTGCACCGTGTTGTGCGCTGGCAGCGTAACAATGCGCAGGCTGGTACACACAAGGTCAAGACACGGTCGGAAACCTCGTATTCCACCAAGAAGATCTATCGCCAAAAGGGCACCGGCGGCGCACGCCACGGTGACCGTAACGCGCCGATCTTCCGCAAAGGTGGTATCTACAAAGGTCCAACACCGCGCAGCCATGGCCATGATTTGACAAAGAAATTCCGCAAGCTTGGTCTTAAGCATGCATTGTCAGCGAAAGCCAAAGCAGGCGAATTGGTCGTGATCGATGCCGCAGAATCTGCGGGCAAAACATCGGCATTGGCCAAACAAGTTGCCAGCTTGGGTTGGAAACGTGCCCTGATCATTGATGGTACAGAAGTGAACGCAGAATTTGCGCAAGCGGCTCGTAACATCGAAGGTCTGGACATTCTGCCAAGCCAAGGTGCGAACGTGTATGACATCCTGCGCCGTGACACTTTGGTGATCACAAAAGCAGGTCTTGAAGCTCTGGAGGCTCGTTTGAAATGAACGCCAAAGCAGAACATTACGACGTGATCCGCAAGCCGATCATCACAGAAAAAGCCACAATGGCGTCTGAAAATGGCGCTGTGGTTTTTGAAGTCGCGATCGAAGCGGCCAAGCCTCAGATCAAAGAGGCAGTTGAAGCGCTGTTCAATGTCAAAGTGAAGTCGGTCAACACGACGATCACCAAAGGCAAAGTCAAGCGGTTCCGCGGCCAATTGGGCAAGCGTAAGGACGTCAAAAAAGCTTACGTGACGCTTGAAGAAGGCAACACGATCGACGTCAACACCGGTCTTTGATTGGTTGGGCGGGGTGGAACCCTCGCTACATGATATAGCCCTCGCAGAAATGCGGGGGTTTTTTTTGTTGTTTGTCGAAAACAACATCCAAGGTTCGGCGGTATTGCAGGCCTTCCTAAAAGAAGGTCAGTAGAGCGTTTTTTGATATCCATCTTCCAGCGCGTCGTCCAACTTTCGTTGTTCGACTTCATCGTCTGGGGCCCCAGTTGATTGGTCCAGTACGATTTTGACCAGTGACGGTTCTTCTGAACGATCTTGATGATGATCGGGGTCCCACAAATGGGAACGCCGAAAGGCTTTTGCGCAGTGTATGAAGACCGTGGTTACTTTGACGATGATCGCAATCTTGGGGCTGCGGTCATTCACGCTCATGCTGCTCAAAAGCTCAGGATCCGTGGACAGGCTTGCTTGCCCATTTACCCGCATAGTTTCGTCAAATCCCGGGATGATGAACAACAATCCGACACTGGGGTTCGAGAGAATATTGGACAGCGTATCGAGGCGGTTGTTACCGGGGCGATCTGGAATGGCCAAAGTGTGCTGATCTAAAACTTGCACAAAACCAACGGGATCACCGCGTGGGCTGACATCTGCTTTTCCATCTGCATCTTGCGTACCAATACAGATGAATGGGGATCGTTTGATGAAGGCGATGGAGTGTTTGTCGAGTTGGGATTGGCATTTTTGGATGGCCAGCTTGCTCGTTGGCTGAAACAGATTACGAAGAGTTTCTTCGTCGGTTACGGCGAACTTGGGATTCATTTCGGTTTCTTTCACTGCATCGCCTATGGATTTCGTTTTTAGTTGTGCGAAACCACCCTGCTTGCACCACGACTGTTTTAAACAGTCAAATTCAAAACTTGCATCAAAAAAGATGCTCCTCACGTAGGGAATATATGCGAGAACTCAAGGGAATATCACCAGTTGCGACACGTATGACTCAAATGGTCAGATTTTAAAACGTGTTGACGTAACAGGTGAAGCTCACAACGGAAATACAACTCCACATGTTCACGTCTATGGTAGAAATACGTTGCCGAATGGCTTGGTTCGTGTGAACGCTACTCAGGCGTTGGTGCAGATAGCAATTCGGGGCGAAATTTCATGAAGACCTTTGACCCTTTGCCCATTTGGAAAGAACCGCATGAGTATGTTGAATGGGGCAAGAGTTTCGAACCGCCGATGGCAAATGCTTGGTTGGAACGGATCGGAGACGAAATTTGTCCTGTCCAAGCGATTGCAGTGTGCCGGTTGTTCGTTCCAAACTTTGTTGAGCAAGATGGCTGCGTGTTCTTGGAACACAAATTCGAATTGGATAACTTCCGAATCTTGCAAGCACAACTTGATAGCAGAGCGCAGATTGAAAACCTTATAAACCACACGCATGTATACGATCTTTTTCGCTCAAACGCTGAATTTGATGAACGGTCATACATTGAACTTGCCGAATTGCTTGCGACAATGTGGGAACGTGCATTGTCTATTGCCTTTGACGATAGGGAATTTGAGGTGCTGGCAACCAATAGCGATCAAGACTATGGGCCAATAGTTACTTTTTTTACAAAAGCAAATGAAACAACTTGACTGCTGCCTTGCTTATTCAGCACGGGCTTCGAGTTATTCGCGAGCGTGGCTTAGCAAGTCAGGGCCAATTGATAAAGATAGGCGGCAATCGTCTTGAGGGTTTGGATATGTACAAATTTGAGTTTGATGAATTTTTTTGGATTGCCACAGTGACGCTTCCAGTTTGGTCCGGATTTCGACCGAAAACTGAACACTTCGGGGACATTGAATCAAAAGATTTGGAACGCGGAACAGTCCAAGTTTTGTTTGCACCTGAAGGGCGCGGAGAAGAGCCACTCGTGGAAAGTGAGTTGGGTTTAGTACGTGTTTTTGACGCTTACCACGTTCAACAAGCCGGGGCAGTTATGAGAGGACTGTTTGAAGGGTATCCAAAAATTTTGAAAGACTACAACGAAGCTAGCTATGGAGACGATCTCGGTGAATTTCCAAACCCACCCGACATTTCCTCGTCCGATGACCTACGCCCTTCCATTCAATTGCACACAATAAACATCCACCCTGTCGAACGAGACGGCGCACCTTATGTCGGTTACGAGTTTCAATGCGACTGGGAAGAGGAGCATGGCCTCGGCGTTTTGATGCACAAAAGTCGAGTTGTCGAAATCGGTCATGACGACTCAGCTCACACTCTATGGGTTGTTGAGAAGGATGCGAAGGAGCGGTGACCGCCAACTTTGATCGCGAGCGCTTAGAAGCTTGGGTTTATTGCCTTGATACACTTGACCCTAAACCCACCATCCCATAGTAGACACCATCCGCAGGGCCCCGGATTCGTTCGGGGCTTTGTTGTTGTTTGTTGTGCGGCGCGTTTTGCCTTTCGCAACAGACCAATTTTGGGACCTACGGGGCCCTATAACCACAACGCCGGGGCAACCTGACGTACATAGCAAACGGAAGACAGTTAACATGGCACTCAAGTCGTATAAGCCGACGACGCCGGGCCAGCGCGGGCTGGTACTGATCGACCGTTCGGAGCTTTGGAAAGGCCGCCCGGTCAAGGCCCTCACTGAGGGTTTGACCAAATCGGGTGGACGGAACAACACCGGACGGATTACATCTCGCCGCCGCGGCGGTGGCGCAAAGCGTCTGTATCGTATCGTCGATTTCAAACGGAATAAAATGGATGTGGCGGCCACGGTCGAACGCATCGAATATGACCCCAACCGGACTGCGTTTATTGCCCTTGTGAAATACTCGGACGGTGAACAAGCGTATATTCTGGCCCCTCAGCGTTTGGCTGTCGGTGATCAGGTTATCGCCAGTGGGAAAGCGGACATTAAGCCGGGTAACGCAATGCCGTTCAGCGGCATGCCTATCGGTACCATCATTCACAACATCGAACTGAAGCCTGGCAAAGGTGGGCAGATTGCTCGTGCTGCTGGCACATACGCTCAGTTTGTTGGACGTGACGGTGGCTATGCTCAGATCCGCCTGTCGTCAGGTGAATTGCGCATGGTGCGTCAGGAATGCATGGCAACGGTTGGCGCGGTTTCAAACCCGGACAATTCGAACCAGAACATGGGTAAAGCGGGCCGCATGCGTCACAAGGGCAAACGCCCATCTGTGCGTGGTGTGGTCATGAACCCGATCGATCACCCGCATGGCGGTGGTGAAGGTCGGACCTCGGGCGGCCGTCATCCGGTCACTCCTTGGGGCAAGCCCACAAAGGGTGCAAAAACCCGCAACAAGAACAAGGCGTCTTCGAAGCTCATCATTCGTTCGCGTCATGCCAAGAAGAAAGGACGCTAGAATATGTCGCGTTCTGTATGGAAAGGCCCCTTTGTCGACAGCTATGTCTTGAAAAAGGCAGAAGTTGTTCGCGAATCCGGCCGCAACGAAGTCATCAAAATCTGGTCGCGTCGCTCGACGATCCTGCCCCAATTCGTGGGTTTGACGTTTGGCGTTTATAATGGCCAGAAGCATATTCCTGTGAACGTCTCCGAAGATATGATCGGTCAGAAGTTCGGGGAATATTCGCCCACGCGGACCTATTACGGTCACGCGGCTGATAAGAAGGCGAAGCGCAAATGAGCAAGGATAAGAATCCCCGCCGCGTGGCGGAGAATGAAGCGATGGCAAAAGCGCGAATGCTGCGTACTTCGCCTCAGAAACTTAATCTGGTCGCACAAATGATCCGTGGCAAGAAAGTGGACAAGGCCCTTACGGACCTGACATTTTCCAAAAAGCGGATCGCGCAGGACGTCAAGAAGTGCCTGCAGTCAGCGATTGCGAACGCAGAAAACAACCACGGACTTGATGTGGACGAACTGATCGTGGCGGAAGCTTGGGTTGGTAAGAACCTCACCATGAAGCGCGGACGTCCGCGTGCGCGTGGCCGTTTTGGCAAAATTCTAAAGCCATTTGCGGAAATCACGATCAAGGTGCGTCAAGTTGAGGAGCAAGCCTGATGGGACAAAAAGTAAACCCGATCGGAATGCGCTTGCAGGTCAACCGGACCTGGGACAGCCGCTGGTATGCCGATACTAAGGATTATGGCGATCTTCTTCTGGAAGACCTCAAAATCCGCGACTTCATCAAGGTCGAATGTAAGCAAGCGGGTGTTGCCCGTGTGATCATCGAACGTCCGCACAAAAAGTGCCGCGTTACGATCCACACAGCGCGCCCAGGTGTGATCATTGGTAAGAAAGGGGCAGACATCGAAGTTCTGCGTCGCAAGCTTGCCAGCATGACAGACAGCGAATTGCATTTGAACATCGTCGAAGTGCGCAAGCCAGAACTTGATGCGCAATTGGTTGGCGAAAGCATTTCGCAACAACTTGAGCGTCGTGTTTCGTTCCGCCGCGCAATGAAGCGTGCTGTTCAAAACGCAATGCGCATGGGTGCCCTTGGTATTCGTGTGAATGTTGCGGGTCGTTTGGGCGGCGCGGAAATCGCGCGGACTGAATGGTACCGTGAAGGTCGCGTTCCGTTGCACACACTTCGTGCGGACATCGACTATGCGCATTCAGAAGCCAAGACGCCTTATGGCATCATTGGGATCAAAGTCTGGATCTTCAAAGGCGAGATCATGGAACATGATCCTGCTGCACGTGATCGCAAAGCCCAAGAGCTCCAGGACGGCCCCGCGCCGCGTGGCGCTGGTGGCGGCCGCCGCGACCGCTAAGGAGAAGAAAAGATGCTTCAACCAAAGCGTACTAAATTCCGCAAAATGCACAAAGGCTCTATCAAGGGCCTCGCAAAGGGCGGATCCGATCTAAACTTCGGAACATATGGTCTTAAAGCGTTGCAGCCTGAACGGGTTACAGCGCGACAGATCGAAGCCGCACGTCGTGCAATGACACGTCACATGAAACGTCAAGGACGCGTCTGGATTCGTATTTTCCCAGACACTCCAGTGACAGCCAAACCTATCGAAGTTCGGATGGGTAAAGGTAAAGGTTCTGTTGACCGTTGGGTCTGCAAAGTGAAGCCTGGTCGCGTGATGTTTGAGATTGACGGGGTCAATGACGACATCGCACGTGAGGCCCTGCGCCTTGCCGCGATGAAGTTGCCGATCAAGACACGCGTCGTCGTTCGCGAAGACTGGTGATGTAAGGCGGGGTTAACCCCGCCCTACGTTGCAATTCGAACGGACCAAGAATTGAGAAACCCGTCGCTAATGCGGCGGGTTTTTTCGTTGGATCGCAAAACTGACGTAAGAATTATGGTTCACGCGAAGGCATCAATAGATCAACCTTTGTTGGATTCACCATAAATCAGCCTGTCGAGGGATTTGTCGTCTATTGGCTTGGGTCCTCTCAGGAACTCCAACACAGAAGGTGCTGTCAGGGATACTGCTGGTATCTGCATATTTTCTTTAGCCGGCCCTTTGCGAACGCGCCCCAACACGTCGAAATGGGTTGCACCGCACGGGCAAAACCAACCGCGATAATCTCCGGAGTCATAAAGAGGTACGCAGCCGAGCCGTGGGCAAAGCTTGTTTAAAACAAGAACCGGGCCATCAAAGTCAATTGTGCGATTTTCAAAACTAGCTGGATTCGAGCCATACAAATTGGCGTTTTGCGCATTTTTATCGTGAAGCTCAGAGAGTGAAACGGTCTTGGATTGTTTGATTTGATCGTCTGTCAATCGAAGCAGTACGACAGGGATGTTAGACCACCTGATTGTTATCGGCTCACCTGCAACCAATTCGGGTAATTCAAATTTTTGGTTCCACGCGCTGCGATCAACAGAGGCGCTTGGTGTGCAGCTTTTGAGCAATCCAAAACCAGACGCGCCCAGTGCCACCGTGGCGAGGCCACCTGTCGCATAATTTAGGAAGCTGCGGCGTCCCTCAATTTTTATCTGATCTGCATCAACGCGCTTGGCCATGCAATCAACGTAACAGGTCGCACCTTGATCTCAAATTGAAAATGGAACGTCCGGAGCTATGCCCAGTTGTAATTGAACGATACAGAAATGCGTTCTTCTTCGGCCATGTTCATCGGGACTTCGTGGCGCAGCCAGCTTTCCCACATCAAGACATCGCCGACGGCTGGTTTTGCGTAAATGAACTGTCGCAACTCTTCACGCGCATCCTTGTCCCGTCCCGGTGACGCCATCATCATTTGCAGGCGCGGGTCTTCCAATTTCAAAGCGCTGGTGCCTTCGGGCATGGCCACATAGGTTGTGCCGGAAATCACTGAATGTGGATGGATGTGCGCCGTATGAATGCCGCCTTCGGGAAGGATGTTGATCCAGATATCTTCCAGCTTCATCTCGCGCCCATCGAGGTCAAATTCGAGATCTTTGACAAAGGCCGCGACATGCAGGTCCAAGACTTTGACCAAGTCAGCGAAAATAGGAAAACGCCAGGGCAGGTCTGTCAAAGAGGCATAGGACGTATAACCGGGAAACCCTTCGGTTTCGCACCAATTCTGACCGGCTTCGTCGTCTTCGGCGATGGCATAGCAGGACGCTTCCAGCTCGGTCGATGAGAGCGGGTTTCCAAATTCGGTCAGAGACGCATGATAAAGGCGGGTCGCAAACAGCGATTTGATTCTGGGCATGGGCTTCATTAACGCAGCATGATAAATCTGACGAGGGTCATCGGCGAATTCAGTGTCCTGTTGGTCAAATCCAACACCGCAGCGTCGTTGTTTAGAAAACCCCGCAGGGCTTAATAAATACGTTCGAAACCTGTTGGTTCTGGGCAAGGGAATTTAAAGTCTTCGCTGGATACAGGAATTCGCTTGTCACGATGGGACTTCGGGCCTATACGGCCCCTTCATCATGATCTCCATCGGGAATCAGGGTAACGCTTTGGCGGCTCTCCGGTGATGTTTGAAAGGAAAAGCGCAATGAGCGCAAACGAACTGCGTGAAAAAACGCCTGATCAACTCCGCGAGGAGCTGACCAATCTTAAGAAAGAAGCTTTTAACCTGCGCTTCCAGCAGGCGACTGGTCAACTTGAGAACCCTGCACGCCTTCGTAAGGTGCGCCGGGATGCGGCACGTGTGAAAACACTGCTGAACGAAAAAGCTGCCGCAGCGGCTGAATAAGAGGAACGACCCCTATGCCCAAACGCATTCTGACAGGCGTCGTAACATCTGACGCAAACGCTCAAACAGTAACCGTTTCCGTAGAGCGCCGCTTTACGCACCCGGTTCTGAAGAAGACGATCCGGAATTCTAAAAAATACCGGGCTCACGATGAAAAGAACACTTTCAAAGTGGGTGACTCGGTTCGCATTATCGAATGTGCACCAAAATCTAAGACGAAACGCTGGGAGGTGTTGCAGGCGTAAGCCAGCACTCCATTCAGTTTGAAAGAAACCATGGGGGTAAGGCCCAAAGGGTCCCCCAAAGGTCAGGAGAAACCATATGATCCAGATGCAGACCAATCTGGATGTTGCTGACAACTCCGGCGCTCGCCGGGTTCAGTGCATCAAGGTTCTGGGCGGATCCAAACGGAAATATGCCTCAGTGGGCGACGTTATCGTAGTGTCGGTCAAAGAAGCTATTCCGCGCGGCCGTGTGAAAAAAGGTGACGTGCGCAAAGCCGTCGTCGTACGCACAGCCAAGGAAGTCCGCCGCGAAGACGGTACAGCGATCCGGTTTGATCGCAACGCTGCTGTCATCCTCAACAACAACAACGAACCCATGGGTACACGTATCTTTGGACCAGTGGTTCGTGAATTGCGCGCGAAGAACTTCATGAAGATCATCTCGCTTGCGCCGGAGGTGCTCTGAGATGGCTGCTAAGTTGAAAAAAGGCGACAAGGTCGTTCTTCTTGCTGGCAAGGACAAGGGTAAGGAAGGCACAATTACTTCCATCGACCCCAAAGCCGGCAAGGCAGTGGTAGAAGGCATCAATATCGCCATCCGCGCCACACGTCAAAGCCAAGAAACTCAAGGCGGCCGCATCCCCAAAGCGATGCCGGTTGATCTGAGCAATCTAGCTTTCCTCGACAAAAACGGAAAAGCGACACGCGTTGGCTTCAAATTTGAAGGTGACAAGAAAGTGCGTTTTGCCAAAACGACAGGGGACGTGATCGATGCTTGATGCGGCAACCTACACACCTCGCCTGAAGGCCGAATTCAAGAACACAATTCGTGCGGCCATGATGGAAGAGTTCGGTTACAAAAACGAAATGCAGATCCCGCGTTTGGACAAGATTGTTCTGAACATCGGTTGTGGCGCTGAAGCTGTCCGTGACAGCAAGAAAGCCCGCTCAGCTGTTGAGGATCTGACAACGATTGCTGGTCAAAAAGCTCTCACCACAATTGCGAAAAACTCAATTGCTGGCTTCCGCGTTCGCGAAGGCATGCCAATGGGTGCCAAGGTGACTTTGCGTGGCGACCGGATGTACGAATTCCTCGATCGTCTGATCACAATTGCTATGCCCCGTATCCGTGACTTTCGCGGTGTATCGGGATCGTCCTTCGACGGACGTGGCAATTATGCGATGGGTATCAAAGAGCATATCGTTTTCCCTGAAATCGAATTCGACAAAGTCGATGAGGTTTGGGGTATGGATGTCGTTATCGCAACGACAGCCGGAAACGATGAAGAAGCAAAAGCGCTTCTTAAAGCTTTCAACATGCCTTTCAATTCATAAGCGCGGGAGAGACTAGAGATATGGCAAAGAAATCCATGATCGCGCGCGAAGTGAAGCGCGAGAAGCTTGTTAAAAAGTACGCAGCACAGCGTGCCGAGCTGAAAGAGATAATCAACGACGAATCCAAGCCGATGGAAGACCGCTTTCGCGCGTCGCTCAAGCTTGCGAAGTTGCCTCGCAACTCGTCAGCTACCCGTCTGCACAACCGTTGCCAGCTGACCGGCCGGCCCCACGCCTATTACCGCAAACTGAAAGTTTCGCGGATCGCCTTGCGCGAATTGGGCTCCATGGGCCAAATTCCGGGCCTGGTTAAATCAAGCTGGTAAGGAGAGAGATATGAACGATCCTATCGGCGATATGCTCACACGTATCCGCAACGCATCCATGCGCGGGAAGTCGACCGTAATCACGCCTGCTTCAAAGCAGCGTGCACGCGTGCTCGAAGTTATGGCTGACGAAGGCTATATCCGCGGTTTTGAATCATCCACCGACAAAGGCCACCCGGCCATCGAAATCAGCCTCAAGTATCATGAAGGTCAGTCTGCGATCCGCGAACTTAAACGCGTTTCTAAGCCTGGGCGCCGTGTTTACATGGGTGTCGGCGACATTCCACAGGTCCGTCAGGGTCTGGGTGTTTCCATCGTTTCGACGTCTCAGGGCGTGATGTCGGATGCAAATGCACGCGCAGCCAACGTTGGCGGCGAAGTGCTCTGCACCGTATTCTAAGGAGGAGCAGATGTCTCGTATTGGTAAGAAACCGGTCGACATGCCCTCTGGCGTTTCGGCAAGCGTGTCAGGCCAGACCATTGAGGTCAAAGGTCCAAAAGGCACACGAAGCTTCACGGCCACTGACGATATTACAATTCTGGTCGAAGACAACCTGATCAGAATTGACCCGCGCGGCAAGTCCAAGCGGGCCCGTCAACAGTGGGGCATGTCTCGCTCGCAGATTCAAAACTGCGTCGAGGGTGTCACAAACGGCTTCAAGAAAGAGCTCGAGATTCAAGGTGTTGGTTATCGTGCACAAATGCAGGGTAATACGCTGAAATTGAATCTCGGCCTCAGCCACGATGTTGACTTTGTTGCACCTGATGGTGTGACGGTCACCGCGCCCAAACAGACGCAGATCATCGTTGAGGGCATCGATCAACAACTCGTCGGACAAGTTGCGGCAAACATCCGCGCTTGGCGTAAGCCCGAGCCCTACAAGGGCAAAGGTATCCGCTATAAAGACGAGTATATCTTCCGCAAGGAAGGCAAGAAGAAGTGAGCGGATGCAGGTCATGAGCAACACGAAGTCACTCTCCAATCGCCGGGCCCAGCGCACACGCGCAAAGCTGGCCCGTGCGTCGGCGGTCCGTCCGCGTCTGTCGGTCTTCCGGTCGTCCAAGCACATCTATGCGCAGGTGATCGACGATTCACGCGGCGTCACGGTCGCGGCCGCCTCTTCGATCGAGGAGGCGCTCAAGTCGAAGACAGGCGCCAATACGGAAGCCGCGGCACAGGTGGGCAAGCTCCTCGCCGAGCGTGCGAAGGAAGCGGGCATCACCGATGTCGTCTTCGATCGTGGCGGTTACATCTATCATGGGCGCATCAAAGCGCTCGCCGACGGCGCCCGCGAAGGCGGTCTCAACTTCTAAAGGATTTTGGCTGTGGCACGTAAAGACAACAGAGACCGGGAAGAGCGCGATAGCGAATTTGTGGACAAGCTGGTTCACATCAATCGCGTTGCCAAGGTCGTGAAGGGCGGTCGCCGCTTCGGCTTCGCCGCGCTCGTGGTCGTAGGCGATCAGAAGGGCCGCGTCGGCTTCGGTCATGGCAAGGCACGCGAAGTGCCGGAAGCGATCCGCAAGGCGACGGAAGCCGTCAAGCGTTCGATGGTCCGGGTGCCGCTGCGCGAAGGCCGCACGCTGCATCACGACGTCGACGGCCGCCACGGTGCGGGCCGCGTC
>JBDVKF010000007.1:0-4628 GCA_039960995.1 Paracoccaceae bacterium | reverse complement strand
TCAACAATCGCCGTCTGCTGGAGCCAATCGGGAACATCCCACCAGCCGAAGCAGAGGCACACTTCTATGCCGCTATGGAAAGATCAGATATGGCCGCGTAACTAAGACAAATTAGCCTCTGGCAAACCCGGCGTGGTTCATACCCTCTCCCACACACCGCTGGTCGCAGGGCAATGAAAACGTGTCACCGATGCCGACATGTGTTATGGTAAGGAACATTGGCAGTTAAGTCAGTGTTCAAAGACCTCGACCCCATCCGAAATGGGACCGTAGGCAATCTCTCACAGCCTCAATACTCAGATGCGGCCAAAGCCGCCGGAACTGTTGTGTTCTCTGCCCATCCCTAACTGCCAAAAGAATGAGAGGAACTTGCAATGACGATTCGTCCCAAACCACCCTTTGAGGGCGCGTGCCTATGTGGTTCAGTACAGGTCAAAGTGACAGCAGCGCCCCTTTTGACCTTCGCGTGCCATTGCCGCGATTGTCAGAAACTTTGCTCAAGCGCGTTTTCCCTGTCCGTGATGTTTCCAAGCGACGACGTTCACTGCTCCGGCGAACTAATCACTGGCGGCCTCGGTTCAAACGGGCGAACACATTACTTTTGCAAGTCCTGCCTCAACTTCGTCTATTCCCAGATTGATGGAGCGGAACACCGCATTAACTTGCGCACATCCGTGCTGCTGGACGCCGCATCTTTCGAGCCCTTCGTTGAGTTGATGACCGACGAGAAATTGCCTTGGACCAGTGTTCCGGCCACTCACAGTTTCTCTCAAGTCCCAACATCTCTCGACGAATTGCAGGCGCTTATGGATGATTTTGCCAAACTCTGACTAATATACGTCGCTAAGTGGCCTGACGAGACGTTCCCCGTCCCTTCATTCTTCAATTTGCGCCTATTGGCTGTCCTTAGGAGGCCAAAGCGTCAGTTTTGCAAGAATTCCAGCATGATCAGAACCAAGCAAAGGGCGCAGTTCCGTCGATCCCCCTTCTGGAGCCAAAACAAAATCAAGCGGTAACGGCAAATGTCGAAACTTTAATGTTGGCCGAACGGGACCAGCAAGTTGCGTATTCGTGATCGACGCAATTCTACCAACTCTTCCTGACCAAGGCATAATATTGAAATCACCAGCTATGACCACAGGGCCGTCTAATTCCGCGAGCACTCTTTCAACGTCTGTTTCATTGCTGGAACTGTCATGCGGCCATGGCCAAGGAATATGTGCTGAAACCAACCAAACCCGTTCATTTTTGACCCGAATGGGGGCGACGGCCACTGCGCGCCAATTTGAACAATGCGGAGCACTTTCAAATGGGTGACGCGATAAAAGGGCGATTCCGCTCCAGTTCGAAAATCTGCAAAAGTGTTGATGTGGAAAGCTCTGTTTGAGCAAATCAAGGATGACCCTATTCTCGTCAGAAACCTCTTGCAGCATCACGGCGTCGACACGCGAAGCCTCTATGTCTGAGACTAAGGCTGGAATTTCGGAGTTCGCGAACCACAAGTTTTTGGAATACACGCGAAGATCACTGCCCGGATCTTGTGGCAGGAAAGGGTATGCCACGGATAGAAGTGAAGCGACCGCAACTGTTGAAAACACCAGCCTGAACCAGATAGGCTTGGCGACAACGACACCAATAACACATAACATTCCAAAGACAGGCCGCCCCATTGAAACCGTATCAAAGCTTCTTTGCAAATGGCCAAAAAACCCGATGATTGCGAGAAGCCCGGCGATGCATGCCAATCCTAACAATATGCTTCGCATCAACCTGTTCTAGTCTTTCTAATTGTGCGTTTCAGTTGCGAACACTGACAGTATCGAACGCTGCTGTTCAAAGATACCAGCGATTGACGGCTAAGTCTTGTATAAGCATACTTGTAAAGAGGACCTGCACCTTATTGCAGCGATCTGTAAGCGAATACCTGTCTGTGACACTTAAAGTGAGTGGATCATCACAGTATCGCTTGAAAGCCATTCTGATGCACTTCGCCTCTCGCGCAGCACTGCAAGACGCACTATAAGTGCCGCAGTGCCGGACCGGCGCTTTGGTTTTCGACTAATCACAGGAACACACGCATATGCCTTGGGATCGCAACCAGATGGCCGCACGGGCGGGACAGGAATTACAGGACGGATGGTACGTTAACCTTGGTATCGGGATTCCGACATTGGTTTCGAACTATATACCAGAGGGTGTCGAAGTCACGCTTCAGTCCGAAAATGGAATGCTTGGCATGGGCCCCTTCCCGATTGAAGGTGAAGAAGATGCCGACCTGATCAACGCAGGTAAGCAGACCATCACCGAACTGCCCCAAACTGCGTTTTTTGACAGCGCGCAAAGCTTTGGCATGATTCGTGGCGGCAAAATCGCGATGGCCATTCTGGGCGCTATGGAAGTTGCGGAAAATGGCGATCTGGCAAACTGGATGATCCCCGGCAAGCTTGTAAAGGGTATGGGCGGTGCGATGGATCTGGTTGCGGGCGTCGGACGCGTGGTTGTCGTGATGGATCACACAAACAAGCATGGCGACAGCAAGCTGTTAAAAGAATGTACCCTGCCCTTGACCGGTAAAAGTGTCGTAGACCGCATCATTACCAATCTTGGGGTTCTTGACGTCGTTGAAGGCGGCCTAAAGATCGTCGAAACCGCAGACGGTGTCACTGAAGACGAATTGCGGGCGGCAACAGAGGCAACAATCATCGCATAAACTGCGCCCATCTCTTGCGAACGCGCACTGTATCATTATCGCGCGTTCGCCTTGCTATTATAGTATTTAAGTCTCCGACCAAGCTTTGCAGCTTAATTCATCGCAACAAAAACACATCCATCGGTCAAAAGCTCAGGCGGGGTCCGACATAACCCGCGCGCTATTTGGTATGCCGCCAACACTTTAGGTACATAGTCACGTGTTTCTTTGTACGGTGGAACGCCTTGGTGCTTTTTCACGGCACCTTCTCCGGCATTATATCCAGCAATGACCATCATGGGGTCACCGTCAAATTCGCGCATGAGCCAATCGAGGTACTTGACCCCCCCGCTAATATTTTGGCCCGGTTCGAATGCATCCTTCACACCAAACCGTTCGGCCGTCGCAGGCATCAGCTGCATTAAACCTTGTGCGCCAGCCCCGCTGACGACATCAACGCGCCCATGGCTTTCGGTCCACATGACAGCAAGCGCCAATGCCGGCGACACCCTAGTGCCGACAGTTGCTCTCAAAATGTCCACCCCACGTGCTCTGGCTACCTTTTGCATGTCGGCCAGACGTGGGACTGGAACTGGGTCCTTAGCAACGGCAAGAGCGCGCAGCGCCGGATCTAAGCGTCCTGGCCCACTATCAATCATTGCCGGGGAAATTTCATCCCAGAACCAATCGTAGCGCGCACCGGTCGGTCGCTTCGGCTTAGAGGCATCGGGTTCTTTACGAGTTGTTCGCTTCAAGTCCGGTGCCGGTTCCGGATTTGGTTCGATCTGAATCGTGATGCGGTTTGTCGATCCCGATTTCGGTGGCTTTACGCGCTTGGCTGAAAAGTCCTTGAATGCAGGAGGATCCTTCGCCTCAGCGCCAACGACTCCCAGTGCAACACTACATAATAGTGGTAGAATGATTTTTTTCATGACCTGCTCTCCGGTCTTTTGACCGTTATTGCGCTGAAACCTCGCAGATCAATGCAACTGGCGCCAGAACTTTGGGCAAAGAACGTGGCGGTTTTGCCATAATTGATGCATCTAAGCATCGAAAATAGTTGTAAAAGTCAATTTATTAATATTTTTATCATTCAAAAACATATAGTTACGATATTTATTAACAGTTTTCACATTTTAGAGTGAAATACCACATTTGCTGTCAAACTTAGGCCCAAATCCTAAGGCTTATTATGTGCATACCAAGTCAGACGGGCCATTGAGAGAGCGGCCCACTATCCTGACAAGGTTGTCTGTAACTGTTAAAATTTCCTCTGGAGGGACTACAAATGAACAAATTCTTGAACAAATTCCGCAAAGACGAAGACGGCGCTGTAACTGTAGACTGGGTTGTTCTTACAGCCGCAGTTGTTGGCCTGGCCGTTGCCGCTTACGCAGCGATTGAACGTGGCGCGACAGATTTGACAGGTCAAACAGAGACCTTCTTGGGCGAACAAACTCCTGGCAGCATCGGCGAATAAAGCTAATCTATCAGTTTTGGTTCTGAGTATTCTCAGACGCCTTAGAAAGGCCGCGTCCGAATGCGGGCGCGGCCTTTTTCTGTTCCAAATACACGTTTAATAGGTAGCGCAATGTTCAAGCGATTTACGACTTACTTCAAAGACGAAGACGGAGCGGTGACTGTAGATTGGGTCGTACTCTGTGCAGGTCTTGTTGCCATGGCGGCTGCCATCGCGCTTGCAATGGAAGATGGAACGTTGGCTGCGACGGCCGACATCGATACATTTTTGCAAAGTAGAAATCCCAACTAAACGACTACCGACTGTCGTCGGTAGGATTTTGGATATGCTGTTCTAAGTACTGAAGTACGATGTTTTCGGTGATGGCTCCGTTGGTGGTTGAAAAATACCCGCGTCCCCAAAAGTGTCGCCCCCAGTAGCGCTTTTTCAGATGTGGGAATTCAGCTTGTATTTTGTGAG
>JBDVKF010000006.1:0-356149 GCA_039960995.1 Paracoccaceae bacterium | reverse complement strand
GCCATCAATCTGGTCATACGCCTGAAAATCGCCGAAATACTTCGTAATCGCTGCCGTCAACGTCGTCTTGCCGTGGTCAACGTGACCAATCGTGCCAATGTTAACGTGCGGCTTATTACGCTCAAACTTTTCCTTTGCCATCTTTTCTTGACGCCCTTGTTGTCTTTGGGTGCATATGCCCCGGATTCACTCCGCGCGCATCTATTGCGAATTTCATCCGAAATCAAGACCCGTTCGCAATCACGCCGCCTACTGCCACGTCCGTTTCGAACGCTTCTGTTCGGTTAGGCAAACGCAATCAATCAGCCAGCTTGCGCGGGAACAGTTCCATTCAAAGAAACTTCTGGGTCTGGAGTGTCTTCAACCACGTTTGGAGCAGCAGGTTGGAACCAGCCTTGTTCTTTTTGTTGTCGTACCAAATACCGCTCGACTTGCTTGGCTGCATTCTGAGCCAATTGTTCAAGCTGTTCGTCTTTGTTCAGAGTATAACCCGACCCAACAACAGTCCCAGTTCCAAACGTTTCAAGCACTGTTATCTGATGCGGTTCTTCGTTGAGCTTCTTGCCAGCAGCATCGTCCCATACGGTGACATACACAATCAGAACGGATTTCGGCGATGCAACAAGTGGAATGCCTGGGGCGGCCAGAACATACCCTTCCAAAGAAATCCCAAAATGGTAAAGCTTGTCGCCATTGTAACGATCAAACCTTTCGGAGATCGCTGAACGCATTGCCTCTGTCAGCTCGTCTTCGCTTGCCGATCGGCTAAATGGGCCCTTCTTAACTTTTGGCGCAACGGCCACGTTATGGCCCAGCTTAAAGTCACCCAACGCGACTGGTGGTTTGTCCAAATCGGCCTTGCCACTGCCACAGGCGGCCAGAAGGCCCAAAACGAGTAAAACCAAAACGCTTCGCAACATGCTCACCCCCATATGCTTGACATGCGATAACTCGAATGGCCGACCCGCGCAATTGCTCTGCCAAAAAGCACGCGAATGTGTGTTCCATAAGTCAAAGGACCCAACCTGCGGATGATGGGCCTAGAAGAACAAGATGGCCTTTTAACTACAGATGTTTTTCAGATCAGCCCAATGTTTGTCCGAAATCACTGACCGCGTACCAATTTGGCCCTGTGCGAATTCTCTTGCTGCTTGCGCCCGCCCGCTTGTTTCGGGATGGCTGCGCAAATATGACGGCACCTTCGGCCCCTTTCCTTCAAGATCAGATAATCCTTGAAAGAAACCGCTCATGGCTCGAACATTCACATTTGCATCACGCAACATATTCATTCCATAGACATCTGCCTGCGCTTCTGCCGCTCGGGTATAGGACGCATTCAAAGTGTGATCCGCAGCCAAAACAACTGCTGAACCGCCTGCAAAATCGCCCAAAACCATAGACAAAAGGCCTGCTGATCCTGCGGCACGCAACGCGTTCCGCGTCACATCCCTTGCTTCGACATGCCCGATTTCATGCGCCAATACGGCAGCGACTTCATCGGCATTTTGCGCTTTATCAAGCAGGCCGCGCATGATCACAATCTGCCCACCCGGTGCGGCAAAGGCATTCACCATTCGGTGGTTAAAGACGACAATATTCAGGTCATAAATCGTATCCGTGGTCTTGAGCAAACGATCCTCCATTGCGTTTAGTGCAACAAGCCCGTCTGGGTTGCTGCACAGCAGCGCACCTGGCTCGCTCCCGCCCAAGAACCGCTCCATCTGGCCAACGACCGACTTGCCATAGGCAATTTCACGTTCGATTGGGATCAGCCGTGCCAATGTCGACGCCATCGCCGGTAAGATAACCAAAATCATCAACGCGATTGCACCGACAGCCGCGCCAGCCCGAACAACAATCTTTCGGCCAGTCCCTTCTTTTATGTCCTTGCGTTTTAGGTTGCGACAACGAGACTTAAGCTCTTGAAGCCCACCGGGATCATCGACCGTCAACCGAGCGGTCGTGATCAACGCACTGTCAAGCGCACCATCGTCATACAGGCTGAGGATCAACTGATCCTCGCGCGCTTGATCCGCCAACGCCCGAATAGCCCCGAACGGCCAATATTGAGACCCGTGTGGCAGGTCCGGATGACTTAGGCGCAACGTTTCGGCAGCACGGTCCAAATGCAATTCAACCTCAAGCCGTTGACCGCTTTCTCCGTCGAAAAACCGGCCCCATAGCCCAAGTTTGGAATTGTCCATCAGATGGCTCCACCGATATCAAGCGCATCTGCAAATCCTTCTGCATCTGCACCATCGTCACCTGCACGCTGCTGGATCGCGCTCAGATACTCTGCACCGTCAACTGTCACATGATTTACGACATGCCCAATGATGGGTTGGATGATCATTACCAGGTTCAATCCGCCCGTGATCATTATTACTGCGATATACAGGACTCCGCTGATTATGAGGGGCCCCACCGCAATGTTTTCAAGGCCAATCAACGCATCACGCATTTGATAGGCGATGCCGGAAACGACCCCAGCGATCACTGCAAAAAGCAAACCAATCACAATTGACCCGATAATTGCTATCTTAACGACCGTACCCGTACGCGCTTCGGAAAGGAACAAGACCTTTTCATCCAGAACTTTTTTGCCAGTTAGGTAGTTGAACGCAAAAACACGGTAGTACACCAGCCCGATCAGAAACCAAGTGTAGCCTACGAAAAAAACGATAAACCCGAGGAGTGGCGGGGCTTGGACCGTAAGCAACACAGTGCTTGCTACTATGATACCAAGTGAAATAAAGACATGGCGAAAGCCGCCATACAAGTTTTGCCAACGGCCAGATTGATGGAATTTTACGTTTCCGTACCAAGTACGGTCCACCATGTATTTTTCCAACTTGAACGTTGAAAGCGGCATTAGGATGCCAAGCGTAATCATAGATAAGAAATAATACCACAAGGCGCGCAGCACGTATCCCCAAGCGCCGTTTTCCATGCCAAACCGCAGTCCGCGCCACCGTGTCCGGCTTAATTTATACCGACGTGCGCGATATTGTGCGAACAAAAGCAACGGCATAACCGCAAAGAACGTCAAGTAGATTGTTCCCAATTGCGCCAATTGTTCGGCTTGCGTTGTTGCCTCTTTCAGCAGGCTTAGTCCAAAGAACAACAGCGCCATTTGGATAATGCCAAGATATACGGCGAGAATGACGACCGCGACAAGGAAGCCTAAGAGTTTTTCCAGCCCTGTGCCAGTGTACTCAAAGGTATCTTCATCCAACGACACGGCTGACCAAATATACTTACGAATGCGGGTTTTTCCCCAAAATCGATAGATCCCAAGGGAGATCAGGGTCAAAATCGCTGTTTTCAAATACAGGAGAAAAAGCGGCTTACCCTGCCCATAATATTGGCCCTGAATTTGGACAGACATGTGTATTCCTTTGCACCGGATCTTCTGATCCAACTTCTTTTGCTTGAGAAACAGAGCGAAATGCTTAAGGGCCGCAACCAGGCCCAAAGCATCACGTCATTTCCACTCAAACGTGATTAATGTTCAATTTCGGTCAAATCATGGCACAATCAGCGCAAGAACTTGCGTGCTGTTTCCACGCCAAATCGATGTCGTTTCAATTAAAGCGATTGTCCCGAGGAAAGCCGCGAGGCGCCATACGCCCGGCACTTGCGCGTTTGCCTTGCCATTCGGCAAGCTCGGTTTCATTCCGCGTCCGACCTGCTGGGTCAAACCACGACAGCCCTTCTTGCAAAATGAAGGTCGTCACATCTGACATCCCGCCATCTTTGTACTTTTGCAGTCGCACACCCTTACCGCGCCCCATTTCAGGCAGCTCATCCAAGGGGAAGATCAGCACTTTGCGGTTCTCGCCGACCACGGCTACGCTGTCCCCGGTCACAGGGCGACACACCGCAGCTTTGACATCCCCACGCACATTCAAAACTTGCTTGCCCGAACGGGTTTGCGCCATCACTTCGTTTTCTGGAACGATAAACCCATCCCCTGCAGAAGAGGCGACCAAAAGTTTCCTGTCGCTTTTATGCGCAAAAATGGTGACGATGTCGGCTTCGTTTGGCAAATCGACCATTAAACTCATGGGTTCGCCCATGCCGCGCCCACCGGGTAAATTCGACGCCGACAGCGTGTAAAAACGTCCATTGGACGCAAATGCCAGCAAACGATCTGTTGTTTCCGCGTGGAAAATGAAACTCGGGCCGTCGCCATCTTTGTATTTCAGCTCGCGAGTAAGATCGATGTGGCCAGTCATGGCTCGCACCCATCCCATTTTCGACACGACAACTGTGATAGGTTCCCGGTCGATCATAGCCTCAATAGGAACGTCCTCGACCTCGCCTGCTTCGGCAAACGTCGTGCGGCGCGCGCCGCCATCCCAATCTTTCCCGAACTTGATCTTCGTTGCTTTAAGCTGATCCGAAATCGCAGCCCATTGCAGAGCGTCATTGTCCAACAGATCTTCGAGCTTCGCGCGCTCTTCCATCAATTCGGTTTGTTCGCGCTGCAGTTCGACCTCTTCCAAACGACGCAAGCTACGCAGCCGCATGTTCAAAATGCTCTCGGCCTGCAAGTCGCTTAGTTCGCCATCGCCCGCACCCGGAGAAACGTAATCCGCTTCCGAATTCGCGCGAACAAAGTCTTGTCCCCACTGTTCACGCATCAAGGCCGCTTTGGGGTCGTCGTCGTACCGGATGATATCGATCACCCGATCAAGATTTAGGAACGCGACGATCAACCCTTCAAGGATTTCAAGACGTCGATCGATCTTTTCCATGCGATGCTGTGACCGCCGGATTAGAACGTCGCGCCGAAAATCAAGGAACGCCCGCAGAACCTCTTTCATTGAACAGACCTTGGGGGTCACTCCGTCGATCAAGACGTTCATGTTCAACGATATGCGCACTTCAAGATCGGAACTGCGGTACAGCATGCCCATCAAAACTTCGGGCGTTACATTCTTAGAGCGCGGCTCCAGAACAAGGCGAATGTCATCCGCACTTTCGTCCCGCACATCTGCCAAGATTGGGATTTTCTTGTTTTGGATAAGCTCAGCAATCTTTTCGATCAGCTTTGATTTTTGAACTTGATAGGGGATCTCAGTGACAACAACTTGCCATTGCCCACGGCCCAAGTCTTCGACCTCATACCGGCACCGCAACCGAAAGCCACCGCGACCTGTCCTATAGGCTTGCGCAATCGACTCCGGTGGTTCGACGATTATGCCACCGGTCGGGAAATCTGGTCCCGGCACGAATTTCAACAAAGTATCATCGCGCGCATCAGGCGTTTTGATCAAATGCAAGCACGCATCGCACAGCTCGGCGATGTTATGCGGCGGGATATTTGTCGCCATCCCCACGGCAATCCCGCTGGATCCGTTGGCCAGCAAATTGGGAAAGGTCGCTGGCATCACGATCGGTTCGGTCAATGTGCCATCGTAGTTGTCACGAAAATCTACGGCGTTTTCGTCCAGACCTTCCAACAGCGCCTCGGCAACTGCTGTCATGCGCGCTTCTGTGTACCTCGACGCCGCCGGGTTATCCCCGTCGATATTTCCAAAATTCCCCTGCCCGTCCACCAACGGATAACGGACATTGAAATCCTGTGCCAATCGGGCCATCGCATCGTAAATCGCGGCGTCCCCATGCGGGTGATAGTTGCCCATCACGTCGCCAGAAATTTTAGCCGACTTACGGAATCCCCCAGTCGAGCCGAGACGCAATTCGCGCATCGCAAACAGAATCCGACGGTGAACGGGTTTTAAACCATCGCGTGCATCCGGCAGTGCTCGATGCATAATTGTCGACAATGCATAGGTCAGATAACGCTCCCCCAAAGCCCGGCGCAATGGCTCAGCGAGGTTCATATTGGGGTTCTCAGTTGTATCTGACATAGATGCTGTGTAGCGGTCCACCCAAGCAGGAACAAGCGCGTTGCAACATTCCCATCCAATATTTTTCTGGGAAATAATCGCTTTTTTCCCATGGGCGAAAAACGGCCAATCTGTTAACGTAACACTCATGTGAAGATTCTGTATGTCCGGGGGGACGTTAACGATGCGTTTTATTGCAATTTCTTTTCTATTTTTAGGTTTCGCCTTTTTTCATTTGAGTGGCGGCTCTGATTTTGATCCGGTCGCGACGAGGATGTCTCGTATCGAGGCGCCGGAAAATATCCGAACTGCAGAAATCCAGCAACAAGAAGACGTGGTTGTCGCCGACGTTCCAGAAGTCGTGACACGTGTTTCGCTTGATCTTGTCAAACTCGAAGACGTTGTTCGTACGTCTTCAGCGCTTCAGACAGTTCCAGCGCGTGTTGTCTTGCGCGAAGAAGAACCTGTTGAAGAAGCCGTCGTTGAACAAATCGCTGCGCCAGTTTTTGAATTGCCCAGCCTAATTGAAGGCGCGACACCGGCCACGGTAACACCTGTTGATTTTTCCGCTGACCCTGTCACGGAACAACAGATTGCTTCAAACGAAGATATCCGTTCAGTCACTGGAAATCGGGTAAACGTTAGAGGCGGCCCAGGTAAGAACTTTGATGTCGTTAATCGTATGGTGCGCGGCGATAAAGTGGTGATCCTCGAAGATCCCGGCAACGGATGGGTGCGCCTGCAGTCTGTCCAAAATGGCGCACAGGGCTGGATGGCGGATTTCCTTCTCAGCGACGGGTAATTGCACTCTGATCTTTGCTAGACCATTGTGCAGATCATCCAGCACGGGAAGGCAATGATTTGGCTGAAAAATCTATCCTAATTACAGGCTGTTCATCGGGCATTGGCTTGGCATCAGCCGAGCTTTTGCGCGCCAAAGGCTGGCGCGTTTTTGCGTCATGCAGAAAAGAAGCAGATTGCGAAGCTTTGCGTGAAAAGGGCTTTGAATCTCCACGTATCGACTATGCCGACTCCGACAGCATCAAGTCAGGGTTTGCCGCCACTATGGATGCCACAGGCGGAACATTGGACGCGCTGTTCAACAACGGGGCATATGCCATCCCCGGTCCAGTCGAAGATTTGCCAACAGATGCCTTGCGTGCGATTTTTGAAGCTAACTTCTTTGGCTGGCATGAACTGACGTTACATGCTTTGCCTATTATGCGCGCTCAAGGGCATGGGTGCGTCGTGCAATGCTCTTCTGTTCTGGGACTTGTAACGTCACCGTGGCGCGGGGCCTACAATGCATCCAAATTCGCCCTTGAAGGTCTAACCGACACAATGCGAATAGAATTGCGAGATACCGACATCAAAGTCGTTCTGATCGAACCCGGTCCAATCCGTACGAAATTTCGCGAAAATGCGGTAAAGCACTTTGAAAAATGGATAGATTGGGAAAATTCGCCGCGCGTAGACCAATATCGCGAGAGCTTATTGGATAAACTGTACAAAGGCTCCAGCAGCACAACTTTCGAGCTGGAGGCAGACGCAGTCGCTCAAAAGTTGCTTAAAGCCTTGACCGTTCCGAACCCGCGTCCGCGCTACTTTGTCACAACACCGACCTACATAATGGCCATTCTCAAGCGTATTTTGCCTACGCGGGCATTGGACAGCGTGTTGTCCAAGGGTGGCTAGGGTTCGCTTTTTGCCAGTTCTCGCCTAAATCACACGCATACGGCAACTTGGCAGGTATCCCATGGCTTCTGATCCGTTTTTCATTTTGATCCTCCTCGCCTGCCTCGCAGTCGTGGTTGTACTGATGCTGGGCCTCGGCGGCTTTGCAAAGGGGTCAGGTTGGGCACAAAAGAACTCTAACAAGCTCATGCGATATCGCATCGGGGCGCAGTTCTTGGCAGTCCTATTGATCGTTTCCTATATTCTCATCAAACGACAGACAGGTGGCTGATGGTTGTTATCAACAAGATTTACACAAAGACGGGTGACGCTGGTGAAACCGCTTTGGGCAACGGTGTTCGCGTTGCGAAACATTCCTTGCGTGTCTCTTCCTATGGAACGTCGGACGAACTGAATTCATTCGTCGGCGTTGCCCGCCTTGTTGCGTCGGCTGAAATGGATGGCGCGCTAAGTCTGATCCAGAACGATCTTTTCGATCTTGGCGCTGATCTATGCCGCCCAGACATGGCGAAAGACGCTGAATCCGAGTATTCACCGCTGCGCATGACCGATGCTCAGGTGGAGCGGCTGGAATCCGAAATTGACGCCATGAACGCGCATCTGGAAACATTGCGCAGTTTCATTTTACCGGGTGGTTCAGCCCTTTCTGCACATCTTCACGTCTGCCGCACTGTATCACGCCGCGCAGAACGTTTGGCCGTGGAATTGGCAACCGTCGAAGCGATCAACCCCGCCGCAGTAAAGTATCTTAACCGTCTGAGTGATTGGTTTTTCGTCGCCGCACGCGTGGCCAACGACGGTGGCAAGGATGACGTTCTGTGGGTCCCCGGCGCAAATCGCTGACCAGTTGAACAGTTATTCGGGCTGCCAAGTTCGATCGGCGTTCCCTCTGGGTCCGCCAAATGCGCAAATTTCCCAATACTCGGCATATCGTCAAGATGCGTGACCTCTGTGCCCGCAGCTTCGATCTGCGCAATCATTGCATCTATGTCGCCGACGCGAAAATTGATCATGAATGACTTGTCCGCCGAAAAATACGACGTATCTGAGGAAAAAGGGGCGAATACGGTTCCACCAACTTCGGCCAACCACGGTGTTTCTTCCTTTGTTTGTGGCACCAAACTGATGCCGAGGACATCATGATACCACTTAGCAAGCGCTTCGCGGTCATTTGAACGAAAGAAAAATCCACCAAATCCCAGAACTCTTTACATCACATAACTCCTTAGAAAGTTACACTTCAGGCCCATAAAGGACGCACTCGTTCTGCAACACGACGTCTTCGGATAGTGACGCAACGATTTTATCCTGTTTTTGGGCGAGTAGCTTGCGTAAACCACTCCTTAGTCACTAGATCGCTTCTAACAAGGAAGTCGAACCATTATGGGAGATAAACGTTTATGAAGGTGCTCGTACCTGTAAAACGTGTGATCGACTACAACGTGAAAGTTCGCGTCAAAGCGGACGGCACGGGTGTTGATCTTGCAAATGTCAAAATGTCGATGAACCCGTTCGATGAAATATCCGTCGAACAGGCCATACGCCTAAAAGAAGCTGGCCAAGCCGACGAAGTGGTTGCCGTTTCCATTGGTGTTAAACAATCGCAAGAAACACTACGGACCGCGCTGGCCATGGGTGCAGATCGCGCCATCCTAGTGATTGCCGCTGATGATGTTCACAACGACATAGAACCTTTGGCGGTCGCCAAAATCCTTGCAAAGGTCGTTGAAGAAGAACAGCCAAGTTTGGTTCTCTGCGGCAAGCAGGCAATCGACAATGACATGAATGCAACCGGTCAAATGCTGGCGGCACTTTTAGGATGGTCACAAGCGACGTTTGCGTCTGAAGTCGAAATTTCCGGTGACAAAGCAAAAGTTACCCGCGAAGTCGACGGCGGCCTTCAAACAATCGAAGTGAACATGCCAACGGTCGTGACTGTTGATCTACGCCTGAACGAACCTCGCTATGCGTCACTGCCCAACATCATGAAAGCCAAGAAGAAGCCGCTGGACGAAAAAACAGCTGCCGATTACGGCGTTGATTTAACCCCACGTCTTGAGGTTGTTGGCACCGCAGAACCTGCCACACGTGCTGCAGGTATCACAGTTGGATCGGTGGACGAGCTGGTCGAGAAACTTAAAGAAGCGGGGGCTGTGTAATGGGCGTTCTTCTTCTCGCAGAAATCAACGATGGCGAATTGGCCATGGATGCAACTGCAAAAACCGTCACTGCATCAAAGGCTTTGGGTGATGTGACAGTGCTTGCCACAGGCGCGAAATGTGCCGACGCTGCGGCCCAAGCCGCAACAATCGACGGAGTTTCTAAGGTGCTGTGCGCCGAAGACGCGTTGTACGGAAAGCGTTTGGCCGAGCCAGTGGCCGATTTGATCGTGTCACTGTCCGGTAATTACGAACACATCGTGGCACCTGCCACTACGGATGCCAAAAACATCATGCCACGTATTGCGGCACTTCTTGATGTGATGATCATTTCGGATGCCACCGCTGTCGTCGACGGATCTACGTTCGAACGACCAATTTACGCGGGCAATGCGATCCAGACTGTCAAATCATCGGACGCGAAAAAAGTCATCACGTTCCGGACCTCAACATTTGACGCAGCAGGAACTGGTGGGTCAGCCTCAGTTGAAACTGTCGGCGCAGCCGCTGACCCCTCCTTGTCCTCTTGGGTCGAAGATAAAGTCGCGGCAAGTGACCGCCCGGAACTTACGTCTGCAGGCGTAGTAGTCTCTGGTGGTCGTGGTGTCGGATCCGAAGACGACTTTGCCTTGATCGAAAAACTAGCGGACAAACTTGGCGCTGCTGTTGGTGCATCTCGTGCTGCGGTGGATTCGGGATATGCCCCAAATGACTGGCAAGTCGGTCAAACAGGCAAGGTGGTTGCACCTGACCTTTATGTCGCCGTCGGCATCTCGGGCGCGATCCAGCACTTGGCCGGTATGAAGGATTCGAAAGTGATCGTTGCAATCAACAAAGACGAAGAAGCACCAATCTTTCAGGTTGCAGACTTCGGCCTTGTTGCGGATCTCTTCACGGCCGTACCTGAATTGATCGAAAAACTGTAATCATCTACGAAACAAAGAAAACCCGCCAACTGGCGGGTTTTTTATTTCAGCAGGCTCCGCAACACCGGAACTAACTTTTCCGCGACTTCGCGATGTGCCGCAGGACCAAGCAATGACCGGGCCGCAGGTTCTTCCATTTCTGAATACACCATTCCTTCAGTTCCAAGGTTGATCACATTTGGCGAAGCGACAACTTCAACATATGCGGCAACTTTCGAGGTTACTTCATCCAGCATCTCGCGTGAGACAAACCATGGATCCCTGCCAAATTCAACCTGATCATCTTCAGGTTTACGATCAGAGACCCATAAGAGAACGACTTGGCCGGACATCTCACCTAAAATCTGCCGCATCCGTGCACACCAAGCAGCTTGAAGTTCTTCTTTTACGGCGCGAAATCGGTCCGATGACACTTCGTGCAATCTTTTCAGCATATGTTTGGTGAAATTGAACTGTGAAAAATCGACTTCTTTGTACACTGCCTCAAGCAATGCAGACGGCTTTAAAAACCGGTCATTGCGACGGGGATGCACCGTATAGAACCGATTCGACATGTTTCGCGGACTGACAATTTGAACGACGCTGATCCGTGATAGATCACGTATTTCACACATGAACGAGTCGTGCGCCAACACATCAACACCTGCATTCAGACACCCAAAATTGACGCATGCAGTCCCCAATTCATCTTCGATCAGATCTGCAAATGGTCGTTCAACAAACTTTCCGTATGTATTTGTTCCACCAAAGAATGCGACGAACGGTTTGTCCAAATCGCGCTTTGGTCCACGGAAACGTAACTTTGATGCCCCATACCGGCACGGTAGGTAGTCAAGGCCCCCCGGCCCCATCGTATCAAAACTCATGATACCCACTCATATTTACTCACCCTGTTTAGGGAATCACATACAGACCTTAAGATTAGCTGAATCTTGCATTTTTCTTGGATACGTCCAAATACCTCAAACTGTTGATGTGCCCTTGCAGATAGGCGCTCCGGCCCCCTAATGTGCGCTAGAAAAGGAGCCAACGTATGGACATCAAATCGATTGGAATCGTCGGCGCAGGTCAAATGGGCAACGGCATCGCACATGTTATGGCATTAGCGGAGTACGACGTCATTCTTAGCGATGTCAGCTCCGATACTCTTTCCGCAGCGATTGCATCCATCCAATCAAACCTTGATCGTCAGGTCAGTCGTCAAAAGATCACCGAAGCCGACAAAGTTGCCGCTCTTGCCCGCATCCGCACAACGCAAGAGCTTGCTCAGCTTGGGTCAAGCGATCTGGTCATTGAGGCCGCGACTGAACGTGAAACCGTCAAGCAGGCAATCTTTGAAGATTTGTTGCCGCACCTCAAA
This sequence comes from Paracoccaceae bacterium, assembly GCA_039960995.1. Classification (GTDB taxonomy): domain Bacteria; phylum Pseudomonadota; class Alphaproteobacteria; order Rhodobacterales; family Rhodobacteraceae; genus JABSSA01. The sequence continues at coordinate 344,151 of JBDVKF010000006.1, read as the reverse complement.
CCACATACAATTTTAACATCAAATACATCGTCGATTTCGATCACTCGACTTGCCAGCCGGACGGACCGACCTGAAAAATTCATGGGCTTTCACTTCATGAATCCTGTGCCCGTGATGCAATTGGTGGAATTGATCCGTGGTATCGCGACGGACGAAGAAACGTTTAAATCCTGCGAGGCTGTCGTTGCCCGCTTAGGCAAAACCTCTGCGAGCGCAGAGGATTTTCCGGCCTTCATCGTGAATCGCATTCTCATGCCAATGATTAACGAAGCCGTATACACCCTGTACGAAGGGGTCGGGTCGGTTCAATCGATCGACAGCTCGATGCGTCTTGGTGCAAACCATCCGATGGGCCCGCTGGAGTTGGCCGATTTTATCGGTCTGGATACATGTCTTGCCATTATGAACGTGCTTCATGACGGTCTGGCAGACACGAAATATCGCCCCTGCCCGCTTTTGACAAAATACGTTGAAGCAGGATGGCTTGGTCGTAAAACACAACGCGGCTTTTACGATTATCGCGGCGAAACCCCAGTTCCGACGCGCTAGTCTTTCAACGCCAATGTATGCTCACGCAACCACGCCATGAACCCGCGTGGATCATCGCTCCATTCCCGGACCTTCTCATCCGGCAATGGGTGACCGACAATCGGAGCCTGAGGCTTGTTTGTCGAATTCACGATCTCATGCAACAATAAGCCTTGGCGCAACATGGGCGAGATCTTATTGGCAATCTGGTACGCCCTGCTGTTGGCACCCGGAAATTTCATTGGCACAACGGTTGCACCAGAACGTCGGATCAATTGAGCCGTAAAAACGTTCCACTCTTCTTCGACGGCAGGCCCAAACCAGGTTTCCGACGACGCAACAACGCCCGATGGGAACAAGGCAACAACGCCGCCCTCTTTTAAGTGCGCCAATGCTTTTGATCGCATTTCAACGCCTTTGCGCTGCGCGTCTTTCTCATGCGGGAACGGCACCGGGATCATATAACTGCCCGCAACGTCGTCGATGGCCGTCAACAAAGAACGTGTTAATATACGGTAATCTGGCCGGACCCGACCAATCAGATCGGCAAAGATCATCCCGTCAACCATTCCATGTGGATGATTGGCCACGACAATAACCGGGCCTTCCTTTGGAACGCGCTGGAGCTGTTCATCAGGCGTCAGCAGGTCAATCCCCATAACGTCCAGACAGGCCCGCCAGAAACCTTGCCCACGCGGTGCTCCGGCCCGCTCAAACTTGCGGATCAGGCGAATAATGGTCAGCTTTCCGGTGAACGCTTCAATGATGCGAATAAAGAACGCTTTACGTGGGTCTTCAAACGTTGACGCATAGCTCAGGCTGCGTCTGTCATACTTTGCAAACGAAACCTTTTCCTCAGGATGAGGCGTGGTCAAATTTTGTGTGCCGTCCACCAATTGATGCTGTCCCTGCATCTGCAGCCGCCCATTCGGGTCAGGCTTTTTCGCCGAATTTGTTTGCCACCAAAGCCTCCAAAGCGTCAGCAAGTACATCCGCCTGAGATCCGGTAGTTTCAATTTTAATAAATGTTCCTTTTGATGCTGCCAACATTAAAAGGCCCATTATGCTGTCACCAGAGGCAAACTGCTCATCTTTCGTGACGTCACAAGACGCGTCAAACTGTTCGACAACTTCCACAAGTTTTGCAGAGGCCCGCGCGTGTAGCCCCTTTTCATTTACAATCTTCAGCGTACGTGTTGCCATTTTTTTGTCTCACCCCAAAACGCCTTCCGTCACACCGTGTCTCCGACGTTTTGGCTGTCTATGTATTTCTTGCCCGCATCCAAAGAGGCGCGAACAGCCTCTGGAACAGCAAGATGACGGCTTTTGGCAAGCTTAATCAACATCGGTAGGTTCGCACCGTACAGAATTCGCCGGTTCTGTGGCTTACACGCCCTTAATGACAGGTTTGAGGGTGACCCGCCAAACAGGTCAGTGACAACGACAACGCCACCGCCTTCATCAACGTCGTCAGCTGCTTCGCAGATCTCGGTCTGTTTGAGGTCACGGTCATGTGCTGGCTCAATCGCAATGGCGCGCACTCCTGATTGAACGCCAACGACGTGTTCTATTGCAGCAAGATATTCACTCGCTAGCCCGCCATGAGCTACAATGACTATTCCAATCACTCTTTGGACTTTCTGTGCGCGACCCGCGCGTTCATTTCTCTGTGTCTAGTTGACACCCGCCAGCCCTTATCCGCAAGGGCTGCGGCAAGAGTTTCTGCAAGTGCAACAGAACGATGTTGTCCGCCAGTGCAACCAAACGCGATGGAAAGGTGCGATTTCCCCTCATGCTTGTGCGCGGGCAGCAAAAACAAGCATAGCGAGCGGACACGTTCTTCGAATTCAGCATAACGCGAATCTTCAGCAATAAATTCCTGCACTAGTGTGTCGGTTCCATTTAATCCACGCAATTCCGGCTCCCAATAAGGATTTCTTAAGAAACGGCAATCAAAAACCATATCAACTGCACCGGGGACGCCACGCTTGTACGAAAAGCTTTGGATTGAAATGGCCATTAGGCCTGCGTCGCTGGCCGCAAAATACGTTTCAATTTCCGCGCGCAATTCGTGGATGTTGGTTCCAGACGTATCGATTCGCAAATCTGCCCGCTCTCGTAACGGGGCCAACAAATCGATTTCACGGGCGATTGCGGCCTCAAGTTGCCCTTCTTCGGCCAGTGGGTGCCTTCGTCGCGTTTCGGAAAACCGCTGCAATAAAACTCGGGTGTCGCAATCCAGGTAAAGCAATTCGGGTTGAATATTGAATTTTGCCGCCATCAAGCTCAACGCGTCTTCAACGGCTCGAACCGAAAAATCACGCGTGCGCGGATCGATCCCCAAGGCCAGTGGCCTTTCTGGTGCAGGCGTTTCAAGCAATGGCTCTAGCAACCGCAACGGCATATTATCGATGACCTCATAGCCGCTGTCTTCAAGCGCTCTGATCGCACTGGACCGCCCCGCTCCCGATGGCCCAGTAACTAAAACTATGCGCCGGTCCATTTTGCACCCTTATCGGTCATTGATCACATGCACGTCCTGACTTGAGATATTGTAGAATCGCTGCAGGGAAAGCTGTGGTTTCAGATTTGTGAAGACATGGCACCATATGACCAAGAAGTTCTTTATAGTGCTTTTCAGGCAAACGCAGTGTTTCAGTTTCAGACAAATCGACCACAAGCTTGAGCTCTGCACGCGCCACAAAGTCTGCCGTCAGAATACCAACCCCGCGCGCTTCGATCATTCCCGCAATTTGGTCTGGGGCACAAGCCCAAAGGCAATCATTGTCAGAACGCAGTTCGACACGATCATCGCTGATCAATTGCGCCCCTCGAGACATGAGTTCTAAAGCCAGAGAAGACTTCCCTGCCCCCGCCGGACCCACGATCATTGCCGCACGATATGAAAGAACGATAGCCGTCGCGTGGACGATCACGACAGCTTAAACCGGTAGACCCACGACAAAGCGCGCGCCCAAAGGTTCAGACGTAATATCCGCGTCAGTTGGACGGATGTTTTCGGCCCAGATCACACCGCCATGCGCCTCAACGATTTGTTTGGAGATCGCCAGGCCAAGACCGGAGTTATTGCCAAAATGCTCTTCCGGTCTTTGACTATAAAACCGTTTGAAAATCTTCGCCAAAGCTTGATCCGGAATTCCGGGCCCGGTGTCTTCGACAACAACCAGAACACGGTTTTGACGCTTTCGGATCCAGACCCGAATGGCATCACCATCCTCACAAAAAGAGGTCGCAGTGGTAATCAGATTGACAAACACCTGCGCCAATCGCGCTTCTAACCCATGCACGGTTATCGGCGACTTCGGCATATCAGTAATGAAATCAATCCCACGAGCGCGGGCATCTTCGCCCAAATATTGGCTGAGGGTATCAACCATCTTGAGCAAGTCGAACGGTTCTTCTTCTTCTTTCACCAGTTCACTATCAAGACGAGAGGCATTGGAAATATCACTTACCAGCCGGTCCAACCGACGCACATCATGTTCAATCACGTCCAACAATTTCGCGCGTTGTTCATCCTTTTTGACCATGCGCAGCGTGCCGACAGCTGACCGCAGCGAGGCCAATGGGTTCTTAATTTCATGGGCAACATCAGCAGCAAACTGTTCGTTGCTGTCGATCCGATTATAAAGCGCGGACACCATGCCCCTAAGTGCGCCGGACAACCAACCAATCTCGTCGGGGCGTGCGGTCAAATCTGGAATCCGGATTCGTCCGGGATTGACCTTGCGTGAATTCTTATCGCGTCCAAGTTCGGCTGCTTGGGCCAGATCGGCCAGCGGATTGGCGATCGTTGAGGCCAATACCAGACTAAGCCCGACGGAAACCAACGTTGCGATGACAAACATTTGCAAAACGCGTTCCCGACCCGCGCGAACAAGCCCATCAATTTCCCCGGATGCACTCGTGATCGCGACGACTGCGATGGGGCGTTGCCCCTGCAACACCGGCGTCACAACATTAAACAATGTTCCGCCAGCTATATCCAATCCATCCCCAAGACGAGTACCGTCCTGAATCGCCAAATCAACGCGGGCGCGCAGCTGATCTTCTACCGATTGTGATGCATCTTCATCGCTGCTTGAAAAGGGCGACGAAACCCGTTCCCACATCCAAGCCAAAGAATCTGTGAATATAGCGCGATCCTGTGAAATTTCACGATGGACGCCGCTATCCATTTCATCAATGGCACGACCGACCAAATTCCCACTCAAATCAAAGACAAACACTTCGATCCCGTTGCGCAAATCTATGCTTTCCAACGTTGCCAATACATCTATGCCCTGACCCGTTGAAATATTGACCGGAATTGTCTCAGACATGCTTGCCTCAAAAACATCGGCAATAAGTTCTGCTTCGCTCACAAGCGCATTAATACGTTGCAACGCCAGACCGTCTCGGGTTGCATTAAGGTACAGGATACCCGCGGCCATGACATTTAGGGCAAGCAGGTTGAATGTGATGATCTTTCTCGCAAGCGGCGATGCTCGAAGCGAAAACAGTCCACGTTTCGCCCGGCTATCGCGCAGCTCTGCAGTGGCTGCCGCCTCAGGCGTAACCCAGTCCTCTCCGAGGACCACGCCACCTTCACGTGGCGTTTGTGCGGACGTATCCCGCAAACGAACTACCTTATATCAATTCACAACGCGTCGTTATTCTTCGTTGTAGCGATAGCCAATCCCATACAACGTCTCAATTGCGGAAAATTCATCATCAACGCTGCGCATTTTCTTGCGAAGTCGCTTGATGTGGCTGTCGATTGTCCGATCGTCGACGTAAACTTGGTCGTCATAGGCGACATCCATCAACTGGTCTCGCGATTTAACAAAACCCGGACGTTGAGCCAGCGCTTGCAGCAGCAAGAATTCAGTCACGGTCAACGACACATCCAAACTTTTCCAACTAACGGCGTGACGCAGCGGGTCCATCCGCAGCTCACCACGAACCATTACTTTGGTTTCTTCCGTTTCAGGAACATCTTCTCCGGTGATCGCATCTTGGCGGCGCAACAGTGCACGAATGCGTTCCACCAAAAGACGTTGCGAAAACGGCTTCTTTACATAATCGTCCGCACCCATCCGCAAACCGAGCACTTCGTCGATTTCGTCATCTTTCGACGTGAGAAAAATAACTGGCATTGCCGATTTTTGGCGCAACCGCTGCAATAGATCCATTCCGTCCATGCGCGGCATTTTAATATCCAGAACAGCCATATCCGGCAGCCTCTTATTAAACGCATCAAGCGCGGCTTGCCCATCGTTGTATGTCTCGACTTCGAAACCCTCGGCCTCAAGTGTCATTGACACTGAAGTCAGAATATTCCGGTCGTCATCTACCAACGCAATCCTAGACATTGCTTGTATCCTTTTCGATGCTCGAATTTTTAGACTACCATCCGGCTTTTGGCAGAACGAATCAACAAAGTTGTGCGTTTCGTGATCATCTATGCACCGGAATTCCCCTACAAGCGCCTTAATGATTGCTAAATTGCCGCACTTTTGTCCGCCGAAAGACGGTTAACGGCTATCTCGTGGGTCATTGTTCGCCGTGGTTGCGCTAACTCGAAGATGGTGGCGCTAACGCGTCTCTAGGCAGCTGTTCAGCAGACAAATCAGCGTGTTATGCCTTTTTCTGAGACGTCGTTTTGACACCCAGAACGACATAATCTTCGCGATTATTTAGGAGAAGCGAAATGACGCAAGGGCGTGTAAACCCGAATTTCCAGCTTGAAGATCAAGGGATCAAAGGACTGGGTAGCGTCTATTATAACTTGATCGAGCCAGACTTAATCCAAGAGGCTCTTTCGCGGAATGAAGGCCAATTGGGTCAAGGTGGTACTTTCTTAGTTACAACCGGGACATTCACTGGGCGGTCGCCCAAAGACAAACATGTCGTGAAAACTGACAGTGTCGCGGACAAAATCTGGTGGGACAATAACGCAGCCATGTCGCCCGAAGGTTTTGACCTGCTTTATGCTGACATGTTGGATCACATGAAAGGACGGGACTATTTTGTTCAGGACCTTGTTGCCGGAGCGGATCCAACACACGCAATCAACGTCCGAATGGTCACCGAAATGGCGTGGCACGGTTTGTTCATTCGTCACATGTTGCGTCGCCCTGAACGCGAAGACCTTGATGATTTCACAGCGGACTTCACCGTAATCAATTGCCCCGCCTTCCAAGCGGATCCAGAACGCCACAACTGTCGTTCGGGAACCGTGATAGCGATGAATTTTGATCGCAAGATCATCTTGATCGGCGGAACAGAATACGCCGGGGAAAACAAAAAATCGGTCTTCTCTCTCTTGAACTACCTGCTTCCAGAAAAAGGCGTGATGCCGATGCACTGTTCGGCAAACCATGCACCGGGCAACCCAGTGGACACCGCAATTTTCTTTGGCCTGTCTGGGACGGGAAAAACCACGTTATCGGCTGATCCGTCTCGGGTGCTAATCGGCGATGACGAACATGGGTGGTCAAAACGCGGAACGTTTAACTTTGAAGGCGGGTGTTACGCCAAGACCATCAACCTCAGTGAAGAAGCTGAACCAGAAATCTTTGCTACGACGTCCAAATTTGGCACGGTCATCGAAAACATGGTGTTCGATAAGGACACAAAAGAACTGGATTTCAAAAACGATAGCCTGACCGCAAATATGCGTTGCGCTTACCCTTTGCATTACATTTCTAATGCATCCACGTCTGCGCTTGGCGGGCACCCCAAGAACATCATCATGTTGACATGCGATGCATTTGGCGTGTTGCCCCCGATCGCGCGCCTAACGCCAGCACAGGCTATGTACCATTTCCTGTCAGGCTTTACGTCAAAAGTTGCAGGTACGGAACGCGGAGTGACAGAACCGGAACCCACCTTTTCAACATGCTTTGGTGCTCCGTTCATGCCGCGCCGTCCTGAGGTATACGGCAACCTACTTCGTGAAAAAATCGCACAGCATGGTGCAAGCTGTTGGCTGGTCAACACCGGATGGACTGGCGGCGCTTATGGAACAGGGTCGCGTATGCCGATCCATGCTACCCGTACGCTTTTGTCAGCGGCACTGGATGGAACGTTGATCAGCGGCCAATTCCGCAAAGACGAAAACTTTGGATTTGACGTTCCAGTCAGCGTTCCAGGTGTTCCTGATATCCTTTTGGATCCGCGTCGCACCTGGGATGATGGCGCCGCGTATGACAGACAAGCGGCCAATCTGGTCGATATGTTCTCGAACAACTTCGAACAATATCTGCCGCACATCGATGAAGACGTGCGGGCCGCAGCTATCGGTTAGATATCGCTTTTATGCCGGGACGGCCTGTTGAACGAGGTCCGCGACCGGCATATCCAGCATATATGCAGCGTCGGTCCGGCTGAGGTAAGTCAAAAACGCCTCAGCTGGATCGTCTTTTCCTTCTCTATACCAAAGCAACGCACCTGGTTCATTGTGCATGTACCCCATGCGTTCCGCAAAACCTTTGAACGCAACCGCACGCAGCATAAATCCATAAATCCAGTCCGGGTCCCATCGACGTATAACTTCCAATAGGCCAGTTCTCGCCAATACGGTGGACAGGCCGCTGCCGCGGTACGTCCCTTGCTCAGGCGCCATCCAGACCTCTCCGTGATACACAACATGACCTTCAATCATGTGAGAACCAGGGGTTGCACGAAACCGCGAACGCTTGAAGTCGATGTCTTTAAAAGGCGGCGGAAACATCCGAAAATTTTTGAGCAAGAATCCGCTCAAAGGACGACCATGCAGGTCAACAGCTTTCGCCGCCTGCGTGTGAATCAGTTGCCCATCATCATTCCAGCCCGTTAACCAAAACGCCTTGTTTTCTGTCAACGTTTGGTGGGCCGGATCGAAGGGATATCCCAAGACTTGCATCGGTCTGTGTTCGGCAATAATTTCCTTATATTCTTGGAAATCGGAGCCAATACGAACCTCGAGCCCGTGCTCTCGCAAGATGCTTCGGCTTGTCGCGATAAATGCCGCAGCATCGTTAGCAAATTGGAATGACATTCAGCTCTCCTAAGTGACGTTAACCACTAGGGTAAGCTAAAAAATCCCTGAATGCTCGAATTTTGCATAAAGCACACAATACGTCTTGGCCGTTTACCCGTCACCCTTCGTTTACTGCGTTCGAAATCTCCTCAAGTTTAAGCTCCACAGCCTTCAGTTTTGGCTGAGTTTTCATAATTTCTTCCATCAAGTTTTCGTCATCCAAACCAAAAATTTTCAGATCAGATTTTGGTGTTATCATCGACAGAACTGCGGCGGATCCGTCAGGAAACCGCCCGCCCATCATAAGGCGTTGATATTTGACAGGATACGCCGGCCCACCTTCGGTTTTGGGCATATATGTAAAGACATAGTCCAGCCGTGAGGATTGCGTGGCCTCAACCCTGTGAAAGGCTTCGTCCAGCATCACCGCAAATTCCTCACCTGCAGGCATCCGTCTCAACGGTCTACCGATACTGGATCGCGCAAAATCCTTGCCAAACCATGCAACATAATAGGATTGCTCACCGAACTCCGTACAAACCCAACCTGCGGCCGTATGGCGAAACACAATCAAAAACGGTCGGACATGCGTCATCAGCTTGTTTTCGATTTCGCCACCCGACATTGCCCATGCACGGAAAGCTTCGCGAATGAGCTCGTTGTCATCATTGATCCAAATTTCACTGAGCGGTTGCTCTTGTTGAAAAAAGACCCAGTCCTCTTTCTGCGCCGTAAGATGCTGCAACCCGTCTGCCATCGTGATCTCACGATTCAGCCATGCTTTACCGCGCGCCAACAAAAGTTTTGCTTCGGGTAATGCCGCCTCACCTTCAGTCGTAAGTTCGTACCTGCGATCCTGCACCGAGAATAGCGGGACACCCATTGATTCTTCTAATTGACCGATATGCCGGCGCACTGTTTGTCGCGTGCTTCCCAATTCATCGACCGCATGAGACAGATTCAGGCTGTTGGCCAATGTAACGAATGATCTCATCATTTCGTACAAAAGCGGGTGCTGAGGCGTCTTTGTATTTATTTTTTCGCTGTCAAACATGATTCAATGGGTGATTAATGCACCGACATGGTTACACAAATCACCCATCAATGCAACATCTATGGTTGAAAAAAGATTAAATTCACTCAATTGCAAGGATTCTCAAATTCTAGGAAAACTGGTGTCAGTTAAACCTGGAGGTGTTAGTAAATGTCGCATCCTGTAGATGTTCATGTTGGTCGTCGCTTGAAGCAAATCCGTACACTGCGTCGTATGTCGCAAACGGATGTTGCTCGTAAACTCAATCTTTCGTTCCAACAAATTCAGAAGTATGAAATCGGTTCCAACCGAATTGCCGCAAGCCGTTTGTTCGATTTATCAAAGATTCTCGGGATTCCGACGTCTTATTTCTTTGAAGGCTTGAATGGTGATGCCGATTCTAGAAGTTTGGACCGAGGTCTGGACATCGTTACCGCCTTGGCGGCGATCGATGACGATAAGATCAAGTCACGTATCTTAACGTTTATCGAAGACGTGTCTGGTCTGACCGTGGCGCGCAGCGCTTAAGAAATATCAAATCGTCGAAACGGTTTAAGCACGTAAGAAATGTTTATCGAGTAGTAATTTCGACGAACTTAGCCTGATCGTTAACTTAGATCAGGCTAATAATTAAATTTTCGAACACACGAAATTTGTGGTCGGTTCGGGGTGCAATTATTTATTTGCAACAATACCCCGAACCGACAAATTTCACCCAGAGCAGCTGAACCAGCTCTCTGACAACATCCGACTTCATGCTGCAATCCCGGTTCATTGGGGCGGATGCTTTGAAACGCTTCCCTTGTGTCCACTTATCCTTTTCAAGCTTGAAGCACGGTACCGTTTTCTATTCGCGACTCAAGCCAGAAGAGCCGCGTTTTAGTGATCCAATCATTTGGCTATTCCCAAAATGATCAACAAACCTCAGGCAACGCACCATGTAGCGCCACGTAAGATTAATAAAGTATGAACGACCTTAACGAATAAATATTGCGCTGCACCTGCAAAAACTCTAGATCATAGCTACGGAATTTACAGGGCAAGTATGATGGCGCATGACGGACAAAAGATCGAATTGGACACGACAGTGATTCTCTCTGATTTGCTGACTCTGACCCGTGATGCCCTGCCAGCAATCGATGACATTGTGTCCCAAGCAACCGTAGCTGTCAGAACCATGGTGTCCCAAGATGGACGCGTGTCTGGGCAATTGATTGAACAGCATCAAACCGCAGCACATGGATTGGCTTGGATTGCCACTTACGCCCAGTCTTTGCACGAAATGCAAAAGTGGGCCGACAAACTGACCTCCGAAGATCGCTTTGGTGAGATCGAAGCCTTAATTCATCAGATCGCCTTTGGTGAATATCTCTGGCAGATCTACGGTGGCATCCAGATGAACCAGGGCGAAGTTCTGCGTCTCCAGGATGTGGGCCTTACCCAAGACGACATGCGTGCGTTGACCACGCCTGCGGTGATGACACTGACGCAGAACGCCAACACTCAAGCAGCACGCGTTCGTCTTGTAGGCCTGATGCAAGATCAATTTGGCAATACAATGTTTGGTTCAAGTGGACTGGACGAAGAACTGGAAATGATCCGCGATCAGTTCCGCCGTTATGCTGTGGAAAAAATCGAACCTCACGCCCATGATTGGCACTTAAACGACGACCTGATTCCGATGGAGACCATCCAAGAACTTGCCGAAATGGGGGTTTTTGGTCTGACGATTCCCGAAGAATTTGGCGGTTTCGGCCTGTCCAAAGCATCGATGTGCGTTGTGTCCGAAGAACTTTCGCGTGGGTATATTGGCGTTGGATCACTGGGCACGCGTTCGGAAATCGCGGCTGAATTGATTATGGCTGGCGGCACGGATGCGCAAAAGCAAAAATGGCTGCCGCGCATCGCAAGTGCTGAGACATTACCGACGGCTGTCTTTACCGAGCCGAACACTGGATCCGACCTTGGCAGCCTTCGAACACGGGCGACCAAAGACGCGAATGGGAATTACAAAGTCACGGGGAACAAAACGTGGATCACCCATGCCACGCGGACACACGTGATGACATTTCTTGCCCGCACAGACCCAGAAACGTCTGATTACAAAGGACTTTCCATGTTTCTGGCCGAAAAGACACCCGGTACAGATGATGTCCCCTTTCCAACCGAAGGTATGACCGGCGGCGAAATCGAGGTTTTGGGATATCGGGGCATGAAGGAATACGAACTGGCCTTTGATAACTTCCACATCAAAGGGGAAAATCTGCTGGGCGGCGAGGAAGGCAAAGGGTTCAAGCAACTGATGGAAACGTTTGAATCCGCCCGTATTCAGACAGCTGCCCGCGCCATTGGTGTCGCGCAATCCGCGCTTGATCTGTCAATGCAATACGCCCAAGACCGCAAGCAATTCGGAAAATCTCTGATCGAATTTCCACGCGTTGCCAATAAGTTAGCGATGATGGCCGTGGAGATCATGGTCGCACGTCAGCTTACCTATTTCTCGGCTTTTGAAAAAGACGAGGGACGCCGCTGTGATGTTCAGGCGGGTATGGCCAAGCTGTTGGGCGCGCGTGTTGCATGGGCTGCGGCGGACAATGGATTGCAGATACATGGCGGCAACGGGTTTGCCCTTGAATACAAAATCAGTCGTGTTTTATGCGACGCCCGCATCCTGAACATTTTTGAGGGAGCTGCCGAAATTCAGGCCCAAGTCATCGCCCGCCGCCTTTTATCTTAACGCACCGTGCGCAGGGGTAATGCGCCCTAAAGCCAGCCTTTGCGCCCCAAAGCCATCTTTCAAATCCCGCCATAACGCGGGTTTTCCGGCCCTTTATCGTCAAAGCCAGCTTTCAACGCTCAAGGCTGGCTTTCGCAATATTCAACAGCCTTTACACCTTGTTCATACCTCGCTTGCGTTAACCTTTGCCGCACAGAGTTAACGAAATCATCATACTCTGACCGGTGCGCCTTCAAGCCTGTTGCCGCTTTCGGGGTATATTTGCGTATTGAATTCGTTCAACTCAAAATTGAGGCTTGAAAGCTGTAAGACGAACTTTCATGTTGGACGTAGCGAAAGTGCAGTCCGACCCTAATGTTCCATATGTCCAGCCTTGTGCTGATGTCTGCTTTGGTGACTAGGGCTGTTTAACGGTAGCTATAACAAAAAGCATAAACTAGACGATTTCGAAAAAGCGGGGCTGTTTGGCTTGGACAAACTGTGTGATCCCCCGGCTTTTGCAATGCACGCCCGACTGAATGGGGAACATGATGACCAAATCTATTCTGCTAACTGGTGCGAGCCGTGGCATTGGCCATGCAACGGTAAAGAAGTTCACGCAAGAGGGGTGGCGCGTTCTGACCTGCTCGCGTCAGGCGTTCGATGACAATTGTCCTTGGCCGGGTGGGAAAGAAAACCATATCCAGCTTGATTTGTCCGATCCAGCAGACACGATAAATGCAGTCGAGATCATTCGAGACCGTCTGGACGGTGAGCTGCATGGTTTGATCAACAACGCGGGTGTGTCGCCCAAGGGGCCCGATAATACACGACTGAATACAATGAATACCGACCTCATGGACTGGGGAAAGGTGTTTCATGTTAATTTCTTTGCGCCCGTTGTCCTGTCCCGAGGTTTAAAGCAAGAGCTTATGGAGGCCAAAGGGTCCATCGTAAATGTGACTTCAATTGCTGGGTCTCGCGTGCATCCGTTTGCCGGTGCCGCCTATGCAACATCAAAGGCAGCACTTGCCGCCCTGACACGGGAGATGGCGCATGATTTCGGGCCATTCGGTGTCCGTGTTAACGCAATTGCACCGGGTGAGATCGAAACATCCATTTTGTCCCCCGGCACCGAAAAAATTGCAGAAAAATTGCCTTTGCAACGGATGGGCAGCCCCGACGAAGTTGCGGACGTGGTTTTCTTTTTATGTTCGGACGCATCCTCGTATGTCAGCGGTACAGAGATCGAGATCAATGGCGGGCAACATGTTTAAATAGACAGGTCTTTCTGTCGGGGGTTGAAGTAAAGGCATGTTTATTCCGTCGTTGCGATTGGATTCGTTCAGGCGATTTGGGTCTAAGACCGCGCCGTTCTGAACCTGCTGTCGCAGGTCACGAGGCGCGCAATTGCTGCGTTTAATGTTATTCCGTGAGGGCTCTGACTAGAAAAGCATCCCGGCAAACCCGTTATCGGGTGCTTCGACTGGGGGGGCGATTTTCTGGGCAAACAGGGCGTAGGTTTAAACCGACACCCCAAGAGTTGCATGTCACCTATTGGAACGCTTGGGACGCAAAGGTGATCTTTGCGGTATTGCACTATGCGGCGGGTTTTTTCCGTCGTTTGACGGCCGCAACGCCGGCCAGTCCGGTCAGCAGAAATAGGCCGCCTGCAGGAAGAGGGACTGAGCTGACGGGCGTTGCGGTGAACGTCGCCGTTCCTGTCGAACCGGTGGAGTTAAACAATAAATCAGTCTCTGATGCGGCGCCGGAAATTTCAGCGGCAAGGGTGAAAATATTCAACGAGTCTAAAAACCCGGTGCCGTTGTTTCCTAGGTCGAATGGAGTATCGGAGAAATCTGCGAATGTAAGATCCCCATCCGTAAATTCGAAACTATTGATCGCGATGGCATCAGGGATCAGCCCGATATACGCGTCGAATACTCCGTTAAAATCGAAGCTTGTCGCCAATTGGATGCCCGCAACGTCGTCATCGAGACCAAAAAATGTGCCCGAAACTGCGCCGAAACTGAAATCCAAATTTATAGGTACTGCGGCTGCAGGAACAGAAATGGCAAGCGCAAGTGCAGCCGTTGTAAATGTTATTTTCCTAGTCATAAATTTCTCCAGCTAATACATATTTCAACTGTTTTCAGTGAATTTGAGGCCGTCTGACTTTGGGTCAGCGCTAAAATGTCCACCTCCTCCACATGGATGAGAATAGCACGCTTTACGTTTTGGGTGCAAAATTTGCCGGAGACGTCTTGGGAATGGGCGGTATCCTCTAAGCGGAGTGCGACACGGGGCGCAACGAAAAACCGGGGCGCGAGGGCCCCGGTTTTAGGAGGAGGAGGAACTGTGGTTGATTAATTAAAAAGCTTCTTCAAGATCAGCACTTTTTTCTCTTTGCTGGAAAGCTCATGATGTTTGGACGATGCTCCGTGACCTTTATGGCCGTGGTGCGCTTTTTGCCCATGATGCACTTTATGTCCGTGGTTCACTTTGTGTCCGTTGTGGTGGTTGCTTTGATACTTGTGTCCACTGCGCACCCGTTGTGTGCGTTTGAAACCGTGACGACCTTTGCCGTGTCCATTGTGGAATTTGTAGCCAACCAATTCGAACTGGACGTCACTTGATGTGCTCACATAACCGGCGGACCCGATGTTCTGAGGGAGGTTAGACGCAGCAGTCGAAGCCTGTGTAGAAATGGCGATGCTGGTGGCGGCAGCGGCGATCAATGTAAGTGTACGTTTCATCATCTGTCTGTCCTTTCGTGTCTCTGTTGAAACCAAGATGGGGCAGAAGTGTTGAAATAAATAGATGCCGATCCGTCACGTCTGATCACGTCGCAACAGACTGTTTCTCGATTTTCGTGAGGATTGTTACAGATTTGAGTCAGAGCGCGTTCAGGCGGATCCAGCTTAGGGCGTTGATGCAAGAGGCCGACATTTCGGGATCGGAGTCATCGACCGGAAACCAACTGCAGTGCAACCGAGATGAGGGGGCATCTGGGTTTACGTGGAACCATTCATCGCGCACCGGGGGCTTTATGCGGCACAGCGTAAAGTGCCAGCGTTCGGTGTCGGCGATGTCGTCTGAATGGCCCAGTGGGATGGCCGCGCTTGTTTCCAGCCCGGTTGCCTTGAACAGATATTGTGCGGCAGACCGCACTGGGTTGTCGCCTTGGGGGATCGTGGTTGTGACCAGATGCAGCCCGGTTTCGGGATGGCGATATTGCAGATGGCGCAGCGGCGCGCCGTCCGGGTGCAACACGACGGGACAGGCTTTGTGGATCATGCCCCGTTTTTCTTGAAGGGGGCCATGCCTGCGCGGGCCAGTTCGTCGGCGCGTTCGTTTTCCGGATGGCCCGCATGGCCTTTGACCCACTTCCATTCGACGGTGTGGCGTTCTTGGGCGATATCCAAACGCTGCCACAGTTCGACGTTTTTCACGGGTTTCTTGGACGACGTTTTCCAGCCGTTTCTTTTCCAGCCGAAGATCCAGCTGGTGACGCCGTTTTTGACATAGGCGCTGTCTGTGACGACGGTGATGGTGCTGGAGCGTTCCAACGCCTCAAGCGCGTGGATCGCGGCCAACAGTTCCATGCGGTTGTTGGTGGTGTCCGCTTCGCCGCCCTGCAATTCGCGTTCTTTTGCGATGGTGTCGCCGTTCATTGCGCGCAACAAGACGCCCCAGCCACCGGGACCGGGATTGCCGCTGCAGGCGCCGTCGGTATAGGCAAACAACTCAGGCATGGGCACGCAGACATATCCATTTGGCCATCACGCCATCCAGACCCACAGTGTCGCCAAAGCTTCGATCGGTAATCGTCAAACCACGCGTGTCCAACAGCCCCTCCAATTCGTCTTGTTCATAATAGGTGTACAGCCGCCCGATTTTGTCACGGGCTTCGCCTGTTCCTAGTTTTGTTCCGATATGGAACCACCCACCGGGGCGCAATGCGCGGCATACGGCATCCAGATAACGCGGCATGTCAGTGCGGCTGGCATGAAGCAAGCTGAAATTGGCCCACACCCCATCGTAAAGATCTTCGCCTTCGATGTCGTCAAAGCTGGCGACCCGCGCTGTGACACCTTGGGCCTTTTGTGCCAAGGCCACCATTTCAGGAACGGCGTCTGTGGCAAGGACGGACAATCCATGGGCCGCCATCGTTTCGGCCGCTTGCCCCGGTCCACAGCCCAGATCCAAAACATGTCCGCCTTTTGGGATACCGTCGATAAAGGCCCGCAAGGCCGGATCGATCATGCCCCCGCGATCTGTCATCTGTTCGTATTCTTGAGCCTTCTCGGCATAGACAGACAGCGTTTCTTTATCGCTCATAGGAAAACTCCGACTGCGAGACACGCAACGACGATGGATGTCAGCAAAACACGCAAACGCATCCACCACGCCGGTGTCAGGTTCCACCGCGAAAAGGCGGCATCCAAAATCAACAGACCAATAAACCCAAAGATCAGGTTTGTCCCAGCACTGATCGGCCCGCCACCTGTCATGAAAAACGCCCAGAGTGCGGGCAGCACCGACAATGTATATCCAGCCGCCGCCCGCGCGCCAGTCGCCTTGGTGGCAAAACCCCACAACACCCCAGACATAAAGCTGAGGATAACCGAGCCGTAAAACAGCTGCACATAGGGTCCGACAAAACGGGCCCCAAATGTTGTGGCCCCCCACGCTTGCAGATCCGCGTTCAAATAGGTCGCAGCGCCCCACAGAAACGGGATCAATCCAGCAAGGCCAAGAACCAGAGGTGTGGTGGGAATTCGGGTCATAGAAACTCGTGCGATAGGAAGGGCAAAGGAAAGGCGCGGTTTAAATGCGTTCAACCGCCATTCGAGCGGCCAGCATGGTGAAGATGGCGGCGAAGGTTCGGTTCAGCCAGCGCATGGCACGTTCGGATTCAATGATCCATTGACGCGCCGTGGCAGCAAACACGCCGTAGATTGCGAAAACAACAAATGTCATGGCCATGAAGACCGCGCCCATGGTCGTCATCTCGATCTGCGCCGTGGCCGCGTTTCCGGACAAGAACGGCGGCAGCAAAGCCAAGAAAAAGATCGACAGTTTCGGGTTAAGGATATTGATCAACGCCCCCCTGCGGGCGATGCGCCAACCGGCGCTGCGTCGGGTATTGCTGGATACCGCCAGCGCGCCATCCGCGCGCAGCATGTGCCACGCGAGGTATAGAAGGTAAGCGACGCCCGCAAATTTCACGATGTTAAACAGCAGAGCCGATGTGTGCAGGATCGCGGCCAATCCCAGCGCGGCTGCACATAAGTGCGGTACAATTCCAATGGTGCACCCCAATGCTGCCCAAAGGGCGGCCCGTTTGCCTTGGCCCAACCCCAGCGCCAGCGTGTACAAAACGCCTGTGCCCGGCGCGATAACGACGACAAAGGTGGTCATCAGAAATTGCAGTGAAAGCATGTTGTGCCCTTCTTTCTGACCTAACCGGTCGCGGCCAAACCGGGGGCAAAGGTGACTTCGCCAACGGGTGATGCGTCGGAAAAACAAATGTATTGAATATATTTAACCGGCACATCGCCATAGGTCAGCTGGCCATTTCTGCGAAATCCGGAACTGGCATAGACATCTGGGTTGCCCGTCAAAACGTATCCCGGTGCTTGCATGTCACGCAGGCGCGCAAGCCCTTCGGCGATCAAAGCGCGCCCAATGCCTTGTCTTTGACGATCCGCGCGCACGGAAATGGGACCAAGCGCATACCAACGATCCGCACTTGTCCCGATAGAGGCTGGCGAAAAGGCCGCATGACCGATGATGTCATCATCCTGCACCGCGACCAGCGAAATATGCAGATCCCCGTCAGCCCGCAATTGGCGCAGGCAGTCGGCTTCGCTGTCGTCGCTGAAGGTCATCGGTTTGAAAGCATCATAGGTCAGTTGATGCAGAGTATCTGCGTCGTCGATATGTTCGTCGCGAATGATCACG
The DNA here is from genome assembly GCA_039960995.1 of Paracoccaceae bacterium. GTDB lineage: Bacteria > Pseudomonadota > Alphaproteobacteria > Rhodobacterales > Rhodobacteraceae > JABSSA01. The sequence continues at coordinate 325,881 of JBDVKF010000006.1, read as the reverse complement.
CGGTTTCGCGCAAAACACGTGGGACTTTGAATTCCACGTTCTCGACTGCGGTTTCGACCTTTTCCACGCGTACATCGTAATGGGCACTGAATGCGTCAACGACTTCGTTGATCAGGATTTCCGGGGCGGATGCGCCCGCCGTGATCCCGATACTTGTGATCCCCTGCAAGGCGCGCCAGTCGATGTCTGCCGCGCGTTGCACCAGCTGCGCGTATTTGCACCCGGCGCGCGCGCCGACTTCGACCAGACGTTTTGAGTTTGAGGAATTGGGCGCACCGACAACCAGAATGGCGTCGCATTTCGGGGCCATCGCCTTGACCGCCTCTTGGCGGTTGGTGGTCGCGTAACAGATGTCTTCTTTGTGCGGTCCGACAATCGCGGGGAAGCGCACGTTTAAGGCGGCCACGATATCTGCGGTGTCATCCACAGACAAGGTCGTTTGCGTCACATAGGCCAACTGTTCCGGATCTCTGACCTCAACGGTTTCGACATCTGCGACGGTTTCGACCAACAGCACCTCGCCCTCTGGCAGCTGGCCCATGGTGCCAATCGTTTCGGGGTGTCCTTCATGCCCGATCATGATCATTTGCAGCCCTTTGTCGGAATGGCGCGCCGCTTCGATGTGGACCTTGCTGACCAATGGGCAGGTGGCATCGACAAACACCATCTCGCGTTTGGCCGCCGCCGCAGGAACCGCCTTTGGCACACCGTGCGCCGAAAAGATAACCGGGCGATCATCGGGGCATTCATCCAGTTCTTCGACAAAGACCGCGCCTTTGTCGCACAGATCGTCGACCACATATTTGTTGTGAACGATCTCGTGGCGCACATATACAGGCGCCCCCCATTTGCCCAGCGCCATCTCGACGATCTTGATCGCACGATCCACACCGGCGCAAAATCCGCGCGGCGCGGCCAGATAAAGGGTCAAGGCGGGTTTGGTCATAGTTGGCTCCAACAATCCTGCCCTAGCTAATCATTCCGGCGTGTATCGTCCAGACACACCGGGCCCACTCCTTTGATCATTTGAAGTTTCGACGACCTCTATGAGTCTCCTGGAGGTCGCGAAGAGAGGTCACGGATGTCGTCACGGCCAGACAGCGTGTTCCAAATCGACTTGAAAGCACTTTCATGAACGGCTGGGTCGGCTTTGTTGCGACCACGCAAGCGATCGCCCAATGTGCGCTTGTGGAAGTGTTCGACGCTAATGCCGCAATCGATCCAGTCTTCATCGAGGTATTTGAGATGTCCCTCATCCTCTGACAAATCGTCGTCGGAAAGCACATGTGTGCCGAGCATCATTAGTGCCTCCTCATGGCGCAAGAAGACACACCAGCCCCAATCCTCGGCAAAGATGTCGCTGTCGTACCGTTCCGTGCTTTCTGTCCAACCGTTCTCCAAAAGCGTTTGCTTTAATGAGCTCAAGAAGGTTTTTCCGCTGAAAGAATTCACGTTCTCTTCAATGTCAGCGCGGGAATCCTTGTGACCAGAAAACTGAAACCACATTGGTTCGTTCAGATCTTCTTGGGGTACATTGGTCAAACCTAGTTCTCCTTAAACGCAGGCTTGCCCAATCTGTAAGTGAGGAATTTGACGAAAATATGTCTCGTCAAAGTAGTATTTTCAGAGACACAATTGTTTTGATTGGTCAGCTTCGAAAGCTGTCATTCGCCCAAGCGGATGCAGTCGTTGAGACGAAAAAGCTGGCCTTTGCTATATGACGCATCATTTCCTGCAAAGGGCTGGCGATTTGGGAACAATGGGACATCACGCGCGCCGTGGCGTGCGGTGTTTCATGTGTATTGGCCAGTCTTGCGTTCAGGAATTTGGGGCAAGCGCGCAAGACTGGATTTTATGCTCAGGCCTTGACCTGAGTTGATTGCTACGGACTTAGGATTCCACAGCCACTGGACTTGGGCGTTCTGGCATATCCTCACGAGGAGGGCGGCCAACAACGTCCTTTAACTCATCCAGCTCGATGAAATTGTCGGCCTGACGGCGCAACTCATCTGCAATCATTGGCGGTTGGCTTCGAATAGTCGAAACAACCGAAACCCGTACACCTTGACGCTGTAGGCTTTCAACAAGCGGTCTAAAGTCCCCGTCGCCTGAAAAAAGCACAATGTGGTCAACGCGTGGTGCGAGTTCCATGGCATCGACTGCGAGCTCGATATCCATGTTACCTTTCACCTTACGCCGTCCCTGACTGTCGGTGTATTCTTTGGCTGGCTTTGTTACCATTGTGAACCCGTTGTAGTTCAGCCAATCAACCAAAGGTCGAATGGGCGAATACTCGTCATTCTCCAGCAGAGCCGTATAGTAAAAAGCACGTACCATTTTACCGCGACGCATGAATTCATGCCTCAACAGTTTATAGTCGATATCGAACCCAAGCGACTTGGCAGCCGCGTATAGATTCGAACCGTCTATGAACAGCGCAAGCCGTTCGTCCTTGTAAAACATCAAATGTCCTTCCGAAAATGTCGGACCCGCTCGTTGTTCCCGTGAGTGGTTAATGAATGGTTAAGCGAGTAATTCTAAGAGATAAGGGATTTAAACAATGTCGCAAGACACTTCTCCGGGGAAAACGATGAAAATTCTGCCACAAGTTGTGTCAAATGGCCTGGTTGCCGTGGGGTCAAATCAAGTTTCTGCCTTAGGTAGCCCCTTAGACACGGTGTTAGCAGCCATAGATGCACTGAAGGTTAACGGGGTAGTGATTCGCAAAAAAAGCGCGATTTACAAGACTCCGGCGTATCCGACTGGGAATGGCCCGGATTTTGCCAACGCTGTTGTGGACTGCGAGATTGACAATACGACCGCAGCCGAAGTGTTGCAAATCCTACACAGTATAGAAGCGGAATTTGGGCGGAAAAGAACCGAACGTTGGTCCCCGCGGACGCTCGATCTTGATTTATTGGCTTGGGGCGACTCAATCGAGCCTGATGAGAAGACGCTAAAAGACTGGATGAATTTACCGCCAGAACTGCAAAGTCAGACGGCTCCACATCAATTGATTCTGCCTCACCCAAGGCTACATGAACGTGCATTTGTCTTGGTACCATTGTCTGATGTGGCGCCAGACTGGCAGCACCCGGTTTTGGGGAAGTCTGTGCAACAGATGTGCGACGCGCTGCCAAGCTATCTAAAAGACGAAGTCCGGCTCTATGAATAAAGCAAACACTGCTTGCCAACCTCCTCAAAGGCGCTTAGATACACTTTCTCATTTCCATGCCCAAGTCAGGAGCGCCATATGGCTCGCGTGACCGTCGAAGATTGCGTAGACAAAGTCCCTAACCGGTTTGAACTGGTGATGCTGGCGGCACATCGTGCGCGCGAAGTATCTGCTGGTGCACGGATTTCTATTGAGCGTGACAACGACAAGAACCCTGTCGTAGCTCTGCGCGAGATTGCAGATGAAACGCAAAGCGCCGAAGAATTGCGCGAACGTTTGATCGAATCGAACCAGACTCAGATCGAAGTCGATGAAGCCGAAGACGACGCAATGGCGTTGTTGATGGGCGCCGAACAGGACAAGCCGGAAGATGACGGAATGTCCGAAGAGATGCTGCTCAGGCAGCTGATGGCGGCTCAAGGCCAAGGTTAACCCCTTATTAGCGGCGCATCGCGATGATTTCTGCAGAAGACCTTATCGCACTTGTCCGCAACTATAATCCTAAAACCAACGCCGTGCTGATCAGCGCGGCGTATGATTTTGGTGCGACCATGCACGAAGGGCAGCTGCGTAAATCCGGCGAGCCCTATTTTTCGCATCCAGCGACTGTGGCGTCGATCCTGACAGAGCAGCGATTGGATGATGCGACGATCATCACTGCGCTGTTGCATGATACGATCGAAGACACCAAAGCCAATTATGGCGAAATTGCCGAATTGTTCGGGGATGAGGTCGCCAGCCTTGTGGACGGTGTGACCAAGTTGACGAACCTGCAACTGTCCAATGTGGAAACCAAGCAGGCCGAGAACTTTCGCAAGCTGTTCATGGCGATGTCCAAAGATCTGCGGGTGATTCTCGTGAAGCTGGCCGACCGTTTGCACAACATGCGGACGATCAAATTCCAACGTGCGGAAAAGCAGGCACAAAAGGCCCGTGAAACAATGGACATATTTGCGCCATTAGCTGGCCGCATGGGCATGCAATGGATGCGTGAAGAACTTGAGGATCTGTCCTTCAAGGTTTTGAACCCGGATGGGCGCCAGTCGATTATGCGCCGGTTCGTAACATTGCAACGCGAGACAGGTGACGTGATCCAACGCATCACAGGTGATATGCGCCACGAATTGGACAAGGCCGGCGTCGAAGCCGAGGTGTTTGGTCGTGCCAAAAAGCCATATTCAATCTGGCGCAAGATGCAGCAAAAGGATCAATCGTTTTCGCGGCTGTCAGACATTTACGGCTTTCGCATCATCACCGACAGCGAAGAAGATTGTTACCGCACCTTAGGGACAATTCACCAACGGTGGCGTGCGGTACCGGGGCGCTTTAAGGATTATATCAGCCAACCCAAAACCAACGGGTATCGGTCGATCCATACGACTGTGTCTGGTCGCGACGGCAAACGTGTCGAGGTGCAAATCAGAACGCGTCAGATGCACGATGTGGCGGAAACAGGTGTTGCGGCGCATTGGTCTTATCGCGATGGCGTGCGTTCGTTGAACCCGTTTGCGGTTGATCCGGCCAAATGGATCAGCCAGCTGACCGAACAATTTGACGCCGAAGAAGACCACGAAGATTTCCTCGAGGCGGTCAAGCTTGAGATGTATTCGGATCAGGTCTTTTGTTTCACGCCCAAGGGCGAGGTGGTCAAACTGCCCAAAGGCGCGACCCCCATTGATTTTGCCTATGCCATCCACACCCGTATCGGGAATGCCTGTGTTGGTGCAAAGGTCGACCACATGCGCGTGCCGCTTTGGACGCGTCTGCGCAATGGCCAATCTGTCGAAGTCATCACGGCCACGGGGCAAACACCCCAAGCCACTTGGCTTGAGATTGCGACAACCGGAAAAGCCAAGTCTGCCATTCGCCGGTCCTTGCGCGAAGCGGATCGCGAACGTCTGATCACATTGGGGCGCGAACTGGCCCGCTCGGCCTTTTTGCATGTGGGTAAGAAGGCAACTGACAAGGCCCTGACGACCGCCGGGCGGCATTTGCGCCTGTCCAGTGGCGACGAAGTTCTTGCGCGCCTTGGCTCTGCCGAATTGACGGGTCGCGAAGTGGTGCAAGCGGTGTACCCGGATCTGGCCCCCAAGCCCGGTGCGGAAATTGATGCGCGGGCTGCTGTTATCGGTCTTTTACCGGGGCAAAGCTATCACCGGGCGAAATGCTGTGAACCTTTACCGGGTGAACGCATCGTTGGGGTCACATTTCGTGGCCAAGGTGTTATAGTGCACGCGATCGACTGTGATCGCATGGTCGATTATGAGGATCAGCCAGAACGGTGGCTGGACTTGCATTGGCAGGATGGCAAACATCCTGCTGTCCACGGTGCCACGCTTGATGTGACTATCGGAAACGACGCAGGCGTATTGGGCCGGATATGCACATTGGTTGGAGAAGCAGAAGCAAATATTTCTAACCTAGAATTTACTGATCGCAAACCTGACTTTTACCGTTTGCTGATCTATGTGGAACTTAGGGACGCACAACACTTGCATACGTTGGTTTCAGCGTTGGAAGCGGATAGCGATGTGGCCTCGGTAATTCGTTACCGTGATGTGGCCAAAGCGGAATTGGCTCAGACTATGTGGTCTGATGCAAAGTAGGGAAAGGAACGCGCGTGGTTTTTAAACGCCGCGATCCAAAAACTTGGATGGGCGCCATCCGGGATTTTATTTGGCCGCGCGGGGGTTGGGCGCGGGCCTTTCACTATGTCAAACACCGTGTGCGCCGCTTGCCCGACAGCCCCGACCGTATTGCGCGTGGTATTTGGGCAGGTGTGTTCACGACTTTCACACCCTTCTACGGACTACATTTCTTTGTCGCGATGTTTATTGCCAAGACAATGCGTGGCAACATCCTTGCGTCTTTGATGGCGACGTTCTTTGGCAATCCATTGACGTATGTGCCGATTGGCATGGTCTCGATGCAGACTGGTCACTGGCTGTTGGGCACACGTATGTCCGCAGAAACAGAACGATCCTTTGGTGGTAAATTCGTCGATGCGGGTCATGACCTGTGGTTTAACCTCAAGGCTGTGATCTTTGGTGGCCCGACCGACTGGCGTGGTCTGTCCACCTTTTATGACGAGGTGTTCTTTCCCTATCTTGTGGGCGGATTGATCCCCGGCGCGATTGTTGCCTGGATTTGTTACTATATTTCTGTCCCTTTGATCCGCGTGTATCAGCATCGCAGACGCGGCAATATCAAAGCGAAATTTGACGCCTTGCGTGAAAAGGCAGCCGCCGCCAAGGCCAAGGTCAGAAACAAACCCGAAGGCCGCGACCCCGCTGAATAAGGGCTGGTACGACATCGCCGCGCCAGTGGCGCGCGCATTGATCGCAGGACCAAACCTACGCCATGGCCTGCTGCATCTGGTCTTTCGTGACGCAATGTCTAGATTGGACACAACAAGACCAGTCAGAGGTTCCAATGAACGATCAGCCCAAATTGCGCCTTGGCGTGAATATCGACCATGTGGCGACTGTCCGCAATGCGCGGGGTGGCGACACACCGGACCCTTTGCGCGCCGCACGTATTGCTGAAGAGGCAGGCGCTGACGGGATCACCGCGCATTTGCGCGAAGACCGCCGCCACATCTCGGATGCGGATATTGATGGTCTGATGGACACGCTGAACGTGCCCCTGAATTTCGAAATGGCCGCGACGGATGAAATGCAAAAGATCGCGTTGCGCCACAAACCCCACGCCGTGTGCATCGTTCCGGAAAAGCGCGAAGAACGCACAACCGAAGGCGGGCTGGAAGTCGCGCGCGAAGAAAACAAGCTGGCGCATTTCATCGCCCCGTTGCGGGATGCGGGGTGCCGTGTGTCCATATTCATCGCTGCCGATATGCGCCAGATCGAAGCCGCCCACCGCATCGGTGCGCAGGTGATCGAATTGCATTCCGGCGCGTATTGCGACGCCCATCATGAAGGCCGATTTGAAGACCGCGACCGCGAACTTGAGGCCCTCAAGGAGATGTCGACCTTTGGGCACTCGCTTGGCCTTGAGGTGCATGTGGGTCACGGACTGACCTATGAAACCGTGAAACCCGTCGCCGCCTTTCCTGAGGTACGCGAGCTGAACATCGGGCATTTTCTGATCGGAGAGGCGATCTTTCTTGGGCTAGATCCTGCAATCCGCGAAATGCGCCGCCTGATGGACGAGGCACGCCTTGCATGAGACCCCTTGACCGTAACACGACTGAATTGAACCCTCTTATGAATCACCCCACCCCTAAGCAGACGCGTGATGACAGCTGAACTTTGGATTATCCTTTTGGGCTGGGCCCTTGCCGGTGGCAGCCCTGGACCGGCCACGCTTGCCATATCTGGCACATCCATGGCGCAGGGGCGCATTGCGGGGCTGGCGATGGCATCAGGCGTTGTCGCCGGATCGGCCAGTTGGGGAACCGCTGCAGGCTTGGGCATGTCGGCCCTGATGCTGGCACATGTCTGGATCTTTGAATTAATCCGGTATGTTGGCGCGGCTTATCTGTTGTGGCTTGCCTTCAAATCTTTGCGAAGTGCGTGGTTCGGTCGGGTGCCAAATGCTGCCACGTCAAGCAGTGGACGTTTGTTTGTCAAAGGCCTGTTGCTGCATCTAACAAACCCAAAGGCGATCCTTGGATGGGGCGCAATTTACGCCATCGCTTTGCCTGCGCAAGCCTCTGCGATGGAGGTATGGTCGCTGTTCGCGTCTCTGATTGCCGTTTCGATGAGCGTGTTTTGGGGATACGCCCTGCTGTTTTCAATTCCGCAGATCGCGCGCGCCTATGCCCGCGCCAGTCGGGTCTTTGACGCCGGGTTTGGTGTCTTGTTTGGGGCGGCTTCTTTGCGCATCCTGACGGCAAGGATCACCCCCGCATGATCCTTGGCATTGGAACAGACCTTGCGAATATTGAACGGATTCAAGGCACTTTGGACAGGTTCGGTGATCGCTTCCGCAATCGCGTGTTCACAGACATCGAACAGGCCAAAGCAGAACGTCGCGCCGACACCCCCGGCACCTATGCCAAACGCTGGGCCGCAAAAGAAGCCTGTTCAAAAGCACTGGGCACCGGGTTGCGCATGGGCATTTCTTGGAAAGACATGTCCGTGTCCAATCTAAAAACCGGACAGCCCGTTATGCAGGTGACGGGATGGGCCAAAGACCGCTTGGAAAAGATGACGCCACCCGGTCACGAGGCCATCATTCACGTCACTTTAACCGACGATCACCCATGGGCGCAGGCGTTTGTTTTGATCGAAGCACGCCCAATCACATCCGAACACCCCCCAAGCTGTCCTTGACACCCCGCACGTCAACCCCCAAACCCCAGCGAAACATATTTCGAGCAGGAGAGGCCAATGGCCACTGAAGAAACGGCACAAAACGGTTTTGTTGAAACCATCAAGACAATTGTCTACGCCCTGCTCATTGCTGGGGTCTTTCGCACCTTGTTCTTTCAACCGTTCTGGATTCCAACCGGATCCATGAAAGAAACATTGCTGATTGGCGATTTTCTGTTCGTGAACAAAATGGCGTACGGCTATTCCTATGCCTCCTGCCCCAGCCTGCCCTTTATTGGCGTCGATGCGAAAAAGCTGTGCGGCGTGTTAGACGGCGACAATGATCGGTTTTGGGGCGGCGACCCCGAACGCGGGGATGTGGTCGTGTTTCGTCACCCAACCTTGGGATCAGATTATATCAAACGTCTTGTCGGTTTGCCCGGTGACCGTATTCAGGTGAAACAAGGCGTTCTGTATATCAACGGCACAGCTGCACCACAGCAACCCGATGGCGCTTTCATGGAAGAAATGGCCCGTCAAGGACCGCAAGGTGTTTTGCCGGCATGTGCCAACGGGCCAGTGGGCGAAGGCGGCACTTGTGCCAAAGAGCGTTTTATCGAGACCTTCCCCGATGGCCGCACGCATAAAATTCTGAACATTCGCAATCAGGGCACGGATGACACGGGCGTCTTTTTGGTACCGGAAAAGCACTTCTTTTTCATGGGTGACAACCGCGACAACTCACTGGACAGTCGGACCCCGCAAATTGCACGTGGTGTTGGATTTGTTCCTTACGAAGACCTGATTGGTCGCGCGGATCGGATCATGTTCTCGTCCGCGGGGCGTTCTATGTTCTTTTTCTGGACATGGCGCAGTGACCGCTTCTTTAAAGCTGTCGAGTGAAACGTTCGGCCGAACTCGCAGCCTTTGAGGCGCGGATTGGCCATGTTTTTGCCAATGCGGATTTGTTGCGCGAAGCGTTGACGCATCCGTCGATTTCAGAGCGCGTGCGCCCTGACAACCAACGGCTCGAATTCCTGGGGGATCGGGTGTTGGGGCTTGTCATGGCCGAAGCGTTGTTGGCGGATGATTTGCAAGCCTCAGAAGGCACATTGGCACCGCGCTATAATACTCTGGTGCGCAAAGAAACGTGCGCAGATGTCGCCCGGTCCATTGAATTGGGTCAAGTTCTGCGGTTGGGGCGGTCCGAGATGTTGTCGGGGGGGCGGCGCAAGCTGGCCCTATTGGGCGATGCCATGGAAGCCGTTATTGCCGCTGTTTATCTGGATGCTGGGTTTCAAACGGCGCGTGATATGACCCTGCGGTTGTGGGGGTCGCGGATACGGGATGTTGAATCCGATGCGCGCGATCCCAAAACAGCGCTGCAAGAATGGGCCCAAGCGCGTAAGATGCCCCCACCAAGCTATGTTGAGGCGGAACGATCCGGCCCAGACCATGCGCCACAATTTGTGATCGTTGCACGCCTGTCGGATGGCCAAGAAGCCACAGCCAAAGCAGGATCAAAACGCGAAGCGCAGCAAGCCGCCGCCAAGGCGCTGCTGACGCAAGTCGAAGGGAATAAGACATGAATACGCGCGCAGGATTTGTGGCGTTAATTGGTGAACCCAATGCGGGCAAATCCACATTGCTCAATCGCATGGTCGGGGCCAAGGTTTCGATTGTCACGCATAAGGTTCAGACCACGCGCACACGGATACGCGGCGTCGCCATGGAAGGCGACAGCCAGATCGTATTTGTGGACACGCCCGGTTTGTTCCAACCCCGCCGCCGTCTGGACCGGGCCATGGTTGCCGCCGCTTGGGGTGGGGCTGCGGATGCGGATGTGATCGTTTTGATGATCGAGGCGCATCGTGGCATCACGCCCGGTGTGGAAAGCATCCTTGAAGGGCTTGAAGAGATCGGCAAAGGCCGCACTGTTGCATTGGCTTTGAACAAGATCGACCGTGTCGACGTTTCCGTATTGCTGGGTCTGGCCGAAAAAATGAACGCGCGTCACAGCTTTGCTGAAACCTTTATGATCTCGGCTGAAAAGGGTCACGGCGTCGATGATCTGCGCCAATGGTTGGCCAAAGAAGTGCCCGCAGGTCCGTGGTTGTACCCCGAAGATCAAATCGCAGATTTGCCCATGCGCATGATCGCCGCTGAAATGACCCGCGAAAAGCTGACACTGCGGTTGCATCAGGAATTGCCTTATCAATTGACGGTTGAGACCGAAAACTGGGAAGAACGCAAAGACGGATCAGCCCGTGTGGAACAGCTGATCTATGTCATGCGGAACGGTCACAAAGGCATCGTGCTTGGCAAAGGTGGCGAAACCATCAAGGCGGTTTCAAAAGCGTCCCGCGAAGAACTCGAGGCCTTTTTAGACCGACGCGTCCATCTGTTTTTGCAGGTCAAAGTCCGCTCTGGTTGGCAGGACGAGGCGGAACGCTACACTGAAATGGGACTGAATTTTAAAGACGGCAATGGCTAAGGCCACGCAGGTCGCGAAATAGGACAAGCGGGATTAACAACGGATCATGGCGCGGCTGACATCTCGATTTTGGGTCGATGCGTATCTGGCGCGGTTGCGAATGTACGACATTCCCGCGTTTGTCGTGCGTCATGGCGATGACACGGGCGGCGCGGTTTTGGTCAAACTGTCAACGCTGGATGGCCAAGCGTGCTTGTATCAACGCACCTTTGATCTTGAGACAGGCGGCCGCGTCTGGGCCGAACTGTTCGCAGGATCAGACCCGGACGTGGACGCTGCCGCAAGCCGACAATCTGGATTTGATCCCGATATTTGGGTCATTGAGGTCGAAGACCGCGCCGGTCGGCATCTGTTGGACGAAGAAGGTCTGGCCTGATGGAATGGCGGGATACGGGCGTATTGCTGTCTAGCCGTCGCCACGGTGAATCAAGCGCAATCATTGATGTGTTCACCCCCGAACATGGCCGTCACGCGGGCGTCGTGCGCGGCGGCACCAGCCGCAAGATCGCGCCTATCTTACAGCCCGGCGCTCAGCTTGACCTGGCCTGGCGCGCCCGTCTCGAAGATCACTTGGGCGCATTTTCCGTGGAGCCCGTGCGCAGCCGTGCGGCCCTTGTGATGGACAGCCGCTTGGCCTTGGCGGGTCTGAACGCCGTCACAACATTGCTGTCGTTTTGCCTGCCCGAACGCGAAGTCCACACGGCCCTTTATGCCCGCAGCGTGCAATTGCTGGATTTGCTTGGACAAGACGAAATCTGGTCCTTGGCCTATCTCAAATGGGAATTGGCCCTGCTCGAAGACATGGGCTACGCCCTTGATCTGTCCGCATGCGCCGTCACCGGGGCCACCACAGATCTCGCATATGTGTCGCCCAAGTCAGGCCGCGCCGTGTCGCGCTCTGCGGCGGGGGAATGGGCCAACCGATTGCTGCCCCTGCCCGAAGTCATGCTGAACACCGGCACCGCCTCGGATGCCGAGATTCAAGAGGCGCTCAAAACGACCGGGCATTTTCTGCACGCCCATCTTGCCGCGGATTTGGGCGACCGACCCTTACCCGAAGCTCGTGCACGATTGTTACACCGTATCGCGATTACTGCAGTGCCAGAACCAGATCAATAAGCGACGCATACGCAACCAAGGCGTCGCCGTCTTCCATCTTCATCTGGCGCAATCCAACCAAAGCACCATACGCCGCCTTTGCGAAATCATCATTAGACGTGCCCATCTCGGTCAAAAGAGCGCCCAAATGTGCCATACGCGCGATGTCAACATCCGCAACAGACTGCGCAACCAACGGGTTTGACTGGCCCCATGCTCGCAATGCTGCATCTGCAGAATCACTTTGAACGGTTTGACCCAATTGAATAAGCCGTTCCGCTGCGGATCCGTCTGCATCTTTTAGGGCGGCTGCGGCTGCTAACGCGCCGTCTTTCCAATGGGCCAGTACCGCGTCGTGAAACGCAGGTACGTCCTTGAAATGCCAGTAAAACGACCCTTTTGTGGTCTTTAAATACCGCGCCAATGGCTCTGCGCGAAGCGCCTGAGGACCCTCCGTTGTCAATTGTGCAAGCCCGGCTTCAATCCATGCGGCAGGTGTCAATGTGTGCTTGGCCATAATCTTGGCTCCTATTGCTGCACTGCAGAAAATACGAAGCCGAACGGCATCTTGCAACGGACAAACCGCCGCAATACCCGTTTTTCGTGTATCTCCCACAAAACAGCACAGATTTTTGGCGTGATATCGGAGGGAGGAACCCAGCCAGAAGGTCGATCAATTGAACGGTTCGATATGCACCTAACCGCCAAGGCTTTCCGACCCGAAACAACCCATCACCGTCCCTAACGTCCACACGTGCGGTATTTCATGATCAACACTCCATCTTTCCAAAAATACTAACGTGTTGTGACCACCCGTTGAATCCTTAGGGGCAAAGCCGATCTTGGTATCATAGTCCAAATCGCGCTTACTGTTGATGTGTTAGCGCAAATCTGTGAACTTGTGCTCGCGATTACTCGGAGAATTGAATATGCGGCAACACATCTACTCTTTGGCATTCCTCCTAATACCAACCATTGCAGTTGCCGAGGACATCGAAGGAGATTTTCTTTGTCTGACATCTAGCGGCCAGTTCGACGCCAAACTTAGTTTTAAGGGCGATGGTTTTGCATTGTTGGACTTTGTAACACAAGACATGGTTGAACAGTCTCCTGATCTGCAGTCCCAGCTTGGCATACCTGCCGAATATGAAATCAAAGGGAGCATATTGGTGCTGTCATTCTATGATGGGTTTCAGAAACACGCCTTCGAGTTGGAGGAGTTCACAATGTCGTCGCAGAGTATGGGGTTGAACAATTGCGTAAGACAATCTTAGGTCATTGATCAATTGGATTCCAAGCCGACATTCTCTGCGTAACGCGCGCCAAGGATCGCTTGGCGGGCGAAGCGACAGCACAGAATTTTGCCCCCAGTTGTTGCATCGCTGAAAACACAGAGCCGATGGGCATCTTGCGGCGGTCAAGCCCCAGCAAAACCCGCCTTTCGTGCATTCTCGGTGAAACAGCATTGCTTTTGGGCGTGATATCGGAGGGCGCACCCAACCAGCGGGTGAATTAATTAACGGGTTCGATATGCGTCTACCCGTCAAGCATTCCCGACCCGAAACAACCCATCATCGTCCCCAAGGTCAGTGTCCGCTTTGCCGATAAACCGCCCCTTGTTTCGCCGTCGTCTCAACCCCATTTCACGCCAAGGGGGACATTCCCCCAGTCATACCAAGGATGCCGCTCGTGGAAGACATACTTGAATTATTCACGCAATTTTCAGCGGTATGGATTTACGGTACAGAAGAAAATCCCAGGGCCCCTTTCTGGCGCAATAGCGTAAGAATAATTGCATTCTCTGGGGTATTTGTCTCAACGGCAGGTTTTTTAGGCCTGCTTGGCAGCTTCGAGTTTCCTTTAATCGTCACTCTCATCTGGGCGCTTTGTTCTGTGATTGTGTTTTCGGCGGAGTATTATTTGGGATCAAAGAAACTTTGGTGGGCAGCATTAATTGCATATCCAATTTGGTTGACCATAGCGATTGTTACAGAAATTTCATAAATTCAATTCCGACCCAATGCAGTTTTACAAGAAATAATCTATCAATCCCTTGATTCGTTTAACCTCCTCCAACAGCTTTGGCACATATGATCTTGCCTGTGCAGTAAGACCATAACCCACACGCGATAGCCTATCATGGCCCGGCAGTCTTCAGGGGTGTAGTCGTGCGCCAAAGCATCAGCGCGTACAGAGGTTCCTTGTGGCCCGACTATGTTGTGATGCTGGCACAATGTGCCAGCACTTCAGGAATGCGCGTCGTGTCCATGTGCTTCTCGGGTACGTTGAAGCCGTCTTAGAACAGGACGATTTGCGGCGTCACTGGCTTGACCGGCTTACGTAGAGCTCATCCCAACCAGCGACAATAATGCGCCAAGACACGCCAGCAGAAACAATACGGCAATGGATGCAAATGAAAGCATAAAGCCAAGTGTTCGGCTGGGTGGGTTGGCCACGTAGGCTTTCCAATAGATCGTACGTCCCACCAAGTAGACGACGCCAATGATGGCGGTCAAAAGAACCGGCCAGTATTTACTGGCCACATACAGCACCGGCAAAAACGCGACGAGGCATTCAAGCGTATTCATCTGGACGCGGTACATGCGTTCAAAACCATCATGACCTGTCATCGCCGGAGCTTTCAGCCCACTTTCTTTGCGTTGAACGCCGACGCAATATCCAAAAAAGAGAAGTTGAAAGACAGCCAAAAGGGCGACAAGGTCGATAAGGTGCATGAGAAGTCCTCGTTGGAATCCAAAAGATCAAAAGCCAAGGATGCTTGGCCCGTCTGATACATTGTCTCGTCAATTTATGCGGGAAATACAAGTTCAGACGCACCACACAGATGCCCGGCGAGGCGGTCACCCGCCGCTTTGTAGAGTTTTGCGCGTTCAGCCCCGTTCGCACCATCGGCAGCGATTTGTCCCAATGTCTGCTTCGCGGGACAAAGCGTCATTTCGCTGCGGTTTCGCGAATGTCTGCTTTTCGCGGAACTTTTGATGCTGTATTGATCTGTTGATGGCAAACCGTCACGATTTCAGAGCTACCGTAATAAGAACAATTGCACAGCGTTCAGGCTACCGTTGTTCAAATCAGACCTGTTTGCGCCCGACCATCGGACCGGACGGTGCCGACGAAAGCGCCAGCATTGGTGTTGCTGCGCACATTACTGCCGCTGCTGAAGGTGGGCCGAGGTATGACCCTACTTTGACTACCGAGGAACGAACCGCTGCTGAAAATGGCATTTGGCTCTGTCAGACCTGTAGCAGGCTGGTAGACGTGGATGTCGCCAGTCATTCCATTGATCAGCTTAGAGAATGGAGAACCCTAGCTGAGATGCGTGCGTATCTAGGCATTCGCGGATTTGCAATTGTAGTGTCTCGAAGCTTTCAGAAGCTTGAAGACAAGATGCCGAACCTTGTAGCGGAGATGCGAGACGACATAACTAGCGCACCGTTCATTCGTGAATTCATCATCGGTTCCAACAAATGGTCCTACAATGGCGACCCACAGAATCCCATTTTCTCATACTCTTTTGAGGACCATGACAACTTGAAACCGATGTTGAAGGTGATGCAAAATTATGATGCGATCATTGACATTACGCACAATAATACTGACCGATTTGAGTTTACAGAAGACTTCGCAGAATATCTCCTGTTGCCAACTTAGCTCTATCACTTGAGGTTCACATTCGGTCGGTGCCGCCAGCGCGCTATCTTTTATTTTCTAACAGCGGACTTTAGCTGCATCGCAGAAAATCAGTCGAGAGGACTCATTGCTGCCTTTCGCTGCGTAACGTACTGATGGCCGCTTTGCATTCAGCTTTTCGCGACCTCCGAGACTAACCGAGTTCCATCGTCGCTATTGCCTGAAACTTGGCCGGATTGTTTATCGGCTCGGCCCCACTGTACATCCGGGCGGTTTCGAAGGTGGCTTCAAAACCCAGCGATTTAAGCATCTTGGCAAGGGGGGCGTTGTGATCGAATACGTCGACAAAGCAGGGCTCTTGGGCGGTCGGGAACGGGTTTGCGCCTAGCAATGCTTGCGCGTCGGCCTCGGATGCTGCGTAAAGGGGGCCGATTTTGCAACCCAGATGGCAGCGCCGGAACGTGGCAAAGCCGGTGATGTCTGAACCCTCTGCCAGAACCATGGTTTGTCGCGTTGGCGACTGGGTGAACCATGTCGTTGCAAATGCAGTTCGCTTTATGCCGCAAGCCTTGGCGTCTTGGGCCACCAAATCACCTATGTCGTCGGGCGCTGCTGCGCGCATGCGCGGATCGGTCATTGAAGGCAGGTGGCCCTCGTATCTGACTGTGCTGCCGTAATTCACAAAGCCTGATCGGGCGTAGTTTTGCTGTTGGTCCGGAACTCCATCCAGCCCAATGCAGCGGTCTTGAGCATGTGCAATGCCAGCGCGCCAGACATCCATGCCGTGGCCTTGGCCGCGATGCCCTTTCTTGCACAAATACAATCCAAGAAATGCTGTATTGGCGTCGTGATTTACAACAGAGATCGCAGCAACCGGCGCGCCATCTTTTTCTTTGAGCAAGAAGCCTTTGGGATCGGCCGCATAAAACGCTATCGCGTCATCCAACCCAGGATTCCACCCTTCTTCTGCGGCCCATTCCAACACCGTTTGCAAATCGTCAAGGGTCATCATGCGGATGGTCATTGGGAAAGAGCATCCTTCAGGGATAACGTGCGTTCATTGCGATCCCGCAAATCCAGCGCAGAATGGAGATCTACCAAATGGCTGCGCATCAATGCTTCGGCTTGATCTTCGTCATTGTCGGCAAGCGCCTGCACCAAAGCGTGGTGGGCGTGTTTCTCGCAAAGCGCACTTTCGCGCCGCCAATAAAGCGCGATGATCAGCGAAGACCGTGCGATCAACGTTTCGATGAATCCAGCAATCGTTGCCTGCTGTGCGATGCGTGCGATCTCGGTATGAAACAGGCCTGAAAGATAAAGTGCGCGTCCGGGATCTGCGGCCTCGAGGGCGGCGTGTTCGTCAACGATATGGCGCTCCAAGCTGGCAATATCTGTGGCGGTGGCCCGTGTGGCGGCACTTCTGGCGGTGCGCGGTTCCAACAACTCGCGCGTTTCAAAGACTTCGCGCGCTTCAATTATGGACGGGGACGCAACAGACGCGCCTTTGTTGCGCCGGATATCGACCAGTTTGATATGTGACAGGGTTTGCAGCGCACCACGAACCACGGTGCGCGACACGCCGTAAATCTCGGCCAGCTCGTCTTCGCCTAGTTTCGTACCTGGCGCGACGCGATGTTTGTGAATTGCGAGGGATAATGCCTGCGCGATGCTGTCGCTTGTCGCGGGCTGGGGCAAAGTTGTATCAATGGAGCGATTCATCACATTTCCTTCTGTCCACCAGATGCCAGAGCCCTTCGCGCAACTCAAGACGTACGCTTGTACCCAACCACAACTTGTATTGTATACAATTTTGTGTTCAAAATTTAACCACAAGCAATTTGAAGAGCAAAAATTTTGAGCAGAACCTTTAAAGGTTCGTCGAAATTTGGTGTGCGAAATTGCGTCAAGCGCGCCGGCTGACTTCAGTACCTCAACCGAACGGGGGATGAATGACCGCGACTGTTAAAGAACTGGAAATGGTATCTGTAACCAAACGCTATGGCGAAACGGTTGCGGTGGATGCGATCAGCCACAAGTTTCAGCCCGGTGGGTATGCATGCCTGCTTGGGCCTTCGGGTTGTGGCAAGTCGTCCACCTTAAGGATGATCGCGGGTCATGAAATCGTCTCGGACGGGTCGATTTTGCTTGGGAACGAGGATATTTCTGGGCTGCCTCCGGCACAACGCGGCACGGCGATGATGTTCCAGAATTACGCTTTGTTTCCACATCTGAACGTGGCCGATAATGTTGCCTTCAGCCTTAAGATGCGCGGCGAGGATAAACCCACCCGACTGAAAAAAGCCGGCGAAATGCTAGAGCTGGTTGATCTAAGTGCGCTCAGCGACCGGTTGCCGGATCAGTTATCTGGTGGTCAGCAGCAACGCGTGGCTCTTGCGCGCGCCTTGATTACGCGCCCGCAGGTCTTGCTGTTGGACGAGCCGCTTTCGGCGCTTGACCCGTTCCTGCGCATCCGCATGCGCGGCGAGCTGCGCAAACTGCAGCGCGAGCTGGGGATCAGTTTTATCCATGTCACACATGGGCAAGATGAGGCGTTGGCCTTGGCAGACGAGATCATCGTCATGAACAACGCGGTCATTGAACAGGCGGGAAGCGCACGCGATGTTTTCAATTCGCCCACAACGGCCTTTGTTGCGCAATTTATCGGCGGCCATAATGTTCTGACCTTGCCCGAGGGAAATTTCGCAATCCGCACCGATGCTGTCGGGCTGTCGCAAACCGATCGCGGTAACCTGCAGGGCAATATCTTGGCGGTCGAGTACCAAGGCGCCCATGTTTCTGTATTGGCGCGGGTTCCCGGCGATCAGGACATCAGCGCGCTGGTCCCTGAAGCCACATTTTTCGACGATCCTTTTAACCCAGGCGATCAGGTCGGTCTGATCTGGGACGACGGAAATTTACACAAGCTTACGGCCTAGACATCATCTGACATGGAGAAAGACAACATGACCAAACTATCCAGACGTAATGTTCTCAAGGGCGGCGCTGCTTTCGCAGCTGGTTCGACGCTTGGCGCACCCATGATTTGGGCGCAAAACATCAAAGACGTGACCCTTCGCCAATTCGGCACAGGCGTGTCGAACCTCAATGATGTGGCCAACAAGGTCAAAGAAGACCTTGGGTTCACGCTTGAAATGACGGCGCTTGACAGTGACAGTGTGACCCAACGTGCAGCCACTCAGCCCAATAGCTTTGACATCGCAGACATTGAATATTGGATCTGCAAAAAGGTCTGGCCCACTGGCAACCTGCAAGCGATGGATACCTCGAAGATCAAGAATTACGACAAAATTGTTGGGATCTTCCGCAACGGGAAACTGAACCCTGACAGCACAATTGCACAAGGCACAGCCCCCCATACGGTTGGCTTTACCGAAGGCCCGGATGGCAAAGGTTTTGTGGACAATGAAAGTGGTTGGATGACGCTGATCCCAACCATTTATAATGCGGACACGTTGGGCATCCGTCCCGATCTGATCGGTCGCCCGATCAGCAACTGGTCCGAGCTTTTGAACCCTGAGTTTAAAGGCAAGGCATCGATCCTCGACATCTCATCCATTGGGATCATGGATATGGCGATGGTGGTCGAGTCGATGGGCGAATACACCTATCCCGACAAGGGCAACATGACCCGTGAAGAAATCGACCTGACGATGAAGATCTTCACCGAAGCCAAGCAAAACGGCCAGTTCCGTGCGTTCTGGAAATCCTTCGATGAAAGCGTGAACCTGATGGCTTCGGGCGAAGTTGTGATCCAGTCCATGTGGTCGCCTGCCATTACGGCCGTGAAGTCCAAAGGCGTGGAATGCGTCTATCAACCGCTTGAAGAAGGCTACAGATCCTGGGGCGGCGGCATTGGGTTGTCGGCAGCTTTGACCGGGCTCGAGCGTGACGCGGCCTATGAATACATCAACTGGTATCTCGACGGTTGGGTCGGCGGCTATCTGATGCGTCAGGGCTATTATTCCGCTGTGCCTGAAACGTCCAAAAACCACATGTCTGAAAACGAGTGGGGTTTCTGGTTCGAAGGCAAAGCAGCCACTGATGTCATCACCTCACCCACAGGGGATGCATTGGCGCAGGCCGGTGAAGTGCGTGACGGCGGATCGTTCCAAGACCGCATGGGTGCGGTTGCCTGTTGGAACGCGGTTATGGACGAAAACCAGTACATGGTCCGCAAGTGGAACGAGTTCATCGCGGCTTAAATATCAAAGGGATGAGGGCTTCGGCGCTCATCCCACCCTCGTTTCGAAAGACCAAGTGTGCTGAAAAACAATACTTTTCTGGGATGGCTCATGGCACTGCCGATAATGGCGGTGCTTGTTTTCTTTCTTGTCCTGCCAATTTTCATGATCGTCACAGTCAGCTTTTGGCAGGCCACGGAATTTTCGATCATCCCGGCCTTTGATTTTGAAAATTACGAGTTCCTTTTTGGCTCAAATGTCACGTACCGGGTCTTTTTCAATACGTTCAAATACGCCTTTATCACGTGGGTTTTCACCCTTGGTATTGGCTTTACCGTGGCCTATTTTCTGGCCTTTCATGTGCGCACACTGACGTGGCAAATTGTGCTGTTCTTGCTCTGCACTATTCCCTTCTGGACCTCGAACATCATTCGCATGATCAGCTGGATCCCCTTTCTGGGCCGCAACGGGATTGCCAATTCGACCCTGATCTCTTGGGGTGTCGTGGACGAGCCGTTGGATTGGCTTTTGTTCAGCGACTTCGCGGTCATCCTTGCCTTCGTGCATCTTTATACGCTGTTCATGGTCGTCCCAATTTTCAACACCATGATGCGTATTGATAAATCCTTGATCGAAGCGGCCCGCGACGCCGGAGCCTCTGGCGCGCAAATCCTGTGGAACGTCATCATCCCGCTGACCAAGCCGGGTATCATGATTGGCACAATCTTTGTGGTTACATTGGTGATGGGCGATTTCATAACCGTACGCTTTATGAGTGGCAGCCAATCGGCCAATGTCGGACGTCTGATCTCAAACGACATCGCACTTTTGGCCTATCCGTCGGCCTCGGCCACGGCAGTTGTTCTGCTGCTAACGGTCCTTATCGTTATCGGCATCATGCTGCGTTTCGTCGACATCAGGAAGGAGCTGTAGCATGGAACCTCGCTCGCGTTCTTTCTATGTCCTTTCGGCTTTCTTTGCGCTGTTTTTGCTGTTCCTTTACGGCCCGACAATCACAATCGCGATCTTATCTTTCCAAGGCCCCGGCGGCGGTTTGACGTTCCCGATGCAGGGCACATCGCTGCATTGGTTCCGTGACCTGTTCGAACAGCAAGCCGTGGGCGATATCTGGGGCAGCTTCCGCCGCAGCTTTGCGCTTGGGTTGATGGTTATGGTGACGACGGTGGTGTTGTCCGTCATGGGCGGGCTGGCCTTTCGCAAAAAGTTCAAAGGGTCCAGCATATTGTTCTATCTGATCATAACGTCGCTGGTGATCCCGTCGATCCTGATCTCGTTGGGCGTTGGATTGATCTTTTCGCAATCCGGTCTGAACGTGCATTGGTCCACATCTGGGTTTGGATCACAGTTGACCTGGACGTTGCCCTTTGGCCTTTTGATCATGTTCGCCGTCTTTAACCGTTTCGACAAAAGCTATGAAGAGGCGGCGCGCGATCTTGGCGCCACGTCTTGGCAAACCCTGCGTCATGTGGTGTTGCCCATCATCGGTCCGTCTTTGATTGGCGTGGCCCTTTTTGGCTTCACGCTTAGCTATGACGAATTTGCGCGCACATTGCTGACCTCGGGCAGTTACAACACGCTGCCTTTGGAAATCTTTGGCATGACGACCAATGTGACAACGCCGGTGCTGTATGCGCTGGGGACGCTTACCACGGTGTTTTCACTCTTGATGATTGGCTTGTTTCTTTGCCTGGCCTTGTGGAGCACACGGCGCAGAGCGCGTGCAGGATCCGACGCGGGCAAAGGCATGTTATGATTATCCTGATCAATCCCAACAGCACGGTTTCAATGACGGAATCGATGCTGCGTACCGCGCAAGAAACGATGCCAACGGCTGAGTTTGAGGGCTGGACATCGCATGATGGCCCACCGTCCATTCAAGGGGTCGAAGACGGCCTGTTGGCTGAAACGCCATTGCTCGCGCTTGTGGCCAAAGCCTCGGACCAAGGTGCATCCGCTATCATCATTGGATGCTTTGATGACACGGCTTTGGAAGCGGCGCGTGACATTGCCAAGTGTCCTGTAATCGGAATTGGCCAAGCGGCCTATCACCTTGCGGCAATCGCGGGTGGACGGTTCTCGGTCGTCACCACCCTTGCGGTTTCAACGCCCATCCTCGAAGCAAATATCAAGGCGTATGGCCTTGGGCACCAGCTTAGCAAAGTGCGCGCGAGCGGCGTTCCTGTTTTGGCGTTGGAACAAGACGCGCATGCGGCCACCGATCAGGTCGTCGCCGAAATCGAAAAAGCGGCCCGCGAAGACGGTATCAAAACTGTCGTTCTTGGGTGCGGCGGCATGGTTGATATCGAAGAGAGAACGCCACGGTCCCTTGGGGTGTCCGTTATTGACGGCGTGCGCGGAGCTGCTCTTTTTGCGAGTCAATTCTGAACGCACGCTGACCTACGCCATGTGGAGGGTGTTATCGGCGTTGCGTTATTTTCGACGCCAATGTGTTGGCACAATAATCAACGCACCGATGGATGCGGCGATTGCGTTCAGGCCAGGGCTTGAAAAGCCAAAGCCGAACATGAGCCGTACGAAGTAAAACAGAAATGCGCCGCCCACGCAGATGATGATCGATTGAACGATCCCATTGCGCGTAAATCTAGACCGCTCCGAGACGTATCCAACGATACCCGCGATAACGACTGTGCCGATCATTGTGGGAAACATTGTCTAACCTCCTGAAGAAAACACGGTGCCTGCGGGCAGTGGATTGCCGCGCAGAAAATCTGTTGCGGATTGTGCGCCTTTTCCAGCGCGTTGCAAGCGGGTCAGTTTAACAGCGCCTGTGCCACACGCCACAACCAGATCGTCGTTCAAGACGTGGCCCGCCGGCCCCTGCCCTTGGGACAGTTCGGACATCAACACCTTGATCCGCGTGTCCTGATGAACGAACCAAGCACCCGGAAACGGCGACAGCCCCCGGATCGCACGATCAACTTCGGCGGCGGGACGCGTCCAATCGATGGCGGCTTCGGCTTTGTCGATCTTGGCGGCATAGGTCACGCCCGCATCCGGCTGTACCTGCGGCGCAAGCGCGTCCAGTTGCGTCAGCGTTTGCACGATCATCTGCGAGCCCAGCTGGCTGAGCCGATCATGCAAGCCGCCGGTTGTGTCCGCGTCAGATATTTGCAGTGTTTCGCATGAAAGGACCGGGCCGGTGTCCAGACCTGCCTCCATCTGCATGATGCACACGCCGGTTTCCGCGTCCCCGGCCATGATGGCCCTGTGGATCGGCGCGGCCCCACGCCAGCGTGGCAACACCGACGCGTGGATATTCAAGCACCCGCGAGACGGTGCGTCCAAAATCGGTTGTGGCAAGATCAAACCATAAGCAACGACGACCGCCACATCAGCATTCAGCGCAGCAAAGTCATCTTGCGCCTCTGGGGTTCGCAAGCTGGTGGGATGGCGCACAGGAATGCCCAAAGCATCTGCGCGCACATGCACCGGGCTTGGGCGGTCCTTCTTACCGCGCCCGGCGGGACGTGGGGGTTGCGAATACACACATGCGATGTCGTGACCAGCATCCACCAATGCATCCAGCGCAGGCACTGAAAAATCCGGCGTCCCCATAAAAATGATACGCATATCAGCCCTTTGCTTTCTTGGCTTTTCGCAAAAACATATCGCGTTTGACCTTGCTGAGGTTATCAAAAAACATCCGGCCGTTCAGGTGGTCGATTTGATGCAGGACAGATCGCGCCTCGAGCCCTTCAAAATCGCGGCGTTCAATGACGCCCTGATCATTCAGGAATTGCACCGATGCGGTTTGAGGACGTGTGATCTTGGCCGATATGCCCGGCAAACAAGGGCTGCCTTCGGCATCTGTTTGGGTGTCGGCGGACCGGTCCAACAGTTTAGGGTTCGCCAACAAAATGCGACGCGTCCGGTCAGGTGTCACATCGACAACGGCCAATTGTTGCATAACACCGATTTGCACAGCCGCTAGCCCAAAGCCCGGCATGGCATCCATGGTTTCGACCATATCCGACCAGATTTGACGTATGTCGTCGGTGATCTCTGGCACCTCTGGGACGGCAGTGCGCAGGCGCTGATCGGGCCACATCACAAAGGGGCGGATGGTCATTTCAAGCGGTCCCGTAGTCTGAGAAAAACGTATTGCGTGCACCGTCTTCCAAGTGATCAAAGATCAGCACACCGTCAAGGTGATCCACCTCGTGTTGGGCGCATAATGCTTCAAACCCGGTCAGAACCACGTTGTGCTGTTGTCCGGTCAAATCCGTATAGTCCATGCGAATGGTTTTTGACCGTTGCACCACGGCGGTCACGTTTGGCAAAGACAGGCATCCTTCTTCGCTTGGGATGATGTCGTCCTGAATGTGGTGAAGCGTGGGATTGATGCACACCCACGGCGCAGGGTCACCGGTTTTCCATGCGGCGTCCATCACGAAGAGCCGCGCATCAACGCCGATTTGAGGGGCGGCCAACCCGCGCCCCGGTGCGTCATACATGGTTTCAAGCATGTCGTTCGCCAAGTCACGCACGTCGTCGACATTTTGGACACGGGCGCATGTCATCCGAAGCGCATCATTTGGCCATGTCAGGATCGGTCGTATTGTCATGACGGGTCCGCGAAAAATGGATCGTCCGAGTTCTTTAATTCACAAGCGTTTCCGTCTGGGTCGATGAATGTGCCAACTGTGCCCCAGTCAAAGACCCGCATATCAACGGTCAAACCCTTTTTGCGCAGCATGTCTGCAGCCTGGTCAACATCATCGACATTGAACCGCAACATGGTCGGGTTTTCCGAATTGGGTTTGCGGCCCTCGCGCGCCACGCCGCCGTGTTCGATCATCAAGTATCCAGATCCGAACCGCAGACAGACAAGCCCGTCTTTGCGATACCATTCCGGCAGCCCAAGCAAATCACGGTAAAAGGCGACGCATTCGTCAAAACGCTCGGTCCCAAGAATGATGCCGTGGTGGCGCACATTCAGGGTCATGCCTTTTCTCTGGCCCGCTCTTTCTTGAGTTTCACGGCTTTGCGTGTGATCAACTGACGTCGCATCGGTTTGAGATGATCGATGAACAGCTTGCCATCTAGATGGTCGATTTCGTGTTGCACACAAGTGGCCCAAAGACCGTCAAAGGTTTCTTGCTGTGTCTTGCCATCGCGGTCGATCCATTCCACGGCAACCTCAGCCGGGCGTGTGACATCTGCATATTGTTCGGGAATGGACAAGCACCCTTCTTCATAGGTGTTTAGGTCATCGGACCCTGACAGGATACGCGGATTGAACATGATCACCGGGCGCGGCGTTTCGTTGTCTTCTTTCACGCAATCCAGCACAATCAGGCGGCTTAGCACACCCACCTGAGGCGCGGCCAATCCGATACCCGGCGCGTCATACATCGTCTCAAGCATGTTGTCGGCCAAGGCGCGCAACTCATCGCTTAAGTCTGCCACAGGGGCAGTGACTTTTTTCAGTCTCGGGTCGGGATGCAGTAGAATTGGCAATTTCATGTCCCTGATTTAGGCCATGCCTGCGGCAGGGGCAATACGGCCCAAACGCCAATTCAGTGATCATCCAAAATAGCTGAACCCATTGAAATTCTTCCAAAACGGGAAAAATTCTGCTATAGGTGGCGGATTGAACTAAATTTTTTTATCAGGAGGACGCGCTATGCGTAGTGAAGCCTTCGCCGCGATTTTTGCGGCCGTTTTGTCATCGGGTGCAGATCAACCCAAATATTCTGACGCGGATATCTGTCAGAGTCAGTCGCATACTTACACGCTTGCTCAAAGCGATCAGTTGTATTGCTGCGCATTAAGCAATGGCACCAATTGTTGCGCCAAGTCGCTTGATACCGACGGGAGGGTCAAAGGATGCGGATGCCGTGGCTGATCTGTTTGCTTGCGCTGACGACGGCTCTGACCACTGCATCAATCAGCAAGGCAAACGCCCAGCAAGCCGTTAAAATTGTTGGGCAATTACGGGAACAAGGTGCCGATGACCCGTCGTTTGATGGGCCGCGTGTCGACATCTATATCTTGACGGAAAACGTTGAGCACCCGACCGAAGAGTTCATCCTTGATGAGGATGAGGGCGAATTGGACGGGGAATACCGATTTGAAGAACGTTTCGGTGTCGACAAGGTCAAAAACAATTACGTCATGGTTGTGGGGCGCGCGAATGGATACATGCCGGTCCGTCCGGATGGAAAAGTCGGCAACCGCATACGCCGAATCAACAGTGACGCGTTGAAGCCGGAAATCGACATGCCGGTTGATCTGAAAAAGCGGTCTTACTTGGCCGAAGTGTACCGGGTCGAAGTCAATCAAATCCTGCGTCAGTCGAACAGAAGCCCCGAAGTTTATGAACGCGCTGCCAATGCTGCAGCCAGTGCTGTGTCTACCGATCCCAAGCTTGATAACTTTTTGCTAGCGGTGAAGGTGACCGGGAACGCGCTAAAGCAAGGGCAGACCTTTAACGGTCTGCTGACAACCCGGGAAGATATCCAAGCCTTGGGTGGGTTCGACCAGCTTGATCAAGAAGAGCGGTGGCGTGTTCAGTTGGAATTGCTGGAGTCTTTCTTAGACGCAGACGATTTAGAAATGCCGGTCAATCGCACCAACACCGTCGCAACTCTGGCGGCGCAATTGGGCGACGACATGTTGCAGCGGTTGGATTTCCAAGATGAAGCTCAAACCAAATTGCCAGTCACGCGCGTCTTTGCCAGCCTGTCTATTCTGTATGTGCAGTTGGGCGATTGCCAGTCGTTGATCGATAACAATGAGCTGGGATTGATCAATGCAGAAAAGCTGCAGAGCAACTGGCGCAGCCAACGCGTTCTTTATCTCAGCTGGGCCGATTGTCTGGAAAAGATGAGCGGGATTGGCCAAGTGAGCCGGTCTAACACGGAGTATATCCAAGAGACCGGTAAAAGCGCGTTCCTCAAGGCGCAATGGGCGCGATTTTCCAAAGCGACGGAACGTGTTCAAGAACTGCTGGCCTTTGCAACCAGCGGGTCAGATGCGCGACTGAAAGACCTTATCAAAACGGCGGATGCGATTGCCGCAGTGCAGGAGTAAGACAAATGCCAACGGAATATCGACCCAAACATGTCGGGCTTGATATGCCCACCAAACGCTTTGTCGTATACGCGTCGGTTACGGTCAGCTCGATCATCGCGCTGCTTGTGATCTGTGTTGTTGCGCTGATCCCGCTGTTTTGGCCAGAATACGAAATTCCGACCACGCTGCAGAATTGGGGTGGGCTGATCATCGGATTTTATTTCGGGTCGTTCATCACATTGCTGAAAGATTGGTCCCGTGAAAGCGTGGAGGTCGTCCGTCATGATGAAAGCTAGTTTGATCTGCGCCGCACTGACTTTTGGAGCATATGGCGCGGGCGCTGAACCTGTGCTTATCCCCTATGACCCTGAATACCCGCCGATGTCGAAACAGACAGATACGGGCCCGGAAGGGTTCGACATCATCGTCGCGCAAGAAATCGCAAAAGTACTGACGAGTGATTTTGAATTCATCGCCAGTGACTTTGACAAGATACAAGGCGAGGATTGGCCGGCTGAGTGGTCCTTTACGGTGTCTTCGACATCGTATTCTGAGGATCGCGACGAACGGTTTCATTTCATCGGGCCCTATTACATGGCGGCCGTTGTTTTGGTGCGCACCGCTTCTGATGCAGGATCAGATTCCAGCGACGACCCGTTTGATTTGCCCGATGGAACCCGCGTCGGCGTGTGCAATGGCTGCATTTACAAAGACTATATCGACGGCAATTACCTGCAAAACGGCACAGAGGGGACAAAACCCCTTGGCAATGTTTCCGCTGTTCCGTTCGCCTTTGAAACCGACATTTTGCGCGCGTTGGTCAGTGGTGGCGAAGACAGCGTGGATTATGTGATAACCTCTGCGGCCTTTGCCCAGCATTTTCGAAACATCGGATTTCCATTGGAACAGGTTGGGCCTCCGCTTTTTGTTGAACCGCTTTGGATCACGCAACCCATTCGGGCCAGCGAAACAGAAACGCAAGCTCTTGACGCAGCCTTTCGCAAAGTCGCAGCCGATGGGTTGATTGCCGCCGCATCTGAAAAATTCTTGGGTGGGGATTTTTCGGTCACGCCGGAATAGGGTCTGGATCCACGACCGCCATTTATTTCCGCAGCTTTGAGACGCGGATACCTTGCGCTCAAATCCAATTCGGATAGCGTGCCGCTGACCAGTGTGAGGGAAGCGACATGACCAATCCGTTTGATACCATTATTGACCGACGCGGCAGCCATTGCCTGAAGTGGGACATGGTGGAGTCGATTTATGGCGTGTCAAAAGACACTGGTTTGGCCATGTGGGTGGCCGATATGGATTTCCGCCCCCCGCAATGTGTTTTGGATTCGGTCCAAGGCCAAGTCGATCACGGTGTTCTGGGGTATTTTGGCGACGACAGCGCCTATCGGGCGGCGATTCAGTGGTGGATGGAAACCCGCCACAACTGGACAGTCGAAGCCGATCATATTTTCACCACCCATGGTTTGGTGAATGGCACGGCCATGTGTGTCGACGCGTTTACAGCGCCCGGTGACGGTGTTGTCGTGATGACACCCGTTTACCACGCCTTTGCCCGTGTTATTAAATCTGCCGGTCGCACTCTGGTCGAATGTGAAATGAGCCTGAAGGACGGGCGCTATTCCCTAGACTTTGACGCTTGGGACGCACAGATGACCGGTTCCGAGCGGATGCTGATTTTGTGTTCGCCCCATAACCCGGGTGGCTGCGTTTGGACACGTGCGGAATTGGAAGGCGTGGCTGCGTTTTGCAAACGCCACGATTTGATCCTTGTGTCGGATGAAATCCACCATGATCTGGTTATGCCCGGAAACACGCATATCCCAATGACCAAGATTGACGGTGTTGAGGATCGTTTGGTCATGATGACAGCCACGACCAAGACGTTCAACATTGCAGGGTCGCATTCGGGCAATGTCATCATTGCAGATGACGCCCTGCGCAGCCGCTTTGCCGGACGGATGGCGGCATTGGGGCTGTCGCCGAATTCCTTTGGCTTGTTCATGGCCACGGCCGCCTATTCGCCAGAGGGGGCGGCATGGGTTGATGAACTGGTGCAATACCTCGATGGCAATCGCAAACTGTTCGACGCTGGTGTGAATGCCATTCCCGGTTTGCGGTCGATGAAACTGGACGCCACTTACCTAAGCTGGGTGGATTTTGACGGCACCGGCATGACACGCGAAGAATTCACGCAACGTGTCGAAAAGGACGCCCAAATCGCGGTGAACCACGGGCCCACCTTTGGCAAAGGCGGTGACAGTTTCTTGCGGTTTAACATCGCCACGCCGCGGGCTCGCATCCAGGAAGCGGTTGAACGTTTGGCCAAGGCGTTTGGTGATTTACAATAAGCGCCAGCAGGGTCTTGGGTGGAACACCCATCCGAAAGCACACTGTCTGCGTAGTAACTTGACTCGATTGTGACGCGGACTTATACGCCGCACAACATCCGGAAGCGTGAAACCTTCCGGTCCTTTGGGCATTGCCCGGGATCGCCCCCTGCCAGCGCGTTGCGCCCGCAGGGGCATTTGTGCATTCGCCGCTTCGTTCTTAAGCTCGGGCTTAAGATCGGGGCAATCGTCAACGGTCGAAAAAGGATTGGCCCATGTTTGAAAGTCTCTCTGAACGCCTCTCTGGTGTCTTTGATCGCCTGACGAAACAAGGCGCGTTGTCCGAAGATGACGTGAAAACAGCACTGCGCGAAGTGCGCGTCGCATTGTTGGAAGCCGACGTATCGCTGCCTGTAGCGCGCGATTTCATCAAGGTTGTGCAAGAACGGGCAACGGGGCAAGCCGTCACCAAGTCGGTCACACCGGGCCAGCAGGTCGTCAAGATCGTGCATGACGCGCTGATTGATACATTGACCGGCGAAGGCGAACCCGGTGCGTTGAAAATCGACAGCCCCCCTGCCCCCATCCTGATGGTGGGTTTGCAAGGGTCAGGCAAGACGACGACCACGGCAAAGCTGGCCAAGCGCCTGAGCGAAAAAGAAGGCAAGCGCGTACTGATGGCCTCGTTGGACGTCAACCGTCCGGCTGCGATGGAACAGCTGCAAATCCTTGGTGCGCAAATTGGCGTCGACACCCTGCCGATCGTCAAAGGCGAAGATCCGGTCACCATCGCCAAACGCGCCAAGACCCAAGCCAGCATGGGTGGCTATGACGTCTATATGTTGGATACCGCAGGCCGGTTGCATATCGATCAGGAACTGATCGCGCAGGCGGCTGCCGTGCGTGATGTCGCAAACCCGCGCGAAACCTTGTTGGTTGTTGATGGCCTGACCGGTCAGGACGCGGTGAACGTGGCGACCGAATTTGACGACAAGATTGGTGTGACCGGTGTTGTGTTGACCCGGATGGATGGGGATGGACGCGGTGGCGCGGCCTTGTCCATGCGTGCCGTCACAGGCAAGCCCATCAAATTCGTCGGTCTTGGCGAAAAGCTGGACGCCATCGAAACCTTTGAACCCGAGCGGGTTGCAGGGCGCATCCTGGGCATGGGCGACATCGTTTCACTGGTGGAGCGCGCGCAAGAAACCCTTGAGGCCGAACAAGCCGAGCGCATGATGAAGCGCATGGCCAAAGGTCAGTTCAACATGAACGACCTCAAGATGCAGCTTGAGCAAATGATCAAGATGGGCGGCATGGAAGGCATGATGGGGATGATGCCCGGCATGGGGAAATTGTCCAAACAGGTCGCGGATGCCGGATTTGACGACAAAATCCTGAAACAGCAGATCGCCATGATCCAGTCGATGACCAAAAAGGAACGCGCCGCACCGCAAGTTCTTCAGGCCAGCCGCAAGAAGCGCATCGCGAAGGGGTCCGGCATGGACGTCAGCGATTTGAACAAGCTGCTGAAAATGCACCGCCAGATGTCCGACATGATGAAAAAGCTCGGCAAAGGCAAAGGTGGCATGATGAAACAAGCCATGAAAGCCATGATGGGCAAAGGCGGCATGCCTGAAATGGGGGCCGGAATGGACCCCAAACAAATGGAAGCCGCAGCCAAAGCCATGGGTGGCAAAATGCCCGGCGGTATGCCCGGAATGGGCGGCGGAATGGGATTGCCTTCGGGGTTGTCGGGGTTCGGTAAAAAGAAATGATCACCTGCACGGTCACATATGTGATCGATCCTGCAAAGGTCGATGCGTTCGAGGTCTATGCCAAGGCCTGGATCCATTTGGTGAACCAAATGGGTGGACAGCATCACGGGTATTTCTTGCCCCATGAGGGGGCCAATGACCGGGCATGGGCCTTGTTTTCATTCCCATCACTTGCGGCTTACGAAACCTATCGCACCGAAATGGCGCAGGATGGCGACTGTCAGGCCGCCTATCGCCACGCCACCGACACTGGGTGCATTTTACGCTATGACCGCACATTCACACGCCCCGTTCTGACCGGCGCCAGCGTTCAGGAGCTGGGTTTATGAGCGTTGCATTGACCGGCATACCGACGCTTGAAACAGAGCGATTGATTTTGCGCGCGCCCCGGACCGAAGACGCCGAAGCCTATATTCAGTTTTATATGTCGGATCGGTCGCAATTTGTTGGCGGGCCAAAGACACGGCGCGACGCGTGGGATTTTTTCGGCACGGTTATGGGCCACTGGATCATGCGTGGGTTTGGCTTGTTCATCGTGGCCTTGCGCAATGACGACGCGCCCTTGGGCCTTGTGGGACATTGGTTCCCGGACGCACGCCCTGAAAAAGAAGTTGGCTGGATGCTGTTTGATGCCTCTCAAGAAGGCAAAGGCATTGCATTTGAAGCGGCGCAGACCTGTGTTGATCACGCGTGGAATGCCCTGAAATGGGACCACATGGTCAGCTATATCGCCCATGGCAATGATCGGTCCTGTGCATTGGCCAAACGCCTTGGCGCAGTCGAAGACCCAAACGCTGTCGATCTGGAACACCCCTGTCACGTCTATCGCCACACGAGGCCGTCATGATCGCACCGACATTGACAGGTCAAACCGCACAACTGCGCCCGCATGTGGCTGCGGATGTGGATATGTTTTGGGATTTCTTCCAAACCGAGCGCGCGCAATATGTCAGCGCGCCCAAGAACAAGACCCATCTGTGGTACGCCTTTGGTGCCGAGGTCGCGAGCTGGACGTTGCATGGCATGGGCGCGTGGGCCATTGACGTTGATGGCGCGTTGGCAGGACAGATTTCAGTCATGCAGCCCCCTCATTTCCCCGAAGTGGAAATCGGTTGGATCATGTTTGACGGGTTCGAAGGCCGCGGCATCGCCTTTGAATGTGCACAGCTGGCGCTGGATCATACTTGGGATCACATCAAACCTGAATCGTTGGTCAGCTATATTGATGCGCGCAATGATCGATCCATCGCGTTGGCAGAACGGCTTGGCGCGACGCTTGATCCATTGGCCCAGAAATACGACGACGCAGACGTTGTTTATCGCCATCGGAGGCCGTCATGAGCGTGGCCTCAAACATCCCAACACTGGAAACAGAGCGTTTGATTATGCGCGGCCCTGAGCTGTGCGATTTTGATACCTATGTCGCCTTTTATGCCTCGCCCCGATCCAGCTTTGTGGGCGGGCCGCAATCTGCTGAATTGACGTGGCGCGCTTTGGCCCAAGAAGCCGGGCATTGGAGCTTGCGTGGATTTGGCCGCTGGACCGTTGTTGAAAAATCCACGAACACAGCGGTTGGTACGGTCGGGTTGTGGCATCCCGAAGGGTTTCCCGAACAGGAATTGGGCTGGGATTTGTTCGATGGGGCGACCGGCAAAGGATACGCAACCGAAGCCGGATTAGCAGCGCGGACCTATGCCTATGACATGTTGGGATGGGCCACTGTTATCAGCATGGTTGCGAACGGAAATGACGCATCTGTGCGTGTCGCGGAACGGTTGGGCGCTGCGTTTGATTATAACTTTACCCATGAACGGTTTGGCCCAATGCAAGTCTGGCGCCACCCAAGCCCCGATCATCTAACACCCGATCAGATCCGCGATGGGATCAAACGCGCCAAAGGGGGGGCCAATGACTGACGCCACAACAAACCGCGCTTCTGAGCTGCTTAAAGAGCACCGTGAAAGCATTGACCGCTTGGATGCGATCCTTGTTTACACATTGGGCGAGCGTTTCAAACACACCCAAGCCGTGGGGAAACTCAAGGCGCAACACGACCTTCCCCCGTCCGATCCCGCCCGCGAGGCGACGCAGATTGCACGACTTGAAGACCTGGCGAACCGAGCCGATCTGGATCCGGAATTTGCCAAGAAGTTTCTGAACTTCATCATCGCTGAAGTCATTCAGCACCATAAGAAGCACCAAGAATAACGGGCATCCGCCCAACACCCCAATACGCGCACATTTTGTGCGTCGCCATTCAAAGGAGAATACTCAATGGCTATGAAAATCAGACTGGCCCGTGGTGGCTCGAAAAAGCGCCCCTTTTATCGCATCGTTGCTGCAGACAGCCGCATGCCACGTGATGGTCGCTTTATCGAAAAGCTGGGCACGTATAACCCGTTGTTGCCAAAAGACAGCGAAGAGCGCGTGAAAATGAACATGGAACGCGTTCAGTACTGGTTGGGTCACGGCGCACAGCCAACAGACCGTGTATCGCGCATGTTGGAAGCTGCTGGCGTTCTGGACAAGAAAGAGCGCAGCAACCCGAACAAAGGCGAACCAGGTCAGAAAGCAAAAGACCGCGCTGAAGAGAAAGCGACTAAGGCTGCTGAAGCTGCTGCTGCCCCTGCCGAAGAGGCACCAGCGGAAGAAGCACCTGCAGAAGAAGCTGCCGCTGAATAAGCGGGCACGTTGGGGCCTTGCTCTGCAGGGCCCTGACATTCCACTATGTTTGGTCTGATCCGTCTTCCCATCTTAATGCTTCTCGCCTTTGTGGCGGGCGTATTTTTCGAGCGCGATCAACGCGCCGAAACCTGCGTGGCGGAAGGTGGCGATATGCGTGCAGGCCTGTGCAGAGGGCTTGATCCATGAGCGATGATTTGATTGTAGTCGGTGCGATTGCAGGCGCTTATGGCGTCAACGGCGAAGTGCGGGTCAAAAGCTTTTGCGCGCAGCCGATGGATATCGAAACCTATTCACCGCTGACTGATGACGCCGGCAAAAGCTATTCGCTGGCCATCATCCGCCCCAGCAAAAACGCCTTGATTGCGCGGATTGCCGAAATATCCACCAAAGAAGCGGCAGATGCTTTGAAAGGTGTTCAGCTTTTTGCGCAGCGCAGTCAGCTGCCTGCGTTATCTGATGACGAATTTTATCACCTCGACCTGATTGGTCTTGATGTGTTTGACACTGGCGGCACGGCCTTGGGCAGTGTCAAATCCGTGCTCAATCACGGGGCGGCCGATCTGCTGGAACTGCACATCCCCGGAGAAGCATCCACTGTCTTGCTGCCCTTTACTCAAGCGGTTGTTCCAACCGTGGATTTAAAGGCGCGCAAAATCATCGCCGATCCCCCTGACGGCCTGTTCTGATATGGCTGATGGACCCGGCAAATCTTTTGGGCGGAAAACAATTCGCCCGACGTTGAAACCTCAATCATTGATGGATGACAACGACGAGCTTGCCGGAGTGTGGCAAGCCCGTATTATTACTTTGTTTCCCGAGACATTTCCCGGCGTTCTTGGCGCGTCCCTTACTGGGAAGGCGCTGAAAGACGGGCTGTGGCAATTGTTCACCCATGATCTGCGCGAGCACGGCGTGGGCAAGCATCGCAATGTCGATGACGCGCCTGCGGGTGGCGGTGCGGGAATGGTACTGCGCCCCGATGTATTGGCGGATGCTGTGCGCGACGCCCAACAACATGCGCGGGGAAGGTGGCCTATTTTATACATGTCACCGCGGGGCAAACCGTTTTCCCAAGACACGGCGCGTGATCTGGCACGGTGTGATGGTGTGACCATCCTATGTGGCCGGTTCGAAGGGGTCGACGAACGCGTTCTGGAGGCTTTTGGCATTCAGGAAGTGTCTTTAGGTGATTTCGTCATGACCGGTGGTGAAATCGCGGCCCAAGCGATGCTGGACGCAACTGTGCGGCTTTTGCCCGGCGTGTTGGGCAATGCGGCGTCCACCGAAGAAGAAAGCCATTCGAACGGGTTGCTTGAGCATCCGCAATTCACCCGCCCCGCAGATTGGGAAGGTCGGGCCATTCCAGATGTTCTGATGTCGGGCCATCACGGTGAAATCGCCAAATGGCGCAAGGCCCAATCCGAAGAATTGACCAAAGCGCGGCGGCCCGATTTGTGGGCGAAACGCACCGCGAAAGATCAATAAAATCCGCCACGTTACCTTGTGGATTAAATCAGAGAATACTTGACCTGCGCGCAAAACTGCGGCATTGGCCCTTTATTGCTGCACTGCCGCGTGAGCAGGCTCTGCCCCAAATGGTATGACGGTGCGCGATCATATTCCCCAGTTCCCCATCACGCAGGGTTCTTTGGGCATGACCAGACCCACAGGAAGCGCCTGTTTGTCCCGAGGTTGTGCCTGACCCTTCAGGCCCATGCGTATGCGTGGCCCTTCTGTAACGACCGCACCATTCGGGTGCGGGCCGAAAGGACGTACTTTGACTGACTTCTCCATGCTTGGGTTAGCGCCAGCATTGAACAAGGCATTGGCCGATGCCAAACTGACAGAACCAACACCGATCCAAAAGAAAGCCATTCCACTAGCACTGGACGGGCACGATATTCTAGGACTTGCGCAAACAGGTACCGGTAAAACACTGGCCTTTGGATTGCCTTTGGTTGAACACCTGCTGGCGATGAAGGATCAACCCGCACCCAAAACGGTCAAGGCTTTGATCCTTGCGCCGACGCGCGAATTGGTGAACCAGATATCGGACAACCTGCGCAACCTGACACGTGAAACGCATATGCGCATTGGCACCGTTGTTGGTGGTCAATCGATTGTGCGCCAGATCAATTTCCTGTCGCGTGGCACTGACATTCTGGTGGCAACGCCCGGTCGTTTGATCGATCTTATGGAACGCAAAGCTGTTGATCTTGGCCAAGTGCGCCATCTGGTCTTAGACGAGGCGGACCAGATGCTGGACCTTGGCTTTATCCACGCGTTGCGCCAGATCGCGCCCGCTTTGGGAACCCCGCGCCAGACCATGTTGTTTTCGGCCACCATGCCAAAACAAATGGAAGAACTGAGCCGTGCGTATCTGAACAACCCAAGACGCGTTCAAGTCGCGCCTCCGGGCAAGGCGGCGGATAAGATCACGCAATCGATCCATTTCGTGCCCAAAAGCCAAAAGGCATTCAAGCTTCGTGAAATTTTGGCGCAAGATAAAGAAGCCCTGACATTGGTTTTCTCGCGCACGAAACATGGTGCGGAAAAGCTGATGAAAGGCCTTGTCGCGGATGGGTTCAAAGCGACGTCTGTGCATGGCAACAAAAGCCAAGGCCAACGCGACCGCGCGATCAAAGCCTTTCGCGAAGGCACCGCCAAAGTGTTGGTTGCGACGGATGTCGCGGCACGTGGGATCGACATCCCCGGCGTGGCTTATGTGATCAACTATGATCTGCCCGAAGTGCCCGACAATTATGTTCACCGCATTGGTCGGACAGCACGTGCGGGCCGCGAAGGCGAAGCGATTGCGTTTTGCTGTGCCGAAGAAGTTGGATTGCTGCTGCAAATCCAAAAGCTGATGAAAATCACTATTCCAGTTGCAAGCGGCATAATGCCAGAGGCGGTTGATCCGCCTAAGAAACAAGGCAGAGGTGGGCGTGGACGTCCGCAGGGCCGCAAACCCCATTCGGGTGGCAAGCCTCATAGCGCTGGCGGAAAACCGGGCGGTCATAAACCACGCCGTCCGCGCCGTTCGCGCGCAGCCTGATCATTGGCAGCGCATGATGTTGGTTTGATCCTATGACCAAAAACCCGATCGCCATTATGGTGGTCGGGTTTTTTCATCGGACCCGATGTGCGCCGCCCACGGACCCATCACAACGGGCTGACTCCAAATGGCTTGCGCGACTCTGCGCGATGGCGTAAATGCGCGTGGTCTGGTGACTCGTTCATCCGACCCTTTGTCTTGTGGTAAGATTGCTTTCGATCTTGGAACGCCATGGACAAGGCCAACGAATAGATGACGCAATTCTCCGACGGGCGCATGACGAACCCGGATGAAGATCGGAGCTCTGGGCATCACGAACCACGTCGCGGGATTACCCGTGCAAAAAGGAGAGAGGTCAAATGGACCTGATTGCAGAGATTGAGGCGGAACAAGTCGCCTCGTTGGGGAAAGATGTCCCTGACTTTAAAGCGGGTGATACAATCCGCGTTGGTTTTAAAGTCACCGAAGGCTCGCGCAGCCGTGTGCAGAACTACGAAGGCGTCTGCATTTCACGTAAAAACGGACACGGCATTGCCGGATCGTTTACAGTGCGCAAGATCAGCTTTGGTGAAGGCGTGGAACGTGTGTTCCCGCTGCATTCGACAAACATCGACAGCATCACAGTTGTTCGCCGTGGCCGTGTGCGCCGCGCGAAACTGTACTATCTGCGTTCGCGTCGCGGCAAATCTGCCCGTATCGCAGAAGACACCACATACAAGCCCAAGTCTGAAGGAGCAAAGGCATGAAGGCCGATACGCATCCCGAATACCACGAGATCAACGTCAAAATGACAGACGGTACGATCCTCCAGATGAAATCCACATGGGGCAAAGAAGGCGATACATTGTCGCTTGATATCGACCCATCTGTTCACCCGGCCTGGACCGGTGGCGGCACTAAGTTGATGGATACTGGTGGTCGTGTGTCCAAGTTCAAAAACAAATATGCAGGTCTGGGCTTTTAATCGCCCGACATATTGCAAAAAGAAAGCCGCCCCTTTTGAGGCGGCTTTTTTGTTGGCGCGATCAGTGTGTACCCGGGGGATCAGGTTCCAGCACGGCGCTGTCAGCCATTAGGTGACTTTCGATTTGATTTGATATTTAGGGTCGCGCCAAAGTTCGTTTGAAATGACGTCTTCAACGACCTTGGCGGCTGCAACCACGTCATCTTCGTCGAGATACAGCGGCGTGAAACCAAACCGCATGATGTTTGGCGCACGGAAATCGCCCACAACGCCTTTGTCGATCAAGGCCTGTATCGCGGCGTACCCATGTTCGAACCCAAACGACACTTGTGATCCGCGCTGTGTTCCGTCACGCGGCGAGGCAAGAACCAATTGCGGGCAGCGCGCTTCGACCTCGGTAATGAACCGATCCGACAAGGTGATAGACGCTGCGCGTAGCTGGTCCATGTCGACTTCGTCCCAGATGTTCAACGCTTCGTCCAGAATGGCCAGTTGCACGATTGAAGGTGTTCCAACCCGAAGGCGTTCCGTCGACATCGCCGGGCGGTAAGTTGGTTCCATCGCGAATGGCGCATCGTGCCCCAACCAGCCAGACAAGGCAGGGTCGATTGCGTCAACAATATCGGGGCGCGCATAGATAAACGCAGGCGCACCCGGGCCACCGTTCAAATACTTATATGTACAGCCCACTGCGAATTCAGCGTTGGATGCCGTCAGATCAATCGGCAACGCACCAGCTGTGTGTGCCAGATCCCAGATCATAACGGCCCCCATTTCGTGGGCGCGTGCGGTGATGGCGTTCATGTCATGCAGTCGCCCGGATCGGTAATCGACTTGCGTCAGCATCACAACGGCCATGTCTTGGGTGATGGCGTCCATCACATCCTCGGGCGTGGGGGTTCGCAATTCATAGTCTTTTTCAATCGTGCGGATCAGACCTTGGGCCATGTAAAGATCGGACGGAAAATTGCCCGCATCTGACAAGATCACGCGGCGATCCGGGCGCATTTTCAAAGCAGCGGCCAACGCCTGATAGACTTTGATAGACAAAGTATCACCAGTGGCTACAGACCCTGTAGGCGCGCCCACAAGACCCGCCAAGCGATCTCCAACGCGGCGGGGCATATCCATCCAGCCAGCCGAATTCCAAGCGCGGATCAACTGACCGCCCCATTCGTCTTGCAAAACACGGGCAACACGGGCGGGCGCGCTTTTGGGCAATGGTCCTAAGGAATTGCCATCGAGGTACAAAACACCTGCTGGCAAATCGAAAAAGTCTTTTCTTGGCAACGTCATCACAATTCCCCACGCAAGTGCCACAGCTCTGGAAACAGTTCGACCTCTAGCATCTTGCGCAAATATTGCACGCCCGAAGTGCCACCCGTGCCGCGTTTGAATCCGATGACGCGTTCGACTGTTGTCACATGGTTAAATCGCCACCGGCGAAAATAATCCTCGAGGTCCATCAGCTTTTCGGCCAGTTCATACAAGGCCCAATGGGTTTCGATATCTTCGTACACAACCTTCCAACGCGCCTGCACGTCGGGATGGCTGGTATGTGGTTTGTCCAGTTGAAACGCGGGCATGGCTTTGTCTGACCCATCCAGCGTGACAAACACATACCGAATGACTTCGTCATAGAAGCTGGGCCGCGCCAATTCTTTGGATAGCAGAAGGTGCGAGGCGGGCGTGTGTTCATGCGGTTTCAACATGTTTGGATTGCGGTTCCCAAGCATGAATTCGATCATCCGATATTGCCACGATTGGAACCCCGATGACGGGCCCAGCGCTTCGCGGAACCGCGTGTAGTCGGCAGGTGTCATGGTACGCAAGACATCCCAAGCATTGTTCAGCTGTTCAAATATCCGACTGACCCGGGCCAACATTTTGAACATCGTGGCCGTATCGTTGGCCAGCAATGCAGACCGGGCAGCGGCCAGTTCGTGAATGACCAGTTTCATCCATAATTCGCTGGTTTGGTGTTGGATGATGAACAGCATTTCATCATGCGCATCGCTCAGCGTGTTTTGCTGTGACAACACTCCGTCCAAATGCAGATAATCGCTATAGGACATCGCATCATCGAATTGCATTTTTGCGCCATCACCACTTGGGTCATATGCTTTAGAACTCATGCGGTTTCCTTGCACAATTTCTTCGGGTTGAAGACATCAACGGTGTTAGGCTGCGACGTTAGGCGGTGCGACGTTTTAGTTCAAGCTTAAAATATCTTAATCTAAAATACCAAGTGCTGTGCAGTGAATGCCTAAGAATCGTCTAAAAAATTCCAAGAAGAAGTGGTCCAAGAAGAACAGGACAGAAAAAATGTGCCCAAAAGTCATCAGATGATTCGAGACTAACTTGGGCGAAAGTTGCTTTTTGTGGCTGAGTCCGCCACATACGAAAGCAGTGGGCAGATATAGGCCGCACGGGCCATAAAAGGGGCGAGACATGGCGCACATCATTGTTGTCGGCAACGAAAAAGGCGGTGCAGGCAAATCAACAGTGTCAATGCACATCGCGACGGCCCTTGCACGTATGGGCAAGAGAATAAGCGCGCTTGATCTGGATCTGCGCCAGCGCACTTTTGCGCGCTACGTCGAAAATCGCACTTCGTTTGTCAAAACATCCAATATTCAATTGGCAATGCCTGCGGTTCATGAATTGCCCGAGATCGAACCCAGTTCATTGAAACCCGGTGAAAACATCTATGACCATCGTCTTTCGGCCGCGGTCGCAGCGCTGGAACCTGACAATGAATTCATCCTGATCGATTGCCCGGGATCGCACACCCGACTTAGCCAGGTCGCGCATTCCTTAGCCGACACATTGATCACGCCGCTCAACGACAGCTTTGTTGACTTTGACCTGCTCGCACGCACAGACCCGACCGGGCAACGCGTTTTGGGGCCGTCTGTCTATTCCGAAATGGTATGGAATGCGCGCCAATTGCGCAGCCAGGCGGGCCTAAGCCCAATCGACTGGATTGTCGTTCGCAACCGCGTCGGCACACAGCGGATGGTCAACAAAGAAAAGATGGAACGCGCATTGAAGATGCTGTCAAAACGCATCGGTTTTCGCGTTGCAGCTGGCTTTTCGGAACGTGTCGTCTTTCGGGAACTGTTCCCGCGCGGTCTGACATTGCTTGATTTGAAAGACATTGGCGTCAAACAGCTTAACATTTCGAATGTCGCCGCCCGTCAGGAATTGCGCGATCTGATTAAAATGGTTGATTTACCAGGTATCGATTTGAACTTTTAGGTGTGTCTACTCAGGCTTGACCGCTGTCATGCAGTTTGTGCTCAAGTCGACGATTGGAACGGCACCTTCTTTCGATCCTCTGTGAAAGGACGCATATGCCCCCTTGGCTCTTAGATCTTCTTAGCTGGACACTGGCTTTTGTGTTCCTGTTTTTCCTGTTTCGCTATCTTCAGAAACGCAAAAAGGACAAGAACGAGGACTGACTTAAGAAAGAGTGGCGCACAACCATGTGACGCTAATGCGTCAAATCTAGGCTGTACTTCGTGATCACGTTTTGAAGAGGCGCTTGGTTGCCCGCACGTCGAGCCGTTCGGCCCCGTGGAGCAACAACATCCCATGACACCGCTCCGGTTTCCAACTGCGCATGGGGCATGATTTCACTGATACTGCATTCTGGCCCAATGATCAGAATCGCCGATTGCCAGGATCGACGCAGGCTGCCCATGCGCCTTGTTTTATGCATTCGTTAACAGCCAATGAAGCCGAACGAGCCGACGCAATGATGGTTGTGGCGCCCAGCACTTGATCTGTCCGAAACCAGGAAAAGAGTCAGAAAGCGACACTATGGGCGTCGTTTTTATGCCTGAAAGTGACGTGAACTCACAAGGTTGAACACTCTATAGCCACCAATCTGAAAGATGACCCTGATCGGAGAAGGGTTGACGCCGTGGGCGTGATCGCATGAACTTGATCAACGCTCAGTAAGGGACGTTATTGAAGTACGACACAAAAATAATTGGGAGCTGCGTGGGTAGTCATCTCGCGCGACAACGGAGAGGAACACAATGACATTCAGAACCCGCACGGGAAAACCGCTACCTAAATCAGTAACTGAGGCAGCAAAGAATGTTGGCGAAGATCCTGTGAACCGCCGCGAATTCCTTGCGACAGCAAGTGCCTTTGGCGCGACTGCTGCAACCGCATACGGAATGCTGGGCATGGCAACGCCGGCCTTAGCGGATGGTCACAAGAAAGCGGGCGGAACAGTTCGATGCCAAACCGCTGTTCGCGCATTGAAAGACCTGCGCACCGCCGACTGGAACGAGATCACCAATTATACAAAAGGCTGGCTTGAAAACCTCGTCGCATATGAAAACG
Organism: Paracoccaceae bacterium; assembly: GCA_039960995.1. GTDB lineage: Bacteria > Pseudomonadota > Alphaproteobacteria > Rhodobacterales > Rhodobacteraceae > JABSSA01. The sequence continues at coordinate 283,749 of JBDVKF010000006.1, read as the reverse complement.
ACGGTACGTTCACGCCAATGCTGCTGGAAAGCTGGGAAATCAACGAAGACGCAACCCTGTACACGTTGAACGTCCGTAAAGGCGTCAAGTGGAACAACGGCGAAGATCTGACGGCCGAGCAGATCGCGTGGAACATCGAAGGCTGGTGTGAAAAGGACGTCGAAGGCAATTCAATGGCCGGACGTTTCGCGACGTTGGTTGACGAAGAATCAGGCAAAGCGATCCCAGGGGCCATCGAGGTCGTCGATGCCCACACGATCAAGCTGAATTTGCCCAAAGCGGATATTTCATTGATCCCGGGCATGGCTGATTATCCCGCCGCTATTCAACACCCGAGCACACCGCGCAGTGATCCAATGTCCAGCCCAATTGGCACCGGACCTTACCTGCCCGAGACTTTGGAAGTCGGTGTAAGTTCGTCTTTGGTTTTGAACACAGACCATACATGGTGGGGAACCGAAGTTCTTGGTGGGCCATATCTCGACCGAATCGAATACATCGATTATGGCACCGACCCTGCCGCGTGGGTTGCCGCAGCCGAAGCTGACGAAATCGACATGCTGTATGACGTGGATGGTGATTTCATCGACATCCTCAGCACGCTAGATGGTTGGGCAGAGCACGAGATCGTAACAGGCGCGACAATCGTTATCCGTCCAAACCAATTGGCGGAGATTGACGGCAAGCAACCTTATGCAGATCCACGTGTACGCAAGGCCATTTCGATGGCCGTAGACAATGCTGTTCTGCTGGAACTTGGATACGGTGGCCGCGGTGTCCAAGCTGAAAACCACCACGTTGCACCTGTGCATCCTGAATATGCAGAACTGCCGCCACTGGCAGCCGATCCAGCAGCGGCGAAAGCCCTGATGGAAGAAGCGGGCATGCTTGATTTCGAACACGAGATCATTTCGATCGATGACGCTTGGCGCAAGGACACAACAGATGCAGTTGCGGCGCAATTGCGCGATGCTGGTTTCAATGTGAAGCGGACAATTTTGCCCGGTTCAACGTTCTGGAATGATTGGACCAAATATGCATTCAGTTCGACAAACTGGAACCACCGTCCACTTGGCGTGCAAATCTGGGCCTTGGCCTATCGTTCGGGCGAAGCTTGGAATGAATTCGGCTATGCCAACGAAGCATTTGACAGCGTTCTTGAAGAAGCGCTTGCAACAGCCGATGTCGACAAGCGTCGGGAGCTGATGGCCAAAGGTCAAAAAATGCTGCAGGAAGATGGCGTGACGATCCAGCCCTATTGGCGTTCGCTTTATAACCACACCAAGGACAACCTGTCTGGTGCCAACCACCACATTTCATTCGAGATCCGTCCGGCCGCTATCGCCTGGACCTGATCTGACTGAACGTTCTAAGAAGGGGCCGCCATTGTGCGGCCCTTTTTCCGTCTAAGAGAACGTTTTATGGACAGTATGCTATTGATTGCGCAGCTTGTCGGGACAAGTTTAATCACGCTTTGGCTGACGATCGGGGTGCTGGATAATTTGCGTCATCCATCGGTCAATGAAACCATCACAGCCGAAGTCCTGTCCATGGTGCGTATGGCTGAAGAATTCCCAGATGCATTCGCGCGATTTTCTAGTCGCGCCATTACCTCGCGATCAGTTCAGAACTTGGCATTCCGTTTGATCGTTCTTGGTGAGGCTTGTGCCACCTTTCTGCTTTGGGTCGGTCTGGTCGCGTTGATTGGCGCGTGCCTGGGCTGGGTCGCACCCGAGACTGCGCGCACCACTGCATTGCTGGGCGCAACCGCGTTTACGGGTGTATGGGGCATGTTCCTGATTGTTGGAAATTACTTTTGTTATTGGCTGTGTCACGACGGTGCACAAAACACCCATTACCAAATGACGCTATGGGGCCTTGGCACGATGGTTCTGATCGCGATTTAAGAGCATGGTCGACGGCCTTAAGTCGTCGCCCATTTCCGTCGCGAACGTCCTGTCGGTCAGCCGGGTATGAAAAGCAGGGTGATGATTGGGAACATCACCAAAAGAACCACCCGAACGATGTCGGAGCCAATGAAAAACAAGACGGATTTATAGGTCGACAACATAGGTGTTTCGCGATCCATCGCGTTGATGATGAAGAGGTTCATACCGACCGGGGGTGTGATCAATCCAACCTCGACGACGATCAGAACGAGGATGCCAAACCAAATGGCCACCTGTTCTTCGGTCATTCCGAAATCCAGTCCAATGATCACCGGAAAGAAGATCGGAACTGTCAGCAAAATCATCGACAGGCTGTCCATGACGCATCCGAAAATCAAATAGAACACAAGGATCAGCGTCAAAACCAGCCACGGGCTTAACCCTTGGGTCAACACGTAATCCGCCAGAAATTGCGGGACGCCAGAGAGGGCGAGAAAACCGTTATAGAACGCCGCACCCAAGATGATAAAAAAGATCATCGCCGTTGTTTTGGCCGTCCCGGTCAAGGCTTCGAAAAAGCGGGACCAGTTCATTTCCCCAGACAACAGGGCGGCGATACCTGTGCCTGCGGCACCGATTGCGGCACCCTCGGTTGGGGTGAACCAGCCAAGATAAATCCCGCCGACAACCAATGCGAAAATCAACAGAACGGGCCAGCATTGGCCCAGCGCGATCCAGCGTTCCGCCCAAGGTTGGCGTGGTCGTGTCCCTGCCGCATTTGGGTACAGCCGCACATAGATGCTGATCGCGAGGACATATCCAAGAGCCGCCAGAATGCCGGGGATAAACGCGGCCAAGAACAGCTTGGCGATGTTCTGTTCAGTGATGATCGCATAGATGACCAAAATCACCGATGGCGGGATCAGAATGCCCAAAGTCCCCCCGGCGGCCAAGGTGGCCGTGGAAAACCCGCCCGAATACCCGTAACGGCGCAATTCCGGCAGGGCCACGCGCGACATAGTGGCCGCTGTCGCCAAGGATGACCCACAGATCGCACCAAACCCGGCACAGGCCCCAACCGCCGCCATCGCGACACCACCTTTGCGGTGGCCAATGAAACTTTCTGCGGCGCGAAACAGCGCTGATGACATCCCTGACAGCGTTGCGAATTGACCCATCAACAAGAATAGCGGGATGATGGTCAACGAATAGCTGGAAAACGTCGTATAGGTTTCAGATTTCAATTTGCCCAACAGGGGGTTCGCATTGCCGTTCATGGCAAAGTACCAGCCGCCAAATCCGACCAGCAGCATCGCCAACCCAATGGGCGCGCGCAAGAAAATCATCCCCAGCAGAACGGCAAAAGACCAAAAACCCAGCTCAAGACGACTGAGATCTGCAAAGGGCAGAAGATCAAGCAACCAACCCATGTCTATCTATCCCTGCGGTAAAATAATGCGGCCCGTCACGGCTTCGGTTACGCGCGCACCGGCGCAGTAGATCGCCGTGATACAGGCCAAAATCGCGGCCCCGACGGACAGGGCATAGGCCCACCAGACCGGGAACTGCAGGAACAACGTCGTCTCACCATTATTGAGATAGCGCAGCATCCCATCCCACAACCGTTCTGTGACAAAAACGATGGTCAGCGTCAGAACGATTTCCCAAAAAAGCCGCAAAACGCGATTGGCCCGATCCCCCAATGCGGATGTAAATACATCGACCGTCGCATGCGCCCCATAAAACTGGCAGATCGGAAGAAACGCGAAAATGGCAAAGGCCACACCCGCCTCGGTCAGTTCATATGTACCGTTGATTTCATCAATGCCGGTGCGAATGATCCAGTCCGACACTCCGCCGATCCAGGTTTCTGCCCAATCAGAATGCATCGCTTTGGAAATCGAGCGCCCAAGAATTGAAAGCGTTGTTAAGATAATCAAAGCGGTCAGGACAACCCCACCGACAATCGCAGAGATCTGCGCGATCCCTTTCACAAACTTGTGCAACACACCCATTTCCCCGCATGTGCACCGGGCTGACACCTTTGGCCAGCCCGATGCAAACTAACCCGATTACTCGGTATATTGATCGATCAATGAACGTGCTTCGTCCAACAACGCTTGCCCGTCGATGTCCTTGCTGTTCATATCTGCCACCCATTCGTCATAGATGGGCTGCGCGGCCGCTTTCCAAGCATCCAAATCGCCACCAGCGACAGTCACGATATTATTTCCGCGATCCTCCGCCAATTTGCGGGATGGACCATCTGCGTCAGCTTGTGTGCCACCAGCGAACACCGAAAACTCAAGACCTGACTTGCTGTCGATGATTGCCTTCAGATCGTCTGGAAGGCTCTCGTAACGATCTTTGTTCATCGCCAACACGAAGGTCAGCGTATAGAGTGCTTTGCCTTCGAATTCTGTGTGATTGCCCACCAATTCTGGCACTTTCAACGCTGCGGTGACTTCCCATGGGATCGTCGTGCCGTCGATGACACCTTTGGACAAACCTTCTGGCACGGCAGGCACAGGCATACCTACCGGAGTTGCGCCGACTTTGTTCAGCAACGTGTTCACAGTGCGCGAACCGCCGCGGATCTTCAGACCTTCCATGTCTGCGGGTGCGCGCACCTCTTTGTTGGTGTGGATCATACCCGGACCGTGCACCCAAGTGCCAAGGATGTGGACATCCTTGAATTCGGTATCTTTCATGTGCTTTTCAAACATTTCCCAATACGCCCGGCTTGCCGCGCGTGCATTGGTCATCATGAATGGCATTTCAAACACTTCCGTCCGCGGGAAACGTCCCGGCGTATAACCCACAACTGTCCAGACGATATCAGCAACCCCATCAACGGCCTGATCTATCAATTCAGGTGGGCTACCGCCCAATTGCATAGAAGGGAAACGATCAATTTTGATCCGCCCGCCCGATGCTTCTTCAATGCTGTCCGCCCAAGGGTTCAAGATCAGCTTTGGCACATTCGCTTGATCAGGTAAAAACTGGTGCATGCTTAGCGTAACGTCTTGCGCCTGCGCGCCTCCAACGCCCAAGGCCAAAGCCGCCGCGCTTGCTAATCCCAGAAATGCTTTCCGTGTGAAATTCATGTTTTCCTCCCGTTTTCGACCAGTATTTTTTGTTCTGGTACATATTCTAGACAATTGTTACGGCACGCGACCACCTCTGTCACGCGGCTTTGTAACCGATTGCATTTGCACCAAAGTATTACAGGTCTAGCAGTCAGTCCGCGTTCACTTTGGCGGCACGCGTTTGGCAACCAATTATTAACCATGACACCGCAAGTATCTTTTCACAGGGGGCGACGTTGCTGCGGTCGATCGGATATCTTGGTTTTATTGCGATCGCCTTTTCTTCGTCGGCAGTCGCTGGGCCTTGGTTGCGCGAAGAGGGCAAAGGTTTTTTGTCGTCATCGTCTGAATTCCACATATCAACGGAAGTTGAAAGCAGCATTTACGCCGAATATGGGATAAGCCCCAACATCACCATTGGCGGGAAAATCGATATTGAGATGAGTCCGTTTGGTATTGGGGATCAAGAGGTGTTGGCCTTTGTACGCCTGCCAATTGGGCCAAGGGGCAAACGCTGGTTGGCCGCTTATGATCTTGGTCTTGGCTATCGTCGCGGTGTCCATGCGAACGACACCATAGCTTACCTCGGCTTCACCGTGGGGCGCGGCTTTTCGCGGTGGGGCAAGAACGGTTGGTTGGTTTTCGATGCATCGACAGAGCAACCCTTGGGACCTTCAGACCCATTGTACAAAATCGACAGCACAATAGGGTTGTCGTTTCACGAACATTGGAAAGGAATGTTTCAGGTGTTTCTTGCGGCAAGCGAGGATGACACAGATATCACCCTCGCGCCGTCGCTCATTTTGTCACCGAAAAAGGCGAAAAGCAGTTACCAATTCGGTCTAGAGTGGCAGGAAGGGCGCGTCTCTGCACGCCTTTCCCTGTGGCGAGACTTCTAACGATCCATTCGAACCGTTACCTGCACTTGACCTTTTATGGCTTCGCCCCAGGACAAAGACACCTGATTGCGATCTGCTCCTTGCTGCAGATCAACATGTGGGCTTTGAAAAACGCGTTCTTCAGAGGCGTTCGTAACGTCGCCAAGAAGAACCACACTATCGCACCCTATGGTCCGTCCTTGAAACGGCAAATTCAAACTTGCATCGATCGTCCAATTGGAGGCTTCCGAGTTCTCAGAATGCCGGATACGCAAGGGTGAAGCCATCGTCTCTTCAATGTTATGGAAAGAATTGCCTTGCACCGTAACATCGCGGTGCAGGGTATTGTCCAAATCCGCAAACGACGTATCGATTCCTTCGACGCGCGTGATTGTACCGTTGATGGACCTGAACCGGTTGTTGGCAATATTCACACCATTCAAGAAATGACCCGCCCCGTGAGGTTTGACCACAATGTAATTGAACCACGGCGCAACATCCCCTGACAAAAATACATTGTCTGTGATCGTTAACGAGCTGAACGAAAACTCTCCGGATTGTTCAGGTGCGGGATCGTGTTCATTGGTCCATTCGATAAAACAATTATCCACGTAATTGTCTGACACAATCGAACTTGTGTAGGTCGTTGCTATGATCAGACCCGCCGTGCGAACGCCGCCTGCTGTTTCATCCCCCTGAAAGAAATGATTGCCCATGATCAAGTTGTTCTGTCCGGCAATCAGTGCGAAATGCCGGAACCTAGTGGCTCGATTGTTCCGCAGCTTTAGATCGTTCGCGTTCATATTCAACGCGATTGATTTGCGTTGAGAGACCTCCAAAGGTTCTTCCGATGACAAAAACTGGCAGCGATCGATCAACATCCCCTGACACCCTTCCCCATTCGACGTGATGCCGCGGTCTTTTGGGCGGGAAATGAAACAATCATGCATCTGGAATGTCGAACCAGAAGGTGCAAGCAAAACACCAGAGCATCGCGCGTTACATTGGATCTCAATGCTGTCTAAGATGAACTTGGACAGCAATGAAAATCCATTGAAATTGAGAACGTATTTGAACCGCGTAAACGTAAAGACTTGCGTGCCAACGGCGTCAAACAACGGAGCGCTCAACGTTAATTCCTGCGCGGCAACATTTTTGGACCGTACATACACCTCGCGCCCAACGCCTGTGCCTTCGACCAACGCTCCGACGGGAACATTCGCAACATTGGTCACATTCGTCAGTCGTGTCGCATTGGCTGTCGCATAAGTACCTTGACTGGTGACGACTTCGTCATCCCAGTTACTGCCTTGCGCATCCAATTGACCATTTCTAATGACGCGCCGCGGTGTGTAACTGGTTCGGTTAGGAACCGCAGCCTGCATGTCAATTTCGTTTTGGACGGTAATCTTGCGCCCACCAAGATCGAAACTCTCATGATCTGAGTTATTCAGCAGGGCTTGAAACCCCTTTTGGAAGGCCAGTGTTTCATCTTCAAACGCTTCCAAATAATTCGGGAAATCAAAGTTCCGGCGCAACAGCAACATTGCTTCTGTCGGCATAGACAAGACACCTTCAAAATGCGCCGGGCTGTCAAATGTCACGTCACTTTCCAAACGGAACACACCTTCGGGCACAAGGATGGTCCGGCCATTCGCAGCAGCATTTGCTGCATCAAAGGCGGCACTGTCATCTGTTACGCCATCCCCGATCGCGCCGTAATCGCGCACATCTACCGTCGCAACTAGATCCCGCAAAAATACACTTGTGATATCTTCGGTGATCAGATCATCGATCCGAACAATACCCCCATTCTGTCCGGTCAAATCCAAACCAAAATGCCCATACAGCGCATCCCGGCCCCAAACCATATCAACACCGTTTCGATTGCCAGCCCCGACAATTGCAGAAACTTCAACAACCGTTCCATAGCTCGACAACTCAACACTTGGCCCTGTTGCAACGACATTGGGCACAGCGCTTCCCCCTGCGCCACCTGCAAAGGCCGCAATCCGGACTGACGGGAAATTGCCGCTGATCGCTTTAACGCGAGCTGTGATGCGCAAATAGCATCCAGGCAACAAAGGCGTCTCGCCCATGTATCGTACCTTTTGGGTCGCATCGACTTTCTGCAGCTCGAGACATCCCCCGAAATCTGCATCTGCAGGCACAAAAGCCGCATTGGGTTGCACATCATATGTGTCTGTCCCCGGCGTCCCATTGCCACGCGACCAAACATCTAATCCATTTGCAAAGGTAGGCGGCATAAGCAGCACACCATCCGTGATAGCCTTATTCATCCAGAAATCCCTTTCCCACTGGCGCCACGCATCAGGCGCGATGCCGATCAACCGACCGCTAGTCGTGTATCGAGCAGCGCGGGCAAGGGATGTATCAATGAATGGTTAACCACCGCTCACACCACCGTGACGGTGCATGCCAAGATCGCGCAGCATCTGTGGGAGCATTTGGACTTTGATAAGGGTCTGTTCGAACCTAGATCTAAACGTTCAGATCATCTTGTTTGACAAATTCAACACCGTTGATTTTCCAGCCATCAGCGGTTTCGACCATAAAATAGTCAAGCACATGTAACCGCCCTTCCGAATCTGTAACTTGGATGCGTTGTACAAAAGTACCCTGTTCTTGGCGCAATCCAAGATATTCAACGCCAGACGAGCGCCACACCATTGGAAATCCTTGGCTGACCATTCGGCCAAAATTATCCGGCGTTCTGAACATCAACTGAATTGAGGGACTCGCGAATGTGAACGCTGTTGAGAAATCATCCGATTGAAAGGCTTCAATCTGACTTGAGATCACACCTTGAATGTTTCCACCCTGTCCGAATGATGGCCCTGTTAGACCCAGTGCCAATACAGCTCCAACAATCCAATTACGCATAATGCTCTCCTTGTCGCCACTTCAAAGGTAGCACACAAAGCCATTTCGGCAATTTTTGGATCTTTTACGGGGCCGAATACTGGCACAGGGGAAAGTATAGATGCGGGGTGCGACCGCATCGACGCGGCCGCAAACCTCAATCAGTGGTACGCAAGATCGGACAATGCCCGGTCACGTTACCCAAGCATTTCGCCAGCCAAGGCCTTGTCAATCAAGGCAATCGTTTCCTCGATACCGTATAACGCAATGAACCCGCCAAACCGCGGTCCCTGGGATGCACCCAATAAGATTTCGTACAGCGCTTTGAACCAGTCGCGCAATGGGTCAAACCGATCTCGACCAACGGCATATACAACCGATTGCAATGCTTCGTCGTCCATGGTGCCATCATAAGATACAAGTTCAGCACGCAAAGCGTCGATCGCTTCGCGTTCTTGATCCGTTGGCAAACGAAACTTGCGCTGCGGTTTCACAAAATCATTGAAATACCGAACGGCAAAACCAACGGCCTGATCCAAGCCAGGATGCGTTGCCGCTGAGGCTTCTGGTGCATATCGACCGATGAACCCCCACAACGTGTCTTTGTCCTCGGCCCCCGAAACCGACGCAAGGTTCAGCAACATTGCGAACGGCACGACCATGTCAGATTCAGGTACATTTTCACCATGAACATGAAACACTGGATTGTTGGCGCGCTGTGTGTCGTCTTGTTTCGCATAGGCACGCAATTGTTGATGATACTCATCCACAGCCTTCGGTATGACACTCCACCCCAAACGTTTCGCCGTTTTGGGTTTTTGGTACATGTAATAAGAAAGGCTTTCAGTCGCGGCATAGGTGAGCCATTCGTCAATGGACAACCCATTGCCTTTCGACTTTGAGATTTTGCCGCCTTCTTCGTCCAAGAACAGCTCGTATGTGAACACCTCGGGCGTGGTTCCACCCAGAAGACGACAGATTTTGGAATATATCGCCGTGTTGGGGGCATGCTCTTTACCGTATGGTTCGAAATCCACACCCAAAGCTGCCCAACGCGCTCCAAAATCTGGCTTCCACTGAAATTTGACGTTTCCACCAATCACTGACGTCGTGACATCCGTGCCGTCTTCGTCCTCAAACGTGATCTCGCCGGTTGCACCGTTCACGTCTTTCATTGGCACATACAGCACCCGCCCCGTCGTTGGGCTGATCGGCAAAAAGATGGAATAGGTCTGTTGGCGCTCTTCTCGCAGCGACTTCAGCATGACGGCCATCAACTCATCGTATTTTTCGGTTGCCCGCAATAGCGTTTCATCAAAGCGGCCAGACGTATAAAATTCACGGGCCGAATAGAACTCGTAATCAAATCCAAACGTACCCAAAAACCGTTGCAACATTGCGTTGTTGTGATGTCCGAAACTCTCGAATTCTCCGAAAGGATCGGGAACCGCAGTCAATGGATGTTGCAAAAAATCCTGCAACCGCTCCGGGTTTGGCACGTTATCCGGCACTTTGCGAAGACCATCCAAATCATCCGAAAACGCAATCAGCTTTGTAGGGATGTCAGAAATCACCTCGAAAGCACGTCGCACCATTGTCGTGCGCAATACCTCACCGAATGTGCCGATATGCGGCAAGCCTGACGGGCCATACCCTGTCTCAAAAAGGGCATATCCTTTTTCCGGGGGCGCTTTTTCAAAGCGTTTCAACACGCGCCGCGCTTCTTCAAAGGGCCAAGCTTTGCTTGTCATTGCGGCGTCACGGAAAGAGGGCATGGTTCAAGTTCCTTCATGCGGATTGCGCCGCTACCTATTGCCCTGCGCAGGGACGGTCAATAAGTAGTGCTCTTAATGACAACGGAGAACTTCGATGCACGACGACATCCCGCACACCTTTTCCACGCAAGACACTCTTGTTGCGCTCATGGTTGCGATCTCCGCCTCCGACGAAAACATCCGCACTGCAGAGTTGGTCAAAATCAACACGGCAGTGAACAATCTACCTGTTTTTGCTGGGTATGACGCGGACCGGCTGCAGACGATTGCCCAGATTGTTTTCGACCTATTCGAACAAGAAGATGGCCTTGATGCCTTGTTCGGCCTTATCAAAGAAAGCTTGCCAGATCGTTTGAACGAAACCGCCTATGCGCTTGCCTGTGATGTGGCAGCTGCAGATGGAACGTTGCAAGAAAGCGAATTGCGACTTCTCGAAGAGATTCGGTATCAGCTGGAAATCGACCGTCTTCATGCAGCAGCGATCGAACGCGGTGCCCGTGCGCGTCACATGAATCTTTAGAACTTAGCTTACTATCCCTATGTCCCGCGATGCCATCATGGCAAATGATCCTTTGGGACAATTTGATTCAATGCTTGATTCAATGCGGCGAAAAAACAAATCAAACAGCCTACTCAATTCCTGCGTCCTACCTATTAATATGGGGCAATTAATGGACGCCGGTCATCAACAGTTTGCGCGTACATTAGAAATGCCATAATCTCATTCGGCCCCATTCGGCATGTGCAAATTGGTAAACGAACGACCCGTAAACTCGGTTTTTCACCTAATCCGCATTGATTTTTTTTTGCAACAGATCAACTGCACATTTATTGGGCGCTCGTTGTGTTCTTGACTTGCGGCTCGAAATTGTTGCTCGGTATGCGCGAGTAAATGGCATCACTTGGTCGCAAACAATGCAAGGCTCTGGGCTACGCATTATTCGCGACTTGGGCATACAATTGACACAGATGCTGAGTAATAGAGGCAGGAATCGCATATGGAACGATCAATGAAAACTTCTCTGGCTGCGTTAGTAGCAACCGGCGTATTTTGCACAGCATCCTTTGGGCAAACAGCTAATCAAGTAACGCTTTCCGAAGAACAAAAGCGGCTGATCGCAGCGCTCTTAACTGCTCCTGTGGCGTCACCCGGTGTCTCAGTTGGTGTACCATCAGGGTTTGGTGCAGCCAAAGGTCAAGTCTTTGCATCAATCGGCGGAACCACAAATGACAGCGACCTTGATGGGTCCGCCAATGTGGGTTTAGGTTTCGGTGATCCCAGCAAATATGTCGGCGTTGAATTCAATCTGAACTTTTTCAGCCTAACTGATAATGGTCCAGGTTCTGGTACAGGCGAACAAGGATCGCTATCAGTGAAACTGACACGCCAGCTGACCCCAACATCAAGTTTGGCCTTTGGTGCTGAGAACGCGCTTGTCTTCGGTGATGAAACTGAAAACGTGGATCCAAGCTTTTACTTGGCGTACAGCAATGTAAACGCGCTATCGGATGATCCGATACGGCCTTTGTTGCTGACCTACACCATTGGTGTTGGCAACGAACGCTTTGGTCAATTCCACAACAATGAACGGACCAACGAAGTTGGCGTCTTTGGTGCCGTTGGTCTTGCCGTTACACGGCGCACAGGCTTTATTCTGGACTATAACGGCAACTTCGCCAGTGCCGGCGTGTCCTTTGTGCCGATTGTGGATCAACCTTTGACCGTTACGTTCAGCGTGAACAACGTCACATCGGTCGATGCGGCAGATGGTGGAACACTAAGTGGCGACGCAGAGTTTGGCGCCAGCATCGGTTATAGCTGGCAGTTCTGAGCCAGATCAATTTGAAAGGTACTTGAATATGACGCATGCACTTATCTCCGCAATGGTTTTGACCGCTCTTTCGATGACGGCTGCATATGCAGGCAAAGCTGGGGCACCTAACCAGTCGCAACCCACATCGTCGGTCGTGACACCCAATGCCGCGGCGGCTGCGTTTCAAAACGCGATAGCTTCAAGTTCCCTCGGTTCGTCGGTAACTGTGACATCCCTCTCACCGAATGGGGTTGCGACTGTTAATATTCAAGCAGGCGGCCAAAACATCCCCGCCACAGTACAACAGATTTCTGCCGGACAGTTTACTGTGACATTTGCTGACGGAAGCACTTCCACCTTCAGCCTTGGCGATTTGCGGTAATACGATCCCTACGGCGCGTCCCATCTTAAGTTGGACACCGTAATCAAATTTGAAACGTGCCAAACACTCCAAGTGTTGGCGCGTTTTTCTTCTATGACGTCCTATTTCGTGAGCGCTTTGACCGCAGAGATCACTGCTTAAAGAAGTACAAGAATTCAAAAATCTTGGGAAAACGTCCGTAGGGCGCATTGCGCCGTCGCATATTGATGTCGATCAAAGACTGGATGCAGGTTGTGTGGCTTCATCTTTTTGATCAGCTGACGCCGAAGTCACGTCGCCATACAAAGCATCCCAGCGTTCAATCAACTTTTGCTGCATATTCTTGGCGCGGCGATTCCAACTGCGAGCCCCTGGAGGGGATTCTCGGTTCGCTCTTTCAACACGTGCACGCCGGGCTGGATCCACAGCAAAAATAGCGAATGCCATGATACGGCCATCCTGCGCCGTCACATACCCCGCCAACCCAGACACAAAATTCAACGTGCCGGTTTTGGCATCAACTTTAACCGGGTGATCATTTTGGGGGCGGCCCTGTGCATCCCGCATCCCAAATGGTTTCAATATCGGTCGCAACGTTCCGGACTGATGAACGCGCACCAATGCAGATGCCATGCCATCCGCTGTCATCCGACTGTGCGACCCAAGCCCAGAATGATCGACCAATTGCGTATCCACCGCGCCAAGCCGCTGTTCGGCCCATCGGCTCATTTCTGCAGCAGAGGCTTTCAAGCTGGGCATCGCGCCCGCACGTTTGACGCTGGCCGCGAGTCCAACCATTTCAGCGGTCAGGTTCGTTGAATACCGCAACATGTCTTTAAGGACATCAATCAGCTGACCGCTTTTATGACGTGCGATGACTGTACCGGATGGCTTGGCTCGTACAACTTTGGGCGCTTTGAGCTCGATGCCTTTTGAGCGTGCGAGCGTTTGAAATACGTCACCTGCATAAAGTGCTGGTTTGCGCACGGGCAGCCAGCGTGATCCACTGCCGCCAAGCGCCGAACGCGCAACGCTCCATTCGTCCCATTTACCAGTATCTTTGTATTCATAAACTGGCCCGCGCCTTTCGGATAAGCGCATTTTGGCCATGAAAACATTTGGGCGATATCGTTCCGTTCGCGCCTGCATGGTGATGTTGTATTTGCCTGACGCGCGACGCCATTCAAAATGAACCCGATTGAAATTCAATGCGATCCCGGAAACCGCAGGTGAATATCCCACTTGATCAGGTTGATCAGCGTCAATGGTGTGTGTGCGTGGGAACAATCCGTCTGAAACGATAAACGCCCCTTCGACAGTTTTCACTCCGGCGGCTGTCAGGCTGTCGACCAAAGCACCCAAGCCATCTGTGTCCAGCGTCGGGTCACCTCCACCAGATAGAACCAAATCGCCTTTTAGCACACCGTTCTTGATCGGCCCGGTCGCAATCAGTGTCGTTTCAAACTGATACCCTGCCCCCAACGTCTCAAGACCATAAAGTGCCGTAATGGCCTTGGCGACACTGGCCGGAGGAGATCCACGGCGTGCCTCGCCTCCTTCAAGTTTCTCACCCGTCCGAGCATCGAAGACAGAAAAGGCAACATGCCCATCAAGTTTTGCCGATGAAACGATGGAATCTGCCGACGGAATGGTCTTTTTACCAAATCCATCGGGGCGCAACACTGGGCGCAAAGACCGCTCCATGGGCATTGCAACGCTAGGCCCCGCAGCAACAGAGGCACAAAGCCCGCTCAAAAAAACACGTCTCGAATGCGAATTCTGCATTTGCCCATTAAAGCCCATGCCAAATCGACGAACAACCAGCTTTTTCTCACGATTGCGATGGGTCATTTTTCAGCGACCCATGCGCCACTTTCGCGGATCTCGCTCGAAGATACGGGCAGCATCGGGACATTTACAAAACACCACCTCGGTCCATCCATGCGACCCAACAGATGGCTGGACTTTCCCGAAATTCGGTTGTGCTTGTAAATTCGCGCCGCTTTGCTTGTTCGGGCCGATATCCGATCACCGGGACGCGCAAGCACACCAACACTTACCGTATCCATGATCGACCGCCAGTCTTGCCACAAATGAAATTGCGCCAGATTATCGGCCCCCATCAACCAGACAAAATTTACACCCCGACATTGTGCCTGCAATGCAGCCAAGGTTTCTGCTGTGAACCGAGTGCCGAGCTGATCCTCAATATCTGTCACATGCACGCATGGATGCTGCATCAACGCTTTGGCGCGTGCCATTCGAAGGTCTAACGCAGCTGGCCCTCTGGCTTTCAAAGGGTTACCCGGTGTGACCAACCACCATATTTGGTCCAGATCAAACCGTTTGAGCGCTTCTTGTGTGATGTGCACATGACCTGCATGCGCCGGGTCAAATGACCCACCCAATAATCCAACCCGCAACCCCGGGCGCACAAATGGCGTCAGTGCCTTCATTATTGCGGTCAATTCCTCAGTTTACATTGTGTGCAGCGTGATTGCGTGAATCGGCAATACAAAGTCAATCAATCGGTGTAATTTCATCCTCAAGACACACGCGCCCAGGTGCAATCACTTCGGCACACCATCCCCCATGGCCACGTACTGCCGAATAACCACCATGGCCAAAGGTTTCTTCCATCCGCGAACAGGGAGCGCAAATACCTGTTATTCTCAAAATTGCGGTCCCCACATTTACCTGCCGTCCCTTAAGTGCACTAAGGTTTAGTCCAGCCACAACCAGGTTTCGTCGCAAATCAGCAGCCGCCACAGGATCCGATCGACCCAGATACGCACCAATCGCATTCAGATGTTCCGCCTGTATCAAAGTCACAGCCCGTTTGCCGGCCTTACTGTGATCGCCGATCAAACCTTCGGCACCAATGTCCGTTTCAGGCAACGCTTCCATGGATGAACGGCGCTTAGATCGCGTTCCTATCCAAACAACACGCCCAGCCATCGGCCAGCGCTGGATCAAATCAGCCAATGTCAGCATTTTAACTATCGTTTATAGGAATCACCGCTCAAAAAGCCGATATCGGGCAAGCGTTCTAACGGATAGTTTTTGTGGACAAGAAAAATGCCATTGTCCTTCTGTTCCAGAGGTCGCAGTGCCCCCCCCGGGAACGAACGCGTGCGCAATGCCAACACAATGTCAGACAAAACAGCTGGGTTGCTCCGGAAATATCCATGCCCAAAGCCGCCACGCTCATCTTCCACTTGGATGAAAAAGACCAATCCTTCTCGACCCAAAATCTCCACTTCGTTCGGACCAAAATCCTTATCTCGTAACGCACCCAATCGACGCGATCGCGTCAAAAAGGCCGAGAGCCGTAGAGCCGCATCACCGGGGTTTACGTACAAATTGACCTGCTCAAAGCCTTCCGAAAACCTCTCAGACATCAATCGTTGACGCACAATATCGATGCCCACATCAGGGGCTGCCATGATCAAGATGCCTGTCTTCATCGCCGTTTTGGGATGCAACCCCTGCCCCCGCGCAAATATCATCTGCTCACGCAACGCCGTAGACACAACCTCGGTTCCACGCGAATGCGCAACAATGTCGATTTGCGCAAGCTCAGGAATGTCGGCGAGCATTCGTAAAAATTCTTTGGTGTGATGCACCGCAAAGGTGCCAGAATCTCGATCACGAAAATACCCCAGCGGGCCAATGCCATTTCCAGCTGGCCAGGTAAACGCGATCGGGACCGAATCCCGTCCAGTAAAATGCCATAAGTTGGCTAAGCTGGTGACACTGTCATCAAAGTCATTGTTGAAGCCATGCACATAGACCAGAACTTTATTTTTGCCGGTCTCCCGCATTTTCGCGCGCAAGGCGTCCTGAAACTCTTTCGTTTGATTATCGTATTTCGAACGCACCTCTGGCACGTGCTTCAAAAACCCTGCTTCGCGGACAAAGGGTAATGGTGTCGGTTCAAACCGTACGATTTCTTCGAATTCCGGCACCCAAAGTGTCGAAACAGCTTTGTTGGAATCCGCTCGTGTGCCTTCCAGCAACTCTTCCCAACTGAGATCACGCCCAAACTTAACTTGCGCCCGACCAAACGCCATCGAACTCGAGCGTTTAGATCCGTACACACCATTCTCTCTTACTCTGTCAGTCACGTAGAAGATATCAGGCGACGCGGTCCGCAAGGAGACAGGTACAAATTCTTCAGGGTAATTATTTCCTTCGCGAAAGACATTCGGCGCAGGTGCAAGCCGCAATTGAGCTGCACACGCGCAAAGCGCTGCGCATAATCCGAATATCATCAAAAGACGCTTCACAAATCGACTCCGGAAGAGTTTCCCCACTTTGACTGCGCTAACATGTTAGCTCTATTCAAGCAAAACACGATTACTGTCAGCTCAAGTATCCGCTCATTGCCTGTGGCATTGATGTAGCCGCGCGTAATTGCTTGACCGGTTTCATTTGTTATGTTTCCTAACTGCAACCGGGGGTTCACGCATGCGGAACACCGCACGTTACGGGGCAATCCCCGTGCAGCAATTTAAACCCCATTCATTCGGCCTGCGCCCGTCCCTTGGCTTCACCAAGTGCGGGGCGCAGCAGACAGGACAAGGTGACACCCCCGGTTCATGGCGCAAACATTAAACGATTTCGCCGCTAATCTTGCCTCCGGACTAACACAACAAGACTGGTCCGAAGAGGCGCTCGTGGTGCATCTTAACCATCGTCTTCCTCGTCACAGCGCCAAAGCTGCCAGAGTAATTTCAACGCATTTACTGCAACACTTCCCGAAAACGTATGCCCCCAACCAAAAAGCTGTGGCCCAAGCTTTGCGTAATTCTCAGCCAGTCGTCCAAATTTGGCGCCGCGCCCAGAATACAAACGCCATCCTGCGACCCTATTTAGGCAAAACTAACTTTTGTCCAACACCTGCGTTTTCAGATCTAAAAATCCCGGAACTTTCGACATCTGAGGAACTGGCAGACTTTCTCGGTTTATCGATCGAACGCCTCATTCGGTTTTCCGATGAAAAAGGTCTTTCGAACCGGACGGACAACGTCTTTGCACCTCATTATCGATTTCACCTCATCCCCAAAAGATCCGGCGGCCAACGACTGATCGAGGAACCCAAACCGATTTTGAAACGTCTTCAGCGACGCATTTTGCATAGTATCTTGGATGTGATTCCCCCGCACTCACACGCCTTCGGGTTTGTCGCCAAACGCAACTGCCAAATGGCTGCGTCAAAACACTGCGCTGAAAATGCTGTTCTGTCTTTCGACCTAAAGGATTTCTTTGCGTCAATCCCGGTTGCACGCGTCTTTGGGACGTTTCGCGCGCTGGGGTATCCAGAAACAGTTGCCCGCCACTTGGCTTGTTTAACAACCTTGGTTACCCCGCACCGCATTTTGTCCGCAAACAAAACGTTAAATTCAGCATTTCTGTCGAACCGACATCTCCCGCAAGGGGCGCCGACATCGCCCGCGCTGGCCAATCTATGTGCCTACCGGCTTGATCAACGTCTATCCGGCCTCGCTCGAGCCACCGATACGATATACACCCGGTATGCAGATGACCTGACATTCTCTGGCGACACAGCTCAAATCATGTCACTGCGCACCAGCGTTCCGCCGATCATTCGCGACACGGGGTTCAACATGAACCCCTTCAAAACGCGCCTTGCCCTGTCCCACCAAAGTCAGCGCACGACAGGTATTGTGGTGAACCAGCATTTGAATATGCAACGGCGCGACTTTGATCGCCTCAAAGCGGCTCTGCATCAGGCCTCGAAAACGCGCGATCCCGTAGCTTTAGCAAAGCTTGACGGTCGCATTGCGTGGCTTGAAACGCTCAACCCCCGAAAAGGCGCACGACTGCGCGCCAAACTTGA
This sequence comes from Paracoccaceae bacterium, assembly GCA_039960995.1. Classification (GTDB taxonomy): domain Bacteria; phylum Pseudomonadota; class Alphaproteobacteria; order Rhodobacterales; family Rhodobacteraceae; genus JABSSA01. The sequence goes on along the minus strand of JBDVKF010000006.1, from coordinate 265,197 downwards.
CGACATCCACGCATTGCCCCGCCCGTCACAGCCGTCTAAGTAATGCCAAACGCGAATAAAGGGATCGATCATGGCCGCCTATCAATACGTCTATCACATGCAAGGTGTTTCCAAGACTTACCCCGGGGGCAAGAAGTGCTTTGAGAATATCCACCTGAGCTTTCTGCCTGGCGTCAAAATCGGTGTTGTCGGTGTCAACGGCGCTGGTAAATCGACCCTGATGAAAATCATGGCCGGCCTCGACAAAGATTTCACCGGCGAAGCCTGGTCCGCAGAAGGGGCCAAAGTTGGCTACCTGCCACAGGAACCTGCCTTGGACGAAACCCTCAGCGTGCGGGATAACGTGATGCTGGGTGTGGCCGACAAAAAGGGCAAGCTGGATCGCTTTAACGAATTGGCGATGAACTATTCGGACGAAACCGCCGATGAAATGGCCAGCCTGCAGGACCAGATCGACAGCGAAAACCTGTGGGATCTGGACAGCCAGATCGATGTCGCGATGGAAGCCCTGCGCTGTCCGCCAGACGATGCGGATGTCGCAACCCTTTCGGGCGGTGAACGCCGTCGTGTGGCTTTGTGTAAGCTGTTGCTCGAAGCGCCTGACATGCTGTTGCTTGACGAACCGACCAACCACCTTGATGCGGAAACCATCGCGTGGCTGCAACAGCACCTGATGGATTACAAAGGCACAATCCTGATCGTGACGCACGACCGCTATTTCCTGGACGACATCACCAGCTGGATTCTGGAACTGGATCGCGGCAAAGGCGTGCCATGGGAAGGCAACTATTCGTCTTGGCTGGAACAAAAAGCCAAACGTCTGGAACAAGAAGCACGCGAAGACAAATCACGCCAGAAGACGCTTGAGCGCGAATTGGAATGGATGCGTCAGGGGGCCAAAGCCCGACAAGCCAAATCCAAAGCCCGCATCAATGCCTATAATGACCTCGCCAACCAATCCGAGCGTGAAAAACTAGCCCGCGCCCAAATTGTCATTCCCAACGGGCAACGCCTTGGTGGCAAAGTGATCGAAGTCGAAGGCCTGCAAAAGGCTATGGGCGATAAGCTTTTGGTCGAAAACCTGACCTTTGCCTTGCCCCCCGGCGGCATTGTCGGCGTCATCGGCCCGAACGGGGCTGGGAAATCCACGCTGTTCAAAATGCTCACCGGGCAGGAAAAGCCTGACGGGGGCACGATCGAATTGGGCGATACTGTACAGCTGTCTTACGTGGATCAGTCCCGCGATGACCTAGCGGATGGTGAAACCGTCTGGGAAGCGATCACAGGCGGCGCTGAGATCATCCAACTGGGGGATGCGCAGGTGAATTCCCGCGCCTATTGCTCAGCATTCAACTTCAAGGGTGGCGACCAGCAAAAACCGGTCAACCTGCTGTCAGGTGGGGAACGCAATCGCGTGCACATGGCGCGCCTGCTGAAATCAGGCGGCAACGTGCTGTTACTGGATGAACCGACCAACGATCTGGACGTCGAAACCCTGCGCGCCCTAGAAGACGCGCTGGTCGATTTCGCCGGCTGTGCCGTTGTCATCTCGCACGACCGATTCTTCCTTGACCGCATCTGTACGCACATTCTGGCCTTTGAAGGCGAAGCGCATGTCGAATGGTTCGAAGGCAACTTCGAAGATTACGAAGAAGACAAGAAACGTAGATTGGGTGCGGATGCGCTGGAGCCGAAGCGGTTGAAGCATAAGAAATTTGTGAGGTGAGTTTATTCGCCGGTGACGAGGCCGCATACGCGAACCGCGCTTGTATACGCGTAGCGCAAACCTGTCAAAATTCTGAAAGAGATTTCTAATGTAATGACTTGATCTCTTTCAGATGCAAATGATGCTTGATTAACTAATTTTGCCAGTCTAGCCCAGAAGAGGCCATCACCAGAGGTCAGTTCTTAGTTTTATGAATTCATTGCGTACTCACATCAAGGCAGCCCTTTTTGAGCTCCATAAAAACGACAACAATTCGGAAAAATACTCGCTAATTCAAAAATTAGCCGTTCTTTCTGAAGCGGATAAATCACTTTGCTCTGATAGATTTACCGAACTAGCAGCCTCGTTGGCTGACTATGGGCACACTGATTACATTGAACAAGCGGATATTGACGCCCTGCATAGGATGTTTGAGGCTGATGAAGTGTTAATTGAGGCGTCACGTAACGAGATTGATTCAGAGTTAGCTACGTTTGAACTAGATCAAGAAGATAAGGATACACTACTCAAAAAATGCGAACAAATGAGAAAAATCATATGGGCTTCAACTGCGTTTGACCAAGCACATAGGGGCCGTCTCCTCAAGCGAGTATCGGCAATGGAAGTTCAAATTGGCCTTGAAAAAGGCCTTTGTGATGTTGTGTTAGGAGGGGTTTCTGACTTTGGCGAGGTTCTTGGGAAATTTGGCGAAGACATCAAACCGCTGACCGACAGAATGCGCGACATTGCTCAAATCACTCGTTCCAAGTCCGCAGATTACGATAAATTGCCGGCGCCGGAAGAAACTAAAAAATTGACGCGCAAGTAAAAAATTTAACAATTGCAGTTCCAGATCGGAAATCTGTCTCCTCAACTGAGGCCGAAGAAGGCAACAGCCTCGGGGGCGCGAAACTTGACGGGCAAATTGACCATTCCATAGCGGCAAACCCTTGCCCATTGCACACAAGACGCTTGCCAGTCGGCCTTAAATCTGTCACATGCCTTCGCGCTACAGTTACTCTTCTTCGACCCACTGTCTTCCTTAACTGGCTTTCAGTCTCTCGATCCAAGACCGACTTCGCCGGGTTGCCGCACTCACGCGGGCAACATAATTAAAGGAGACCACGGATATGGCCAATGGCACCGTGAAATGGTTCAACACCACTAAAGGCTTCGGCTTCATCGCACCTGACGACGGCGGCAAAGACGTGTTTGTACACATCTCAGCTGTTGAGCGTTCGGGCCTGACAGGTCTGGCCGACAACCAGAAGGTCACATACGATCTTGAGTCCGGTCGTGACGGACGTGAAAGCGCAACAAACCTCGCGCTTGCCTAATTCGACAGGCCGCTCGCGATTTCGGGGGCGGCCATCTTCCTTTGTGCCACACGTCATTTAACCGCGTCAGCGCAACGGGTATCCCACTCCTAAAATTTATTCGATGTTTTACGTGTTGGTATTCAACGCCAAAACTCGGCTTTTTCAATCACACGCATGTTTCGCTGGGTATTGCTTAGCGAGGCTCTGATAGGCGATTGACGAACTTGGTTTTCGTCTCTTTGATCGCAGTATCAACCCTTTTCCCAAAACACGCTACACATTCGCACTGGCAGTCGCGAACGTGGTTAACACCTTAACTGCCGATCTTTACAACTGTCGGCAACCCGGTCGCATTCTCTTCGCGATTGACGCTCAGCGATACATCATCGTTGTTCGCGTTGGCCACATTGGGTGCACGACGTCGCAAAGGGCGCAGTTCGGTCAACTGATCCTTCAACAACTCATCAAACTCACTTCGCAGAATTTCGGTTTCATCAACCGACTTTTTTCTATTTAGCGTGATACGCATGGTAACCTCCCCTGGTGGCTCGCTTCCCTATATAAATTGGCATTCAGCCCGGGCGAAATTACGGGGAATTCATGGTGGAATGTTCCATCAATCTGCCTGATTTATCTAACTATTTGTTTTTAAAATATTTTTACGAAATTGCGTCGTAGCGTCACAAAAAATCTATGCTAAAATACTGTTTCGGCAACCTGCGCAATTTTGATCTCAAAGACGTATTGTCAGCAGGAATATTCGATTCCCGATTGGTTGAGGCCGAATTGTGGCCATTCACATCAGAGATTCTTTCTTGGTTTGGGCCTGGAGAACGTACTGCCGCCACGGCTGAGTCTCCGCTGGGTGGCCGCCGACGGCTACGCCCAGGCCTCAGTGTTGCACGAAGGGGGTACAGAGGGCTGCTGACCACGCCTTGGGGCGGAACAACCCCGACGGCTTGATGAAAGCGCTAAGGACAAAAAAATGACGCGAAACATCGATGTCTCGCGCCCTTACCTGATTTCGACAGCGTCACTTTCGACGTGACGCGCTGCTCGATTTATTTCGATGGATTTGTGGTAAAATCCAATCTCGTTCCTAGCTGCAAATACGGTGAGTGGTCGTATCTGAATAATAGGAACAAGCTGTCTCTTTAGCTCATCATCTTGACGACGTTGCAAAGCGGTTGTTTTGCTTCACTCGGAACAATTTTCAACGTCACAAAACGCGGCCGCATCATTGGCGGACGGCGGCGCAATGGGCGCAATTCTGTAAGTTGGTCTTGCAGCAGAGTCTCATACTCATCACGCTGGATTGGCGCATCGTCATTCGTAGTTGTGCCCTTCGAAAACATTTTATCCCCCGTCGAAAATTACACTGGCAAACCAAGAAGTCTCATTTTGTAATAGACAAGTTCGCGGGGAAATCGAAGGAAAATACAACTCGATCATTGGTTGAATCGGGTTAAGTCGTTGATTTAAAATCAAACTACTTGATTCGTTCCCTTGCGTAACTTTTAGGCAAATTAAGAACTTTAACGCTCTAAACACTTTGCCGATGCATACCAGAACGCGAATTTTCGAATCAAACCAGCAATTTTCCGCCCATCCGATTCTCTGAAAATCCCACCTGAAATTGCCCCCCCCGCAGATCAAGATCATCCGCCTGAGCCACTCAAGGCATTGATACGTTCATGCAATAAATTTGGGCGACCAAATGCATCACATTCGGCCGCCCAAATTTGTGTCTAGAATTTAGGGAGGATTATCCGCCCAAAGCCGCGTCAGAAATTGCGTGAGTCCAAGCACCCTCAGGCTCTTTCGAAATCACCGGGTCTGACCCACCTGACAAAAGCGACTTCACTGTACGCGCATAGTCTGCCGGATCGAGAGTCCCATTGGATCCAGCGGTCAACTTGGCGATTTCGCCCATCATGCGTTTTTGATGCTTTTCAGTCTGCGCACCGGTTTGGTCATTGTCCAAAACAATCAACGCCGCTTCTTCGGCGTTTTCCTCGGCGTATTTCCAACCCTTCATTGACGCCCGCACAAAGCGAGTCATTTTGTCGACGAATGCAGCGTCGTCCAGATTATCCTCAAGGACGTATAGACCATCTTCCAACGTTGCCACGCCTTGGTCTTCGTATTTGAACGTGATCAGCTCGTCTTCTTTCACGCCTGCATCAATGACCTGCCAATATTCATTGTACGTCATTGTCGAGATACACGCCGCCTGCCCTTGCAAGATTGGATCAACATTGAATCCTTGTTTGAGAACAGTAACGCCGCCGTCGGAGCCATCCGTTGGAATGTTAAGTTGGCTCATCCAGCTTAGGAATGGGAATTCGTTACCAAAGAACCAAACCCCTAGGGTTTTGCCCTTGAAGTCGTCAGTGGACGCGACGCCGGCGTCCTTGCGGCATGTCAGCATCATTCCCGATGACTTGAAGGGTTGCGCGATGTTCACCATTGGCAACCCTTTTTCGCGCGCGGCCAATGCGGCAGGCATCCATTCAACCGTGACGTCTGCACCGCCGCCCGCCAGAACCTGTGTGGGGGCAATGTCAGGGCCACCTGGCTTGATGGTAACGTTCAGGTCTTCTTCTTCGTAAAACCCTTTGTCCAGCGCCACGTAATAGCCCGCAAACTGCGCTTGCGTTACCCATTTAAGCTGCAATGTGACGTCATCCGCAGCCTGTGCCGCAAAGCCCCAAAGGCTCATTGCTGCCCCGGCTGTCATAGTCGCGATATGTTTCATTTATACTCTCCTTATTGGTCTTTTCTGGTTATTATCCTCGTTGGGACGGGTGCCAGAATGTCACCCGACGTTCGATCAGGGCTACGCCGCCATAGAAGGCTGAACCGACGATGGCAGCAACAAAGATCTCTGCCCAAACGAGATCAATCGACAAGCTTCCCACCCCTGTCGAAATTCGAAAGCCCATCCCACGTGTGGGTGAGCCAAAATATTCAGCGACAATCGCACCGATCAAGGCAAGAGTTGTCGCGATTTTTAGGCCGTTGAAAACAAACGGCAAAGCCGCTGGAATACGCAGCTTCATCAGCGTCTGCGAATAGCTAGCCGCATATGTGCGCATCAAATCGCGGCTCATAGCGTCGGTATCTTGCAATCCTTGCACGGTATTCACCAGCAGCGGAAAGAAGACCATCACGACGACAACGGCGGATTTCGAATGCCAGTCAAACCCAAACCAACTGACCAAGATCGGCGCGATCCCAACGATTGGCAAAGCCGCGACGAAATTGCCCACTGGCAGCAACCCTCGCGTCAGAAAACGGGATCGGTCGATCAGGACCGCAGTTCCAAATGCGGCCAACGCACCGATTATGTATCCCGACAGCGCACCTTTCAGCACCGTTTGGCGGAAATCCTGCCACAAAATGTCGGTCGATGCCGCAAAGGTCTGCGCAACCATGCTTGGGGGCGGCAGGATCACCTGTGACACGTTGAAGTGACGCACCAGCGACTCCCACAGGATGACCAGCGTGAACCCGAACAGAACAGGCACGACGATGCGCGCAGCCAATGTCTCCGCCCATGCAGATCGCGCAATCCAGACATTGAAGGCCCAAGCCATCGCCCAGAACACCAATCCTGCGATCAACCAGCTCATGATCGCATCCCCATACGTGTCAACGTCAGGCGCTGAGTCAGATCCAGCATTGTGACAAGGACACCTGCCAAAATCGCGGCGGCAAACAACGCCGCCCAGATCGCCAGTGGAGTGCCGAACTGATCACCGATCAATATACGAGCCCCAAGACCGCTGATCGCGCCTGTCGGAAGCTCTCCGACGATGGTTCCAACCAAGGCGGCCGCAATTCCAACCTTTAAGGATGTGAACAAATAAGGGATTGAAGCGGGCAGCCGCAATTTCAAGAACGACTGCAGCCCTGTTGCGTTATAGGTCCGAAGCAAATCCAATTGCGAGGACGCGGGTGACCGCAACCCCTTTACCATGCCCACAAGCACGGGGAAAAAGCACAGATAGGCCGAGATGATCGCCTTTGGGAAACCGCGCCCTTCGATTCCAAACTGGGAAGACAGAATGATAATCATTGGGGCCAGCGCAACAATTGGGATCGTCTGACTGATGATCGCCCATGGCATCAGGCTCATGTCCACGACGCGGCTGTACACAATCGCCACGGCCCCCAAAATGCCCAAGGCAGTGCCCAAGGCGAACCCCCAAAGCGTGGATTGCAGCGTAATCCACCCATGATAGATCAAGCTGCGTTTTGACCAGGCACGGCCTCGTTGGACCATAGCACCCGTCGTTTTCCACAATTCTTGACCCACTTGCGTCGGCGTCGGCAATCTGGGGCGTTCCAACGCATATCCCGTCGCAACATGTTCTGAGTTTTGCGCAATCAAGCGCCAGACAGACACGTCACGCCGCACCACCGACCCTTCCGGAACAACAACCAAATCGGCGCGTTCCGCCTGATCCAGAGCAACGCGAATGTTCATAGGGGCCACACCGACCCACCAAACCCCAAGGATCACGGCCAGCACCGTCAAGACAGGTAAGACGCTGCGCATCATGCGATCGGCCCCTGTCTGAGCAAGCGCGTTGCCGGCGCATTTATCTGAGTAGCCAAACGCTTAGTCATAGGCATGCCCTGCTCGCAAACCTTCCCGCACACGATGTGCCAGTTCTAAAAAAGCGGGTGTGTCCCGAATGTCCAAAGGGCGTTCCTTGGGAAGCGGGCTTTCGATAACATCCGTTATTCGACCCGGGCGCGGTGACATGACGACGATTTTCGTCGACAAATACACAGCTTCGGGGATCGAGTGGGTCACAAACCCAATGGTCTTTTCTGTTCGCGCCCAAAGCCGCAGCAATTGTTCATTCAAATGATCCCGCACGATTTCGTCCAACGCACCAAACGGTTCATCCATCAACAAAATATCCGCATCAAATGCCAAAGCGCGCGCAATCGAAGCGCGTTGCTGCATTCCACCGGACAATTGCCAAGGGAACTTGCGTTCAAACCCCGCCAAATCGACCAATTCCATTGTGCGTTTGACGCGTTCGGCCTGTTCCGCTTTGGAATATCCCATGATTTCCAACGGCAACGATATATTTCCACCGATGGTGCGCCATGGATAAAGACCCGCATGTTGGAACACGTAACCATAGGCCCTCGCACGACGCGCCTCGTCTGGGGACATGCCGTTAACGCTTAAGCTGCCGCCCGTCGGGGTTTCCAAGGCTGCGATACAGCGCAAAAACGTAGTTTTGCCGCAGCCAGACGGCCCAATAAAGGAAACAAAATCACCCTTGTTGATCTCAAGGCTTACATCCTTAAGCGCGTGCACTGGCCCGTCGTTTGTTTGGAATGTCAGGTCGAGGTTCTGTGCCTCGATTACACTGCTCTTACTCATCACTCTGTCTCCATCGTGCGGCCATTTTTTCGGTCCCCACATACAAGCCATGGTTTTTGGACCGAAGCCGTTCGCCGCTCACAAAATTCTCCAAACGATCCCAGTCTCGCAACAAGGCGGATTCCCAGTAATCTCGAAGAATGGCTTCATCGACCGCACCGTGTTTCACCATGCGCGCCAAAAGCCCGTAAATGCTTAGGATATAGCGCGCTGATCCTTTGTCTTTCGATTCTAAATCCGCAAATTCAGATTTATGGGGTCCCGCGAAAAACACGGACCGCGCCTCTCTGAATTGTTTGGCCTGTAACGTGTCATGAATCGTATGAATGGATTCCCGCAAAAACCGCCGTTCGTCCTTTTCGCGGCCCGCCGCTTGAAGCGCAACTTGCCGCCAGACGAAAACTGTCGTCACCAACACGGCAATAGCGGCGCATATCGCCGCTATGTCCGCCAAAATATCTAACCAACCGAAAGCCGCCATAGGCTGCTTTTAAACTCCCGTCGCCGGTATACCCGTCCGCTTAACCGGGCGTGGCGCGGTCAGTTCTTTCCAACTGGACAGGGCTTTGTTCACTGCGGTGTTGGGTTCGCGTTTGACGAATTTCCCGTGCCCTTCTTGCGTGCGGATTTCCCCGTCGTGAATCGCAACGTGCCCTCGGGTCAACGTAAAGCGTGGCAGACCTTTGACCTGCTTGCCCTCGAACACATTATAATCAATGGCAGATTGCTGGGCAGATGCAGTTATCGTTTTTTCCTTGTTTGGATCCCAAACAACAAGATCGGCATCGGCCCCGGCCAAAATAGCGCCTTTCTTTGGATAGCAATTCAGGATCTTCGCGATATTTGTAGATGTCACCGCCACAAATTCGTTGGGTGTCAGTCGCCCGGTCGCAACGCCATATGTCCAAAGCATTGGCATCCTGTCTTCCAATCCTCCGGTCCCATTCGGGATTTTCGAAAAGTCGCCAACGCCGTATCGTTTTTGTTCAGTGGTAAAGGCACAGTGGTCCGTCGCAACCACGCTTAGGGAACCGGATTGCAGCCCAGCCCACAGGCTATCTTGATGTTGTTTGTTGCGGAACGGTGGCGACATCACACGACGCGCCGCGTGGTCCCAATCCTTATTTTGGTATTCACTTTCATCCAACGTTAAGTGTTGGATCAAAGGTTCGCCCCAAACACGCTTGCCTTGTTGGCGGGCGCGTCGAATAGCTTCGTGACTTTCCTCGCAAGAGGTATGCACCACATACAGTGGAACACCTGCCATATCGGCAATCATGATGGCCCGATTTGTGGCTTCGCCTTCCACTTGCGGCGGTCGGGAATACGCATGCGCCTCGGGGCCATTGTTGCCCTCTGCCAAAAGCTTTGCCGTCAATTCGGCGACGACATCGCCGTTTTCGGCATGCACCATAGCAATACCGCCCAATTCCGCCAAACGGTTGAAGGACGCGTACATTTCATCATCATTCACCATCAGCGCGCCTTTATACGCCATAAAGTGCTTGAACGTGTTGATACCCCGGTCCCGGACGACAGTTTCCATGTCATTGAAAACCTTCTCGCCCCACCATGTCACCGCCATATGAAAGGAATAGTCGCAATTGGCGCGGGTCGATTTGTTGTCCCACATCTGCAGCGCATCCAGCAGACCTTGATCCGGCGACGGCAATGCGAAATCCACGACCATCGTCGTGCCGCCTGACAGTGCCGCGCGTGTTCCGCTTTCAAAATCATCCGTGGAATAGGTCCCCATAAACGGCATCTCAAGATGCGTATGAGGGTCGATCCCACCGGGCATTACGTAACACCCCGTCGCATCCAATTCTTCGTCACCCTTTAGGCCCTTGCCGATTTCGATAATCTGGCCCCCGTCAATCAGCACTTCCGCCTCATAGGTCAGGTCATGCGTGACGATGGTTCCGTTTTTAATGACTTTAGTAGACATTACGAGTTCTCCTCACATGGCGATGAAACAACCAACTGGGGTGCCCCAAATTCCGATTGTTGAATAAGGAGAATCCACTCCTTGAATTACGCAATATTCGTTTTGCTTAGGATCAAACGCCAGAATGAGATCAGCATCAGGTTTAGTGACCGTCAGGCATTCGCTTTCAATACGAGAAATGAGGTCTTCACTTCTCACCCTACGATCTCCGCAGTCTCTAACACAGCATGCAGCAAAACATCCGTCCCTGCCGCTGCCCATTCTGGGCTAATCTCTTCGGCTTCATGGTGGGATAACCCATCCACACAAGGGCACATGATCATCGCCGTTGGATATAGATCATTGATCCAGCAGGCATCGTGACCCGCGCCGGAAATGATATCCATATGAGAATAACCCAATCGCTCGGCCGCACCACGTACGGCGCTGACACAACCTTCGTCAAAGGCCGGTGGATCAAACTGACCGACAATCTCGCACGAAAATTCCAAGCCGACCTCTTCGCACAATTTGGGTGCGCGAGCGTTGAATTCATCAACCATGCCATTGAGCTTATCCAGCAAATGCGTTCGCATATCGACGGTGAAGACAACCTTGCCCGGGATCACATTGCGGCTGTTTGGATAGACGTCGATATGTCCAATCGCCCCCACGGCATTGGGTTGGTTTTTCATCGCGATTTCATGCACCAGTTCGGTCACAAGCGCCAAACCACGCCCCGCATTCTTTCGCATATGCATCGGGGTCGACCCGGTGTGGCTTTCCTTGCCGGTCACAGTGCATTCAATCCAGCGCAACCCTTGGCCATGCGTCACAACACCGATGTCTTTGCCTTCGGCTTCTAGGATCGGGCCTTGTTCGATGTGCAATTCAAAGAAGGCGTGCATTTTGCGCGCACCTACCTTTTCCTCACCCTTCCAACCGATGCGTTCCAATTCATCGCCAAACCGCTTGCCGCCTGCGTCCACACGATCATTGGCCCAATCCAACGTATGTTTACCCGCAAACACACCAGAGGCCAGCATCGCCGGGGCGTAGCGCGTGCCTTCTTCATTTGTCCAATTGGTTACGACAATCGGATGCTTTGTCTGGATGCCAAGATCGTTCAAGGACCGCAGGATTTCCAACCCACCCAGTACACCAAGAACTCCGTCATATTTGCCACCCGTCGGCTGCGTATCCAAATGACTGCCAACATAAACAGGCAGCGCGTCGGGGTCGGTGCCCTCGCGTCGCGCGAACATGTTGCCGATTTCATCAACGCCCATCGAACAGCCCGCGGCCTCGCACCATTTCTGGAACAAATGCCGTCCTTCGCTGTCTTCATCCGTCAGCGTTTGTCGATTGTTGCCACCCGCAACACCTGGACCAATCTTAGCCATCTCCATCAAACTGTCCCACAAACGGTCCGGATTGATGCGCAGATTTTCCCCTGGTGCAGCCATGATTTCCCCCTGTCGACTTTTGTCGATTATTTTTTGACCATCTGGTCAATACGATTGCGGCAGGCAGTCGCGCTGTCAAGAACTGCATGCTCTTCATTGCGTTCAAGCTGCCATTCTGCCCATTCTAGGGGCAAGAAAAATCGTAAGCGGCACCCAAGGGCACGTAACAGTGGTAGACAGCGAAAAGAAACCCAGTCGAATCCAAATGCGCAATCGCGCTCGTATTCTCGAAGCAGCCTTAGATGTATTCTCCGCACACGGTTATCGCGGTTCGACTCTGGATGCGATTGCCGACGCCTCTGGCCTCTCAAAACCGAACATCCTTTACTATTTTGGTGGCAAAGAAGAAATTCATGTCACCTTGCTGAACCAACTTATGGAAACATGGTTGGATCCGTTGGTCGAGATGGATGAAAACGGCGACCCCATTGAAGAAATATTGCGATACGTGATGCGCAAATTGGAAATGTCGCGGGATCTTCCAAGGGAAAGCCGTCTGTTTGCAAATGAAATCCTGCAAGGCGCGCCGCGTATGACACCCCATCTTGAAGCCGACCTAAAACCGTTGGTTGACAAAAAATGCGCTGTGATCCGAACATGGATGGAAAAGGGGAAATTGGCCCCTGTCGATCCACAACATCTTTTTTATTCCATTTGGTCGACAACGCAGCATTACGCAGATTTTGAAGCCCAAGTGCAGGTTCTATCGGATGCAGACCCATTGGAAGGGGCACGTTTGTTCTTGGATACTTTGTATCGTCGATTGCTGACGCCAATGCCAGATTGACAACATTTACCCGCCGTTAATATTTCTTGTGTAAGGGTTAAGGCGGGTGGCGGGCTTTCCATTGCATTTAGGTGCATTAGGGGGATCCACATGTTTGTCGTAAACGGTCCAATTGGGCAAATTGGGCCAACAATTTCAACGTCATCAAGTCAGGCGTCAATTGCGCCTGACACTGTCAGTGTGCGTGAAGCACCATCTGACATCGCCTTACCACGGCCAATCATGGCATCAGATGCCGCTGGTAAAACATCAAAAGCAGTTCCGCAAAAAGACAATGCGTCCGAGCCCGAGAGGGATCAAAGTTCCGACATCGACTTGATTGAAGGGGCAGAAGCGCAATCCGTTTTCGAGGCGATTGCTCAACCAAAACAAGATGCGATTCAGCCCGATGTTCAAGATATCGCAAATCGGTATATCGAAGCGATTTCTTCGCAAGTTCAACCTAAGCCTACCGCCCCAGATCCAGACGCGTCCAGTGACACATCAGATGCGATCTTGTTGGATTCGACTAACCCGTTTGAGCGAGCAAATAGTGTTCTCAACAAGATCGACTTGCGGTTTTAACTTCGAAACGACCACAAACCCATCGGAGGTCATCAAACGCTAACAATCGGTAAATAAATGGCCTGCTACAGTCACGTAAGGTTGCGGAGTGCAAGGAGGACTCAAGATGAACGATGCAATGTTTCCAGTATGGACGGATCTGCGGGCTTTGCCTTGGGCTTCCCCCACGATAGCCGCCTCTTTGCCTCTGCAACCAATGACGATTGTGCCAGCTCCGCTTGCCATTTCGCCCATGCAGTCCAGTCAATCCAGCGGGTGGCAGGATTATCCAGCGGGCAAACAAGAACGCAATGCTTTTGCATCGCGTTCCGGTCATCATTTAGACGAACGTCATTAGCCTTTATTCGGCCGCCTGAGCGCTCGGGTTATTTGGGTGTGTTACCCAGCTGGCATATTCGTCTTGCACAACTTTGCCCGTCCGTTCGTCGACAGTTCCCGGTGCCAGCTCTTCCATGGTAATGCAGTTTTCAACGGGACAGACATTAACGCAAAGATTACAAGCAACGCATTCCGCATCGATCACATCAAAAACACGGTCTTCAGTCATCGAAATCGCCTGATGTGACGTGTCTTCGCAGGCCGCAAAACAACGGCCGCAAGATATGCAAAGATCTTGGTTGATCCGTGCTTTAGAGATGTAATTCAAATCCAGATGCTGCCAGTCCGTGACATTTGGCACGGCACGGCCGACGACTTCGTCAATAGAGGTGTATCCCTTTTCGTCCATCCACTCTGACAGACCCGAGATCATTTCCTGCACGATCTTAAAGCCATAGGTCATTGCCGCAGTACAAACCTGAACGTTTCCGGCCCCAAGGGTCATGAACTCTGCCGCATCACGCCACGTGGTCACACCACCGATTCCACTGATCGGCAGACCATGTGTCTCGGGGTTGCGCGCAATCTCGGACACCATGCTAAGTGCGATTGGTTTCACAGCAGGCCCGCAATATCCACCATGACTGCCCTTGCCACCTATCGAAGGTTCGGGTGACATCGTATCCAGATCGACGGACGTGATTGAATTGATCGTATTGATCAAGCTAACCGCATCGGCACCACCATTCTTTGCCGCCGTGGCTGGTTTGGTGACATCGGTAATATTGGGCGTCAATTTTACGATCACGGGTCGGTCGTAATATTGTTTGCACCATCGGGTGACCATTTCGATATATTCGGGCACCTGCCCAACCGCCGCGCCCATGCCGCGTTCGCTCATCCCGTGGGGGCAACCGAAATTCAGCTCGATCCCGTCCGCCCCGGTTTCGGCAACTCTTGGCAAGATGGCTTTCCAAGACGCTTCTTCGCAGGGCACCATTATCGACGCGATTACAGCACGATCTGGATAATCTGCTTTGACCCGCGCCATTTCCTCAAGATTGATTTCCAACGAACGGTCCGTGATTAGTTCGATGTTGTTCAGCCCCAAAAGGCGGCGATCCGCCCCCCAAATTGCGCCGTAACGTGGTCCATTGACATTAACAACCGGTGGTCCTTCTGCGCCAAGGGTCTTCCAGACTACACCGCCCCACCCGGCTTCGAACGCACGGCGGACATTATATTCCTTGTCCGTTGGCGGCGCGGAAGCCAGCCAAAAAGGGTTAGGGCTTTTAATACCCAGAAAGTCACTTGTTAGGTCGGCCATCTCGCGTTCCTCAACTTGGTTTCTCAAAGATCATTTCCACCGGAAGCAAACATCCGGCTTCCAGATTTGCGACGTAATTCTTGAATTTGTCTGGCGCTGTGTCACCCATCATCAGATGAATACCCATCGCACTTGGTGGTTTCGCAAAAGCTTTTGCGAAGAAATCGCGGGTGAAATCAGAGCGATCTGTTTTTGCAACCAAGGTCAATCCAGCCTTCTGCCCTGCGGTTTCATAAGCCATTGGTGTCGCCAAGAAAGACGTTTCCGCGACAGTCGACCATGGCAAAGGAAACAAAGGTGGGGTTTGGCTTTCACCTTTCATCACATCGAATAACGCAAATCGGCCGCCAGGTTTTAGCGTCCGCGCGACTTCTGCCAGCAGATCATCCTTGTTAGCAATATTCATGCCAACATGCAGCATGACGGCCAGATCAAAGCGTGCGTCTTGAACCGGCATTTCAACAGCGCTGCCAACTTGAAAGCTGGTTTTATCAGTCAACCCGACAAGTCCGCTTAATTGCTCGGCGGCTTCGACAAATTCAGGGGTCAGATCGATCCCATGAACCTGCGCACCGAATTTGTGCGCAATATACCGAGATGTTCCGCCAATTCCGGAACCAACGTCCAACACTTGCATATTGGGTGAAATCTGCACCTGCGACAGCAGGTGATCCGTTGCCATAACCCCGCCCGTGTGAAATTCGTCGCCCGCTTTTAAGTCGTCGTAGGTTGCATCTTTAGGATCAATACCCGTTTCGTTCAGCGCTGCGAGAATACGGTCAAACAGCGCTCCCGTTGTGTAATGCTCAGCAACAGCTGTTTCTGTTTTGCTCATATCAATGGCTCCAAAATGGCAATGTGAAATGCCAAATCATATCACGAAACAAGCTTGCTATGAATGTCCTCGGCGGCATCTCGCCCCTCTGCAACTGCCGTCACCGTCAGGTCGTCGCCACCAGCAGCACAGTCCCCACCGGCCCAAACACCGTCAACAGACGTTCGCCCGTTTACGTCCACTTGGATCTTGTTACCCTCTAGCGCAGGCAGATCACCTTCGGACAAGGTTTGACCAATCGCACACAGAACTTGGTCCGCAGCCAGTTTGATCGATTGACCGGTTTTCGACATATCGTCGTTCACGTAATCAAATTCGATCTCGTGCGCGCTGTCTTTACCATATACGGCAACCGGCACCGCATGGGTCATTATCCGCACCCCTTTCGAGGTCGCCAATTCCTGTTCAAAAACACTGGCGTTCATGCGATCTTGGCCACGTCGGTAGGCCAATGTGACATTCAACGCGCCAAGCGCTTTGGCTTGTACTGCCGCATCAACGGCAGTCATTCCGCCTCCGATCACAACGACATCGCGTCCGATCGGCAAGTTGGCGACATCAATTGCTTGTCGCAAATCAGAGATGAAATCAACGGCATCCAGAACACCGTCTTTGTCATTGCCATCAATATTCAGACCATTGACGCCACTTAATCCCATTCCAAGGAACACAGCATCAAATTCGCTTTTCAAGGACTCAAGCGTGACATCACGCCCAAGCATCTTTTCATTTTCAACCGAAATGCCACCAATTTTCAGCAACCAATCCACTTCGGCTTGGGCAAACCCTTCGACTGTTTTGTAGGCGGCGATCCCGTATTCGTTTAACCCGCCAGATTTGGCCTTGGCGTCATAGATGACCACATCATGCCCATGCATTGCCAGCCTGTGTGCACAGCTTAACCCAGCTGGACCAGCCCCGACGACAGCGACACGTTTTCCGCTGCTAGATGCGCGTACAAACGGGTGCTGACCTTGTTCTTGCAACTGATCCGTAGCGAACCGTTGCAATTGACCGATCAGTACCGGCTTGCCCTCTGCCGCCTCCCTGACGCAGGCCTGTTCGCACAAGGTTTCAGTTGGACACACCCGCGCGCACATTCCACCAAGGATATTCTGGCTTAGGATTGTTTTAGCCGCTGCGTCCGGTGTCCCCGTTGCGATTTGGCGTATGAACAATGGGATATCGATGTCGGTCGGGCATGCCGTGATGCATGGGGCGTCATGACAAAAATAACACCGATCAGCCGCCACCAATGCCTCGTGCTCTTTTAAACGTGGATGCAGGTCAGAAAAATTATCTGCGTAATTTTCTGGATCCAATCGCCCTGATTGAACCCCTGGCGTGTATGCGTTCTGCGTCATCAGTCAGACCTGTGTTGGCTTTTAGCTATAGAAAAAGCTCTCACAGGTCTGAAATTTTATCAACTGGTAAAATAATTTCGACACGAATTTACGAACCGTTGATCATTTTTTCGGCATTTATCTCGGAAGAGTTTTCGTGACAGGTCACAAGACGCAGCAAACATCACGCACACATGTCTTTTGACTTCCGCTGACAGCGCGCGCACCACTTTCGGGATCAGACGCTGAACTTCGGCCGCTTGGCGAAAAAAGATGGATCGATGGATCGCCGCTCAGGTATCAGTCCTGAACGGCGTCGATCAGCTCCATTACGATTGGACCGAATCCTTCGACGATCTTTACAACACCCTCAGCATTTGGGTGGATTCCATCCGCCTGCATCATGTTCTGAATGCTTGATGGATCAATACCTCGCCCGCCGAGGCCTGAAAAAAAGCTGTCTAGGTAAAGGGTTCCAAAGGCCATCGACAAATCGGGGTATATTGAATCAAATTCACTTTTATATTCTGGTCCAAAGTTACCCGGCGCTTCCATTCCGACCAAAAGGACTTTGACATCCGCATCCTTGGCCGCCATCAAGATGCCTTGTAAATTCGCTCGGCTGGTGTCCGGGGAAATCCCCCGCAACAAATCATTGCCACCGAGCGTTACGATCATCGCATCCACGTCATCGGTTAGTGTCCATGCCACGCGGCTCAATCCACCGGCAGTTGTGTCGCCGGATACGCCCGCATTAATAAGCTTCACATCCTCGCCATGACGTCCAAGCCACGCTTCCAATTGCGGGACAAACCCGTCACCCTGAGCCAAGCCGTAACCATGTGTGAGACTATCACCCAATGCCGCAATAACCACGGGCTCGGCGGCAACAGGTCCTGAGAGGCCAAATACAATTGTTAGTATTGTCTTGTGCATGTTGATCTAACCTCCATATCACTGCGTAACTCTAATAAAGGTAGCCTTGCATGTCCGATCCAGTCCTGTCGCTAAAAAATGCGTCGCTTTCTCTTGATGGCAATGCGGGACGTGTGGACATTCTTCATGACCTGACCTTGGATATCTCGAGCCAAGAGACCGTTGGCCTTGTTGGTCCATCTGGATCTGGCAAGTCTTCTTTGCTGATGCTTATGGGCGGATTGGAACAAGCGAGCAGTGGCAGTATCAAAGCCCTTGGCCATGAATTGACGACAATGTCAGAAGATGCGCTTGCGCGGTTTCGTCGCGACCATATGGGTGTTGTGTTTCAATCTTTCCATTTGATCCCGACCATGACGGCGTTGGAAAACGTGGCCACTCCATTGGAATTGGCTGGCGAAGACGACGCGTTTGACCGCGCTCGCGAAGAGTTGAACTCTGTTGGCCTTGGTCATCGCGGCGATCATTATCCTAGCCAAATGTCAGGGGGCGAACAGCAACGTGTCGCTTTGGCGCGGGCTGCTGTGACCCGACCAAAAATTCTTCTTGCGGATGAACCAACAGGGAATTTGGATGGCACCAACGGCACTGCAATTATGGATATGCTCTTCAATCTCAGAGACACCCATGGCGCGACCTTGGTCTTGGTCACACATGCCAATGAGCTGGCTGAACGATGTGATCGTGTTATCCGATTGTCAGATGGTAGATTGGACATGCCCGCGCAGGTCGCCGCGGAATGACGATTAAGGTTGCCGCAGCATTCGCCCAACGTGAACTCCGCGCTGGTTTAAAAGGATTTCGCATTTTACTGGCGTGCCTTGCCCTTGGGGTCGCAGCGATCGCAGCGGTTGGTTCGGTACGTGCCGCGATCGAGGCCGGATTGGCCCGCGAAGGGGCTGCCCTTTTGGGCGGAGATGCTGAAATTGATTTCACGTTCCGATTTGCGTCCGATGAAGAACGCGCCTGGATGGATGCAAGCGGCAAAGTATCAGAAATCGTAAGCTTTCGATCCATGGTCGTTGTTCCGAAGGACGGAGAAACCGAGCGTGCTCTTACACAGGTCAAAGGGGTCGACGACGCCTATCCCTTGGTTGGTACAATTGAATTGGACCCGCCCCTGACCTTGGAAGAAGCATTGGGCGATCAAGGCGGTCTGCCGGGTGCCGTGATGGAACGTGTGCTGGCGGATCGGATCGGCTTGACCGTTGGCGATACATTTCGTCTTGGAACACAAGATTTGCGTCTGTCGGCAATATTGCTGCGCGAACCGGACAGCGCGGCTGGGGGATTTGGTTTGGGGCCACGCACCTTGTTGCGGACAGAAAGCCTTGCCAATTCGCAACTGTTGGCGACCGGAACTCTATTCAGCTCAAAATACCGCTTCGATTTACCCGAAGATACAGACCTAGACGCAATGAAACTCAGTGCGCAAACTGAATTCTCCGACGCTGGAATACGTTGGCGCGATTCAAGGAACGGTGCGCCGGGCATAACCCGATTTGTTGAACGGCTTGGCGCATTCCTCGTCTTGGTCGGATTGTCCGGGCTGGCGGTTGGCGGCGTTGGGGTCGCGGCGGCCGTGCGTGCATATTTGGCAAGCAAAACCTCTGTGATCGCGACACTGCGCACGCTGGGTGCTGAAAAAAGCACGATATTTATGACCTACTTCCTGCAGATCAGTGCATTGTCGATTGCCGGAATTGGATTGGGTTTGGTTCTGGGTGCAGTTCTTCCTTTGGCGCTTGCCCCATTGATCGAAGCGCGCTTGCCCATCCCTGCAGCTTTCACAATCTATCCCGGCCCATTGGCCGAAGCCGCGCTATACGGGACCCTTACAGCCTTTATTTTTGCACTTTGGCCACTGGCGCGCACCGAAGACGTAAAAGCCGCAACCCTGTTCCGAGATGCATTGGATCGCGCCAAGTTACTGCCCGCACCGCGCTATTTGCTTATGATTGTGGGGGCATTGATCATTCTGGTCGGTTCAGCCGCTTGGTTAAGCGGCACATGGAAATTAACGCTTTGGACTATGGGTGGCATCGCCTTTGCCCTTGCCCTTTTGGCACTGTCATCGTTGGTCGTACGTTGGCTGTCCCGCCGGTTTGCCCGTCGTGTCAAAAAACCCGGATTGCGGTGGGCTTTGGCCGCCATTTCCGGCCCGCGAGAAGGAGCGGCATCCGTTGTTTTATCGCTGGGTCTGGGCCTGTCCGTGTTGGCGGCGGTTGGACAAATTGATGGTAACTTGCGCAATGCCATTGCCGGCAACCTTCCAGATGTCGCGCCAAGTTACTTTTTCGTAGACATACAAAAAGATCAAATGGCCGGATATGCAGAACGACTTGCCGATGATCCGGCTGTGCGCCGGGTCGACAGCGCACCCATGTTGCGCGGTGTCATCACTGAAATCAACGGCGTGTCCGCCGAAGAAGTCGCCGGTGACCATTGGGTTGTACGTGGGGATCGGGGTATCACCTACTCTGCTGAATTGCCCAAAAATACGCGTCTTTTGGCAGGAAAATGGTGGGACGCCGATTACACTGGCCCGCCTTTGATCAGTTTCGCCGCAGAAGAAGCCACAGAACTTGGCCTAAAAATGGGCGACGAACTGACCATCAATATCCTTGGGCGCGACATCGTCGGCACAATTGCGTCCTTCAGAGAAGTCGATTTTTCGACGGCTGGGATTGGCTTTGTTCTCACCATGAACCCTGCCGCGTTGGCAGGCGCTCCTCACAGTTTCATTTCGACGGTATACGCCGAACCAGAAGCCGAAGCCCAAATCCTGCGCGATTTGGCAAATAAATACCCGAATATCACAGCAATCCGTGTGCGTGATGCAATCGACCGCGTTGCCAATGTCTTGGCTGGTCTGGCCGCTGCAACGTCTTATGGTGCGGGTGCTACATTGCTGACCGGGTTTCTTGTGTTGATTGGCGCGGCCTCGGCTGGAACCGGTGCACGCACCTACGAAGCTGCTGTTCTGAAAACTCTGGGGGCGTCGCGCCGCGCAATTCTGATTAGCTTCGCAACACGTTCCATTCTGCTGGGTCTGGCGGCGGGCAGTGTGGCACTGGTTGCAGGCATTGCTGGTGGCTGGGCTGTCAGCGAATTTGTCATGGAAACGGATTTCAATGTAATTTGGTCTTCCGCGCTTGGGATCATCGGCGCAGGTGTTGGCACGACCCTTGTTGCTGGGTTGATATTTGCGTGGGGACCATTGTCAGCACGGCCCGCACATGTATTGCGAGCACGTGAATAAGCCCACGTTTGGGTTGCCGTATTCCTTGCTGCATGTCAGACCACGCGGCAAAAGACGGAATCATCAAAGAGACCAGTCATGCTTGATCAATTACCGATGCCAGTTACCGCACCATTAAGTGCGTCCCAAAAAACCACCATTCGCAATCTTGTGCGCCGCGCCGTCCGGGCTGAAATCATGCCAAGATTCAGAAAGTTGGATTCTGGGCAAATTTCCACCAAATCCGGACCAGAAGATTTGGTCACCGAAGCGGATATCGGCGCAGAAGCAATCATAACGCGCGGTCTGCAAATGGCATTTCCATCTGCCTTGGTCATTGGCGAAGAAGCCGTTTCCAAAGACGAGAAGATATTGGAAAAACTTGGCGAAGCCGAGCTTTCGTTTTTGATCGACCCTGTCGATGGTACTTGGAATTTCGCCCAAGGCCTTCCCATGTTTGGCACCATTGTTGCGGCTTGTCGCTTTGGACGACCGGTTTACGGCTTAATCCACGACCCTATTGGCGACGATGCAATGGAAGCCGATCTGCAGGGTCGTGCGCTTCATCGCTTGCCAAATACTGTGCCGCGCCTTTTGGTCACGAGTCCTGACAAAGATCTGTCCGAAATGACCGGTTATACCCAGATGTCGATCATGCCATTGGCCGACAAAGCACTGGTTTCCGATTGCATTCCAAAACTGAACTTGCTGTCGACTTTGCGCTGTTCTGCCCACGAATATCGGATGTTGGCACAGGGAAGCATCGACTTTGTGCTGTCTGTTCGCATGACCCCATGGGATCATGCAGCAGGTGTCGTGCTTTGCCAGCAAGCAGGTGGTTTCGCTGCGATGTTGGATGGTCGGGACTATACAGCAACCGAACAAGGGTATTTGCTGTGTGCGTCAAGCAAGGCAACTTGGGATAAAGTCGCCTCGCTTTTTGCTGATCTACTTTCCGAAGACTAAGCTTTACTCAGCCGCTTCGGCGTATTCCTCCATCGGGGGGCAGGTACACACAAGGTTGCGGTCGCCAAACGCATTGTCCACGCGGTTCACTGGCGGCCAATATTTGTCGACGCGAAACGCTCCGGGTGGGAAACATCCCTGTTCGCGGCTGTAAGGGCGATCCCATTCCCGTACGAGATCTTCCATCGTGTGCGGAGCATTCTTAAGTGGATTGTTGTTGGCTTCCACACGGCCCTCTTCGATGTCAGCAATCTCGGCTCGGATCGCGAGCATGGCGTCGCAAAACCGATCCAATTCCGCTTTGGTCTCGGATTCTGTCGGTTCAACCATCAACGTGCCTGCAACAGGCCAAGACATCGTTGGCGCGTGAAACCCGCAATCGATCAATCGCTTGGCGATATCTTCGACGGTCACCCCCGCGCTATCCTCAAAGGGGCGTGTGTCGATGATACACTCATGCGCAACCCAACCCTTACCACCGCGATACAGAACGTCGAACGCGCCTTCCAACCGTTTGGCAATATAATTGGCATTCAAGATGGCAACGCGTGTCGCTTGCGTCAGGCCAGCCCCGCCCATCATTAAGCAATAAGCCCACGAAATCGGAAGCAATGACGGCGAACCAAACGGCGCGGCACTGACCGGGCCTTGTTCACCGCCCAGTTCTGGGTGACCGGGCAAATGCTCTTCCAGATGCGCTTTGACACCAATCGGACCCATTCCGGGGCCGCCACCGCCATGCGGAATGCAAAACGTTTTGTGCAAGTTCAGGTGGCTGACATCCCCACCCAAATCGCCCGGACGGCTTAACCCGACCATGGCATTCATATTGGCCCCGTCGATATAAACCTGCCCGCCTTGGTCATGCGTGATCTGACATACCTCTTTCACGGTTTCTTCAAATACACCGTGCGTCGAAGGATACGTAATCATACAGCCGGCCAAGGAATCGCTGTGCTTTTCCGCCTTGGCGCGGAAGTCATCCAAATCAATGTCCCCATTTTCCGCTGATTTGACGGGTACAACGGTCCACCCCACCATTTGCGCAGACGCAGGGTTGGTGCCATGTGCGCTCATTGGAATAAGGCAGACATTCCGCCCGCCTTGTCCGCGCGATCGGTGAAAAGCTGCAATTGTCAAAAGGCCCGCATATTCACCTTGCGCACCAGAGTTCGGCTGCATGGAAATGGCGTCATATCCGGTGATTTGGCACAGCTTATCGCTGAGGTCGCCAATCATTTCCGCATACCCTTCGGCTTGATCCGCAGGGCAAAAGGGATGGAGCAGTGAAAATTCGCCCCATGATACGGGCATCATTTCTGCAGCTGAATTCAGCTTCATGGTGCACGACCCAAGCGGGATCATAGCGCGATCTAATGCCAAATCACGATCTGCTAACCGACGCATATACCGCATCATTTCCGTTTCAGCGCGGTTCATGTGAAAAATAGGGTGGTTCAAGAATTCGGTTTCGCGCACCAGCTTTTCTGGCATGTGATAATGTGGGGTGTAATCTTTATCTTTACGATTAATCCCAAACGCACGCCAAACCGCTTCGATCGTCGAAGGGCGTGTGCGTTCATCCAAAGTGATCCCTATCCGTGTCTCGCCAACACGCCGCAAGTTGATCCCTTCGTCGACGGCAGATTTCATGACTGCGGATTGTAGTGGCCCGACCTCAACCGTAATTGTGTCAAAAAAAGCCGCGGGCTGAACCACGAACCCACCTTGTTTCAACCCTTCGGCCAATCGAGCAGTTTTTCTGTGAATACGCTGCGCAATCGCTTTCAGCCCCTTTGGGCCATGAAAAACGGCATAAAAAGAGGCCATCACCGCCAACAAAGCTTGGGCCGTACACACGTTCGACGTCGCTTTTTCGCGGCGGATGTGCTGTTCACGCGTTTGCAACGAAAGACGATAGGCGCGGTTGCCATGGCTGTCGACTGACACCCCGACAATACGGCCAGGCATCGCCCGTTTATACGCGTCGCGGCATGACATATAGGCGGCATGTGGACCACCATATCCGACGGGCACACCAAACCGTTGTGTCGATCCCACGGCGATGTCAGCCCCCATTGCGCCGGGTTCTTTCAACAACGTCAACGAAAGGGGATCCGCGCTGACAATCGCGATAGCTTTCGCCGCATGCAAGGCCGCAATATCGTCGGTGAAATCGCGCACATGACCGTGGGTGCCCGGGTACTGAAACAACGCCCCAAACACAGCTTCGGCGTCCATTTCTGACGGATCGCCTATGACCACTTCGATCCCTAAAGGGGCTGCGCGGGTCTGAACCAGCGCGATGTTTTGCGGATGACAGTTTTGATCCACAAAGAACGCTTTTGATTTCGATTTAGCGACCCGCTGCGCCATCGTCATCGCTTCGGCACAGGCTGTGGCTTCATCCAGCAAAGACGCATTTGCGACTTCGAGACCGGTTAGATCACACACCATAGTTTGAAAGTTCAAAAGCGCCTCTAAACGGCCCTGACTGATTTCCGGTTGGTAAGGCGTATAGGCCGTGTACCACGCAGGGTTTTCAAGAATATTGCGCTGGATCGCTGGGGGCGTGACGGTGCCGTGATACCCTTGGCCGATCAAACTGGTCAGAACTTTGTTTTTGGACGCAACACGTCGCATATGATGCAACAGTTCTCGTTCCGATTTGGCTTTACCGAACTCAAGCGGTTCTTCTTGCCGAATGGCTTCAGGAACGGTTTGATCGATCAGCGCATCAAGGCTGTCCACCCCAAGAACGGTCAGCATGTCCTCCATCTCGGCGGGCGATGGACCAATGTGACGCCGGTTGGCGAAATCATACGGCAGATAGTCAGTCGGTTCGAAAGCCATGCTGTCGACCTTTCAATGCAAAAATACGTTCCATCAAGCATCTCCAAAACCCTATTGGGGGTCCTGCGACGCTGTCCTTAACTTGACCGGTTTGAGCCGCAGCAATCCGGTTGGATAGCGCCCACGGCCAAAACCATCGATCAAGTAATCTGCAAACTTGGCCCAGAAACGATCGGGCCAAGTCAGTTATCCGATAAAGTCTTTATAGCTGTCTTCATCCATGAATTCCGCCATTTGACCCGCGTCGGTTACGCTCATTCGGAAAAACCAAGCATCGCCTTCTGGGTCCGCATTCACAGAACCCGGCTCGTCAGCAAGCTTATCGTTTACGGCGATAATCTCACCGTCAATCGGCGCGGAAATATCGCTGGCCGCTTTGACGCTTTCGATGACGACGATTTCGTCACCTTGCGCAACCTGCGTTCCAACCTCGGGCAGCTCAACGTAAACAACATCCCCAAGTTGTTCAGCCGCGTGCGTCGTGATTCCGACAACCACCTCATTGCCTTCGCTGCGCAACCACTCGTGTTCTTCCGTATATTTCATCGTATCTTCCTTTTTTATCTTATCGTTTGAAATTTGCAGGCACAAAGGGAAGCGAAGCCACTGAAACCGGCATCCGTTTGCCACGGATTTCTCCCCAAAGACGCGTCCCCACTTCCGCATGCGTCACATTCACATATCCCATGGCGACCGGGGCTCCAATGGTTGGTCCAAAACCACCTGATGTTACGTGTCCAATGGGATCGCCCCCAGTTTCTGAGGCAAATAGCGCAACATCCGCACGCATTGGAGCACGCCCTTCGGGGCTAAGACCCACACGCAATTGCTGTGGCTTGGCCAAGGTGACATCCGCGCCAGGAAACCCGCCCTCGCGCGCGCCGTCAGGGCGACGTGATTTCTGGATGGCCCATGTCAACGCAGCCGAAGCAACAGTTGTACCCGCGTCAATATCATTCCCATAAAGGCACAGCCCCGCCTCTAGACGTAAAGAATCCCGTGCACCCAATCCGATGGGCTCGACCGCCGGATGATCTAGCAAGGCCTTCGCAACCACAGTCGTTTGCGCAGCCGGGATCGATATCTCAAACCCGTCCTCGCCTGTATATCCGGATCGACTGGCCCAGCAGTCTACACCCGCGATGGACACATCAAAAACATCCATGAATCGTGTGTCACTGAAACCCGCGTCTTGTGATGCCAGCACTTCGCCGGCCAACGGCCCCTGCAATGCCAGCAATGAACGATCCGCCAGAATTTCGATGCTAACGCCGGACAAGGTCTGCATACGCGCAATATCCGCGTCTTTGCACGCTGCGTTCACAACAACCAAAAGATCATCGCCCACGCGGGCAAACATCAAATCATCTTCGATGCCACCTTTTTCATTCGTGAAAAATCCATACCGTTGCCGCCCAGAAGCCAACCCCAAAACATCCTGCGGCACCAAGGTTTCAAAAGTGCGCGCAGCACTGTCCCAAGTCTCGGCGCGAATACGCACTTGCCCCATATGGCTGACATCAAACAACCCAGCCTTTGATCGGCAATGCAAATGTTCACCCATGACACCCAACGGGTATTGCACGGGCATCTCATAGCCTGCAAATGGGCCCATACGCGCGCCCAAAGCTACATGTAAGTCATGCAGCGGCAAACGATCCAATTCCGCCATCACGGCCTCCTCAAGCCGGGCGATGTTTCACAGGGAAGCATACCGGCATCTAAAGCAGCACGCCATTCGCGCCGCCTGATGCCCCCTCTGTCCTTTGGCCTGAGATCGTTATCCCTTCGGCGTCCCGATATTTCGTCGGGCTCTCTCCAGAGTCGTACGTCATCATGGTCCGGTGGCCTGAGAGTTTCCGGGGCGGTTGCTCCTTCGGCAGCGGTTGCCCGCTTCTCCCATCACGACGTTGCCGGTAGGTAATCCAACAAAGATACTGTCGTCAAGTCGATGCATTTGCGTTCAAGAAATCGTGGTTTGGATTTGAACGCGCGTAACGGGAATTGACAACGTCGCGCGATTGCGTTGACTGGCGCAATGCAACATCCCCGTTTTTTTGGCTATGGCAGCCTCGTCAATCGATCCACGCATATCTACCCCGACGCGCAACGCGCGCGCCTTGACGGGTGGCGACGTGTTTGGATCAAAACGCCAGGGCGCGACGTTGTTTTCCTAAGCGTTCAACCTGATCCAAATTGTGAAATTGACGGTCTGACTGCGCGTGTTCCCGACGCAGATTGGGATGCGCTTGATGCTCGTGAATCAGGATACAATCGACAGATCGCACCCCAATTTGAAACAGAAACTTGGGTGTATTCAGTTCCTGAAAACACCCATACGAATGACGGTAAGCACGTCATTTTGCGAAGCTATCTGGACGTTGTCGCACAGGGGTTTTTAGCCGAATTTGGCGTAAGCGGAGTGGGCGATTTTTTCGCTTCTACCGACAATTGGCACATCCCGATCTTAGATGATCGCGCTGCACCTCGTTATCCGCGTCATCAATCGCTTTCGCCAGCAGAAACCGAACTTGTTGACCACCACATCAACCTATTAGGCTCATAAAATAGCTACGCCGCATCTGACGGACGAGGGTTGAAAAGGTCTGGGTTTCCAAAGGGGCATCGCCCCTTTGGTCCTGCGTGGATAACGCGATTTATCATGCGCGCGTCAGCGCACCGGTAAACATCACCCGCGTGCTTTGATCACCTGCAGCAAGGGCATCAACGCCCCCATATCCGGTCCATGGCTTTGCCCGGTAATTGCTTTGCGCAACGGCATAAACAACCCACGTCCTTTACGACCCGAGGCGTCTTTCACAGCAGACGTCCACGCGCTCCAACTGGATGCATCAAACGGCCCGTCCGGCAACAGCTTCAAAGCTTCAGCAACAAAGGCGCTGTCTTCCTCATCAATCAGAGGTTCAGCCCCCTCGGAACATAATGTCCACCAACCTGCCACATCATGCATCGTTGAGATATTCTCGCGAACGACCATCCAAAACTGTTCGGCCTGATCTGCTGGAACACCCAACGCTTCGATATCGCTTTGCACCGACTCCAAAGGCAATGTTTGCAGGTAACGACCCGTCAGCGGGTACAGATCCTCAGCATCAAATTTGGTCGGAGCAGTTCCGAATTTCTCGATATCAAATCCATCAATCAAGGCTGCCATCTCTGTGCGCAGCTCAATCGGGTCGCTTGTTCCCAAACGTGCCAGAAGACTAAGCAAAGCAAACGGTTCAACCCCGTTTTCCCGCAAGTCCCGCAAGGCCAATGTTCCCAAACGTTTGGACAGCGCTTCGCCTTGTGGTCCGGTTAACAGTGAATGGTGCGCAAATGTCGGGACGGTCCCACCAAGCGCCTTGATGATTTGAATCTGTGTGGCCGTGTTCGTCACGTGATCTGAACCACGCACAACATGCGTAACGCCCATTTCCGTATCGTCGACGACAGACGCAATGGTGTACAGCACTTGACCGTCAGCACGGATCAGCACCGGATCGGATACGCTTGCCGCATCAATGGACACGTCTCCAATAATCTGATCCGTCCACTCAATCCGCTCAAGATCCAGCTTGAACCGCCAAACACCTTCGCCGCGTTCTGACCGCAACGCGGCCTTTTGATCATCCGTCAACGCCAAGGCAGCCCGATCATAGACTGGTGGTTTTCCCATATTCAGCTGCTTTTTGCGCTTCAGATCCAGCTCGGTCGGCGTTTCGAATGCCTCATAAAACCGCTCAATGCTGCGCAATTTATCCGCCGCGTCTGCATAACGATCCAAGCGCGTCGACTGCCGTTCGACACGATCCCAAGCCAGACCAAGCCATTCCAGATCCTGCTGGATCGCGTCAACATATTCTTCTTTGGATCGCTCCGCATCTGTATCATCAATGCGCAAGATGAATATTCCGCCCGCTTTACGGGCGATCAGCCAATTCATAAGCGCCGTGCGCAAGTTGCCAACGTGCAAATAGCCCGTGGGTGAAGGGGCAAACCGAGTCGTCGTCATCATTCGTCTCCTTGCTCTGCCCCTTGTCACAGCCGTCTGTTCTTGTCCAGCAAGCGTACACATCTGACCCAAAAGTTATCCGAGAAATAGATCAACTGGCCCTTGCCTTTCCCAATCGATCCAGAAGATCTACAAAGTCGACGTAACCTGACAGGATGTATACCGACAGCTTGAACATACCAGACGCGAAACCTGACGCATTTTGAAACCGTCGATCTCAAACATAGGCTTCATTTCGCCGACTTTGCTGATCCAAATTTCCGTCCAAACGTTGAAATCTGCTTGGGTTTGCAGCGTTTCCGTCTTCATGGCTTACCTCACAGCAATATGAACAAAAATATAATGGTCAAATCACAGGAAATACGCGTAAACGTACTATCTTAGCTTGTATCTGACTGGAGGTATATTTCGGATGTCTAATTCTACAAAGCTCAATCGCCGCAGTGCACTTATTGGTGCCGCCACATTGCCATTGGCAGTCAGCGCCGCGACAACGACTCGTGCAGCTTCTCCAATGCTTGGCGGCACAGAAGCGCAGTTCAAACGCGTCGTACTTGGCGAATTTGAAGTGACAACGATTTTGGCCGGTTCTGCCGTACGCGAGGAACCCCAGACAATTTTTGGAATGAACGTCGATGCAGATACATTCGCTGCCGCGACAACTGCAGCAAAACTACCCGTAGACAAAGTACGGTTCTATTTCTCGCCAACTGTGGTCAACACAGGTGCTGAGCTCATTTTGTTTGATACTGGTTTGCAAGGTCCAGCAACTGTCGCCGCGCTTGCTGCTGCAGGTTACACCCCAGACCAAATTGATGTCGTTGTCATCACGCACATGCATGGCGACCACATCGGCGGATTGATTACTGACGGCAATCCAACATTCCCAAATGCGAAATATGTCACCGGTTCAGCTGAATTTGATCACTGGGCAAAAGCCGAGAATGAAAACTTCGAAGGCAAGGTCCGCCCGTTGGCAGAACAGTTTACAATGCTAAACGACGGTGGAAGCGTTGCATCAGGCATTACGGCCATGGACACATCCGGTCACACCCCTGGGCACATGGCCTATATGGTAGAAAGCGCCGGACAACAGTTGGCCATCTGTGCTGACTTTGCGAACCACCATATTTGGTCGTTGGGGTATCCCGATTGGGAAGTCCGGTTTGATATGGACAAGGCCGCAGCCGCAGCCACGCGCCGCCGAGTATTGGACATGTTAGCCACGGACAAAGTGCCCTTTATCGGCTATCACATGCCATTCCCTTCCATCGGATATGTCGACAAGGGTGCGTCGGAACAAGCGTTCCACTACGTGCCTCACACCTATCAGCTGTCGCTGTAAGCTACGAAGACCGGGGCGCAGCATTCGCTGTGCCCCATAGTTTTCATTGAAATGCGCCTGCGTTTTCCAAACGTGTCCACGCATATTTCAAGTAAGAACGACTGAACGAATGGCCGCCCGGATGCGTGCAAAATTCCAGAACGCGGCCGTCCGCATTTGCCTCGCGTTGGCATTCCATAGATTGCACGGCCACGGGTTCAACATCAGCAAACGATCCAAAATCGCGATACATTTCCAGCGTATCAGGCACCGAACCCTGTTTCGTTCTTCCGATCCGTCGGCCAGTTAACGGCACTGTGCGGTCCGATGTTCCATGAATGTGGACAATATTTGCTGGTGCCACGCATGTCTGCGGCGGTCCTTTCCAGAAGGTGCCTGCAATAGGCGCGAAACCGGCAAACAAGTTTGGTCGGTTACAGGCCAATTCCCACACCATCATACCACCGGCTGAAAACCCGGTCATCATGACCTGCGACCGGTCCAACCCAAAACGCTTTTCCACATCTTTCAAAACGTCTTCAAAATACGCAAACTCGGCTTCACCGTCCGAATTCAGATCACTCGGCGCATTGGGAATGGCCCAATCATCGCGAAGTGACTTAACGGTGATAAAGGCCAAGCCCATCTCATCCACCATGTTGCGCAGGTTCATATTTCGCATCATGCCCGCGGCCGAACCACGGTACCCATGGGCAAAAACGATCGCTCCGTTTGGTGCATTTTCGACGCTGGAAATCCGATAATGCCGGTTTCCCAATTCACAATCAGTGTCGGGCCCACAGGCAAATGTTGGGGATACAGGCCCAAACAACCCTGCCAAAATAACAGAAAGACCAAGTACAGATTTTCGCATGACCACCCCTATGATGACGGTTTAGGTGAAACCTAGCGAAAGCCTGCGCGCCGACAAATCAATACAATCTGTTTCATCGGTCCAGCGTGGGTTCTGATTGTCCCAATCCGTTACGACGGATCCCGCCATCTGTTCACGATGGGGTACCGGCGATCCAACCAAAACGCGCTTTTGGTCAGTCGCGCACCGGGTGCCGATTGAAACCGTTTATATTCACTCAGATAGACCAGTTTTTCGATTTTTCGCGCCGTATCCGCGTCAAACCCTGCGGCCACGCAATCGGCGATTGACCCATCCTTGTCGACCAAAATCTCGAGCAATGCGTCCAGTTCAGGATAATCTGGCAGACTGTCACTGTCTTTTTGATCATCTCGCAATTCTGCGGATGGCGGTTTGGTGATGATTCGATCCGGAATGACCAGCCCGTCAGGGCCCATCATCCAATCACGGGAATTGTTGTTTCTCCAACGGCAGGTTTCGAAAACGCGCGTTTTATAGAGATCTTTTATCGGGTTATAGCCGCCCGTCATGTCGCCATAAATGGTCGCGTACCCGACGGCGACTTCGGATTTGTTGCCGGTTGTCAGCAACATTTCCCCAAATTTGTTCGACATCGCCATCAGCAGCAATCCACGGATGCGGCTTTGGATGTTTTCTTCGGTTAGATCTGCATCAAGCCCCTGAAACAGAGGAGCCAATGTCTGCGTTACAGCGGCGCGCGTGTCCTTTATCGGCACGTAATCGTAACGACATCCAAGCGCTTTTGCACAGGCTTCGGCATCTTCAAGGCTGTCAGAGGATGTGTATTCCGATGGCAGCATGACGCAACGCACATTCTCCGCGCCCAATGCATCCACGGCAATTGCTGCAACCAACGCCGAATCGATTCCACCAGATAGGCCAAGCAACACCTTTCCAAATCCGGTTTTTCCGCAGTAATCCCGCAGCGATGTGACCATGACCCGGTAATCTTGTTCCCATGGATCTGGATGTGTCGCCTTGTCGCCGTCCAAAACACGCCATCCGTCAGGACCGCGTTCCAGATCGACATGTGCGACAACTTCGTCCAACACTGGAAGCTTTAACGCCAGCGCCCCACCGGGATTCAAGGCAAACGACCCACCATCGAAAACCTGATCATCCTGGCCACCAACCATGTTCAAATAGATCAACGGCAGTTCGGTTTCGATGACCCGCGACACCATGTGGTTCAAACGCGTTTCAAATTTGTCGCGGTAATATGGTGATCCGTTTGGAACCAGCAGAAATTCAGCCCCTGATTCTGCAAGTGTTTCCGCAACGTCTGTGTGCCACGAATCTTCGCAAATTGGGCTGCCGATCCGCGTATTTCTAACACTGTAAGGGCCGCCCAAAGGCCCTGCATCGAAAATTCGCACTTCGTCGAATACAGTTTCATTGGGCAATTCGTGCTTCAACACCTTTGAAGCGATCCGCCCTTCTTTGCAAATCAGGTAGGCGTTGAACAATTTTCCGTCGTCGGCCCAAGGTGCACCAATGGCCAACGCGGGCCCGTCCGAACACACCTTAGCGAGGTCTTCAACGGCTTGCATTGCAGTCCGGTGAAACGCCGGCTTCATCACAAGATCTTGCGCATTATAACCGGTTATGAACATTTCGGGCAGTGCAACAAGGTCCGCATTTGCCGCGCGCCCTGCTTCCCACGCCTTGTGAGCTTTGGCTGCGTTCCCTGCAATATCCCCCACAGTTGGGTTTAATTGGCCCAGCGTGATCCGAAATGTGTCAGCCATGAGCACTCCTTTAGGCGTTGTTAAGGCGTGATGTAGCAGATCAGCAACCAAGTGGAAGCCCGCACACGAATTTGACGAAATCAAATTAACGAAAACGTTGTGAATGCGCGCGCTGTGTTTTATCGTCTACACGCCAGCCGTTCCGGGGAGGCCAACAAAGTGACAGGTGGAGATATGATCCGTAACGCTCTGATATTTACCTTAATAGCCGCCCCTCTTGCGGCGATTGCTCAGGATGAATCAGTTCTAACGAAACAGTACGACGACGGCGGCGTCTATGAAGGTACTTTTCGGGGTGGCCTTCAACACGGCGAAGGATCGTACAAGCTGCCGAATGGCTACGAATATTCTGGCGAATGGGTCGATGGCGAGATCAAAGGTCAAGGCGTCGCACGCTTTCCTTCTGGCGCCGTCTACGAGGGCAGCTTTGCCAAGGGTAAGCCGGAAGGCTTTGGTAAAATTACGTTTGGCGACGGCGGGACATACGAAGGTGAATGGGAAAACGGCGTGATAATGGGCGAAGGCGTCGCAATTTATGCCAATGGTGTTCGCTACGAAGGTCAATTCAGAAACGCCAAACACCACGGCAAAGGTGTCATGCAATCTCAAGGTGGCTATGAATATCAAGGCGACTGGGTTGATGGGGAAAAATCCGGCGTTGCGGTGATCACTTATCCGGACGGATCAATATACGAAGGTCAAGTGACAAGCGGAAAGCGCGCAGGCGCGGGCAAGCTGACCTTATCCGATGGTCTGGTCTATGAAGGCATGTGGGCTGAAGGACAATTCGATGGCCCAGGGCGCATCGCCTATTCGAACAATGATGTGTACGAAGGTTCATTGGTTGCGGGCCGCCGTGAGGGTGACGGCAACATGACCTATGCCAATGGTGATATCTACAACGGTGCGTTCAAGGACGACCGCCGCGAAGGACAAGGCACGTTTACTGCAACGGACGGCTATACTTACGTCGGTTCTTGGGTCGCCGGTCAGATCGAGGGTGAAGGCAAAGTCACTTATCCAGACGGATCAGTCTACGAAGGCACATTCCGCGACGATCTTGCGGATGGCAGCGGCAAAATCACATATCCTGACGAATCTACTTATGAAGGCGAGTGGATCGCCGGTGTGATTGAAGGCGAAGGTGTCGCGACATATCCAAATGGCGTTGTATACGAAGGCCAATTTCAGAACGCCAAGAATCACGGTCAGGGCGTCATGACCTATCCAGATGGATATCGTTATGAAGGCGCTTGGCTGAATGGAAAACGCCACGGCGCAGGTATAGCGACATTTGCTGATGGATCTGTCTATGAAGGTGCGTTCCTGGACGGTCAGCGTCATGGTAGCGGACAAATCACGATGGCTGACGGCTTTGTTTACGAAGGCGAATGGCAAGAGGGTGAAATCCAAGGGCGCGGCGTTGCAACATATTCGAACGGCGACATCTATGAAGGCATGTTTCAATCAGGCAAACGGTCTGGTGAAGGCACGTTGCGCTATGCAACAGGTGAAGAAGCAAGCGGAACTTGGGAAAACGGCGCTTTAAAAGAAGACGGCTGATTTCGCTTTTTCAATACCCCACAAAAAGATGCCCCGGCCAATTTGACCGGGGCGCTAAAATACTTGCGGGGAGAAAATTCACTCTTTAACGTTTTTTACTCACTACTTGTCTTTTCTGATCAACCGGTTTGTAGACGGCCGACCAAGTCAACTTTGTGAAACTGAAACCGCCAAATCAGACGCTCGCAGACCCAGCAAAACAACACGCGCTGGACATAATCGCTACTGTTACGATGTTGAAAATATCACTGCTGAAATCTCCACGTTCTAAATCTCTTTCTTGAGAACCAACTTAACTTAACCACCTACCGTGTTATGTGATCCACCACACAAAACGCGTGTATTTTTCCAAAAAAATCGCCAACTATCTGTTTTTTATATATATTTAATTTTACCCGCGGAAACTATCACTTGATTGAGGTCGTGGGGCCCGGTTTTTTCTACCTAGAGCACACCAACGCCGTCAAAGTCGTTTTGGACTGCGTGAAAACGGCGTTATCTTTGGCGTCCGACTTGTCGGCAAATTAGAATGACAGGCAGCAAACCGATTGCAACGATCACCAGACTGGGCACTGCTGCACCAGCCAAACGTTCATCCGATGCCAACCTGTACGCCTGCACCGCAAGTGTATCAAAGTTGAACGGTCGCATGATCAAAGTAGCCGGCAATTCTTTCATCACATCGACAAAAACAATCAAAAGCGCCGTGAGCAAACTGGGTGTCAGAATTGGCAAGTGCACGCGACGCAATGTACCCAGCGGTCCGTGTCCCAATGATCGGCTCGCCGCATCCATGTTCGCATGAACCAATGCTTGCCCGCCCTCATACGCCCCAAGCGCGGCAGCAAGAAAGCGAACCATATAGGCAAAGATCAATAGCCAAATCGATCCAGTGATAAGCAATCCAGTCGATATTCCAAACCGGGCCTCCATGAACAGATCCAAAGCATTGTCAAAAGTGGCAAAAGGTACAATCAACCCAACGGCGATGACCCCGCCGGGAACAGCGTAGCCCAAACGCGCGACATAAGCGGCTGTCGAAGAAAAACCACCTGGTGACAGGCGTTGCAAAAAGCCAATCGCCACGGCCGCGCTGACTGTCAGTACCGCTGCAATTGCTCCCAACGTCAGAGAGTTTTGCATAAAACGAAGATAACGCGAGCTTAGTAGGTTCTGCTCGGATTCGAGCCCCATACTGACAAGGACAATTACTGGAAGGACCGCCCCAAATGCGACTGGCACACCACATAGGATGACCGCTGTCGCTGCACGCCGACCGCTTAAAACAATGGGCGGGACATGCTTTTGCCCGCGAGACGTATTATAGTATTTCGCACGGCCCCGTTGGATGCGTTCAAGCATGGCCAGCAACAACGCAAAGGACAAAAGGCACAAGGCTAGCTGCGCAGCTCCTGCCCGGTCGCCCAACGAAAACCAACTTGTGTAGATCCCCGTGGCAAAGGTCGGCACACTGAAATAGGATACCGTCCCGAAATCAGCGATCGTTTCCATCACAGCCAACAACACGCCCGCCGCGATGGAGGGACGTGCCAAAGGTAGGCTGATCTTGAAAAATGCGGCCCATGGGTTTGATCCCAAAGCCCGCGCCGCCAAGAATGTTGAACCACTTTGCTGAAGGAAGGACGCACGCGCCAGCAGATAAACGTACGGATACAAGACCAAAGTCAGCATGGCTGCAGCGCCACCCAGCGAACGGATTTCGGGAAACCAGTAATCCCGCGGCCCCCACCCCATTAGGGCGCGCAAACTGGTTTGAACGACGCCTGGGTGATCCAACACATGGGTATAGGCATAGGCCAAGACATACGCGGGAAACGCCAACGGCAAAACAAGCGCGATTTCAAAGAAGCGAACACCCGGAAACCGTGTCATAGTCACCAGCCATGCGGCCCCTACACCAACTGCGAAAGATCCAATCGAAACCAGAAGTACCAAAACAAAGGTGTTCGACACGTATTTCCACAACACGGTATCCAACAGGTGCAAGACTGTATCTGTCCCACCTGTCAGCGCAGCAAATGCAACAGCCAACATCGGCAACAAGCAAATGGCCCCCACGACGCCCGCGATGACACGGAGCAACATCGGCCCGCTTTGTCTTCGCACACGCTGAGGTGTCGCGATCATGTTATCACTTGCCGTCAAGAAAATCTCCTTGCGGCACTTATCCAAGTTTTTCCGTCAGGTTTCCAGAGCGACACGCAATAATTCAGATGAATTGAGCGCGATCATGAAATGGTGGCTTGTCGGCGCGCTCAATCGTAAGTGCGCTGATCTTCGATAACCAATCCGTCTTTCGGCAAACTACCAAGGGCAACGATCTGAATATCGCCTTTTAATTTGAAGCACGATTGAATGGATTGTGCGAAGTCGTCCTTGTCGCCGTTTTCAGCTTCGATCTGCACCGTCATCGCGTCTTGCTGACCTTGGCGGGTCGCAATGACACGCGCCTTGACGATTTCGGAGTGCTTACCAACCAAGGCAGCGACCTGTTCGGGACGTACAAACATGCCTTTGATCTTAGTGGTCTGATCCGCGCGACCCATCCAACCTTTGATGCGTGTATTGGTTCGCCCACATGGGCTTTCACCTGATAGAACAGCGCTCAGATCACCCGTGGCGAAACGGATCAAAGGATAATCCGGGTTCAGTGACGTTACTACGACCTCACCAACTTCGCCCTCGGCAACAGGTGTTCCTGTTCCCGGCGTCACAATTTCGACGATAACATGTTCATCGAGGATCAAACCTTCCATCGCGGCACTTTCATATGCGATGTTGCCCAGATCAGCGGTCGCATAACATTGCAGGCATGAAATCCCACGATCCGCATATTCTGCACGAAGGCTTGGGAATAACGCGCCACCGCCGACGGCAGCTTTTGTGATGGCTAACTGCTCGCCCATGTCAGACGCTTTATCCAGAATGACCTTTAGAAAATCTGGTGTCCCAGCATAGGCCGTACATCCGACATCCGCGGCAGCGCGGACTTGCAATTCCGTTTGCCCTGTACCGGCGGGCAATACTGTGGCCCCAACCGCACGTGCACCACTTTCAAAAATCATGCCCGCAGGCGTTAGATGATAACCAAAGCAGTTTTGCACAATGTCGTCTCGCCCAATACCGGCAGCGTGCAAAAACCGCCCCATGCGCCACCAATCATGTGTGACACCACCCGGTTCGTAAATCGGGCCTGGGCTTTGGAAAATATGCGCCACGTTGCTTGCTTTGATGCCACCGAACGGGGGTTGCGCCTTTTGCCATTTCGCCAAACTAGATTTGCGCAGAACCGGTAATTTAACGAGATCGGCGATGGTTTGCACCTGATTGGTTTGTGCCCGCCACGCATCGGGCGCGTCGGTGATACCCGCCAACCGTTCTTTCAATGCGGTCGATTGCGCCGCCTGCCGTGCGTCAACCGAACGTGTTTCCAAGTCATCAAAGAAAGGTTGGTTCAGCATTGTTGCATCCGTTTGATCTGTTTTGGTCTTGCGAGCGCTATGCGCGTTTCGAATATTGTCTGACCGGTTCCTTCGGTCGGCGGGGTTTGGCTCCAAGCCCCGTGCACCGGCCGAAATTTCACAAGCCTTGAACTGTCTGCGAAATGGAAACCAATTATCAACTCAGCCAGCGTTTGCGACGGCGATAACTGCGTACGTCCCGGAACGATTTTCGCCCTTCGTCCGACATACCCAAATAAAATTCTTTCACATCTGGATTTTCGCGCAGCTCTGATGCTGGGCCGTCCATCACCACCCGGCCGGATTCAAGGATGTATCCGTAATGCGCGAATCTCAGGGCTACATTTGTATTTTGCTCAGCCAACAAGAAGGTGACGCCTTCGTTTTCATTGACCGATTTCACGATTTCGAAAATCTGTTCAACCAATTGCGGGGCCAGCCCCATGGACGGTTCATCCAACAAGATCGTTTCCGGTCGCGACATAAGCGCACGACCAATGGCCGTCATTTGTTGTTCACCGCCAGACGTATACCCCGCCTGGGATTTCCGCCGATCTTTCAAGCGTGGGAAATAGGTGTAGACCATTTCCAAATCTCGCTGAACGGCCGCCGCACCGTCTGTACGCGTATACGCACCTGTCATGAGATTTTCTTCGACGGTCAGGTGTTCGAAACAATGTCGACCTTCCATGACCTGAACAACGCCAGCCTTCACCAAATCAGCCGGATCTTTTTGCGCTGTATCCTCACCGTTGTAGCTGATCGAACCCTTTGTCACTTCGCCACGTTCACTGGCCAGCAAGCCGGAGATCGCTTTTAAGGTTGTTGTTTTCCCCGCTCCATTGCCGCCAAGCAATGCTGTGATCCCGCCTTTGGGCACCTTCAGGCTCACGCCCTTCAACACAAGGATCACATGATTGTAGATCACCTCGATGTTGTTGACTTCAAGCACTGTTGTGTCGGTTTCTGTCGTGTCCAGCATCGGGTATGTTCTCTTCTATCAAGCCTTAGGTAGACCCGGCGACGCACAAACCGCCGCCGGGTCGAAATGTTCTTAGTTACAGTTGGCTTCGATATTGTTTTCAGACGCATAAGCAGCAGAGTCTTCTGCGACCAAAGCGCCGATGACTTCGCCATCTGTTTCTTTGAAGTCAGAGATCAGCGACCAAGTTTTCGCGGATGCATCCCACTGAGTCACACCAACAAAGGCATCACCACCATGGTTAGAACAGCTCACGTTGAAAGAAGGACCAAAATCAGGGAGACCCAACTCAGCCATTTTTTCTTGCGAGATTTCTAACGCTTCCATTCCGTCCCGCATCATCGCAGGTGTAATGTCCGCCGTGCCGTGAATGCCCTGAGCCGTTTTGGCAGCCTCTGCGGCAAGCATAGCGGCATAGACACCCCGGTTATAAAGAACCGATCCAAGCTGGTCACCAGCACCGGCGCCTTTGCCAGCATCGATCACGTATTTTTGGATGTCTCCGAACAATGGGAATTCAGCGCCGACACCATGGAACGTTAGCGCTTTGTAGCCGTTCGCTGCATCACCTGCCGGCAACACATCGTTTTCCGAACCAGACCACCAAATGCCGATGAAGTTTTCCATCGGATAGCGGATATTCGCGGCTTCTTGTACAGCCACTTGGTTCATCACACCCCAGCCCCACATCAGGACAAAGTCAGGGCGTTCGCGACGAATTTGCAGCCACTGTGATTTTTGTTCCTGACCTGGGTGATCAACAGCCAACAAGGTCAGTTCAAATCCATGCTTTGCCGCCAGGTTTTCCAACGTGCGGATCGGTTCTTTTCCGTAGGCCGAATTATGAAAGACCAAAGCGATTTTCTTACCGCTGATGTCCCCACCATTGGCTTCTAGCAAATAGTTCACAGCACCCGAAGCGCCGTCCCAATAGTTGGCAGGATAGTTAAAGACATGGCTAAAAACGTCGCCATTTTTGGCAGATGTCCGGCCGTAACCCATCGAGTGAATTGGAATGTCGTCAGCTGTTGCTTTGGGGATCAATTGGTACGTGATACCAGTCGACAGCGGTTGATACACAAGTGAGCCTTCGCCTTTGGTGGCTTCATAGCACTCAACACCTTTTTCAGTGTTGTATCCGGTTTCGCATTCCAGAACACGCGTCGCGATACCACCGATGCCGCCATCACGTTCGTTCAGAAGCGTAAAGTAATCTGCATAACCATCGGCAAATGGAATGCCGCTCGCCGCATAAGGGCCAGTCCGGTAGCTAAGTGATGGGAATACAAGATCCGCCATCACAGGTGCTGCCGCCATAACCGCCGCCACTGTTGCAATTGCTAGTTTCTTCATCGGGTATTTCCTCCCTTGGTTTTTTCCGATGCCGCGGGCCTTGCGGCCCATTCATTGAGCGGGTTTTGCCCCACTTCTTTCCTCAGTGCGGGAAAGGCCAAAGCCGCAGCTTTTCCTTTGCCACCCGCCACAATTGTGCCAATCCATGCGGTTCCAGTATGAGAAACAGCACAATAAGAACGCCGATAATCACAAGCAGGAAATGCGCGACGATATCTGTGGGCCAGCCCAACAGATCAACGCCCACCAGTTTCAAAATGACCGGCAAAACAACCAAAAGCGCTGATCCGGCAAACGCTCCGAAAATCGATCCTAATCCACCAATGATGATCATAAAGAGCACGAGGAAGGATTTGTTGATCCCAAAGACCTCGCCCACTTCGACAGCACCCAGATAGACTGCAAAGAACAACGCGCCCGAGATGCCCACAAAAAACGAAGATGCCGCAAACGCCGTCAGTTTGGCGCGCAACGGATTAACGCCGATGATTTCGGCAGCGATGTCCATATCGCGAATGGCCATCCATTGGCGCCCCATCGCTCCGCGTGTCAGATTGCGCGCCAAAAGACCGCAAAGCACCACGAATACAAGGCAAATCATATACATCGCCCATGGTTCCACATTTGCACCTGTGACAGGCACACCAAACACAGTGCGTTCGGGCGCATTGATCTGACCAGAAGCCGAATAGTTGTAAAACCAAGCCACTTTATTAAAGAGCCACACCAAAAAGAACTGCGCCGCAAGCGTGGCGACCGCCAGATAAAAGCCTTTGATCCGCAGGCTTGGCAATCCAAACGCTGTTCCCACAGCTGCGGTTATTCCCCCAGCCAAAAGGATATGAATGATGATGCTCACATCCGGAAATCCGGTCATCAGCTTGTAACACGCATAGGCGCCCACTGCCATGAATCCACCGGTTCCCAAGGACACCTGTCCACAATAGCCGGTCAGAATATTCAGCCCAATCGCCGCGATGGAATAGATCAGGAACGGAACCAGGATCGCGTTGACCCAATAGTCCGTGACCAAGAAAGGTATGACACCGAAGGCAACGGCCAAGACGGCATAGTATCGATACCTATCAAACCGTATCGGAAAGGTCTGATTGTCCTGTTCGTATGTCGTGCTGAAATCTCCAGCTTCACGATAAAGCATTAGCGCAAGACCTCTCTTTGTTCGTACGAGCCATGGTGCGCGCGCTGCGACAACGACACGCGCCTAGTCCATTTATTTTCTGCTGCGCTTGTTGGCGCTGTTAACCCTTTAACCCTGTCACACGCTTCCACGCTTTCGTCACATTTCGCCCAATTTCGTCGGCCATTCAGACCGTGGGAAAACGGAGTGGGTTGAATGACCACAGTACTGGATGAAATCCGGCAGTTAGAGGCTGCACGGAGCCGAGGAGACATGAACGAATTTGCGTTTCGTCTGGCCAAGGCAGAACTTATGGACGCCATCGAAGACGCTGACCAAGCGATGGCAGAACAGTCAAACCACAGCGGCACTGCGCCGTCGCGAAATATGGTCTGGCAAGTTGTGTTGTTCGGTTTGGTGGCCTTTGTTTCGCTGACCGGGATCACTGCTATTGTTCTGGGTGATTCATCACTTGCCTTAACCGTCGCAGTGGTCGTCCTTGCAGCTGTCACAGTCCAAGCGTTCAGCACCCTTGAAGATTGACGGACGCAAGACCTGAAGGCGCGCATCGCAGTTTTGCGCAAACCGGTAAGCTCATCAAACAAAACAACGTTACACACGTTCAATGATTTTCTCCCCGAACAATCCTTGGGGTCGGAACACTAAGAAAATCAATGCCAACACATAGGCAAACCAGTTTTCGGTCGCCCCCCCGATCATAGGCCCGATCGCGAATTCAAACAGCTTTTCACCAACGCCGATGATCAGGCCACCGACGATGGCTCCGGGAATGGACGTAAAGCCCCCTAGCATCAGAACAGGCAGAGCTTTCAACGCAATCAAGCTGAGCGAAAACTGGACCCCGGATTTCACACCCCACATGATGCCTGCGACCAGCGCGACAAACCCGGCAACGGACCACACCAGAACCCAGATAAAGTTCAGCGACACCCCAACGGACAAGGCCGCTTGGTGATCATCCGCAACAGCCCGCATTGCGCGGCCTTGTTTCG
Organism: Paracoccaceae bacterium; assembly: GCA_039960995.1. Lineage (GTDB taxonomy): Bacteria > Pseudomonadota > Alphaproteobacteria > Rhodobacterales > Rhodobacteraceae > JABSSA01. The sequence continues at coordinate 222,687 of JBDVKF010000006.1, read as the reverse complement.
TGTACTGGGAAAACGCGACAAGAATGCAAACCAACAAGATCGCTATGATCGTCGCCGTTATATCCAGATTGTCGATAAAGAAACCGTAGCCAAAGACATTAAATGTGAATTCATCTATCGCCAGATTGATCCCCTGTGGCAGACATGTTGCATCTGTCAGACAAACATCCAGCTTCTTGATCTCGGATCCCCACATCAAATCCGCGACGCCTTCCAACAAGTACGCCAATCCAATCGTCGCCATGAACAGAATGATCGGTTCTTGCCCAACAAGAAATCGGAAAACCAAACGCTGCACGCTCCAGGCAAGCAAGATCATAACCATGATGGTCAGTATGATCGCGATAACCGAATGCACTTCCCATCCGAAATAATGGATATCCGTCCCAAAAATCGCGTTGATCAGATGGGAAAACGGGACTTGGCCCTTTTGAATTCCAACCAGCGTCATGGCCGCGAAAAGAGCCATGACCCCCTGTGCGAAATTGAAGATTCCTGACGCTTTGAAGATCAGCACAAAGCCCAACGCCACAAGTGCATACATGACCCCGGCCATTAGACCGTTGAGGAACACTTCCATCGCGAACACCAGTTGTTCTGGCATGTTATTCCCCTTTAGCTTTCAAGTTCGGTCTCGATGACTTCGTACACTGCACCGCCATCGCCAAACCGGGCTTCAAATTGCAGTTGAGGTTCGATCCATTCGTTGCTGGACAAAATTCCGTCGACAGGAATGTATAACTGCCGTTGCATCGCGTTATTGATCCAATCTGAATACGCGGCTTCCAACTCGCTCGCGGATGGGTCGTGGACGGCGCATGTGCGTTCGCCTTCTTCTGGCGTCGCGTTCAGAACCAGCAAATAACCCTCGCTGGTCGGGCCGAACACTGTTTCGCCATCACGCATTTGTTCAGCAGGTTGTTCGCTTAATCCATCATGAATGGCCAAAGCTTGATTTTCGTAAGGGTCCAGACAACGCTCAACAAACATGTCCCATGCCGTTTCAGCCTGTGCTGCGTCAACCGATGCGGTTACACAAACCCCGAATGCGATTACTGTACGAAAATCAATCATGGCTCACTCCTAGATAGGCATCAATAACAGCTTGATTGTTGCGGATTTCGTGGGGGGTCCCGTCTCCGATCTTTTTGCCGTAATCCATGACCACAACCCGATCCGATAGGTCCATAACGACGCCCATATCATGCTCAATCAATGTGATGGTCGTTCCAAATTCGTCGTTCACATCAAGAATAAAGCGGCTCATGTCCTCTTTTTCTTCGACATTCATCCCGGCCATTGGTTCGTCCAGCAACAGCAGCTTTGGTTCAGCAGCCAAGGCCCGTGCCAGTTCCACACGTTTCTTCAATCCATAAGGGAGCCGTGAGACAGGTGTTTTGCGGATGTTTTGAATTTCAAGGAAATCGATGATCTTTTCCGCAACTTCTCGGTTCGCAACTTCTTCCGCTTCCGCCGCGCCCTTCCACAATGCTTGGCTCCAGATGCTCTGCTTCATGTGGGTCAAACGGCCAGTCATTACGTTGTCCAGAACGCTCATACCCTCAAACAAGGCGATGTTTTGGAACGTTCGTGCGATACCTTGGCGCGCGACCTCGTACGGCTTCATTTGGGGCCGCTTCGCACCACGAAACCACACTTCGCCGTCTTGCGGGACATAGAAACCCGAAATCACATTCAACATCGAAGACTTGCCCGCCCCATTGGGCCCAATGATAGCGCGAACTTCACCTTCGCGGATGTCAAACGAGATATCTTTGATCGCCTCGACACCGCCAAATCGCAACGTGATGTTCTTCATTTCCATCACAACGCCACCGATCTTTCGACCGTCAGACGTCGTGTAACCTTCGGACTGATCAAGCATGTGCAACACTCCCAGTTCGCTGCAGTTACGAGAAATTAACTATTTCGTGCGCAGATTGAGTCAGAGCAACAACGGAGGTCCAAACATGTTTGACACTCTGGAAAGACGCTACCTGATTAGTCTTGCTGAAGAATTCAAATCTAGTGGCTTGACCCGTCGCCAAACCGAAAAACGCATTCGCGCTGAAGTCGGACAATTCTGCACTGCAAATAGAATTCGATGTGCGGTGCGATTTATATATGAACCGTGCGATGTTCATTCGGCCGCCATTTTCTGAACAACCGGTCCAGCGGTGGCAGCTCGAATATCCAACGTGGCACTGATTGACCCTTTGCGTCCGTCCTCATAGGTCACTTCTGTTGTTGTATGGACAGACGATGACCCATCATACAATGCGTCAATGATGTCGGCGTATTTCTCTTCGATGATACGACGGCGCACTTTGCGTGTCCGGGTCAGTTCGCCATCATCTGCATCCAGCTCTTTGTGCAGAACAATAAAACGATGCACCTGGCAGGCCGACAACATTTCATCCTCGGCCACAGATTTGTTTACATCTTCGACATGAGATTGGATCGCGCCCAACACTTCGGGATGTCCTGCAAGTTCTTGATAAGACGCATAGGCAATGTTGTTGCGTTCCGCCCAGTTTCCGACAGCCGTCAAATCGATATTGATAAATGCAGTGCATTCATCCCGGCCATTGCCGAACACAACAGCCTCCAAAATGTTGGGAAAGAACTTTAGCTTGTTTTCCACATATTTAGGGGCAAACAGGCTGCCGTTGGCCATTTTACCCACGTCTTTCGCGCGATCAATAATGCGCAGATGCCCAGTATCCGGCTCAATGAACCCTGCGTCTCCCGTTGCAACCCAACCTTCAGCGTCTTTGGTGTCAGCCGTGCTTTCAGGGTTTTTGTAATATTCAACAAAAACACCAGGAGATCGATAAAACACCTCGCCGCCGTCATCGATCTTCAGCTCAACACCCGGGCATTGCACTCCGACAGTGTCTGATCGCACTTGTCCATCGGGTTGTGCAGTGATGAAAACCGTGGCTTCGGTTTGGCCGTAAAGCTGTTTAAGATTGATGCCCATCGACCGGTAGAAATCGAAAATCTCAGGCCCAATAGCTTCACCGGCGGTATATCCAACGCGGACGCGACTGAACCCCAAAGTGTTCTTGAGAGGCCCGTAAACCATCAACTCGCCAAGCTGGTATTTCAGCTTGTCCATGCCGCCAACGGTTTCACCATCCAACAGTTTAGGTCCGACATCTCGCGCAATACCCATGAAATAATGGAACATGTTCTGTTTGAACTTGCTCGCATCTTCCATGCGGATCATGACTTGGGTCAGTTGCGTTTCAAAAACACGCGGCGGTGCAAAATAATACGTCGGACCAATTTCGCGCAGGTCAGTGTGCATGGTCTCTGCGCTTTCTGGACAATTTGTACAAAACGCCGCCCACATCGCCTGACCAACTGAAAAGATGAAATCACCAACCCACGCCATCGGCAGATAGGCTAATATTTCATCCGTCTGTCGCAAACCATCAAATTCGCAAGACGCCTTCGCCGTTTCGATCACATTGCGGTTCGACAGCACGACGCCTTTGGGTTTCCCCGTCGTTCCAGACGTATAGAGCATGACGCAAGTGCTATCGGTGGTCAGCGCGTTTGTCCGACGGCTCAGTTCAGGCATCAGGTCATCGCGCTTTGCACGTCCTGAGTTTTGGACCTGATCAAAATGATGAAGTTTGCTGTGGTCGTATTTGCGTAAGCCACGCGGATCTAGATAGATCATCTGTTCGAATTCAGGCAATTCAGGCTGTACTTCGATTACTTTGTCGACTTGCTCTTGATCACCCGCAATGACGAAACGCGCACCGCAATGGATCAGCACATACGACATCTCTTCGGCGACGGCGTCTTGATACAAAGGCACAGGAACCGCGCCGCACATCTCAACTGCGACCATTGACCAATACAGCTTTGGCCGATTGCGCCCGATGATAGCGACATGGTCGCCTTCGCTTAGCCCAAGGTTTAACAGCCCCAGCGCTAAGGCCTGGGTTTCTTCCAGCGCAGCTTTCCAATCCCAGCTTTGCCAAATTCCGAATTCTTTTTCCCGATAGGCCGGTTTGTCCGCAAATTTCTTTGCGTTGCGATACATCAATCCCGGTACGGACTCCGCCCCCCCGGACGCTGTCGACGTGTTCGTCAATGGTCTTCCTCCCATGCGTGACTTCTGCGGTCACACGCATCGCTTTGGCGATTCCCTTTACCAAAGGATGTTGTGTTTACGTTCGCCGTCAATCCTTTCTTGAGATTTTCGCAAATCTTACGAATTGTAACAGCGGCCTCTGAGACGTTGATCGTTGCTCTTGGCGAGGATAGCCATGAGGAATGGTAAGCGACACAAACAGCTTGACGTCTTCTGGGTTGAACCTGATCGCACAGGGTCTGACGATCTATGACGCGGACCTGCGGCTGGCCGTTTGCAATGCTCCATTCCAGAGTATATTCAAGCTTCCCGACGAACTGGTCACGCCAGGGGCTCCATTCGAAGCCACCATTCGGCATTTAGCGATGCGTGGCGAATACGGGGACATTGACGATATCGAAGCTTTTGTCAGAGAACGCGTCGAGGTCGCGAGCGCTTTTGAACCGCATTACATGGAGCGCACTCGCGCCAACGGTCGCACCATCAGTGTCGAAGGTTCACCTTTGCCACAAGGGGGATGGGTCACCGTTTACACGGATATTTCATCGGCCCGCGCCCAAGAATTGTTGCTGCGTTCTCGCGCCACTGAATTGTCGGATCAGGTGCTTAGCCACAGCGAAGCCTTGGCGGCGACGAACCGCGAATTGGCCGCAACCATTGCCGCGCTCGAAGAGGCCAAACGCCAATTGACAGCCAGCGAAGCGCGCATGCGCCTGACCACAGAAATGATGCCTGCACATATCGCTCATGCTGATTCAACGCGCCATTATACCTATTCAAATCGGCGACTGACCGCAATCTTGCCCGGCAGACCCTCTGACATTGTGGGCCTCGATTTTGAATCGGCCCTTGGTCACGAAACGTATCAACGTATTCGCCCTCACTTGGACAAAGCCTATGCGGGGTCATCTTCGGTCTTTGAATTCACCGATGAAACCAGTGCACGGCGTATTCGGGTCGCCTTTACGCCCGACAAGGATGGCGGAGTCTATGTACTGTCCACTGACGTGACCGAAGAAATGCAAGCACGTGTCGCATTGCAGCAAACCAGCAAACGCGAGCTCGCGGCGCAAATGACCTCAGGGTTGGCGCATGATTTTTCGAATTTGCTGACTATCATTTTGGGTTTACAATCACGTCTGGCACGCTTGGATGGAATGCCTGACAAAGCGAACGATCTGATAACGGGCATACAATCCGCCGCTCAAAGAGGCGGAGTATTGTTGGACGGGATTGCGAACGTCACTGCGCGCCGCACACTGCGGCCAGCAGCGGTCAGTATTCCATCTCTGCTGGCCGATATAGAACTGTTAGCGGCTCCCACTCTGCCGAATGATGTAACATTAGCCACGCATTGCACATTGCCAGATACGCCTTTCTTGCTGGACGCTGGTCAATTGCAGGATTCACTTTTGAACCTGATTTTAAACGCGCGTGACGCATGCGGCACCCAAGGCCAGATCACATTATCCGCACAAGGTGTGTCCAACACATGGATCGAATTTTCCGTGACAGACACCGGGCCTGGATTCTCCCAAGATGCGTTGGAACGTGGGTTGGATCCGTTCTTTACAACCAAAGGCGCTGAAGGCAGTGGGCTGGGATTGCCCATGGTCTACGACATGACGAAACTGGCGGGCGGGGATTTACGGCTGTCCAATCACAAGGGCAGCGCGTTGGTTCGCCTTCGCCTGCCTGCGCACAAAGCACCGGCCAATTCGGGTGGATTGGTTTTGTTGGTCGAAGATCGCGAAGATTTACGCACACAATATCGCGACATTCTGCTTGCCAATGGTCATGCGGTCATCGAAGCCGTCAGTTCAGATGAAGCGCTTGCGTTGATGGCCGACCTTCCCGAAATTAATTTCGTCCTTTCCGATTTACGTCTGGAGGGGTCAGGAACGGGTGTTGATCTGGCCAAGCGTGTTGACGGACAGTTACCTATGATCTTGATGACATCCTTGCCAGCAACCGATCTGTTACACCAAGAGGCCGCGCGCATTGCCCCTGTTTTGCAAAAACCATTCACCGAGTTCGATCTTTTGCGGCTCATGACTTCCGAGAATACCGCATGAGTACTCCATTGGTCTTCATATTGGATGACGAACCCGACATCCGTCACATGCTTGCTGACGCTTTGGATGAAGCTGGATATCGCACGCTGAGTTTCGGTCGCGCCTCCGCGCTTGAAAAAGCGTTGAAAACCCACCGCCCGGATGTCTGCTTGGTTGACCTCGGTTTGCCGGATACAGACGGATTGTCCTTGGTGCATCGTCTTGCTTTGGAACAAGGTGCAATTGTCATAATCATTTCAGGACGGGCACAGGTTCAAGATCGCGTTACCGGTTTGGAATTGGGGGCGGACGACTATATCATCAAACCCTTTGAACCGGCCGAAGTTGTCGCCCGCATTCGCGCCAGACTGCGATCCCCCCGCACTGCAAACCAATCTGGTGACACGGCCCATTTCAATGGGTGGACCGCCAGCTTTGAACGATACGTTTTGATGGATAGCACAGACAAAGAAACCGAGCTATCCCATGCCGAATGCGAAATCCTGCGTCTGTTTCTTGAGGCTCCAAAGCGGTTGCTTAGTCGCGCACAAATGCTCGAATCCTTGGGTGGCGGTGCCGGAGAAAGTTTTGACCGCGCAATGGACGTGCGCATCTCGCGGTTGCGCAGCAAGTTGCGCGAAGACCCAAAGAATCCAAAGCTGATTAAAACAATCTATGGGGCCGGATACATTTTTCTAGGCGATGTCGAATGGGCGTGAACGCGTGCTAACTCAGTGTTTGAACAGCATGGCTTAGTACCTGCAATCCGGCCACCAAATCCTCTTCCTTTGTGTCTTCTTCAAAGGCGTGGCTGATTCCATTGATGGACGGCACAAACAACATCGCAACCGGCATTTTACGCGCCACATTCGTAGCATCATGCAAAGCCCCCGATGGTAATGTGCGCCATCGGCCCGGCGCGACGATTTCCGAACCCGCCTCGAGTGCTGCACGCAAGTGTTTATCCATCTCGACGGGCTCTAACCCTAGTATCGGCCCACGTTCCACGGAAACTTGGTAAGTCTGCGAAATCTCTGTGATCGATGCCTCTATGATTTCACCCATTTTCTCCAAACGGTCAGGGTCGCCGTCGCGCCACTGGATCGAAAACCGCACCTCACCTGGAACAATCGAAGACGCGTTTGGCGACAGGCTCACATGTCCAATTGTCCAAACTGTTTGCGGTGTAACGACATTCCGAAACCGATCCGACAAAGCTGCGTTAAACGCGCTTAACGCTTGGAACGCGTCTTTTCGCAGATGCATCGGCGTCGTACCGGCGTGGTTTTGTTCCCCTTTGAAGGTCAGGTTTTGATCACGAATACCTACGATGTCCGTTACGACCCCGATTTGTTCACCTGCGTGATCCAACGTCGACCCCTGTTCGATATGCAGTTCAATGAACCCGGTGAACTGATCGGACGGTATTGGTTTTCCAGTCAAATGCGCCATTGCTTGCCGTGCATCAAACAGGGATTGCCCGGAATGGTCCGTCAATGCATCAGCTTCTGTCATGGACAATGCGCCGCTCCAGACCGCGCTGCCTGTTGTGACGCCAAAGCGTCCTTCTTCGTCCTGAAACGATACGACAGAAACGGCTGGTCCGCCTACTTCCTTGGCAGCTCGCGCAATTTCCAAAGCAGCCATGACACCCAAAGCCCCATCCAACCACCCCCCGGTCGGTTGGCTGTCAGAGTGCGACCCAAGCAAGATCGAAGGACCCTCACACAGCCCAAACAGGTTTCCCATCTCGTCAAATTGAACGTTCAACCCGGAGTCCGTCATGCGTTTGGCCAGCCATTCGCGCGCTGCAACATCAGGTGGACTGAACGCAGGTCGCACCACCCCTTTGCCCTGCGCGCCGAACGTCCGCAGGAACCTCAGATCATTTAAAAACCGCTCAGGGTCGATGTTCATATCAGGCACTTTTCAGTTGATTTAGTTTCGGATCGCTCAGGCCATATTCGCCAGATAATTTCAGCAGGAAACGGATCGATCTGCAAGCTGGTCGCCCCTAACAAGAGGGTCAATAACTTGGAGAATGAAAGATGGCATTTCAAAACTGCGCCTTGCCAGAAGGTATGTTTGACCACCTGTTTGATCTGACAGAAGACCAACGCACCGCACAAAACATCGTGACGGTAACGGCCACCGCGGATGATGGGTATCCATGTCGCATTAGCCTTGAAGATGCTGATCCCGGTGAAACGCTTATACTTGTGAACCACACGCATCTGGATGTTGCATCGCCCTATGCGTCCAAACATGCGGTGTACGTCAAGGAAAACGCAATCAAAGCAAACCTTGCACCTGACGAAGTCCCACCCGTTTTGACCAGTCGACTTTTGTCGGTTCGGGCCTTTGATGAGAACGGTATGATTGTTGATGCCGATGTTTTGGAAGGCACTCAATTGTCGGACAAGCTTGGCGCATTTTTTGACAAACCCAACGTGGACTTTATCCACGTCCATTTTGCAAAACCCGGCTGCTTTGCCGCGCGAGTCGTGCGCGCATGATAGTGGTCGCGGCCATTATTCGGCCGCGACGTGATCCTCTACCTTTTCGACTTTGACAGCCGAGAATTTGAATTCTGGGATTTTTCCGTAAGGATCCAACGCAGGGTTGGTCAGAATATTTGCCGCCGCTTCGACATATGCGAAGGGAACGAACACCATATTCGGTGCAACTGCGCGGTCTTCACGGGCCATGATTTCGATCGATCCACGTTTCGTTGTCAGACGCACCACCCCACCAGGGACCACGCCCAGATTGCGCAACGTGGATGGGTGCAGCGAACAATTCGCTTCGGGTTCGACAGCATCCAGAACGCTGGACCTGCGGGTCATTGATCCGGTGTGCCAATGTTCAAGCTGGCGCCCCGTTGTCATGATCATCGGATATTCGGCATCCGGCGTATCGTCCGGCGCAATAACAGCAGCCGGAGTGAAACGCGCGCGCCCATCCGGGCGTGGGAACCCATCACCAAACACAATCGCTTGGCCCGGGTCGGTTTCGGACAATGACGGATACGTAACCGCGTTTTCGCCCTCAAGACGCGCCCAAGTGATGTTATCCAAACTGTTCATGTTTTGCTTCATTTCAGCAAACACATCAGACGGGTGAGTATAAACCCATGGCATACCACACCGTTTGGCCAGTTCTGTGGTGATCCACCAATCTTCTTGCGCGCTGCCCGGAGGCGGGACGGCAGGACGGCCCATTTGCACTTGCCTATTGGTATTGGTCACAGTTCCAGATTTCTCGGCAAATGCTGATGCCGGTAAAATGACATCCGCGTAATTCGCGGTTTCGGTCAAGAAAATGTCCTGCACAACCAGATGATCCAAACTGGCCAGCGCATCCCGCGCGTGTTCCACATCAGGATCAGACATCGCCGGATTTTCCCCCAGAACATACATGGCCTTGATGTCGCCGGCATGAACCGCATCCATAATCTCGGTCACGGTCAAGCCTTTGTCATTTGAAAAATCCCCTGATCCCCAAACATCGGTGAAAGCAGATCGCACACCATCATCCGTCACAGTTTGATAATCAGGCAGGAACATCGGCACCAAACCCGCATCAGACGCGCCTTGCACGTTGTTTTGGCCACGCAATGGGTGCAACCCGGTGCCAGGTCGGCCAACATGCCCGCACATCAAGGCCAGCGAAATCAGGCAACGCGAATTATCAGTTCCGTGAATGTGCTGGCTGATGCCCATACCCCAAAAGATCATGCCTGATTTTGCAGTTGCGAAATCTCGGGCAACCGCACGCAACGTCTGGGGGTCGATGCCGCAGATTTCGGACATCGCTTCGGGCGAAAAGGCTTTGAGATGCTCTTTTTCGGCGTCCCAGTTTTCGGTGTAGGCTTCGATATATTGCTGGTCGTACAGACCTTCTTCGACGATCACATGCATGATTGCATTCAACATGGACACATCCGCACCCGGTCGGAATTGCAGCATGTGTTTGGCGTGGCGTTTCAGCGCCTGCCCACGTGGGTCCATTACAATCAATGTACCGCCGCGTTTGGTGAATTGCTTGAAATAAGTCGCCGCGACAGGATGGTTTTCTGTCGGGTTCGCGCCAACAACAATGGCCACGTCCGCGTTTTCAATTTCGTTGAAGGTCGCTGTCACAGCGCCAGAGCCAACATTTTCCAGCAAAGCGGCAACCGACGACGCGTGGCACAGACGCGTGCAATGATCGACGTTGTTGTGACCAAACCCTTGGCGAATGAATTTCTGGAACAGATAGGCTTCTTCGTTGGTGCATTTTGCAGACCCAAATCCCGCGACCTCTCGACCACGACCTTTGAGACCCTTTGCAGCAAACTCTAACGCCTCCTCCCATGACGCTTCGCGGAAATGCGTCGCCCAATTGCCTGGATCAACGTTCAATCCCTTGGCAGGCGCATCATCGCGCCGGATCAACGGTTTGGTCAGGCGATGTTCGTGGTGAATATAGTCGAACCCAAACCGCCCTTTGACGCACAAACGGCCTTCGTTTGCGGGTCCATTTATCCCTTCGACAAATTTGACCTTATCGTCTTTGACCTTCAACGAGATTTGGCACCCTACGCCACAGAATGGGCAAACGCTCTCGACTTCGCTGTCATAATCGGCGCTGTCACCTTGCTGTTGATCGTCCAAAACTGTCGCTGGCATCAACGCCCCGGTTGGACAAGCTTGCACACATTCACCACACGCAACGCAGGTGCTTTCGCCCATAGGGTCTGCGAAATCAAACGTCGGATAGGCATCGTGCCCACGGCCGGCCATGCCGATAACATCGTTGACCTGCACTTCGCGACAGGCCCGCACACACAGACCACATTGAATACAAGCATCCAGATTGACCCGCATGGCCACGTGGCTGTCGTCCAACAATGGTATGCGATCCGCTTCCATCGTTGGAAACCGGCTTTCACTGACACCGTTGGTATCGGCCATGTTCCACAGATGGCTGGATTTATCATGAGACACCGCGCGTTCGGGTTGATCGGCCAACAACATCTCGACGACCATTTTTCGCGCATTTTCGGCCCGTGGGGATTGTGTGGTGACCACCATTCCGGCAACGGGTTCGCGAATGCACGACGCCGCCAAAGTGCGTTCGCCTTCGATCTCAACCATGCAGGCCCGACAATTGCCGTCTGGACGGTATCCCGGTTCGGGTTTGTGACACAGATGCGGGATCACAAGGCCCCGGCCATGGGCGATTTCCCAAATCGTCAGTCCCGCTTCAGCCTCAACTTCCGCGCCATCCAGCGTAAATCGAACAGTATCGGTCATCGCCAACCTCCAAACTCTCTAGCCGGATATACCCTTTACCAAGGCGTTTGCTCAGGCCCAATCGCGACCAAAGCAGCAATGATCCCGCCATCAACGGCTCCTAAGGTTTCCTTTTGTGTGCAGCTGTTCCTGTAACGCGGCAAAATTTATCTTGTCCCATGCTCATACGATCACTGGCCCCCGCGCGTTTGCTCGCCTATCAAAGCAGACCTAGTCAGAACGAGGTTTCATGTCTCACATCACACTCATCCGACACGGTCAGGCCAATTCATCCGCCCAAGATGAAGCAAGCTATGATCAGCTAAGCGATCTGGGACATCAGCAAGCCGTCTGGTTGGGGGATCACCTGCGCGACACCCAACACCATCACACGCGCCTTTATGTCGGCAGCCTAAAACGTCATGCGCAAACGGCACAGGCTATGAAAACCGGGTTAGAACCAACCGTAGATCCGCGGTTGAACGAATTGGAATATTTCACACTTGCTGCGGCCCTAAGAGACGAACACGGCATTCCGCTTCCTCAAGATCAACACGGCTTCACATCGCATTTGCCACGCGTGTTCGCAGCATGGGAAAAGGGCGAAATAGAAGGTGCGCCTGAAACCTTTGCACATTTTGAATCGCGTATCGCCGATGCATTCGATGACATCAAAGCAGGGCAAGGCCCCGCCTTGGTGGTCACATCTGGCGGTTTGATCTCGTGCGTTATGCGTCAGCATTTGCGTCTGGACATAAAGGGGATGGCACAATTGGCCCTAGCGATCATGAACACATCCATGCATCGTTTATATCCAATTGGGGGCAATTGGTCGCCGGTTCTATTCAACGCTGTTCCGCATTTGGAACACCCAGACCGACATCATGCCCAAACACATGTTTGAAGAAAGAAAACCGATGAAACTGTTTTATGCGCCAAACACCATATCGATCGCAGTGGCCATAGGTTTGGAAGAAGCCGGAATAGCGTACGAACCGATTCTGGTTGATTTCACAAAATCTGAACAAACCAGTGAAAAATACCAGGCCATCAATCCAAAACTACGCGTACCTGCATTGGAATATAGCAACACTATTTTGACGGAAACTGGCGCCTTGCTTGAACTGATTGCAACGCTTGCCCCAAAGGCCGCTTTGGTTCCCGCCGACGCTGTTCTGGCCGCGCGTATGCGCGAGACGATGTTTTACCTGGCTTCTACGATGCACGTGAATCACGCCCACAAAGGGCGGGGTTATCGGTGGGCAGATCGTGAAGACAGCTGGGCCGACATGGCCGCCAAGGTTCCCGAAACTATGGCCGCCTCTGCTGGATACGTCGAAGAAAACTGTGTCACAGGACCATTCGTGATCGGAGACACCATTTCTTTGGCCGATCCTTATTTGTTTATGCTGTGCCATTGGCTTGGCGGGGACGGCGTGGACATTTCAAATTATCCTAAATTGTCGAATTTTGTGGCCACCATTTCAGATCGCGCATCCATTAAGTCCGTGCGTGAAAAAGGTTTGCTGACATAAGTCACCTTTGTGTCGCTCGCCGCACGTGCGGCACAAAGGACCGCAAATCCACCGGCAGTTTCAAGACAGTTTTGCTCGTTCCACACCTTCCTCGATGGCTGTGCGCAGCCGTTTTTCGAGCACTTTCTGTTTGTTCTCCGAGTGATATTTCAAGCCAAACATATCTTTGACATAGAACGTATCGACGACCTGCTCGCCATAGGTCGCGATCACCGCGTTGGCGACGTACACGTTTGACGCCGCCAATGCGCGGGTCAGATCATGCAACAATCCCGGGCGATCACGCGTATCAACTTCGATGATTGTGTAGATATCCGAGCCGTCGTTGTCGAAAGTGATATGTGTCGCAACGCGGAACGCCTTTTCGCGTTTTTTGACGCGATCTCGGTCCTTCATCGCCTCGCGTGTCACAACTTCGCCAAGCAAAGTCCGCTCGATCATGCGCCGCAAACGCGGCAATCGCGCGGCCTCGAATGGATTGCCTTCGGCATCCTGTACCCAGAACGCATCCGTGATCCATCCATCTTTTGTTGTGTAACTGCGCGCATCAACAATATTGGCGCCAACCAAGGCCAACGCACCTGTGAGGCGAGCGAAAATTCCTGGATGGTCCTGCATCACAAAACAAATTCGGGTGGCATCGCGGTCTTCGTCAGGATGCAAATCGATACGAATGTCTTCTTCGCTTACTCCGCGAAGCAATTCAGCAAAGGCGATATGTGCCGTGACATGCAAACCTTGCCAATAAGGATCGTAATGGCGCGCCACCTCGGTTTGTACGTCTTTGCGCGGCCATTCCGCCAATGCAGCACGCAATGCCTTTTTCGCCTCTGTGCCTCTGTTATCGCGGTTCAATGCCTCCATTCCGTCGCGCAACGCGCGTTTGGTTTGGCGATACAACGCCCGGATCAACACAGCCTTCCAGTTGTTCCAAGTATTAGGTCCAACCCCGCGAATGTCACAAACCGTCAGCACACACAGCAAATCCAAACGGTCCACTGTCTTCACTGCTTTGGCAAAGTCGCGCACTGTTCGTGGGTCAGCAATGTCTCGTTTCTGGGCCATATCAGACATCAACAAATGATAGCGCACCAACCATTCGACGGTATCAACTTCGTCCGGTTTCAAACCAAGGCGCGGCGCAACTGTTCTGACAATACGCGCGCCTAGAATCGAGTGATCCTCTTCGCGCCCCTTTCCGATGTCGTGCAGCAACAGCGCGACATAGATGATTTTTCGACTGATTCCACCCTTGAGGATATTTGAAGCGACCGGCAAATCCTCGATCAATTCGCCACGTTCAATTTGCGCAAGATTCAGGATCGTCTGGATCGTGTGTTCATCAACCGTATACGAGTGATACATATTGAACTGCATCATCGCCACGATCGGTTCGAATTCGGGAATAAAGGCTGACAACACACCCAATTCGTTCATTCGACGCAAGGCCCGTTCGGGATTGCCATGTTTCAACAAAAGATCAAGGAACAGGCGTTTGGCTTCATCGGTCCGGCGCATGTCGTCGTCGATCAAATCCAAATTTGATTTGATTAAGCGCATCGCATCCGGGTGGATCAGCATTCCGGTTCTCAATGCTTCTTCAAAGATACGCAGCAGGTTAATTTTGTCGGCCAAGAACGCATCTTCGTCCTCGATAGCCAGACGGTTGTGAATGACCTTGTACCCACTTTTGACGCGCGGCTTGCGTTTGAACCATCGCTCCAAAAGCGGTTCTGCTTTGACATGCATCGCTTCCAGTTTTGTCAAGAAAATGCGGGTCAGATCGCCGACTTCGGTGGCGTGCAAGAAATACGCTTGCATAAAGATCTCAACCGCGCGGCGCCCCCCTTTGTCTTTGTAACCCATGGCCGCGGCCACAGCGTCTTGCATGTCAAAACTCAGCTGTTCCGTCGCGCGGTTGCTCAGCAAATGAAGATGACAACGAACAGCCCAAAGAAAGTCCTTGGCCACAATAAAATCAGTGAATTCTTCGTTCGTAAAAACACCAATAGGCACAAGGTCGGCTGCATTCTGCACACCATGTATATATTTGCCGATCCAAAACAATGACTGCAAATCGCGCAGACCGCCTTTGCCTTCTTTTACATTCGGCTCAACAACATAACGTTGGCCTTGCTTGACATGGCGTGCGTCTCTTTCGTTTAACTTAGCCTCGATGAATTCTCGGCCCGTTCCTTGAAACAGGTCAGACTGCAAACGGTCTTCCAGTTCTTGCGCCAATGGTTCGTGACCTGCCAGGAATCGATGTTCCAGCATCGCTGTGCGAATGGTGAAATCCTCACCGCCCATCCGGATGCAATCGCGCACGGTGCGACTGGAATGACCGACTTTCAGCTTTAGATCCCAAAGCATGTAAAGCATCGTTTCGATGACACTTTCCGCCCAAGGGGTGATTTTGTACGGCGTCAAAAACAGCAAATCCACATCGCTGAATGGCGCCATTTCACCGCGCCCATATCCACCTACAGCAATCAGCGACAGGCGTTCACCTTCTGATGGCGTTGGATTTGGATGCGCGTAATCCACCGCAAAGCGCAACGCCGCCTGCACCATACAATCGGTCAAATGGGTGTAAGCGCGCGTCGTGGGTCGTGATTTAAAAGGGTTGTTTTGAAACCCCTCAGCGATGGATGCGCGCCCCTTTTTTTGGGCGTCCTTCAGAAAGTCGACCAACGCCTTGCGCATTGCCCGATGGTCCGAAGGATCGCTTTGTTCAAAAAACGCATCCAACGCGGATTGATTGAAAATCGTCTCTGGCGGGCAGATCAGATCGTTTTGTCGGCTGTCTTCTTTCGGGTCAAGTGCCGCGTCTGTCACTCTTAAAATCCGGCTCCGCCAAAGTTTGACGGTGCGGGATCCACAACAGAGACACGCCCATCTTTGATTGTCGCAATTGCCAAACCACGTTGATTTGATCCATCCGACCGCAGTCGGAAGATGCCGTTAGCGCCCTGAAAACCTGCGCCCTGTGTCAGTGCAGAACCGGACAAAGCTTTTCCAGATCCACGCGCAGCAAGCGCGCCAACAGCCGCAATTCCGTCAAACGCCAACCCAGCCAGAGGATGCGGAGCGCCACCATAAGTCGCGGAATACCGGTTCCGGAATGCCCCTGAACGGTTTGGGTCAGGAAGCGCAAACCAACCGTTTTGCAACCCAGGCAGCTGCAGCGTTTGAGGAGGTATATCCCATCGCGTTAGGCCAATGTATTGCGTTGTGGACGGGCTCACCCCAGCCTCCGGCAGCAACTGTGCCAGCAATGGCAAAGCTGATGCAGGCGAAGACGTCAGAAAGACCGCGTTTGCACCGCTATTATCTACGGTCGCTTTAACGCGTTGAACCGAATCGACAACACCTTGCTGTGAAAGCGGGTAATCAACGCTGCCTGCCAGCGTGCCACCTTGGCGCGCCAAGGCATTTTGGATCGCGTTTCGACCAAGCTGGCCAGCAACATCTTGCGCATGCACCACAACAACACGATTCGCACCTGAACGGTTCGCGTACGCCACCAAACGATCAGCCGTGTTTTGGAATGTCGATCCTAAAACAAAGACATTTCCACCAGCGATTGTGGTGTTATTTGAAAAGGATAGAACGTTAACGCCCGTATTTGCCACGGCAACACCTGCTGCATTCGCAGCCTCTGCATAAAGTGGTCCAAGGATCACTTGCGCCCCTTCGTTCACCGCTTTTACGGCCTGCGATGCTGCAATTTGCGGGTTGCCAGACGTCGCATAAACCCGCAGATCAATCTCGACCCCGTTCAAGTCGGACATCGCCATTCTCGCAGCGTTTTCAAGGTTTTGTGCAATCAAATTGTCCGAAGCCGAGCCAGATCCACGCGGCACAAGCAAAGCCACTGGAACCGGCTTGGATGCATCCAGCGTCGGCCCGGACGAGTTCAGTGAACCCAACGCACCAGGATCACAGGCAGCAAGACCCAAAAAGGCCAAAGGCGCAAAGATGGAAGCAATCCGCTTGCGGAGCCCCGAAAAAATTGAAAAATTGAACACGGGATCATTCTCCTGGTCGCGGTCGGCACTCTGCACGACCTCATAAATTCTATGCGATAATAGACAACGCGAAAGGCGGGTCCAGCTTTGAATGGTCAAAAAATTCCCCTTGCGTCCGGGCTGTGGCTTGTTGGGGTGCCAATTGGCACCGCGCGCGACATCACTTTGCGGGCACTTGACGTCCTGACATCCGTAGATGTGCTTGCTGCCGAAGACACACGGAGCATGCGGAAATTGATGGATATACATGGTGTTCCATTGGGGGACCGCAGGATTATCGCCCTGCACGATCATTCAAACGAACGTGCTGTTCAGGGATTGGTTGAGGCCATGCAGCGCGGACAAAGCGTCGCCTATGCATCCGAAGCCGGAATGCCGCTGATTGCCGACCCTGGGTTCGAATTGGTGCGGGCTGCTCGCGCCGAAAATCAAACCGTTACGTCAGCACCGGGGGTGTCAGCCGTCACTACGGCTTTGGCATTGGGCGGTTTGCCAACCGACGCATTCCAGTTTCAGGGGTTTTTGCCCTCAGCACGTGCGGCGCGCAAACGCGCGATGGCAGATCTGGTCACGCTGCAAGCGACGCTGGTTCTGTACGAATCGCCAAAGCGAATTGCGGCCTGTGTCGCAGATGCAATGGATGTATTTGGACCAACAAGGCCCGCCCGGCTGTGCCGTGAATTAACAAAGAAATTCGAAGACGTCGTCGGGGATACTCTGCAAGATATCGCAAACCACATCCAAACCAAAACAATCAAAGGTGAAATCGTTCTTTTGATAGATCGGGCAGACAAACAGGTTTGGACCGCTGAAGAATTAGAAGAAAAGCTGACAAACGCACTGGAAACCATGTCGTTGCGCGATGCATCGGCCCATGTTGCCGCAGAAACGAACACACCCAAGCGTGACATATACCAAATGGGACTTTCCATAGAACGTTAAGCCAATTTTAGGCTCTGACTGTTTTGTTTTCATCGAAACAGCAGGAACCCACACATGCGAGCATCCGCAATTTCGCTTGAAAAAGTACATAAAGGCAGAATGGCATTTGAAGCCGGGTTGGCGGCAGAAGAACGTATTGTGATGGATTACCAAAGCCGTGGTTTCGTTGTTGTAGATCGACGATGGCGTGGACGGTCCGGCGAAATCGACCTTGTTGCAAAAGACGGCGCTGGATTCATCTTTGTCGAAGTCAAACAAAGTCGATCCTTTGATCGCGCTTTGCACAATCTTACTGAACAGCAAGTTGCGCGCCTGTTTTCCACAGCTGATGAATATCTGGCGAAAAAAGACCTTGGGTCCATGACAGATGTTCGCTTTGATGTGGCTTTGGTTGATCAACAAGGCGCCTTTCGAATCTTGCAAAATGCCTTTGCTTGAAATCCGTCAGAACAGAAGTCGGGATTGAAGCTGACCACGCTCTGCGCCATGTAGGTTCAAACAGGTGTGGAGTTTACTCATGAAAATCGCTTTCCAGATGGATCCAATCGATGCCGTTGATATCGACGGGGACACAACCTTCCGACTTGCCGAAGAAGCGCAGGCACGCGGACATGAGTTGTTTTATTACACACCAGATCACCTCGCCTATCAGGCGGGGCGGATTACGGCGCGCGGGCAAGATTTGCGAGTTCAACGCGTGCAAGGCGATCACGCTATTCTGGGTGACGTGCGCGAAGTTGACCTTGCTGATTTCGACGTTGTCTGGCTGCGCCAAGATCCTCCGTTCGACATGCATTATATCACCACGACCCACTTGTTGGACCGCCTGAAAGGTCATGCACTGGTCGTGAACGATCCTTTTTGGGTGCGGAACTATCCAGAAAAACTATTGGTTTTGGATTTCCCCGACCTGACCCCGCCGACAACGATTGCCCGCGACATCGACACCATTCGCGCCTTTAAGGCAGAGCACGGCGATATCATCCTAAAACCACTATATGGAAATGGCGGGGCGGGCGTGTTCCGCTTGGATGCCAATGATCGCAACCTGTCCAGCTTGCATGAATTGTTCACCGGGTTTTCCCGCGAACCTCTGATCGTGCAGAAATTCCTTCCTGATGTCAGCAATGGTGACAAACGTGTGCTGCTGATCGACGGCGCACCAATCGGTGCCATCAACCGCGTCCCTGCCCCTGGTGAAACACGTTCCAACATGCATGTTGGCGGCCGTCCTGAAAAGATTGGTCTGTCTGAACGCGACCAATACATCTGCGACGCGATTGGACCTCTTTTGAAAGAAAAAGGTCAGGTTTTGGTAGGTATTGACGTCATTGGCGACTATTTGACCGAAATCAACGTGACGTCTCCGACGGGTATCCAGGAATTGGAACGATTTGACGGGATCAACGTTGCAGAAAAGATCTGGGAAGCGATCGAAGTCAAGTGCGCCTAAGCTGGCAAGCTCGCCTTTTAACCCCAACGATGCGCCTTATTGAAAAACCGCAATTGGCGCGGGCCTCCGATCCTGTCAAATTGCGCGCCAGTTTCGAGCGTAAGGCGCGCATTCTATTTCACGCAGCTAAGGGTACGACCCAGCGAACTTTCGATATCGGCGGCTATCCCGCCATCGAGGTGACGCCGCAGAATGCGGAGTCTGACTGCGTTATTTTGTTTTTCCACGGTGGCGGTTATTTGTTCGGCAGCCCGCGCTCACACAGCGCGATGATGTCCGCTTTGGCCATCCGGTCAGGGATCCGGGTCATTTTGGCGTCGTATCCTTTGGCCCCAGAACATCCGTTTCCAGCAGCCCCCAATGCGGCATTAAAGATCTGGAAAGCACTGATCGAACAAGGTCTGTCCTCTTCCAGTGTCGTATTGGGTGGCGACAGCGCAGGTGGCGGGTTGGCATTGTCCTTGCTGCAACGTTTGATTTCCGAAGGGATGGATAAGCCCCTTGGGACATTCGCTTTCGCGCCCCTGACGGATATGACGTTTTCCGGTGCAAGCGTTCAAACAAATGCAGTGTCCGAAGCGGTATTGCCTGCGTCACGGGTCAACGAAATGAACGCCCATTACCTTGGGCAACATGACCCCAAGGACCCAAACGCAAGCCCTCTTTTTGGAGATTTTGAAGGCTGCTCGCCTGTGTGGCTTTGCGCAGATATGACTGAAATTCTATTGGATGACACACGTCGCCTGGATGCACGTCTGAAACAGCAAAACGTACAAACGGTCATGACATTGACGAATGGATTGCCGCACGTCTGGCCACTTTTTCACAATGTGCTACCCGAGGCGCGCGCCACTCTTGATGCGCTTGCCCACTGGATCAAGCGTCTAACGCCGCAGACAACCGATAGCTGACAGCTTCGGCAACATGCGGATGCCGTACATCATCTGATTGATCAAGGTCGGCAATGGTGCGCGCAACGCGCAAGACCCGATGATAGGCCCGCGCCGACAACCCCATCCGTTCAGAAACGCGGACCATCAAATCGCGCCCCTGTGCGTCGGGTGTCGCAACCGCTTCCAGAACTTCCCCTCCGGCATCCCCGTTTGATCGCATATGCGCCTGACCTTCATAGCGTTTTGTCTGAACGGCCCGCGCCGCTTCTACGCGGGCGGCCACTTCGCTGGATGTCTCGCCCGATGCGGGCAGGTCAAGATCTTGAAACGAAACCGGTGGCACATCTACGCGCAGATCAAATCGATCCATCAACGGACCCGAGATACGCCCCATGTAGTCATCGCCGCACACAGGAACTCGTGCGCATGCACGGGCCGGATCGGAAAGATATCCGCATTTGCAAGGGTTCGCGGCCGCCACCAACATAAATTTGCACGGGTATTTCACATGGGCATTTGCGCGGGCGACGATGACTTCTCCATTTTCAATCGGTTGGCGTAGCGTTTCTAAGACTTGTCGCGGGAATTCCGGAAATTCGTCCATGAACAACACCCCGTTATGGGCCAATGATACCTCGCCCGGCTGCGCCCTTCGTCCGCCCCCGATGATCGCAGCCATGGACGCCGTGTGATGCGGTTCTCGAAAGGGGCGCGTCATTGATATCCCGCCCGCATCAAGAAGCCCGGTGATTGAATGGATCATCGACGTTTCCAACGCTTCGATCGCGGATAGGGGGGGCATTATGCCCGGCAACCGGGCCGCAAGCATGGATTTCCCAGAGCCCGGCGGGCCAACCATCAGCAAATGATGTCGCCCTGCCGCCGCGATTTCCAAGGCCCGTTTGGCGCGTTCTTGTCCTTTGACATCGCGCAGATCAGGATTGCCACTTGAGCCCGCTGTTTTGCCCGGTTCCGCAGGGGTTAGTGGCATTTGACCGGAATAATGCCGCACAACTTCTCCCAAATTGGCCGCTGCTATGACCTGCGCCGCCCCGACCCATGCTGCTTCGGCACCAGATTCCTTAGGGCAAAGCAAACTGCGATCCGCTTCTGCGGCTGCCAACGCGGCGGGCAATGCGCCAAGCACGGGCATCAGGTTTCCATCAAGCGAAAGCTCACCCAATGCACACACACTTTCCGTGCTGTCTGCTGGCACGATCTCTAATGCAGCCAATAAAGCCAAAGCGATGGGCAGATCAAAATGAGACCCTTCTTTCGGAAGGTCCGCTGGCGAAAGGTTGATCGTGATCCGTTTTGACGGCAACGCAATCGACATAGACGACAACGCCGTGCGCACCCTATCGCGCGCTTCGCTAACCGCTTTGTCCGGCAGGCCCACGATCGAAAACGTAGGCAAACCGGGTGTTATCGCGCATTGCACTTCCACCTCACGGGCTTCGACGCCTTGAAAGGCAACCGTGTAAGATCGTGCAACCATGCCAACGTCCCCTCGCCAATAATGGTTAAGCGCTAGGACGTTAACATTAATGCAGCGTTAAGAGGTGTTGCTCACTCGGGCCATGCGCAACGCGGTAAATCCAGTTCATACGGCATGGGGTCGTATGTGATCTTCGCCCCTTCGGCGCGCCATGCCTTGACCGCATCATGCTTCACGATGTTCATGCAATACGTTTTTGCAGTTTCCGACACGGGCAAATCGTATCCTATAATCCGCGCGGCGACTGGCGCGTAAAACACATCCGCCAAAGACCATGCACCAAAGAGCCAGTCACCCTCAGTCGCAAAGCTGCGCGCATGCGCCCAAAGGGTTTCCAGCCGCGCCAAATCTGCGCGCACATCTTCAGCCGGTTCAAATCCCTCAAACACATGGACCAATTGCATTGGGCATGCGCCTCTGAGTGCAGAAAACGATGCACACATTTCGGCCGACAGCCAACGTGCCGTCGCGCGTGCGCCTGCATCAGCTGGCCACAACCCCGCATCAGGGTGTCTTTCGGCCAGTGTTTCAGCCATTGCCATGCTTTCGCCAACCACAGTTGCATCGGGCAATTGCAACGTTGGAACAAATCGCGCTGGCGCGAGCGGTTCCATGTCCTGTTTCATCGTGCCGCCATACAGGCCGATCATATGCGTCCGGTAGGACAATCCGAAGGTTTCTAACATCAACCAGCCTCGCAAGGACCAGCTCGAAAAGGTGCG
This sequence comes from Paracoccaceae bacterium, assembly GCA_039960995.1. Classification (GTDB taxonomy): domain Bacteria; phylum Pseudomonadota; class Alphaproteobacteria; order Rhodobacterales; family Rhodobacteraceae; genus JABSSA01. Next base: position 200,172 of record JBDVKF010000006.1, on the reverse strand, counting down.
ATCACCAATATAAAGATCATAAGTCATGCGAACAGCGTTGAGCCATTAAGATCGTTATATCAAACGACTTTCCGTGACCGACCTAATCACAAATCGTGATCCACAAAACAGAACGCGGCTTGTGAACCGCTTCTGCTGAAGATTTCGTTCTCTAGGCTGAATGTCTCTCAGGGCAAGGATTTCTTCACAAAAAGTGAACCGAATGCCGAATGCACACGTACCCATTTTATACTGCGAAACACAAAAGACGATCTTCGGGGGGAAGTTGGATGCCTTTGGACAATGCAAGCGATATATCGATCTCACGAACAGCGATGAAAGCCGAGCTATTGGACGCTGAAACCGAAGCTCGACTAGCTTATGCGTGGCGCGACGACCGTGATGAGGCTGCGTTGCATCGCCTGATCACCGCCTATATGCGACTGGCTGTTTCCATGGCGTTCAAATTCAAACGCTATGGCGCGCCGATGAATGATCTGATCCAAGAAGCCGGATTGGGATTAATGAAAGCCGCGGATAAGTTTGATCCCGACCGCGGCGTTCGATTTTCGACTTACGCCATTTGGTGGATCAAAGCCTCGATCCAAGATTACGTGATGCGAAATTGGTCAATGGTGCGAACGGGCTCAACCTCGTCGCAAAAATCGCTTTTTTTCAACATGCGCCGCGTGCAAGCCCGACTGGAACGTGAATATGCCGCGTCCAGAGAAAATTTGGACAAACACCAACTGCGGCAACTGATTTCAACAGAAATAGGCGTTCCGCTGCACGATGTCGAAATGATGGAAGGACGCCTTTCAGGATCTGACTATTCCTTGAACGCGACGCAATCCGTCGAAGACGAGGGGCGCGAATGGATTGACGCATTGGAAGATGACAGCGAACAAGCGGCGGAAACGGTCGAGAACGAACATGACACGGCGCAATTGCGGGAATGGCTGCTGAAGGCTTTGGGCACCCTAAGCCAGCGCGAACAGTTCATCGTTCAAGAGCGCAAATTACGCGACGAGCCGCGCACATTGGATAGCCTCGGTAAGGAGCTGAACCTGTCAAAGGAACGCGTGCGTCAGCTAGAAGCCGCGGCCTTTGCAAAGATGCGAAAGAACCTTGAAAACCAAAGCCGCGAGGTGCATCACTTCCTCGCATGAATATCCTGCGATTTTTGGTACTTGGTGTGACCGTTCTTCTGGCACAAATTGTGGCAGCGGACGTTCCTGACACAGCGAAAAACTCGGACGTTGTGATCTTGGGCGAAGTTCATGACAACCCGGCCCATCACATTCGACAAGCAGCGTGGGTCGCGCAATTGCGGCCATCTGCGGTGGTGTTTGAAATGCTGACACCAGATCAGGCCGCCAAAATTACGTCTGACATGCTTGGCAAACCAAACGAGATTGCAACAGCCGTCGATTGGGCAAACAGCAATTGGCCTGACTTTTCGATATACGCCCCCATTTTTGCGGCGACCGATCAGGCTGCGATTTATGGTGCGGGCTTGGATCGCAACACCGCAATGGCCGCAGCCCAGCAAACCTTGGAAGACGCGTTTGGCCCAGATGCCGCGCAATTTGGATTGACCAATTCATTGGACACCGATCAACAAACCACGCGCGAACGTATGCAATTCGAAGCCCATTGCGAAGCGATGCCTCTGGAAATGATGGGCATGATGGTGAATATCCAACGGCTGCGCGATGCCCGCCTTGCGGATCAAGCATTGCAGGCCGTGAATGAAACCGGCGGGCCTGTTGTGATCATCACGGGCAACGGGCACGCGCGATCTGATTGGGGCGCGCCTGCAGTGTTGTCTGTTGCGTCCGACTTGACCGTATTCGCATTGGGTCAATCAGAGGACGGAACTGAACCACGCGGAACTTTTGATTTAGTTCTGGATAGCCCCGGGTTAGAAAGATCCGATCCCTGTTTGGCATTCAGATAAAGCGCTTCGTCGAAGGGCTGGCGCTTCTTACCCGTCGCACATATGTTCATCGCATAGACCCACGGGGACCTACGGGAAAACGCACGTGCTGGAAAACAAACGCATTCTTCTGATCATCGCGGGCGGCATCGCGGCCTATAAAAGCCTTGATCTGATCCGCCGGCTGCGCGAACGCGGCGCTTTGGTTACCCCTGTGCTGACGCAGGCGGGCGCAAAATTTGTAACACCTCTCTCCGTCGCAGCGCTGGCCGGTGAACAGGTCTATCGCGATCTGTTTGATCTGACCAACGAAGCTGACATGGGACATATTCAACTGTCGCGTTCGGCTGATTTGATCGTGGTTGCCCCCGGCACCGCCGATCTGATGGCGAAGATGGCGCAAGGGCGCGCTGATGATCTGGCTTCAACGCTGTTGCTTGCCACGGACACGGATGTCCTTGTTGCCCCGGCCATGAATGTGCGCATGTGGACGCACCCGGCCACACAACGCAATTTGGCCAGCCTTAAGGCGGACGGTGTTGCTTTTGTCGGGCCAAACGAAGGCGACATGGCTTGCGGCGAATTTGGGCCGGGTCGCATGGCAGAACCCATGGAAATCCTCGCCGCGATCGAAAGCAAACTTGCCTCTGGTTCTTTGTCGGGCAAACGCGTGCTTGTCACATCCGGGCCGACGCACGAACCCATTGATCCGGTCAGGTACATCGCCAATAGATCATCAGGGGCACAGGGGACTGCCATCGCTGCTGCATTAGCGCGTTTAGGGGCAGACGTCGTATTTGTGACCGGCCCTGCCGATGTGCCGCCGCCAGAGGGTGTGCAGGTGGTTGCCGTTGAAACGGCACAAGACATGTTGAACGCGGTGCAAAACGCGCTGCCTGTGGATGCAGGTGTCTTTGCTGCAGCTGTGGCCGACTGGCGCGTCGCCCAAGCAAGCGACCACAAACTAAAAAAATCCAAGGACGGGCTGCCGACGCTTTCCTTCAATGAAAACCCCGATATCCTCGCCACGGTTTCAAAACTGACCAAAGATAGGCCGCGCCTTGTCATCGGCTTTGCCGCCGAGACCGACGATGTCGCAGCCAACGCAACAGCCAAACGCAAACGCAAAGGCTGCGATTGGATCGTTGCCAACGATGTGTCGCCAGAAACCGGTATCATGGGCGGAACTGAAAACGCAGTTCTCGTGATCAAGGCAGACGGTGCAGAACAATGGCCGCGCATGGCAAAATCAGACGTTGCAAACAAGCTGGCTGACCAGATTGCGACGGCTCTTTCTGATGACGACTGAACAAAGTTAACTGATGGAACTCGCCGGATGACACAAACCTTATCCATTCGTATGACGCGCGTGCCGGACAGCGATCCTTCGATTGCATTGCCGTCTTATGAAACCGCCGGTGCAGCAGGTGCTGATATTCGCGCGAACCTGCAAGACGGTGCGCCAGTTTCGCTGGCTCCGGGGGAACGCGCCCTTATCCCAACCGGCTTGTGCATGGAAATTCCGCCCGGATTCGAAGTGCAGGTCAGACCGCGATCAGGACTGGCCCTTAAGCACGGTATCGCATTGGTAAACGCCCCCGGCACCATCGACTGTGACTATCGTGGCCCTGTTGGTGTGATCCTGCTGAACACCAGCACACATCCATTTGTCGTCGAACATGGAAGCCGCATAGCGCAGCTTGTCGTGGCACCTGTGGTTCAGGCCAGTTTCAACATGACCGATGAGTTGGCGGACAGCGCACGCGGCAAGGGCGGCTTTGGGTCCACGGGGCAAGGCTGATGGTGCTGGTTTTAGGCATCGCCGCGTTGATTTGGTTTGGTGGCGCAAAATTGCAATGGCCTCGAACGATGCGATGGGTGTTATTGGCGCTGCTTTACGCCTGTATCTTATGCGTCCATCTCGTTTTGCCTGACGGACATTCCCTGCGCATGGCAACCGGCGAAAGCAAAGAGTTTTGGTTGATACTGGGTGGCGGTGGAACATTGATCTTGGCCTATCGCTGGGGCCTGAAAAAATTGCAATCCAAGGCGAACAGTACGCAAGCCGCAGCCCCCCAAACTGATCACACGGGGCCGTTCACGGACACTGAATTGAACCGCTATGCCCGACATATCGTGTTGAGAGAAATTGGTGGATCTGGGCAAAAGGCACTGAAGGATGCGAAAATACTGGTGATTGGTGCAGGCGGTCTTGGTGCTCCAGCTCTGCAATATCTGGGTGCTGCAGGCGTCGGGACCATCGGGATCATCGACGATGATGTCGTAGAAAACGCTAACCTTCAACGGCAAGTCATCCACACAGACGCCAATATTGGCATGCCCAAAGTGTTTTCTGCGCAAGCCGCATTAGAAGCGCAAAACCCGTTTATCAAAGTTCTGCCCTACAACCGTCGCCTCACGCCAGAGATTGGGGATGACCTGTTTGCGGAATATGATCTGGTTCTTGATGGGACAGATAATTTCGAAACCCGCTATCTGGCCAATCGCATGGCAGTCGCCCACAAAATACCTTTGATATCTGGGGCCCTCACACAGTGGGAAGGACAGATAAGCGTATTCGATCCAGCACAAGGCGCGCCCTGCTATCAATGCGTCTTTCCCGAAGCACCAGCACCAGAATTAGCGCCCAGTTGTGCCGAGGCAGGCGTTTTAGGGCCGTTACCCGGTGTGATCGGATCAATGATGGCCGTTGAAGCAATTAAAGTTGCCACCAACGCTGGCACGGCTTTGCGCGGTCAAATGATGATCTATGACGCGCTTTATGGCGAAAGCCGTCAGATCAAACTGAAATCCCGCGCCGATTGTCCAATATGTGGCAACTGACACGGATTAAGTGTGCAAAGTGAAGTCTTTGGCGCGACGTGCCTTGCCGGGTGCGTCCCTCAGCCTTAGGTCTGAATGAAACAGAATGGAGCGCCCAGAATGACAAACCCATTGCTTGCGGATTGGCAGACCCCTTTTCAACTTCCCCCATACGATCAGATCAAAGATGCTGATTTCGCCCCCGCCATCGACAAAGCAATGGACGCGCATTCCGCCGACATCCAAGCCATCGCGTCCAATTCTGAAACACCAAGTTTTGACAACGTCATCGGAGCGCTTGAAGCCGCCGGTCAAGACCTTGACCGTGTATTGGGCGCGCTCTTTGCCGTCTTGGGTGCAGATAGCAACCCGGATCGCGAAGCCTTGCAACGCGACTATTCACCAAAATTCGCCGCCCATTACTCTGAAATCACTGCGAACAAAGATCTATTCGCGCGGATCCAAACGCTGTGGGACGCACGTGCGTCCCTTGATCTGACGGAAGAACAAACTCGGGTGTTGATGTTAACGCATCGTGGGTTTGTGCGCGCAGGTGCGGGGCTAAGCGGCGCAGAAGAAGATCGCATGAAAGCCATCAAGGGGCGTCTTGCTGAATTGGGCACAGCCTTCACGCAAAACCTGCTGGCTGATGAACGTGACTGGTACATGGATCTCGCCGAAGACGATCTGGCAGGATTGCCCGATTTCGCCGTCAGCGCGGCGCGCCAGGCCGGCAAGGACAAAGGCAAGGACGGTCCGATTGTGACCCTATCGCGGTCTATCATTGTTCCGTTCCTGCAATTTTCGACCCGACGTGACTTGCGCGAAATCGCCTACAAAGCATGGGCCGCCCGAGGCGCAAATGGTGGTGAAACAGACAATCGTGACATCGCAAGTGAAATCCTGAAATTGCGCCAAGAGCGCGCAAAACTGTTGGGATACGCGTCATTTGCAGATTACAAACTTGAAACGGAGATGGCCAAAACGCCTGAGGCGGTTCGCGATTTGCTGATGTCCGTCTGGGAACCGGCCAAAACCCGCGCCACTGCGGACGCACAAACGCTGGCGGATTTGATGGCCGATGATGGCGTGAATGGCCCGTTGGAACCATGGGATTGGCGGTTTTATTCAGAACGCCAACGCAAGATTCTGCATGATTTAGACGAAGCCGAAATCAAACCGTATTTCCAATTGGACCGGATGATCGAAGCATCCTTCGCCTGTGCGAACCGGCTGTTTGGTTTGGAATTCAAACCTGTTGACGCGACGCTTTATCATCCCGATTGCCGCGCATGGGAAGTAACGCGAAAGGGCGAACATATCGCAGTTTTCATTGGCGACTATTTTGCGCGCAGCAGCAAGCGATCAGGGGCTTGGTGTTCTGCAATGCGCAGCCAAGCAAAACACCCGCAACCACAACGTCCGATCGTCATCAATGTATGTAACTTTGCAAAAGGCGATCCTGCCCTGCTCAGCTATGATGACGCGCGGACTTTGTTTCATGAATTTGGACACGCGCTGCACCAAATGCTGAGTGATGTGACTTACGAAAGCATAAGTGGCACATCCGTTGCGCGCGACTTTGTGGAATTGCCCAGCCAGTTGTACGAACATTGGTTGGAGGTTCCGCAGGTTTTGTCCGAATTCGCAACACACACTGAAACCGGCGAACCGATGCCCCAAGCTTTGCTTGATAAGGTGCTGGGTGCAGCGACCTATGACATGGGGTTCCAAACCGTTGAATACGTCGCATCCGCGCTTGTTGATCTGGCATTCCATGAAGGCGAAGCGCCAAGCAATCCAATGGACAAACAAACCGAAGTTTTGGCCGCGATTGGGATGCCTGATGCAATTGGCATGCGTCACGCGACACCGCATTTTGCACATGTCTTTGCAGGTGACGGATATTCCAGCGGTTACTACAGTTATATGTGGTCAGAGGTGATGGACGCCGATGCGTTTGCCGCCTTTGAAGAAGCAGGTGGTGCGTTTGACCCCGTACAGGCCAAAGCGCTGGAGCAACATATCCTGAGCACCGGCGGATCCAAGGACGCCGCCGAACTCTATGTTGCGTTCAGAGGTCGGTTGCCCGGCGTAGAGGCGTTGTTGAAAGGGCGTGGCCTCGTGGCCTAATCGCCTTATTCAGCAGGTGTCAGAACTGGCGCGGGACGATTCAGGATTGCGCATCCGAACAGAACCACACCCAAGCCAGTCGCCACATACAGATCGATCCCGTTGAACCCATAGCCGATCGCAGCCACAATCAAACCCAAGGCTGCGATGGCTTCGATCCGTTGATGGACAACAAAGGGAATGACGGCGACCAAACCCGTTTCATGATCCGTCAAGGCCGTCATGACCAAGCCAGCGACACCCAAAACAAGCGGTAAAAGAAATGCCATCGGGTGTGACGATCCCAGACCCAACAAGATAGGAAACAACATCATTCCCAAATAGGCTGGGTAATCCAATAATGCGTGCACATGTCGAGGCAGAATTTTCACGGGTTCGTCTCCCAAGGTTTTTGGCGCTTTCACATCCTAGTTCATCCCGTTTCAACCGTAAGGCAACAGGCCTACACGCGGGCGTGAATAAACATGAACGAATTAAACCCAAGCATTACGTGTTGTTACAAATTTCGCCCAATTTTCGGGCCAATTGTTACAGGTCAATAGCCCAGCTCAAGGTCCACAAGATGAAGAAACGGTTTCCCCGACTCACCGCGTCGGATATTTTCCGCGATTGTTTTGGCGGACCATCTGGCACGGGTTTCAGACGCTATATGAGGTGTGACGGTAACTTTAGGATGAGCCCAAAAGCGGTGTTCGACTGGCAAAGGTTCAATCCGGAACACATCCAGTGTTGCATGGCCGATCTGCCCTTGGTCCAGCGCATTCAATAGTGCCGCATCTTCAATCAGTGGCCCACGCCCTGGATTAATGACAACACTGCCTCTTGCCATAAGCCCAAGGCGTTCTGCATTCATAAGGTTTGTTGTGGCAGGCGTGTCCGGCAACAAAAGCACAACGATTTCTGCCTGAGCCAATGCATCAGGCAAACCTTCATCGCCGCAATAACATGTGACGCCCTCAATCTCCTTGAGGTTTCTACTCCAGCCTGAGACGTTGAACCCCAACCCGGCAAGCGCCTGCGCGCAGGCTTGGCCCAGTTCACCCAATCCCAAAACGGTCACTGATCTGTCCCATGCCACTGGTGGTGCTGATGGTGCCCATTCCCCCGGCTTGGCCAATATATGCGTATCCATACCCAAATGATGGCGCAGCACATGTCCTACGACCCATTCGACCATCCCTTGGGTCAGCGATGGATCGACCATCCGGCACAATGGCAAAGTCAACGTCTTGTTGGTAACGATCGTTTCCACACCTGCCCAAAGGCTGAGCACCGCTTTGGCACGGGTGAAGGGCGCTAAATCCCTAAGATCCGAATTGGGCGCATATACGATGTAATCGACATCTTTCGCAGGGATGTCCAAGCTTAGGTGTGCATCAATCCCAACGGTCTTCAGCTCGTGACGGATGGGCATTTCATATTCATCCCAACGCTCCGCTGTGGCGGCGAAAAGAACATTCGTTGTCATAAGACGTCGTGCCTATCTGGGCCTGTGAACATGTGCGGATTGCACCAACCCGAACGCCAGCAAAAGCACCAGCATCGCAGACCCACCATAGCTGACCAAAGGCAAAGGCACGCCAACAACCGGCGCGAGCCCCATAACCATCGACATGTTCACCGAGAAAAAGAAGAAAAAATTCAACGCGATCCCAAAGATCAGCAACGACGAAAACCGATCCTTATTGGCAATCGCGGAAAAGACGCAGAAAACGATGATGAGACTGTAAAGCAAAAGTAACGAAAACCCACCGACAAATCCCAGCTCTTCTGCCAAGGTCGTAAAGATGAAGTCCGTGTGCTTTTCCGGCAAAAAGTTCAGACGGGATTGCGTACCTTGCATAAAGCCGCGCCCGGTCCAGCCACCTGAACCCAATGCAATTTTGGACTGAGTAATGTGGTATCCAGCACCCAACGGGTCCTGACTGGGATCAAGGAACGTATCAATTCGGCGGTACTGATAATTTTGCAGCAATTGCCAGCTCGTCCCCCTAGATTGGAAAACAGCCGTCAGCAAGCCCATTCCGGATGCGATAACCGCTGCGAAATATCCCCAATGGACGCCAGCAACAAACATCAACCCACCGCCCGCAGCAAGCAACAGGATTGATGTGCCAAGGTCGGGCTGTCGCAACACCATCGCCGTTGGTATCAAAATCAACAACACCGGTATCAAAACCCAAAGTGGGCGCGATTTTTTGTTGGGTGCCAACCAATCATAATAGGCCGCCAACACCATAACGAGCGTGACTTTCATCAGCTCGGACGGCTGTAGGCGGATGAACCCCAGATCGATCCACCTTTGAGCTCCCATACCAATGGACCCAAAAAATTCCACCGCCAGCAACAACACAATGGAAACCAGATACGCCACGCCGGACACCGATCGCCAAAACCAAATCGGGACCATCGCCACAATCAGCATAAGGATCAAACCCATCGCGAACCGCTTCATTTGCGGTTCAGCCCATGGGGTGAAAGACCCACCGGCCACGGAATACAGCATCAAAAAGCCAATCCCCGCAACAGCCACCAAAAGCAGCGCTAAAGGCCAATTAAGATGCAGTATCTTTCTCGGACCCGCCGGGACAGATTTAACTGTATATTCGAGATAGCTCATGCCTGATCCGATCCCCCGACATTCGCGGTCGGTCGAACGCCGCGCAATTCGCGCTGTTGTGCCGAAATGGTTTCACGATCTTTGCTTGGATATGCCTCGAGCGGAGGTTCCCCCCCGTAAAGCGCTTGCAATGTGATGTCGCGCGCAATTGGCGCCGCCGCCTTTGATCCGCCGCCGCCATGTTCAACAACCACAGAGACTGCAAATCTGGGACTATCGAACGGGGCAAAGTTCACAAACAGCGCGTGGTCTCGTCGATCCCATGGCAGATCGCTGTTTTTGATCACGCCTGCCCTGCGTTCTGCTGCCGTAATATTGCGCACTTGGCTCGTGCCCGTTTTCCCGGCCATACGCGCTGAATCTGCAATGATCCGGCTACCATAGGCTGTTCCGCGCCGTTCATTTACCACCGTATACATCGCGCGCCGAATACGCAGCAAATTGTTTTCATTCAGACCCAAGGACTCCCCTGCACCACTCGGTTCTTCGACCCCACCCACCGATTTTACCAAGCGCGGTGTTACGTTGCGGCCCGTTGCAATTCTGGCGGTCATAACTGCCAGCTGCATGGGCGACGCCAAAGTGAACCCCTGTCCTATCGATGCGTTGACGGTATCCCCAATGACCCACTCCGAGTCATGGGCGCTGAGCTTCCAATCTTTGGTTGGCATCAGACCACGTGCGACTGCAGACATGGGCACGTCATGCCGCACGCCCAAACCGAAGCGCTTGGCCATGGCTGTGATATTATCGATCCCAACTTTTAGGGCGAGATCGTAAAAGTAGACATCACAGCTTTGCTTAAGCGAATTCTCTAAATCCACCCAACCGTGGCCCCCGCGTTTCCAGCAATGGAACCGCCGCCCGCTGACTTCGAGGTGCCCGGGGCAATACGCTGTGTCATCTGGCTTGACCACGCCCGCTTCGAGGGCGGCCAAAACGGTGATCATCTTGAATGTTGATCCCGGGGGATAGGTTCCTTGCACTGATTTTGACGCAAGAGGTCGAAATTCGTTATCAACCAATTCGCCATAATCCGCGCTGGAAATGCCCCGAACGAACAAGTTCGGATCAAAACTGGGCGACGATGCGATCGCGGCAAGGTCTCCGCTTTCCAGATCGATGACCACAGCGCTTGCACTTTGATCCCCAAGGCGCGCCTGCACATAATTTTGCAACTTTGCATCAACAGAAAGCTGCACGTCCGCGCCGGCAGTGCCTTCGCGCCGATCCAGTTCACGCATAACGCGTCCTGCGGCGTTCACCTCAACGCGTTTCGCGCCCGCTTTCCCGCGCATGGTTTCTTCTAGCTTGGATTCGACGCCGACCTTGCCAATTTGGAACCTCGGAATGCGCAACAGCTGGTCCGGGTTTTCGATCTTTTCTAAATCGTAATCGGAGACCGGGCCGACATATCCCAAGACATGCGCAAAATCTGATCCCAAGGGATAAACACGGCTTAACCCGACCTCGGGTGTGACACCAGGCAATGCGGGCGCGTTCACAGACACACGGCTGACCGCATCCCAATCCACGTCTTCCGCAATCGTGATCGGCAAAAACGGAGGAGACCGTTTCATTTCCACCATCGCACGGTTCAAATCTTCATCATCAAGCTCAAGAAGTTGCGACAGGCGCGCGACAACTGAATCAACGTCACCTGCATCTTCGCGAACAACAACGATCCGGTAGCTTGGTGCGTTTTTCGCCAATGGGATTCCATTGCGGTCAAACACTTCGCCTCGCCCCGGCGGGATCAAGCGGATATTGATGCGGTTTTCTTCGGCCAGAAGGCGGAATTCATCTGCTTGTTCGATTTGCAGATACCGCATACGCGCGCCCAGCCCGACAACGAACGCCAATTGCGCCCCGCCTAATATCAGCCCACGTCGCGAGATCAGCTTGTGATTGGCTTCGATATCGGCGCGTGGTCGTCTCATGCGCTTAATCCTCCCGGTCCAAGATCACCCGGCGCATATTTGCGAATTCTCATCACCCAATGGGTGATAAAGACGGCGATTGGATAACAGATCAATGTCATGAGCATATGCACAATCCAAATTCCAAGCGGTGGCAGGTCCACAATCAATACGCCAAGAATAACGCGGTAACCCACAAAAACGAACACGATCAAGGCGGCAACGCTTAAACACTCTGTGAAGAACCCCGCATCCCGAAGCGGCAGCGATTGCGCCTTGAGGCGTTCGGTTGCCAACAACAGCAACAATGCCCAAAGACCCGGCGGTCTCTGCAAGAGAAGGTCCGCCAACAAAAAGATAAGCGCCAACAACAACGAAGGCACCAATTCAGGGCGTCGAACAGCCCAGGCAAATGCGAACAGCATCAGCATGTCTGGTGGCGCAAAATGTACGGGCGGTTTGGTTTGCAAAGGCAGCAGATGCACAAACAGGATGAATAGGGCGAGTAACACGAACCCAGCCCGCATTAACCAAATTCGTTGTGATGTTCCCAGCTCGCTCATTGCTCTGGCTCGACCTCCGGAACCAAAGTATCAGGGCTTACAACCCCCGAAGTATCCGTCACCTGTTGCGTCCCATAATGGCGCAGTACCCTTAAAAATTCGAGCCGTTCGTAATCCGCAGCAAGGCGGACGCGCAGCCGCCCCCCCGGATCGGCGGCCACTTGTCCCACCAAAAGGCCCGCAGGGAATACGCCGCCATCGCCGCTGGTCACCACACGATCACCAGGACGCACAAGATCCGGATTCTCCAGGAAATCGATAGGCGGAGCTGCGGAATTGTCCCCTGCGATGATGATACGTTGCCCAGAAGGTTGCACCGTTGCGGGCACACGGCTTGACGCGTCAGTCACCAGCAACACGCGGGCTGTATTTGCCGCGACCCCTGAGACCCTGCCGACAAGCCCAATCCCGTCCATCGTCGCCCAACCTTCGACGATCCCATCCCGACCACCGACATTCAAAAGAACCGATTGGCGGAATGGCGATCCACTGTCCGCCAATACCACCCCAGTAATATATGTCAGCCGAGGATCAAGGCGGACGTTGTTCAGATCCAGCAGTCGCGCGTTTTCTTGCTCCAACTGCAACGCGGCTTCTTTCCAAGCTTGCATTTGGCGCAATTCCCGCCGCAATTCCTGATTTTGCTCTGCCAACCGCTGATAGCTTTGGTAATTCCGAAACAGCTTTACGGTTCCTGTGACTGGCGCCATGGCCCAATCCATATTCGGTACAACGCGATCCGTAACCTGTGCCCGAAACTGTTCAACACGTGGGCTGTCGATCCGCCAAACCAAGAAAATTGCAGCCAGAACAACAACAAGAACGGCCAGCATCAACCGCTTCAGCGGGCCAGCATAGTCTACTGACTGAGACCGATCTCTTGCCACCTATCACTCCGCATCCCGATTATGCCCAGACCATTCAGGGCAGACGCTCTTTGCCATTATCCAGACTCAGAGCGCGTTTCGCAAATTGGTGCCTGTCATTGTGCGCTGAAAGAGCGCGCGGTCAACTGTCGTAATCGATCGCGTGGCGCAATTGTTTTTCATATTCCAGCGCTTTGCCCGTTCCCAGAGCAACACAATTCAAGCTTTCGTCAGCTATCGAAACAGCCAAACCTGTTTGCTCACGCAAGGCAAGATCCAAATCACCCAACAAGGCGCCGCCGCCCGTCAGCATAACACCACGGTCCACGATATCCGCAGCCAGATCGGGTGGCGTCGTTTCTAAGGCGGTCATCACAGCTTCGCAAATCTGTTGCACCGGTTCTGCCAAGGCCTCGGCAATTTGCGCCTGTGTCACTTCGATTTCTTTGGGCACGCCATTCAACAAATCGCGCCCCCGAATTTGCATCGACGTTCCACGTCCGTCATCCGGCATCCGCGCCGTTCCAATCGACGTTTTGATCCGCTCTGCCGTGGTTTCCCCCACCAGCAAGTTTTGTTGGCGTCGCAAATAACTGATGACGGCTTCGTCCATTCTGTCGCCACCAATTCGAACCGAACGGGCATAAACAATGTCACCCAAGGACAAAACGGCAACTTCGGTGGTTCCACCACCGATATCCACAACCATGTTCCCGGTTGGATCAGTGATCGGCATCCCAGCCCCAATGGCGGCCGCGATAGGTTCGGCAATCAATCCAGCGCGCCGCGCACCCGCCGACAAAACAGATTGGCGGATCGCGCGTTTCTCGACCGGCGTGGCCCCGTGAGGAACGCAGACAATGATCTTAGGTTTGGAAAACGTCGACCGTTTGTGCACTTTTCGAATGAAATGTTTGATCATTTCTTCGGCCACATCAAAATCAGCAATCACACCTTCGCGCATCGGACGTATCGCCTCAATTGAACCCGGCGTTCGTCCAAGCATCAATTTGGCGTCTTCACCAACAGCCAGAACTTTTTTGATTCCGTCTTTGACGTGATATGCCACAACAGACGGTTCGCTTAGGATCACGCCACGCCCTTTGACATAGACAAGCGTGTTCGCAGTGCCCAGATCGATTGCCATGTCTGAAGAAAACAGACCGCCCAATCCGTCGAAAAATGCCATTAAACCGCGTGCCCCATTGTCAAATATTCGCAATTGGCCCAACGATTCCCAAAAGGCGCGGACCGGTGGTCCTTATAGGCGCAGGTGGCCATGGGTAAAAGGTCGATTGTGGGTTAAATCAGCGCGAAATTGCCCACGCCCCCGCACAAAGCAAGTCCTTGCTCTGAGTATATTGGCAATTCAATAACAAAATAATTTTCGCTGTGCGTGAATAAAACATAAATCAAGGGTGTTAAACTTTCGAAACCACCCGCAACACGTGGGTGGCCAAAATTGGGAGGTTTTTGATGATAACATCACTCATGAAATTCGCCGCTGCTGCCTTTCTGGCCATGGGGACCAGCGTCGCCGCAGACAGTTGGACTCTGGATGCAAGCACGTCAAAAGTCGCGTTTGGGTCAGTAAAGAAAGATAATATCGGCGAAGTGCATAGTTTTGAGGCGATAACAGGTTCCGTTGCCTCAGATGGCAGTGTCGCCGTGGAAATCGATTTGAGTTCTGTTCAAACCAACATCGACATTCGCAACGAACGGATCATCGAACATGTGTTCAAAAACGCGAAATCTGCCAGTCTGAACGCGTCGATTGACATGGATGAATTGAAATCCCTGTCTGTTGGCGCCACGACAATAATCGATGTCGAAGGTGTTCTGAGCTTCGTAGGTGCAAACATCGACATCGAAGCTGAAATGTTCGTGGCCCGACTGTCGGACACTCAGGTCATGGTCACAACAAATGATCTTATCTGGTTGGCAACAGAAGATGCGGGCATCACTGCAGGTATCGACAAACTTATGGAACTGGCAGAGCTTCCTAGCATCACACGCGCAGCTCCTGTGACGATGCGTCTGATCTTTAATCTCGATGAACAAAAAGCGGAGGCTGCACCAGCAGCCCCCGCCACGTTGGCCGCCGTCAGTGGTGATCCGGGTGCCGGTAAGAAAGTCTTTCGAAAATGCAAAGCTTGCCACCAAATAAAAGAAGGTAAAAACGGCGCAGGCCCCAGCCTGTATCAAATTGTCGGAGCACCAGCAGGGCAAGCCGAAGGGTTTAAATACTCCAAAGCTCTAAGCGATTCAGACCTGGTTTGGGATGTCGAAACATTGACCGCGTTTCTGGCCGGTCCCAAGAAATTTGTTCCGGGAACAAAAATGGCCTTTCCGGGATTGAAGAAAGACGAAGACATCGAAAATTTGATCACCTATTTAACCAAACCCTAAGTCATGCAAAATCAGCTCAGGCCAAATGCACAAGTGTCGGCTTGTGAGGACCTGAAACTTTGCGACATAAGGTCCGCGACACATAAGCGGGCCAAGCTCTAGCCTTCTTCAAAGGACAGATCACGCATCCCGGTTTGGGCCATCGCAATGCTCATTTCATCGCTCAACACATCCCAAAGCTTGTTCAAACCAGCCTCACCCGCTGCAGCCATTGCGAATTGAAGAACGCGTCCAAAAAAGACAAAGTTCGCACCCGATTTCAACGCCTTCAAAGCGTCTTCCCCAGACCGCAACCCACTGTCAAAAAACAGCGGGAAATCTGGTCCAACGGCCTCTCGGATGGCAGGGAGAACGGCAAAAGCAGACGGAGCGCTTTCTAACTGACGGGCGCCGTGGCTGGACACTTGTATGGCGTCGACCCCGCTGGTTTTTAGTTGCACAGCGTCTTCTGGATCAAGCACACCTTTGGCCACCAAATTGCCCGGCCATGCATCCCGTACGCGCGAAAGCGTGTCCCAATCCGCTTTGGCGCGACTTTCGGTGCGGTCAAAGTCAAACCCATCCATCTGAAAATTGGCCATCTCTGGCTTGCCATGTATCAGCATGGACAATGACCAATGAGGATGCAGGGCAAAATCAACAAACTGCTTTGGCCCCAGCTTGAACGGCATTTTGAAACCGTGACGCAATTCCCGTGGTCGCCTGCCGACTTCGGGCACATCGACAGTCAAAACCAAAGTTTCATACCCTGCCGCTTTGGCGCGTTCGACCAGCTTGAACGATCCGGTCCCGTCCCCGCTGAAATACAACTGAAACCACGCATGGCCTTCGGCCGTTTCGATGATCTCTTCCATCGCCGTCGAAGCCACGGTGGAAACCCCATGCGGGATTGCGTATTTTGCGGCCAACCGCGCCAACATCAAATCTGCGCCGGGCGCTGACAGATTGCACATGCCCATCGGCGCAATCCCAAAGGGGCGTTTCGCCGTTTGCCCGAACAATTGGGTCGATAGATTTCGATCGCTGACATCCCGCAGCAGACGCGGGCGCAATGTCATGGCATCAAGGGCGGCCCTATTTCGGGCAGCACCCGTTTCATTTCCTGCAGCGCCATCAATGTAATCAAACACCATCCACGGCAGTCGACGCCGCGCCAAACGGCGGGCATCTTCTGCGCTGTGAATGGCATCTGCAAACATCAAGCTTGGACGTATTTCATGAACCTGTCTTTGATAATCACAGGGTCCATTGTGATCACGGGCATTTTTGCATTTCCGCTGTCACATTTCACGACGATCACGTGCATTTTTCCGCTGTCCAATGCTTTTTGCAGTACCGGGCCGGTGTCCACATCCTGACATTCAATGACGTTCTCGCAGCCACAGGCCTCTGCCACTTTGGCAAGCGAGGTCTTTTTCCCGGTATAGGTCGGTTGATCCCCCGTCGATCCATAGGATCCGTTGTCGATGATCATCAGGATGTAATTATCCGCCACGTTGTTCGCGATGGTCGGCAGTGTGCCCATATTGGTCAGAATTGACCCATCCCCATCAATAACGATCACCGGTTTGGGCTGTGCCAATGCCAACCCAAGCCCAATGCTTGAGGCCAAGCCCATCGTGCCCAGCATGTAAAAATTCGACGGTTGGTCATCAATCGCGTGCAGCTCTTGGGACGGAATTCCGATGTTACAGACAACCAGTTGGTCGCGCAGGATCGGAGCAATCTCTTTTAGAATCTCGGAACGGATCATTGGTCGCCATAGCCTCCCCAGAAATTGGCATCCGTTAGGATAGCCACAGGTTTATTGCACATGAAGGTGTATTTCAGGATGTTGTCGAATTCTTCCACATCCTTTTGCCAGTGAAAATGATAGGTCGGGATGTTCAACTGGGCCAGCAACGCTTTGGTGTGCACAGCCATTTCCACCTGACAGGCCACAGGCTCGCGCAGTTCTCCGCGATAAGAAATCAACATCGGCAGCGGCATGCGGTAAAATTGCGTCAACGTCGCAAGCGTGTTGATCGTCACACCAATCGCTGTGTTCTGCATGATAATCGCGGGACGCTTGCCCCCCATGAATGCACCCGCGCACAGGCCCATGCCCTCGTCTTCTTTGTTGGACGGGATGTGAAAGATGTCATCGCGTTCGTCAATCTCGGCAATCACGCCCGCAAGCTGCTTGCACGGTACCGTCGTTACAAACGACACCCCGTTTGCAACAAAATCATCCGCTATCTTCTTATCTAAATTCATCCTTAGGATTGCCTTTCAGTTGGTGCGCTTAGATGCGCGAAATTTTAATCAGGCGCGGTGCGACACATGTACGATACAAAAGCTGGGGTGAACAACGCAGCTGCTGCGAGCCCCACGCTTTCAGTCCATAAGACGCGCCTGTCCTCATTTGGCTGTGAACCCGCCGTCCACCATCAACACCTGCCCCGTTACGAAATTAGAGGCGTCAGAACACAAGAACAAAACTGGGCCATCGATATCGTCCATCCGACCATTCCGCTGCACACAGGTTTGCGCGGCATTACGCGCGGCGCGGTCGGGATCATCAAACACGGCTTGCGTCAGTTCGGTCGGGAAAAAACCAGGACCAATCGCATTGGCCGTGATGCCATAAGCTGACCATGCTTCAGCCATGGCGCGGGTCAGTTGGCCGATACCTGCTTTGGTTGCCCCATACGCAATTCCCCCTGGAAAAGCGCGCGTGGTTTGCAAGGACGCAAAATTCACAATCCGCCCCCACCCTTTGTCTTTCATCGCGGGAACAAAGGCCTGACTCAAAAAGAACGGTGCCGTCAGGTTCAGCGCCAACGTTTGATCCCACCCCTGCTGCGTCACGTCATCTGCCGCTTCGCGCGTGTTGATACCAGCCGCGTGGATCAAGATATCCGGGGGGCCAAATGGGGCAGACACAGCTGATGTCAGACGATCCAACCCATCCCTATCAGCCACATCCGCAACTACAGCATCGGCATTTTCACCTATTTCAGCTTTTAGGTCGTCAAGCGCCTTAGGCCGACGGGCAACACCCACCACCTTGGCCCCTGCAGACGCCAGAGCCACAGCTGCCCGTCGGCCCAAGCCCGAGCTTGCACCGGTGATGCATGCGACGTGACCTTCCAAGCTAAACAATGCCGCAGGATTTGGAGCGTTCTTAACCATCGGCAGTCAAGTCAAATTCTTCGTCGGGGAAATACTTGGCTAGTCGCACATCCGCAGCACGCGCGTGACCTTCCATTCCTTCCAGTCGCGAAATCCGAGCCGTGGCCTCGGCAATGGGTTTTGACCCGGCACGTGTCGCGCGCTGCCATGTGACGATTTTCATGTACTTATGCACACTCAAGCCGCCCGTATAGCTGGCCGCACCAGAGGTCGGCAGCACGTGGTTTGTGCCCGTCGCCTTGTCGCCATAGGACACGGTGGTTTCTTCACCCAAGAACAGTGACCCGTAGCAGGTCAAACGCGACAACCACCAATCCAGATCTTCGGCCTGAACCGTCAGGTGTTCTGGTGCATAATCATCCGAACACTTCGCCATTTCTTCGCGGTCATCGCACAAGATGACCTCGGCATAATCGCGCCATGCGGCAAAGGCGTTTTCCCGATTCAAGTCTGGCAGATCGTCAATCAAGTCGGGCACCAATTCCATGACTTTTTCAGCCAGAGCGCGGTCATCGGTCACAAGCCAAACGGGCGAGTTGTACCCATGCTCGGCCTGGCTGACCAAATCTGTGGCGACAACCAAAGCATCGGCAGTCGCATCCGCAAGGATCAGACTGTCGGTTGGACCTGCGATCATATCGATGCCAACGCGTCCAAACAAAATGCGTTTTGCTTCGGCGACAAATTGATTGCCGGGACCAACAAGAATGTTTGCTTTTGGCAATCCGAACAGACCGTATGTCATGCCCGCCACGCCTTGAACGCCACCCATGGCCAAAATCTTATCAGCGCCACAGATATGTGCCGCATAAACAATGGCTGGGGCGATCCCGATCCCGGGGCGCGGTGGTGAACATGCAGTGATGTGACCGCATCCCGCCACTTTGGCCGTGGTCACAGTCATGATTGCGCTGGCGATATGGCTGTAACGTCCACCGGGCACATAGCATCCCGCCGCATCAACGGGGATCGCCTTTTGTCCTGCCAGCACGCCCGGAACGATTTCGACCTCGACATCGGACACTGTTGCCTTTTGCGCTTGCGCAAATCGGCGGACATTATCATGCGCAAACCGAATGTCTTGTTTCAGCTTGTCAGACACCAAGGCGCAGGCGGCTTCGATTTCCTCTGCCGTCAACAGAACATTGCCTTCGTATTTGTCAAATTTGGCGGCGTATTCCATCGCCTTCGCGTCGCCACCGGCCTCGATATCTGCAAGGATAGTTTTCACCGTCTCGTGCACTTCAGAGGCATCTGACTTGGCCGTATGGGTTGCCTTTTTCAAGTATTCGCGCGGCATTGGCAGTTGGTCCTATTTGTAAATTTCGGGAAGAAGAGTTGTAGAAATTGCAGGTATGTAGGCGATCAGCAGGACCACCATTAACATCGTCAGAACGAAGGGCACTGCGCGCGCCGCGATCTTTAGAATTGATTCGCCCGTTATCCCTGACACAACAAACAAGTTGAGCCCAAGAGGCGGAGTGATGAAGCCGACACCCAATGCCGTGATCATCATGATGCAAAACTGAATTTCATTCATTCCGATATTGTCAGCGAGCGGCTTGAGAATTGGCGCGAGGATCACAATGTTTGGCGTTGTCTCCATCACGCAGCCTGCCGCAATCAGAATGCCGATCATCAGCAAAATAAGCAGCCACGGTTCGTTCGTCAGCGACGTGACAGACGTCACAAACCCTTGCGGAACCCCCATGATTGCCAACGCTTCGGCAAGCGGAGCCGAAAAGGCGATGATCGGAAGTATGACACCGTTGACCTTGGCAGAACTGACCAGCATCGCCGGAAAGTCAGCCAGCGTCAGTGTGCGCATGATGAAGCCCATGGCTATCGTAACCACAACTGCAGTTGCGCCAGCTTCTGTCGGTGTAAGACGTCCCGAGAAAATTCCGTAAAAGATGATGCCCGGCACAATAAAAGCGTACCAACCGGATTTCAACGCCTTGCCAAGATTGGCCAACCATTCGTTCATGGTCATCATGCCACCGCCTTCGTAGTTATAAAGGCGGTTCATGATGATGTTCGTCACCAAGATCGAAATCAGGATCGCAAGGCCGGGGATCAAAGCGGCAAGGAACAGTGTGGATGCGGATATACCCAGCACAAGACCGATGATGATGTAAGCAATCGAAGGCGGGATCAGAATGCCGGTACACGCTCCGGCCGCGACCAAGGCACAGGCATAGGGTCGGGGGTACCCGCTTTCGACCAATCGATCGATTGTCATACGACCAACGGCTGCGGCACCCGCGGCATCCGATCCGGAAATGGCGGCGAACATACCGCACACCAAAACAGTTGCGGACCCAAAGCCACCTTTGGCAAAACAGGTCAACGCTTCGGCCACGTCCAAGAATTTTCGCGACAAGCCTGTCCGAACAAGAACGTCACCCGTCAGAATGAACAACGGAACAGCCGTTAAGGCAAAAGCATCGATACCCGCGAATAGGCTTTCGCCAACAAGGCTAAGCGGCAGGTCACCTGACATGACCAACATCGTAATCGCGGCTGCGCCAATCGCCGCCCAAACGGGAACGGCCAGCGCAATAAGAGCCACAAACATGATAACGGGCAAATAGAAGTCCCAGCCCAGTTCGACGGTTTGATTAAGGGTGTTCCAAAGCATCTTGGATCCTCTCAATCAAACAATTTGTCGCCTTCGAAAACGGGTGTCCCGTCTCGTAAGGCTTTAAAATCGCGCATGAAAGATTGGATCAACCGCCAGATCATTAAGGCAAATCCCACGGGAACCGCCAACAAGAACCAAACTTTTGAAATACGCAGGCCATCGGTGACCGACCCAAATTTGGCCGACACGTGAACCGTCTCTAGGGACCAATACAACGCGATGATTGCCACCACGAACATGACCAGATCCCCGAACATATATAACAGGGCTTTGGGACGTGGGCCCAAGTAATGCATCAAAACATCAATGCGTATGTGTGCACGTTCTTTGGCGGCTGCCGCCGCTCCGATCCAGGCAAGATAAATGAACGAATATCGCACAATTTCTTCGCCCCAGATGGACGAATAAGCGAACACTTCGCGCCGCAACACTTCGATTGCCATGGTGATGACCAACATAACGTAGAACACCAGCAGCAGCCAACGTTCCGCATCGCGGTCTATTTTGCGCAAAAGGTCCATATCTCGCCTCGACTCCTGAAGACAACTTTAGGCGCAGCCCTTTGGGCTGGTCGCATGTCCGTTGTTGTAAGAGAGGCAGGCGCGTTCATCCGCGCCCGCTTTTGGTCAGTTAAGCGTCGTGGACGTAATATTTGCCCTGCGTGCCAGCCGCTTCTTCCATCTTGCTGAAGGCGTCCAGTGATCCGGCAAGCTCGGTCTTGAACGAGTCCCATTCAGGACGCTGGAACCCACCGGCTTCTTTCCATTCGCCCAACTGATCATCGCTGAGGGAATGGAATTCAACGCCAGCCTTGGCCAATTCAGACATTGCATAAGACCGCGCGGATGGCACCTTGGACAAGTTCTGATGCGCCGTCATTTCCGAACCCCACATGATGCCTTCTTGTACATCCGCCGGCATGGAATTGAACCACTCAAGGTTACACGAATACACTTGGCTGTCTGGCACCGCCTGAGTGAATGTCACATGGCTTAGAATGTCTTTGAAGCCAAAGACAAACAATGCACCGACCGAAGGATCAAGCGCGTCTGCGACGCCCTGTTTGATAGCCGAAGGCGTTTCGCCCCAAGCAACTGGCGTCGGGTTCGCGCCAACCATACGGTAATATTGCTGCAGCATTTTGGAACCGGGCACCCGGAACTTCACGCCCGACAGATCGCCCGGGCTTAGAACGGCACCGGCGCCGCCTTTGCGAACCGCAACGACGCGTGGATCGATGTTGACATAGAACAACGCCTTAAACCCATTGGCTTCGACTTTGGGATGCACTTCTGCGTTCCAGAAATCTGAATTCACCAAGTTGGTGAAACGTTGATTGGACCCACACAGATACGGCATGTTGATCAGGTCAACTGTGGATGCGAACGGCGCAAAGTTTGACAGCGAGTGCTGCGCAACTTGAATTGTACCACCTTGTACTTTTTGCACCAGCGCGCCACCGGCACCCAATTGACCACCCGGAGCAAGCTTGACGTATACTTTGCCATTTGTTGCGTTCTGGATGTTTTCTTTCAGGTCCAACTGCATGATTGGATAGCTGCGTGACGCACCCAAAACATATGCTGTTGCGACGGTCATGACATGATCAGCCGCATTCTCTCTTTCGCGCTCTTCATTGGCTGTTTGTGCCACTGCTTCCGACGACCAAAGCATACCACCTGCGCCAACAACCATGGCAGCCGTGAATGCGCCAGCCGTGCTAAGTTTCAGGAAATTCCGGCGCTCTGCAGATGCGAGCTCTTTTGTTTCATTGTCCATTTAGTGTCCTCCCGTCGGACCCGTTCAGCCGCCGTTTTTGTTTTTACGGTCAGCTTCTTTTTTCAGAATTGCCACGACAAACAATATCGACGCGACGAACAGAACCAGCATTTCACCCACATCTCCCAAAAACGCGCTGCTCGCAAAAGCACCCAAGGCAACGTTCGCAAAATAGATGGCAAACACGGTGATTGATGCGGCAAGAAACATATTTCGGGCCTCCCTGATGAATCGGCTCATCGCTGAGTGTAAGCGCTTACATATTAAATGCAAGCCCTTACATTGACCGGGTGCATAATCACATTTGGTATGATATTAGATTGGTAAATCCAAATAGAGAGATCACGAATGCCAAATACTTCCGCCGCACC
The DNA here is from genome assembly GCA_039960995.1 of Paracoccaceae bacterium. Lineage (GTDB taxonomy): Bacteria > Pseudomonadota > Alphaproteobacteria > Rhodobacterales > Rhodobacteraceae > JABSSA01. The sequence continues at coordinate 176,953 of JBDVKF010000006.1, read as the reverse complement.
AACCTTGGACGATGTCGCCAAGAAGGCGGGCGTATCCACGGCAACGGTATCGCGGTGTTTGAACACACCTGACAGAGTGGTAGAGGCCACCCGCAAGCGCGTGATGATTGCGGTCGACACGCTTGGCTACACACCGAATTTCGCAGCCAGAGTCATGGCGGCCAAACGGACATTCACCATCGGTGCTATCATCCCGACCATGGAAAACGCGATTTTTGCGCGCGGCTTGCAGGCTTTTCAAGAAGAATTGCACGCCCGCGGGTATACTTTATTGGTGTCCAGCTCTGCCTATAAACCCGAGGTCGAAAAGGAACAGATCCGCACGCTTGTCGCCCGAGGGGCCGACGGGTTGCTGCTGATCGGCCATGATCGCGACCCCGAAATTTACGAATATCTTGATCGCCAAAAAGTGCCAGCACTGGTGGCTTGGTCGTATCAAAGTGACGCGCTGCTTCCATCTATTGGGTTCAGCAATCGTGATGCCATGCGGGCATTGGCCGAAAAAGTCATCGCCCTTGGTCATGAACGAATTGCGATGATTTCAGGGATCAGACAAGGCAACGATCGCGCCCAACAACGTTTTGCTGGCCTTACGGATGCTTTGACTGCACGCGGGTTTGACGTTGGCGCATTGAACATCATTGAAACACCATACGAGATTGAGAACGGGGCCGAAGCTTTCAAAAAGCTGATGTCCAGCTCGACAAAGCCCAGTGTCGTGCTGTGCGGCAACGATGTCTTGGCCGTTGGGGCCCTGCGTCACGCCATTGATATGGGTTTGCGTGTGCCTCAGGATGTTTCAATCACCGGATTTGATGATATCGAACTTGCCCGAATTGTATCGCCTGCACTGACAACGGTGCACGTCCCCCATAGGGAAATGGGTCGCAAAGCGGCCTGTGAAGTTGTGGCGATGGTGGAAAAAGAAAGCGCGGGTCAGTCTGAAAGTCTGCAAACAGAGATAAAACTGCGGGCATCACTTGGGCCACCCCCCGCGAAACGCTGACAGCAATCAGTGTACGTCTTTGTAGCTAATTTCAGCCTTGTCTGAGCCACCTTTCTCACGGCGCACCAAAAGGCGGTTCAGGGCTCCGACATAGGCCTTGGCCGATGCGACAACCGTATCAGTGTCTGCTGACTGGCCTGTCACAATCCGCCCGTCTTCTTCCATACGCACACTCACCGTTGCCTGCGCATCCGTACCTTCTGTGACGGCGTGCACTTGATACAGCTGCAAGCGCGCATCATGCGGGAACAGCGCTTTCACTGCATTGAACGTCGCGTCCACAGGACCGTCCCCCATTTGCGTGGTCTGTTCGCTGTTTCCGTCGATTTCCATGACCAGATCGGCAACCTGCGGCCCTTCCGTCCCACACCGCACGGCGAGCTTCATAATCTTCAACCGTTCCGTTTCCGGGTCAGATTGTGTGCGCATCAAAGCAATCAGATCTTCGTCAAAGACTTCTTTCTTACGATCCGCCAGCTCTTTGAACCGAACAAAGACATCCTTCAGCTGATTGTCACCAACTTCGATCCCCAGCGAACTCAAACGATCGCGCAAAGCGGCCCGACCAGAATGTTTGCCCAGAACAAGCGACGTTTCAGAAAGACCAACATCCTCGGGGCGCATGATCTCAAACGTTTCCGCGTTCTTCAGCATCCCGTCCTGATGGATGCCGCTTTCATGCGCAAACGCGTTCTTACCGACGATTGCCTTGTTAAATTGCACAGCAAACCCGGACACCGACGCCACCCGGCGCGATATATTCATGATCTTTGTGCTGTCGATACCTGTGTTAAAAGGCATGATATCATGGCGCACTTTCATCGCCATAACGACTTCTTCCAACGCCGTGTTTCCGGCCCGTTCGCCCAGCCCATTGATCGTGCATTCAATCTGGCGTGCGCCGGCTTCCACGGCGGCCAGACTGTTCGCCGTCGCCATACCCAGATCGTTATGGCAATGCGTGGCGAACACGACGTCTTCTGCGCCTGGCACGATTTTGATCAGGCGTTCGATCAATTCGGCACTTTCCCGCGGTGCCGTATACCCAACAGTGTCAGGAATATTGATCGTCGTCGCACCCGATTTGATCGCGATTTCGATCACACGGCACAGATAGTCAAATTCCGTCCGCGTCGCATCCATTGGCGACCATTGAACATTGTCACATAGATTGCGTGCATGGGTGACCGTTTCTTCGATGCGCAGCGCCATTTCATCCATGCTGAGGTCTGGAATCGCTCTGTGCAAAGGGGACGTGCCGATAAAGGTGTGAATGCGGGGTTGTTTGGCGTGTTTCACCGCTTCCCAACACCGATCAATGTCGCCGGTTTGTGCGCGCGCCAATCCGCAGATCACAGAATTCTCGGACTGTTTCGCAATTTCGCTGACAGCATTGAAATCACCTTCGGAGGCAATTGGGAAACCCGCTTCAATGATGTCGACACCCATTTCATCCAACAGCCCGGCAATTTCGAGCTTTTCGGCGTGGGTCATGGTTGCTCCGGGGCTTTGTTCACCATCGCGGAGGGTCGTGTCAAAAATCAACACGCGGTTTTTGTCTTGGGTCATATTGAATCTCTTTTGTCTGTCCTAGGCCTCTTGACGCGTTTGGCTACCTCTGAGCGGACGCGCCACATGGCACGCTCAGAGGCGAAATAGGAGCAGAAGGCCACGCAAGGCACCGCGCAAAGCGCGTGTAAAAGGGATATGTCCTGCGTGCATCATGACCCCGTTATACCGCGAAGATTCTAAATGGGAAGTAAGGAATTTCTGCATTCGTGCCGCGTGTCGTCACAGCCGCAGGTAGTACAAATACGAATCCCGCAATTCTCCGTCCATTAAAACGTCGCCTGGATGAACACCGTGCCGCTGGAACCCTTGGCGTTCGTAAAAGGTGATCGCCCGTCCGTTTTCAGTGTCCACAATCAGTTCGAGCTGCATCAGCCCAAGATCCCGCGCCTCTGCGATGACATGATCCATCAAGAAACCAGCGGCCCCTTTCCCCTGATAAGGCGAGTCCACAAAGAACGGCCCAATTTCCGCGCGATGTTTGATCCGTGTCAGAGCCTGAGGGCGAAACCCACAAAAACCGACCAAATCGCTCCCATCAAAGACAGCTCGAACTGAGCCATTGCTTAAGATCTTTTTGGTTGTTTCCAGCGTGACGCTCGCCACTTCGTCCGGCGTCACCAAAAACCCCAACGGAAATTGTCGCGCACCGTCTAAACGCATGTTGTGCCACCGTTTGGCTTGTTCCGGCCCTAGCGTTCGATATTGATAATCCATTACCCAATTCCGTATCCCAAGAAGTGTTACAACAGAGCGAGCGTCAACCACCCTTAGGTGCAATTCCACCGTGTTGGGCATTTGTACGAAAGCTTGATACCCAAGCACAAACAGCTAATTGGCATAGAATGGCAGACGTATTGATAATTGGCGCTTCTGGGGGCATCGGCTCGGCATTGGCACGATCTTACCGCGATCAGGGCAATAACGTTCACACGTTGTCGCGCCGGGACGACGGTTTGGACATCACGAACCAAGACAACGTTGCGCAATCTTTGGACGGGTTGGGTTCATTCGACAGGGTGATAATCGCGACAGGGGCCCTTGAAATAAACGAGGCGACACCGGAAAAATCTATTAAATCGATCAATGCAGATGCAATGGCAGATCAATTTACGCTGAATGCAATTGGGCCCGCGTTGGTTCTATCGCACGCTCACACATTGCTTGCCCGCGATCGTCCATCGGCATGTGCGATTTTATCCGCCCGAGTAGGTTCAATTGAGGATAATCATCTAGGGGGGTGGATAAGCTATCGCGCAGCCAAGGCCGCGCTGAACCAGATTGTTCGCACCTCTGCTATTGAATTACGCCGTTCTCACAAACAGACCGCCGTTGTCGCCTTGCATCCCGGCACCGTTGCCACACGGTTCACCGAAAAATACGTGGGGCGCCATCCTACCGTGACGCCAGACGAGGCGGCCCAAAACATAATCAGTGTCTTGGAAAAATTGGGCCCCACCGATACGGGGCGCTTTTTGGATTATTCGGGCACAGACATCGCGTGGTAACATTTGCCTTCAACGATCTACCCTTACCGTTGCCGAAATCGGTTCACCAGACGTGAAAATCCGCCGGGGATGACAACCGTGGACAGGCCAAACCCGGCGGCAAAGCCGGCCAAATCCGCGATCCAATCCGGTCCTGTTCCAAAGAAGATGGAAAAGAACAACTGAATGCCCATCAACATAACTATCAATGAAAACGCGCCCGATTGTGACGCACCCGCCGCACCAAGTTTAAGCCACATCAGAAATGTATATCCGCCGATCAAGCCGTAAACGCCTGGAAAGGCGCCGATCAACCACGCTTCGGATGTCAGCAATCCAAAGACAAACGCACCCAGAACAGCGCTGCCGAAAAACAAAGCCAAAACCGCAAATTGCCCCATGACCTCACCCACCAGCTTGCCCATGGCCAACAACATCACACCAGAAAACACAGTCGCCGTGATGCCGCCATGGACAAAGGGATAAGTTACAAACCGCATCACATGTTCAAGGGGCCAACGGCCTTGCTCGATCATCCAATCAAACACCGGCCCTGAAAACCCATAGTCGCGGATGGCGTTCAATCGCCACCCAATGGCTTCTGGCCCACCCGCAAATCCTGCTTCGCCCACGGCGAATAGAACTTCGACACCAGCGATTGCGAAAAACAATGCCAACACAACAGGAGGCAACGGGTTTACCGGTGACGGTTCGCTATGCATGAGGACTCCTTGACGCGCTTGGTCCACGTGGTACTTCACCCTCCAAGATTTGCCCAGAGGTTCCAGATGTCAGATTCGACTTTTACACCCCGCGTTTTCTCCGGCATTCAGCCCTCAGGTGGTTTGACGCTGGGCAATTACCTTGGCGCGATGCAACGCTTTGTTGCTATGCAGGACGAAGGGACGTTTGAAACCGTCTATTGCATCGTCGACTTGCACGCGATCACGGTTCCCCAAACACCCCAAGATCTGACACGCAACACCCGTGAACTGGCGGCGGCTTATATCGCAAGCGGGATCGATCCGGAAAAATCGATCCTGATCGCCCAAAGCCATGTGCCGGAACACGCGCAATTGGCGTGGATTTTCAATTGTGTCGCCCGTATGGGCTGGATGGGCCGTATGACCCAATGGAAAGACAAGGCAGGTAAAAATGCCGAAGCCGCGTCATTGGGTTTGTTTGCATATCCGGCACTCATGGCCGCTGATATTTTGATCTATCACGCCACCCATGTCCCGGTTGGTGAGGACCAAAAGCAGCATTTGGAATTGACCCGCGACATCGCGATCAAGTTCAACCACGATTATGGCCAAGATTTTTTTCCAGTAACGGAACCTGTCATCGGCGGCACGGCTGCGCGTGTCATGTCGTTGCGGGATGGGTCAAAAAAGATGTCCAAATCAGATCCTTCTGATTTGTCACGCATCAATATGATGGATGACGCGGATACAATTTCCAAGAAGTTGAAAAAGGCTAAAACCGACCCTGATCCTTTGCCCTCGGAAGAGGCTGGTTTAGAAGGGCGTCCAGAGGCGCGCAATCTTGTCGCGATTTATGCTGCACTCAGCAACCAAACCATTGAACAAACACTGGCAGAGGTTGGCGGCAAGCAGTTCGGCGCTTTCAAACCAATGCTGACGGATTTGGCTGTCGCAAAACTTGCGCCAATTTCATCTGAGATGACGCGCTTATTGGCCGATACATCGGAAATCGACCGTATCCTTGCACGCGGAGCGGAACATGCGCGCGCGATTACCGCGCCCATTTTGGCTAAAACTTACGAAATCGTGGGTATGGTGCGTTAGACCTGTTGATTGGCGAGAGGGCCAGCATTTTGCAAACCGCGCCTTTCAATAACATAGCTGATCGCAAGGACGGGCTCTTCGTGTGAGGTACGCTTTGCACGCGCTCGTTTTTTTCAAACCCTGGCCTAAAGTTTGGCTCGGCAAACTTTACCTCTGATGGCTGTGCTGTTCGTAACCTAAAGATATTTAGTATTTTCACGACAATGTTGGGTGCAAGTGATCCCCGCCAAGTCCAACTATGCGGTATCAATAGGAGAAATTGCCAATGCACGTTACGCGTCGCCGATTTGCAGGCCTTGCCCTTGCCAGCACAACTTTGTCCGGCCCATTGCAGGCGCAAGACGCCAGCATGGACAAAGCGCTTGAGGCACAGTTATTCGGAACCACGTCAGAACATCTGAGTGGGCTCAGCCAAATTGCGCAGCGCGGCAACCCAGACATGGCTGCCGGGTTAATCCTGTCACAACGGTTTTCGAACAGGCGCGCAGATAATATCGCGGCCACGTTGGAAAAGATTACCGGCGAGACCCACGGAACCAGCTGGTTTGACTGGATGCTTTGGCAAGAACGCAATCCTCAGATTGTACCGCATCCGTCCTTTGCGGCCTACATGCGACGCGTCCATTTGCAAATCGATCCCAACTTTGATCAGTTTTTGCGCCTAGAGCATTTGGCACAAGGCAAACCTAAAATCCGCATTGAAGAAATCGCATGGGGCGGCGTTGTCAAAGACGGTATTCCGTCACTGGACAATCCAGATCTGGTCAATGCCGCTGACGCGGAATACATGCGCGATGACGACCTTGTTTTTGGCGTGTCGATCAACGGCGACGTGCGGGCCTATCCTCTGCGCATCATGGGCTGGCACGAAATGTTCAATGAAGTGATCGGCGGTGTGCCTGTTGCATTGGCCTATTGCACGCTGTGTGGGTCGGGCATTTTGTTTGAGACAAAAATTGATGGACGTTCCAAGCCGCTTATCTTTGGATCATCGGGATTTCTGTATCGATCAAATAAGCTCATGTTTGATCGCGAAACGGATTCTTTGTGGAACCAGTTCACCGGCAAGCCTGTGGTTGGCCCGCTGGTCGGCAGTGGGATCGAACTGAAACAACGTCCCGTCGTCATCACATCATGGAAGCGCTGGAAAACCTCGCACGCGAACACCAAAGTCCTGTCTGTCGATACAGGTCACCGACGCGATTATGGCTCGGGTGTTGTCTATTCCGAGTACTTTGGATCAAACGACCTGATGTTCCCGGCCGATGTCGATCAACGCGATCACAAGCAAAAGGACTACGTCTTTGCGATTCGCGAATTTGGCGCGGCACGGGCTTGGCCTGTCAAAGCTTTCGCCAAACGCAAAGTCATCAACGACGCCATTGCAGACAAACCCCTTGTACTGCTTGGGGATGCAGACACACGCAGCGTGCGCGCATACGAACGCGGCACGCATACATTCAAATCCAAAGACGGGTCTTTGCGCTCTGATAATGGGTCTGAATGGCGGGTATCAGAAAACGCATTGACGGGGCCAGATGGTCAGACTTTGCCTCGCGTTGCGGGTCACGTTGCTTATTGGTTTGCATGGGACAATTATTTAGGAGACGCGGCATCCGTCTATGAGAACTGATCCCCAAGATTAGCACCACTTCATCGGCAGGATGCAGTTTCCTAAATGGCCTGATGTATTTCCGACGAGATGCGTCAGGCCGCCTTTTTTTTGAGGTGACCTATTGCCCACGTCGCATGGCGCCCTTCAATTCGTTGATGCGCAATCCTTTGGTCAGGTGTGCCGCCCCAAAGAAGCTGATCACGCCCATTAAAACCAAAACAATCAACGCAATGTAGCGTACCCCCGGCGTGCCCAGCGCAAATGCAAGCGTGATATATGCCGAATACAACACCCCACCCATGATAACGGATGACAAAATCAGACGCGGCAAACGCTTCCAAAACCGCTGATCAAATCGAGCAACCTCGCCCATGGGGCGGGCACCAATTGCGAGCAATACAACCATCAGCCAGCCCGCAATGACAGCCGCAACAGCAGGTGCCATCCACCCGATGAACGGCACCAGACCAAACGCAAGAGCGGCATTCACGAACATCGTAACCAACGCATAATAAAATGGACGTCGGGTATCGCCGCGCGCAAAGAAGAGAGGTTGCTGAACCTTCTGCAAAACAAATGCAGGTAAGCCTAAACCGTAAACCATGGTCGCAAGCGCAATAGCAGCCACATCATCCGCACCTGTTTCGCCGCGTTCAAACAGCACGGAAACCAAAGGCAATGCGATGATTGCCAAAGCCACAGCAGAGGGCAAAGTCAAAGCCATCGAAAATTCTGCTGCTCGGGATAAGGCGTCGCGTGCGCCTGCCGTGTCATCCGCTTTCAATCGACGCGACAAATCCGGAAGCAACACGATACCCACGGCAATGCCGACAACACCCAAGGGCAGTTGGTACAACCTGTCGGCCGCAAACAACCAACTGACGGCTCCTTCAAACTGCGACGCAACCAACTGACCCACGACAAGATTGATCTGCATCACACCCGTCGCCATGGCAGCTGGAACAGCTGTGATCAACAGGTTGCGCATATCCGGCGTAAAGCGCGGCAATCTGGGTTTCAACGCAAACCCAGCGCGTGCCGCCGCAACCCACGTCAAAGCAAGCTGCGCAACACCGGCAAAAGGAATGATCCAGATTAGCCATTGGATGATTTCTTGGTCCAATGCGTATGCCGTTCCCATCGCCACGATGACAAAGACATTCAGCAAGGTCGGCGCAGCCGCAGCCGCCGCAAATCGACCCGTCGCATTCAATATCCCAGAAAACAGCGCCGCAAGGGACATGAAAAAGATATACGGGAAAACCACGCGGCCAAAACCGACGGTTAGATCGAACCGCGTGTCGCCTTCAAAACCAGCGGCTGTCAGCCAAACCAGGCCAGGCATAAAGATCATGGCCACTGCAGTTAACAACAAGGTCACAAGGGCCAAAGCGTTCAAAGCATCCGTTGCAAATTGCTGCGCGTCTTCATCACCCTCTAGTTTCTTGGAAAACAAGGGCACGAATGCCGCGTTAAACGCGCCTTCTGCAAAAAACCTTCGGAACATGTTGGGCAATCGAAACGCCGCGACAAATGCGTCCATCAAAGGACCCGGACCAATCAATGACAGGATCATGATTTCGCGCACAAATCCCAAGATGCGCGACATCAATGTCCAGAAGCCGACGGTCAAAAAGCCAGAGATGAGCCGAATAGGTTTCATCGTTATACCTGCATACCGGGTTGGATCCCGCTTGGAATTTGCGGCAACCTAACTGCGTTCGCCTCTCGGGGAAAGGGATCAACGCGTTTCGGCTTTTCCTTAGGGCTCTGCAACGTTAACGTCGCGTTCGAATTATGTGATGGAATGCCTAAATGTATGATCTTGCCGCTTTCGGGGCCTGGATTGAATTTGCTGCGCGCTGGTTGCATGTCGTAACCGCCATCGCATGGATCGGAAGCTCATTTTACTTCATCGCCTTGGATTTGGGTCTGCGACGCGACAAACCTTTGGACAGCGGCGCTGACGGCGAAGAATGGCAAGTCCATGGTGGTGGCTTTTATCACATTCAAAAGTACCTCGTCGCCCCGGCACAAATGCCCGAACATCTGGTGTGGTTTAAGTGGGAAAGCTATGCAACGTGGCTGTCTGGCTTTGCCCTTTTGGTTTTGGTCTATTGGTTTGGGGCCGAATTTTACTTGATCGATCCCAATATTATGGACCTTGCAACTTGGCAGGCCATTGGGATTTCCATCGGGTCGTTGATCGTGGGTTGGATCATTTACGACCAACTTTGCAAAAGCCCAATCGGCCAAAACATGACCCTGTTGATGGTCATTCTGTTTGGTGTGCTTGTGGTGATGTCCATTTTTTATACGTCCGTCTTTACCGGACGCGCGGCCTTGCTGCATTTGGGTGCGTTCACTGCCACGATCATGACGGCCAACGTGGCGCATATCATCATCCCCAATCAACGCATTGTGGTCGCGGATTTGATTGCTGGGCGTACACCGGACCCGAAGTATGGTTTTATTGCCAAGCAGCGCAGCACCCACAACAACTACCTGACGCTTCCCGTCATCTTCTTGATGTTGTCAAACCACTATCCGCTGTCATTTGGATCAGAAAACGCGTGGCTGATTGCATCGCTTGTTTTCCTGATGGGCGTGACCATTCGTCATTTCTTTAATTCGATGCATGCTCGGAAAGGGTATCCGCATTGGACATTGGCCCTGACCACACTGATATTCCTGATCATCATGTGGTTATCGACCGCACCGCTGCAAACCTCTTCTGGGGAAGACGCTGTATTGGACGACCGGCTAACGCGGTTTGTCACCGCAGAAGGCTTCGATGACGTGCATGACATCATGATGGGACGGTGTTCAATGTGCCACGCAGCAGAACCCGTTTGGCAAGGCTTACATTGGGCCCCTAAAGGGGTCCGGTTGGACAACACAGTCGACATCGCCAGAAGTGCCCGCGCTGTTTATTTGCAAGCTGGCCTTAGCCATGCGATGCCTCCGGCAAATCTGAGCTATATCACGGATGAAGAACGCGAACAGATCGTCGCGTGGTACAAAGCCGCCTTTAAGTGATTAAAAGTTGGGGCGCGTCACGAGTCCAAGACGCCCCTCAAGGCCTGGTTGTGTTTTGGTTCATCTGCAATCGCCACCTGACTATACGCAACTTTCCACCCGTCATCGTAAAGACGCAAGATGGAAAACACAGGGTAAGGAGATTGGACGAGGACAGCACCTTTATTGATCATGCGCGCTTCGTGTGTTGAAACAACAGTGCGCGCATCTCGAAAGCTGGCTTCAACGCAAATTCGGTTCAACTCTACGACACTCTTTGACTGGTAATACTGTCGGACATTGTCAAAAATATCGCGAATATCCTCAATCGTTTCTATAAAGCGGCGACCTTCAAATGTGTCCATGTATTGAGGCAATGCAAAGCAAGTTTTGAACGTTTCGAAATCGCCGTCCATAATCGACCTACCGGATCGATCCAGCAGATATTCTGCAATTTCCCGCGCTGACTTTAGCTCGTCCAAATACTCATTCTTTCATAGTATTTTGCCATCCACTTATGAGGGGTAAGATGCCATTGTGTTTCAAAAGCATTCAATGGAAAACGCGCCAAACTCCCGCAAATTATACAATTTCGTTTGTAGCGCCTCTAGTTTGGCGAATTCCCGCTCAACCAACAATAACCTATGGTTGCAGAAACAGAAGTTCCCCGAAATCTACTAATATCGCTTTTGCCCGTCACAGTTTTTCTATCTTGTCACACGACTCCAATCACAGCCGTTGAAACCACCAAAAGAAATACATTTCGCCTGCACTTAATCCAACGTACCTAAAAGGTCGGAAAAGTTGGCGCTATACGCCAAAGATACACTCATTGCCTCAGCAACAAATCACCTACACCCAAAACATTCCCGATGCCGAGTATCAGTTTTCAGCGCTCGAGCCCCAGCACATCAAGCATATCGTATTCGCCCGGTTCTTTGCCCTGCCCCCAAAGTGCCGCTTGCAATGCGCCTCTGGCAAACAATCCCCGATCAGTGGCCATGTGGCGTAGTATAATCCGTTCGCCAGCACCCGCAAACAAAACGTCATGTTCCCCAACTATGTCGCCCCCCCGTATCGCTGTGAAACCGATATCCCCGCGCTTGCGCGCACCTGTTATGCCGTCCCGTCCGCTGTCACGCACATCTCCCAGGACCACGCCCCGACCTTCGGCTGCAGCTTCACCAAGCATCAAGGCCGTGCCTGACGGGGCATCCACTTTATGATGGTGATGTCCTTCGATCACTTCGATGTCGAAATCTTCATCCAAAGCCGCGGCAACTTGTTTGGTCAATTGAACCAACAAATTCACGCCAAGGCTCATGTTTCCCGCCCGAATAATCGCTGTTTTTTGTCCAGCAGGCGCCAATTGCACGATTTCATCGTCGGTCATGCCGGTCGTTCCGATAACATGCACAACACCCGCATCGGCCGCAGCTTTTGAAAAAGCGATCGTCGCGACAGGCGCTGTGAAATCAATTAAGGCCTGCGCCCCGTTTAACGTACCAGCAACATCATCTGAAACGATAACGCCCGAGGGTTGCCCCCCCATCGCGTGCCCAATGTCTTTCCCAACCCAGTCGTGCCCGGCACGTTCCAATGCCCCTGCCAACACCATCCGATCATCTGCTATCACGGATCGCACAAGCATCTGCCCCATGCGTCCCGACGCCCCTGCAATTACGATTCCTGGCCGATCCGCCATTTCAGTTCCTTCCGTCGCTTGGCAAAGTCTTAGCAACCTCTTAGATGGTGATTATGGCAAAGAACAAGTTCCATGATGGCCCCGGCCCCTCGCAGCGCCAATTGCGCGTAGGCGAACTCATCCGTCGCACCTTATCCGAGGTCTTGGCACGCGGCGACATACATGACCCCGAATTGAACCGGATGTCGATCACTGTTGGCGAAGTCCGTACTTCCCCCGATTTAAAGATTGCGACAGCCTATGTTTTGCCTCTTGGCGGGCAAGGCCGCGAAGAAGCCATCGAATATCTGGCGCGTAATAAATCAGAGCTTCGGCGTCATATCGGCAAGAAAGTTGGCCTCAAGTTTTCACCAGACTTACGGTTTCGTGTAGACGAAACATTTGACCAACTCGATAACACCCGTGCTATGTTTTCTCAGGACGTCGTGCGTAAGGATATCGAAGAATGAAGTATGTTCTAGCGGTCTTGCTTGTGTTTTGCACACAGGCTGCGCAGGCCGCAGAATGCGAGAATATTGAATTTGACGACACACCATACACCGTTTGCACGGTTGACCTGACCTCTGAACAACTTCGTTTGTTTCTGTATGATGATGCGGGGGATGTGTATGGGCATTTTTCCTCGATCAACCGTGTGCTGGAAAAAGCAAACCAACGTCTTAGCTTTGCGATGAACGCTGGCATGTATCACGACGACCGCGCTCCGGTTGGCCATTATGTCGAGGCAGGTCAGGAATTGATGCGGGTCATTCCGAATGCTGGGCCCGGAAATTTTGGCCTGCTTCCAAACGGAGTTTTTTGTTTACGTCCCGGTCGCGCAGATGTTTTCGAAACTGTGCGCTTTGTCGACGATGCCCCAACTTGTGAATACGCCACGCAATCTGGGCCGATGCTGGTCATAGACGGTGCGTTGCATCCCCGCTTTTTGGTCGACTCGGATTCGCGTTTTATCCGCAATGGTGTCGGGACTTCTGCAGACGGAAAAACCGCAATCTTTGCAATATCCCGACGCCCAGTGAATTTTCATGCCTTTGGCAGATTGTATCGCGATCACTTAAATATCGATCAAGCGTTGTATTTTGATGGGAATGTTTCGCGTCTGCATGCGCCTGACCTTGATCGTTCTGATCCGGGATTCCGCCTGGGTCCAATCGTCGGCACCGTCGAAGCCCTGAATTGACACATCGCGCGGTCTGGGATAGGCCCCGCGCCTTACCATTTACGAGGCATTCATGGGACGCGCACGCAAGGGTCGTGACATATCTGGTTGGTTGATCGTCGACAAACCCGCCGGGTGGACATCAACCGCTGTTGTCAACAAGGTCCGTTGGGCCCTTCAGGCAAAGAAAGCAGGCCATGCTGGTACTCTGGACCCTGACGCCACCGGGGTTCTTGCCATCGCTTTGGGTGAGGCCACCAAAACGGTGCCCTATATCACTGACGCGCTCAAGGCGTATACGTTCACTGTCCGGTTGGGACAGGCCACAAATACAGATGACGCTGAAGGTGAAGTTATCGCCAGCAGCGACCTGCGCCCTGATGATGAGGCGATAAAGGCGGAATTGAACCAGTTCGTCGGTGACATCCAGCAAGTTCCCCCAAAGTTCTCAGCCGTTAAAATCGACGGTCAACGCGCCTATAAATTGGCCCGCGATGGGGAAGACGTTCAAATCCAAGCCCGCCCGCTCTGGGTTGAAGAACTCATCTTGGTTGATCGACCTGACGCCGATCACGCCACGCTGGAAATGATCTGCGGCAAGGGCGGCTATGTCCGCTCAATCGCGCGTGATCTTGGGCAGGCATTGGGATGTTACGGCCATGTCAAAGTATTGCGCCGTGTCTGGTCCGGTCCGTTCGATGCAAAAGACGGCCTGACAATCGAGCAAATTGAACAAATGGCGCAAACCCCGGAATTGGACACATATTTACGCCCCCTTGCTGAAGGTCTTTCTGAATTGCCCGAGGTCAAAACCACGGATCAAGGCAATGTACGCCTGTTGAACGGCAATCCAGGCATGGTCATTGCCCAAGATGTTGAATTTGGCGACGAAGCTTGGGCGTCATACCAAGGCAAACCCGTCGCTGTTGGGCGATACAAAGCTGGCGAATTGCACCCCAGCAGGGTGTTCAACTTGTAACCTCACCTGCGATCTGAGCCTTAATTCGACCCAATTGTTACAAAACCGGAAATGCCTGACGTTTTGTGTGTCAGATGCAAGCGCTAACCTCACACGCGCGTTATTGTGGACGCCGCGTCAAAGGCCAATTGTTACAGAAATTTCTTTCAGTCGATCAGGTGCCTGTGAGCCCCCCTGACAACTTGGGGGCATAAACGACATATGTTTTCCAACAGAACAATGAGGGAAACAAAATGACTATTACACGTACAGCCGGAACAATCCTCACAGCCGGCGCATTCGGACTTGTCGCCTTCGATCTTTTCGGCCAGGCGCTTTCGCCCCTCCTTGGTTATGCCCGCCTTGCCCCCGTTGGCCTTGCTGGATCAACGTTAAAAACCGTATTCGGCGCAAACCCATCAGGTGCGGCGCATCTGGTACACATAATGACAGGATTGGTGTTCTACGCGCTTGGATATTTTGCCATCGCCCGTCCAATTCAACAGATGGTTATGCCACGCATGCCTTGGATCGGCACAGCTATCGCCTATGGCGCTGTTCTATGGGTGTTCGCCCTTTATGTCATGGCGCATCTGGTCACGGGTAACAAACCATTTCTGGGATGGACCGGTATCACTTGGGTCGCTCTCTGGGGTCACATTGTCTACGCCATCGTGGCCGCTTGGATCATGGAAACACGTGGGGTCGTTTTGAACCTTCGCACACCATCCATGGTGCCCGCGGAATAATAACGTCCCTCCTTAAATTACCACCACCACTCACTACACCGACCGGCCGCGCCTTCCCCAAAAGGCGCGGTCAATTTCGTTTGGCCCATGGCCTGGATTATTGACGGACTTTGCATCCCGCTATATCCATTCACCAGGCGTGCAATCGCACGCCAATCGGAGACTTTATGTTCAGCCTTGAGGCCCAGTTCTAGGGTCCGCACGATCGGACTCTTTTCAACGAAACAAACCACCCGCGCGCTGCCGGGCGGTTTAATGTTGCGAACATCAGTTTCAGAGAAATCTAATGAACATCTCAAAACACGAACAACGTGTTTTGCACGTTTTGGCGCAAGGTGGATCGATCCATTTCAAACGCGCGCCGAACGGCAAAATTGACCGCGTCACGTGCTTCACCCGCGACGGCCATGTGCTGACGGGCTGCTCGGGCATCATTTTCAAACGTCTCAAAAAGCGCCGCTTTATTCGGTCAAGAAACGGGGATCCTTATCAGATCACCCGGATTGGCCTGCTTTCGGTGCGTGCGCAATTGAACAATCGATAGGACTTATCAACCCATGAAAAACTTAACCATTCAATCGACCGAACGTGCCGACATTCCGGCCCTTCAGGTCATCATCGAACAAACCGGTTTGTTTCCGACTGAATTGCTACCCTCGATGCTTGAGGGCGTAATCGCGGATCCAGATACAGGGATTTGGTTGTCATGTTTTGACACCAAAACCTTGGTCGGAATGTGTTATGCCACGCGCGAGCACATGGCGGAAAATGTGTGGAACATGCTGGCTTTGGCCGTGTTACCCGATCAACAAGGCAAAGGCGTTGGATCTGCGTTGGTTGGCGCTCTCGAAGATCAACTTTGGAAAATGCAGCAACGCATCCTGATTGTCGAAACATCTGGGACACAGGAGTTTGCTCAAGCGCGTGGGTTCTACACGTCCGTCGGGTATGAACAAGAAGGTTGCATTCGCGACTATTGGTCAGACGGAGATGACAAAATCATCTTCCGCAAGAAACTGACCTAAACCAGCTCAAAACCTCGCCCCTCACAAATTGGGGCGAGGCTCTTTGATCGCGCTTAAGAATTAGACATTGCTGTTGTCGCCATGCGCAGGCATGAAATGCATTATGATTACGCGAACTCACGTCAAAGGCGACGCGCCATCCACTGCCGTTTATTCGGATTGTGAAAAATACCGCTACAGCTTGACCCGTGTCTGGGATCCGTCGGGCACTCGTGTCAATTTCGTCATGTTAAACCCATCGACTGCGACCGAAGTACAAAACGATCCGACCGTGGAACGTTGCGAGCGGCGCGCACGGACGCTGGGATATGGTGGCTTTGCCGTTACCAACATCTTTGCATGGCGCGACACAGACCCCAAAGCAATGCGCGCTGCACCTGATCCTATTGGACCGGCCAATGATGAGACCATTCAAGAACGCGCGCATTGGGCAAATGACGTGATTGCCGCCTGGGGCACGCATGGTGAACATCTCGCCAGAGGTGAGGCCGTCGCCAAACTGCTGGCCCATTGTGACCGCCCCGTCTTTCACCTTGGCCTAAGCAAAGCAGGGCATCCACGTCATCCGCTTTACTTACCATATGTCCAAAAGCCGGAACGTTGGGCACAACCGATCTGAAATCTTTCCATTTCGTTAACGTCTTCTGCCTAGAAGGCTTGGTTAACAAATAGAATCGATTGGCTTTGCTTTAACTCCTTCAACGTGGCTGAACCCGATCGCGAATTTTATCGTTGTGAAGGACCTGATATGCTGTGGTTGGCAAGCCTCTTGGGCATTATGGCTGTCGGATCTGTCGGCATGGTCGATTTCACCGATACGTCTGAAGAGGAAAATGAAGACGAACTCGAAACCAATTCTACTGGTACCACTTTGGCTTCTCTCGACATTCCAGGCCTTTCAGTGGATGCCAGTGATGGCGATGACATTCTTGTTGGCACAGATGATAACGACTTAATTAATGCGGCCGGCGGCGACGATGAAATCGGTGGCATGAACGGCAACGATTCACTGTTGGGTGATGCTGGAGATGACGCATTGCATGGCATGGATGGTGATGACATCTTGGTTGGCGGCGTAGGGAACGACACTCTGAATGGTGGCGGTGGCGCGGACGCCTTATTTGGTGAAGATGGGGACGATGTTTTGATTGGGCATAATGACGACGACACACTGTTTGGTGCCGCGGGCAATGACGTATTGCAGGGGTCTGCGGGCAACGATGTCATTGATGGCCAATCTGGTGATGACGCTATTCAGGGCGGGTTAGGCAATGACCAGCTTTCCGGTGGCCAAGGTTCGGATATCCTGTTTGGCGGATGGGGAAACGACACGTTATCCGGCGTCGATTCCGACCTATCAAAACAAGACTTGGACGAAAGCGATTTCCTGAATGGCGGCGGCGGCGATGACGTGATTATCACGGGCAAGGGTGACATCGCTTCCGGCGGAGAAGGTAGGGACACGTTTGTATTGGGCGATTGGTTCAATTCCGGACAAGGCGCACAAATTTCCGACTACGATTCTGAAAGCGACGGTTTGGTTTTGGTGTATGAAGAAGGCGGTGCAACCGCACCCGATATTTCTGTGGAAATCGACCCCAACGACGATGAAGCAACGCAGGTTCTGCTGGATGGTATCGCCGTCGCCACAGTGCAGGGCAGCCAACTAAACATCGATGACATCACCTTAATGCCACTGGCGGTCGCTCAATCTATGGGTTTTGCTCCGGTTTAACCGAAACACCTCTTCCCAAAGATCAACGAATCTCCTATACGCGCGCATCCCCGGTCAATTCGGGGATTTCTCTTGCGGCGCGCTGGACGACATCCCGGCCGTTCGCGTTTCACTCTGATCCGAAAGGAGACCCCGATGTCGATTACTGCTGAAGAAAAGCAACGCCTGATGAAGGAATTCGCAATCAAAGAAGGCGACACAGGTTCGCCCGAAGTACAGGTTGCCATCCTGACGTCACGCATCACGACGCTGACCGAACACTTCAAGACGCACAAAAAAGACAACCACGGCCGTCGCGGCCTGCTGAAAATGGTTGCTCTGCGTCGTAAGCTTTTGGATTACACCAAAGGCAAAGATGAAGCGCGCTACCAAGACCTGATCAAGCGCCTCGGCATCCGCCGTTAAGCGGATCAACCGTTCGGGAAAAGCCCGGTTTTCTGGTTGATTTCAGAACGGTCACAGCAAAGAACGAAAACGCCCGCCGGTTTTAGGCGGGCTTTTTTGTGTCTACCCATCGTCAGGTTTTTCGAGACCAAGGACAGCCCGAACAGCAAGCGCACCCAAGCCTGATGCAATCGTGAAGCCATCGTTCAGTTTTATCAGCGTAGGTTCTGCTGCAAGATCTGAAGTTACTGGAGACACTATGCTTCGTTGCCTATTCGCCATTGTTACAGCAGTTACGCTTTGCCTAACTTCAAGCGTGATTTGGGCGCAAGGCCGTGCAACGTTGCCCGACTATGTAATCGCTGAATTTGGTACACGCCCAACAATTCCCGACGGGCCGCTATCCGCTCCAGTGATTGAGGCTTTGGACGATATTCTGACCTTTTCAGTGAACCAATCTGAATGGAACCAAGAAAATACGATGGCACTTGATACCATTGCCCAGACGCGCGACCCGCGTCTGGTTTGGGTCCTCACAGATATGCAGCGTTTTGCTTGGCGGCCAGAATTTAGAGCGGCGTTAACTCGTGTCGCCGCTGAAATCCTGGACAGTTCTTTTGATAGCGGCCGTCAACGTGAGGAGATTATCGACAAAATGATCGCTTGGGATATGCCGGCCTATCCGGGATATCTTGCCCATAAACGCCGTGTTTTCACAAACTACCTTCCCGGTTTAGAACATGTCTTCGTCGACGGAAACATCGCATGGCAACTCGTGGATTGGGGTGGTGTGCACATCGATGCACGCCTCTATGAAACGACCGACGAGGTCTGTCATTGCATCCCTGCAATTGATAACCCAGAGGTCAGCACTGCAGTTGAAGCGACGTGGCTTGAAGACGATGACACCGTTTTCGGCATTGTGATTAACGGCGAAGCGCGCGCTTATCCCCGCCGGATCATGGAAGTGCGTGAAATGGTGAATGATACGTTGGGCGGACGTGACCTTGGCATTCCATATTGCACGTTGTGTGGCGCTGCTCAGGCCTACTTTACAGATCGCATGCCAACTGGCGTAAAGCGACCTATCTTGCGGACATCCGGTCTGCTGATCCGTTCGAACAAGGTCATGTATGACATCGAAACCCATTCCATTTTCGATACATTCCTAGGCAAAGCTGTAACAGGGCCTTTGGCTGATATTGGTCTCCAACTGGAGCAAATGACGGTCATTACAACGGATTGGGGCAACTGGCGCAGGACCTATCCCGAGACAACAGTCTTGGTCGAAGCGTTGGCGTTGGGGCGCGATTATAACCTGCGAGAAACCCGTGATGCCAATGGCCCAATCTTTCCTGTGGGCGATGTTGACCCGCGACTGCCAGTACATGAAGACGTCATTGGTGCGATCACTGCGAATGGAACACCGATTGCCTTTCCGCGTGCCCTAGCTGTCGCTGCGCTGGCGGCTGGTCAAGACGTTGTGTTTGAAGACGTGAGATTGGAGCTATCCGCAGGAGGCGTGCGCGCGGTCGGATCAGCCGGAGAAGCTCTGGGAAGCCATCAGGCGTTTTGGTTCGCCTGGTCGCAATTCCATCCTGAAACAGTCCTGTGGGATGGTTAGAATAAAGGCCCGCTGTCAGACGGTCCAACAGGTCAACCGATCAAGAAACACATTTTTACCGGGGATGAAGACGGCTATTACGGCTTGGCCGAAGATATTCGAAACCTGTAACAGACCCTATCTGGCAAAAACGCTGTGCAAAATGGTCGCCAATTTCTGTGCATCATTTTCCGTAAATGCATTGGGCAGATCGCTGTCGATATCGAACACTGCGATCAAATCACCGTCTTTGGTATGAACCGGCAGAACCAGCTCTGACCGCGTGGACGATGCACAGGCAATGTGGCCGGGAAATGTTTCGACGTCGGGCACCAATTGAATGTCCCCGGTCCGGGCTGCAGCGCCGCACACGCCTTTGGAAAAGGGGATTTGCAGGCATCCATGCCCGCCCTGATAGGGGCCAATCTTTAACATTTCAGGGGCCGTGACCCGATAGAACCCAGTCCAGTCGAAACGTGGGTCGGAATGGTGCACTTCACAGGCAACCGTCGCCATTAACGCAACGTGGTCCGTTTCGCCTTCGGTCAAAGACGTGATCGTCTTGGCAAGTGTGTCGTAATTCACCATCTCGATGTTATACCCGTTCGATTGCGATGGCGGTGCCTTCACCGCCACCTATACAAATGGCCGCCACACCCCGTTTAAGGTCGCGCTTTTCCAGTGCATTCAGCAATGTCACAATGATCCGCGCGCCCGACGCCCCTATGGGATGGCCCAAAGCGCAGGCTCCACCGTTGACGTTCACCACATCATGGCTCAGGTCCATTTCGTGCATGAAAGCCAAGGGTACAACTGCAAACGCTTCGTTCACCTCCCACAGATCAACATCCGCTTTGGACCACCCGACGCGGTCCAACAATTTCTGCGCCGCAGGAACGGGCGCGGTCGTGAATAAACCAGGGGCCTGAGCATGGCTTGCGTGCCCAACGATTTTGGCTCGGACGCGCAGACCTTGGGCTGCCGCTGCTTGGGACGATGCCAACACCAAAGCCGCCGCCCCATCCGAGATCGAACTAGAATTTGCAGCCGTGACTGTGCCGCCTTTGCGAAACGCCGGTTTCAAATGCGGGATTTTGTCGGGACGCGCAGTTTGAGGTTGTTCGTCTGCGTCAATTGCCAAGCTGCCTTTGCGTGTTTGAACCTCGAGTGTCGCAATCTCGTCTTCGAAAGACCCGTTTTCGGCGGCGGCTTGTGCGCGGCTAAGGGAGGTCAGCGCAAATTTGTCCTGCGTTTCGCGGGTGAATTGGTAAGATTCAGCGCAATCCTCGGCAAAGGTCCCCATCAAACGCCCGGTGTCATAGGCATCTTCAAGACCATCCAAGAACATGTGGTCGATCACTTGCCCATGTCCTAAACGAGCCCCACCCCGCAATTTTGGCAAGAGATAAGGCGCGTTGGTCATGCTTTCCATGCCCCCCGCTATCATCGTGTCAACATGCCCCAATGCAATCTGGTCAAATGCGATCATTGCGGCCTTCATACCTGACCCGCACATTTTATTAAGTGTCGTGGCAGGCACGTCTTCGCCCAAACCAGCAACAAAACTGGCCTGTCGCGCCGGAGCTTGCCCTTGACCTGCGGATAAAACGCAGCCCATCAACACTTCATCCACTGTACTCAACTTTGCATCGGCAAGGGCACTCTTGATTGCGCCGCCGCCCAATTCCGGCGCAGTCATCGGTGACAATTCACCTTGAAAGCCACCCATCGGAGTTCGCATCGCACCTGCAATAACAACTTCGGTCATGTTTTTCTCCCTATGGATGCTCATGAATTAGTAATGATTTGCAGATTAAACACGGGTTCCAGTCAAAGATTGCAAGGGTTAGGCCATGAATTTGACCAGCCGAACAGAAAACAGTTTGCAGATCGTGTCTGTAAGCAACGCAAGAATAGACGCAGCTGTCGCGATTGAATTCAAGGACGCTATGCGCACCCAAACTGAGTCGGGTTCAGATGTGGTTGTCTTGGACCTCAGTGCCGTACAATTCATTGATTCCAGCGGTCTAGGTGCCATTGTCGCATCAATGAAGCAGCTGGGGCGCGACCGAAAGCTGGCTCTTGCGGGGTTAACGCCCACGGTTGAAAAAGTGTTTCGACTGACGCGGATGGACAGTGTTTTCCCACTTTTCACGACACTCGATGGTGCATTGAACGCTCTGCGAAAATAACAGCACTCCTTCCATGAAAATACGCATATGTCTCGTTCGATCAAAGCAGTGAATATTACGGTGAACAGTGGCGAGATGGCTGTTCGGACTGCTTTGGAAGAACTGCAAACGGCATTATCGCCACTGATGCTCTCTCCGGAAGAGGCCGGTTCAGTCGAACTTGTTATGGCAGAAGCGTTAAACAATATCGTCGAACACGCTTACCCAAAGGGCAGCCCGAAAGGCCCGATTCGGGTTCGCGCCACGCACAATAGCGACGGTTTGCATCTGTCTGTTGTGGATGAAGGGATGGGGATGCCGGACGGCAAACTGCCTCTTGGTGTCCCCGCACAAGTTGATGTCGACTTTTTTGATCTACCTGAAGGGGGATTCGGATGGTTCCTGATCAAAGATTTGGCGAAAGATGTTGAATACAAGCGGCTTGGTTGGGAAAACCACCTGACACTGCGACTCGCCGTCGGACTCAAGGATGATTCCGTTTGAATCAGTAGGAATCGTGTGCGAATTTCGTATTTTGGCCGCGAAATATCATAGAACAGCCTCCCAAAACCATACTGCAAAGTATGACTTTCGCGCTTGAAACTTGCAAAATTCCAATTCCCCAAAAGCACCACTGAGTGGGCACAAAGTTGCCTAGATTGGTCGGCATACAGGGTGGGTAGCTGCATATAGCTTCCCTCGGTGTCGGGTTATTTTGCCCCCACCCAGTGCCCGGCACCGAGGAACTTATCCAAAAATTTTGTGAAAACGTCTGGACCTTAGCAGGCAGCAGAGTAGCTTGCACTCTGACAACAGAGTTAAGGACTTGTATGCGCGATCTTCATTTGCCTGGACGCTCCCCCGTATTTGCCACCAACGGTATGTGCGCAACGTCTCACCCATTGGCGGCAAACGCTGCGGTCGACATCATGAAGCGTGGCGGCAATGCTATGGACGCGGCAATCTCTGGTGCCATTCTGCTGGGGCTGTGCGAACCCCAAATGACAGGCATTGGGGGCGATTGCTTTGTATTGTGGAATGATCCCAGCACTGGGAAAATCCGCGCTGTGAATGGATCGGGGCGCGCACCAGCCGCGCAAGATGCCGCGCAGCTTAGACAGGCTGGCGAAACCGCCGTACCGATATCAAGCGCACATGCTGTTACCGTTCCCGGCGCAATTGACGCCTTTTGCTGGCTTTCGGAAACCGTTGGCGTTTTGGGGTTGGACACTCTTTTGGCCCCTGCCATTCAGTATGGCGAAAGCGGCATACCCGTTGCGCCGCGTGTCGCGTTTGACTGGGCCAATGACGAAAAAACCTTAAAAGGTGCGGCGCGTGACCATTTCCTTGTGAATGGCGCTGCACCCAAAACGGGTCAAACCGTCCGCTTTCCCGGACAGGTCAAAGTGTTGCGCGCGTTGGCCAAGGACGGGCGTGATGCGTTTTACAGCGGCGAAATTGCGGATGATATGATCGCGGCCCTTAATGCTGCGGGCGGTCTGCACACAGCCGAGGATTTTGATCACACGGCGTGCACAGAAAGCGACCCTGTTGGCGGAGCTTACAAGGGGATGACCTTACTTGAGCATCCACCCAATGGCCAAGGAGCGACGGCCAATCTGATGCTGAATATGATGGCCCAATTTGATATGGCCAGCATGGACCCGCTTGGATCGGAACGCGCCCATATCGAGGCCGAAATTGCCAAGTTGGCCTATGATGCGCGCAACCGGTTCATTGCGGACATGGATTACACCACGAGGTTGGATCACATGTTGTCGCTTGATACGGCCAAGGCGTTGGCAGCCCTTATCGATCCCAAACGTGCCATGCCAAGCGCGGCACCGTTGTCGGAATCCGTACATAAAGATACGATTTACATCACCTGCGTTGATGGCAACGGGATGTCCGTTTCGTTGATCTATTCGATCTTTCACGGCTTTGGGTCCGGAATTGCGTCTGAGAAGTATGGCATTTTGCTACAAAACCGTGGTGCTGGATTCACCTTGGAGGAAGGTCATCCTAACGAATTGAAGGGCGGGAAGCGTCCAATGCACACGATCATTCCCGGCCTTTTGACAAAAGACGACACGCCTTTGATGCCCTTTGGCGTAATGGGCGGTGCGTACCAACCCAATGGGCACGCCCGATTTGTCAGCAATCTGGTCGATCATGGCATGGACCCACAGACGGCAATCGACACCCCCCGTTGTTTTTCCGACAACGGGCAGATGAAAGTCGAACGGGGTTACAGCGATGTTGTGCGGGCACAACTCGCTGATTTGGGGCATGACGTTATCGTTCCGGACACGCCTATTGGCGGGGCGCAGGCCATTCGTATCAATCCCGAAGGTGTTCTGGAAGGCGCATCTGACCCACGCAAAGATGGCTGCGCTTTGGGGTACTAGGTGCGACAACAGCGAAAGGCAGGAGAGATCCTGCCTTGGTCTTTTTACGCGCAGCTAATCAGTTGATGTGGAAATGAAGCGGGTAAGATCCGTCTGTAAACGGACCAAACAAATCTGGGATATCAGGGTGATCCACCGGTTCGCCGGAATAATCCGCAATCAAGTTTTGTTCAGAAACGTAAGCTACATAGTAGCTTTGATCGTTCTCTGCCAAAAGATGATAATAAGGCTGCTCTTTGGCGGGACGACTGTCCTCTGGAATAGCCTCGTACCACTCATCCGTGTTTGCAAACTCGGCATCCACATCAAACACGACTCCGCGGAACGGATGCTTTCGATGCCGAACCACCTGCCCCAGATGATATTTCGCGCGCGTATGATGCATAGCTTGTGGCCTCATAACTGACTGATTACACGGGATCGAGGCCCAATGTCCAATGATTGCGGTAAAATTTAGGGAAACAGTCTGTGAACCTTGTATTAACAGTCCTTCAGATCGTCGCACCTGTTTTTCTTTTAGCCGCAGTTGGTTTTGCATGGATTCGACAGGGATTTGAATACCGAATTGAGTTTGTCACGCAATTGGCCATGACGCTTGCGGTTCCATGCCTAATTTTCGTGTCGTTGATGAAAACCAAAATTGACCCTGCTGCGTTGACAGCGCTGACAATGTCGACACTTGTGGCTTATGCAGGCATCACATTGGCCGTCCTTGGTTTGGTTGCAGCGCTGGGTTTGGATCGGCGCACCTATGCGGCACCATTGATGTTCGGAAACACGGGCAATCTGGGTTTGCCATTGGCGTTGTTTGCCTTTGGCGATGTTGGGTTAAGCTATGCGATCATCGTTTTCGCACTTATGGCGATCTGGTCCTTTACGTTCGGCATATGGTTGGTGTCTGGCGGAGGATCAATCATCAAGGCAGTTCAAGAACCAATGGTCGCGGCGACGATCCTTGGTGCATTATTCATGTTCATGGACTGGCAAACCCCACCTTTCTTGACCAATACGCTGGAACTTATTGGTCAAATGGCCATTCCCTTGATGTTGATCACGCTTGGTGTCGCCGTTGCAAGACCGAACCCAGTCGGCATAGGTAAAGCTATGGCGTTGTCCTTCGTAAAATTAGTTATGTGTGCCGTCATTGCTTGGGTGGTGGGCCGATGGTTCACGCTTGACCCAATCGCATTTGGGGTTCTTATCTTGCAAGTCGCCACCCCGGTTGCGGTCACATCTTATCTGATCGCTGAAAAATATGGTGCGGATTCAGATGCGGTGGCCGGGCTTGTTGTGGCATCGACTTTATTGTCCGTGGGCTGCTTGCCGCTGATTTTGGGCCTCGTGTTGTAAGAAACGTGATTTCCCGTCGGAAAAAAATCGGCTAGAATGTCAAAAAACAAGAAAAGCGAGAGAGGCAAATGAGCAGACTTCTTCGCGCCTTTGCATTGGTCCTTTTGGCCGCAAGCTGTGGCAGCTCGGGTGGGAACGTATCGCGTTCCGCGCTTGATAACGCCTGTACACTGGTCAGCCAAAACCCGACTTACCTGCGCGCTTTCAAGCAAACAGAACGTCGGTGGGGTGTCCCAGTCGAAGTGCAAATGGCGACAATCTATCAAGAGAGTAAATTCAAATCGGACGCGCGTACGCCGTTCAGATACGCCGCTGGTGTCATTCCGATGGGACGTCAATCCAGCGCATTTGGATATGCACAGGCATTGGATGCCACTTGGAAAGAATACAAAAGCGAAACCAACAGCTTTGGCGCTCGGCGTAACCGCATCAAAGACGCCACCGATTTTATGGGTTGGTATATGAATAAAACCCAAAACCGAAACGGCGTCGCGTTGTCAGACGCGCGCAATCAATATCTTGCCTATCACGAAGGGCACACAGGATTTGCACGTGGCAGCTATCGCAAGAAGGCGTGGTTGGTGCGGGTTGCTGGCGAAGTTGATCAACGGTCGGATTTATACGCGGCACAATTGTCCGCTTGCGGGCGTGCTTAACGGTCGTTTAGCCGTTCAAATTCATTGATATTGAACAGGGAGCTGGGCAACCGGCCCCCTGTTTTCAAATCACCCAGAATGACCGTTGTTTGACCACCATTGGCATCATTGACGATCCATTGACGCAATTCGACCGGATTGCCGGTGAAATTAAGCTGAATATTCCCATATTCCGGATTTTCTGGATCCTGCGCTGTCACGGTCGTCGCCGTCCCATCAAAGCTATGATCCACGACCATGCGCGCTTGGCCCAAATCGACACGTCGCGCCAGAATAATGGACAAAGGCGTACGCTTCAGCGGATATTTTTCAGCCTGCTGGTTCGACTTTGGGTCATACACAATCACGGTATTATTTGTCGCCATCACGACGGCTTCGTCAGGTGGATTATATTCAAAACGCATCTTGCCGGGTCGCTGGATATAAAGCTTGCCCGTGCTGATTGTTCCATCGTCATTCAATTGCGTAAACGCGGCTTCTGCTGTCTTCATGTCGTTCAGATATCCCGAGATATCTTTCAACGGCAGTTGGTCGGCCAATGCCGTCGACACACTGAAGGCAAGAGCAAGAAAAGGGGCAACGAAACGCATTTTGATCGTCCTTATAACCACGCTGCCATCGATATAGGGGCTAAGCGGCTGATATGCGATAACATGAATGTCGATCAGCGATAATCTGAAGCAATTGTGAATCACACGCGATTTAGACGTCCTTGGGAACGCAGACATCGTTTCAGATCAAAAGTGTCGTCATCTCTTTTTCCATGCCAAATTTAACGATCAGATCGGTCGCGATTTGCGTGTGATGTGCCGCCTTGTCCATATCGTTCAATTCGGACCACAACCGGGCGGCAACCGTATGAATACGCGGCGTGTAATAGACATCTCCTGTGTCCGCCGCACAGCGCAATGCATGATCAACCGCAACAAGACCCTCTTTGAGGCGGCCAGCAGTCAACAAGGTTTCGGCCTTTATCCCATACCAATTTGAAAGCTCGACCCCGGCGCCTGTGCCCTCAAAAACAACGATGCCTTCGTCAAGCGCCTCAAACGCTGCATCCAGTTGCCCAGACTGCCCCAACGCCCATCCACGCAGGCATAACCCCGTGCCAAGCCAAAACGCGAAATCGTGGGCGCGACTGACAGCCACCGCACGGTCTGCGTATTCAAGGCAATCCTCGATCTGACCCGCCACCATAAAAGGTTCGCCACACAGCCCGTAATGAACGGCCTGCGCAAGCGGGTTTTCATGAATATGCGCCAGTTCTTTTGACAGCGCTAATATGCGTTTTGTTTCAGCTGCATTGCCCATCATGCAATGTGTCCAACAGGCGAACGCGGAACATGCTACGGACGCGATTTGCGCAGGTGGCGATGCTGGAGGGCTGTCAGCAATCGCATCCAACCCTTTGTGCAGGTGTTCAATCGCTTCCTTTAAGCGGCCTGTATGCATCAAAACCTGACCCATGCTTGCATGCGCTTGCAATTGGATCGAAGGGTCCGGTCCATCCTTGGCCAGATCCAACAAATCTTGCGCGTAAGTCAAAGCCTGAGACAGTCTTCCCCCCACCCAAGCGTGAATCCACAGCCCCACCAATATCCGCACGTTTGCTCGTGGATTGGCGACCGCTTTGTTGATGGTGCGCGCCTTATTATACGCCACGCCAACTATGTCAGCGCCGTATCCATTTATCGCGCCAAGCGCGGACGCAAGATACAGTTGCAAGTCGAGTTCACGCTTTGCCGCATTGATATCCGCACCAGCCATCAGCACGAGACCATTTTGTGCAAATACAATCGCTTCGCGATGCGCCAGCCGTTGCATGGCTGTTCGACAAGCCTTTCGCCAATATTCAGACGCC
This sequence comes from Paracoccaceae bacterium, assembly GCA_039960995.1. Classification (GTDB taxonomy): domain Bacteria; phylum Pseudomonadota; class Alphaproteobacteria; order Rhodobacterales; family Rhodobacteraceae; genus JABSSA01. The sequence goes on along the minus strand of JBDVKF010000006.1, from coordinate 148,686 downwards.
TTGTCTGCGCGACCTGCAGATTGCAGATGCCACGCCAATGTTTCCGGTCGCGGTGTCCAATCCAGACTGTCGCGTTCCAGATACGTGGCAATGACCCCATGCATGTTTTGGCGTTCAGCAGGCGTGAGCATCGCATAGGCGGTGTCATTGATCAGCATGTGGCGAAAACTGTATTGGTCCGGCTCAACAAGGATGAACCCCATCAATCGCAATCGAGCAGCCATAGCCGATACATAGTCTGCATCTTGGCCCATCAAATGCGTCACCAAATCCACCCGCGCCGGGGGGCCAATGACTGCAATTGTGTACAGGAATTTGCGCGCATCTGAGTCCAATGCGCCAATACGTGTGGAAATCACCGCTTGAACAGTTTCAGGCAGCTCTTGGGCTGGGTCTCCACCACTTTGCGCGGCAAGGGCCAGCTCCTCGATAAAGAACGGGTTGCCGCCTGCTCGACGCACCAGCACATCGGCCATCTGGTCGTCCATTTCAGTGGCGCCAATATTGTCGTGCAACAGCTGCAAACCAAGATTATGGGCAAGTGGCGGCAATTGAACGACAGCTTCGGCAAGGGGCAAATCATCGATGGGGCGCGTGGTTGCGACCACCAAAAGCGGTTTGTCGGTGGCGTTTTGGACGACGGCATCCAGACAATCGCGTGATGTCGCATCGATCCAATGCACGTCTTCAAATACCAAAACCAATGGTACATCCGCACAGATGGCATCCAGCATTCGGATGACCAATGCATGGGTTTGCAATTTGCGCTGATGTTCCGAAATCGATGCCAGTTCGGGTGGGGATGATGCAATGTCGCCCATCAAGTCGGCATAAAGGGCCGCGTCCACATCTGACCGAAGCGTGTCCTTTGGTGCTTGTCCAAACAACGCCTGACACATGTCCCGGATCGGAGCGAGTGGCGAATTTCTAAGACCAGGTAAACACTGAAGTTTCACCACTCGATACAGACGATCATCCAACTTCGACAGAAATTCCCCAAGCAAGCGCGTTTTTCCAATACCCGCAGGCCCGCTTAAAACGACACCCTGACCGTGCCCCGCCGCAAGCGCATCAAGGCTTTGATTTAAAAAGGCCATTTCTGGACCACGCCCAACGAACTGGGTTGGTTTTTTAAGGGGTCGACCGGGCACACCGGCTTGCATTTCATGTATCTCTGTTAATTTGAAACCGGTATCCGTTTTAGAACACGTGATTTCATCGCGCAGCTGGTGTTGAGTGGGACTGCTGAGCAGGATGTCACCGGGCTGACCTATCCCAGCAAGCTCAACAGCACCACGTTCAATGTCGCTGGGCCGATGCCAACTGACGTCTTCGACACCTTCTATTTGTTGCAAAAACCCATGGTCTACGCCGATTTTCGTGCGAATATCGTTGCATTCTGCGGCCACCCCAATCAGCGCGACGGCGCAATGTACGGCGCGTCGTGCTGCATCTTCATAACGCGAAGCCAGACCAAAGGACGCGGTGAACCCGTCCAAAGTCATGCGCAAAGCCTCACCTTGATGGGCTTCTACACATATGCGGGCTTGGTCCAAAAACACACCTGCAATTGAACTGTCATGCGTATCTGAGGCGTCAAATCGCAAACAAAGCACGCTAACCAAACGCTGTTCCTGCAAAGGTATTACCGAGCGATCAGTGCGGGAATCCACTACGTCCGGTTGGGTCAACACATCAGGGACAAACCGAAACCCCAACCCGTGATACGTCCGCACGACGGATTGCCCATCACATCGCATCGCTTTACGGATCAAGCTTACGGATTTTTGCAACGCAGATTCTGATACCTGCGCCGACCAAAAAACATCCAGAATTTCTGATTTCGTCACCATGCGATCGCGATGTTCGATCAGATAGCACAGCACATCAAAGGACTTTGGCGACAAGGCAACCAACGCCCCTCGATCCCGTAATTCGCGCCGGTCCAAATCCAATTTGAATGTTAAAAATTCAAGGGTCATCTACCAAATACGGTTCTGCTGTCATTGCGTTGAGCTGGAACGATTTTTCCACGCTTTCCTGCATAGTTTGCGAAAAACTCGACCCCGATACAAATTGTTTCGCCGTGATGGTGTGTCTGGCACTGTCAGGCACGTAGATTTTAGCCTGGAATTCTTCCACCTGCCTTCGTCCAATTCCGATCCCAAACGACGGATTAAAGCCCTCGCCCGCGGCATGGGTTCGACCTTCAAAACCATTCCTTCCCCACACCCAGATCCATGTCGTCAAGGTTTCGTCAGAACTCCGTCAGGACTTGGATTGTTTGCAGGTCTTAGTCTCCGGCAGGCGATTACAGTTTTTGTGTTTGGCTTTGATAAGGAATGAATAGTCATGAAACATATTTTAATTTGCACCTCCACCGCTGTGGTGTTGTCCGCTTGCACAGCTCTTGCTGCCCCGATCAATGCCGAAAGCCAGCTCAACGTTTTCCACAGTTGGCTGGTGAATGGGGGCAACATCCCCACCGGGATCGAAGTCGTCACAGTCCCAAATAGCTTGGTGATTGAAAGCGAAGCGACCACGGACATTGATGATCCAACCGCGACAGAGACAGTGCTGAATAACTTTGTTGTCGGAAACCCATTCGCTGATCCCGTAATCCCGGTGCAAAGCAATCAGCAAAGCCGCACGACTGTTACGGGCAGTACAGATAGCGCGATGGCTATTGTCGATTACTCAATTGAATTGGAAGACGACCCAGCGGATGGCGTTTTCGAATTGGTGCGTCGCGACATTGATCAAACCGGGTTCGCGCGCATCGGTTTAAATGACGCGCCTGTCGCGTCTTCTGCAGTGTCGTCGCATGACGGCGCGCGCGATTATCGCTTTGACAACGTATCCGACCAAACAATTTCGTTTGATCTGACGGGGATGTTCTCAGCTGACCTGTCTGCCGATTTTACAGGGGACGATGGATTTGCCCTGTCCAGCGCCAGCTTTGATATTCTATTTGACGTCAGAACAGGGGCCAGTGTCACCTATAGCCCCGCGGCCCTCTATTTAACGACGATAATGGATAGCGATCCGGGCACCTCGGTGAGCGAACAATACCTGGCCAACTCAGGTGGCATAACGGGTGTGAGCTTTGAGGCCAGGGTAGAGGCCAACGGCACTGGTGGTGCGACGCAAGCCAGTTATTTGGGGTTCAGTGCATATGTATTCGGGATCACCTTGGACCCCAATGCCTCATTGGTGATGCAGACATCCTTTAGTCAATTGAATTCTATTGTTGTTGAACCTGCCCCTGACGTACCACCCGTTCCTTTGCCTGCAGGACTGCCTTTGTTGTTGTCCGGACTGGCGGGGCTAGGACTATTGCGGCGCAAATCCTCTAAGGGCTGATCCTGATTGGTCGGCGAGGCAAGCCTTGAACAAACGGCGCTATCGCAAGATGCCCGTTTTGCCTCGCCTGCCCCATTAGGAACGACGCCAGATGTGATTGAAGGACGTCATACGCTGCGGAAAACCGAACACCGGCCGGCTTCAATCGGGATCTATCGTGCTGAATTATCGTGACTAAAAATGTTGGCTTGACTATTCCGATTAAATTACTCAGGATTAACTCAACCATCCAGCCACCTCTGCGCAAAGTGAGGAAGCCCGATTATCGGCAGATGAAAGGACTTCTTAAATGTGTAATAAATTGGAACATTTGAACCACCTCGCTCAGGTTGGAGGTGCTGTTTGATGTCAGTGCATTCTTTCGCAGAAATGGTTAACCCAGCTCCAAATGCGCTGCCGACATATGCAGCAGAAGATCTGACCAAAGGCGCAGAGCGGGCTCAGATAATTCTTGGAACTCAAACCTACTTTCTCCGCATCACGCGGGCTGGCAAACTGATCCTGACCAAATGAACAGCGCGCAGCAAAAACGTGGCGGCGCACCTGTCGGTTTCATCACTGAACTTGATGGGGTTGAAGCGGCTTCGGTCATCTATTTACGACTGTGGTGTGATGGACCTGAATCTCAGGCAAGTGTCTGGAACGACTTTGCGTCCCATCTGGGCGTTGATCAGGGTCGCAAAGCGATGCAGACGTTTGAGGATCTCTTCCGGCTTTGCTCTCAGCACGGGCGAAGACCGCTGATGCGGCATTCGGTACATTGCAAATGTTTAGGGTCAGACGAATCTTGTTTTGCGAATTTCATCGGGACGGCAGCGACAGGTGACCGGGACGACGCGATGTTTATCGCAACCTTGTTGGTGCGCGCCGATGTTGCACCTTTGATCACGTCACTGGCCACAGATTTTGGCCTTGCCCTAAAACGAATGAACCTGTGCGCACCTCGACAAATGGCGAACAAGGGCCCGTCACCTCAGCGGCAACAAACGACACTTCATTGACTAATGATTCAGCGAAGCAGGGCTACCGTATTTCGGTGGCCCTGCTTCGCGCTATGCGCTCCGGTGTGTGGTCCCATTGGGGCGCTTATTGTTCCGGGATTAAGATTTCTCTTTTACCGACGTGATTGGCGGAACTGACGATGCTTTCGTCTTCCATTTGCTCAACAAGACGCGCCGCCTTGTTGTAACCAATGGCCAGTTTACGCTGGATATAAGATGTTGAGCATTTGCGATCTTTGATCACAATGGCAACCGCTTGATCATACAACGCGTCTTCGCCGTTGGTGTTTCCGCCTGTGTTCAAGCCAAGCACCGCATCGATGCCGCCTGCTTTATCGTCGGTTGGACCCTCAACAACACCGCCCACATATTCAGGCGGACCATAGGCCTTGAGGTGGTTGACGATTTCCTCAACTTCTTCGTCCGAAACAAATGGGCCGTGGCAACGGGTGATTTTCGCCCCGCCCGCCATGTACAGCATATCGCCCATGCCCAACAATTGTTCGGCACCCATTTCACCAAGGATCGTGCGGCTGTCGATTTTCGATGTAACTTGGAACGAAATCCGCGTGGGGAAGTTGGCCTTGATCGTACCCGTAATGACATCCACCGATGGCCGCTGTGTGGCCATAATCAAGTGAATACCTGATGCACGCGCCATTTGCGCCAAACGCTGGATGCAAGCTTCGATTTCTTTACCCGCGACCATCATCAAATCAGCCATCTCGTCGACGATAACAACGATATAGGGCAGTTTCTTAGGTTCGAACTCTTCAGTTTCGAACACGGGTTCGCCGGTGTCATCATCAAACCCCGTTTGCACAGTACGCGAAAACAATTCGCCCTTTGACAACGCTTCGGCGACACGTCCGTTATACCCGTCGATATTGCGCACGCCCATTTTGGACATCTTGCGATACCGTTCTTCCATTTCCCCAACGACCCATTTCAAGGCAACAACCGCCTTTTTCGGGTCTGTCACAACTGGGGACAGAAGATGCGGAATACCGTCATAAACGCTGAGTTCCAGCATCTTTGGATCGATCATGATCAAACGACAATCTTCGGGGGTCAGCTTGAACAACAACGACAAGATCATCGTGTTGATCGCAACCGATTTACCTGAACCTGTCGTACCCGCAATCAGCAGGTGAGGCATTTTGGCAAGGTTAGCGACAACGGAACCGCCGCCAATGTCTTTGCCCAAAGCCAACGGCAATTTCATGTTGCTGTCGCCAAATTCCCGGGCCGAAAGGATTTCGCGCAAAAGCACGCGTTCCCGGTTTTCGTTTGGCAATTCGATACCGATGACGGACCGTCCGGGTACGGTGGACACCCGCGCTGACAATGCGGCCATGGACCGCGCGATATCGTCGGCCAACCCAATCACGCGGCTGGCTTTCAACCCAGGCGCCGGTTCAAGTTCGTACATCGTGACAACAGGGCCGGGACGCACGCTGACGATGTCGCCTTTGACGCCGTAATCATCCAGAACCGATTCCAGCATGCGCGCATTTTCTTCCAGCGCCTCGTCGCTCAGATGCGTGCGTTGGATCGTAACCGCGTCTTCTAACAAGTTCAGCGGCGGCAACTCATATGTCTGTTGAGAGTCTTCAAAGCTAAGCGATGGTTGTGCTTCGGCTTGCGCGCGTTTGGACGGTTGCAAGACCTTCCGCGTGGGCTGTTGCACAACCTTGCGCGGTTCGGCCACGGGGATAACAGGTGCGGGGTGAAGCGCAGGTGTGAATGAATCCTCTGTTACCGGGTCCATCGCATCCAACATCGGATCAACCGCGTCGAACATTGGATCAGAACCATCAAGAACTGGATCTTCAATACCGTGATTATGTTCTGCAAACTGAGGCTGCATTGCAGAATTGGTTGTAAGAGGTGGTTCCTCGCGACTGGCTGACGGTGTTGTATCAAGGATAAGCGGAGCAGGTCCGCGCCCGCGACCATGGGTCAAAGGTGCAACATTATCGATACTGAGAACAGGGACCTTGCGAACACGCGATTTGATGACATCCGCTATTTTAGCTTTAATCCGGTCTTCACCGGGGGCCGGGATGTCTTCTGCATTAAATTCAGGTTCTACAAGTTCTGGTTCCGGCATGGGCTCAGAACGACGGATCAAAGACGGCATGCGCGACAGCAAACCCGTCTTGGGCGCGTCATCTTCGTCCACGGTGTCGTCTTCATCCCAAGACTGCGCGTATTCTTCGGTGGCGATTGCATCTTGAGCTGCACTTTGCTTGGCTGCGCGACGTTCAGATTGACGCGCTTGAAGGTCGCGTGCGGCACTCACCGCACCCGATGCAGTGCGACCCAACGCGGTCATCAATGTCGCATAGAACATGATCAGGCCCAGCAACAAAAACCGCCCAATGCGCGCCAATTCCGGGCGGGTAAAGCCCAGGATAAATGCACCAAATCCGATGATGGCAACAGCCATCACGAGGGACATCAATTTAATGGCAAGGATCGAACCAAACGGAAGCACGGTCAGGATGACGGCCATGACGGTATCGCCGAACAACCCGCCCAAGCCAAAGCTGTGTGTTTCTGCCCAAACCGGACCAGGCGTCAAAGTAGCTGCATAAATAGAAGCGCACGCAATCCAAATCGGCGCGAAAATGACTCGACCCAATGCACGTTCTTGCCCTGCATGAGCCGAAAACCGGACACCCCAGACCAATAGAACCAGCGCGATACCCCATGCACCCTGCCCCGCAATCATCGATAAAGGCGCGGCAACTGAAGCGCCAAAGCGACCCAATAGGTTCTGAACCGGCGCATCAGTGGACACCAACCAATTTGGATCTTCTGGTGAATAGCTCCACAACATTGCAGCAGTCACCAGACCCAAAAGCAATAACGCGATGCCAATCAGTTCTTTGCTGCGTCTTTCGACAGCGGCCTGCATCTGGCTATCCAAAAAGGGGTCACGGTCACCAATAATCGCCATTGTTTTGCCTCGTCTCACTTTTTATGCGCCGTAGATGGTATCGCGAATGGCCTCGAGGCCTCGCTCCATCTCGGCTTTTGGGGCCACCATCGCGACCCGAATGAATCCCTGACCAGGGTTAAATCCGTCAATTTCTCGGGCCAGATACGCGCCCGGCAGAACGCGGACACCTGTTTCTTGCCACAACCGCAAAGCGGCCAGTTCACCGTCTTCGACCGGAAGCCATAGGAAAAACCCGGCTTCTGGTTTCATATACCCCGGGACGTTACCCAGAATACGATCCGCCGCTTCGAATTTCTCAAGATACAAAGCGCGGTTTTCGATGACATGGTCTTCGTCATCCCACACGCGCGCAGCAGCCATCTGCAGCGGTAGAGGCAACGGAGTGCCAGCATATGTGCGCAATTGGCGGATTTCGCGCATTGTACGCGGGCCGCTTGTCACAAATCCCGAACGCAAGCCCGGTAGGTTGGATCGTTTGGACAGCGAATGAAACGCAACAACGCGTTCAGGGTCCGCACCAATCGCATTGGCAACTTCCAAAATGCCAATTGGGGCCGCGCCGCGATAAATATCGGAATAGCATTCGTCGGCGTAAATCTGGAAATCATACTTTTCGGCCAAGGCCAACAAATCCGCCCAATAGGTCTGATCCGCGACGGCGCCCTGTGGGTTGGCAGGCGAACAGATATAAACACCCGTAGTACGGTCCAACACGTCGCGATCAAGTCCCGCAAAGTCTGGCAAATGCCCTGTTTGTGCTGTTGCAGGTACCAAAACTGGGTCTGCTTCGGCGGAAATCGCCGCAAGCATATAGACCTGATAGAACGGGTTGGGCATCAAAATGGCCGGACGTTTGCCGTTCTTTGTTTCAGGGCTAAGCGCCATCGCGATGTTATAAAGCCCCTCGCGTGTCCCATTGAGGGGCATCACGTGGACGTCTGGATCTTTTTCAACGCCGTAACGACGTTTGAGCCAACCGGCAAACGCGCGGCGCAACTCTGGCGCGCCTTCATTTGGTGGATAGCTGTTAAACCCCTGAGCATGTTCGACAATTGCGTCGCTGACCCATGCAGGAAATGCGTGTTTTGGTTCCCCAATGGTCATATGAACCACGTCGCCACCGGGCGCATGATGATCCAATAACGCGCGCAAGCGCGGGAATGCGTAAGCCGGAAGGTTCGAAAACCGCTCGGGTAGTTCCATCAATACTGCCTCTGTCCGGGGTCATAAACGCTCCGTTTGGGTCAAACTAACCCAAGGCAGAGTCCTGCGTCCAGAAAAAGCGGAGGATGATGGCGCATTGTGGCATTTGCGCCGCTTATGAAAGCGCCTCTTGCGCCGCGACACCGATACGCAACAACGCTTCTTCGCAATTTGGCTTACCCATCAGCATGATCCCGCAGCTGGGCACACCTGTGGGCAAGGTCAGCGCACATAGTCCCATCAAATTTGCGACCCGAGTGTTGCGCAACGCCAGTAGATTCTCGGTTTTGTAATAATCGTCTTCCGTCAAAAGCCGCTCAAGGTTGGGCGGTAAGTTGGGTGCTGTCGGGGCAAGGATGGCATCAAATTCGGCTGTTTTTTGGTCATAGATGGTCCGCACCGCACGAAGACGCGCCCACGCCGCCACGTAGTCAGGTGCAGAATAATTCAGGCCAATACGAAAACGATGAAGGATTTCTTCATACATGGCTTCGGGATGTTCATCGATAACGTCACGCCACAACCCATAAGCTTCGCCGGGAAACAGAGTGCTGGACAATGCCATCGGGCCATCTGCGCCCTCAAGTTCCGGCACCTCGATCTGTTCAACCACTGCCCCTGCTTGGCGCAGACGATCAACCGCATTTTCAAATGCTGCTTCGGGGGCCTCTCGCACATCGTCCAGAACAACGGTTTGTAAAAGTCCAAATCGGCGCCCCTTCAGGGTTGCGCCGCGCAAATCTGCGGGCTTTCGCCCCTCCAATGCGGCCAGCATCAGCCCCGCGTCTTCGACGGTTCGTGTCAAAGGGCCCACCGTATCAAAATCAAGACATAAGGGTACAACCCCTTCTAGGCTGATACGCCCAGATGTTGTTTTCAACCCGACAAGATCATTCCATGCCGACGGAATTCGAACAGACCCGCCTGTGTCTGACCCAATGGCAGCTGCTGCCAATCCGAACGCAACGGACGCCCCCGCCCCCGAGGATGACCCACCCGGAACGGCATTTGCATCATTGACGCAAGGCGGCGTGGCAGTTGACGGATTATAGCCCAAGCCAGAAAACGCCAATTCGCTCATGTGTGTTTTGCCAAGGCAAACCAACCCGCTGGCGGATGCATTCTGCAAAACCAACGCGTCTTTCTTTGGGATACGCCCCGCCAATAACTTAGATCCAGCTTCGGTGACGATATCTACCGTATCAAACAGGTCTTTCCAGCTGATCGGGACGCCATCGACCAAAGACAGACGTTGACCAATCCGGGCGCGATGCGCTGCTGCTTCGGCCTCGGCCATTGCCCGTTCTGCGGTGACGATGGAATAAACCTTGTCACGTAAATCATGTGCGTCGATTGCGTCCAGATACGTTTGCGTCAACGCGACAGGGTCAATGTCACCTGCTTCAATACCGCGTCCCAAATCTGCGAGGCCCATGGCCAGCCAATGCTGCATCTGTATTCCTTCCGCTTCGAAGCCAACGGTAGCGGCACGAGGGCGCATGGACAATGCCAAAGCCTGCGCTCATATCCAAAGTTATGACATGCGATGCAGACGTAATCATTGTTGGTGGTGGGTTGAACGGTGCGACACTGGCCTTGGCGCTGGTGCAGGACGGTTTGCGCGTCACATTGATTGATGCCATTCCCAACACCACACAAAAGACGCCAGCCTTTGATGGGCGCAGCTATGCGCTGGCTTTGACCTCTTGTCGGATGTTTAAGGCATTGGGGTTGTGGGAAGATTTGGCAAGCAACGCCCAACCCATTCTGGACATCAAAGTCAGCGATGGACGCGCCGGGGAAGGTCCATCGCCATTCTTTATGCATTTCAGCCATACTGAGATCGAAGAAGGCCCAATGGGGCATATGATCGAAGACCGGCACCTGCGCCCTGCCTTGCTGAAGGCCATCGCAAACGCCCCGCTGATTACGCATCTTGCCCCAAAGACCGTTGTATCCCAAGACAGCCAACCGGGCGGCGTTTCCGTTGTCCTTGATGACGGCACAACGCTAAGCGCGTTGTTGATTGTTGGGGCAGATGGGCGTGGCAGCGGCGTGGCACAGCGCAGCGCCATCAAACGCACGGGCTGGCGGTATAGCCAAACGGCACTGGTCGCGGCCATCGAACACGAACTGCCTCACGATGGCATTGCGCATCAGTTCTTTATGCCAGCGGGGCCTTTGGCCATTTTACCCCTGCCAGGGAATAAAAGTTCGATTGTTTGGTCGGAAACGGATGCGAATGCCGGCTTATTTAACGCCCTGCCCGAAGATGAATATCTGACAATGCTACGCCCACGTTTTGGCGATTTCCTTGGCCAGATCAAACTGGCAGGGGATCGGTTTACCTATCCTTTGTCACTTTCGCTTGCCCAGAACATGATCGCCCCACGGGTCGCCTTGGTTGGGGATGCGGCACACGGCGTTCATCCAATTTCAGGGCAAGGCTTGAATGCAGGCCTGCGTGACATCGCGGCGTTGGTCCAAGTCTTAGGCGAGGCACGACATCGCGGCGAAGATTTGGGGGCTGTCCCAGTCCTGCGTCGCTATGAGGAATGGCGCAGGTTTGACAACACGACCCTTGCCATCGCCACCGATGGATTCAACCGCCTGTTCTCGAACGACAACCCGCTGCTGCGGATTGGACGCGATTTGGGAATGGGCGTGATCAATGGCCTGCCCGGTCTGCGCCGTAACTTTATCCGAGAAGCTGCCGGCCTGACGGGTGAATTACCGCAGCTGATGCGGTAATCGTTAATCCAGCTTTCGGGCTTCGTCTTCCAGCATGACCGGGATTCCATTGCGGATCGGGTATGCCAAATTCATACTTTCCGAAATCAGTTCGCTGCGTTCTGCATCATAACGCAGCGGGTTTTGCGAAATAGGGCAAACCAACGCCTCTAACATGCGGCGATCCCACGTATTGCTCATTGCATCACCTCACCCTCGCTACCGCCAAGCAGCGCATATTCAATCAATGTTACCAGTGTTTCGCGGCGTGTCGACAAGGACGGTGCTTCAAGCAAAGCCTGTTTATCCTCAGGTTCGAAATCCAGCATCATGGACAGCGAATTCAGCAGCAATTCATCATCTGCTTCTTTCAGCGTGTCCCAATCTGCGGACAATCCCCGCGTATCGAAATACCGTTCCAACAAGGCCATGAATTCCGACCGGTCAAACTTGGCATCGCCTTCGCTGTCACCCAAATCCCTGTCAAAGCCGTTCCAATCCACTTTGCACCGCCGATACGGTGAAAAACCTTCGACTTCTGACAACACGCGAAACCGCGAAATGCCCGTGAGGGTCACAAGATATCGATTGTCTTCGGTTTCAGAAAACTGCGTCAAACGGCCCGCGCATCCGATACGTTGCAAGCCATGCCCCTGACGTCCGGGCACTTCGTTGGGTTGAACCATGCCAATCAATCGGGTCGATGTTTTCAGGCAATCATCCATCATCTGAAGATAACGGGGTTCAAAAATATGCAACGGCAAACGCGCCCGAGGTAACAACAAGGTCCCGGGCAACGGGAAAACGGGTATAGTCTCGGGGAGGTCGGATAATATTGTCATGCTCTACTAAACTAGCGGTCAGATCGCTTCAGGCAAATATCATCGAACTTAATTTTCTCCGACCATCCAAAACAATAGGATCTGTGGGCTTGAGCGCGTCAAAAATGGTGAACAATTGCGCTTTGGCTGCGCCATCATTCCATTCGCGATCACGCCGGAAAATCTCAAGCAGCTGATCCACGGCTTCTTCCGCTTCCCCGGCAGCATGCAAGGCCTGTGCAAGGTCAAATCGCGCCTGATGATCGTTCTCGTCAGCGGCGACCTTCGCCTTCAAGTCGGCAACAGGACCTGCATCAGCCGCTTGGCGGGCCAACGCGATTTGCGCGGCGGCCGCCTCGAGCTCGGGCGCACCAGAAATTTCAGCAGGTGCACCATTCAAGATGGCTTCGGCCTGATCCAGGTCTTCCATCGCAATATGAGACCGCACAAGCCCGCCATACGCGCCGGCGTGATTTGGGTCTTCGCCCAGAATGGCCGAAAAGGTCTGTGCTGCGTCGATTGCCGCCCCTTCGGTCAACATTTCTTCGGCGGCGTCAACAGCATCGTTCAATGTGTCTGCCGGGGATTCCCCGCCGCCTGCTTGAATAGCGCGTTCAACAAAAGCCGTAATTTCAGATTGCGGAACCGCGCCCTGAAAACCGTCAATCGGCTGACCCTTATGAAAGGCATAGACCGTTGGAATAGACTGAACACGCAATTGGCCCGCGATCCCTTGTGCTTCGTCCACATTGACCTTTGCCATCTTAACTGCACCTTTTGCAGCTGTGACGGCGTCTTCCAACATCGGGCCAAGCGTTTTACACGGCCCACACCATGGGGCCCAGAAATCCACGATGACAGGTGTTTCCATCGAGGCTTCGATCACCTCAGCCATGAAGTCCTGTTCGCTCACATCTTTGATGAGATCGCCCGCGTCTGGAGCGGCGCCAAGATTCAATTCCATCGTCACATCCCTCGTGTCAGCTTACTATTCGCTTAGATGGCGCAGGACCGCAAAGGTTGCAAGTGTTCAGTCCAGCCTTGCCTCAACGATCAGATGTCAAATGTTGCGAAAACTGGCGCATGATCGCTTGGTTTTTCCCATCCCCGCACATGGCGCAAAACGCGGCTGGAATGTGCGGCATTTGAAATGTCCGGTGTCGCCCAAACGTGATCCAATCGGCGCCCTTTGTCTGCGGCATCCCAATCTTTGGCGCGGTAAGACCACCAGGAATACAAATTGCCCTCGGGGATATCTTGGCGTGTGACGTCGACCCATTTTCCTGCGTCCTGAGTTTCGGCTAAATGCTCGACCTCAATCGGAGTATGGCTGACCACCTTCAAAAGCTGCTTGTGGCTCCAGACATCGTCTTCACGTGGTGCAATATTCAAATCACCAACCAGCACAGATTTGGTCGGAGTGTCCTTGCGGAACCAATCCCGCATGTCATTGAGGTAGCGCAGTTTTTGATCGAATTTCTCATTCTTTTCGCGATCAGGAATATCGCCGCCGGCAGGCACATAGAAATTTTGGATCACCAGCCCGTTTTCAAGCCGCCCCGCAACGTGGCGTGCATGCCCTAAGCTGGCGAAATCCTGATCACCTAGATCTTCTATGGGTGTTTTGGAAAAGATAGCAACGCCGTTATATCCCTTTTGCCCTCGCGCAACCACATGGCCATACCCAAGATCGGCAAAGGATGGGAACTTTTCGACCGGGCTTTTGCATTCTTGCAGGCACAAAACATCCGGCGCTTCGTCCTTCATCAGCTGTTCGACAATAGGCGCGCGCAAGCGAACTGAATTGATATTCCAAGTGCAAATTGTGGTCGCCATATGTGTTCTCCTGCTGTTGGGCGGACCCTATCCAGTCTGTCATCGTGCTTCCAGAAGGTTCGTAAGAAAATCATGCTCCGGGTCAATTTCCGCCTGCCCACGAAATAGGTGAACATTCGCCGCCCGAGTACAAATGGAGACTAAGCCGGATTCCCATGCATTGATTTTACTGATGGGTTGATGGTCTTTTCGCAAACATCGCGTGGCGCTATTGCAAGCGCTTGATATAATGCCTTTAATCCAAAAGGCTCGTCAAAAATCCCACGCCATTCGATAGGCAAAAAAAAGACCGGGCACAAGGCCCGGTCAGTCCAACAGGGAGGATGCATGTCATTGCCCGGACATACACGGGGTCTCTAAATATCTATACCTAAGTAGGTAAGATCGAAATGATCAGGTTCAACCCCAGATCACGCTATCAATCGATAACCACCACTTTCGGTAACAAGAAGGCGAGCATTTGACGGATCTGGTTCTATTTTTTGACGCAAGCGATAAATATGCGTCTCGAGCGTGTGCGTTGTCACACCTGCGTTGTACCCCCAGACTTCGTGCAGCAATATATCGCGTGCGACGACACCTTCGGGCGAACGATAGAGGAACTTGAGAATGTTGGTTTCTTTTTCGGTCAGACGAATCTTGCGATCATCTTCTGACATCAACATCTTCATGGCCGGTTTGAACGTGTATGGTCCAAGCGTGAATACGGCATCTTCGGATTGTTCATGTTGGCGCAGTTGTGCACGGATTCGCGCCAAAAGCACCGGGAATTTAAAAGGCTTTGTGACATAGTCGTTCGCGCCTGCATCGAGGCCCAAAATCGTGTCGGCATCTGTGTCATGCCCGGTCAGCATGAGAATCGGAGATTTCACACCCTGTTTGCGCATTACGCGACACAGTTCGCGGCCATCAGTATCTGGCAATCCCACATCGAGAATCACCAGGTCATAAACAGCTTCTTTTGCTTTGATTAAACCGTCAGCGCCGCTTCCAGCTTCAAAAACATCAAAGTCATCTGTCATCACCAGCTGTTCGCTGAGAGCTTCGCGCAAATCATCGTCATCATCGACGAGTAGGATTTTCTTCAATTGTGCCATGGGGCTATCTCCCTTGTCTTGCTGTACTAAATGCGTATGAAGTTCTCTGTGGGCAAGATTTAGACGCGTAGTCTCACAGCCATGTGTGTCTAAACGCTGAATTGTTTCAATTTCCCTGCCACTTCATTACATCTTAGATGATCAGAAACGGAAAATGTTACATGGTACTGGCCCCAACGATCCCAGAATTAATGGCTCGCGCCCGCGCAGACATGCGAATGGGCCTCCCTATTGTGTTGAATGGCGCAACACGGGCTTTGGTGCTGGCTGCTGAAACGCTTGGACCTGAGCGGCTCGCTGCGGTGCTTGCCTTGGGTGGTGCACCGACGTTGGCCATAACGACACGTCGTGCAGAAACTTTGAAGGCACGTGCTTATGACGGTGACCTGGCCCGTATCAAGCTGCCTGAACACGTTACATGCGAATGGATAAACAGTTTGGCCGACCCTGCCGATGATCTGGCCAAACCGATGAAAGGGCCATTGCAATCTGAACGGGGCGGCGACGTTCGTGCACATCGGGCTGCTTTGGCCTTGGCAAAGGCTGCACGTTTGTTGCCATCAGCGCTTGTGCTTGAATTGCCAAGCCAGACAGTTTTACCCGATAACCTTACCGGATTGCCGTTGGAGTTGTTAACGCCACATCTAAATGATCGCAGCCCGTTACATCCATTGGTCAATGCGCGTTTGCCTATAGAGGTCAGCGAAAAAGGACGATTGCATGTGTTTCGCCCCGAAGATGGCGGTGAAGAACACTATGCTATCGAAATCGGCCGACCTGATCGGGCAGCGCCCGTTCTTACACGGCTGCATTCAGCCTGTTTCACCGGTGATCTTATGGGGTCGTTGAAATGTGACTGCGGTCCGCAGTTGCGCGGTGCATTGGCACAGATGGGGAATGAAGGTTCGGGCGTGTTGCTGTACCTTAATCAAGAAGGGCGCGGGATTGGTTTGGCCAACAAGATGCGTGCCTATGCTTTGCAAGATCAGGGATTCGACACAGTCGAGGCCAATCACCGTCTTGGATTCGAAGATGACGAACGTGATTTTCGCTTGGGTGCCGATTTGCTAAAATCCCTTGGATTTTCAGCGGTCAGGCTGCTGACCAATAACCCTGCCAAAATTGCGATGATGGAAAAAAGTGGAATAACCGTAACCGAACGCGTGCCGTTGAGGGTTGGCGAAACCACATTTAACAAAGATTATCTGGCCACAAAGGCTGCGAAATCGGGCCATTTGCTGTGACATCGTATGGTGATGCCGGTTTCGACGGAACGTTCGCATTTAGATGACTCCAAATGACTTGGTTATAACGCCACAAGGCTTGCGCTTTTATGGACGCTGCTTCCCCTGCACGATTGGCCGTGGCGGAATTTCCGGGGATAAGAAAGAAGGCGATGGGGCAACCCCAATCGGCGCTCACCGTATCGTTGGCATGTTGTATCGCCCTGATCGGATGACATCACCGACAAGTTGGGCAACGGCTATATTGCCCGGTGATTTATGGTCAGATGATCCAAAAGACGATGCATACAATACTATGGTCCGTGCGCCATATACTCCCAGCCACGAGTCCCTTCGACGATCAGACCCATTGTATGATTTGGTTCTGCTGACGGATTGGAATTGGCCAAATGCCAAAAAGGGACGCGGATCAGCGATCTTTATTCATCGCTGGCGCAGGCCGGGATTTCCCACGGAAGGGTGCATTGGTTTGCGGCCCGGTGATCTAGTTTGGATCGCGAAACGCATTGACAGCCGCACACGTCTTATTGTGCGATCACGCTAAATCAGCCCGCCGCGACACGCGTTCCAAATATCGCAGATCCGATCCGCACGTGCGTTGCCCCCAAGGCGATAGCGCTTTCAAAGTCACCGCTCATGCCCATGCTTAAGCCAGATAACCCGTTTCGCGCAGCGATGTCTGACAAAAGCGTAAAATGCGTTTCGGGCATTTCATCGGCTGGCGGAATACACATCAATCCGACCACGGGCAGGTCAAGCGTCTGACATTCCTTGATAAAACCATCAGCATCTGACGGTAGTATTCCCGCCTTTTGCGGCTCTTCGCCTGTGTTCACTTGAACAAACAAATCTGGGCATTGCCCTAGTTCTTGGGCCAATCGTGCAAGCGTCTTGGCAAGCTTTGGCCGATCAACCGAATGAATGGCTTGCGCCATCTCCATCGCTTGACGCGCTTTGTTCGTTTGAAGGGGACCAATCAAATGTAACTCGACACCGTCAAACTGGTCGCGAAATGCAGGCCATTTACCGGCAGCTTCTTGAATGCGATTTTCGCCAAAACATCGATGGCCTTGCTGCAAAACGCTTTCGACACGTTCCAGTGGTTGCACCTTACTGACAGCAATTAGTTTAACGGATCCTGACGCACGCCCCGCAGATTGTTCAAAATTTCGAATACTGTCTTTAATGTCTTCAAGTGACATCACGCGCTCCGCATAGGACTCATCTTGATCGAATTAGATCTCAGCCCCGCAAAAGAAAAGGGGCGCACCAAAGGCACGCCCCAAATTCTTTGGTAGATCGACCAGCTTAGAAGCTGAAGGATACACCCAAGTCAGCAACTGTGTTGCCACTTGCGTTTTGGCCAATGCCGCCACCAAGTGTCACGCCGCCGCCAAGGCTGTGGCTTGCACCGATACCGTAGATAGTGTCGTCCGCGTCGTTACCGCCGCTAGCGACTACGAATTGGATCGCTGTTGCCGCACTGATTTCGTAGTTAAGCGAACCACCGTAAGAAACATCGTCCTGTAGGTCGGAGTCTGCAACGATGATTGAGAAATCAACTGCGCCGATGGAACCGTCGAATGTAGCGACCCAGAAGTCGTTGTCCCGTGCTACTACCGCAGCAGCATCATCATCAAAGAACGAGCCGTCTTCGTTACCATAGGCAAGACCAACGCTGTAGTCACCAAAGTTGTAACCAACACCGATTTGATACTCATCAAGGTCATTCGTGAAACCTGCCGGAGCACCGTCGATCACATCTTCATTGTTCGAGTACGAAGCTGATACTGTGAAGTCGCCTACTTCGTAACGAACTTTGATTGTTGTTTCGCTTGGATTTCCAGAACCGAAACCACCGGCTGGAATGCCAGAAACAGTCCCGTTGTGCTCAAGGAACGCTGTAAAGCCGATGCCGAAACCATAGTAGTTTACGACGTCGCCGGAATCGATCACGTCAGAAACGTTACCAACGTCCAAGCGGAAACCACCAGAAGATACAGCAAAGCCTGCCGCACCTGGGCCAGTACCTGAGATCGAGTTGTCTTCGTCTTCGTTTGACTCAAGACGGAAACGAGCTTCAAGTTTAACGCCCGCATCTGTTTCAGCGATACCTGTGAAGTTCACACGCAGACGCTGCTCGATGCGCAGCTCAGCTTCGTTACCAGCATCGTCAAGTTGATCTTCGACATATCCCAGACCAATACGCGCCGAACCAGAGATGTTCAGCTCAGCAGCTGCGATACCAGCGGTACCAACGAGCGCTGTCGTAGCTATGAGAATTTTTTTCATTTGTATTCCCTCGGTTTTCATTAACCACGCCCAAACCAGCGCTTCCGGTGGGCGGATGTCGACTGTTTCGCTCTTTCCGCCCCCTGATTGCAACCAGTCCTGCAATTCAAAAAACACTTCGGGTTCCGATGGTGCAGGTTTGCCACACCAGTGCTGTTGCGCCAGATTCAAAAGGCATTGCACCTCAAAGTTGAATTCCAGCAGGTTAGTCATATTGCAATAGACAAACTGCCTTGTTCCGCAACTTCGCATTCGTTAATACCACTGGAAACAATCACAGGCGAAGTTCATGATCGGAACAAAGTTTTTTAGATTTGGTGCATGTTTGGCCGTTGCATTTGTGCTGCAAGCCTGTGGCGGTGGTATAGGCGTCGGATCATCAAATGATGAGGGTGATCCGCTGGTCGGCGGCGCACGCGAAGACGCGATCACTGGAAGAACAAGCATCCTTGAAGCGTTTCGCCGTGGACCAGAAGAAACACAAGTTCAGGTAAACCGTTATATCTGGTCTGCAGCCATCGAAGTTCTGGATTTTCTGCCGATTCAATCGGTGGATCCCTTTACGGGCGTTATCGTAACTGGATTCGGAACACCGCCAAATGGTGGGCGCGCATACCGTGCCACTGTATTGATCCGCGACCCCGCTCTTGATGCCCGGTCTTTGAACGTTGCCTTACAAACGCGCAATGGCCCGGCCAGCGCCGCAACCGTTCGCGCAGTCGAAGATGCGATTCTAACGCGCGCACGGCAATTGCGGGTTGGAGATAACAGGCTTTAAGCCCGCGCCAATACCAGTTAAATCAACGCCGGGCCAATCGTGTCCGGCGTTTTTGCATCCAACAAGGCTCGACTCATGACCACATACATGCCCTCAGAAATCGAAGCCCGCTGGCAAGCCGCATGGGATAAGGCCGGAACCTTCAAGGCTTTGCGTGATCCATCCAAACCCAAATACTATGTGCTTGAGATGTTCCCCTATCCTTCGGGCCGCATCCATATCGGACACGTGCGCAATTACACGATGGGCGACGTGATCGCGCGTTACAAAAAATCCAACGGTTTCAATGTATTGCACCCAATGGGATTTGACGCTTTTGGCATGCCCGCTGAAAATGCGGCGATGGCCTCGGGCGGTCATCCCAAAGATTGGACATATAAGAATATCGACGACATGGTCGAACAGATGAAGCCGATGGGCTTTAGTCTGGATTGGGAGCGCATGTTCGCAACATGTGATCCAGAATATTACGGTCAGCAACAAGCCTTGTTCTTGGATTTCCTTGAGGCCGGTCTTGTGTATCGCAAGAACGCTGTCGTGAACTGGGATCCGATCGACATGACGGTTTTGGCAAACGAACAAGTCATCGATGGCAAAGGTTGGCGATCTGGCGCCGAAGTGGAACGGCGCGAGCTGACGCAATGGTTCTTTAAAATCAGCGATATGGCGGAAGAACTGCAAGACGCGCTGAACGATCTCGACGATTGGCCTGCCAAAGTCCGTCTGATGCAAGAAAACTGGATCGGTAAATCGCGCGGCCTGGAATTTAGCTTTGAACGCTTGGATGGCGGTGATCCGATCACTGTATATACGACTCGCCCCGACACTCTTATGGGGGCATCGTTTGTTGGGATCTCACCAGACCATCCTTTGGCGAAAGAATTGGCGGCTGCGAATCCTGCTGTGCAAACCTTTCGCGAAGACTGCAACAAGGGCGGAACAACGGCCGAAGCCTTGGATACAGCGGAAAAGCTCGGGTTTGATACCGGGTTAAAGGTCAAACATCCGCTTGACCCAAATTGGGAACTGCCCGTCTGGATCGCGAATTTTATCCTGATGGATTATGGCACGGGCGCTATTTTTGCTTGCCCTGCCCATGATCAGCGTGACCTTGATTTCTGTCGCAAATATGATTTGCCCGTTATCGACACGTTCTTTGATCTTGAGAATGACGCGCCAGTAGAAAAAGACGCGTTTGTTCCGCCAAAAGAACAGAAAGTCCGTTGGGTGGATCATTTTGCAGGTCTGACCGAAGCAACGGGGCAGGATGCGATTGATGCAACGATCACTTTTGCGGAAAACGCGGGCTGGGGCACAGGAAAAACGCAATTTCGTTTGCGTGATTGGGGACTAAGCCGTCAGCGGTATTGGGGTTGCCCGATTCCGGTCGTGCATTGTGACGATTGTGGCGTGGTTCCAGAGAAAAAAGAAAACCTGCCCGTCAAACTGCCAGACGATGTGTCGTTTGACATCCCAGGCAACCCATTGGATCGCCATCCATCGTGGCGGGATACCCCCTGCCCGTCCTGCGGCAAGCCTGCGAAACGTGAAACAGACACAATGGACACGTTCGTCGATTCGTCGTGGTACTTTGCGCGCTTTACGGCGCCGCGTGCTGAAACGCCGACCCAAAAGGCTGATGTCGAATATTGGATGAACGTTGACCAGTATATCGGCGGGATTGAACACGCGATCCTGCATCTATTGTATTCACGCTTCTTTGCGCGCGCGATGCAGATCACTGGGCACTTGCCCCAATCTGCACGCGAGCCATTCAATGCACTGTTCACCCAAGGAATGGTGACACATGCGATTTATAAAACTCAGGGGCAAGATGGCCGGCCAGTCTATCATTATCCTGAACAGATCGAATTGCGCGACGGATCAGCGTTCTTGAAAGACAGCGGTATGGAAGTAGATGTCGTTCCGTCCGCAAAGATGTCCAAATCCAAGAATAATGTCGTCGACCCGATGAGCATCATCGCGCAATTCGGCGCGGACACGGCGCGTTGGTTCGTCTTGTCAGATTCTCCGCCCGAACGAGATGTCGAATGGACAGCAGCCGGAGCAGAAGCATCTTACAAATACCTAACCCGGGTATGGGGCCTGTGTAAACGCATCAGCGCGATGGAGGATGGTGATGCAACGCACGATGCCGCCCTTCGCAAAGAAATGCACAAAGCGATCCATGATGTAACCATGGGTGTTGAAAGCTTTGGCTTTAACGCAGCCATCGCCAAACTGTACGCATTCACAAATATTCTGTCCAAGTCAAAGGCCAGCAAATGCGCGATGCGCGAGGCCATCATGACATTGGCCCAACTTATGGCGCCGATGACACCCCATTTGGCCGAAGACATTTGGCATCAACAAGGCGGTGAAGGCTTGCTGGCGAATGCGCCATGGCCAAAAGCAGATGAATCGCTGCTTGTTGACGATACCGTCACACTTCCCATTCAGATTAACGGCAAACGCCGTGCCGAAATCGAAGTCCCGGCAGATATGGACAAAGCAGAGGTTGAAAAAATCGCCATGGCCACTGATGCTGTGAAAAAAGCCTTGGATGGGGGCTCTGCTAAAAAGGTGATCGTTGTGCCCGGTCGAATCGTCAATGTTGTGGTCTAGGCGCGCAATCCTGTCGCTGCCCTTGGCGCTTGCGGCATGTGGGTTTTCACCGGTGAACACACCGGGCAATACCCTTGTCGGTAAGATCAGCGTTTCTGAACCTGACAGCCGCGAGAGTTTTCTTCTGGTGCAACGGCTCGAAGAACGCCTTGGGCGCACAAGCAATGCCAAGTATGATTTGGCATTGAACCTTAAGATAAGCGAAACCGGTTTGGCCGAGGATGCTACTGCAGAACTTCGCCGGTTCAATGTCCTGGGGCAGGCAGATTACACGTTGCGAAACCTGACAACCGGGGAAATTACAGCATCGGGCAGCGTCGACAATTTCACCGGTTACGCATCCGCCGGTACAACAATCGCGACTTTGTCCGCACAGCGCGACGCAAACGAACGATTGATGACCATTTTAGCCGATAGCATTGTGCAACGCTTACAACTTTTGCAGCTCGACTCGTGAAACTGTCCAAAGACGCGGCACTTTCCTATTTTTCCAAACCCGATCCAAAATCGGCTGGCTTGCTGATTTACGGCCCCGACACGATGCGGATTGCCCTGAAACGGCAAGAAGTTGTGGCCGCCCTTGTGGGCCCATCCGGCGAAGAAGAAATGCGTCTGACCCGGATACCGGCATCTGACTTGCGCAAAGACAAAGCGCTGCTCATGGATGCGCTTAAGGCGATCGGGTTTTTTCCCGGACCGCGCGTGGCCCTTGTTGAAGATGTAAACGACCAGCTTGGCGATGTTGTTCTGAACGCGCTTTCTGAATGGAGCGAGGGTGACGCTCAGATCGTGGTAACGGCCAGGCAATTGAAACCCACCTCCAAACTGCGAAAAGCGTTCGAGGCACACAAGCAGGCGTATGCCGTCGCCATTTACAACGACCCACCTGGTCGCGCAGAAATTGAACAAGCGCTTCAATCCTCGGGTATTAGCACGCCATCAGGCGATGCCATGACACAATTGATGGATCTTGCGCGCGCACTTGAACCCGGTGACTTTCGTCAAACCCTAGAAAAACTGTCACTATACAAACGGGGCGACGATACACCCATCAACGGCGAAGATATCGCCGCTTGCGCGCCAACATCCGTCGAAGCCGAAGTGGATGACGTTCTGATGGTTGTGGCCGATGGCGATGCACAGCGCATTGGGCCGGTCATGCAACGGCTTGCCGCACAAGGGGCCAATCCGACAACGTTGTGCATTGGCGCCATGCGTCATTTTCGAACACTGCATCGCGCCGCAGTCGATACAACCGGGCGGCCTCAAATCTGGGGGCCAAACCGTGATCGCATGCTGGCACAAGCAAAGCGTTGGGGACCGTCTAAGCTGGAAACGGCGCTTGGCGTGCTAACAGACACGGATCTTTCTTTGCGGTCGGCAGGTGCGACAGCGCCCTCAATGGCCTTGGTCGAACGCGCTCTTATCCGTTTGGCGATGTTGGGACGTCGTTAGACAAGACTTGAAGAGTTGCGTGTTTCGTGTCTGGATCACATTATCCAAGACCGGAGGCTCCTCATGAAAGACGACAACTTCCTGCGCGCTAACAACGCGCAACATTTGTGGCACCCGATGGGTCATCCCGGGGCCTCGCGCGAAACGCCTCCGACTATTATAACCAAAGCAGACGGCAGCCAGATCGAAGATATCGATGGTCACAAGGTCGTCGACGCGGTTGGCGGGTTGTGGTGCGTCAATCTTGGGTATTCAAACAACAAGGTCAAAGAAGCGATTTCCAAACAGCTTTATGACCTGCCCTATTATTCGGCTTTCGCGGGCACGACCAACCCGACCGCGATTGAAGCCTCTTATGCCGTGCGTGAATTTTTTGCTGAAGATGGAATGTCACGCGTGTTCTTCACCTCTGGCGGTTCGGATTCCGTAGAGACGTGTTTACGACTTGCGCGGCAATATCAACGTCTGAAAGGTCAACCCACACGCACCAAGTTTCTGAGCTTGAAGAAAGGCTACCATGGCACGCATTTCGGCGGGGCCAGCGTGAACGGGAACAACCGGTTTCGCAAAGCTTATGAACCGTTACTAGCTGGGTGCCACCATATGCCCGCGCCTTACACGTATCGAAACCCATTCAATGAAACCGATCCGGCCCGCTTGGCCCAGGTCATTGCGCAAACAATGGAAGACGAGGTCGAGTTTCAAGGTGCCGAAAATATTGCGGCCTTCATTATGGAACCAATCCTTGGCGCGGGCGGGGTCATCGTTCCGCATGACAAATTCATGCCGATGATACGAGACATATGCGATCGCCATGGCATTTTGATGATCGCTGACGAGGTCATCTGCGGTTTTGGTCGAACAGGAAGCTGGACAGGCAGTCGTCATTGGGGCGTTAAGCCCGACATGATGAGCACCGCCAAAGGGATAACGTCGGGGTATTTCCCTGTCGGGGCTGCGCTTCTCAGAGAGGAGGTGGCGCAGGTCTTCGAAAATTCCGACGAAAGTGGCGCAATTTTCCACGGATATACATATTCGGCGCACCCAGTTGGCGCGGCGGCGGTCACGGCCTGTCTGGAAGAGACCGTTCGTCTGGATACAAAGACAAATGCAGCGGCACGCGGCACACAGCTTTTTGACGGAGTTACCCGCCTGAAAGAGAAATACGACATAATAGGCGATGTGCGAGGTGGTCATGGTTTGATGACCGCAATCGAATTCGTCAGTGATAAGAATAACAAGACACCGCTGGATACGGCCACGATGAAGCGCATCCAAAAAACGGTCTACGAAAACGGGGCAATGGTGCGCATTGGTGGAAATAACATCATGATTTCACCGCCGTTGATCATATTCGAAGACGAGATCAATCAAGTGCTGGCAGCGCTCGAGAAAGGGATCAAATCCGCTTAGACACTGTCCAGCGCACGCTCAACAACAAAACCCAATCGAATAAGACCAAAGATCAAAGCCGCAGTTTGTGCAAAGCAAGTGGCGGTAGTATTTTCCCAGTTTGACGCGAACGGGTGTTTGAAGGCGATATCCGCATTGCTGCTGTCATAGCATCGAAATGAATTGGCTCATCCTGCCCTAGGCGCTTTTGCAATTGCCTTAATCAGGGAGAACCAGACTTTCGAAATGTAGAATCATACCGAGACCAATATCCGGCCACAGAGACAATCAAGCAAATAAGGGGGATTTGTCGCGAAACCACGCTCAATCGTAGCGATTAACGAAAATTCTTCAGATGGAAATTGGGGAATTTTCCGGGGAAAACTTGGTACTTACTCCCAATGTTTGCGTTACCATTTTACCGAATTGAGCTCGATTTTCGATCCTTTTTTGGATCCCAAAACTGCATTTTACCATCCATTATCAAACTGTTAACACAAGTTGACACGAAAAAATCCGGAGCGCGTGATAAACTAGTGTTCATGCTCCGGCAAGTGGGTTGGCCCAAAGTTCGCCAAATTCCGCCATAAGTTTGCCCTAGTTGTAGCGACTTTCTGCAACCTAACATGTGATTTCGGGTACAAACTGTTCCTGAAAATCTCAAGTTGCTAACGACGAGTTGACTTCGAATCATTAAGAGTAGTCCTGACCATGTGTAATCTATGCTCCGATCTTGGTGTTCAAACAGACGAATGCTGGGTCGTAGATCCTGTCATTCAAGCGGCTGTAGCTGAAGATTCCACCGCATCCGATTCAATCGCAACGACAAATGTAATTGGCCCAGGTGATGTCTTTAATGGCGTCCGCTCGAGCACAACGGATGACGACTTCATTCGCGTCACGCTCGAAGCCAACACCTCCTACACGATCAGCCTAGACGGTAATGACGATTACTTCGATACATACCTCTATGTTCGTGGCAGCGACGGCACTATCCTTTATGAAGACGATGATGGCGGCGACGGGTACTTTTCCGAAATCACGTTCGATACGACAACGGGTGGCGATTACTACATACAAGCGTCAGCTTACCAATTCCACCTTGGGACAGGCGCTTATACCGTTACTGTTTCAGAGGGAGAAAACATCAACACGGGTCCGATATCGGCCGTGGACCAGATGGCAAACTTCCTGACGAATGGGTACTGGGGCGGCAATGACCGCGCGTATGACACCACCAGCCAGGACAATCAAATCACAGTAAACCTGAGCGCATTGACAGCAGATGGCCAACAACTGGCACGCTGGGCAATAGAAGCTTGGGAACTTGTTGCGGACATCGATTTCGTCGAGACCTCTGGCAGTGCTGACATGGTTTTTGACGATGCGAATAGCGGCGCTTACGCATCCAGTTCACATTATCGCGGCGAAATCATAAGCTCGAATGTCAACGTGTCCACAAGCTGGGTCAACAGCTATGGATCAGATATTGGCAGTTATACACTGCAAACATACATACACGAGATCGGGCACGCGCTAGGTCTGGGTCACCAAGGCAGCTATAACGGCTCTGCCTCCTACGCCAACGACGCCGACTTTGCCGATGACAGCTGGCAATACTCCGTGATGTCGTATTTCTCGCAAACGCAAAACACGAATACCAACGCGAGCCATGCAAATGTTACGTCGGCCCAACTGGTTGACATTGTGGCGATCCAAAACCTGTACGGCGTCAGCACTGCAACAGCGGGTGATGACGTTTGGGGCGGCACAGATTCCACAATCGGCACCTACCTTGATGCATTGTTCGAAGCGATAGCAACAGGAACAGATCCGCAAAACATCTTTGACGGCGGCAGCGTTGCCTATACGATCTTCGATTACAGCGGTAACGATACTCTTGATTTCAGCTACAGCACGAGAAACGACAACATCAATCTCGCTGAAGAAAGCTTCTCAGATATCGGTGGATTAAGAGGCAATGTTGGAATTGCCCGCGACACTGTGATCGAAAATGCGAGATCAGGTTCCGGCAACGATACCGTTTCAGGTAACTCCACTGACAACAAAATTTGGGGCAACGACGGCTCCGACGAAATCTCCGGTAACGGAGGCTCGGATACTCTGCTTGGCGGTAATGGTGACGATACGTTGGACGGTGGCGACGGCACTGACCGCATCTGGGGAGAAAAAGGCGATGATACTGTGTTGGCTTCCTCTGGGGATGATACAATCGGCGGCGGCGGCGGTAAGGATGTTCTGTTCGGCGGCACAGGTGCAAATGTCCTCAAAGGCGGTAGATCAGCCGATGAGTTGTACGGTGGCGCTGGAAATGACTTGCTAAACGGTTCACGTGGAAACGACACGTTGGACGGCGGTACCGGAAACGACTCTGTTGAAGGCGGTAGAGGCACGGACATCTTAACCGGCGGCGACGGGTCTGACATCTTCTTCTACGGAAATAAATTCCTGGACGATCAGATCACCGACTTCACAGTGGGCGTAGACACATTGCGTTTGAATGACGATCTTTGGTCAGGTTCACATACTGCGGCCAGCGTCGTTGCCAATTTTGCAACGATCACCTCAAAGGGCGTGGTCTTGGATTTCGGTGGAAAAGATGTCTTGACGCTGAACGGCTTGACGTCGGTTAACGGACTTGAGGACCATATCGACATCTTCTGAACTGATATTTTCTGAGCAAGAATAAGCATACCTTCAGACCGTATGTTGAGCTTTTCCCTCTATAGAGGTAACCCCTGCTCGACATATAGGAGAAGGTATGCTGATATCAGTAAGTAAGCGTTTCATTTTTGTTGCGAATACAAAAACCGCATCGACGTCGATCGAAAACGCATTGCTCCCGCATGCTGACCTCATCGCATCTGGCACTCCTGAGCGGCGGCACATGCCGCTGCAACAAGCGCTAAGTAACTACCCATATCTGTTCAATCATCCTGAACACGCACGCGAAAAATTCTTCAAATTTGGAGTAATGCGAGATCCGATGGACTGGATTTACTCGTGGTTTCGCTATCGCAAGGGTAACGCAGTCCAAAGCCCACTGCCCCAAGATATGAACTTTGAAGCGTTCTGGAAGCTCCAGGATTGGAACATTGTTCGTATGAACGGCCGTAAGCACTTGCAACATCAAGCTTTTCGGGGGCGCAAAGGCAAAATTCTACCGGACATGATTATCCCCTATCACCGGATCACCGAAATGTACCCGGACGTTGCCCGGTTACTTGGTGTCGATCCCGAGCTCCCAAAACACAATGTGTCCAACTTGCCCAACGACCAAGACATACCCATGAACCTCCAAGAGGAAATGCGCGCATTTTACGAAGAAGATTATGCATTGTGGGCCAATCTTGACGAGCTGAACGAAAAAGGTATGAAAAAACTGAAACGGCGCGCGGCGCGGCGGTCGACCAAACCCGTGAAATAGTCACTTAAATTGCCACAGTTTTGCGTGGACCCTGCACGTGTAGGTGGATAAAGATTCTATATCAGCCATTGTTTTGGCAGTACAGATATCGAACACACGTCTAAAAAGGACAACGAATTGCGCAGTATGGATTTTGGCATCGCAGGCGAACATTTTGTTCTGTCGTTCCCTGAAATCACCCAAGATTTTCACGTCAGACTGATGGATGCCGAAGCAAACTGCGTTCTAGCCCTGTTTTTGAGGCGCCATCCAAGTGGTGGTGGCGATAGTCTGGTTGTCAATTCCCAACGCCCAGATGGAAGTTGGTGCGAAGAATTCAGTTGCAGTCGCGAATTGATGGAAGATGGGATCTTGGTCTTGGACGTTTGGCCATGGTCCTTACATCTGAAAAAAGACAAACAGGTGGTCCTTAGCCTGAACCCAGCGCGCGTTTTTGGAGACCATTTCACTTTTGACAGAGTGCAACGGCTCGAGACGACTGTGCCACAGCATCTGACAAGCTATGAAAATGAACGTAACGTTCGACAATTCGCGGCGCTCAGCCAACAGATTACAACACCCGCTTTCGAACACCAGTTTGGTTGCGTTGCCCTATGCCCAGACGAAGACAGTGCTATACGCTCTGAACTGGATGCATGTCGCCACATGTTATCGGATATACGCCTGATCAAAGCTTCGGATTATCCGACAGCACTTGAACTTGAAGATGTCATCAACGCTGCGATCTCCGACATGGACAATCAGCACCTTCTGCTTATCAACCTACAAGAAGATGGCAGCTCTGAGAACATCGAAGCCGCTTTGACTCAATATGCAGCAAAACGGGCATCAAACCAGTTTCTTTTATTTGCAGGAAACGGTGAATTTGCTTTGAATGAAAGCTGGGCTTTTATTCTACCGCAGAAAACAGACGGGCGTCAGAATGTTATCGCGCAGGCGGGACGTGTACTTATCGATTCACAGTTTTTGACATTGGCTTATTGGCAAGCCCCTTATAACTGGCGCTTTTCAGATTGGGCTGCATTCTTCAAACATTCCAAGCAACGGCTACCCATTTTTGATGGGTCAGACCCACAATTGTGGTTCCGGCCAACGCGCCAGACATTTTGCGCTGTTAAGCACTTGTCCAAGTTTCAAGACAACCAAGCGGCTCAAAAATCTCCTGGGTTCTTAATGCACGATTTCGGTGGCTCTGAAACCACATCGGTTCGAGAACTGATCTGGCTTTTGCGAGAAGAAATGCGTGGATCGTGTACGACACGGTTTTGCGTAATCGAAGGACCTGACGTTACCCGCCCGTTGATCATCGACTGGTTAGCGCGTTCAACCGCATCAGATTCCGTAACTCTGACGGACAAGAACGAAGCACCGATTGCAATTGCTATATCACGCAGTTTGCTTCGAAACACGCTAAGCCCTGCATTCATGGCCGCGTTGTCTCCCGCATTGGCCAAATCGATTGACACCCCTCAAACATCGTTCAAGGCCGCATTGGCTATCTTACGCGATGCACTTGTTGCCAACGGACACATGCCGTTCGGACTGAATATCGAAAACCTAAACGCAGACCAACAAGTTGAATTTTCGGACGAAAATCAATTTGTTTGGTTGTTTGCTGAACATGACACCAAAGCACTGCTGGATGCGTTAAAAGAACCGGATTCCCAACAACTTGAACGGTTTAGCAAAGCTGATTTTCAGAAACTGGCCTATTCCGCCATTGCAGCAGGTTTGTTTGAAGACATTATCCACGTTGCAAGTGTAGCAGACGACCTGTCGCACACAGGTCATATCAAAACACTGTGCGACACGGTCAAACATCTTCATGGTCAGTTGAACTACGGTCAGTTGCTGGAATTTGCCAAATTGCTTGTATGGCGCAACTATTTTACCGAAGTCCAATCCGTTCTTGATCTGATGGACGACGTCCGATGGGATCTGACATCCCCTCAGTCGGCTGACTTCTTGGAACTCAGTATTCGGGTCCAAATTCGCGACCATTCCCTGTCTGGTTTTTCTGAAATTTCCGCTCAAGCATTGGCCAACGCATACAATATTTCCTGCGCATTTCCAGAAGGCCTGATCAATGCCCTTGCGCATTATCGAGCGACGCGGGGAAATTGGTCTCAAATCATCGATCTGTTTGACGAGCTCAGCGCTCAACAAGAGCTCAAGGGCGAAATCTGGCGCTATGATCTAATGGCACGTTTGAAACTTGGACGGCTTGACGGAATTGACCAACTGTTGGAACGGGCGCGGTCCCATTTGGATGACTGGAACATTAATCGACTTCGCATGCAGATAGCCGCAGCACAGAACAACCCGATGCGCTTAAGGTCAGCGGTGACTAAGCTTTTGCAAAGTGAAGAAGACATGTCTCCTTTGCTGGCACCACCAACCCAGTTTCGCCACCTGTCTGGGCCAAAAGAACCTTTGCCTAAGGATGCTGTTGCTTGCATCATCGTGGCCCGAAATGAATTCACCCGTTTGAAATGGGTCACAGAATACTACCGGACCCTTGGTGTCGATCGGTTCTTTTTGATCGACAATATGTCCGATGACGCAACACTCGATTATTTTGCCAAAATCGCAGATGTCACAGTCCTTCAAACGGACGAGAATTACCGAGACTCGCGTTATGGTGTGAAGTGGCACAATGAAGTTGCCAACACCTACCTTGATGGACGCTGGGTTTTGACAGTCGATGCGGACGAAGTTCTGGTTTTTTCCGGTTGCGAGACGCCCGGCTCACTGCGCACGTTATGTAACCGTCTGGACGCAGAAAACGCGCAGGCCTTGTTCACCACAATGATCGATATGTACGCTGAGCAGGCTCTGGATGAAGTGACGTACCTTCCTGGGCAGTCATTAATCGAAACATTCAATTGTTTTGACAAAGATGGGTATTGGTACGACGCGGTCGCATCTTGCCCTGAACTCACTGTTTCTGGCGGCGTCCGCACAAGGTTATTCTGGAACAATCGTCACGCCCTGAATACGCCACATATGTCGATGCAAAAAGCGCCATTGGTGAAATGGGCACGCGAATTCAGATACTTGTCGTCCACACATGAAATGACGCCGCGCAACGTGGCCACAGAAACGGGCGCATTATTACACTTTAAATTCTTGCCTGATTTTCATGCGCGCGCATTGGAAGAAGTGCAACGCCAACAACATTACGAAGGCGCGCGTGAATACATGATTTACGCGGAACGGATGCAAAACCCAGACAACCGCAGCTTTGCTTTTGAGCGATCCATTCAATACGAGAATGTCGACACACTGATCGAATTGGGTTTGCTGAAGCCGCCCGTCTAAAATTGAAAGGTGTGTGGCGTGTCGAGGTCATGCAGCCGGCTGCGCACTTCTTCGATGTTGGGGACCAAATTCATCATTCGCGCTGAGTTTTGCCCCTTGTAAATCAACGCATCAGCTACGCTCGCTTCATAGTCCGGCACCTTTTCTGGTGATAGCCCCACGAAACGCATCAAAGCATCAATCTGGCGACGACCAGCGTCATGATCAACGTAGATGTCCTCGAAATAGACTACTTGAGGGGCAATGCCGGCCTCAATCATAAGTTGTTGCAGGCTCACGCGCATTTGTCGGCAATATTCTAAATGAGACACAAGCCAATCAACGTCGAATTTTTCCATCTGCGATGCACCCGACGTGTATTGAGCATAAATACGTTCCGCGTCCATTTTGCCCCAGCCGCCAGTGACACGCGCTAATTCAAGTGAAAGCAAACGATCTACTTCGGCCTTTCGATCAAGAATAATATGGCGATATCCGCGCGCTGCACTTTCCCACAAAATAGATTTGTTAATTGCTATGGCCTGCATTTCAAAGGCGGTCTTAAATAACGGGAATGTGTCTAATACCCTGCCGACATTACGGCGCAATTCTTCTAAGTCTTCACTTTCGCCATAAGTTTGGCTGACCCACCCGAATTCGCGATCGTGATTAAATGGTTCATGCAACCCCGCCGGGTATGGAGAAGCCCCCATGAGTAAGTTGTTCAGCGTAGTTCCGCCGGTTCTGCGTAAAGTCCATATAATGAAGGGGCCAGCTTGGTCGCCGGGATCACCCTGAATACTTCTTTCTTGCACGCAAATCCCCCCAAATAACTCATATAATGCTTAAAACGACTATTGGTTAATGTAGAAATAATGGCCGTTTGTTACGATCCGTCAAGCCCGTCAAACTCACCATTCCAACAGAAATCGCGGAAAAACCAGGTGAGTAAAACCGTTGGTTGAAATGCTCTAATACCACTGGTTGAAATGTACTGACGATGACGTCTGTCATCGCAATAATCCTTCGACATCACGGTGCCAATTGACCCATTTTTGATTTACATATCGCTTTGAAAGCAACTTGGTTGAAAAGCATTAGCCAAACAGAAAATCGTTTTCGCTTAAGTCGCCAAGCATCATATCGTCAAAGCATATACTTCCGTCCCCGAATTCAACCAGAACTGAACCTGTTTGCTGTTTGCTGTTTGCTGTTTGCTGTTTGATAGTAAGGTCTGCAAACGTCAGATTGGGAGCGAAAATCTGAATAAGATCAATTCCGGATTCAAAATCCAAAATTTGATCTGCCCCTTGGTTTTTATAGAAATAGAAGACATCGGCACCAACCCCGCCTGTCATTTGGTCAGACCCCTTGCCACCCCAAATTTTGTCCTCTCCTGCATCCCCAAATAGGCGATCATTTCCATCCCCACCCAAAAGACTGTCATCGCCGTTACCGCCACAAATGTGATCATCACCGTTACCGCCCCAAAGATCGTCCTGACCGCCATCACCACACAATGTATCGTTGCCTATGAAACCACCAAGCACGTCATTACCCGACCCGCCATTCAATACATCCGATCCTTTGGCTCCCCAAAGTTCATCATCACCCGCGTCGCCAAAAATAACATCATTTCCGTCATATCCGCCGATCTGATCGTCGCCGGCCCCCGCGACAATCAAGTCGTCGCCATAGCTTGCCCAAACTGTATCGTTACCAGCTCCTGTGTCGACGGTATCATTGCCAGTAAACCCGCCAATGCTGTCGTCCCCGTCTCCTGAATTTATGTTGTCATTTCCGGTGCCCGCCCAGATCGTGTCGCGACCGGATCCGCTTGAGATTTGATCGTCTCCGTCGCCAGCTCCAATGCTGTCGTCTCCACCACCTGTGTCGACGGAGTCATCCCCAATTCCTCCATACACAGTGTCAAAACCTTGCCCACCCAAAATGCTGTCATGCCCGTTGCCTCCGTAGAGCGCATTATCGCCATCCTCGCCAATCAAGATATCATCGCCATTTTGGCCCGCCAAAACATCGTCGCCTTGACCTCCCATCAGAACATCATTCGCATCGCCCCCATTCAGGACGTCATCTCCTCCATTTCCGAAAATCGTGTCATCGCCGGCCGTTCCAACAAGTTGCTCGGACCCATCGTTGCCAACGATTTCTATGCCGGATGGTGTCGACAACACCAGAACGCGTTCGGGATAATCAAAACCGGCCCCGAATAATTCAGTATGGCTCAGCGCTTGACCCGTCGCAGACGTGATTGCGATTTTGAGGTCACTGAAATATAGTTCCGCGCCCGTTGCAGTTTCGCGCACAACGATTTGGTTTGAATTCCGCAAAAACGGGATTGCGGACAAATCCAGTTGATCGACGCCGACTTCAAAGTCATCAATCTTTTGTACAAACGTCGTGTCAGCGAGCACAAAGCGGTCATGACCGGCCCCGCCGATCATGGTCACACCTGCCTTTGTGGCCACCAGTATGTCATCTCCACCGCGCCCATTCAGTGTGTCATGGCCATTCAATCCCGCCATCAGAACATCATCACCACCGCTGCCTTGAACGAATTGATCGCCCGCAGCCCAGTTCCGTTTTTCAGTTCCAAGCTGACTTAGATCTACGGAAAATTGAGTCAGTCCCAAACTTGTGTCGGAACCGACAAAAACTTGCAAAGTTGTGCCTACGATCACCGTTTCAATCACATCAACATTCTGCAAACCAAGACCGACCTCATGGATCAATGTTTGCACATGCGACAGACGGCCATCTGGCAACAACGTAAAAAGGCTTAACCCGTCATCGCCGCCCCCAGCGACGATAAAAACACGGTCATCTATTTGGGACACTGACATCGCCTGCACGCCGCCAAACCGTGTAGCAGCCGTATCAAGGACATGATCGACCGCCTCCAACTGGCCAGTAAATCCAATCTCCAAAACACTTAACGAATTGCTGTCCGATCCAGCGACAACAACAAACGATCGCCCAAACGCTGATACAGCTTCCATCGCGATTGGGGTTTGCAAACCCATCCCGTCATCCGCGCCAAATTCTGAAATTTGTGAAAGATGCCCAGTCGCGTCATCAACACGATAGGAAACGATTTCGTTCGCAACACAGTCGGCAGACACAACATAATGCGAGCCAGCCACAACAGTTTTGTCCAAACACACAGGGCCAGACACAT
This sequence comes from Paracoccaceae bacterium, assembly GCA_039960995.1. Taxonomy (GTDB): domain Bacteria; phylum Pseudomonadota; class Alphaproteobacteria; order Rhodobacterales; family Rhodobacteraceae; genus JABSSA01. The sequence goes on along the minus strand of JBDVKF010000006.1, from coordinate 113,934 downwards.
CGAATGCCGGGCCTTGCTCCAGAGCGGCAGACTCTCCGTTATCACCAGCCAACATACGCAACTGTCCGGTTCCTGCATCTACACAATAGAGAACATCCAAAGCGTCTAGTTCGAGATGCATAACCGATGACAAGTGCATCGCCGTTGCATCCAAATGGGCCGCATCCGTCAATTCGCCAAGTTCGCCTTTCTTGGTGATCCCAAAGGCTTGCAATGGTGATCCAGCGCCCCCGCCAACCAACAGCTGCATTTCGCCCTTGATTGACACAAATTCTGAAACTCCACCCAACGTGAAGTCGCCATCAAAATACCCATGGTCAACGCACTGGGCCAGTCTGCCGTCTTCACGCAACAGATAGCTTGTTAGACCTCCATTCGCGCCGTTCACCGCGAACAGGTTCGTGTTGTTTGCAATTGTTGCGTATGTCGTCGTACGCAAGTCGATATTCAAAAGAGCGTCCTCAGACGACGCAATCCCGATCCGGTCGAAATCCATGACCCACCCCCAAAGCAGTTCAAGCCTAGGGTCGTCGTCAAATCGTGCTTTAATCGGAACCACAGTTTGGCAACATTTAGACTATCATCCAAAATTTGCTTCTAATCGTAAGGATTCGTCGCACTTGGTTGCCTCTGTTCGGACGCCCCCATAAGGTGAATCGAAGCGGTGAAAGGGCACAACTTATGCAAATCACGATTGTGGGCGCTGGCCTGTCAGGGGCAGTGATGGCGCGGTGTTTTGCCGAAGCTGGTCACACAGTCACAATTCATGAGTCGCGCAACCATATTGCAGGCAATTGCCATACAGAGCGGTGCAATTCTACGGGGGTCATGGTGCATACCTACGGACCTCACATCTTTCACACTGATGACGCCGAAGTTTGGTCTTATGTAAATAACTACATGACCTTCGAGCCGTATAGGAACCGGGTCAAAAGCACGGTGAACGGGGCGGTCTATACACTGCCTATTAATCTACACACGATCAATCAGTTCTTTGGGCGAACCATGTCACCAAAAGAAGCCCAAGCGTTTGTCGCGCAATGTGCAGACGCCAGCATTACAGATCCGCAGAACTTTGAAGAACAGGCATTGTCCATGGTTGGACAAGATTTGTACGAAGCGTTCTTCAAGGGCTATACCGAAAAGCAATGGGGGTGCGCGCCCAGTGCGCTTCCATCCTCAATTCTCAAGCGACTACCGTTGCGTTTCAATTACAACGACAACTATTTCTTTCATACGTATCAAGGTATGCCCAAAGAAGGGTACACAAAGATGGTTGAACGCATTCTCGACCATTCTGGCATCGACGTACATTTATCCAGGCCTTGTGATCCGATGACCGTCAAAGGGGATCACTTGATCTGGTCTGGACCGCTGGATGCCTATTTTGGGCATAAGCTGGGTCGATTGGGATATCGCACATTGGATTTCGAACGCTTTGAAGACGAAGGAGATTGGCAAGGCTGCGCCGTCATGAATTACGGAGACCCAAACGTCCCTTTCACGCGGATCACCGAACACAAGCATTTTGCGCCTTGGGAAGAGCATTCTAAGACGGTTTGCTTTCGCGAATTTTCCCGTCCTTGTGAAGCGCAGGATATCCCATACTATCCGATCCGTCTGGTTGAGGAAAAAACCTTGCTTACGCAATACGAAAAACTGGCTAAAACCGAAGACGGCGTGTCTTTTGTCGGGCGTTTGGGAACCTATCGGTATCTCGACATGGACGTGACGATCCGAGAGGCCTTAGATCGCGCCCGTACCTTAATCACCACATGGGCCTGAGATGGTAAAACCGACGGGCGCACATCAAAATCCGGCAATTTCAATCATCGTACCGGTCTTCAATGTCCAAGATCATATCGGGCCGTGCCTCGAGAGTTTGCGAGCACAGAGCTTCGGCGACTTTGAATGTTTCGTTGTCGATGACGGATCCACTGACGACAGTCGCGCACGTGTGTTGGAAACGATCGATAGCGATCCTCGATTTCAGTTGATTTCGCAGGAAAACAAAGGTCTTTCAGCCGCTCGGAACATCGCCCTTGACCAGGTGCGTGGTCAGGCCATTGCTTTTGTGGACGGCGATGATCGTGTGATGTGCGATTTTCTTGCAAAAATGTGGGATGCTTTGTGCCAATCTGGTGCCGATTGGGTTGCTTGTGGTCTGCGTTTTGTTTTTCCTGATGGGGCTGGATACACTCATTCTGCTATTCATACAGCGCCGGATCTTGCGAACCGGACCGCAGTGACGCGACATCCTTTGACGTCATGGCAAGACGCCATTTGCCATTTTCCGTCGGCCTGGAACAAACTTTACCGAAAAGAACTGATCAAAGATTTGCGCTTTACCGAAGGCCAATTGTTCGAAGATCACGCATTTTATTACCAAGCTGCCGCACGCACGGATCATATCCTGCATTTGCCTGAACCGTTATATCTGCAAACACGTGACCGGAACGGGCAGATTACAGGATCAGACACCGACGGTGTTTTTCAGCAATTTGCGGTATTGGACGACCTCAAAGACATCATGCAACCCGAGACGAAGCCGCGCGCGACCGAGGCATTTGCGCAAATTGCGTCGCGCTTGATTTTCGAACGCACAACTGCCCTGCGCGAGCCAAATCGTCGTCAACGATACGCAACGGCCGCCAAAGAATACCTCTCCCGCCACGACATCCAATTTGACGATAAGTGGTCAAAAGGGATCGGCGCATTCTGGACCTTGGAAATGGCCGGGAAATTACCTCTGAGCATTATCTTACCGGCAGGTGAAGGCATGCAGGACAGATTGCAAGAGACGCTTAGCGCTCTACAAGAAAGCTATTTACCAGCGCATGAAATATTGATCGCCGGGACAAACAGCGCGCTACGTGGCTTGGACGCAAATGAGACCTGCAAAAACGTTCAATGCCTCACCAACAACCCAGCCGCTGCACGACGAAAAGCGCTGACATTGGCCACCGGACAAGTCGTGGTATTCCTTCAGGCTGGTGACATTCCAAAGCTTGACGCATTAGCGAAATGGACAGATCGAATTTTGCGGGACCAAGCCAAGATGTGCTTGGCTCAAATACTGACTATTGAAGGTGGCGCTGGTTTACAACTGCCTCACTTGCAAGCCGACGGATCGGTTGTACTCACCGATGCCGACGCTCATTCATTGTCTGTCATGGCCTTTGATCGCGTCGCACTGAGCACACAGGTCTCAGCACCCCGAATACGTGATCCTTTGGGCAAAAAGCTGGCTATGCGAGCTATATCAAACCTGTCGCCTGCTACATTGGAAACAGAACCGACGATCCAATTGGTTTCAGATCGTTCTAACACTCGAACCTCCCCCCAAGGTCAAACGAAAACCGAAACTCCAAGCGCGCAGGATGAGGCACATCCGTTCTACCGACCAATGGCCTCTAGACTGATCATAGAAGCTGACCTGAGCGCGAGCCCCTACACAAACATATCATTTCTGACATCTGTTGCTGGGAATATCCCACTTCATGTTTCACTGCGCCGGGACGAACAGGTGGTCGTAACAAACCAACGAAAAAGCGGGCAATGGGGCCACGAAAAACCCATATCATTCCCACTGGCCCACGAGCACGCAATCATCGACATCACCTTTACGGATCAGGGCGCTCATGTATCAGTTGGTGGCCAGAATATCGCGAATTGCAAACGTCCAAACGAAACAGAGCTAAATTTCGACGGCATTGTCGCCGTGGACATTCACGGGGTGGTTGTCACAACCCAAGTTCTGACTAGACCGCCGCAAAAAGACGCGCTGTTTTTAGACCTTAACTGGGAATTGTGCGCTGGTTTATCGCAAGATGATGTCGCGGTCAGTCTTGAAGGCACAGATATCATTCTCCCACACACGATATCCCATGACGATCAGGAGACGAGACTGGCATGCCTACTGCCTGGACGGATTTGGACTGAAATTGGCACCGAAGATCAGCTCGTTTTCTCGCTGCTGGACAAGCAGGCGAACACATTTGGCACGTCTTTGACACTCAAGAAAACAGATGTTGCCCACCGCATTTCAACCTTAGCGCAGGTCGACGGCTTTGTACCTCCCCCCTTTGAGGCTGCGCATATTGTCGAACATGTCCATTTTGGGCAGTTATGGAATATCTTAAGCTCAGATGGGCAATCGTTGGCTCAAAGGCTGGCCGCCCAACTTGGCGTACAAGAAAGTATGCCGCCCTGCCCGCCATCACACCGACCAAAGCATGCGATCTCGTCCAGTTGGACAGACACAGCCATTGATGGTGCAATTCGACGATTCTGGTCAGCTATTGGTACAACTGGTTCAAAACCCATCGCGTTGAGCGCTCTGTCTGATTTGGCCTTACCTCCCGTGCAACGTCGCGGATTGTTCCTTGCACTTACAGAATTTTTCACTCTCGCGGCGCAAGATTTCGTACCAATAAGCGACATGGCAAAGTCAGAAGGCATAGAGCCGCATTTGACCCCATATGATAAAACGGATGCGTGGATGACATCTGTATTGCTGCCTTGGCAATTACACGCAGGTCAGTATTTGGCCGCAATAGATGGGTTAAAACGTCTGGCTACATCCCTCGACGGATGGACGATAACACCTGCGATCGCATATTCCATTCGTTTCGCGCTAAATACAAACACGCTTGAACCAGACATTCGCAACGCACTGGCTGTTCAAGCACTGCGATACATGGCCAACGAAAACAAAAACTACTGGGGGCGCGCGCAATGCCGTGAACTTGCGATTGCTGCCGCCCAGACCGTAATTTACGGCCCCAATCTTTTTCCCAAATCCAAACAAGAGATCGAAGACATCGCCCTTAAAATATACGGTTTAAACCGGTATTTTTGGCGAACACTGGCAGACATCGATCTATCTCCATTCTTGGACCAAGCCCGCGATGCATTCAACGCTTTGAAGGCCCCTGCAACATCAAAGGCTGATCAAAAACAAGCTCTTGATCTACTTGAGCGATTTGGTGTCGCTGATGTTTCGCGTTATCGCCGCGAGTTATTTGGGCCTGAGGAAACACCACTTACCCAAACGCAGGGCCTTTCCTATGCAGATGTACTATCGCATGGGAAACACGCGTCATCGGTCGCTCTGCGCGTGGCTGCATCGCCGGAACATGATGTATCAGATGATGCAGCGGATTTGACGCGGCAGGCCGTCGTCGATGGGTATACCGATGTACCAAGCGCACCTGAACTTTCAATTCAACGCAGCGTTCACGGCGCTTTGCTGCATATCATTCAAGGTGCGAGTGAAGATGCAGATTTTGCCGGCGCGTTGCGTGACCTTCTGGAGAAACTTGCGCGGACGGGCACACATGCACTTGCGCCTGCAATGGCACTACATGCAGCTGTCGCCCTGTGTAACAAGGGTGTCACACAAGTTGCACAGGAATTGGTCGACTGGGCCGAAACCCACTTGAACGACAGTCCCGAAACACGCCTGACAACGCCAATGAAGACCGCGCTAAACCGGGTTCAAAACTGCAACGAGTTGGTCATCCCGCAAGCTTTGGCCAAGCTAGAAACCCAAAACCACCCTCCAAATGCAGACCTTATTCAAGCCAACGGGCTACACGACGCGTTGGTTATGATTTTCTCGTGTAAACCCTATTTGGACACACGAATTCCTACGATCCGTCGTGGATGGATCCAAGACTTAAAATCGCTTGGAATCCCGTATTTGATCGTCGTTGGGGATGGCGACGGTAAGATTGACGGGGACGTTCTATCGCTTGATGCGCCAGACGATTACGAAGGGTTGCCACAAAAAACGCTTGCGGCTCTGGCATGGGTGAAAGGCAACACGAATATAGGGCACGTTGTCAAAATCGATGACGATTGCTTTTTGAATGCTCCGGTTTGGTTTGGAAATCTCACATATCTCAAGTTTGACTATTTTGGACGGCGATTGAAACGCAAAGTTGGACAGACAGATCGCAACTGGCACCGCGAGAAATCTACAACTGCGCGTGGCCGAAACGAATTGGACAAATCACCAGAACCATCTGAATACGCCGATGGTGGGTCTGGATACGCGCTTAGCCGTCAGGCCGTCGAAATCGCACTTGAACAAACCAAAACGAATGATGGGCGACGCCTACTGCAGACGTCCTTTATGGAAGATAAAATGCTTGGCGATTTGCTGGCCATGCAAAACATCCGTGTAAACAGCGAAGATTACCGGGTCTCAATTAGGCGCAGAACCCATTCTGGCGCTGAACCTATGGCGGCCTGGTTAAATTCCTTCTTTGCATCACAGACAGCGCCAATTTCTTTGGTTCATTTGGATTCATCCGCCGATCAGGAAACGGCTCTGATCCAGTCAAAAAGGCCAGGGTTGTATCCCGCCAAAATCTGGCCAACCCACCAAATTCCGAGGCTGGGACATAACAGCAATGCGCTGGAATTACTTAGTCCCCTTAGTCGACTGAAGGACGCACGAGACGCAACAGTGTCTGTTGTTGCCGCTATGCGAAACGAAATGTTCATGGTGCCGCATTTCCTGGAACACTATCGAAACCTAGGGGTTTCCAGCTTTCTGATTGCAGATAATCTTTCAAATGATGGAACGCGGGAATACCTGTTGGCACAACCTGATGTCTGTTTGTTTTCCGTTGATACCGATTATCGCCACGCACATTTTGGCGTAGACTGGCAACAAGCTATGCTTGCGGCTTACCGCGTTGGCAAATGGTCAATCATTGCGGATGCGGATGAATTTTTGGTGTGGCAACATCCGCAGTCAGCCTCTGTCAATGAACTGCTTGAACAGCCCGAGTTTGAAAACGCCAATGCTGCACGGGTATTCATGCTCGATATGTATCCCAAAGAATCCCTGAACACTGCGGATTTCAAAACGGGCGATTTGTTTACCGAAGCGCATTATTCTGACTACCAACCCTTTCACAATGCCGGGTCTGCAAGCGGGCCTTATTCGAACCAGCCCGGATGGGTGTCCGCCCTGCGGCACCGACTGATGCCCCGGTCACGACCCAATCTGTTTTCAGCGCAAAAACTGGCTTTGCTGCGTTATCATCCCGGGTTGCGCCTATCAGAAGGGATGCATTTCATTGGCGGTGCCCGCATCGCAGAGCGCGAATTGATTTTCGCGCATTTCAAATACAACTCTGCTTTTCTTGAAAAAGCTCAGACCGAAGTCGCCCGCCAACAACATTTCAATAATGCCGAAGAATATCGACGTTATCTTGCATTAGAAGCAGAGGGGCGAGACGTCATTTATGACCCGACAGTTTCTGTACCTTGGTATTCGGCACCTTTTGTTGCTGCTCGCTTGGACAGCAAGTCCGAATAGATCGCTTTCAGGTTATCGATATGCGTATCCACGTTGATCGGCGCACGCGCATTTTGCCAATAGGCGTCCATGTCAATGTTGTCGTTTAACAATGCTTCGATTTTAGCATGCAACGCGTTGGTATCACCCGCCTTGAAAATCATCTCTGGGCAATTCCCCAATTCTTGAGCACCACCCATATCAGACGTCAGTAACGGTATTTTCCTTGCATGTATCTCAATCGCGACTTGGGGAAGGTTATCATGCCAAAGAACTGGCACCACACCAACATCCACCTGTTCCAAGATTTCATCTAGGTCGTCGTGCGTGTATCCGTCAAAATACCTCAGGCGACACAAGCGCTGACCTAGATTTTCGATCCTGAGCATTGTGTCTTCGTCGCCCCTGCTCGCCGCCAGAACCAAGTTCAACTGCGCCAGAACACTATTTGGCAACGCCTCCAAGGCAGAGAGCAAGAAAAAGAACCCTTTGTCGCGCCGCATATATCCTAAGAATGCGAGGGTCAGTTGTCCGGATGTACGACCGCGTGGTTGCGCCCGATGATACCTTTCAGACTGGCGTGTACCGATGTAATCCGTTTGCAAAATTTCGCCGCGAATACCGTACGATTGCGCCAACTGTCGCACTGCTTCCGAAACACATAAAACCGCGCCACAGGTTTCATTGATCATATCGACGAAGACAGTGCGCCGCTTCGCAAAGCGCGAACCATCCAGTGCTTTCGTATGCCTGACGTTCTTGGGAGTATGCCTGCGCCGAGGCAGTCTTCGCCCAACTCGCATTGCGTTATTAAAAATGAATTTAAATGGCTTATGATCGGGTCGCAGACCAGCGGATTTCAAATGCCATGCGAGACCATTGGCGAGTTTAAGATGTCGTGTAGGGTACTTGGTTGCAACACAGTCGATGCAAGCTTGGCCATTTTCATAATCGACACATGTTGCACTTTCTTGTCGCCACAAGTTCACTTGAGGACAAAACGGATAATAATTGTGGAGCGAAAAAACAACCTGCGCGCCGCAGTCCCGAGCAGCGCGCAAAGCTTCTGCTGGCAATCCTTCCAGGTTTTGAAAATGGATGACGTCGTATGGCCCCGTCTCAGCCAGAAAATCCGCAAAAACGTCTGCCGTCGGTGTGTGTGACAGCTGGCTGTTCGCGCCAAATGAATGATGTGCCGGCGACATGACGCCCGAATTTACAATCTCATAGCGACGTTCACGGTCTTCTTTTGGTCCATGACCCACGGGTTGCCAACGAGGTCTTTTACGCAACAGATCGAAACTGATCCCAGATGACAAAAAGACTGCCTCGTCCCCAAGGCTTTTCATCAAATTGCGTTGATATAAGGAAACGCCGCCTCCGCGTCTTTCATCGTCAAGGTAATCGATCCAGTTGTAATACAATATGCGCACATCGGTTCCTTTTAGCGGATACCAAAAGCGCCGAAACACGCAGCAAGTCAACCACCGTTGCGGCCAATCCCGTGCACGATCAAATTTCGGAAATTCAAGTATCGCGGGATATATGACGCAATCGGAGACCGGCTTCAATATGGCCTTTCTCCGATCGCTCCAATTGGGTTAGAACCAGCGGCCGATCGCTGTGATGCGCACGTTGCGGATTTCTGCGCTTGAAGCAAATGCTGCAATTCCTGCTGACCGATAGAGCTCCATTACAACATTCGACGTTCCAAAACTGTTTGTGAACGGACCCAAATCAAATGGCGCAACATCGGAATAATCGGACAATGCGCGAGACAACGTGGATTGCACCCCTGGCGGTTCCGCGAATGGCGCGGGAAAGGCCCAGTTGTTGCGCAGAAAATCGTCATCAGAATAGACAAAATTCGCTCCTTCGGTCTGACAGATTTGGGTGCCATCCGCGAAACGCGTGTATGTTCCATCCCCGTTGGACGCGTGTTCAACGATTGCACCCGTCGGAAGTCCACCAGTTTCGCTGACAGTGCCCAGAACATTCCCGGGCCCATAAACGTAATCTGCTCTGGCGAGTTTTCCGGCGCTTATATCCGCTGGAAAGGCTTGCAAACTTGCACCTGAAACAGATGCATTTGATGCATCAATCTCTAACGCAGTGTTCCAAGACGTTCCATCTGGTGACACTTTGATTGACCAGTTATCGGACCCCGCCAACCCCATTTCAGCTCGGCCCGAAAAATCGGTTTGGTATAGCAGGCTCACAGTATCGGTACTGGCAAATTTGTTGACTTTAAGCTGATGGCCAGAACCTTCATGATTCAAAAGCGTCCCGTTTGACGAAACGGCCAATCTATTATTCGCGTCCGCGGTCGCGTTTACGCCAAGCAGTGACGGGTTCGTCGAGCCGCCAGCTGAAATCCACGCGCCGCTAACCCGAACCAATAAACTGTTGGACGACTTGTCAAAGGCACGCACTCCGTCACGCGTCGGAACGAACATCCATGAGCCATTGGTCCAAATTGCGATCTGATCGGGCTGTCCCGCCCAAAGACCAACCGGCGCTGTCCCAGTTACCAACGTTTCACCTTCGCTCGCCGAGACTGGGGGCGTGTTTTCGTTCACACCTTCGACACTCAATTGCGTCAATGCATCCAAAATCTGTAACGCAAGATTATGCGTCACATGCTTTTGCGCTTGGCTTGGTTGCAAGTAAGGCAAATTCAAATTTGGCGATGTTTCAGACATGTCCACTTCCTTGTGTGTCAGGCGGTGGGGTTCAATCAAATATCGCTGAATGCTGCGTTAATCATAAGCGCGCTGCAATCGTCTCATACGCAACGAATCTACCTATTGAGGGCGTGCCTGCTTTTGCAGGTGTTCATGAAAATCGATACCCTCGTTCAAATCATCAAAATACCGAAGATGACCTGCTTCTAGCACGATTGCGGCATCACAAAATTCCCGAACTTGACCGGTATCATGACTCACCAAAATAGCGCTTGATGTGTTCATGCGTTCACGGAAAACTGTACGGCTTTTGGTTTTGAATGCCTTATCACCAACGGCCGTCACTTCATCTACGAGATAGGTGTCGAACTTGATTCCCATCGACGCCCCGAACGTCAGGCGCGACCGCATACCAGAGCTGTAAGTCCTGACTGGCATATAGAATTGTCGCCCAAGCTCAGAAAAATCGGCGACGAAGTCGATTAAAGCCTCGGTATCCACTCCATAAATGCGTGCGATGAACCTTATATTTTGTGCACCAGTCAGGTCCCTGTGAAAAGACCCACCAAAGCCAACCGGCCAACTGAAGGATCCGTCATGAACAACCCGTCCTCGGTCCGGTCGCAAATTGCCTGCAATCAGTTGCAATAGCGTTGATTTCCCGGCTCCGTTGCGGCCCATCAACGCCAGCGATTTGCCAGTCGGAAGCACCATGTCGAGGTTGTCGATAACCGGTTTACGGTAACCGCGAATGACGAAGCTTTTTGATAATGACTCAAATCTCAACATCAGATCAAAGCCTACTCAACTCCGGTCACGGATAGAATAATAGACCAACGCCATGACACCCCAACTCAACAACAAGAACAGTCCACCCAGACTTGCCATAACCCACCGTCGCGGAAAAAGGCTGCTTTCTGACAACGTCGGATGCACGTAAGTCGCCAAGTATCTGCTTTGCCGGGACGCCTTTGCACGGGCCACATCAAACGCAGCTAACGCGGCGCGATAGCTTTCTTCGGCAAATTCTCTGTCAACAACCAAACCTTCGTATTCCGCGATCAAATTTGGATAATCAAATGTGCCGGAACCGCCTTCGCCGCCATCCGTTGCGAACGACAAACGCTCTTGCACAATCCTTTCGCGGATCACCCCAATACGGTTTTCCGCCTGACTCAAACGAGGATCCCCTGAACGCGTTGTACCGGCCAGCAAATCAAACTCAATCAACGCTTCGGCCAATTGTTGCTGAAGGTTGTTCATCACGCCCATCCGACCCTGCAAATCTGCTTCGGGATCAACAATCTGAGTGCGTGTTCGAAACCCTGTCAAAGCCTCTCGCGCATCCTTCAAACGAGCAACGGATGCTTCCAAATCTGCGCTTGCATATCGCAAAGCATCCGACCGAGCTTGTTCGTTCAAATCATTGATCATGGCTTGGCTTAAGCGAACAATTTCTTGCCCTATGTTTTGGGCCATTTCGGGCTCATATGCCAACACCCGCAATTCTATCAGACCCGACCCCTCATCATAACTGATCCGAACAACACGTTGCCAAAACCACAACAATTCTTCGATCGTGGCGTCTGGCCAAATTGCAAAAACAGGATCTTCTTCCCAGCGTGTCGAATAATGATCTTGGATATTCAGCGTCGCGTCCACGCCTTGCACCAATTCCTGGCTCAAAATGAATTCGTACAGAATGTTGCCATCTGAACCGCCGCCACCGCCACCTGTCAATTGTGCAATACCACCCAGTAACTCATGAGCGCCTGCGCCTTCTTCTTGGCGCACTGTAAACCCAGATGTCGAACTGTATTGGTCGTGCGACACTCCCCACAAATAGTAACAAATTGCCGCAAACGGCAGAATAACTAACAACAAAAACGAAAGGAAAAGCCCCCAATGGCGCGTGCGCATTTGGGCCGGTGGCGCCGTGGGTAAAACCCGAAACTCAGGCTCCGTTTGGTTTTGGTTTTGGTTTTGGTTTTGAACTTTGTTCTGATTCTGATTCTGATTTTGACCCGCGTTCCTATTTTGACCTTTGTTGGAATTTGGCCCTTTATTCTGATTTTGGTTCTTTCTCAGGTTCTGCCGCTGGGCCCTTTTCGGGTTTTCTGCGTTGTGCCGATCCTTCGCCTTGGGGTGGTCACCCTCTCCGTTTTGTGGGTTCGATTCCTGCTCTGCCTCGCCCAAACGTTCGGGCAGGTCTGGATCATCCAAACGATAAACCTGTGGTTCTTTCCTTGCCGACGCGAATGGCACATCGTCAGCCGATGTTTTTTTAAGTTTGTCAGACGTATCGTTCAAAGTCGGACCTCAGCTTTTCGCTGCCCAGAACACATTGCTATATTAAAGCGTTTGCAGGGCATGCGTTTTTCCAGATAGTTACACGGTGCCTGTGCCTTTGACCAGCAATGGATAGTAACCACCTGTGACCTCAGCTTCGAACATACCGCCAAAGCCAGTCGCTGCGCTCAGTGCGAAGCGTCGACGGTTTGCCACAGGTAGGGCCGTGTTTGCTCTCATGCTGCGGGAAATGGGCACTCGTTATGGTCGATCTCCGGGAGGGTATGTGTGGGCTATTCTCGAACCAATGGGGATGATCATTGTTCTGTCGGTTGCATTTTCGCTGCTTCTTCGTTCCCCGCCTTTGGGCAATAGCTTCATACTTTTTTACGCGACGGGTTTCCTACCTTTATTCTTGTATCAACAAATATCACTCGTCGTGTCCCGGTCTATCATGTTTTCGAAAGCCTTACTGCAGTATCCGGCTGTCACGTGGGTGGATGCAATCTTGGGGCGGTTTATCCTCAACACGCTGACCGGCCTTCTCGTTACGATTATTCTAACCACAGCCATCCTTGCCCTGACCGACACGCGAACGATTGTTGAACTCGGTCCCATTGTACTATCACTTTCGCTGGCGACGTTGTTGGGACTGGGGGTTGGCACCCTGAACTGCGTGTTGAACGGCCTTTTCGATATTTGGGCGCAAGTCTGGTCGATCGCAACGCGCCCACTCTTTCTTTTGTCAGGCATCATATATTTGTACGAAGATCTGCCACAAAATGTGCAGAACATATTGTGGTGGAACCCGCTGATCCACATTGTCGGCATCTCGCGGTCGGGTTACTATCCAGCATACAGACCGCAAGACATCAACGTCCCCTATGTCATGTCTTGGGGTATTATCACGTTGTTTTTAGGCGCGGTTCTAATGGCGCGTTATCACCGTGACATCCTGAGCAACCGCTAACCCTTGTTTGCCCATTCCAAAACTGTCGATAATTCGGTGTCGGTGCGATGCAAAAGCCCATCCCATACCGCCCGGCGCATGAGCGACAAAAACCGCACCCGATCACCTGAATGATCTTTGGCTTTTAAGAACCATCGCGGCAAAATGATGAACATCACCAACCAAAACCATGGTCCTGCGGCTTTCCGGTACAAAATTAACAGATTTCGGTGGTAAAAATACGCTTTCCAAAGTGGCCGAAACCGCCCGCGCTGGCCGGAAAAGGTCGAAAGATCATGTTCGAACCGCAGCAAAGGCGCAAACGCTATGCGGCCACCTGACGCTGACAAACCCAAAGTGTAAATCCCATCGTCGCCGTATATGAACAATGCAGGATCAGGAAAGCCCGCGATCTCAACACCTTTGCGCGAAATGAAAAACCCGACAAAGGATGTCACGTCGATTTGGAACAGCTCATCCGTGGCATAATCATCAGCTTTCAGATGAAACCCCGCGCGACCCTTTATTGCGGATTGAAAGAACTGTGTTGCATGCCAAAAAGGATTTCGGCTAGGTCGGTTCATTTCGCAAATCTCACCAGACGGAAAATACACGGCTGCAGCCAACGCATCCCATCCGTCTTTGTTCAGCTGGTGGAATGTTTCCAGACTGCCAGGTTCGGGCCGCCCGTCGTCATCCATCAAAACAAACCAATCTGGATCGAAACGCTCTGACGCCATGCGCAATCCACGCGAAAATCCGCCTGCCCCACCTTCGTTCTGCTGCGATCTTACGACAACCAGACGCGGATCATCATACTCTGCAAGCAAGTCTTCCGTTTCTGGCTCAGATGCGTTGTCTAAAACAACAAGAGCCAACAAAGCCTCAGCCGACGATTCCAGCAATCTTTCAACAGTTGCGCGCAACTTGTCCGGTCGGTTGTGGGTCACTACAATTGCGACAAGGGATTCATGTAAATTTGGCGTCATCTTGCGCGTTCAAGGCCACAGAACGGTCCCGCTGTCAATTCCGCGGCATCTCACCCCTTTTGCAATGACCCATTAAGCTTTATGCGGTGGCACATGACGAAACCCAATCGAATTCTCGTTTTCGGTCAAAATGGCCAAATGGCCCGCGCTTTGGCGGATATGCCCGGTTTGGACATTATTTCTCTTGGTCGAAAAGAAGCTGATCTAACTGATCCTGCGGCGTGCGCCCAGCACATTGCGCAAACTGACGCATCACTGGTCATCAATGCCGCCGCGTACACAAATGTTGATGGGGCCGAAAGCGATCAAGAGACTGCAGAACTTGTAAACGCTACAACACCCACCGCCATGGCGCAGGCCGCCGCCGCGCGAAACTTGCCGTTCGTGTCAATCTCAACAGATTACGTTTTTGATGGCTTAGGTGATATCGCCCGTGCACCAAGCGCGACGATCCAGCCGCTTGGTGTGTACGGCGCAACCAAAAGTCGGGGCGAACAAGGCATTTGCGCAGCTGGCGGGCTGTATGGTGTGATCCGGACGTCTTGGGTGTTTTCTGCACAAGGCTCGAACTTTGTGAAAACAATGCTTACCCTTGCGGAAACACGAGACCGTTTGATCGTCATCGACGATCAAATCGGCGGTCCAACCGAAGCCGCAGATCTTGCTCATGCAAGTGTTGCATTGGCCATGGCCTTGTCAGAAGGTCGCGCCTCGCCAGGGATCTACCACTTTGCAGGGGCCCCGGATGTCAGTTGGGCCGGATTTGCGCGCGAAATCTTTGCTCAAACGGGTCTGACAACCACAGTCTCGTCAATCTCAACTGAAGAATACCCTGCACGTCCGGCGAAACGCCCTTTGAATTCCCGCCTCGACTGCACAAGTTTTACGGAAGCGACGGGGATGGAACGCCCAGATTGGCGGATTTCTCTTGCTCGCGTTTTGAATGAACTGAATTGACGGAAAAGATATGACATCGAGAAAAGGCATCATTTTGGCCGGGGGCACTGGTTCGCGCTTGCACCCGATAACGCTTGGCGTTTCAAAACAGCTCTTGCCGATCTACGACAAGCCAATGATTTATTATCCTTTGTCCGTGTTGATGCTGGCTGGCATTCAGGACATTGCGATCATCACAACCCCCGAGGATCAAGTTCAGTTTAAACGCCTTCTGGGTGACGGGTCGCAATGGGGATTATCACTGCACTACGTCGAACAACCATCACCAGATGGCTTGGCCCAGGCCTTTTTGCTGACCGAAGACTGGTTGGACGGTGCGCCGTCCGCTTTGGTTTTGGGAGACAATATTTTTTACGGCCACGGCCTGACCAATCTATTGGACGACGCATCATCGCAAACCGAAGGCGCTTCGGTATTTGGCTATCGCGTTCATGACCCAGAACGATATGGAGTGGTCGCATTTGACGACCAATGGCGCGCGACTTCGATCGTCGAAAAACCCGAACACCCGGAATCTCCTTACGCAGTAACGGGTCTTTATTTTGTTGATCATACAGCGCCTGAACGCGCCAAGCAGATCACGCCGTCCCCCCGCGGGGAATTGGAAATCACATCTTTGCTGAACAGCTATCTTGAAGACGGATCGCTGTCAGTCAAACGTATGGGCCGCGGGTATGCTTGGTTTGACACAGGCACGCATGCGTCACTTTTGGATGCAGGCAACTTTGTCCGGACATTGCAAATGCGTCAGGATCAACAGGTTGGTTGCCCTGAAGAAATCGCATTTGAACAAAAATGGATTACCCCAGATCAGCTCGCTGCATTGGCCGATAAATTCTCTAAAACAAACTATGGGGCATATCTGGCCAAATTGCTGTAATCCCAACGTCAGCTGGCCGTTTCGTCCCAAACTTTCAGAATGCGTTTAGGGGCCATATCGCGCCAAGTTTGGGTCAAGCGCGCCTTGGCCCAACCCGGATCAATGCGCCCGCCCGCTACCAATATCAAATTGTGGCTTTCATAATGTTTGTGAAACAAGAACGTTTCGGGATCAGCCTGTCGCAACATGTCTCGTTCATCTTTGTCACACTTAAACAGTGCTGCGTCGACATAGGGCGACCACCATGTCCACAATTTGCCATGGGCTTTTAACACCGGATTGTTCCACGACGTCGTCAATTCGACATGTGGTAGATTCAGGGAAGTTCCAAACTGTTTTAACTCTTCCCAATTCTGCAGCATCCCAAAGCTCCCCCAATATCAGGCAAAGGCAGCTTACATTGAACACGTGACAGAAAGTGACAGGATCAATGCGCTTCGGCCCAGTTTTTCCCTTGCCCCGCATCCACTGTCAGTTTCACATCCAATTTCACGACCGGGTCAGATGCGTTTTCCATGACATCGCGTGCCGTTTCGATCAGCTGGTCAACTGCACCCTCTTCGACCTCGAACAGCAATTCGTCATGAACTTGCAACAACATCTTGGCCGGTTGGTTTGCAATCGCCTCAGGCATTCGGACCATCGCACGGCGGATCACATCAGCTGCGGTCCCTTGAATCGGGGCGTTGATAGCAGCGCGTTGTGCAAACCCAGCGCGCGGGCCCTTTGCTCCGATCTCGGGTGTATGAATTTTGCGACCGAACAGCGTTTGAACATAACCATGCTCTTTCGCGAAAGCTTTGGTGTCGTTCATGTAATCCTTAATTCCCGGGAACCGTTCAAAATATCGATCAATGAACCCTTGTGCTTCGCCTCGGGGAATACGCAAATTCCGCGCCAAGCCGAACCCGCTGATGCCGTAAATCACACCAAAGTTAATGGCCTTGGCTTGTCGGCGAATGTCTGGCGTCATTTCATCCAATGGAACGTCAAACATTTCAGACGCCGTCATTGCGTGGATGTCCAAACCATCCTTGAACGCCTGTTTGAGTGCTGGAATTCCAGCAATATGGGCCAAAATGCGCAACTCGATTTGGCTGTAATCCAGTGCGACGAGCACCTTGCCTTCTTCGGCAATGAAGGCTTCACGGATGCGTCGCCCCTCCTCCGTACGGATTGGTATGTTTTGCAGATTTGGATCAGTCGACGCCAAACGCCCCGTGCTTGCCCCCGCAATGGAATAAGATGTATGCACACGGCCCGTGTCAGGGTTGATATGGTCTTGCAAAGCGTCGGTATAGGTCGATTTCAGCTTGCTAAGTTGACGCCAGTCCAACACGCGCGCTGGCATCTCGTGTTCGGTTGCCAAATCTTCCAGAACATCCGCGCCGGTCGCATAAGCCCCTGTTTTACCACGCTTTCCGCCTTCTATACCCATCTTGTCAAACAAGATTTCACCAAGCTGTTTTGGGCTACCTACATTAAAAGATTGCCCTGCAAGCTCATGAATCTCAGATTCCAAACCCGCCATTTTCTGCGCAAACGCGTTGGACATCCGGCTCAACGCATCGCGGTCAACTTTGATGCCGCTCATCTCCATACGCGCAAGTACGGAAACCATAGGGCGTTCCAGTTTTTCATAGACTTTTGTCACCTGAACGGTGTGCAACAAGGGTTTGAATAACTGCCACAAGCGCAAAGTCACATCAGCGTCTTCAGCCGCATAGGGTATCGCGTCTTCAATCGGAACAAGGTCAAAGGTCTTTGCCGATTTACCCGACCCCAAAAGCGGCTTTATCGGAATCGGTTTGTGCGATAGGTAACGTTCGCTCAGCGTATCCATCCCGTGCCCATGTAATCCGCCATGCATGGCGTATGACATCAACATCGTATCGTCGATGGGAGCCACATCCACACCGTATCGGGCAAAAATCTTGGAATCGTATTTCATGTTTTGGCCGATCTTGATGATCGACGGATCTTCTAAAACAGGCCGCAACAAATTTAACGCCTCATCCAGAGGCATCTGACCTTCTGCCAGCTCATCCGAACCGAAAAGATCATCGCCACCTGACCGATGGGTCAGCGGGATGTAACACGCCTGCCCCGGCTCGACGGCCAACGAAATTCCGACCAGTCCTGCAATCATTTCATTTAGGCCTGTGGTCTCGGTATCAACTGCGACCCAACCGCGTTCGTAAATCTGATCAATCCACCCCTGCAAAGCGGCGGCGTCACGCACACAGGAATACCCTGCGACATCAAACGGCACGGCTTCTTGGGTGGGTATCGCCGCTGGCGCATCCACAATTGTCGGCGCATCAACCCCCAACTTGTCAGCGATACGTTTGGTCAACGTGCGGAATTCCATATCCGCCAAGAACCCCATCAAAGTTTCAGCTTCAGGATATTTCACCTCAAGATCATCCAAGGTGAAATCCAAGGGCATCCCAAGATCCAATTGCACCAGTTTCTTGGACAACTCGATCTGAGCACGATTATCGATCAGACTTTGCCGACGTTTTGGTTGTTTGATTTCTTCTGCTCGGTCCAGCAGTTCCTCAAGCGATCCATACTCGTTGATCAACAATGCCGCCGTTTTAATACCAATGCCCGGCGCGCCCGGCACGTTGTCCACGCTGTCGCCAGCCAAAGCTTGCACATCCACAACCCGCTCAGGGCCGACACCAAATTTTTCAAAAACTCCGTCTTTGTCGATCCGGCGGTTTTTCATGGCGTCGAACATTTCGACACCGCCGCCCACCAACTGCATCATATCCTTGTCAGAACTGATGATCGTGACTTGACCGCCAGCGTCTCTGGCCTGCACGGACAAGGTCGCGATAATATCGTCGGCTTCGTATCCTTCGATTTCTTTGCACGCGATATTGAACGCTTTGGTCGCTTCGCGTGTCAAAGGCATCTGCGGGCGCAGGTCTTCGGGCATTGCTTCCCGGTTGGCTTTGTATTGGTCGTAAAGATCATTCCGGAATGTGTGCGATCCTTTGTCGAAAATAACCGCGACATGGGTTGGCGCATCAGGTCCGTGGTTGCCTTCGACATAACGCTGCAACATGTTGCAAAACCCAGAGACAGCACCAATGGGCAAACCATCTGACTTGCGTGTCAAAGGTGGCAACGCATGGTAGGCGCGAAAAATAAATGCCGATCCGTCAATCAGATGAAGATGGCAGCCTTTGCCGAATGTCATGAAACGCTCCCCCGGGATGTTTGCGCCTTTGTGCCACGCGCCGCAGCGAGGTGCCAGTCAATCGGCAAGAAAGCGAGCAGAAAGAGTCACCGAAAAAGGCGCAGGCGTCCAAATTCCAAATCGAACCCCAGCTGCGCGCAAAGCTCGCCCAATCCAAACGTTGCAAGTGTTGAATAAATGGAACCGATCCTTGGCCGGGAAAAAGCGATCAAAATCCGAAAAACCCGCCTCATTCAACGCCAAGGTCTCGCGCCCGCCCGCAAAGCTGCCTTCGATGAAAGTCATGAGATTTGCGTATTGAGTGCCCGACAACGACATCGCCTTTATCGGCCAGTCCGGTGACACAGGCCCCGCCAAAGATACCCGAATGACCGAATTGTCACCGGTTATGCCACGCCAAACCGCACGCATCTCGACATCAGCATAAGACCCAACTGTCGTGTAAAATTCCTGCCCGCCCCATCCAACGACAAGCCAATCCGCACCCGGGTTATCTAACGCCACACCGCCACGCCTAAGCCAGTCAAAACGCGCGGTCGTTTGGTCATCTAGTGGCAGCAGAAAATCATAGTGGATCGGACTGCGCACCAAATAGATGGTCACTTGTTCGCTGTCCAACCCAACATCAGAACGCGTTCCAGGCACAAACGCCAAAAAGAACGCCGCCAGACAATAGACAACAGGAAATGCGACAATCGCCAAAAGCGTGCGCCGCAGCATATTTCAGCTATGCGGCTTCAACGTGGTCTTTGTGAATGTATCTACAGTCACAGTACGGGCAATCGACCCATCCACTGTCAGCCGAGATTTGCAGCCAAACACGCGGGTGACCCAAAGCACCTTCGCCGCCATCACAAGCGACACGGTAGCTGGAGACTGACTTAGTTTCTTGCGCTTCGGTGGTCATAAAAAGAGATTCCTACCTGACTGATTCACATGCATTTATGCGTCAAAGGGCGCATTCTCACAAGCCACCTGAGGGTCGTTGCGCCGTTATGTCATCCTTGGAACGCCACCTGCCAGCACAGTCTGGAACCATGACGTGTCGATATTCCCGCCACACAGGATAACCCCAACCTTCTTGCCCTTCATCTTGTCCCGTTCACGCATCAATCCCGCCAAAGGTGCAGCACCTGCCCCTTCTGCGACATTGTGGGTCGCCGAAAAATATAAACGGATGGCATTGGCGACGTCCTCTTCCGAAACAGTAATGATGCGTTCTGCACCCGGGCCATAGATATCCAACGCATCGGGCACCGGCATGCGCACGGCCATTCCATCAGCAAAGGTCGTTGCTGTTTCGGTCTGAACCATTCGCCCCGCTTCGACAGACAGCTTTGCGGTTTGCGCATGTTCAGACACCACCCCGACGATTTGAGTGTCCAACCCCAACGCGTCACGCGCAGAAATCAATCCACAAATCCCAGATCCGCATCCAATCGGAACATAAACAGTGTGCAAATCAGGCTGCGCCAGAAAAAGTTCATACGCATATGTCGCAACGCCTCGAACCAATTCACGATGGAATGGGGGGACAATGAACAAACCTTGTTCTTCCGCCACACGAATTGCCTCTAACCGTGCTGTATCGAAATCCTGTCCGAATTCGATCACTTCAGCGCCCCAAGCCTGCATGGCCGCGTTCTTTTCGGTGGAATTGCCTTTGGGGACATACACCTTTGCCGTCAAACCCGCCTTGGTCGCGGCCCAAGCCTGCCCTTGGCCATGATTGCCGCGCGTCGCAGTACAAATGCCGGGCACGTGTGGGTGTTCGCGCACAAGCCAGTCGATAAATGTGAAGGCCCCGCGCACTTTGAATGCACCGGTTGGGGTGTGGTTCTCGTGTTTGACCCACACCTCAGCCCCTGTTGCATTGGTCAATAGTGGCCATGCATATTGCGGTGTTTCGGGCATCTTTGAATGAACAAAGGCCGCGGCGTCTTCAAGGTCTTGACGTGTAAACATGGCCCTTGTTTGACGCCCGGCAGGCCGTCCTGTCAATCGCCTTTACCCTCGTGCTTCAAGCATCTGCGCTTCGAACCAATCCATAATGTGTGGCGCCCATCCGGCGGGTGCGCCATGCCCCCCTTTGTGCAACATCAAATCTATGGAACCGCTGGCACAGTCATGCCAATGCCGAAACCAAAGATCACCATCAAAGCTGGAACTTTCAGGCTGACGTTTGTCACAGCCATTGGTCTCGCGCAGTATCTTAAGTGACGCCCAGACATCCCCTTGCACTACGACGCCACCACCAAATGAACGACCTTCCAAAGGAACTGTGCGGTCGTTCCACCCATGTGTGTGGAACATGCGCACAGGCGCAGAACATGTCGTGGGCAAATCATCCCAAAACGCACCCGCAATCGGCGCGAAAGCATCGGCAAATTCTGGATCTGAACAGGCCATATCCCAAACAAAGGAACCGCCGCGGGAAAACCCCGCCAAAAGGACAGGTTCATCCGTTACACCCGTCTTGTCACGCACATCAACCAGAACTTGACGCAAGAAAACCGCGTCATCGCGATCATATTCCAAATTCTTACCACGCACGGACCAATCCCGTTTGAAACGACGAGTCGGATGATCTCCATCCGGTGCAACAAACACATATCCGCGCGCCAACGCCGCTTTGGCCAACCCCGATTTCAAAAGACCCCGACCACGGCCGCCGCCACCATGCAGGTGCACGACAATGCCCCTTGCGTCCGCCACTTCGGGGGGCGCCATGTGATAATTCCCCAAGGCAACTTTACACGGAACGTCCGCCCCACCACATTCTTGTGCCACTGCAGCCGAAGATGTCATCAAGACCGCTAAACAAATACCCGTCAAAATCCGCTTCACATCAGGCTCCCTTGTTGCCGGTTCAGTCCTATAGTTGCCTTTGAAGCGACACGTAGCAATTCACAGATCAGCGATCATTTTATCGAACCAAAAGCGCGCGCATGACAGTACGTCAAGCCAAGTCGAAACACACGTCGACCTTCCTCGGGATACCCGAGATCATAGAGGCTGCATCAAGACATTTCGTACACGACAAAGGTTCGAAATGAGACTCAAACGCTCATACAGATATACTTCATCTCAAGATAATCTTCGATACCGTGATGCGATCCTTCGCGGCCCAAACCAGATTGCTTCACCCCACCAAATGGTGCGACTTCGGTTGAAATAATCCCGGTGTTCACACCGACGATCCCATATTCCAACGCCTCTGCGACCTTATAAACGCGGCTCAGATCGTTTGCGTAAAAATACGAGGCCAAGCCGAAAATCGTATCATTGGCCATTGCGATCACATCGTCCTCGTCCTCAAACTTGAACAAAGGTGCAAGCGGCCCAAAGGTTTCTTCTTGGGCCACAGTCATATCCTGGGTGACGTCAGTTATGATCGTGGGGTTCAGAAAATTTCCGCCAAGGCCAATTGGCGCGTCCCCAAGCACAACGGTTCCGCCTTTGGATTTTGCATCCGCAATGTGATTGGCGACTTTGTCACCGGCTTTCAGATTTATCAGCGGTCCAAGGTCCGTTCCTTCGCTCAGACCGTCTCCGACTTTCATGGCCTTGACACGCGCCGTCAATTTTTCGGCGAAAACATCGTAAACGCCGGACTGAACGTAAATGCGGTTGGCGCACACGCATGTCTGTCCGTTGTTGCGGAATTTGCAAGCAATCGCGCCTTCGACAGCTGCATCAAGGTCGGCATCGTCAAACACGATAAATGGCGCGTTGCCACCCAATTCCATGGAACACTTCATGACGCTATCTGCCGCTTGACGCAGTAGGATGCGTCCGACCTGAGTGCTGCCAGTAAAGGTCAGCTTGCGAACCGTCGGGTTTTCACAAAATTCTTTCCCGATCTCAGACGGTGACGAAGACGGAACCACATTGAACACACCCGAAGGGATACCCGCGCGTTCAGCAAGAACGCCCATGACAATCGCGCTTAATGGCGTTTCTTCGGAAGGGCGCGCAATGAATGCGCATCCCGCAGCCAAAGCAGGTCCGGCCTTTCGGGTAATCATCGCATTCGGGAAATTCCACGGCGTAATCGAGGCGGCCACACCTATGGGCTGCTTCAACACCATTATTCGTTTGTCCGGTTGATGGCCTGGGATCGTTTCGCCGTAAATACGTTTGGCTTCTTCGGCAAAGAATTCGATGAAAGACGCACCATAGGCGATTTCACCCTTGGCCTCTGCCAATGGCTTGCCTTGTTCAGCCGTCAGAATGATCGCCAGATCATCCACGTTTTCCATCATCAAATTGTACCAGCGGCGCAAAATATTGGCACGCTCTTTGCCGGTCATTGCGGCCCATACTTTTTGCGACGCTTCCGCCTCCGCAATGGCCGAGTTGACTTGGTCTCGACTTAGGTCAGCAACGCTGGCGATCACGTCGCCACGGGCTGGGTTGGTCACGTCAAATGTGCCATTGGTTCCATCAATCCAAACCCCGTTCACATAGGCGCGCGTCTCAAGCAACGTCGGGTCGGTTAGAAGTAATTTCAGATTGGTCGTTTGATCCAGCATCGCCTAGTCTCCCCACAAAAGCATCTGATGATGCAAACCAAGTCTATTGCGCAATGTCCAGCCGTCGGCAAAATTAATGACACGAAAAGGGATGTCACATGACCAATCTTGACGATGAATATGCCAATGGCCCGTTCATCCCCAATGCAGAAACCTATCCACCGAAATGGTCTCAAAAGGCGCAAGACTTTCGTGATGCCCTTGGCGCACATGCTGACCTTGGAATGTCTTATGGTCCATCACAACGACAGTGTTTTGATATGTTTCATCCCAACGCGGATACTCAAGGCACACTGATCTTTGTGCACGGTGGCTATTGGCGCGCTTTCGACAATCAAAGCTGGTCTCACCTGGCCAAAGGCGCATTGGGTCGCAATTGGGCTGTTGCTATGCCTACGTATGACCTTTGCCCAGATGTCCCCATCGCGACGATCACCCAGCAGATTGCCGCCGCAGTCACCCAAATTGCTGAAAAAACTGAAGGACCAATTGCTCTGACGGGACATTCTGCCGGTGGGCATCTGGTTGCCCGAATGTTGGCAGAGGGCATGGTGCACACCCGCGTATCCGACAGGATATCTCGTGTCGCACCGATCTCGCCGCTTAGTGATCTGGAACCGCTGACAAAAACGACCATGAATGATGATTTCCGAATCGATTTGGCCATGGCACGGGCGGAAAGTCCATTGCTGCAGTCAGCTCCACCAATTCCAGTCACGATTTGGGTTGGCGCTGCAGAAAGGCCTGCATTTATCGATCAGGCCCGCTGGCTGGCCGCACATTGGGACTGTTCAATTGTTGAAAGCCCCGAAAAACACCATTTTGATATCATTGATGCACTGGAAGACCCCGAGAGTGAAATTGTAGAATGGTTGACCTCGAGCCAGTAGCTTGCAGGAACATCGTCTAGAAACAGCACAGCTTGACGCGACAAATGCGCGATCCCTGCTTGTACTGTGAAAAAAATGTGTTTTTACCTTCCTTTCGCCACACAGTTTTGCCAACCTTTAAGGGAATTCGGGCTGGCAAGGGATGTAAATCAACGTAACATTCCCTATATATAGCTCAACAGATTGAAATAAGGGGACAATAATGGCGAATTTCGAGGCGCAAGTTCAAGAAAGCCAAAGCCAAGTGGCCGAAGCTCAAACAAAAATTGCCGAATTGACCAGTCGGATCGAATCCGCACGTCAAAAGATGAAAGAAGGCACGGATGTTAGCCTCGACATCGAAAACGCAACATTGAACGATGTGCACAGCCATACAGACTTGATGAATGCCAATATCGCTGAACTCATCATGGGGCTTGATGATGTCACGTCTGCATTTTCAAAAGATTTCGATGAAATGCGCAACAAGACGGGCTGGGAAAGCTTTGTTGGCATCTTTGCAAAAGCCAAATCGGAATCTATGCGTCAAGAACGCATGCGGACAGCGTCGATAGACGACAAATTGCAGGATCTCATCGGAAAATCCGATGTGATTGTACAATTGCTGGAAGGCCAGCTTTCGATGCTGGAAGAACAAAAGGCAAAGGTTGAAACCAACCTGACTGAAACGCTGGACGAACGCGAATTCACGGTCGGAGAACTGGAAACACTGAAAACCAACATTCAGGCGATGGATCCAAAGATCATCACCGTGGAAAACGCAATCGCTTCTGAAACCGATGCGGCCAAACGAACGGCTTTGGAAACTGAACTTGCCGATCTCAACAAAACCTACAACGAGATGGTGCAGGAAGAACAAGTAAAGATCGCAAAATCGCAAACGCTTGAGCGGTATATTGAAAAGGGAAAGACATGGGTCGATTCCTTGCAGAACCAAGCGGCGACGCAGATGGTGTTGATCAACAAATTGCAGACGGACACAAAGCAACGTGTCGTTCTGTATGACGCCCTGACCAAATCGTTGAAAACTGCGCAACAACAAGAAGTCGCGCACCGCATCAACGAAATTGGCGTCCAGACCGATCAAGAAGCGCAACAAGCTATGGCTGGTATCGGTGCTGCGACCAATGCGCGGATGGCCGATATGCTTGAAGCCCACGAAGACCAGATGGTGTTCGCGCGCGATGTGCTCGAGGCGAAAGCCAAGGCAGATGAACGGTTTGCGCGACGCTTTGATGAGATTGTGAAAAAGCACGATAGCAACGCGTACGGGGCTTGATCTTGTTCCAAGGCAAACGTCCGCCACCATTTCGTATTCGCAGTGTGCGTGAACTGGACGATAATTTTCATCCACGCTTTGTCAGACTGCGGGGTCCGTTGATGTGTGCGGCCATATCAATGTGCATTTTAGCCCTGATCAGTATCGAGATGTTTCCAAACAGCGGATCCGCGATTGCCTTGCTGTTGTTTGCATTCGCGTCCTTGATTGGTTCGCCCAAACACACCTTGGCTTTCATCGGCTCCCTGGTACGAAATTTTCCGACGCTATCAGCAAAACACCATGCTTTTTGGGCATGGATGGAATATGATCTCGACTATGACGAAACCAGACCGAAATGACTGAAAACCCAGAATTTACTGGTCTGACAGACCTTTTTGCGTCGCGACGCTATTTCCGCAAATTCGAGAGCATTCTCGATCATATGGGCCGTGTCGCAGGGGTGATGGAGGCTGAAAGGCAGCTCAGCCGGGAAGAGGTAAAAATACTGACCCGCTATGCAATGGAGCTGAATTTCACGTTCAAAGCGCTAAGCCAGAAATACCTATTGGTCGGGCGCGACACTGGGCGGTTCTTTGGGTCTTTGGCAATCGACAAGCAGGACAGTGGTTTTCCGTCTTCGGACGAAATTCTGACGATGGCAAATGACGCACAGCAAGCGGACCGCCATTTGCGCAATATGCCTTCGGCTGACACACTCAAAAAGGAAATGATCGAAGTCATTGTCGGTGATCGTGAAGTCCCTACAAAGCTGCAATTCGCGCTGAGCCAACGCCTCTATTACGAAGATCTGCTCAGAGGGCATCTGTTCTGGGCGCGCAATGATCCTGAATGTCAGTGGCTTGCGAACCTACATGACCAACGCCGCCAGTTTCGATTGCATTGGGCCGTCTATGACAGCCAACTCAACCTGCCCGTCATCTATTTGATGGAATTGGAAGACACAGGGCGGATCGGCCTGCCCAAGGACGAACGCCGCTGGCCCGAAGTACAGGCGCATCTTATGGCGCAATCCATGTCCGGTTTGAAACTGGTAACAATTGCAAAAGGGTTCGACGAGGATTTTGACGATCTGCATCCCAAACGTTTGCGGCGTTTTCACGTGGGCCCGATGTATTCGAACGCATTCACCTCGCAACCCGGACCGCTCAGCGATGTTCTGGCACAGGCCAAAGCGCCTGCAGGGCAAGATTGGGCATTGGTCTGGACAGAAGAAGATCTGCAATCGGAACGTGTTGTTGAAGAGCGGCAAGGTTGGTTTTCAAAGGTCGAACGCGAAGTCTTCGCGCTTGATCCATTTTCCGGGCGCGGCGCCGAAACAGGCGCGACCCGCATGGAACGTTCAATCATTTTACCACAACGTCCTTATCAAGTGTTGGCAGAGATGAACCCACCGGGATTTGGTACAGTGCGTAAATTCGTGGTCAGCCCGAATGGGCGTGTGTTGCAGCATTAAATCCGCCCCACAGCGGAACGCGTGAGATAAAGAAGGGAACGGCATGAGTGTAACAGGCGATGTAATGGAATTGCGCGAAAACAGTATTCGCGGGCATTACGACATGGCGCTGGCGTTGCTAACCGGCTTTGACCATGCACCACGCATCGGCAAAAGCGACGAAGCCCCCAAGGCCGAACGGTCATCCGGAATCGGGACACGTCGGCGATTCCGATCCACCACCCCGGGTCTGGTGACACGCAGAACAGAAGCAGCAGGGGCTGTGCAATTAATCGGGCGGATCGAGGGGGCGGATGAAGGCGACGCGCTTATCTCGCCCTTGCAGGCCACAGTTCTCAATGATCTGCGACGCGCGATTGCAATCGCAATGGCAGTTGCTGAAGATTTCGCACAGATGACCGCCTTGGGTGATTTGAAACGGGCAAACCTGCAAGGCGATTTACCTGCAAACCGGAAGGGTGAATTTGAATCCCTGCTAGAAGCCGAAGCACTGGCGACCTTGTACGTGTTTGCCAATGCGACGTCGTTCCTGATGTCGTCTCACTTGTCCGAGACAACCGTTGAAATTGGTGAGGTCGAAGAGGTCTTAACCGACAATGCCCAAGTCGCGTTGCATGGAGCCCTTTGGGAATTGGACCAAGACATTGCAAAATTCGCACCGGATGATGCGCATCTTGTAGCAACAACCAGTGCCTTTGCCGAAGCCTTGATGGAAAAAACCGCCCTGCGTGCACAAACATCCAACGCATTGGACGCCTTTTTGAATGCGACATGGCGCGTTGAGGCGGATGACTTTACGGTTTCAGGGTTTTCGCCCGCGTCCAAAGCAAAATCTTCTACGCTGACAATGACGTTCAAAAAACCGCATGAAGTCGTCGGAAATCACATCGCCAAATATCAGGCTTTGCGGTTGGCCAAGATGCTTATGGCCTATGATTTTGATCGCCGATTGAACCCGTTCGCGGAATTGGGTGGCTTTATCTTTACCTTCATGGGAGATGGCGCACCGGGCACTGGGAAGACCACGCTTATTCAGATGATGGCTGGGCTGATCAACGACTATTGCAGCATTGCGGGTTATGCATTTCGATACCAGAACTTTGGCATCGACAACATCGACAGCTATCAGGGTAAGTCAGGTCAAAACGCCAAATCGTTCATCCAAAACGTGTTGGAACCCGGCGTCATCGGATTTGGCACAATCGACGACATCGATCAGATCGCAGGCAAACGCGGCGACCGTCAATCCTCGGCCGGGCAACAAGAAGTCACAGCGGTGTTCATGGAAGCCTTTGCAGGCGCAAACACGGTTGTCCGCGGGAATTGCACCTTTGGCATGTTCTCGAATTACCCGGAAAATGTAGACGACGCCTTGCGTCAACGTGCCGGTGCTCGGTTCTTGGTCGATGGCCCTCAAACGCGCGAAGATTACATCGACATCCTTGCCCTGTTGATGGGTAAGAAACATGATATTCCACTGGGTGATCACGAACTTTACGCCGCGCAGGCAATCGAAAAGGCCGTCGCAAAATCCTTCGAAAGCCATAACCGCCCCAAAGAAGAAGGCTTGCTAAATGTCTTTGACAAAGTGTCCGACCAAATCGGCGGCTTGGATACAATCGCCAAAATGGGTGCCTATTTGAAGGCCATCCAAGAGGCCGACGAACGCTTTACCGGGCGGGCCATCAAGAACATCACAGATGCGGTCAAAGTACGCGCAATGGACTTTGAACTGCCCGATGAATGGATGGAGAACCCCGAACTGTTCTTATTCAAATCCTACGATGAAAAGGCTGCGATGATCTCGGAACTGCGCAAACCGATAACGGTCGACATGGTGATCCAGGAAATCAACCGCTATGCGGATTCTGAATTCCGCTATGCTGATAAATCTGACGAGGTCGCGATCTCAAACATTGTGCGCGACATGCAGCGGTCAGAAGAAGCGAAACGCCGGTATTTGAAAGAGCTGGGGTAATGGATTTCGGCCACGTCACATTCACCAACACCGGTCTGCCCTTGTTGATCTTTGCTGGGGTGGCTCTGACATTGCCTTCGCTGATGGTTCCACGTGACACCCGGTCTCACACACGTGTTGCGCGCGGCATGATCGCGACTGCCGTTGTTCTCGTTGTCTTTGGCCCATTGGTCGCCATGATCTTTGACAGCCGGACATTGCCTGCTGGACCTGCAGACGCATCCAAAGTCCAAATTTGGCTGTTGCTGTATCAATTTCAATTCCGCGCCTCACTGACGCTTGCCCTGGTCTGGGCCCCGCTGCTTGCGTTGGTATGGTTCAATGTATCGCAACGCGTCGAACAACTGCGAGGCCAGGACATAGTGCGAGAAAGTCTATGAAACGCTTGATCGAAAAAGGCCTGATGTACGGCAATCTATTCCATGTGAATGGGATCGCTTTGGTCGATCGTTACAATCGCGCACTTGAACATTTGACGGGTAAACGCACCGCATTGGACGATTTCTACATCGATATTTCGGGCTATTCCCCAGAGATAGGGCACGAACTGAACGACACGTTGTACCTGAACCACGCAGGCGTGAACCGACAGTTCGTTCTGTTGTCAGCGGACCAGAAACGTTGTCCTTTGCTGAACGCGAAATTCTCAACGTCCCGCGCAATTTTGCGCCAGTTCATCGAAGATAACGAGGCTGCGCTTTTCGCCCTGACCGCTCATGATGCCGTCGCCGGTGAATTGGTGAACAGCGTCTATTCCGTCAATGATCCGCGTCGTCTGTTTGATATTCGCGCAATAGACATCGAAGCCGACACCACGGCTGGAACCGTTCGAAATGCCGAAGCTTTGGGACAAAAGATTGATCAGTTCCTTGGGGAAGAAGACGCATGGTTCGATGATGTTTTGATCGCAGACATGATCAAGCTTGCTGCGAAAACAGGTGACGTAACCCGAAACCCAGTGCAGTTGAAAACAATGCGGTTTGAGCAGCGCAATTTCTGGACCGATCACTTTGGCGGTTTGTACCTGTTTCAGGACGCACAAGAACCTACAATTCTGGGATCCAGCGTCCCCGATGATTTGCCATTGCCCAGCATCGATCTCAGGCAACGCAATCAGGTGGCGCGCTGGCTGGACGAAAACGGGTTGGTCGAACCCATCGTCAAGGCACGTGGCATCGATGCAGGCGCTGTGCTGCGCCAAAAAATGGATTTCGTGCTGGTCGACGCCATGACGACAAAAGGGATCAACCTACGTGGCGCAACACGCCGCGACCTGCGCGGCCTTGCGCGGCAACATAGCCAACTGCTGCCCGAGGAATTCCATGGCCTTGCCAGTTTGGTCAACTGGGCTGAAAACGGCGGCGCATGGCCACGGATTACTTCGGACCATCCCGCTTATTTCTATACACTTCGCGCGGCTGATCACACTGACACCGATCTGGTGAACCAATTGCTGGCGGAACTAACGCCTAAAGACGTGCGCCAGTTGTTCATCTGCCACAAAGAGCTTTTTTATGAAGAATACGGCCAGTGGTCAGAGGCCAAGAAAACCTATGTCGTGGATTTCTTGGTAGCAGAATACCAAGTAGACAAAATAGGTGCGCGTACGGCACTTTTCGGTCGTGAAGAAGAAATGGCAGAACCAACAGTATCAGAACGACGCATCCGTGCCGTCGGACCTTGGGGCGCAGTAAGGAGATAAACATGTTCGGACTGATGCGATTGGCAGTAATTGCTTTTGTGGTGCTCAGCATCATCTATGTCTCGCTGTCGCTCTATTCGCGCGCTGTCAGACGCGGTAAGTTAGAAGATGAATGGGATGCCAGTAAGGGCCCGCGCGAGGCCTTTGTTGCAGAAGGCCTGCGAGAATACGATGGATCGTTGCGCAAAAAGCTGATCCTAGGGGTCTATATCGTGCCGACCTTTTTGGTCGTGCTTATTATCTATTTGACGAATTTCGCCTGAAAGGGATCCGTATGCGTATCTTTGGTTGGATTATCACGATTACATTTTGGACAATCGTACTGGCATTTTTTCACTACACGCTTCCTCAGCGTGACATTGTGCGTGTCACGGACACGTACGAAATTCGCGTGGACCCTGGTGAAAATTGGATCTTTTGGGCCTCTGCGGATGCTGGAAGCGACGCTACAGTGAAAAACCGGGATGTGTTTTTCATTCAGACACGCCGTGCCGATGACTCGGTGATGATTTATCGTAACGAAGACACAGGCTGGGGGTGGCCGCCTTATTTCAAATTCGACACATCAAACCTTCAGGCGGAATCTGCGGATCTAAGATCCTCGCCGGAAACGCCGAAATGGGCCATGCTGACTCATTATGGTTGGCGCAACGAGTTCTATTCCATTTTCCCAAATGCCATATCGATCACACCTGTCGATGGCCCGGACGTAAGCAAACCCATTCCTTGGGTTAACATTGTCATCTTGTTCTTTTTCGCTGTCCTTACCTATGCGATATGGGTGCGCTGGCGCAGATTCCGCACTGCGCGGCTTGATCCAGCCTTCGAAGAAATTCAGGATAATTTGGGCGCTACAAGCGACGCAATAGCTGCGCGCAAGGGTCGTTTTCAACGCTGGCTCAATACCTGGCGCGGCTGACTAGTCAGTCCGCGAAAAGGTGACTTCGCTCCGCAATTTCGCGACCCTTTTCGCTGGTCACGGATAAAAACCGGGCAAGCGCTTCGCCATTTTCTATCAGGTCCGCGATTTCGCGGATCCGCTCCAGATTTTCGAAACCTGCATCCCCGATGCAATCACTTTCAAATGCGATATCGTTCCGAATGGTTGGTAATAATCGATCTAATGTGTCTTTAGATGTTTGCTCGCCTGCCAACCCAACACGCAAAGCATGCCCAGACAAAAAATCATCGCTGAACTGGCACTGTATCTCAAGCATACGTGTAACGGATCGATCATTCGCAAAATCTTGCAACAGATCAAGGTTGCCAGGATCCATACAAACGATCAGGCGGTCGGTTTCGAAATAATCAAACAGCATCCGCATCAATGCGCGTCTGTGACGTGTCCGTTTTCACAGCGTTTTCTGAATACCACCCAGATCCGGCAGCGGTGTTTGCTCTTCGTTGAACAGATATTCAATGGCAGGAACATTTGTGGTTTGCCGGATTTGTGCCAGCAACCGCTTGGCAACGTGCCACTTCTTACAAATGACAATCATCAGTTCGCGATTGCGGCCCAATGTTGATTCCGTTTCCCAAAACCGTGTCGCAAATCGACGTCCCGTCCGCCCCCGATCGGTCAAGAACTTAAACAGATTGCGCCCTTCGTTGGATATCTGAAAACTCTCACCCTTGGCCGCATACAATAAACCAAGCTTACGCTTTAGATCATTGGCTTCTGGGCTGATTTTACGCGCAAATAGGTAATCCTGACCCAGCAGCAAATCGTAATGATCATCATAAAGCGACACCGGCATTCCGTAGTCCGAAAAAATCAAGAATGTCAGTGTCCGGGTTCGGATCTCTTTTTCCGGAACGACATGATGCACAATCGTTTGAAAAAACGTTTCATCAGGAATCCAAGTCGTCGCAAAGAATCGCATGACGTCAGGGCGTTCCTTCGTAAAATTCACCACCCATTCCATCGTACGGCGGCGCAAACACCACCATTGGCTGCCAATCATCACTTGAATATCCGCAGGAATATCTCGTGTCAGCCCCATCCGTTGCTGGAGCTTATAGCTGCCATAGAACAAGGTTTTGCTTTTCCGTTCGTTGAAGAAGTGACGATAGATCAATCGCTCTTCCTTCATGCCGGTCTTGATCCAATCGCTTTCGAAATAATCAAAGCTCTCGATAAAATCCGCATCGTTATCGTCAAGAAATTGATGTGTGTATTCTGCCGACTTGATCGGCATACAATCGCCCGACAGCATGTAAAAATGTGTGGCGCGTGGGAACGCATCCAATGCAGCTTCGATCGCGTTCAAGGTAGCCTTGACCAAGCTCCACTCGCCCCACCCACACCTGATACGCTTTTTGGAAAAAACAACGTTAGGGTTGCTGGCAAGTTCATCACAAATGGTCGCATAATCTGCCATTTCGGCGCGTGCATCAAAGTGGATCGCGATGTAGTCACCCGCCGCAGTCAGCCGCTCCGCTTGCTTGATGATAGCAGTCGGATCCTTGTGACACAGTAGGATATAGGCGATTTTGGCCATGCTTTGCGCTTTAAGTATACTCTTACGTTACATCGATTACAGAGATAAAGCTTGCGGATGATTGAATAAACATACTTTCTTTGGTTTTTATCAGAGTGCGGCAACGAGACCGTAAAACGCAAAAGGGGCGATAAATATGGGTTTTCCTGGAACATGGATGACGGAAAGCGAAAGCGTAGTCTATCGCGTCGTTCCAAAATGCGCATGCTCCAGCATTGGTCAAATCATGTATTTTTCGGATCACGGCCGATTTTTTGATGGCGACATCCATGATTCTGTCGATGGTATGCACAAATGGGCGCAAGAGGCATCACAGCCCAAAATCACCAGCAATGTGCAATCCCATAAGAGCTATTCGTTCACCTGTGTCCGCAACCCATACACGCGCATTCTGTCCAGTTTCTTTGACAAAATTTGCGGTGTTCAGCGCAACGGAAAAAGATATCGCGGGAACCTGGTACCACTTTTGATGCAAAAGTACGGAATTGAGGTTGGCGGCCCTGATGGCAAAGGTGACTTCGATCAGATCAAATCCTTTCGCAGATTTTTGTTGTTCGCCCGCGACACGATTCGTTGGCGCCGCCCCATGGACCCGGACATTCATTGGTCAGCCATGTCTGGGCACGTTTCGACATTCATTGTGAATGGTGGTCAGTACGACAAAATCATCTGGACAGAGGCCTTTAACGACGGAATGCAAGATGTGTTAAACGCCATCGAAACGCCCGTTCCAGTGTCTTTAGACGACGTTCCACGGTTTAACGAAAGCGAAGGCCACGGCCCGAAACGCTTGCACCCTGTCGAAGATTATTTCGACGACCTTTCGATGCATCTGATTTACGAAATCTACAAGCGCGACTTTGATATGTTCAAATATGATTTCGAAAACCCTGGCAACAAAATGCCCGTGGGCGAGATTGATTTGGACGAAGTGCACGCCAAACTGGGCGACTGACCTTACCGCGGATAGGGATTGAGCCTTTTGACGTATGGATCCCAATCCGTGATCTCCGGATAGTACATTTCACGCCATTTTTTCACGCGCGGGTTCATGACGCGACGCCAAAGGGTTGGAAACATCGCAGTGATTGTCATCACGGGATATCCGTACGGCAATTGCGGCGCTTCTGAGCTTTGGTAGTTTTGCAGAACCGGAAAACGCCGGTCGGGTTTGTAATGGTGATCTGAATGGCGCTGCAAGTTGATCAGCAACCAATTCGAAACACGCTGCGCTGCATTCCAAGAATGCCGGGGCTGTACATGTTCGTATTTCCCATCGCCAAGATGCTTCCGCGTTAACCCATAATGTTCAACATAGTTGACCAGCTCTAACTGCCAGATGGCCGTTCCCGCCTGTACCAAGAACAGCACGATCCCAGTCCAGCCACCCACGATAGCGGCCAGCACTAAGAAACCCAATTGCAGCGCACCATACACCCAAAACGGGTTGGCCGTGTCTGTCCACGGTCGGTCTTTTTTAGCAAGCTTCGCTTTTTCTGCTTCAAAAGCAGAGACGAAACATTCTTTCAGGACACGTGGGTAAAACCGGTAAAAGCTTTCTCCGTAACGCGCCGTGACCGGATCGCGCGGCGTACAAACATAACGATGATGCACCAATAAATGCTCGGATCGGAAATGCGAATAAAGCACCATCGCCAGCAAAATATCCGCGCACCAACGCTCTGTTTTTGATTTCTGATGCATCAGTTCGTGTGAATAGTTGATCCCAACGGACCCCGTGATGACCCCGATGCCAAAGAAGATGACGACCTTTTCAAAGGAACTCAGATGCTCTGCCGGGACAACGTACCAGATCATTCCGAACACAACGCAAAACTGCACCGGTGCCCATATTAGGGTTATGGCGCGGTACCAAAACAGATCACTGTCCGGGGTTTGCGGGTCCGCGTTTTCAGTATTTGCACCCACAAAAAAGTCTATGATCGCAAACAGATACCAAGTCACAAGAGGCAACAAGAATATCGTCCATCCGCCATAAATCGCTGAAATCATCGCAAAGGGAACAAGCGAAAGCGAGAGCCAGAAGGGAATTGCCTTAACGATCGAGCTTGTGTTTTGTGCAGCAACGTTCATCGCAAACTCCGGAATTGCTTTGGCAGCCAATCTATCTCGGCGCGGATTCAATCACCAAGAGTAACCCTGCGTAACGTCAGGATTAGTTGACCAAATCAAATGCCTTACGCATCAAGGTTGGCAAATCACTTGGACGGAAATCGTCACGCGGCACGATTTCACCCTTTTCCGTCAGCGGATGCCAGTCAATTTCCGCAAACCGCAGCGTCAAAATAAGATGGAAATGTGTGAATGTGTGACGCACTTCGCCTGCCACATCGACCCAAGCCGCATCAAACGGGGGTTGAGTCATGACATCTTGTGTCACATCAACCCAATCAGACCCCGGCCACCCCAACATGCCACCCAGCAGCCCTTTTTCCGGTCGCCGTTCCAAGAACCATCCCCCGACGGTATGTCGCGCAAGATACGCCACGCCATGACGGGTCGGCTTTGTCTTCTTGGGCAGTTTTTTGGGCAATAACGGTGCGGTTCCAGCCTTGCGTGCCTGGCAATGGGTCATACAGGGACAGATTCCGCACGCGGGGGATTTCGGCGAACATATCGTGGCACCCAGATCCATTACAGCCTGCGCATAGTCTCCAGTGCGCAAATCTGGCGTTAAGCGTCCGGCGTGTTCAGTCAAAATTGATTTCGCAGTGGGCAAAGGAGTGTGCTCATTAAACAATCGTGCCATGACACGTTCGACATTCCCATCGACAACAATCTGTTTGTCATCAAAAGCAATCGAGGCAATTGCACTGGCCGTATAAGGCCCGATTCCAGGCAATGTCAGCAGAACCGCGTGATCCCTTGGGAATACGCCATCATGTTCGGCAACCACAACACGTGCACATTTCAACAAATTCCGCGCCCGTGCATAATATCCCAAACCGGCCCAGGCGCCCATAACGTCTGCATCTTCCGCAGCTGCCAAATCCTGAACTGTGGGCCAACGCTCTAGAAACTTAAGGAAATAGTCGCGCACAGCGGCAACAGTTGTTTGTTGTAACATGATCTCGGACATCCATACGTGATATGGATCAGGCATAATCCCTTTTTGCTTGTCACTTGGGCCAATGCGCCAAGGCATTTCGCGAGCATTTACATCGTACCAATCAAGTAACATTTGACTGAGATCACACAAGTTTTATGCCCCCTTGTTTCTTGGCACTGGCAAGAACGGCGCGTTGCGCTATGATTTGGTACCAGTGCAAGAGACATAGGTCACCACAATGCGTCGCGCCACAACAAAGGGTTTCAAGCAAACTGGCCAGCTTCTTGCCGGGCGCATTCGCAAAGCCAGCGAATCCAAAGGGTTTGCGCAAACCAAACTGCTGACGCATTGGACCGAGATTGCCGGAGGCGATATTGCATCCATCGCGCGCCCAGTGGATGTCAATTATGGCCGCAACGGAATGGGTGCGACCTTGACGCTTCTCACAACTGGGGCAAACGCACCTATGTTGGAAATGCAAAAAGAACAGCTGCGGAACAAAGTGAATGGTGTGTATGGATATAACGCGATTGCGCGCATACGTATCACACAGACTGCAGCCACGGGGTTTGCCGAAGGACAGGTCGAGTTTCTGCCCAAAGCGAAAAAGGCTCCTGCCTCACCCGATCCGCGCGTGCTAGGTGCCGCTGAGAAAGTAGCTGCACCCGTCGAAGACGAAGGTTTACGATTGGCGCTTGAGCGTCTGGGAACAAATATAATGTCAAAATCAGAATCGAGGACTTGACCAAATGAAACGACTTTTCAGCGCGATGACGGCAATCGCAATGATGGCATTTGCCAGTGTAGCCGTTGCCCAAGATGCAGATCTTGACACATCCAGCATCATTGAAATGCAAATCGGCAATCCTGACGCACCCGTAACCGTCATCGAATATGCAAGCTATACTTGCCCGCATTGCGCCAGCTTTCACGCAGGCAACTACAAGAAATTGAAAGCTGATTACATCGATACAGGTAAAATCAACTTTGTTTACCGCGAAGTTTATTTCGACCGTTTCGGTGTTTGGGCATCCGCATTGGCCCGGTGCGCCGGTCCTGAAAAATTCTTTGGCATCACTGATTTGTTGTATTCAGGTCAGTCCACATGGGCCCGTGCTGGTGGTGGCGATCCAGGTGCGATTGTTGAGGAAATTCGTAAAATCGGACGCCTGGCGGGTCTTGATGGCGAAAGCATCGAAGCCTGTCTGCAAGACGGTGATAAATTGCGAACACTGGTTGCTTGGTATCAGGAAAATGCTGAAGAACATGGTATCCAGAGCACCCCAAGCTTTGTGATCAATGGTGAAACGCACGGCAATATGGCGTACCCAGAGATGCAGCGTCTCATCGACGAGGCCACAGGCAGCTGATTTTCGCAGGCCTTTGAATTTTGAAAGCCCCATCGTTGACGAAGGGGCTTTTTATTTAGGCGGCGGAAAATCCGCCAGGCGGTTCATCAACGCAGCATCATTTTTGATGTGCAACCGCACAGGCAGCGTGATGACTTTCGACCGAAATGAAGGGGGCAGTCGCGCCGCATCTTTCTCTGTCGTGACCAGTTGTGCGTTTCTCGACAGCGCTTCGGTTTCCAATCGCCCTAACAAAGCCGACGAAAGCTTTGCGTGATCTCCAAGCGCTTCTGCGCGAATTAGATCTGCCCCCAATCCACGCAACGTATTGAAAAACTTTTCGGGGCGCCCAATGCCTGCAAAGGCGACAGCGCGCATACCATTCCAATCCATACCGGTTTTCAACGGGACCAACTCACCGGTCAGATGTGGCAAGCCGGATGGCAATCGTGTCTGGGATAGAAACACATCTTGTGCGTTCTGACCGCCAATGGACAACAGAAAATCTGCACGCGCCAATCCAACATCTACGGGTTCGCGCAACGGACCAGCTGGAATGCATCGACCATTTCCAAAACCAACTTCGGCATCCACTACAACGACTGAGACATCGTAAGACAATGCTGGATTCTGAAAACCGTCATCCAGCACAACAACACTGGCCCCAGCCGCAACAGCGGCCTGAACGCCGGCCATGCGATCCTGCGCGACCCACACATCCGCAAATGCGGATAACAGCAATGGTTCGTCCCCGACTTGGTCCGCCTTGTGCCGAGCGGGATCAACAGCGACCGGACCTTTCAGTGTCCCGCCATATCCTCTGCTGACGATGTGTGGCGTATGAAATTGATCCCTCAACAACTCAACTATTGATATGACGGTGGGTGTTTTGCCCACACCACCAGCATTCAGGTTACCCACACAAATCAAAGGCACAGCCGCTTTCGCGTATTGCCCCGATGCCAATCGTCGTCGTGTAGCACCCGCATATATCGCGCCAAGCGGCGACAACACCCGCGCCTGCCATGCCGGAGATTCTGGGCGCGAAAACCAAAAATCAGGTGCTCGCATCTGTTGCGTCCTTGCGGCCTTGATCCAAAGCTGTGTTGACCAATTCAATGACGCGATCTGTCGCCGCAGCCCCAACGGTAATGACATCCCATGCGGCCATTGCCATGCTTGCAGCCTGATCCGGTGCGATAAGGCGCGACACAGCATTTCCCAACGAAAGATCGTCAGAAATAATTCGGGCAGCGCCCACTTCGGCAAGCCGCGAATACGAATTAAGGTATTGCCCTACGTTAGGACCATAAAGGATCGCGGACCCGTGCGCCGCGGCCTCATAAGGGTCTGTGCCTTTGGCTCCTGCTGATAACGACCGTCCAAGAAATGAAACGGGTGAAACGCTTAACCAAAGCCCTGTTTCGTCTTCTGTGTCGGCCAGCAAAATACTGCAAGATTCCGACGGAATTTCGCCCTCACTCCATGACATTGCTCTTAAGTTCTCTTTGGCGACAGAAGCCCGAAACAGATCGATATCCTCAGGATTACTCGGTTCAAGAACAAGCAACAAACGATGCGCTCGTTTTAATGCCATGCGATGTGCGGACAAAATCGTTGGCAATTCATTACGCGTAATTTTGCGTGCAAACCATATGGGGCGGCCACGCAATTCGCCACGCACCTCGTCCACCTCTGCCACGTTTATTGGCAAGGTTTGCCCAATAGGTTGCAGTGGCGCGACGGTTTCAATCTGATCCAATGGACAGCCCAGTTGCGCCAATCGCAAATGCGCCTCTTCTGATCTGGCAAGCCAAGCTTCAAAACACGTCAACACCTGACGCGGCACCTCGGGCAACCAGCGATCGGTTCGACGATCGAATCCGTCTTTTCCGGCATCCACCAGAAACATGGGTATGTTTTGATCTGCACATGCCAGAACCAGGTTCGGGCGCAAACCGCCCCAAACCCAAACACCTGCATCCGGGGACCAATAATTCAAAAAGGCATCAACGGATTGCGGGTGTTCGCTTGGAAGCGTTTCTATAATGAACTCACGCGTATTGGTCACGTTATTGGATCGTTCAGTGGCTTCATCTGGAAACGTTAAAAGAACGGTCATTCCATCCCGCGTACGCGCCATTCGCGTGGCAAGGTCAATCGCAGCGCGCCCCGCACCCGGTTCAGCAGAATGCAACCAAAGAACTTCGCCCTCAGGACGTTCGCTCTTTGGCAAAAACGCAGGTGCTGTACCGCGTGCTTTTAACGCCTTATACGCGGCCAGCCCTAAAGAACCGCGCACCCGAGCTGACGTCAGCCCAGTTCCTCGGTTGACGCCGTTTCCTTTTCTTCGTCACGCAAGCGGTGCAAATGAGCGATGAAATAACGCGTGTGTGCATTATCAACCGTGCGCTGTGCTTCTGCTTTCCAAGCTTGGTAGGCTGTTTCGTAATCCGGAAAAATTCCGACAACATGCAAATCATCAACATCCTTGAAAACCGTCTTGGTCGGATCAACAAGTTCGCCTCCGAAAACGAGGTGCAAGCGTTGGGTCATGGGTGATCTCCTAATTATTTGGGCTTGTAGAGCACTTTGCGCATCTCTTCCCGTGGGTCAATGTCCAGACGGAATAAGACGACCTTGCAATGTTGCTTGCAAATCAGCTTGTCCGGCCACAATGCCATTCAATGACGGATGAGGGTTATTGAACTTTAAACAAGCTCCATCGCGATCGGTTACACGCCCCCCAGCCTCTGAAATAAGCAGGCTTCCTGCTGCCAAATCCCATTCCCAACTTGGCCGCAGCGTCAACATTGCATCGAAGCGGCCTTCCGCGACCAAAGCCAAGCGATAGGCCAAGGAAGGGCGATAGTGACGTTCCACCGCTGGCACATCACCGGCCCAATGGTTGTCATTGAAATTGGGCTTTGCCGCCAGTACTCGTGCACCGTCGACATCGCGCGTTTTGGATACGTTCAAGGGTGCGCCGTTCAATGTCGCCCCTAAGTTTTCACCCGCTGCATACAGTTTGTCGCGAAGCGGCAGATAAACGACCCCGGCCGTCACCCGCCCAGATTCCACAACCGCGATCGCAATTGCCCAAGTGCGCGCACCCTCAACAAAGCTGCGCGTACCGTCGATTGGATCAATGATAAAGACCCGTTCGTGATCTAAGCGCGCGGTATCATCTTCGGTTTCTTCCGATAGCCATCCATAATCAGGACGGGCAAGCCGCAAGACTGCAGACAGGTGACAATTCACGGCCAGATCAGCCTCGGTCACTGGACCGGCGCCGTCCGCCTTGTCCCAACGCTGTGCCGATGGGCCAGTGAAACTGGTTGCCACACGCCCTGCTGTTTTTGCAGCCGCGATCAATAAAGGGAGATCAGTTGCCGGCAAGCGTCATCCCCGGAACCAACAGCGAAGGCACGACACGACTAAGCCATGTGCGTGCATCATTGGCGGGCACGACAGCCCCCAACATTTCTCGTAAATTTCCAGCAATGGTGCATTCATTCACGACATAGGTGATCTCGCCGTTCTCGACCCACAATCCTGCAGCACCTCTGGAATAGTCACCGGTGTTGGGGTTGATCGTCGAACCGATCATGGACGTGACCAATAGGCCCGTTCCCATGTCCCGGATCAGATCTTCTCGCGAGGACGAGCCTTGGGTCATCGACACATTCCATGTGGACGGTGAAGGTGGTCCCGACGTGCCACGTCCAGCATTTGCTGTTGACGGCATATCCAGCTTGCGACCGGTGGCCAAATCCAATGTCCAGCCTTGCAATATCCCATCTTCGACAATCGAGCGTTTACGTGTCGCAAGACCTTCACCATCAAACGGGCGCGATGCCCCTGTTCTGGGGCGATGCGGATCTTCGATCAGGCTGATATCTTTTGGTAGAACCTGTTCGCCCAGCGAATCGCGCAACCACGACGCACCGCGCGCCACACTTGATCCGTTTGCAGCGGCAATCAGATGGCCGATCAAGCTGGACGAAATACGTTCATCAAATAAAACTGGGAATTGACCGGTGGGTGGTTTTCTAGCGCCCACACGTGCACATGCGCGTTCGGCCGCTTCGATCCCAATCTCGTCCGCCGATCTTAGGTCAGCTTGGAAAATACGGCTGTCCCCAGAATAATCACGCTCCATCTCTGAGCCTTGACCAGCAATCGCAACACAGCTGATTGCACGATCTGTGCGCCGATACCCCCCGGAAAATCCGACGCTCGTTGCCAAATGCACATCGCGCGCGCCATAAGCAGCAGAAGACGCCTGAACCTGAGAAACGCCAGAATTCCCAAGTGCAGAACTTTCTGCAGCCAATGCATCTGACTTTAGGACTTCAGCTTCTGGTTCAGGTGTCGGATCGCTCAGCTCAAGGGCAGCCACATCCCAATCCTGTGCAAGCTGATCGCGATCAGCCAAACACGCATAGGGGTCATCTGGTGCTTCTTTGGCCATCGCAACGGCCCGTTCGGCCATTGCTTGCAATGTAGACGGAGACACGTTTGACGATGACACCACCGCCTGTCGTTGTCCCACGAAAACGCGCAGGCCAATATCCATCGCTTCAGCCCGCTCTGCTTGTTCAAGCGCGCCCTCGCGCACGTCGACCGTAATCGATGTGCCCTGAATGGCGATGCTGTCAGCCGCATCCGCACCAGCGGACTTTGCAACCTCAAGCAAGGTCTGAGTTAGGTTTTCAAGTTCTGAATTGGACATGCACCAGCCTCCGGCGTGTGAGGTTTGACGTAGCCCTCACACGACCAGCTTGCAACCCAACAATAGGTTACTGCAGGCGCTGTCCATTCGCCAAAACGTGACCTTCCTCATTGATTTCGATTTTGGACACCAATGAATCTTCGCCTTCGCCGGGACTTGCAAAGAGTCCAAGCATCAAGCGTGCACCCGTTGCTTGCTCTTGTGGCAACAAGCCCATCCCAGTCAATTTATCAATCAACCCGTTTGCACCCAACAACTGAAAGTCAATCGCTCCCAAAGGTTTTGGCAAACCATCGAATGTTTCTGTGTCGCTGTTGTCGAAGGTGAAAGCGCCCGAACCCGTCAAACGTGCCCCCACGGCGTCAACAGTTACGTTGGTAACATCAAGCGCGTTAAGTTCACCCGGAACCTCACCCGATTCTTCAATGATGGATGCTTGGGCTGGATCAAGGAAATCAAACAAGACTTTGGCTTTGCCTTTCAGATCCAAAATGACCGTTGCAGGGTCACGCGGCAACTGGCTTGCCGGATCAAAAAGTCCCCAAATCGTATCTGACATTTGAAAGCCTTCAAATGATGTCCCAAAGGCAAAATCCTGTGGGTCGTCGCTTTTCACCATAGGTATACCAAATTTGAACGTCGCGCGATCTGCCTCAAAAGAGATTGGAATCGGAAATTCATTCATTAATGCATTGACCGTGATCGCATCCGCCGATGTGACATAGGTCAAACCAGCTTCGGACATATTCATGTCAAAGGCACCGCCTTCGCTGGTCGTATTCATAGTTCCGCTACCGTCTGGACCATCGAATGAGATCGCGGCCGATCCACCTGCGTATGAATAACCGCCTGCAAACGCAAAACCAGCCTTCAGCAAATTCGGCATGTCCTCAAAATCGGCGACCAAGGGTATTACACTGTCACCCGCGAACTTAAGGTTGTTGATTGCACCTTGCATGTCGAACAGAGCGGAACCCTCTGGTTCTTTGAAATTGACGTCATATGTTGTCGCGGCAATCGACATTGACTGAGTATAACTCCGCGTGTCGCCGATGGTCATGTCCGTCGTGCTGGCGGCATCCGATATCGCAACAGTCATTGCGAATATGTCCGTACCAACCGGAGTTCCATCAACTGTCAAATCATCAAGCTTGAATTCAATTGAATCAGCTTTGAATTCGTACTTCAGCTGTGAAGGGTCGCCAGAGACAACAAGATCAGTTCCCTTGTGCGTGTACAGAACTTGGCCAGAGATGTTTTCTGCGTCAATCGAGGTAACATTAAATCCAAGCCGCCAAACCTCTGACATGTCGATGCGCACGGATCCATCAGCCTGATCGATGAACTGCATAGTCCCCATGTCGATTTCAAACTGGCCTTCGCCTTGCGGCAAGTCCACATTCATCTTCATGCCTTCGATCGTCAAACCCTGACTGTTGGTACTTTCGACCCCAACCATGTCATAACCCAAGCTGGACA
This sequence comes from Paracoccaceae bacterium, assembly GCA_039960995.1. Classification (GTDB taxonomy): domain Bacteria; phylum Pseudomonadota; class Alphaproteobacteria; order Rhodobacterales; family Rhodobacteraceae; genus JABSSA01. Next base: position 69,686 of record JBDVKF010000006.1, on the reverse strand, counting down.
TGTACTCTTTCCAGTCGGACCAGACCTCTGACGATGTCAGTTCAGCCTGAGCTGCTGGGGCCGCCAATAGGAAAGCAAGGGTCGATAAAGTCGGGAAGCGATAGTCAAAGGCCATCAAAGGGATCCTCAATATAAACATTCGGCGCATGGTCCGCTAAGAATTGCAAATGGTCAACCCACAAGGCTGGACCGCGCATTGCACTAAGGATACCAACTAAGAAGGCGATGATAAGGGTGCAAGGTATGGCCAATAATTTTGCGAATGAGTTTGTATCTCTTGAACAGGAAAACGATCTTTGGATCGTGACGTTGAATCGGCCTGACAAAGCGAACGCGCTGACATCCGAAATATTAACAGCACTTGTTGGCATCATGCAGTCCGCAACTAAAGCCCAAGCCGTGATTTTAACCGGCAACGGCAAGGTTTTCAGCGCTGGCGCTGACTTAGAGGCCGCAATGGCTGGATTAGCGACGTCGCCATTGTGGGAACAACTTTCGAGCGCCATCGCCGCACTGCCCGGATTAACAGTTGCTGCGTTGAACGGAACATTAGCAGGTGGCGCAATGGGAATGGCGCTGGCATGTGACATTCGAATTTGCGTCCCAACAGCACGCTTTTTCTATCCGGTCATGAAACTCGGTTTTCTTCCACAGCCCAGTGATCCGGCGCGTATGGCCGCTTTGATTGGACCGGCACGGACGAAATTGATCCTCATGGGTGGTCAAAAAATCGAAGCCGACGAAGCCTTGGCATGGGGGTTGGTCGAACGCGTCGTTGAACCCGAAATGTTACTGCGCACCGCAAAACGTTTTTGCGCTGACACATTGGCAGCAGAATCCGAAACCGCGCATGCCATCAAAAACCTATGTAACAAGCGTTAACCCTATGGACACATGCGCAACAATTGCTGGCAAACCAGACATTTTCGGCGTTTGCATCCCCTATTGACAAGATCAGACATGACTTGCGTCACGATACGACACCATGGCATCTGACATGAAACGCAACAGAGGTAAGAACAACCATGGAATTTGATCTGGCAAGCCAACCCGAGATTGTTCAAACCATGGCGGGCTACGGATTGCAGGCTTGGGATTTGGCCAAAGGCTGGTTGCTTAGTCCTGCCGCTTGGTCACAATTCGGGTTGCTTCTGCTCGCGTACTTAATCGCGGTATTCGTATCGCGTCGCTTGCGCCCAACTTTGTCGCGGCTGCTTGATCCAGGTGAAACTGTTTCGATCCTGGCCAAGGCCCGTCGTTTTGTAGCGCAGTTCTTACCATTGATCTTGCCCCTGTTGGCTTACGCGCTCACAGGGATCGGCGAAAGCGTCGTTCGTTCGCTTTTCGACAGCGGCGCAGTCATTGCGTTCGGCAAACGCGTGTTCTTGTTTCTTGCTGTGCGTGCAATGGTGCGGGACATTATCACTGATCCATTGCTCAAGGTATTGGGTCGCTACATACTTATTCCGATTGCCGCGATCTATACCTTGGGATTGCTGGATGTCGCGACAGAACAATTGACGGCCACCAAAGTCCACCTAGGGAACATCACCTTTTCGGTCATGGCCTTGGTGCGCGGCATTATCGCTGGAGGTTTCCTGTTTTGGCTGGGCCGTTGGTCCAATGATCAATCATCTGCCTTTATTTCCAAACAAGAAGAAATGCGCCCGGCCACTCGGGAACTTGCGTCAAAAGCGGCTGAATTTCTGATCTTTGGCCTCGCGTTCCTTTTGCTCATGAACATCATGGGCATTTCCCTGACTTCACTTGCGGTCATCGGGGGTGCGGTTGGTGTTGGCCTTGGTTTCGGGTTGCAAAAAATTGCATCGAATTTCATCTCAGGTGTCATCCTTTTGATCGAAGGCCAGGCGACGGTCGGCGATTTCGTTGAACTGGATGGCGGCGAGGCCGGCACGATCGTCAAAATGACAGCCCGTGCGGCAATTTTGGAAACCTTTGACGGGCGATGGATCGTCGTTCCGAACGAAGATTTCATTATCACCCGCGTCGTCAATTATTCCGACAGCGGCAGCGCAAACCGCTATGACGCCGCATTTTCCGTCAGCTACGACACCGATATCAATTTGATACCTGGTATAATTGGCAAAGCAGTCAGCGCTCTTGATTTTGTTTTGGACAAACCAGAACCCCCAGATGTGGAATTGGCAGGGTTTGGCGATTCAGGCGTCGATTTTGTTGTCGAGTTTTGGGTCGAAGGAATTGATGACGGTAAGAACAAATACCAAAGCAAGGTGCTGTTCGCCGTCTGGAACGCACTGAAAGAGAACAATATAGAAATTCCTTATCCTCGACGTGTCGTCGAAATTAAGGGCGCTCTCCCTCAAACCGAGTCATGAAAGCTGCGATCATCGGCTCAGGCCCGGCCGGTTTGATGGCCGCCGATACCCTCGTGCAAGCTGGCGCTGAGGTGACTATTTATGAACAAAAACCGTCAGTAGGCCGCAAGTTCCTTATGGCCGGAAAATCAGGTCTGAATCTGACAATGGCCATGGGTATCGATGACTTGGTCAAATCCTATGATCAGACGCAAATGGCCCAGATACTACGTAACTTTGATGCTGACGCGGTTCAACAATGGGCGGCCGGTTTGGGCCAACCCGTTTTCACTGGCAGCAGCAAGCGCGTGTTTCCTGAAGCCATGAAAGCCTCGCCCTTGCTGCGCGCATGGCTTGCGCATCTTGATGGATTGGGTGTCGCCTTAAAAACCCGCCATCGGTGGGACGGGTGGCAAGACGAATCCCTAAGCTTTCAAACACCCGACGGACCGCTGTCCGAAACCGCCGATGTTGTCGTTCTAGCAATGGGTGGCGGCAGCTGGTCCCGTTTAGGTGCGGATGGAAAATGGGTGGCAACACTGGCGCGCAAAGACGTTCAGCTGCGCCCGTTCGAACCTTCAAACGCAGCGTTGGCCGTGAACTGGAGCGACGTAATACAAAAGCACTTTGGCACGCCCATAAAGACGGTTGCATGGAAAGCCGGAGCAATCCGGTCGCGGGGCGAGGCAATTTTGTCAGAGAAGGGCTTGGAGGGTGGTGGCATCTATACATTATCCCCCGCTATTCGCGACAAAGCACCTGTATCATTAGACCTGCTACCTGATCTTACCTTGGCGGCCATTCAGAAAAAGCTGGAACGCCCTCGTGGAAAGAACAGCCTGTCCAACCACATTCGCAAGGCGCTGAACTTACCGGCGGTCAAACTGGCGCTCGCTCAAGAATGGGCGCGACCGCTGCCGCAAACGGCACCAGAATTGGCCTATGTGCTGAAGCACCTCACAGTGCGTCATGCGGGTTTCCAGCCAATTGATTCCGCGATTTCAACTGTCGGCGGCCTGCCATTCGACGCGTTGGATGAAACCTTGATGATCAAAGACCTTCCTGGCGTTTTCGCAGCCGGTGAAATGCTGGATTGGGATGCGCCGACGGGCGGATACTTGATCAATGGGTGTCTGGCCACCGGACGTTGGGCTGGGCTTTCTGCTGCGCGTTGGCTTGGCCTCTAAGACCTTGCGGCAGCTTTGTAAGCGGGTCGGGCGCGCATACGTTTTGAATATGCTTTGAGTGCGTCGGGAAGAGGCGGGAAGCCCGCCATGACGCTCCACCCGATGCAATGCGTGGCGAATATATCCGGAACGCTCAACGCATCACCCATCAGAAACGGTTTGTCGCCCAGGCCTTCAGCGAGAGTTACAAGCGAGTGTTCAAATTCCGACCGAACGGCAGGACCGACTTCTGCAACGCGTTGTTTTTCTGGCAGCACGCGTGTGTGTTTCGAATACGACCACAACAACGCATCCATTTCATCAATCACCCACATGGTCATCGCGTCTTGATGCGCCCGAGAAACAGAACCGGCTTTGGCCGTTAATCCCCCGTGTTTGTCTGCCAGATACGTGACGATCGCAGTGCTGTCCGTCAGTACGGAATCGCCATCGACAAGCGCCGGGATTTTCCCCAACGGATTATACAAATTTGCCTGTTCGCTTCTTGGTCCACATGCAACATGTTCGTATTCCTGCCCAAGCTCTTCCAAGGCCCAAGTCACGCGAAAAGCCCGTGATTTTTTTGTTCCGATCACTTTGTACACGTTTCGCTCCTGTCAGTTTTTGTCATGGGCAATGTGTTATGCAGTTTCCCGAAAACCAAATAAGGGAGATTTTCCATGGCACAACAAGGAAGCTGCATGTGCGGCGCCGTCAAGTTTCGTATTGAAGACGATATCAAGGAAACCGGCGCTTGCCATTGTGGAATGTGCCGCAAGTGGTCGGGCGGCGTGTTTCTTGGCGTTGAAGTGCCAAAAGACAAATTGTCCATCGAAGGTGAAGCATCCTTAAAAACATATGCCAGCTCTGCTTGGGCAGAGCGCGTCTTTTGTGGAATTTGCGGATCGTCTATGTGGTATCGCGTTACAGCACCGGGCCCTCATCATGGGGTGTATCACATCGGATTTGGAACCCTTGATGACAGCAAGGATATGAAAATGACCGGTGAGATTTTCATTGACCTCAAACCCGAAGCCTACACGTTCGCTGATGAAACTCACAAAATGACCGAGGCCGAAGTCATGGCGATGTTTGCGGCGCCATCTTAATCAATGCTGGGGATGGTATCATGAAAACCATCCCTGATAGTCGGGAATAACGACCGCTCACGCATACTCTAAGGGTGTATTTTGGATACGAGACTCGAATAAGAACAAAACATGAACTATGGTGTGTAAGCTGATCCGAGAATCCTTGCCCCATTATGTTCATCGAACTTTCAATTACTTCAAACTTCACCTTCCTGACCGGCGCGTCTCATCCCGAGGAATACGTCACCCGCGCCGCTTTGTTGGGAATGTCCGCTCTTGCAATCGCCGATGACAATTCAGTTGCTGGCATCGTGCGCGCCTATACCCAAGCAAAGACAATCCGTCGACAAGTGCATGAACGCGAAATCTGGGACGCCGCACATGGTTTAATCGGGCCTCCGAAACCAGGTCATTTGCCTGACCCGCCCAAAGCGCCCATTTTCAACATACCGCGTTTGATCCCAGCTGCGCGCCTTGTGTTTCAGGATGCGCCGCCGATCACAGTGTTACCGCAGAACCGCAACGGCTGGGCAAACCTGTGTCGCATCCTGTCAACGGGCCGCTTGCGTGCTGAAAAGGGTCAATGCAATCTGACATTGTCTGACCTGCTGGATCGCCATGACGATCTGCACTTCATCCTGTGGCCCCAAGACAATTGGCAGGTCACTGCAAAACGTCTCAGACAACTGTGCGATGGCCGCATCCATATCGGTCTTCACCCGCGTTATGATGGCCGAGACACACAGCGTTTTGAACGAATTACAGAACAGGCCACACAGTTGGGCCTGCCCACGCTTGCCTCGGCCCGGCCGATCATGCACCACGGAACACGCCGACGCTTGGCGGATGTCGTCACCGCAATACGCACGCATACCCGCGTTGATCAGCTTGGGCGGTCGGCACTAAGCAACGCGGAATTCCGGCTGAGGTCTGATGCTGAAATGCAGCCCCTGTTCAAAGGGCATGAAGACGCGCTTGCAGCACCCGCAAAAATAGCCACCCAACTGACCTTTTGCCTAAGCCAGCTGCGTTATGAATACCCGTCAGAGGTGACGCAGGATGAAACACCACAACAGCGCCTGACTCGCTTAGCCCATGAAGGGCTGCGTTGGCGTTATCCTTCGGGGGCACCAGAACGTGTCCAAAAGATGCTTGAGCACGAACTGACCCTTATCAGTAAACTCAAATACGAACCCTATTTTCTAACCGTCCGCGATGTCGTCGCCTTTGCGCGGTCACGCGATATCCTGTGCCAAGGGCGTGGATCGGCCGCCAATTCGGTCGTCTGTTTCAGCCTTGGGATTACTTCGGTCTCACCCGAGATTGGGACGATGGTCTTTGAACGTTTCGTGTCCGAAGCACGTGATGAACCGCCCGACATCGACGTCGATTTCGAACATGAACGTCGCGAAGAAGTCATCCAGTGGATTTACCAGCGTTATGGACGCCACCGCGCAGGTCTATGCGCGACCGTCATTCATTACCGTGGCAAACGTGCCATCCGTGAAGTCGGCCGCGCAATGGGTCTGTCCGAAGACACGATCAGCGCTTTGTCTTCGCAACTTTGGGGTTTTTTCTCTTCCAAAGGATTGGAAGCGGAAAGGCTTGCTGAAATCGGGCTTGATTACCGGGACAGGCGTCTGCGCCAGACCCTTGAGCTGGTTTACGAGATCAACGGCTTTCCCCGACATCTCAGCCAACATGTCGGCGGGTTTATCATGACCGAAGGCCGATTAGACGAATTGATCCCTATCGAAAACGCCACGATGGAAGACCGCACCGTTATCTGTTGGGACAAAGACGACATCGACAGCCTTGGCATCCTGAAGGTCGATGTCCTCAGCCTTGGTATGCTGACATGCATCCGCAAAGCCTTTGATCTGCTGAAGATGCACCATCAACAAACATGGACATTGGCCACCCTGCCCCCCGAAGACCCCAAAGTGTATGACATGCTGTGCCGGGCCGACAGCATTGGGGTGTTTCAGGTCGAAAGCCGGGCCCAAATGAATTTCCTGCCACGCATGCGCCCGCGTAATTTTTATGATCTGGTGATCGAGGTCGCCATCATCCGCCCCGGTCCGATCCAAGGGGATATGGTCCACCCCTACATCCGCCGCCGAAACGGAGAAGAAGAGGTCAGCTTTCCATCAGATGCGTTGGGACAGGTTTTGGGTAAAACACTGGGGGTGCCGCTTTTTCAGGAACAGGCGATGCAGATTGCCATTGTAGGGGCTGGGTTCACCCCGGAACAAGCGGATCGACTTAGGCGATCTCTTGCGACGTTCAAAAAGCATGGCAGCGTGTCGGAATTCCGCACCTTGTTCCTGCGCGGGATGCGCAAGAACGGCTATGATCAGGATTTTGCGGAACGTTGCTTTTCACAGATCGAAGGCTTTGGGTCTTATGGATTTCCGGAAAGCCACGCGGCCAGCTTTGCGTTACTTGTCTATGCCTCAAGCTGGATCAAATGCCACCACCCCGGCATCTTCGCCTGCGCTTTGCTGAATGCTCAACCCATGGGTTTTTATGCGCCCGCTCAGATCGTGCGGGATGCCCGCGAACATGGGGTCGAAGTTCGTCCAATCTGTATCAATGCAAGCTTTTGGGACAATGTCATGGAACCCGACGGCTCTGGCGGGCTGGCCCTGCGTCTGGGGTTCCGTCAGATCAAAGGCCTGTCAGAAGAAGACGCCGCATGGCTTAGCGCATCACGCGGGAATGGGTACACCACCGTCCAAGATGTCTGGCGTCGGGCAGGTTTACCCCCAGCGGTCATTGCGCGCCTATGCGAAGCAGATGCCTTTTCGGCCCTAGGTCTAAAGCGACGCGAAGCTTTGTGGGAGGCTAAAACCTTAATCAAAGGCCCAAGCCTGCCTTTATTTGCAAATGATCTGGACGGCGAAGTTGTGGATGAACCCACAGCCCATCTGCCGGAAATGACTTTGGGTGAGGAAGTTGTCGAAGATTACGTTTCAATGCGCCTATCGCTGAAGGCGCATCCCGTGGCACTCTTGCGGCATATCTTGACCCCAGACACGGGCCATTGTTCATCCCAGAACGCCCCATAGGCAAAACGGGCCTATGCCAGCGCGCAATAGAAAAGACCCAGAGCAAACGCTCTGGGTCCCGGCATTCACATTGAAAAGTGTTAGTTTACCGCTTTGGTATCAATCACGTCTTTTTCGACGGTCGCCTGACTGGCAATTTCGATACGCCGCGGTTTAAGCGCTTCGGGCACTTCGCGGGTCAATTCGATATGCAGCATGCCATCCAGATGCGACGCACCCGTGACACGGACATGATCCGCCAGATGGAACCGGCGTTCAAAAGCACGCGTTGCGATACCGCGATGCAAGTAGTTCTTTTCCGTCTCATCTGCTTTGCGTGCTGAAATAATCAACGCGTTCTGGCGAACTTCGACTGATAAATCTTGTTCGGAAAACCCGGCAACTGCGATCGAAATACGATAGCTGTCATCATCGGTTTTTTCGATATTGTAAGGGGGATAGCTGTTTTGTGACGCATCACTGGCCAAAACACGGTCCATCAGATCAGTGATCTGGTCAAAACCAACAGTGGCCCGGTGAAGCGGGGCAAAATCAAACGTACGCATATGTGTCATCCTCATCATTGAGCGATTTCATACAGGTTCTCCATTTGGACAAACCCGGTTTAACGATGCCCAAGCCCTAAGAGGCGCTTGGACACTCAATGACATAGGAACGGTTTTTTTGGCATTCAAGACCTGCGCATTTCTAACGAAACCGCAGGGTATGCTGCCGCCTGAATAGTACAATCGGCACAGCACGCGTAAAGACGCCTCGGTAGAACCATCTGCGATACTGCGAATTTCTATGTGCTGAATGCCTTAATTGGACCGGGATCAAGCCGGAAAATATGTGGTGCTGCACCTTGCGCGAACATCTCACAGACAAGAGGGTCGTGCCCCGGAACCACCAATTCCACACGGGACGCCAAATGTTCCAGAGTTTTAAATCCGTCCAACATTTCCTGCACATTGACCACGATCGGAAACGGTTTTTGCGACATAAAATTCTCATAGTAATGCGACGCGTCGCTCGCAAGGACCATCCATCCTGAATCGGTGCGGACACGTACACATTGCAAACCGGTCGAATGGCCTCCGATTTTGTGAACTGTCACACCTTCGGCAATCTCTGCATCACCTTCATAGAACCGTACCTTGCCCGAATACAGCCGGCGTACCGCTTCGCAGATGTGTTCCGCCGTATATGGCGCGCGCAATGGATCGTGGCACATACACGGACCCGTTGCGAATGCCATTTCGGCCGATTGCATGTGCAATGTCGCGTTTGGAAACAGGTGCAAGCCACCAGCGTGATCATAATGCAAATGCGTCACGATCAACTCACTGACTTGGTCAGGTCCTATATTCAATGGCTTCAACGCGTCCCGCGGATCAAGCCGAATAGGTCGCCCCCTGCTTAGGCCTTCGGGGGCATCGTAACCGGTATCGACAAGGATGACTTCGTCGCCGCGTTTTAACAGCCACATAAAGTAATCCATGGCATGTGGGGAGTCGTGATTGTCATCAATGATAAAGCTGTCAGCACGGGTTCTGGCATTGCGATCCGCGTATTTTATCGCGTGAATTTCCCAATTGCTCATTGATGCACCTCGTCAAATGTCAACACTGCTTTGTGTTGGATCATCGCAGATACGGCAGCGTCGAATTCCAGAAAATGCGGGCTAGCAAGATGCGCTTTGAACGCCGCTGCGTTGTCGTACACTTCGTACAAAAACACGCGACTTTCGCCTTTGACCCGGCATACATCAAACTGATGGCAACCGGGTTCCTTGTCCCGCGACGCACGTGCATTGGCCAGCATCAATGGCATAAATTCATCTATCCTATCAGGATCAATTTCGAAGGTGACTGTCACCACATACATCAGACAAAACAACCTTTCCCTTTGGCAACCAAGCCCCGTGTCGCAGGCAACTGGATTCGCATCAAAGTAACGTTCAGGGCTTGCCGCCCTGTCGCCACTTGGCACGATAAGAACACAAAAATCGCCATCTGCAATCAAAAGCGAGGCAAAGCGAGTAATTCCGAGAAAGGTATCAAAGGTCTGCGACGCTGACAGATATCCAGTCATCAACGCACCGAAACTCATTCCCCCGGACACGCGGACCCGCAAGGATCACGACACTATACAGCGCAGCGCAGATCAGGTTTATCTGATCCATGACCAAATTTCTGAACCGAGATTTCGAAGCCAGAGCTTTGCAAACTGCCGCCAGTGCACCGTGGCCGCTGACATGACGCAGACTGAAATCCCATTTTTGTTCATGCGTGGCGGTACTTCGCGCGGGCCATATTTCCATCGCGCAGACCTTCCCGAAGATCGCGCATTGCTGTCTAAGGTTTTGGTGTCCGTTATCGGTTCGGGACACCCTATCAACATTGATGGGATCGGCGGTGGGTCAGCCGTCACAACCAAGGTCGCTATGCTGTCTCGTTCCAAAGATGAATGGGCGGATGTCGACTTTTTCTTTGCACAAGTCAGCGTGGATGATCGCCACGTTGATTACAGCCCGACCTGCGGGAACATCCTGATTGGCGTTGGCCCCGCCGCCATCGAAATGGGTCTTGTTCCGGCAACGGATGACTTGACCGAAATACGCATTCGATCCGTGAACACAGAGGCCCGCGTCGTGCAAAAGGTCCACACCCGAAACGAACAGGTCGTTTATGATGGGGACGCCGAAATCGATGGCGTGCCCGGAACTGCCGCGCCTGTCAAATTGCAGTTCTTGAATGTGGTGGGCGGGGTGACTGGAAAGATGTTTCCGACAGGTCACCGCAAAGAGATCATCAATGGCATCGAAGTGTCGTGCCTGGATGTTGCGATGCCAATGGTTATCGCACTTGCGTCTTCCTTTGGGTTAACCGGCCAAGAAACCGCAGCAGAGCTGGACAGCAATCGCGCCTTTCTCGATCACATGGAAGCGACCCGCCTTTTGGCCGGTGAACGCATGGGTATGGGCGACGTGTCGAGATCTGTGACGCCTAAGTTTGGCTTACTGTCCCCTGCTGTTGCCGGCGGGATTGTTGCGACGCGGTACTTTATGCCTTGGCGCTGTCATCCCAGCTTGGCCGTTACGGGGTCACAATGCATAAGCGCCTGTTTGCTATGTCCCGGCACCATTTCGGACGCAATGCAATTAAATCTACCGCCTTCGCCAGCACGCATGAAGCTGGAACATCCGATGGGCACGCTTGACGTTGGGATCGACTATCGCCTTGATCACAGTGAATTTGATGTGATGTCCGCCGGTTTGGCGCAAACGGCACGGAAATTGGCGCAAGGCACAGTCTTTGTGCCGCACGAAATCTGGAGTCCGAGCTGAGCTTTGCGCGACATGCTGGCGCTAGGTCATTTCCGAGGTGTCGATCCAAACAATCGCAAAGCCAATGGCGCTCCTAGGATAACCAGAAAGATGCGCAACACGTGATGTGCCACCACAAAGGCCGCATCCGCACCCACGATCAAAGCCAGAACTGTCATCTCGGCCTGCCCACCCGGCGCAAAAGCCAACAATGTCTCCATCCCCGGCGCTAAATCAAACCCATAGACCAATTCGACAAATATGACGGTCAAAACAGTCAGCAGAACGCAGTATCCAAGGCCAGCGATTAAATCCCTGCGGACTTCGGCCATCGTGATGCCTGAATATTTGCACCCAATCGTAATGCCGATAAAGAACTGCGCCGCCCATATCGCCTCGGCTGGGGGACGAAAGTGTAGCAGCCCAAATATTGCGGCGACCATGCTGACCAAAAGCGGGCCCAAAATAGATGCCCCAAATAACCCAACTTTTGCGGCCATCCACCAGCCGATAACGGCGCACAGGACCATTAATACAAGTTCCGAAACTGGGACATTCACCAAGGGATCGCCCGGCAAATTGGTCAGATCAGCATCCCATATCATCCGTAATATGAATGGCAGCGCAGCGACAGTGACCAATATACGCGTCGCGTGGATCAAAGACAGGGTGCGAACATTTCCGCCCGCCTCTTCGCCAAACAACAACATGTCCTGCAATCCGCCCGGCATGGCAGAATAATACGCTGTGACAAAATCATAGCCCCAGACACGCTGGAAATAAGGCACTCCAATCGCGCAGATGCATATCACCATCACACAAACCAATGCCAAAGTCGGCCACATGCTTGGAAACGTAGCCAAAACAGCAGGTGTCAAAGTCGCGCCAACTGCAACGCCCAAAATGGTGCGCATTCCGTCATTCAACTGCTTTATCCCGCGCAAACGCACGCCAAATAACGCGGCAGCCAAACAACTGGTTATGGGCCCCAATAACCAAGGCAGTGGTAAGTGCATCGCGTGAAACAAACCGACACCCACAGCTCCGATGGCAAAAGTGATCGCAACCAAAATCACGCGGTCAAAGCGCCCAAATGGCAATCCACACGTTCGCTGACTGGCATACACAAGAGATCAAAGAGACCTGCCGTCCCTTTTTCTCGCAGCTGCTTTCTTGATCCAAACACACCTTTGAGCAAACACGCCAATGGCACGTCTTGGACTAACTCATCCTTGGATCTTTTGGTGAACGCTGCAATGTTCATCGTCTTGGTTTGCCGTATCCCTTTGGATACAAAAGCCGTAAGTTGAACAAACACCCTTGTCAAAAAGATGCGTCACTAGTGCAGCAGTTCCGCGAGGCTGTTTGGTAATGTCTAAACGCCTCGCACGCGATTGGCGCAGCTGTCAGTGAGGCTCACCTAAAATCGCCGATAGTGGAGAAATCCTAGCAAACGTTCGATAACTTAAATGGGCTTCTTGGCCGCTTACTTGCGCAAAGCCGGCAGACCAACACCGGTGGAGTCAAAGCCGCCATCCACGGCCAAAACCTGACCGGTGATATAGCTGGCACTGTCCGAGCACAAAAAGACAATTGGGGCAGCTATTTCTGTTTCGCTGCCATATCGGTTCAATGGGATTGCGTCGTGATAGGCGTCAATGATGTCTTGCGAATGCACGGCCATCGCCAATTTGGTCCGCACTGGCCCCGGACAGATACAATTGGCGCGAACGCCGTATTCGCCCAACTCAGCAGCTTGCTGTTTGGTCATTTGGATCACAGCCGCTTTGGACGTGCCATAGGCGACCCGCAACGTCGAAGCCCGCAATCCCGAAATCGAGGCGATGTTAACAATCGCGCCTTTGGACGCTTTCAAATGCGGAATGGCGGCCTGCGTCGTCAGAAACACACCATCTAGGTTCGTTTCCATAACAGTGCGCCAGCGTTCAAAACTGGTGTCCTCCATCGGGCCAAAATCGGCCACGCCCGCGTTGTTGACCAGTGCATCAATTCCGTCAAACGCAGCTGCTTTTGCGATTATGTCGTCCACTGCTGCGGGGTCAGAAACATCCGCAGCAATGGTAAGCACATTCGACAAAGGCTCGGCCGCGGTCTCAAGTTCTGCAGCATCGCGATCGACCATTGCGACTTGCCAGCCTTCTTTCAAGAAAAGCTGGGTCGTCGCCAGACCGATCCCGCGCGCAGCACCTGTGACCAAAGCCGTTTTCATCCGGGTCAGCCTGCGTTCAACGCTTCAAGAATGGCATCACCCATTTCACTTGTCGAAACAGGTTGCGCCCCTTCTTCACCCAACAGATCAGCCGTGCGCAATCCATTGGCCAGAACCGTTTGAACCGCCGCTTCGACCAAATCTGCTTCTTCTGCCATGTCAAAGCTGTAACGCAGCGCCATCGCAAAGCTTAGGATACACGCAATCGGGTTCGCTTTACCCTGACCCGCAATATCCGGCGCTGATCCGTGTACCGGTTCGTACAACGCTTTTGGGCGTCCGTTGGCCATCGGTGATCCAAGCGACGCAGACGGTAACATGCCAAGGGAACCTGTCAGCATCGCAGCAAGGTCAGACAACAGGTCACCAAACAGGTTGTCTGTTACAATCACATCGAACTGTTTGGGCCAGCGGGTCAATTGCATCGCGCCAGCATCTGCATACATGTGCGACAACTCAACTTCTGGATAATCCGCGCCAACACGGGTGACGACTTCGCGCCACAAAATGCCAGATTCCATGACGTTCGCCTTTTCCATGGAACACAGTTTCTTGTTGCGGCGCATGGCAAGTTCGAACGCTGACCGCGCAGCGCGTTCGATTTCACTTTCCGTGTAACGCTGCGTGTTGATACCAACGCGCTCATTGCCTTCTTTGAAAATACCACGCGGTTCGCCAAAATAGACACCCGATGTCAGTTCGCGAACAATCATGATGTCCAACCCGGCCACAACGTCTTTCTTCAGCGACGAAAAGTCCGCGAGCGCGTCAAAACACTGTGCTGGGCGTAAATTGGAATACAGATCCATCTCTTTGCGCAGCCGCAAAAGGCCGCGTTCTGGTTTAACGCTGAAATCCAAATCATCGTATTTTGGACCACCCACAGCGCCCAGCAGCACCGCGTCGACCTCTTGGGCTTTCGCCATTGTGTCATCGTGCAGTGGCGTGCCGTGTGTGTCATAGGCGACGCCACCGACAAGGTCTTCGCTGACGTCAAAAGTCACGCCGCGCTTGTCACCCATCCAGCCAATGATCCGGCGCACTTGCGCCATGACTTCGGGACCAATGCCGTCACCGGGCAGGATCAACAGGGATGGGTTGGACATTCGCTTTCTCCACATGAACTTTCAGGTTGCCCGGGGGCCTAGCGCGCACGGGCCTGAGGGTCAATGTCTGTGCGCGTTTCGGACATAGTCTGTGAGACTGTCAGCCAGCAAATCCCAAACCCGCGACAACCGTGGCACTTGGCGCATTGCCTCTGGTGCGGCCAGCCATACGGGCAGTGGTGGCAATGGCAAATCAAGGTCCAATTCGACCACTTTGGGTTCAGCCCGCCCTACGTTCAGTTGCGCAAACCCGATGCCGCATCCCGCGCGCACAAGTTCCCAATAGGCGCTTTGGTTGTCGCATCGCACTGCAAAATCTGAAGGCTTTGCTTGCAAGCCCAGCGCGCACATGACGTTCAAGATCAACATGCCTTGATCAAAACCAACCACATCATGATCAAAGAAATTTTCGATCTCGATCGGGGCATCGGCACGGTCCAAATACCCATGGGCCGCAAAAACACCAATTGGGATGTCGCCAATATGGCGCGTCACGATATCAAGCTGCGTCGGTCGATACATACGCACAGCGATATCAGCCTCGCGGTACAACAGGTTTTCGCTTTCGTCACTGGGGGCAATTTCAAAATCAATGCCAGGCTCTATGGCGCGCATGCTGGCGATGATATCTGGCAAAATATGGTGTGCCGCAAAAACGCTGCAGGCAATGCGCACGGTACCTTCCATTTGGCTTTCTTGACCTGCTGCGGTCAACCGAAGGGCTTGCATACTGTCCCGCGCGGATTTCGCGTGCGGCACCAAGGCGGCACCTTCATTCGTCAGATTAAACCCACGTTGGTGGCGTTCAAACAGCGACGTCTGCAATTGTTTTTCAAGGGCACGGATATGTCGCCCTATGGTCGGTTGGCTTTGGTTCAACCGACGCGCCGCTTCGCTGAGTGATCCGGTTTCAGCCACCATGAGGAAACTCTGTACAAGCGACCAGTCCATTGATTGAGGATCTTTATCCATTCAATTTTGAATACCTAATCTGCGAATCCAGCGGATTTATGAACGAATAGGAATGCCATATCAAGCTGGAAACGGCGAAACGAAAGGGCCAGATATGACAAAAACTGTTCTCTTTACCGGCGCATCCGGCAAAATTGGAACCCATGCAGCACGCGCATTTGATCGCGCGGGTTGGACAATCAAACGCTTTCAACGGGGCACGAGCATGGCACATGCCGCGCAGGATGCTGACGTCATCGTTAATGGGATGAACCCAGCCAACTATTACAATTGGGCGCAACTGATCCCGGAGATAACCGAGGCCCATATTGCAGCAGCTAAGATCAATGACGCGACCGTTGTGATCCCGGGCAATGTCTACAACTATGGAAACGCATCCGGCGTCTTTGATGAAAATACACCGCAACGCGCGTGTTCAAGAAAAGGCTATATCCGGGTCGAGATGGAAGCACGTTACGCCGAAAGTGGCGTGCGTACACTGGTATTGCGTGCCGGCAACTTCATCGACCCCGACGCCAACAGTGACGTAATGAGCCTGCTGCATCTGTCGCGGATGAATTCGAATAAGATCCTGGCACCGGGTGCCACGAATGTACGTCAAGCATGGTGTTTCTTGCCCGATTGGGCTGAAGCCGCTGTGCAGCTTTGTGACCGTCGAAGCGACCTGCCCGTATTTGAAGATATACCGTTCAAAGGTCATACATTCTCGGTCGATTTGCTGTCACAGCACGTGGAGGCCATCACAGGAAAACCCGTTCAGGTATCATCCTTCCCATGGTGGGTCATGCGACTGGCCAGCCCGTTTTGGGGATTGGCCCGCGAGATGCAGGAAATGCGATATTTGTGGAACCTTGATCATTCGCTTTCGAACGCCAAACTGGCCCGGCTGTTACCCGATTTTAAACCCACGCCAATTGAAGACGTCATTCGGGCTGCCTTGGTGGCAAAGGGCATCAAAAGTCAGACGGATTTCGCACAGCGTTCAGTGACGGTCTGATATCTCAAGATCAACCCAAACCAGAGAGTGGCGACTGGCAATGCGTGCAGTCGCCGCTTCTTCGGTTTCTGCGACTGGCCAGTATACCCCAGAATCGATCACGTCTAAGTCTGATGACGGTAAAACGTAATCGACCCGTAATTTGCCCACTCCAATCTCGTCCCAGTCAACGGTGTCAGTTCCCTGTGCGCCCTGTGGTGCGACGTCTTGCAGCCTGTGATCTGCCAATAGGGACCGAATGGCCGCCTTGCGACCTTCGCCATCAACCGGGTCTTGGTTGGCATCCCCCAAAACGACAAATCGGGACTCTGGCACCGATCC
The DNA here is from genome assembly GCA_039960995.1 of Paracoccaceae bacterium. Lineage (GTDB taxonomy): Bacteria > Pseudomonadota > Alphaproteobacteria > Rhodobacterales > Rhodobacteraceae > JABSSA01. The sequence continues at coordinate 53,089 of JBDVKF010000006.1, read as the reverse complement.
TACGATGCCATCCATCACGCTTTGCCAGAATGCGATTTGGTCATGATTACGAAGGCCATTGCGATCTTCTGGACCATCGAACACTGGCGGACTGGCATGAAAGGCCAACAAGGTAAGATCACCTTCCGGGACGGCAATCGGGACTTGCCAATGCCCCATCGAAGACAACGGCAACGAGTCATACACGGCTTGCGACGGCCAATTATGATCAGGCGACGGCATCAAAGCCTTTGGCAGGTCTTTCCACAACATATCAGAATAATTGTGTGAGACATCGATCTGAATCGGAAATCGGGACAGCAAGGCCATTCCGCCTTCACCGAAAAACCACCCAAACCCCAAGGCGTCTTCGGGTTCTCCTAGCCGACCATCCCCGTCAACGTCCAACCCAACTTGGCGCCCGGAATTTGGTGGAAACGCAAAGTGGTGATCATATCCTGTGGCGTCTGCGAGACGTCGCAATACTTCGCTTGTCTGATCAAAATCGACACCCTGCAACAACAGAACGTCAGGGCGGACATCCGCAATAATGGTTAGAACTGCGCGTATCTGTTCGTCATCGCCCCGGATCATGTCCCGCAACAAAAGACCCGGACCTTTGCGCGACAATTCGACGTTCCATGTCGCAACACGGTAGGTTTCAGCCTGCGCACAGAAGGCTGTCACAAGCAGCAGAAGCGTTAGGCCGGATGCATACCCGGTTCGTCGGCATTTGCTGCGTATACGCGGCGGCGCTGTTCTTTGATCATTTCCGCAATCCGGTGCATGGCGACACCGCGCATAATCATAGAAGCGGGAAGAAAGGCCCATGCGCTCATTGTCCAGATCAAGGTCTGATGGTTGTTCAACATCACTGGCTGAATCAAATCAGCCGCCAGTTTGACCACAGCAGGGATAATGAAAGGTAAAAGAAAACCAATTGCAATGTTAACGCGTGCATCGCGCTGGAGGTTATCAAGAACATCACCACCCGCAGTGGGGTCGAACAAGGGTAGATTGATCCATACATTGAATGCGCCACGGCGTGTGGGCCATCCCATCAAGCGAACCATTACGATGAACGCCGTCATCGCAACCAGCGAGCTAAGGTAAGCCAAACCGGCAGCTGAGCGCATCGTGTTAATGGATTCCAATGGTGAATCGGAAGGGAGCATCAACACGGCTAGACGAACGGGTGAGAATGGGAAGTCAATCGCGTTGCCAATGATTGTGCCAATTGCGCTCAATGCGCGCGTTGTCACCGTGGGATCAATCGTCCCTTTGCAAATCATTGTGAGCAGATAAACGGTCAGAAAAAGTGCCGCGAACCTTAGGCGGTTGAACGGTGCAGCATCACGAAATTCGACAATGCTGGGGGCGTTGGTGTTGTATTCGCTGAACGTGAGCAACGACGCCAAAAGCGCGACAAGCAGAGTGATCTGTGTCGAATCGCTTGTGACACCTGGCAGAACCAGCGCTGGTGTCGCTATTAGCAATGCCACCAAAAACCCGCGGGCGGCGGCCCCAATCATACGCGCAATCACGTTTCTTCCCCTTCAAACTGGCCCGCGCGGTTCGTAGCCGCAACGTATCCCAACCTGATCCCGCCGGGTGTGGCGGCCTGCCTCAATTCAGTCTTATCCCTGACCAAATCGCCCCGTTGTCACAAGTGGTTTAGTTAATAAAGCCTTAATCTTGGGGCAGTTTTGGGGTGTGACTGGTGCCTTTGTGCATCAAAGGTAAGGCGGAAATGTGGCAAAACACAACATGTAGTAGAAAACCCGCCTGAAAGCACATTTCAGCGTTTACGAATTGAGATCAATCGCCCTAGATTCGACCTACATGGCAGGAATCTGCCTATGAAAAATTAAGTTTTGTCTGTGACTGAGTCGCGCAGCGCTTTCGAAGTCACTCATTGATTGAACCCGCTACAGACCCAGTAACGAGTTCAATCGACCACTGTATTACACCCAGGGGCGTGCCTGAGCTGTTTGTGCCTCAAATGAGTCGATGGATTTTACTTTTTCCATCGTCAAACCGATGTCATCTAGCCCCTGCAACAGGCAGTGCTTTTTAAACGCGTCGACCTCGAACGAGAACACAGTACCGTCTGACGAGGTCACTGTTTGCGCCTCAAGGTCGACCGTAATGCGTGCGTTAGCTCCTTTTTCGGCGTCTTTCATCAGCTCATCAACGGCTTCTTTTGGCAACACGATCGGCAAGATCCCGTTCTTGAAGCAGTTGTTGTAAAAGATGTCCGCAAATGAGGTCGAAATGACGGACCGAATGCCAAAATCTTTGATCGCCCAAGGCGCGTGTTCGCGCGATGACCCGCATCCGAAATTGTCGCCCGCAACGATGATCTCGGCTTGACGGTAGGCATCTTTGTTTAGAACGAAATCGGGGATTTCGTTGCCCTGACGGTCAAAACGCATTTCGTCAAAGAGGTTAGCACCAAGGCCCGATCGCTTGATCGTTTTGAGGAATTGCTTAGGGATGATCATATCTGTGTCGATATTCACCAACGGCATCGGCGCCGCAATCCCTGTGAGTGTTTCAAATTTGTCCATGTTTATGCACCAGTGATTTCGACAGAAAAGTTACCGCTAGGCAACCGTTCGATTTCCATGAATGCGCGCGTCAACGTCGTGCCTGAGGCACAGCGCGCAGAGAAAGCAACAAGACCGTTTTCATTGATTTGTTCGCCATAAGCGCCTAAGTCCTCACCCACACAGATACTTTTGATCTGATTCTGAATGAGCCGCGCATCGAAGCCTGAAGGATTATACGTCCCGGACAAAACGCCTTCCTTAAGCGTAACTCCAACAAAGTCAGAATTCCGCTCCGAAATATCCGAAGCGCTGCTACACGCGGTCACAAGTAAAGCGACAGCCAACAAACCCAAGCATCTGGGCTTACTCTTCAATATAGTAGAGGCCATCACATCATCTCTCGCACATCAGTAAGCTTGCCCGTAATCGCGGCCGCGGCTGCCATGCCCGGTGAAACCAGGTGTGTGCGCCCCTTATAGCCCTGACGCCCCTCAAAGTTGCGGTTGGACGTTGACGCACAACGTTCGCCTTCGCTCAATTGATCCGGGTTCATCGCCAGACACATCGAACATCCAGCAAGACGCCATTCAAACCCAGCCTCTTTGAAAATGTCGGCAAGACCTTCTTCTTCGGCTTGGGCACGTACCAAACCGGAGCCCGGAACGATCATGGCCCGCAAACCGTCTTTGATCTTTTTCCCTTTCAGGATCGCCGCAGCTGCGCGCAAATCTTCGATTCTGCCGTTGGTACAGGACCCGATGAAAACAGTGTCGATTTCGATGTCAGTCAACGGCATGCCGGGTGTGAGGCCCATGTAATCAAGCGACCGCTGTGCTGCATCCACTTTACCACCTTCAAAGTCATCGGCAGCAGGCACCACCGCCGTGATCGGCAGCACGTCTTCAGGCGATGTGCCCCATGTGACGACAGGCGCAATATCTTCGCCTGCAATCGTGATGATTTCATCCCAATGTGCGTCATCATCGGAATACAGCGTCTTCCACCACGCCTCGGCAGCTTCCCATTGCGCCCCCTTAGGCGCGTGTGGACGGCCTTTGCAATATTCGTAGGTCTTGTCGTCAGGCGCGATCAATCCCGCGCGTGCGCCGCCTTCGATGGCCATGTTGCAAACAGTCATACGACCTTCCATCGACAGATCGCGAATGGCTTCTCCGCAATATTCGATGACATATCCGGTGCCGCCAGCGGTGCCCGTTTTGCCAATAACAGAAAGTGTGATGTCCTTGGCCGTAACGCCTGGGCGCAATTTGCCAGTGATTTCGACTTTCATGTTTTTGGACTTCTTCTGGATCAGCGTTTGCGTCGCCAGAACATGTTCGACTTCGGACGTGCCGATCCCATGCGCCAAAGCACCAAAAGCACCATGTGTCGCCGTGTGGCTGTCACCGCACACAACGGTCATACCTGGCAGGGTCCAGCCCTGTTCCGGTCCAACAATGTGCACAATACCCTGACGCACATCAGAAACCGGATAGTAGTGAATGCCAAATTCCTTGGCGTTCTTATCTAGCGCGGCCACTTGGATGGCGCTGTCTTCGGTCATGTTGGCCGGGTTTTCCCGCCCCGTCGTTGTGGGAACGTTATGGTCCGGCACCGCGATGGTTTTATCCGGAGCCCGCACAGAGCGACCGGTCATGCGCAAACCTTCAAACGCCTGCGGGCTTGTCACTTCGTGAACAAGGTGGCGGTCAATATACAGAAGGCAGGTGCCATCATCGGCTTCATGCGCGATATGGGCATCCCAGATTTTATCATAGAGCGTTTTGGGGGACATATGTCCTCTCCCTTTTTTGGTCGAAAGTCATCAGGCAATTCGGGACAAAGCACGCGACGTGCTCTGTTAGGACATCATAGTCGGGCCAGCACCGTACGGGTGGCGCCAAAAAACCGTTCGCGAAGACGCGTGCGGTCTTTGATATCAAAAAAGATGGTCATGCGGATGCGATACACCTGCAAACTGAGTCTCGCAAGGGGCAGTCCGACGGCCCCAGATCAATCACCAGTGACTTAAAGCGCCGATACAAAGGAATTCTGACCGTAGCATTGAACGCTATGTCAAACCCGTGCAGTCTGGTCTTATGGAAGATGAAGTAGATCCGTGGGTCGAATTTTTGGACGGTTTGCAATCCTTTGCACTGCATGGATGGCAATTTCTGTCCAGTTTGGCGCAACCGGGATGGCGGCTTTGGCAAGTCCTGATCATAGTTGGCTTGGCCTTTTTCGCATGGTGCGCACACAAGCCATTTGCCAACACCTTGCAATCGTGGGTCCGGGCTCGGGCCGATTGGAAGCCGTGGCAATTGCGCTTTATGGTGTTGGTGCGCCGCCGGATGGGCTTGATTGTATTTGCCGTTTTGATGTGGGCCGTTTGGTTGGCCCTGCAAAACCTGACTTGGCCGTCTCGTTCGTATCTTGTTGGTTTGGCTGCTACTTTAGGCACGGCATGGGCAACGATAAGCTTTGCAGTGCGCGCCGTCCGCAACAGGACTCTTCGCCGGATCGTCGCGTGGAGCCTTTGGATATATGCCACAATCTTTTACCTGGGCTTTTCTGAAGGCTTAGGCAATGTCCTTGATGGCATCGCGTTAGAGGTCGGCACATTCCGACTTTCCGTTCTCGATTTGATCGTCGGCTTCGTGCTGATCGGCGTCCTGTTTACGCTGGCTCGGTTCGTGAGCAGCACGACCGCGGCGCAAATTCGGCGCAACGAAGACATTAGCCCATCGATGCAGGTCCTTGCGGTCAAAGGCTTGCAGCTGGCGTTATACAGCCTAGCGTTCGTTGTTGGCGTCCGTGCCGTTGGGATCGATTTGACGGGTCTTGCTGTTTTGTCCGGCGCCATCGGTGTCGGTTTAGGGTTCGGCCTACAAAAGGTGGTTTCGAACCTTGTGTCCGGCGTCATCATCCTGCTGGACAAATCGATCAAACCCGGAGACGTCATCAGTCTTGGCGATACCTTCGGCTGGATTCAGACGCTTGGGGCGCGTTATGCTAGCGTCGTCACCCGAGATGGGAAAGAATACTTGATCCCCAACGAAGACCTGATCACCGGGCAAGTGGTGAACTGGTCTCATTCCAACGACTTCGTTCGCTTGGATATTCACTTTGGAACGGCATATAACGACGACCCGCACATGGTGCGCAAGGTTGCCATCGAGGCCGCCAGCAGCGTCAGCCGCGTTCTTAGCCACCGCCCACCCGTCTGCCACATTGTTGGCTTTGGTGACAGCAGCGTCGATTATATCCTGCGGTTTTGGATCAGTGATCCAACGGGTGGTCTGACAAACATCAGAGGGAATGTGTTTCTAGCGCTTTGGGATGCCTTTCAGGAACAAAATATCTCTATTCCGTTCCCGCAACGTGAAGTACGAATGCTGGATCAAATGACGGATGTTTCCAGTGACCGGCCCGAGGACAGTTCGACCTGATTTCGCGCCGCTCTTCGACATTCGGAACAGACGACATACGAAAACTCCCCGTTCAGGACCAATGGACCCGATGCCACCGGTTCCCAATTTTGGCCGGTTCCAAGAGCAAGGCACTGACTGCACATTGTCAGGGATTCGTTCGTGATGGACCGCACCTCTCTACAGGCCTGCTCATGTGGAACATCCGTACGGATATTGTGCGAAATCTCAAGACGTTGCTCGTCCAACGGCCGTATCTGCATGTCTGCGAGTCGCAGTTTTTCTGGCGAGCTGCAATTATACTGCAATATGATCGGCTGGTTTGTTTTTCTTACATGGAAAAAGAGAGCGTTCAGAAAGCTTTGGGTTTCGAGACCGCTTACGAAGTACCATAGCGAATGGCCAACCACGTTTTTTGCCTGCACGCTTGGTGAAGCGTTGTCCAATGCAAACGCATCCCAATCCCCGGAAACAGACACAATACGATTATCAGAAGATATCACATATCCTGTGGTTTTCGCTCTTTTTTGCATAAGGCCTTAGGTCTTCGTCTCGACAGCGCCGCAACCTTAAGGCGAAAAAAGTGAGTGTCGCAAGCAAAGATAGGTCCGCCCGAGGCAGAAAAGCGTGCCTATTATTAGTAAATTATTTAGCTTTTTCGTTTCGCGTATCCATCTTTAAGGGTCGTTCATTGAATTACCACAATTTGACTGTTATCTTAACGGTATACCAGCGTCGGGTTTGTCGGCGCGAGAACAGGAGGACAATGCACTGTCACTACATGCTGAAGCGACCCGGGTCGCTGATGGGCAGGCAGCAATGATGGCTGCCAAAGCGGAGGTCACAAGCGAAGCGCTGTTGGCCACGATCCTTTCCTCACTTTCCGATGACAAAGCTGAAGACGTCGTAGAAATTGATCTACGAGGGAAAACGTCCATGGGCGACTATATGGTCGTTGCCAGCGGGCGCTCTTCTCGTCAGGTGGCATCCATGTCGGAAAAATTGGTGTCACGGCTAAAGGCTGAATTTGGTCATAACGCGCGTATTGAAGGTAAGGACACAGGCGACTGGGTTCTGATCGATACAGGCGATGTTATTGTCCATTTGTTCCGGCCTGAAGTACGCGAGTTCTATCAGCTAGAAAAAATGTGGACGCCGCAAGTGTCTGCCACACCTAGCTAACCGAACGATATGCGCGTCACGATCTATGCTGTGGGTCGCCTTCGCGGCGGCCCGGAACATGATCTTATTCAGGACTACGTCAAACGATTTGACAGAACCGGGCGTGGGCTGGGTTTGGGTCCTATTAAAATTACCGAAATCGATGATCGTAAAGGCAGCGGGATGGCTGGCGAGGCGCAATTATTGCGCAAAGCGATTCCAAGCGGTGCGGTTTTGTGCTGTCTCGACGAACGCGGTGTTGTTGAAAGCTCGCCCCAATTTGCAAATCGGCTGGCCAAATGGCGGGATGCTGGCCAATCCGAACTGGCCATCGTCATCGGGGGCGCAGATGGCATTGATCCATCATTGCGTTCCGACGCCTCGCATCTCTTGAGTTTTGGCAAAATGGTTTGGCCACATATGTTGGTGCGAGCAATGCTGACGGAACAGCTTTATCGGGCTGCAAGTATCCTTGCAGGCGCACCTTACCACCGCGTTTGAACAGCTAATCGAACTTAGGGCAGATCAACGATAGTTGTGCCTTCATTCCAACCTTCTGGCAGATCGCGGGCTTGAACCTGCACTTGTTTGGTTCCACGCGGAATGGATACACCACCAAGCGATCGCGTGAATGGTTGTTCGTTTTCGTGCGGATGAAGCAAGACACGGATACCCAGTTCTTTTCCATCCATATCCAAAACGCGCCATCCATCGGCGTAATGATCCCAGCCGGTATCCGGATGTCGGATTGTCACATCAAAACGCCATGTTCCCCCGCCTTCACGGGTTACAATTACGGATTCTAATTCAGGCTCTTCGGCAAACACAGGCGTCGCCAAAAGCAACAGGGCAGCAGCTACAATTTTTTTCATGCCAGCATCATAACAGGATAATGCCCCACCCGTCACTCACGAGCCTGTGTCCAGCAGAACTTTGCGCGATCTTGACGCAAATTCGCGACGCCAAATTACCAATAACGTCACCACGGTTGCGCCTATCAATGCATATGGCCCTGCCAGCCAAGCTGCGGAAGCCAAGGCAAAATAGACCGAGCGTAAGCCTCTGTTAAACGATTGCGCCGCTAAAACACTTATTTCACCAGTCTGATACGCTTTGTGCGCGCAGGATGGATCAGACAGATCGTTTGGGACAGCCGCCATAACAACAGATGTGTATCCAAAAAGGCGGTTCGCCCAAACGAATTTCAGAAATGCGTTTGTCAGAAATAACACGATAACCAAAAGCTTGATTTCCCAGACAAACACGGGTGATTCAATCTGACTAAGGTCGGACGCAACCACTGTCAGCCGTTCCGTATTTCCCAGAACAGCCAAAGTACCGCCCAAAGAAATCAGCGCCGTTGACGCAAAAAACGCCGTACCTTGCCGCAAACTCGAAACGATCTGCGCGTCAAAGATTCGCGGATCGCGCGTGATCATCTCAACCATCCAAGCGCGTCGGTAATCCGCAATCAGCCGTGACGTGGACGGATTCTTTGTCGAAGAATGTTCAATGCGCCACCCGATAAGCAACCAAGTCAGCACAAGAAGCGCGAGACTTATGTAGTCTAGCGGCGAAAACAGCAGGGCACGGTCAATCCAAATCATAAGAAAGGTCATACATCGCAAAGGAAGAGATTGCATCCCAATCAAATTGGTAATATGTTTTTACCAATAGCAAGGAGAGCGCCATGCAGATGCCCAAGCCAGATCCGTCGGTCCTGAGCCGAAAGCCACGGGTTGTCGAACGCCTTCTTGAGGTTTTGCCCAAAGACGCTGTCATCCACGAAGAGGCCGAAACACGCGCCTATGAATGCGATGCCCTTACCGCTTATCGTTGCCCGCCCATGGTCGCGGTTCTGCCATCCACCACGGAAGAAGTCGCCGCCGTCCTCAAAATTTGCAACGAAGAAGGCGTGCCTGTCGTGCCGCGCGGCTCTGGAACTTCGCTGGCGGGTGGGGCGTTGCCGACGGCTGATTGCGTAATATTGGGTGTTGCGCGCATGAATGACGTGATCGAAACCAATTACCCAGATCGTTATATTCGCGTTCAAACCGGCCGCACAAACCTAAGCGTCACAGGCGCCGTCGAAGAAGACGGGTTCTTTTACGCACCCGATCCGTCCTCTCAGCTGGCATGTGCAATTGCCGGAAACATTGCGATGAATTCAGGCGGCGCACATTGTCTGAAATACGGCGTCACCACAAACAATCTGATGGGCGTCACGCTGGTTCAGATGGACGGTACGGTCACTGAAATCGGCGGCGCACATCTGGATGCGGGCGGCCTTGATTTGCTTGGCCTGATCTGCGGGTCCGAAGGGCAGCTTGGCGTGGTGACCGAAGCAACGTTGCGCATCCTGCCTAAACCCGAAGGCGCACGCCCTGTGCTTATGGGCTTTGATAGCTCGGAAGTGGCAGGTGCATGCGTCAGCGACATTATCAAAGCCGGCGTCTTGCCCGTTGCCATTGAATTCATGGACCGCCTTTGCATCGAAACCTGCGAGAATTTTGCGAAAGCCGGGTACCCGATGTGCGAGGCTTTGTTGATTGTCGAAGTCGAAGGTTCAAACGCGGAAATTGATGACCAGCTGACCAAGATCATTGAAATCGCCAAACGCCACAACCCTGTTGAGCTGCGCGAAAGCAAATCAGCAGAAGAAAGTGCCGCAATCTGGCTGGGCCGCAAGTCGGCCTTTGGCGCGATGGGACAGATCAACGATTATATGTGTTTGGACGGTACGATCCCAGTGTCAGAACTGCCCTATGTCCTGCGCCGCATTGGCGAGATGTCCAAGGAATACGGTCTGGACGTCGGCAACGTATTTCACGCCGGGGATGGCAATATGCACCCGTTGATCTTGTTTGATGCGAACAAACCCGGTGATTTGGAGCTGTGCGAAGAGTTCGGGGCGGATATCCTGAAACTATGTGTCGAGGTAGGTGGGTGTTTAACTGGCGAACACGGCGTCGGAATAGAAAAACGCGATCTGATGAGCCACCAATACACTGCAGCCGATCTCGAGGCGCAAATGGCCGTGAAAGACGTGTTTGACCCGAATTGGCTTTTGAACCCGGCCAAAGTTTTTCCGCTGGATGTTTCAAAACCGCGACGTGGTTCAGACATAGCCGCCGAATAATAGCCGAACGACAAATACCGTCGAATGTCTATGACGACCATTCGACCCCGACGACAAACAAGCGAGAATATCATGCAAATCACGGATGAAGCGGGCCTTGCCGAGGTCATACGGTCTGCGAACGCCCCCCTGCGCATTCAAGGTGGTGGCACACGTGGACTTGGCCGTGCAGCAGGGGGCGCATTGGTCGATATGTCGACGTTATCCGGCATCACATTGCACGAACCCGGCGCATTAACACTTGTCGCCAAGGCGGGTACGCCAGTGTCTGAAATCGAAAAGGCGCTGGCAAAAGAAGGTCAGCGCCTCGCCTTTGAACCTTACTATCTGGATGCAGGGACATCCACGATCGGGGGCGTCATGGCGACAAATGCAAGTGGTCCACGCCGAATCCAAGCGGGCGCTGCGCGAGATTTCTTGCTGGGCGTGCGATTTGTAGATGGGTCAGGTGACATCGTAAAAAACGGTGGGCGCGTGATGAAGAATGTTACGGGCTATGATCTTGTCAAATTGATGGGCGGGTCTTGGGGCACGCTTGGAGTGTTGACAGAAGTCAGCCTAAAGGTCTTGCCAGTGCCAGAAACCGAGGGATGTTTGATCCTGCACGGGTTAAGTGCGGAACAAGCGGTCGACGCCATGTCATCCGCACTTGGTTCGCCGTTCGAAGTGTCAGGTGCGGCGCATTTGCCCGATGATCAAAAGACTTTGCTACGCGTCGAAGGGTTTGATGTGCAGGTCAAGCACCGTCTGGCTCAACTGACAGAGCGGCTGAAATCATTTGGTGACATCACGACAGAACCATCTGCCGATTGGGCAACCATCCGAGACGCCAAAACGCTGGGATCGGACGGTGATCTGTGGCGCATTTCGGTCAAACCTTCAGGTGGTCCCCGTGTCGCGCAGGTTTTCCCTGATGGGACAAAATGGTTCATGGATTGGGGCGGCGGCTTGATTTGGGCCCGCGCACCTAAAGGGGCCGACATACGCGCCTGCATGTCTGGGATCGGGGGACATGCAACCTTGATGTCGGCATCTCCCGAAACCCATGCTGCTCTTGGAACCTTCCAGCCAGAACACCCAGGTGTTGCGGCTTTGACAATGGGTCTGCGGGCCAAATTCGATCCACGCGGGATTTTCAGTGCTCAAGCGGAGACATCTCATGTCGCTGGTTGATCCTTACGATTTTTATGCGGCAGCGCTGCCCAGCGAAACGATCGGCGCGATCGACCGTTTCTGGTCCCATTTCTCGGATCACACTGAAGCGCTGGATGCACTTTTTAAGGACGCTTCGACCGACGCAGACACTCGAGATCCCATCTCGCCAGAGAAGATCGCTGCGACGTATTTGGCGCGGTTTCGTGAGGACCTTTTGTTGTCTGATCTTAATGCTTCAGTTGACCTTAATGGTCGGCTTGCAGTGGCCAGTTTTATCGACGTTGCTCTAACCGATGTGCCACAAGGATTGGCCGCTGTTCTACGCGACATGCACGGATTGGACCGGGCCGAAGTGCTTTTTCTTGATGTGGGACTGACGGGCCAAGCGCATCCATTTCTGGGCGCGACGCCCAAGTCGCAATAAGGGCGAAAACCATGCAAACAAACTTTTCCCAAGCTCAATTGCAGGACCCAGACATCAAACGGGCCAATGAAATTTTGCGATCTTGTGTGCATTGTGGGTTTTGCACTGCAACTTGCCCAACTTACCAAGTCCTTGGCGACGAACTCGACAGCCCGCGCGGTCGGATTTACCTGATCAAAGACATGCTCGAAAACGAGCGTAAGCCTGACGAAAAGGTGGTCAAACACATTGACCGCTGCCTGTCTTGCCTTGCCTGCATGACCACCTGCCCCAGCGGTGTGCACTATATGCATCTGGTTGATCACGCCCGCTCGTATATCGAAGAACACTATGACCGGCCTTTGTCAGATCGCGCCCTGCGATGGATGCTTGCGCGTATCTTGCCTTATCCGATGCGGTTTCGTGTGGCGATGTTGGGTGCAAAGATCGCGCGCCCGTTTCGCAAACTGGTGCCCGATGCGCGCTTGCGTGCGATGCTGGACATGGCACCGGATTACATCCCGCCGGTCAGTCGCAACGACGATCCGCAAACATTTGCCGTACCTGCGCCTAAAATGCGCGTGGCCTTGATGACGGGATGCGCCCAAAAGGCGTTGAACACCGACATTAACGACGCAACGATTCGCCTGCTCACCCGGTTGGGGTGCGACGTTGTTGTGGCAGACGGCGCTGGGTGTTGTGGCGCGTTAACCCATCATATGGGCAAAGCCTCAGAAAGCCATGCAACGGCAGCCAAGAACATCAAAGCTTGGACGACCGAAATCGAAACCAACGGATTGGATGCAATCGTCATCAACACAAGTGGATGTGGCACGACGGTCAAAGATTATGGTCACATGTTCCGCAACGATGAACTGGCCGACGATGCCGCCCGCATTTCCAAGATTACGATGGATATCAGCGAAGTCTTGATGAAGCTCGACATGCCAGAAGGGCCAGATCGCGACGTTACCGTAGCCTACCATGCGGCGTGTTCTTTGCAGCACGGCCAACAGATCAAAACCTTTCCCAAAGATTTGTTAAAACGGGCCGGGTTTACCGTTGTGGAACCGACCGATAGCCATCTTTGCTGCGGATCGGCGGGCACCTACAACCTCATGCAACCCGAAATTTCGGCTCAACTTAAGAAGCGCAAGGTGCGCACCCTAGAAGCCAAATCGCCTGATATCATCGCCGCCGGAAACATCGGTTGTATGATGCAGATCGGATCGGCGACGAAAATCCCGATCGTGCACACGGTGGAATTGTTGGATTGGGCGACTGGTGGGCCACGACCTGGGACATTGGATCGCGCGAATAACGATGTCCCAATTTTGCGATGAATTAGAACCTCGCCCTAATTTCGCCGACATTCCCTTGTACCAAATCTCGACGATTTATTGGTTGGAGTGCATTGGTGCGCCGTTGGTTATCCCTGTTTCTTTTGACGCTTGCAGGTGCAACTGCAGGAATTGCCCAAGATGCAGAATTGCAGCAATTAGAATCGGGTACGACAGCCCGCGCTTGGGAAGCAGTTGGTCGCCTTGATTTGGGTGGCGCTGGATTTTGCACAGGCGCGTTGATCGCGCCTAATTTGGTCCTGACCGCCGCGCATTGTCTTTTCGAAAAAGGCAGCGGGTCGCGCGTAAATGAATCGGAAATTGAATTCCTTGCCGGTTGGCGCAATGGACGCGCATCTGCATATCGATCTGTGCGCAAGGCGGTAACACACCCCGATTACACATTTGGTGGTGACCTCGATTCCAATGCGGTTCGATTTGATCTTGCCCTGCTCGAGCTGGATCATCCCATCCGAAACGGACAAATCGAACCATTCGCAACCACACACCGCCCCAACGAAGGCGATCAAGTGGGCGTCGTCAGCTATGCAAAAGACCGGTCCGAAGCGCCATCACTGCAAGAAATCTGCGAGGTTCTTGGACATCGCGAAGGCGTTCTTGTGACATCCTGCTCGGTCGATTTCGGTGCCTCTGGCGCCCCTATTTTTACCTTCAAAGACGGGCGCGCGCAAATCGTGTCAGTGGTGTCAGCCAAGGCGAGTATGGAAGGCGAAGATGTTTCGTTGGGGACATCCTTAAATTCACCGCTTGAAGCGCTTTACGAAGAAATAAAGTCAGATCATATCCAGTCGAATGACGCGGGTCCTTTGTCGCGCCGCATCGTCGTCGGTGGCATACGCACGGAAACTGGCGCAAAGTTTGTTAAGCCATGAAGTGGGTTACTGGCATAATTCTGGCCATTTTGGTTGCCAGCAGCGCGACGGGACAAACCACGCAATTGCGCGAACTCGACACAGATTATTCCGCACAGATTTGGAAGGCCGTCGGACGCATCGACTTTGCCAACCGAGCAATGTGTTCTGGCACCTTGATCGCAAAAGATCTTGTTCTGACGGCAGCCCATTGCTTATATCAGCCCGGTACCGACAAACTGTGGCCAACAGAAAGCATCGTGTTCCGCGCAGGACTTCGCAATGGCCAGGCCGCTGCGACACGGGGGGTTCAGGCAGCAGCAGCGCATGCCCAATATCTTCCGAACGAACCATTGACCGAACATAATGTTGCACATGACGTCGCCCTTTTACGCCTGTCAGAACCGATCTCGTCCTTCGAAGTTCCCCCATTTTACCTGCACGACGAACGAGTGCGCCCCGGTCCTGTCAGTGTGGTTTCCTATGGGCGTGGTCGGTCGAACGTACAGTCGCGCCAAAAAGAATGTCAGATGCTGGAACGCTTTGATGATGTTTTCCTGTTCGATTGCAACGTGACCTTTGGATCTTCCGGCGCACCAGTGTTTTCTCACCTAAACGGACGTGGCCGCATCATTTCGGTAGTGTCAGGAATGATGCAAATCCAAGGTGAAAGACGGTCTGTTGGCATGCATCTTCCCGAACGTGTCATCGAGCTTAAGAAACAATTGCGGTTACAAATCGCACCACCGGAAGCCGTTGCACGACGCCTCAAAGTCGGAAATGCGCGCAATCGTTCTGGTGCAAAATTCGTACGCCCGTAAAACGCGAAGCCACTGACGCAGAGGTTGTTTAATTCCTGTCCAAGTCCACATAATTCATATATTATTAAAATTGATTATTTTTGTATGAATTGGATCGTTTGTCAGTGATCAAGGACGCGCCATTCGAAAAAGTGAAACTAGGCGCAGAACTCTGGCGTGTTTCGAAAGCTGTTCTGTTTGCTGATGTTGTGGATTCCGTGCGCCTTGTGGACACGGATGAAGAAGATGCGATTCGAAGATGGGTTTCGTTTGCCGATGAAGCGCAAAGACAAATCGAAGCATCTGCGAAAGGACGTTTGGTCAAACGTCTCGGCGACGGTCTTCTTGCGGAATTTGATGATGTGAAATCGGCAGCTCGTGCGGCGTTAAAACTGCAAGCCATTGTCACAAAATTGAACCGCAAAGTGCCCACCAATCGGCGCATCGAATTACGCATGTCTTTGGTCGCAGGCGAGATCTTACATAGTGCCGACAATGATATGTATGGTCATCTTGTGAACGTGGCTCAGCGTCTTGCTGCGGCAGCACGACCGGGTCAAATTTTAACCAGCGCACGTGTACGCGACGAAATTGCCAGCGATGCCGAAACAGACTGCGAAGACATTGGATTGCTGCATCTAAAAAACGTCTCGAAACCCGTACAAGCATACTTGTTGCGCGATCACGAAAGCGTCCCGGCCATTATCCCACGCGCATCGACTGTGGAGCTTTTGCCGACGCTCGCAGTCTTGCCAATCGCAACATTGAATCTGTCCGAGCATTCGATTGTCTGGTCCAATCTGCTGACCGATGATCTGATCAGTGCTTTGTCGCGTTCGCCTGAAATGAATGTGATATCCAGCCTGTCGACATCTAGTTACCGCACGAAACCTGAAAGCTTGTCAGACATACGCTCGGCACTTGCTGCTGATTTTGTCATTTCAGGCAATTGCCGTGAGCAAGGCGGTAAAATTGTACTTGTTCTGGAAATGGCAGAAACTTTGACGGGTTTGGTCATTTGGTCGACCCGCATGGAATTCTCTGCCTTTGAGATCCTGCAAAAGAACGGGATATTCAGTAGTCTGGCCAATGAAATTCACGGCGCGTTGTTAAAGCGGGAATTGCATAGGGCGCTTTCGGAACCATTGCCAACACTGGAAGGGTATGCAGTCTTATTTGGCGCACAAGCTTTAATGAATCGCCTGTCTTCGCGCGAATTCAACTATGCGGGCGAATTGCTTGATGCCTTGATCGAACGCATTCCGCATGCACCCGTCCCCTTGGCATGGAAAGCGCGCTGGCACGTTCTCAAGGTACAGCAAGGTTGGACCGAAGATCGCATGGCCGAAGGATTACGGGCCTTGGATTACACCCAACGGGCATTGGATATTGATCCGATGAACACCGAAGCCTTGGTGGTTGCAGGAAACGTGAACAACAACTTGCTGCATGATTTGGACGAATCCGAAGAGTTGTTCGACAGCGCATTGGAAATCACTCCAAATGACGCGATGGGCCGTGCTTTGCGTGCAGTTCTTTACACATTCCGCAGTCAAGGCGCCGAAGCGGTGAATGATGCCGAACGCGCCCTGCAAATCGCGCCGTTGGATCCAAACAGGTTCTTTTTTCAAGCGATGGCTGCAGGTGCTGCAATTTCAAACGATGATAACCAACGTGCGCTTGAACTCGCGACAAGTTCGCTGCGCTTGAACGCCGCGCATACGTCAACCATGCGCATTAAAGCCGTGGCAGAATGGCGAATGGGCGAAGTCGAAAAGGCCCAAAAAACGATGACGAAACTAATGCGCAAACAGCCTGAATTTTCGATTGGGTGGTGGCAGAAAAACACGCCCGCAGCCGGGTACAAAGTCGGCGAAGATTTTGTGCAAACTCTGCGCGACATGGATGTGCCAGAATAAAAAGATTATGACCAAGCCAACGATTTTAGAGGAGTGGATTAATGGCCGGTGGAAATGGACCTGAATCGAGTTTGAGTAGCCTTAGCAGCTTGAGCAGTCTCAGTAGTTTGAGCAGCTTAAGCAGTTTATCAAGCCTAAGCAGCCTTGCCGCAACCGCTGGAGATTCCCCGCTTATTACCGGCGCATTGATTTCGAACCATGACGGAATTGCCGGCACCTGGATTCCCGTTCCAGCGGACGATGTGAACCCCAACCCCGAAGAAACCGTCAAAAGCCTGGAGCGGCTTTCGCCTGCTTTGCGCGCTAAGATTTTTGGGTTCGAAACCTATTCCCGGCTTGGCTTTAATTTCGACGCCAATTGCCGCGACTTCGCGCGCCTGTTCCATCTTTGTGTCAGTGATGGGCCGCTACCAGACACCAAATACCAACCCCTGATGCGAATGCGGCGCCCGACCCAAAGCATCTTTTCGGATCAATTGAATCTCGTGGCAAACTACGCCGACTTGCGCAGCGATCGCGCCGAAGAGATCATCACTCAGTTGTCGACCCCTGTTGAGTTTTTGCGCACGATTGCGTTCGTAGAACCTGCGCGCACGCCGTTCACCATGGAACTTTTGGACGTGGCATTGGGCATGTGCGGCTATGTCGAGCAACGTTTCAAATACGCATTGTCGTGCAAACGCCCCATTGAATGGTCACCGCAAATTCAGCCGATGATCTGGACGCCCACGCATGGTGCTTTACCCAGTGGCCATTCCACCGAAGCGTTCTGTCTTGCACAATTGCTTTGGAAGATATTGCAGACCGCAGGCACAACACCATATTCGCAACCGCTGTGGGGCGAAATGATGATGCGGCAGGCGTCGCGGATCGCGATCAATCGGACCGTTGCTGGCGTGCATTTCCCCGTGGACAGTGCCGCTGGCGCAGTTCTGGGTCTTAATCTGGCCGACTATCTTGCCAAACGATGCATCAAAAACCCTATCGAAAAAGGCTGGAGCTTTGACGGCGAATGTTACCACGAGCCCGACGGAAAAGGCGGAACTACCGCCGAAAACCTCGATTTCAACTGGCGCGAATATTATGAATTCGATGGCATAAATTCCGGCCTAGCTGACAAAACGGATTGGGTGTCCTGCGACGAGCATAAGCGTAAATGCAAAGACACCGCATCCGCCCCATTATGTTGGCTATGGGACAAGGCTGTGGCCGAGTGGAAGGACATCAAAGAAGACGAAAACTGCTAACAACCCAAAGATAGGAGGACGCCATGGCGTTCAAATGGAGTGAGGGTCGCAAGCAGAAATCGCAGGACGCTTGGTTTCGTGCAAACGTACTAAGCCGCAGCATTGCGAAAGATCTTAAAACGGACCCAGACAGCCTTTGGTGGCTTGTGGTTCTCGACCCGCAAGAACAAGTGTCCATCGAGAGATTGGTCAAACTGTCGCAAAATTTAGGCATCGGCGGCGAACCCCAAGATTATCTTTATGTGCCGGGCGAATACTCATTTAAACGGCGCAGCGCGCCGCGAGGCGAAATCGTAACCTTCTATGCCCGACGCTTGTATATCAATGCGATCAATGACCCAAGTATCGAAACGGGTATAGATCGTTTCGAAGTAGGGCCTGCATTCCGGGAAGACGAATTGCTGCGCAGTCCGGAACCATTCCTGCCGTCCAACCGTACGCGGGTCGAAGTTCCGCATGGGTCAGTTGTCGTTGCTGTCATCGACAATGGTATGGCCGTCGGACACGAGCTGTTCCGGCGTGACAATAGCACGTGCGACCCGACATCCCGGATCGAATTCTACTGGAACATGGACGGGGTAGATCGCAACCCGGCACAATTGGCCATCGGAGAAGAACTGTCATCTATTGGAAATGCATGGACTCGCGAAGGGATCGACAAAGCCCTTACGGACAATATGCATTTTGGGTTGCTCGACGATCAGGGGTTTTACAATCAGTTGGGGGCAACGGATTGGGCAACGCGCAGTCACACCCCAATTGCACACCGCACGTCACATGGCACGCATGTCATGGGCTTGGCCGCAGGTTATCAACCAGACGACCCAAAGGGCGATCAGCGTCCAATCATCGCTGTTAATCTGCAATCCTCTGACGTGCAGGACCCTTCTGGGTTGTTGTTTGCGTTTTGGCTCGAACAGGCGTTGCGCTATATCGCGGATCGTCACAGCCGCATCTTCTTTGAAGGGACAACGAAAAACCCCCCGATCGTCATCAACTTCAGCTTTGGTAATTACGCCGGTCCGCATGATGGCACCGGTATAATCGAAGAAAAAATCCGAAAGGGAATAGAGCTATTTGCTGACAGCGACGCGCCATACGAAATGGTTCTACCGGACGGGAACAGCAATCAACGCCAATGTCATGCGCGTATCGGAATTGACGGCCCATCAGACAAGGTTTCCTTAAATTGGCGTGTTCAGCCGTCTGATAACAGTGAATCCTCGGTGGAATTTTGGCTGGACGATTTGGGACCTGTACCGCCTGATATTGTCTCCATGACTGTGGGCGGGCCGGGGGGTGTTTTGCCCGTTACTGTTTCATGTGATCCGCTTGCCCCGCCACAAATATTGCAAAATACGTCCGGCGGTATTGCCGGAACTGCGTATTTTGTGCCCGCGCTCATTCCCAAAAGACGTGGGCATTTCAGGATTCGGCTGTTCGCAACGGACGGCATCGAAGATGTTGGGCCTTTTGCGCCGTCCGGATTTTGGAAACTGTCCTTCTCGGTGGCAGAACCACATGCGCTGGTCGGGTTAAAAGGATGGATTGTTCGCGACGAAAGCCTTCCCGGATTTCCTAACTTTGGGCGGCAATCCTATTTCGATCAGGCCAACTATACACGGTTTTATGAACCCGGCGTAGACACCGACCCATTGGACAAACCCTTGATCGGAGGGTTGTTGGGATATGATCCATTAAACCTGCCGTCAGAAGTTCGCCGCCAAGGCACAATCAGTGGGTTCACGGGCACCGATAAACCCGTCGTCGTCGGCGGCTTTGTGGATACGACACAGCGGATGGCATTGTATTCATCAACTGGTCCAACCAACAATCCGAACCGCGAAGGGCCGGATGCATCCGCTCGCAGTGACGACAGCCCAGTCATGACCGGCGTTCTCAGTGCTGGATCCGCCAGCGGATCTATGGTGACGTTGCCAGGGACCAGTATGTCGTGCCCGCAAGTGGCGCGGTGGATCGCAGACCAAATGGAAACGGGAGGGGCATCTAATCGCTCAGCGGTGGAAGCAGCCGGTGCAACACAAGATCCGAGCCCTGCAACAAAACCACCTATCGAACGTTCGGGGGGTGGACGCATGGTCGATCTCGAAAATCTGTTCGGAAAACTCCGGGTAAAGAACCCGGCAGAATTCTGGCGCAGCTGATCGGCTCCATCATCTGTGCAAGGGCAAACTGCTTTAGTCTGCCCTTGTCACATGCATCTGAAATCCAGCCCGAACATGATTTGAAAGTATTTTGTAACCAATTTGTCCATGAAAGCATCAAACAAAGACACGCTTCAAACTGCGCGGTATTGACGCTCCCCAATGCGCGGTATCAAAGGCAGATGTCGCCGCTCACTGTTAGGCCGCCTTGCTTGGAGGGTAAGCGTGGCGGCCTTTTCACCGTCCAGAACTGCCTGAAGTAGAGTTCAGGTAGCAGCAGTTTGGCCTCTGTTTTGCTTTTGTTTTATGGAAATATTGGTTGTTGATCCCCTGATGCGTCAATCAAAAACAGCTTTCGAATTTTTGCGGAAATTGGCGGCGCCCACGACCCATACAGAACACCCAAGTTGATGCGATCGCGAATGCAGCCGCAAAGATTGCACGCAGGGGGGAAAGTTCCTGAAATTTTTCCTTTGTTTGAGGCCAATTACTGAATTATCGTGTTTTTCGAGGTCAAAATTTTTTGGCCAAGTCCAAAGGTGGGAGAAATTTTATGGGCAAGCGCGACGAATTGATCGAAAAATACGCGGACGATCTGAAAAACAAATGCAAAATGACGCCAGACATGGATCTGCTGACCAAAGTAACAATCGGCTGTGGCCCTTCGATCTACAACGCCGACGCTTCGACAGTAGCAGGATCACAACCAGCTGAACTGGCCACAGTAAAAGACAACTTTCTTATTAAGAAATTGGGTTTGTCCGACGGTCCAGAACTTATGGACGCGATCAACAAGTCGATCGAGACTTATGGTAAATCTGAACGAAGCAAGTATCGTGCAGTGATCTACTACATGCTCACCAAGCACTTCGGAAAAGAAGCCGTTTACAAATAAGCTTCTGACGAAACCACAGATTTTACGCCCACCTCATTTGGTGGGCGTTTCAGTTTTTAGTCTCATTTGAAGCATTCAAAAATTGCCAATCGATCCTAGATTGGGTAGCTTACAGATGACGCGCCAGTATGGCCGAACCAGATAGAATTACGCCAGTGCTAGGTAGTGGGAGCACGCGAGGTGAAGAAGGGTTTCGGAAATACTTGCCGGAACCCTTCTATTATTTTGCACCAGTCCAAGCTTTGCGCGTTCGGCCTTACTGAACAAGGGCACAGCATCCCTGCTGGACACGAATATGCAAATGAATCTAATTGTCATAGAATTGTCAGAACCAGACCAATCAAGCCACTTCCCAGGGTTGCATACCCGCCATCGATTGCCAGCAGTCGCATCGGCCGCCCGCTAAATCCATAAAATGTCGCCAGCCAAGGGGTTACCACAAACAGACCGATCCCCAGACCAGCCACCAATCCTTGGATTGGTCCATCAATCCCGCTTAGAACAAGAACGTGCCGCATCATGCCTGCAATCAAAATCGCACCGATCACGGCTGTGATGTAAGGCAACGGATTGGAACGGTTCGCCGGCCGCCCTTTTTCGTCAAGCTCAACACCCGAGGCGGACATCCATGGTTTGGCCAGAACACTGTACCAGATTGCACCAAACACAAAGCTGGCCAATCCTGCGGCGACGACAGTAAAAATTTCCATGACGTTCAACCCTCGCGTTTTCGGGAATCATGCCAGATGCATTTCAACCCGTCACCCCCGCAATTTCACAAACAATTCGCCATTCCTCATGCGTCACAGGCTGGACGGACAACCGCGAATTTCTGACAAGGATCATATCCGCCAATCGTTCATCGTTCTTGATCATGTCCAACGTCACCGGGGTTTTCACAGGCTTCACTGCTTTGATATCGACACATTCCCAACGGTCATCATCTGTCGTGCTATCGGGATGCGCCAAGGCGCACACCTCGATTATCCCGACAAGGGCTTTTTCCTTTTGGGAATGATAAAAGAGCCCGCGATCCCCCACGGCCATGTCCCGCATAAAATTGCGGGCCTGATAATTTCGCACGCCGTCCCATTCTTCGCCGGCATCCCCTTTGGCCACTTGTTGATCCCAGCTCCATGTCGATGGTTCGGATTTGAACAACCAATATTTCATGGGCTCTCCCCTATTCAGCCTTAAGCGGTCGTGCCAACAACACGTCCATTGCACCCTGCACGTCCATTTGCCCGCTCGCAAGTTTTGCGATTGTGGTGCAAACCGGTAAATCCAACCCATTCTTTTCGGCCAAACGGGCAACGGCTTTTGCAGTTGCCGCCCCTTCGACCGTCTGGGTTGTGTCAAATGCCTGTCCCGCACCAAGCGATGCGCCAAAACGGAAATTGCGAGACATCTCAGATGTACATGTCAGCGCAAGATCACCAAACCCGCTCAATCCCTGCAGCGTGTTGGCCTCTGCCCCCAAATCCAACGCCAACCGTTGAATTTCTGCAAATCCCCGCGTCATCAAAGCTGCGCGGGCACTGGTCCCAAGGCCCGCTCCAATAACGGCCCCACAACCGATGGCAATCACGTTCTTTAAGGCGCCTCCGAGTTCAGCGCCGATCACGTCTTGGCTTCGATACAGACGCAAGGTCGGCGTGCTCAATCGCAGCTGAAGCGCGTGTCCAATCGCTTCGTCAGCGCAGGCCAACGTCAGCGCCGTGGGCAAAAATCTGGCGATGTCCGCTGCAAAACTCGGTCCGGTCAAAATGGCCACTTTCGCATGTGGCATATGCATAGACATCACGCGGGTTGGGCCATGCCCTGTTTCGACATCAATACCTTTGCAGCATCCAACCAAAGGCACATCAGGGAGTTCAGAGCCGTGTTTTGAAAGAAACCCGCTTAATTGTTGCGTGGGGATTGCCAACAAAACCGCTGTCGCGTCCTTACAATCCGCTAAATCTGCTGCGGGTCGCACCGCATCGGGAAGGGTAATATCGGGCAGTCGTGACGATTGACGGGACGACGCCATGACATCAGCATCTTTGCGCGCCCAAAGCGTGACCGGGGCGACACGCGCCAAAGCGACCGAAAGAGCCGTTCCGAAGGCCCCCGCGCCGATGACGGCTATCATGCCTTTGCTCCCTTCTTGCCACTTCCCAACATTGGGGCGGACGATTCGTCCAATGGCATGCGTGGGCGGGCGGACAATGTCATATCATCTGGTGCGCGGTACGGCATTTGTTCAATCGCGGCCCACGCAATCATCGCGGCATTGTCCGTACATAGGTGCAAAGGTGGCGCGACGAATCCGACACCCGCGTCTTGGGCGACCTCCGCCAAAGCGGACCGAATTTGCGTATTCGCCGCAACCCCACCAGCCACACAAAGGGCTCCGACATCACTGCAAAGCTGCAAAGCGCGGCGAGATTTTTCTTCTAATACATCCACGACCGCCTGCTGAAACCCGGCCGCCAAATCTGCTTGGTTTGCACGGGTCAATCCGTTCTGTTCTTTGACCAACGCATCCCGCGCCCGTGACACAGCCGTCTTTAGGCCTGAAAAACTCATGTCGCAACCGCGCTGGTTCAACAAGGGTCGTGGCAATTTGAAACGGTGCGGGTGCCCAGAACGCGCCGCCACTTCGATTTCCGGACCGCCGGGTTGGGGCAATGCAATCAGTCGCGCAACTTTATCAAACGCTTCACCCGGTGCGTCATCAATCGTCCCGCCCAATCGGGTAAAAGTCATCGGCCCATCAACCCGCAAAAACTGACAATGCCCGCCTGACACCAGCAACAGCAGGTATGGAAATTCAACCTGATCCGTCAATCGCGGGGTCAACGCATGCCCTGCAAGATGGTTGATCCCATATAACGGCGCACCTGTGGCCGCAGACAAACCCTTGGCTGTCATTACACCGGATACAACACCGCCGATCAAACCGGGTCCACAAGTCACACCAATTGCATCAATATCTTTCAATGTGACGGACGCCTCGGACAAGGCCAACCTAATGCACCCGTCCAACCGTTCGGCGTGCGCACGCGCAGCTATCTCTGGTACGACACCGCCAAATTTCGCATGCAGGCTGGATTGACCTTCAACGATAGACGACAAAACGGTCCCGTCGCTTTGAACGACTGCAGCCGCTGAATCATCGCAGCTGCTTTCTATTCCCAGTATTATACGTGTGTCGGTCACGTCACGTTCCGTTGCGAAAATCCTACAAGCGAGGTAACACCCAAGACAGTGACAAACAATGCATCGCCCATTTCTCTTATTTTGACCCGCCCATTGGCCAGATCACAGGCCTTTTGGGATGATTTGCCTGCACATCTTCGCAGCTCTTTCCGATTGGTTCTGGCCCCCTTGATCGCCATTGAACCCTGCGAGGCAGATTTCAACTTGCCAAAGGATGCGATTGTCATCTTTTCATCGATCAACGGCGTCAGATTCGCCCCACCCGGTGAAGGGCGCACAGCGTTTTGCGTTGGTCCCGCAACCACAAAGGCAGCCGTTGCAAACAATTGGCAGGCTAAAACGATGGGCAGCACGGCGGATAAACTTGTCGCTACTTTGTCGGACATGACATTGCCGACTGGCCCATTGGTCCATTTATCAGGGCGTCACACACGGGGAAACATCGCACAGCGCCTGACCGCAAATGGGACGCTCGCTAAGCACATCGTCATCTATGAACAACGTGCGCAGCACCTGTCTGATGACGCAAAATCAACCATTACGGGGAAAGACCCCGTTTTTATTCCCCTTTTTTCACCTCGCACCGCCCGTCAACTTGCCAAGGAAATAAACACTGCCCCTTCCGCGACACTCATAGCATTGAGCCGTAATGTCGCGGCAGAGGTCACTGACCTTGGCGTAGCTGTGCAAATTGTGGCAGATGAACCCAATGCTGCGGCGATGGTCACTGCTATTGAAAGTGCCTTAAAAAGCGCGCGATTGGGTTGAGGCATTTTACGGGCAATAGTACTGTTTGCCTGATACAATTTAAGTTTGGACGAGAATCGGAGGGCCATTGTGGCTAAATCGAAAAAGACGAACAGAACGTCCAAAAAACCAACCGGCGGCAATGCCGCAGATGTGAAGCATGTCGACGATGCAGAAACACAAGCGCAGAATGTCAAAGAAGACGGCGACTTGCCTGCCGTTGAAGACGCTGTTGAAGTATCGTCAACCGATGGATTCGACCCGATCGATGAACCATCAAACGAGCATTTCACTGATCTAGAAGGCACCCATTCCGACAGCATCGATGTGGAACCCGTCGAAACTGCAGAGGATACAGATACAGCATCGACCGAAGAAAATGCCGTTTCTGACGGTGTGGACACGATAGAAGACGCTGTAGAAGAAGCCTTAGAAGATCCCGTAGAAGAAGATTTGGCTGAAAACGATCTCGATCCGGAAACTCATCAGCCTGTTGCGGCTGCTCCGGTTGAACGGCAATCCGTCTTTTTACCAATGGTACTCGGCGGCTTGATCGCTGCGTTTTTTGGGTTTCTTGTTGGGCAAGAGGGTTTGATTTTTAAACGTGCCCCAATTGTCGATCATACTAACACGATTAATGAATTGCGTGGTGACGTCGACCAATTGCGCCTGAGCCTTGCCGAACTTGACGTTCAAATCAAAACCATTCCCGGCCCTGTTGACCTGACCCCCGTTGAGGGATCGTTGACCGAAATTGCCGACCGTTTGACCGCTTTGGAAAGACGCCCCGTGCCGACGCAAGGTGATGTACCTGATTTTTCCGGCGCGTTTTCCGGAGCATTAGAAGATTTTTCCGAAGAATTTGAAGCTCTGAAATCTCAATCAGCAGAGCAACAGGTGGAAATCGCACGCTTGTTGGACGAGGCGTCTCAGGCGAAATCCAGTGCCGCAGAAAGCGAACAGTTTACGCTGGCACGGGCAGCCATCTCACAAGTCCGTGCCGCCTTTGATGCAGGTCAGCCCTTTGATGGGCCTTTAAAAGATCTCGATGCGATTGGTCTTGTTGAAATTCCTGAGATCCTGAAAGACTCCGCCGCTGATGGCGTTGCGACGATGGCTAACCTGCAATCGCAAGTGCCAGACGCTGCCCGTGCCGCCTTGTCTGCGGCCCGCTCGGAAAATCAGGACAGCGAAGGCGTTGGTGGATTCTTGCAACGTCAGCTGGGCATTCGCTCCCTCGAACCGACCGAGGGCGACGATCCTGATTCCGTGCTCAGCCGGGTCGAAGCTGCGATCAATGAAAACCGACTTACCGATGCCTTAACTGAGGTCGAATTACTCCCCGAAGGGGCACGCGCAGCTTTGGGCGACTGGTTGAACCTTGCCCAAACACGTGCCTCTGCCGTTTCGGCTGTCGAAACGCTTCTTCAAAGCCTGCCAACGAACTAAGGATAGCCAATGCTCTGGTCTCTCGTAAAAATAATACTGTTCGTTGTCATTGTGGCGGCTATCGCACTTGGGGCCACTTACTTACTGGACTCCGATGGTGGTATCCGGATCGCGGCGATGGGCAAGGAAGTCAGTCTCAATCCACTTCTCTCTGTCGTTGGTCTTGTGGTTCTCGCTTTCGCATTGTGGTTCATGCTTAAGGTTTTCCATTTTTTGGTGGCCTGCTGGCATGTCATCAACGGCGACGAAACAGCAATTTCCCGCTTTTTCGCCAAGAACCGTGAAGCACGTGGATATGATGCATTGGCTCAAGGCATGATGGCTCTTGCTTCGGGTGAAGGGCGGCTGGCGTTGACCAAGGCCGAAAAGGCAAATCGTGATCTGAACCGCCCAGAATTGACCAACCTGCTAATTGCACAAGCCGCAGAGATGGCGGGCGATAGCAAAAAGGCCGAAGAAACCTATCGCAAGATGGTTCAGGATGAATCGACACGCTTTGTTGGCGTGCGCGGGATCATGAAACAAAAGCTGGCTGCAGGTGATACGGACACCGCGTTTAAACTTGCTCAAAAGGCATTCGCACTGAAGCCCAAGCACGAAGAAACCCAGGACATGTTGCTGACCATGCAAGCACAACGGTCCGATTGGACAGGCGCGCGCGAAACGTTGAATGCCAAGCTGAAGCACGGCACACTGCCACGCGATGTCCACAAAAGACGCGACGCTGTTCTTGCCCTAAGCGAAGCCCGCAGCGTCCTTGACGAAGATCAAACCATCGAAGCACGCGAAGCCGCCATTGAGGCCAATCGCCTGTCACCTGATCTGATCCCCGCCGCTGTCATGGCCTCGGGTGCCTATTTGGAAAAAGGCCAAAAGAAATATGCGACGCGTGTCATTAAGAAAGCATGGGATGTCCGTCCGCATCCTGATCTGGCCGCCGCGTTTGCAGCCATAGAACCTGACGAGGATGCCCAAGCCCGCGTGAAGCGTTTTCACATGCTGACGCGTCTTCACGTGGACAACCCCGAAGTACGAATGCTTTTGGCAGAGCTGCATATTGCCGCCGAAGATTTCCCAGCCGCTCAGCGTGCTTTGGGCGACCTTTTCGAAACGGACCCAACTGTGCGATCTGCGACGCTTATGGCGGCCATTGAACGTGGTCAGGGTGCATCTGACGCCATCGTTCAAGGCTGGCTGGCACGTGCCGTCACGGCCCCGCGTGGACCGCAATGGGTTTGTGACAATTGCCAACACGTTCACAGCGAATGGCAATCTGTGTGCGAAAGTTGCGAATCCTTCGATACGTTGTCTTGGAAACGGCCTCCAGAATCTCAAATGGTGTTGCCCGGCGGTGCCGAGATGTTGCCGCTGCTTGTCGGTGCGCAGGATGCAACTGAGTTGGCACAAGAAGACATGGACGTAGATGCCGATGTGGTTGACGCCACAGTCATCGATGCCGATGCGGTGACAAGTGATGAGGCCGTCACCGAAGACGCCTTAGATGAGCCAAAATCAGATGACGCAACAGATGCTAAATCGGCAGCGGCTGGATAACTCTGGTCCAATGAAAAAGGGCCGCATCAGATGCGGCCCTAAGTTCTAACTGTCCGAAAAATCAGATCAGTCGTTTACGCTGTCTTTAAGCGCTTTGGCGATGGTCATTTTTACAACCTTATCCGCCTCTTTCTTGAACTGCTCACCCGTTGCTGGGTTGCGAACCATACGCTCTGGGCGCTCACGGCAGTAGATTTTGCCAACGCCAGGGACTGTCACAGCGCCGCCGCCGGACACTTCCTTGGTGATGATGCTCGCAATTGCATCCAATGCACTGCTTGCTGCTTTTTTGTCTGATCCCATTTCATCGGCCAGAGCGGCGACGAGTTGGGTCTTTGTCATTGGTTTGGCCATTTTACTGGTCTCCTGTCTCTACCCAATCTGTTGGGCCTCGTACCGTCACGGTAACGGAATGTTGTATATCAACACAACGATTAGTGGCTCCGCGCAAGGGGAAATCAGACATTTTCTTAGAAAAAACGCAGTTTTTTGCCTGATCTGGTTGACTTTCAGACCCAGCAGTAGGATTTCAAGCCCAAAGTGCCTCAAATTGACCCATCGTCAAGCTGAATTGGCCCGACATCACACCAACGCCAAGTTGTGCTTACCCCCTCCAAATTCTGCTCAATTTCTTTGACAAACGGCATAAAAGCCAACATCGCACCGTCTAGCAGCTTCACGTTTGAGCATTTAAGACGGAATCCGCGGCACCCTTATGGCCCGTTCAGAGGAATGCGGTTTCGTCAAACGATCGCAATTTACGACTGTGAATGCGTTCAAGTGGCATACCTCGCAAACGTTCCATTGCATGGATGCCGATCATCAGATGACGCGACACTTGGGTTTTGTAAAAGTCAGACGCCATACCCGGCAATTTCAATTCACCGTGCAACGGTTTGTCAGACACACACAAAAGAGTCCCGTATGGCACCCGGAATCTATACCCGTTGGCGGCAATGGTCGCGCTTTCCATATCTAAGGCAATCGCCCGAGACTGGCTAAGCCGTTGGACAGGGCCAGTGTGTTCCCGCAATTCCCAATTTCGATTATCGATGGTCGCCACTGTGCCGGTCCGCATGATGCGCTTCAGCTCGAAACCTTCCAGTTCCGTGACCTGCGCAACGGCGTGTTCCAATGCGATTTGCATTTCAGCCAGCGCCGGGATCGGGACCCAGACTGGCAAATCATCGTCCAACACATGATCTTCGCGCAGATAGGCATGCGCCAGCACAAAATCACCCAAAGCTTGTGAATTGCGCAAGCCAGCGCAGTGCCCAACCATCAACCACGCATAAGGTCGAAGAACCGCGATGTGATCAGTTGCAGTTTTCGCATTGGACGGGCCGACACCAATATTGACCAAAGTGATGCCAGATCCATCTGCTCGTTTCAGGTGGTATGTCGGCATTTGCGGCATTTTTTCCGCGGCCGCCAAGGGTTCGTCACCTTTGGTTATCTCGGCATTTCCAGTGCTAACGAATGATGTGTATCCACTGGATGGGTCATCCAGCATTTTGCGCGCATACGCTTCAAATTCCGCGACATAGAACTGATAGTTCGTAAACAGAACAAAGTTCTGAAAATGCTCTGCATTGGTCGCGGTGTAATGCGCCAAACGCGCCAAGGAATAATCGACACGTTGTGCCGTAAACGGCGCAAGGGGCGACACCCCATCCTGAGGAACGGCATATCCGTTTACAATGTCGTCATTTGTTGTGCTGAGATCCGGCACATCAAAAGCATCCCGAAGGTTAAACGCAGACGCCGCTTGTTGTGGGATGGT
The DNA here is from genome assembly GCA_039960995.1 of Paracoccaceae bacterium. Taxonomy (GTDB): domain Bacteria; phylum Pseudomonadota; class Alphaproteobacteria; order Rhodobacterales; family Rhodobacteraceae; genus JABSSA01. The sequence continues at coordinate 23,297 of JBDVKF010000006.1, read as the reverse complement.
GATCGAACTGTCATTGGCGACGGCAAAATGGACAGGGATCGGCGTCGTTGATGGGCCAATTTCGATAGGCAGTCCGTGATTTTCAATCAGCAGGCCAATTTGCTGGCACAGGTAGGTTTCAAACAAGTCAGGCCGCGTGATTGTGGTCGCATATGTACCCGGATCCGTCACGTGCCCAAAGCTAAGCCGCGTATCCACGCGCGCGTATGATGTCGTCGTCAATCGGATTTCTGGATAAAATGCACGCACGCGTCCATCGGGTGCACCATTTTCAAGAGCATCGGAAAAGGCGTGGCAAAGATATTTCGTTGCCTCTTGATACAAACGCTTCAGATAAGAGACCGCCTCACCGGCGTCTGTGAAACTCTTATGAACCTGCATTGGTTTTGGGTGGGATGTCATTTTGACTCCTCTATTATTGGTATGAATTCAAAAGTACGCACATCCACAAGACCTAGGTCCGAGATGCGCAATTCCGGAATGACCACAAGCGCCAGCAGCGAATGCTGCATATAGGCGTTGTTCAACGTGCACCCGGCATCTTGCATGGCGCGGCCAAGTGTTTCCGCTTTGGCCGCAATTTCTGCGGCGGGTTGGTTCGACATCAGCCCGGCAATTGGCAATTCGACAAGCGCTTGTTCCACACCATCGCGCCAAAAGGCGACGCCACCGCCGACTTCGGCCAAACGGTTCGCGGCTTTGGCCATGTGATCGCGGTCTGTTCCCACGACAATCATGTGGTGACTGTCATGCGCCACCGTCGATGCCATGGCCATTGGCCCCGTATACCCAAAGCCAGACACAAACGCATTGACGACACCGCCCGTTGCCCGATGCCGTTCCACCAAAGCGATCTGACACACGTCGCCTGATGCTTCGACCAACCCGTCCTGCACCGGAAGGTCTGCTTTCAACGCCTTTGTTGGTGCTTGGTTTTCGACCACTCCAATAACGTTGGCTGTTACGGCATTTGCCCCATCTGGTGCTGTGATTTCAAAATCTCTTGCAGCCAGCGTTTTGCCCAAGTTGATCGTGTTTCGCGCTGTGTCAGGCCAATCGAAATGTGGGCATTCGACGGTGATTTCTCCGTTCACAGCAACCGTCTGTCCACGCGCAATGACATGTTCAATCGGCAACGTTTTCAAATCGGACGTCAAAATCACATCGGCCCGCCGTCCTGGCGTTAACGATCCCAATTCGCGTTCCAACCCGAAATGGGTGGCCGTATTGATCGTTGCCATTTGCAGCGCAACAACAGGATCACACCCGCATTCAATCGCGTGGCGCACAACGCGGTTCATATGCCCGTCATTGACCAATGTGCCGGAATGACAGTCATCCGTGCACAAAATAAAGTTCCTCGGATCAAGCCCTTTTTGGGTGATTGCCGTAATCTGGCTTTCGACATCATACCACGCGGACCCCAACCGCATCATCGCGCGCATCCCTTGGCGCACCCGCGCGATACCCTCTGCTTCGGATGTGGTTTCATGATCGTCAGCTGGTCCGCCCGCCACATAGGCTGCGAAATCCGGGCCCAAATCCGGCGACGCATAATGCCCGCCGACCGTTTTCCCGGCACGCTGTGTCGCTGCAATTTCGGCCAGCATTTTTGGATCAGCAGCTGCGACACCGGGGAAGTTCATCATTTCACCCAGACCGATGATCCCCGGCCAAGCCATCGCCTGGGTAACGTCATCGGGGGTGATTTCCCAACCCGTCGTTTCCAGTCCAGGTGCAGACGGCGCGCAAGACGGCATTTGTGTGAATATGTTTACGGGCTGCATTAAGGCTTCGTCATGCATCAATCGCACACCAGCCAAACCCAGCACATTTGCGATTTCATGCGGGTCCGTGAACATGGTCGTAGTGCCATGCGGAATGACGGCGCGGGCAAACTCGGCGGACGTCAACATCCCGCTTTCGATGTGCATGTGTCCGTCACACAATCCTGGGATCATGAACCGACCATTGGCCTCAATGATTTCGGTTTCGGGCCCCGTGCAATACTCGGCATCCGGCACGACACAAGCAATGCGCCCTTTAACGATTGCAATGTCGTAACCGGCCAACACTTCGCGTGTGTGCACATTGACCCATTGGCCATTGCGAATAACGGTGTCTGCGAATGAACGCCCTGCCGCCACCTCGATTAAGTGTGCAGCGACGTCGGGCCAAGCGGGAAAAAGGTCATATTCCATGTCCCAAGTTTTCAAATAAGCAAAGAAGGTGCAAGGCCTTTCGCAAAGACGACGCGAAACAACTATGAAGATGGGTCAAGGATCGTTCATCTTTGTCTCGTCTGCGTGAGGTGACCTATGCAAATAGCGGGCATCCTTGTGAACCGCTTGACCAATGGAACAGGGTCACACAAGCTAACTTTATGGATTACGAAACCGCAGACGCCGACAGCTTTGGACGATCCTTAAAAGGGATCGGCCTGAATTTACTTGTCCGTGACGTTCACGCAAGCTGTGCTTTTTTAAAGACCGTGTTCAATATGGAATCCCATCAAGCGACGGCAGATTTCGCAATTGTAACCTATGGTGACCAAGTGTTTCAGTTGCACAGCGATGGCACCTATCATTCCAACCCACTGCTCGGCCTGTTGCCCGAAAATCCGCCACGTGGTGCAGGTATCGAAATCCGTCTGTATGACACTGACCCTGACAAAGCTGTCCATGCGGCAGAAAAAGCTAATGGTACAGTTCTGCAAGCTCCCACTGACAAACCGCATGGCCTGCGCGAAGCATATATTCTGGATTCAGATGGATACGCGTGGGTCCCGTCCCGGCCCAAGGAGTGAATAACGGCACCCACAAGTGTCGCAATCCATGTTGATCGCAATCGCCATTCAGTGCAGGTTTCCGAGAACAAAGAGGATATACAAATGGCTGTTACAGAAATTCGCCCGAACATGGATCATTGGCAAGAACGTGTCGATCTGGCAGCCGCGTTTCGTTGGACCGCGCGTTTGAATATGCATGAAGGCGTTTCGAACCACTTTTCGATGGCGATCAATGAAGACGGCACGCGCTTTCTCATGAACCCAAATCAAGTGCATTTCACCCGTGTGCGTGCCAGCGATATGCTGATAATCGACGCCAATGATCCCGAATGCCTTAACGGTCCCGATGCGCCGGACGAAACGGCATGGGGCCTGCATGGCGGATTGCATCGCCATTGCGCCCATGCCCGCTGTGCGATGCATGTGCATTCGGTTCACGCCACGGTTCTGGCCTGCCTTCAAAACAAGGTACTGCCGCCTTTGGATCAGAATGCGGCAATGTTTTACGACCGCCAAGTGGTCGATGACCAATATGGCGGGTTGGCCTTTGAAGAAGAAGGCGAGCGGTGCGCGCAATTGTTTGCAGACCCAAAGAAGACCGTAATGGTTATGGGCAACCATGGCATCATGGTCATCGGCGACACGGTCGCGCAAACCTTTAACCGCATGTATTTCTTTGAACGGGCCAGCGAAGTTTACATTCGCGCCCTCCAAACTGGGCAACCATTGGCCATTCTTCCCGACGAAATCGCCGCAAAGACTGCTGACGAAATCGAAAACTATCCCGAACAAGACATCCGGCATTTGGCCGAACTCAAGGCTATTCTTGACGCCGAAGGATCAGACTACGCGGCTTGAACGCGTTGATCACATAAATGGGCGGTTAGATCGGGGCATTCCGAGGCGGGAGCAAAACCCGTACGCAAAAAAGGCGGATTACACCTTATGGCGCGCCAAGAGTGGAACCACGTTCCTGACTCCCTGCCGATCCAAGTGTCGCCGCTTTGGCGATGGCCATGGAAACCGTTGGATTTGGTGCGCTGGTATGTCGGCGCGTGGCTTCCCCTCAGCGTTAACCTTGTGATTGTCGCCTTGGCCTTTGGCGCGCTTTGGTGGGCCAGCCCGTCATTGGATACAGCCCAGACGTTTGGGCCGTGGGTTGCCACCATTTGGGTTCGAAATTTAGGTTTGACCTTTGTCGTGGCCCACGGATTGCACAGCATTTTCCACAATACCGACTTGCAAGGTCCAGATCACAAATACGACCCACGCCCGTATCCACGCACCGGGCGCATGTTCACGTTTCAAAGTCAGTTGGCGGACAACATGTTTTGGGCGCTGGCTTCGGGGGTCACGATCTGGACCGGATACGAAGCGTTGATGTGGTGGGCCATGGCGAATGGATATGCGCCAAGCCTTACATGGACAGACAGCCCCATTTGGTTTGTTGCCATCTTCCTTCTGATCCCAATTTGGGAAAGCTTTTATTTCTATTGGATACACCGCCTGCTGCACACCAATGCACTCTATCGGTTTCACGCATTGCATCACCGCAATACAGATGTTGGCCCATGGTCCGGGTTAAGCATGCATCCGATTGAACATCTGTTCTATTTCGGCACAGCACTCATTCATTTTATAGTGCCCACACATCCCGTGCATTTGATCTGCCATCTCATGTTCTATGGGCTTTATGCAATCACGACCCATACAGGTTTCGAAGGAATCTGGGCGGGCGGACGCAAACGCCTGCATTTGGGTAACTTTCATCACCAGATTCATCACAGATATTTTGAATGCAACTATGGAACACTCGAGGTGCCTTGGGATTCATGGTTCGGCACATTTCATGATGGCACTGACAAGGGCAAAGCGCTGTTGAAAACACGGCTCGCAGAGCGAAAACGAGATTAGGTCAAATCCCGTCGCACGTCTTGCGGGCTGGCACCAAACTCGGCGCGAAAGGCGCGTGTCATCGCACTGGGGTCTTCATACCCACACCGCACGGCGATCTCAGACACCGGGATCACGCTGTCCCGCAATAGGTTCCGCGCAACTGACAGACGCATCCGTCGATACACGACAAAGGGAGTGGTGCCCAATTCCTTGGTAAAACGGCTTTGCAAATCCCGTTGGCTGCGCCCACACAAATGGGCGACTTCGCCAATGTTCAACGGGGTTTCAATGTTGTTTTGCATAACAGACAACGCACGCGCAACACTTCGACTGCGGGCCAAGGGTTGTCGCTGTTGCGGGCCGTAATCCTCTGCTACCGCTAACAACGATGCCACATCCAAACGAATGGCATGCCCGTGCATAACCCCGATCAATTGCAGCATCAGATCAAACGCGGCCGTCGCCCCGCGACAGGTCAACCTGTCCCGATCCCGCACAAAATCCTCGCGCTTGGCCTGCACATCCGGGAACGCTTCGGCAAACGTAGTCAATTCGTCCCAATGGATGGTCGCGCGATACGAATCCAGCAAACCCGCTGCAGCCAGCATCCAGCTGCCGGTATCAAACCCACACATCATGTCGTAGCGTTGCGCAGCCGACCGCAAAGACCGCCGCGCCAACACCGTATCATGATCGCGAAACCGATAGCTTGGCATCGCGATCAACATGTCCCCAGACCCGCTTGCCAATTCGCCATCAGCGGCAACAGACATGCGGCTGGATGAAATGGCGGGTTGACCGTCCAGTGTTAGAAATCGCCAACGATATTTGGCGTTGGATAGAAACCCATTCGCAGCGCGCAAGGGTTCAACGGTGTTGGCCAAACACAAGGCGGAAAAATCATCAAACAACAGAATATCGATCTGCTGCGCTGCGGCGTTTTGATTTGACCAGTTCTGCATGATTTTTTCTATTACTGCATGATCGAATAAAACAAGAGCTTTAGCGTTTTACGGGCCATTTAATTCAGGAACCCGCAATGCAGTACGGCTTGAGCGAAGAACAAGAGATGATTGCGTCAACCGTGCGCAGTTTTGTCGAAAACGAAATTTACCCGCACGAAGAATTGGTCGAACGCACGGGCGAAGTCCCCGCCGAGATCGCAGCCGAAATCAAACGCAAAACCGTTAAGTTGGGGTTTTACGCCTGCAACTTTCCAGAAAGCGTTGGATGTGCCGGTTTAAGCCATCTGGAATTCGCGTTGGTCGAACGCGAACTTGGGCGTGGATCAATGGCGCTCAACCATTTCTTTGGCCGCCCCCAAAACATCCTGATGGCCTGTGAAGGTGATCAAATCGAACGTTATTTGATGCCAGCGGTGCGTGGGGAACGCATGGATGCCTTGGCCATGACGGAACCCGGTGCAGGTTCGGACGTGCGCGGCATGAAATGTTCCGCTGTTCGTGATGGTAGCGATTGGATCGTGAACGGGACCAAGCATTTCATCAGCGGAGCAGACCACGCAGATTTTGTCATCGTGTTCGTCGCCACCGGAGAAGACCAGACCGACAGGGGTCCGAAAAAGCGGATTACCTGTTTTTTGGTGGACCGAGGTCACCCCGGCTTCACCATTCGTGATGGATACAAAAGCGTTTCGCATCGTGGGTACAAAAACATGGTGCTGGATTTCGACGATTGCCGCCTGCCTGCAGATGCCGTTTTGGGTCAAGTCGATGGTGGGTTCGAGGTGATGAACACATGGCTTTATGCGACCCGCATCACCGTCGCCACGATGAGCGTCGGACGCGCGCGCCGTGTCTTTGACTATGCCTTGGATTATGCCGCCACCCGCGAACAATTTGGCCAAAAGATCGGAAAATTTCAGGGTGTCAGCTTTCAGATCGCGGACATGATCACCGAAATCGATGCGGCTGATCTGCTGACCTTGGCCGCCGCTGACCGTTTGGACAAGGGACTGCCCGCCAACCGCGAAATTGCCTCGGCAAAGCTATACGCCAGCGAAATGCTCGCGCGCGTCACAGATACCGCCATACAGCTTCATGGCGGGATGGGGCTTATGGATGATTATCCCTTGGAACGCTTTTGGCGGGATGCGCGGGTTGAACGCATTTGGGACGGCACCAGTGAAATTCAGCGTCATATCATCAGCCGCGATCTTTTGCGTGCTTTGGGGGCCTGAAAAGGAAATGAGTCTTGGCTGATTTATCGCGCCTGCTGTCTGCAAATTCCATCGCTGTTGTTGGCGGTGGAGCGTGGTGTGCGTCGATAATCGGCGCAGCGCAACGTATTGGGTATCAAGGTGACATTTTCCCAGTCCACCCAGCAGGCAAAGAAATCGCAGGGTTGCGAGCAATCAAACGCCTGCAAGATTGGGATGGGCCAATCGACTGCGCGTTTGTTGGGGTCAATCGGCATGCAACGATCGAGGTTATCCAACAACTGAATGATCTGAACGCAGGTGGCGCGGTGTGCTTTGCATCTGGTTTTGCAGAAGCCGCTGGCGAAGAATCCGACGCCGTCAACCTGCAGACTCAACTAATCCAAGCAGCGGGTGACATGCCGATATTGGGCCCGAACTGCTATGGGTTTGTGAATGCCTTGGACAAGGTCGCGGTCTGGCCGGATCAGCACGGCATGGCACATATCGAACGTGGCGTTGCCATTTTGACCCAAAGTTCGAACATCGCGATCAATCTGACCATGCAGAAACGCGGCGTTCCGATTGCATACGCGGTAACCTGCGGGAACCAAGCGCAAACAAGCCAAGCGTCCATCGCGCGCCATCTGTTGAACGACATCAGGGTCAGCGCTATTGGGCTGCACATCGAAGGGTTCGGGGACACACGCGCGTGGGTCGCGTTGGCGCAAGAAGCCGATGCCTTGGGTAAGACGCTTGTTGCATTAAAAGTGGGGCGCTCAAGCCAAGCACAAACCGCAACCATGTCACATACGGCATCTCTGGCTGGTAGCGATGCGGGGGCCAATGCCCTTTTGGATCGGTTGGGTATAATCCGCGTCGATGATCTGGCCACATTTCTGGAAGCACTGAAGCTGTTGCATGTGACCGGTGGGCTTGACGCGCCAACGCTGAGTTCGATCAGTTGTTCAGGGGGCGAGGCCAGTTTGATGGCGGATTTGGTCGAGGACCTGCCGCTAACGCTTCCATCACTTGTCCCGGCCCAGACAACAGAACTGCGCGCGGCGTTGGGGCCGATGGTCGCTTTGGCCAATCCGCTGGATTACCACACCTATATTTGGCGCGATACGCCATCGATGGTGTCCGCATGGTCCGCAATGGCCGCACCGCATATTGGAATTACGTTGTCTGTGGTGGATTACCCACACACGGACGCGGGCGATTGGGTCTGCGCAACAGATGCCGCATTGGCCGTTCATCATGAAACCGGCCGACCCGTTGGCGTTGTCGCAAGCTTACCCGAGTTGATGCCAGATGATGTTGCACAACAGCTTATGGCGGGTGGAGTTGTCCCCTTCAACGGCATGATCGAAGCGCTGAAAGCTACGGCATTGGTGGCAAACAAACCCGCGGTTGACCCCGTTCATCCCTTTTGCGCAGCACCCCCAAAAGCGTCTGCAACACTGATTTCTGAACCGCAGGCAAAGGCAGATTTGGCCCGGTTCGGTCTAGATGTGCCACAGGGACAAACCTGCATGCGTGCCGAATTGCATCGTGTCGATTTACCAGAACCTCTTGTACTGAAATCTGTGGGGCTGGCTCATAAATCTGACTCTGGGGGAGTCAAGCTCAACCTGTCTAAAGCCGATCTTGAAACTGCTGCGATTACAATGCCTGGTCCGGACTTTCTGGTCGAATCAATGATCACACATGGCACCGTTGAATTGATCGTCGGCGTTGTACGTGATCCCGCCCATGGTTTTTTGCTGACCATTGGCGCCGGAGGCATTTTGACCGAACTCATGCAAGACACTGTGTCTATGTTGGTCCCTGCGTCACGCAATAGCATTCACGACGCCTTGCAACGTTTAAAAGTCTGGCCGTTGATTGAGGGATATCGCGGTAAGCCCGGTGCGGATGTTCCAAGCATCCTCAAAGCGGTCGATAGCATACAAGCCTATGTCGCAGCCGAAACGAACACAGTAGAAGAAATCGAAATCAATCCGCTGATCTGCACACCGACCCAAGCCATTGCAGCAGATGCGCTGATACGGAAAGGATGACTATGGACCTGATCAAAACACGACGCGAGGGCGCAATTCTCGAAGTAACCCTCGACCGACCAAAGGCAAATGCTATTGATCTGGCCACAAGCCGCGTCATGGGCGATATCTTTGCAGAATTTCGCGATGATCCCGAACTGCGCGTCGCTATCCTGACAGCCTCAGGTGAAAAGTTCTTTTGCCCCGGTTGGGATTTGAAAGCTGCCGCCGATGGTGACGCTGTGGACGGCAATTACGGGCAAGGTGGGTTCGGCGGATTGCAAGAGCTGCGCGACATGAACAAACCGGTGATCGCCGCCATCAACGGCATCGCCTGTGGCGGTGGGCTGGAATTGGCCATTGGCGCAGACATGATCCTTGCCGCCGATCACGCAACCTTCGCATTGCCTGAAATCCGATCCGGAACCGTGGCCGATGCCGCAAGCATCAAATTGCCCAAACGCATCCCCTATCACATCGCAATGGAACTGTTGCTGACCGGTCGCTGGTTTGACGCCGAAGAAGGCCACCGATGGGGTTTGATTAACGAAGTGGTCCCTGCGGACAAACTGATGGACCGGGCATGGGATCTGGCCCGCCTGATCGCATCCGGGCCGCCATTGGTTTACGCGGCGATTAAAGAGGTCGTGCGCGACGCGGAAGATAGCAAATTCCAAGACGCCCTAAATCGCATCACCCAACGCAAATTGCGCACGGTCGATATCCTTTATGGATCAGATGACCAACTTGAAGGTGCGCGCGCATTTTCCGAGAAACGCGACCCTGTCTGGAAAGGCCGCTGACCATGCAGCGGTTTCTGGATGCACAAGATGGGACACATGCCCAAGCGCTTGCCGAATTGCACGCAGGGCGAAAGGTCACGCATTGGACCTGGTGGGAAATGCCACAGCTCGCATCCTTGGGCAGATCGACCTATGCGCGCGATTATGGGATTGCGGATCTGGACGAAGCCACGACCTATCTTGCTCATCCAACCTTGCGTGCCCGTTTGATTGAACTGTGTGATGCATTGATGGATCACAAGGGCGAAGACCCCGAGCGGATATTGGGTGATATCGACGCGCTTAAAGTGCGTAGCATGGCCACTTTGTTTGCGGCCGTTCCCAACGCTCCGGCGGTGTTCGCCGATCTTTTGGATACGTTTTACAACGGTGATCGCTGTCCCCTAACAACGGCGGAACTTTAACCTTTGCGAAACTGGGCCAGAACAGCCAAATCATCGCTATGATCGCCCTTTCCGTCGTCCGTATAAATGCGCGCCTTTGGAAATTCTGCATCCGTCATTTGCGGCTCGAATCGCGCAAAGGCATCGGCAAAGCCAAGGGATTGGAAATGTTCCGCGTTGATGGACAACACGGCCAATCCCCCTGGTTTCAACAAGCGTAATATTTCGTCCAACGCATCGGGGCCGACATGGCCATGGGTAAATGTGCCTGCACTGACGATGCCGTTGTAAAATGCATCCGGGCGATCAATACCTTTCAGAATATCCGCTTCGATCAGGTCGCGATAAACACCCTTTCCCCGCGCGACCGTCAACATTTCAGGCGACAGATCCATGCCATCCACCTCGCGCTGTCCCTGATCCGCAAGCAAAACACCACAAATGCCCGTCCCCGCCCCGACGTCCAAAACCGGTCCAACCCCACCGGCAGAACAAAACGCAGCGCACACTTGTTGCGGCAGCACATACCCATGTGTGGTCACAAACTCGGTGTCGTATGTGTCGGCCCAGTTGGCGTAAAACTTCCGGTTGTCGTCGGGCGTTTCCAAGGCATAAGCCGCGGCCAGATTTGGTTCGTCTGTCATAACGCGCACAATGGCAGTTTCGACTATTGGTTCAAGCATCTTGAAGGTCCGCCACAAAAAGCGCACCTATCGGATATGTCGAACACACTTTTATCTTTGGGCCACGGGTATTCCGCGCAGGCCCTGACTCGTCGCCTTCTTCCCCAAGGATGGCGCATAATTGCAACCACGCGCACAGCCGAAAAGGCAGAGCGTTTGAAAACCACAGGCGTGGAACCCGTTTTGTTTCCCGGTCATGACCTGACTGAATTGCTCTGCCAAGCCACCCATGTGCTGATTTCCGCGGGGCCAAACGAACACGGTGACCCCGTTTTGAACGCCGTAAAAAACACCATTCAGGCAAATGCGGCGCGGTATGATTGGGTCGGGTATTTATCGACAACTGGCGTTTACGGTGACCACAAAGGCGCGTGGATAGACGAAGACACGCCCCTGACCCCTTCGACGCAACGCGGCACATGGCGCAAAGAAGCCGAAGAAGAATGGCAATCCATTCCCGGTTTGCCGCTGCACATCTTCCGATTAGCCGGAATTTACGGACCAGGTCGCGGCCCCTTTGCAAAGGTGCGAAAAGGCACAGCGCGCAGAGTGATCAAGGAAGGGCAAGTCTTTAGCCGCATTCACGTTGAAGATATCGCACAAGTGGTCGAAGCGTCGATCAACCAGCCCAACCCCGGCCGGGCCTACAATTTATGTGACAACGATCCTGCCCCCCCACAAGATGTCATCGCCTATGCGGCTGAATTGCTGAATATGCCTGTGCCAGACCCTATCCCGTTCGAAGACGCGGAAATGACGCCCATGGCCCGCAGTTTCTATGCAGAAAGCAAACGGGTGCGAAATGACCGGATCAAAGAGGAACTGGGCGTGGCGCTGATGTACCCAGATTACCGCACAGGGTTACAAGCGTTGTTGGCCGCAGAGCGCGACGATTAGGACCCGGCCTGAGATCGCATTTCATCACCAGCGATACGCACTTGGTCTGCAATTTTCGTCAACGCGTCCCCCATTGGGCTGGTTTTGCGCCACACCATTCCAATGGTGCGCGAGGGTTCTGGGGCTGGAAACGGCGTGACATCCACGTCCGCCGACCGGCTTTCGACGTGAACTGCCATTTCAGGAACCAAGGTCACGCCAATCCCCGCACCCACCATTTGAACCAAGGTCGACAACGAACTGGCATCAAGCCCATCTCGGGCCAAAACAGATTGGATGTTACAGAACGAAAGCGCCTGGTCGCGAAAACAATGCCCCTCTTCCAACAACAGTAACCGCATTTCGCGCAGGTCATCCGCACTTGGCACCGGCCGATCCGCGTCACCTATGGGCCGGACCAAAACAAACCTCTCTGAAAACAAAGAAATTTCGGTCAAAGACGGCTCGGATACAGGCAATGCAACAATTGCCGTGTCCAATTTTCCGTCCAAAAGTTCCTGTATCAAAGTCGGCGTCAAAGTTTCGCGGACATGAACATCAATACCAAAATGTTCCTGAGACAATCGCCCGATCAACGCCGGCAAAAGATAGGGTGCGATCGTCGGAATAATACCCAATCGCAACCGTCCAACCAACCTGTCCTGCGCGGTGCGTGCAAAATCGCTCAGCTCTTCGACCGATCGCAATATGGATTGCGCGCGCTGTAAGATCTGTTCGCCCAAATTTGTCACGCGCACATCACGTGGACCACGATCAAAAAGCGCCGCGCCCAATTCGGCTTCAAGAGATTTGATCTGAACGGACAAAGCAGGTTGCGATATCGAACATGCTTCAGCGGCCCGGCCAAAATGCCCGTGCCGGGCTAAAGCGTCTAAATATCTCAGCTGTTTCAACGTAATATTTGCCATAATTTCAAATTATCGCTGCGATCAGAAAATACAACTTAAATATATTGATCGGACTTGTTAGAAACGGGGGAGATTTGAATCGGGGGAACAAGAATCGCAGTCCTTTGAACGTGTTCAATTGCTGCGCTTCGAATGATCCAAACCCAGTTCTGCCACGCTACAACGCAGCCTTGATCGGAGAAAATGATGGACGGCAACGATATGGACAAATCGGGCAAATGCCCGGTGATGCACACAACTTTCAGTGCCCGCTCGAATGGGGACTGGTGGCCCAACCAGCTGAACCTGAAGATCCTGCATCAGAATTCTTCGTTAAGCGACCCGATGGGCGAAGAATTCGATTATATCGAAGCGTTCAAAACACTTGATCTTGATGCCGTCAAATCAGACCTGACCGCACTTATGACCGACAGTCAGGATTGGTGGCCTGCTGATTATGGCCACTACGGTCCATTCTTCATCCGCATGGCATGGCACAGTGCTGGAACATATCGGACAGGCGACGGCCGCGGCGGTGCTGGATCAGGCTCGCAACGATTTGCGCCTTTGAACAGCTGGCCCGACAATGGCAACCTCGACAAAGCACGCCGCCTGCTGTGGCCGATCAAGCAGAAATACGGCAACGCGCTTAGCTGGGCCGATCTTTTGATCCTTGCCGGCAACTGCGCCATCGAATCCATGGGCGGTAAAGTCTTTGGATTTGGCGGTGGACGCGCTGACATCTGGGAACCCGAAGAAGATATTTATTGGGGCGCAGAAAAAGAATGGCTCGAAGAATCGGGCGGTTCAAACAGCCGATATACCGGCGATCGTGATCTGGAAAGCCCGCTGGCTGCCGTTCAGATGGGTCTGATTTATGTGAACCCAGAAGGACCAGACGGAAACCCCGATCCTGCCGCATCAGGATACGACATTCGCGATACATTCGCGCGGATGGCCATGAACGACGAAGAAACTGTCGCATTGGTCGCCGGTGGTCACACTTTCGGAAAAGCGCACGGCGCAGGCGACGCCGCACATGTCGGACCAGAGCCAGAAGCGGCCCCAATGGAAGCCATGGGTCTTGGTTGGCTCAGCTCGCACGCATCCGGCAAAGGCGCGGACGCAATCACGTCAGGGATCGAAGGCGCATGGACGCCAACGCCGACAACGTGGGATATGTCCTTTTTTGATGTCCTGCTAGGATATGAATGGGAATTGGTCAAAAGCCCCGCAGGTGCGCATCAATGGCACCCCGTGAATGCCGCTGATAAAGACATGGCACCAGATGCGGGCGATGCGTCGAAAAAGGTCAGCATCATGATGACCACTGCCGACATGGCATTGCGCACGGATCCGGCCTACGAGAAAATCTCGCGCGACTTCCATGCGAACCCTGAAAAATTCGCGGATGCGTTCGCCCGTGCATGGTTCAAACTGACCCACCGCGATATGGGCCCGATTGCATGTTACCAAGGCAACGATGTCCCAAGCGAAGAGCTGATCTGGCAAGATCCAATTCCGGCCGGAACAGCCCTAAGCGATGCGGATGTGGCCGACCTAAAGGGCAAAATTGCCGCCTCCGGTCTGAGCATATCAGAAATGGTGTCAACCGCATGGGCGTCTGCCTCGACGTATCGCGGATCAGATAAACGCGGTGGTGCAAACGGCGCACGTGTGCGGCTGGCTCCGCAAAAGGACTGGGACGTCAACCAACCTGCCGAATTGGCAAAAGTTGTCGGCGTTTTGGAAGGCATTCAAAGCGCATCCAGCTCAAAAGTATCGATTGCTGACCTGATCGTTCTTGCGGGCAACGTTGGTGTTGAACAAGCCGCCAAAGCCGCAGGCCATGACGTGACGGTTCCCTTCACTTCGGGCCGTGGCGACTCGAGCCAAGATCGGACCGACGTCGAGAGCTTTGCGGTTATGGAACCCATCGCAGACGGTTTCCGCAACTACATGAAGGGCGCATTCAGCGTGTCTGCCGAAGAACTGCTGGTCGACAAGGCGCAGTTGCTTGGCGTAACAGCCCCTGAAATGACTGCGTTGGTCGGCGGATTGCGCGTGATGGGCGCAAACCATGGTGGCACATCACACGGCGTATTCACCGATCGTGCCGGTGCGTTGACAAACGACTTTTTCGTCAACCTGCTGGACATGAGCGTTGAATGGAAACCAACTTCCGGTGATGCATCTGCATTCGAAGGCTGCGATCGGTCAAGTGGAGCGGTCAAATGGACTGGCACACGTGTTGATCTGGTCTTTGGATCAAACTCGATCCTGCGCGCTGTGGCAGAAGTTTACGGCCAATCGGATGGGGAAACACGTTTTGTTAACGATTTCGTTTCAGCATGGTCAAAAGTAATGAATGCGGATCGATTTGATCTCGCTTAATAGACTAAGCAACACTCACACAAGAAAACAGCGCCCTTTCGGCGCTGTTTTTTTGTCTTTAAATCACCGATCTACCTGTCAGCGTAATTCCTTGTCATCTGGCCACTGGATTTCCATGTTTAGAACGATCTCTTGTGTGGTTCCCGCAGAGACTTCCAAATCCCATTCCAAGATACCACGCTTGTCTTCAACATCTTGACGCGTTGGGGCAGGCCGCGCACGCCAAGCAATTTCCAGATCTTCCTGTTCGGAATATGGGACTTGATCCACAACTGTGACCTCCCAATCGCGCGCACTCAGGTTTTCGATAACCAAACGTGCCTGTTCATCGCGCACATTCCCGCGCGAGATTATTCCGCGCTCGCCCTCAGAGCGATCCAGAACCGCGCGACGCAATTGTAACCCATGGATAGGACCAAAGCCGATCTCAACGTTATCATTGACCTCAATGGCCTCAAATTCGATCTCACCAATGGCTTGTCCGTCTACGAACCCATAGGCTGGACCAGCCAACAATCGTTCCCCGCTGTCATTGTCAAAAGACACCATACGATAAGCTGTTTCGCCCAAACTGGGCACTGCGCGCGCGGCCACTTCAGCCGAAAAGTCCAGCGGGGCCAGCGCCAACAATGCATATTCCTCCTGAAGAATGGTAACAGGGTGATCAAAGCTGTAACGTACGCCAACACCGGACGAGTCAACGCTTGGTCCTTGGGCTTCTTCCACAATAACTGGTAGCTCGATAATTCCTGCGACTTCCGAATCCGCATAGCTGCGCGACGCAACCGTCAATTTTGGATTGGGTTTGTCTTCGATCCGCAGCAATTGCGGCCATAGATCGCCGGGACGGCTTGTGCGGCTGACTGCAACGCTGGTCACTGTCAAATCGACATCTCGCCAATGTTCGCCCGTCGATTGTTGAATTGCGACGTCACGTTCCACGTCAACGGTCGTGCCGTCTGCATTTTGTAGGTTCATTCGATAGACTGGTTGCCAGTCTAATTCACCGACCCAATACCTCAAATCAATACGAACCTCGCCCGCTTCGGGCACCGTAACATTCAAAGATAATTCGGTGGCATCCAGAAACGGACGTTGCACCGTTTCCAACGCAACTTGGGCCAGCTGCACGGCCTCTTCCAATGGCTTTCGTGCGGGTTGAGTCTGACGCAGTTCAGATTGAGCTGCGATGATATCAGCACGCGCCTCTGCGCCATCTTCGGCAATTGCGCGTCCCAATTCGCGCAAGGTGGTGACGTCAAATGTCAGCTCCGAGTCACCCAAACCTTCCAGAAAGTTGATACGCGCTTGGGCTGCATTCGCCCGCGCCGCAATCGCATTCACCTGATCGTCAAAGGCGGCCAATGCTTCGTTCGCAGCATCAAGCGCGTCTTGCGCCGCACGCACATCAGGTGATCTTGCGAAAACTTCTGAACTTACTGTCGGTTCTTCGCGAAATATCTGACCGTTCAGGAAAGCACCCGCCAATTCGACCGATAATTCAGTAAACTCCAACTCGTTCGGCAAATCCGACAAACGAATTTCATGCTGCCCCGCTGGCATGTTCAACACCAAGTTCCGTCCGACTTGCGCCGCGCCGGGGTGTACAACCACCCAGTCGGGTTTGGAAAACGGTTGGAACAGATCAGCGTGTGCTGCTGCCGGCAAAAAGGCTAGGGCCATTATCAGATGTCGCATAATCGTAAACTCCTGCAATCTCTGGTTTCATCCTGCCTGTGTTGTGACAAAATGAAAAGGGATCGCCCATGCGGTCGCAAAACGCCTACGAAAGGGAAAACGCCATGTTATGCTGCATCGGTGACGTTGAAATCTGGCGGATACTAGAAATCAATGGTCCGTTTCTAAAGCCCGAAGATTTGTATCCAACCGCAGGTCCTGACCTGCATGACGTATTGAAGAAACACGCGCCCGGGCAAGTATGCGCATCCAGCGGGCTGCTTATCTTGCCTATTCAGGGTTTTTTGCTGAAAACACCAACCCATAACATTCTGGTCGACAGTTGTGTCGGCAATGACAAAACCGTCCCGCGCCTGCCCGATTGGCATCAACGGTCTGACAATCGATTTATGGCTGCATTGACTGCCGCTGGTGTCGGACCCGAAGATATTGACGTTGTTCTTTGCACCCATCTGCACACGGACCACGTTGGCTGGAATACTCAGAAATTGGATGGGCGATGGGTTCCCACGTTTCCAAATGCCAAGTATCTGATGCCATCCGAGGACGAAGCAACCTACCGCGCACAAGACTCTGACACGTATCGCGAAAGCGTCCTGCCCGTGATCGAAAACGGTCAGGCCGAACTTGTCACTGCGGGTCATATGCTGGGCGACCACGTGTCTTTGATACCTTCGCCGAGCCACACACCCGGACACGTCTCGGTTTTGATCAAAAGCGGTGGCGCCGAAGCATTGATCACCGGAGACGCCCTTCATTCAACTGCACAATGTTGCAAACCGGAATGGCATTTTACCTTCGACATGGACCCTGAACAGGCCGTCAAATCGCGCCGCACCCTATTGGAAGACGCATCCGAATCCGGTCGCCGCGTTTTGGGTAGCCATTTCACGTTGCCTTCAATCGGACGTATCAAGGCCGATGGCGACGCGTTCAAATGGGAAGGCGACGAGTAACCGTAACGGTTGCTTCAGCAAAGTCATTCGAACCCTTTAAACGTAAAAAAGGCCGCTTCGAAAAGCGGCCTTTGTCATGTCCCTGTCAGAACGTTCAACCCTTTTTCAGAACTTCGCGCCCCAGCAATTCTGCAATTTGCACCGCGTTCAAGGCTGCGCCTTTGCGCAGGTTGTCGCTAACGCACCATAGGTTCAGACCATTATCGATGGTCGAATCCTGACGGATACGGCTGATAAAAGTCGCGAAATCGCCGACACATTCTTTGGGCGTCACATATCCACCGTCTTCGCGTTTATCGATCACCATGATACCCGGTGCTTCGCGCAGGATGTCGCGGGCTTCATCTTCGTCCAGAAACTCTTCGAACTCGATGTTCACCGCTTCTGAATGGCCAACGAATACCGGGACGCGCACGCAGGTCGCTGTGACCTTGATGGCTGGGTCAACGATCTTTTTCGTCTCGGCCACCATTTTCCATTCTTCCTTGGTCGTGCCATCTTCCATGAAGACGTCGATATGCGGAATAACGTTAAACGCGATCTCTTTTGTGAACTTGTTTGGCGGGACGTCAACCGTCGGGTTGTAAACCGCTTTTGTTTGATCCCACAGCTCGTCCATCCCGTCCCTGCCTGAGCCGGACACAGATTGGTACGTGCTGACCACAACGCGTTTGATCGTTGCGCGATCATGCAACGGCTTTAACGCCACAACCATCTGAGCGGTCGAACAATTCGGGTTCGCAATGATGTTCTTTTTGGCAAACCCGTGCACGTCTTGTGGGTTCACCTCTGGCACGATCAACGGCACATCCGGATCGTAACGATAAAGCGACGAATTATCGATCACCACACAGCCTGCTTTAGCAGCAATCGGGCCGTATTTCTTGGTCGCGTCAGATCCAATAGCAAACAATGCCATGTCCCAGCCCGTGAAGTCGAACGTGTCGATGTCCTTCGTCGTCAGTGTCGTTTCACCAAATGAAACTTCTGTACCCAGCGACCGACGCGATGCCAGCACTGCAAGTTCATCTACGGGAAACTGGCGCTCTGCCAGAATGTTCAGCATTTCGCGGCCCACTGTTCCAGTGGCGCCCGCTATGACGACTTTATAGCCCATCAGTCCTTCTCCTAGTGGCGTGACGGGTGGCCTTTATACCCTTCGCCCGCGCAGCGAAAGAGGGAATGCGCACACGCGCGGGTTCGACACATTAAAACCTGCTTAACCAAGCCAACAAAAACAGACGCTTTGGCATTTTGGTTCAATTCTATTTCAATCTTTGTCGATGCAATTCTCTGAAGCCCATTGCCGGGACGCATTCGTGTTCGGGCATTTTTTCGCCTTTCGTAATCCGAGGATCGCATGACCACTTATTCGTTGAACGCCAGCTATATCGAATATTCGTTCACCCAAGGAATCGTTGGACTGGATGGCGAAGTGGCCATCGACTTTGTTATGGCTCATGATGTCAGCACGTTCCAAACCTCGACTGCGAACATAGCGGACGGAACCGCAGCAATGGATGTTGTGTTTGGTCACTTAAATCTGCGAACTGATGATGCGTTGATGGGTGAAATGGCGTCCTCACAAATTTACGACGTTGATTGGATTGGCGGCCGCACGTCCGTTATGCAACTTTTTTTCTATGATGTCGCGTTGGGATGGGCTGCCTATTTTGTCCACCTTGATGGTGCTGCCTTGCCAACATTCAATTCAGTGACCGATGCGACGCCGTTTTTCCAACGTGCCTCTGATCCCTTCACCTATGCCGACAGCCCGTCTGAGCTTTCTTTTACCTTCTTCGAAGATCTTGAAGTGATCGAAGACGACTTGTTGGAGCTCGACGAAACTCAAGCACGTGTCGCCATTCGAACAGGGGACGGGAATGACAGCGTCATTGGATCGTTCGAGGCGGACACGATCTTTGCTGGGGATGGCGACGACATCATTCTGGGCGGTGAAGGCGAGGACAGCATCGGCGGGGGGCATGGAGACGACAGCCTTATTGGTGAACTGGACAATGACGTGCTCACGGGCGGTTTCGGCAATGACACCTTTTTGGGCGGCGATGGCGATGACACAATAACTGGCGGTAAAGGTGCGGATGTGTTGAACGGTGGTATTGGGAATGACGCAATTTTTGGGTCGCAGGGCAAAGACCTGATTTATGGCGACGACGGCGATGACAGTATATCCGGCGGGAATAACGATGATCAGCTGCGGGGGGGCAAAGGTGCCGATCATCTGACCGGTGGCGATGGTGCGGACGAAATATACGGCAACAATGGTCGCGACACACTTATCGGCGCTGATGGGCAGGACACATTATCTGGCGGCGTAGGGAACGATCAAATAGCCGGTGGAGACGGAAACGATTCAATTGATGCCGGCAAAGGGCATGACACCATCTATGCAAGCGATGGCAACGATACTGTTTATGCCGGGGATGGCAGCGACCAAATCTATCTTGGTCTGGGAAGCGATGTTTTCATTTGGTCCGAAGGTCAAAACGAACTGTATGATTTTAGCACTCAAGACAGCGATCTGATCGATTTGACAGCCGCATCAGGCATAACGGGCTTTATTGATCTAATGGACAATCACTTGGTCATATCAAGCTCTGGCGCGCTGATATCTGATGCCTTGGGACACACCTTATTGCTGCAATTCGATACCCCTTTTGAATTCGATGCCATCGACTTTGTTTTTGCGACCTAGCATCTATGCCAAAGCCTCAATTCAAGCTGTCGCGCGTCCAAAAATAGGGGATCAGCCCTACCAACAAAGCGATCCCCAACAAGGTAAAAATACCTTGATAGGCTTGCACTGTTTCCCCCTCATCCAACACCCCAAAAACTCGTCCGGTCACAAACTGCATTATGCCCACACCTCCGACGCCGAAGAGGTTCATCAAGGTCACACCGCGCCCAGTCAAATGGGGCGGGAAAAAGCTGCGTGCATGCGCGATGACAACTGGGAAGGCTGCTCCGAAAAATCCGATCGCGGCGCATAATGCAATGCTGATCGCCGGTGCTGCGGTCGCAAATACAGCCAACGATAAAGTGCACAGCGCGGTTAAGCCCAGCCCACCGGCGATGATCCATTTCCGCGTCCCAAAAATACGATCCAAAGGACCATAAGCAAACGCACCGATTGCCATCGAAAAGCTCATGATCAATGTCGCCGTGCCGATTTGGACTGTGCTTGATTCAAACACTTCGCCAAAATAAGGCCCGATCCAAACGCCTCGGATTGCACCAACAGGCGCATAGTTCACCACCATCAATGGCATGAACAGCCACACAACTGGCATACGCAGCAATTCCAGAAAGCTGCCCTTTTTCTCGGATACGACCTTGGGTGGATCGGTTACCGTGAACCAAATGCCAAACGCCACGAGGGCAGACACCACAGCCAAGACCCACATCGTTGCCCGCCAGCCAATCAATTCAGCGGCAAGTGCGGTTGGATAGGATGCACCGATATTGCCCAATGTCCCGATGCCGATCACGGCTGCGGCCAGTGTCGCAAACTGTGCAGGCGGGTATTGGCGTGCGAATATGTAATAGCTGGCCATCAAAACGGGCGCACATCCGATCCCAACCAAGATCATGGATAGGTTGATGTGCCAAGCCGACTGCGCCAAGGCGAACACAAGCGCACCGCCCGCACCACCGACCAACAGCAAAATCGCCGCAACACGCCGTGCTCCGATTGTATCAAGCGCCCATCCCACAGGGATCTGCATTGCGGCAAAGGACAAAAACCAAAGTCCAGACGCAAACGCCAACCCGTCGGAAGTGATCCCCAAATCCGCATTCAGCGGTTGACTAAGCACTGCCAGAAATGATCGAAAAAACTGACTTAGGACATAAGCCAGCGTCAGCAGCAGAATTCCCGGCGATAAAAGGGCTTTCACCCGGTATGTGCTTTCCACTTTGCCGAAAGCTCAAGCGCGGCAGCGCGTAACATCAACAGATCCAACCCAACAGCTACGAATTGCGCACCGGCCCCGATCATTTTTGTGGTCATTTCGTCATTGGTCGACAGAATTCCGGCGGCTTTGTCCGATGCCGCGATACGGCTTATGGCGTCTACGATCAGCTCTTGCACCTTGGGATGCAAAAGATCGCCTAAATGCCCATGATCCGCAGCCAGATCGGCAGGACCGACAAATACGCCATCGATCCCATCGATCTCAAGGATTTCGTCAAGAGCCGCCAATCCAGCCCGGTTTTCAACCTGCACCAACAAGCAAATCTGATCGTCTGCTGTGGGCCCATAATCTGCAATCTGGCCAAATCGCGCTGAACGCGTTGTTCCATATCCAACGCCGCGGTCTCCGTTTGGGGGATACCGCACGTCGCGCACCAATTGGCGTGCCTGATCGGCGCTTTCTACCATGGGCACCAGTACCGTCTGCGCCCCTGCGTCCAGAACTTGCTTGATGATCCAAGTTTCACCAACAGGCACGCGCACCGCCACCGAGGAGTCCGTCCCTTGCAGCGCCGCCAGGCAATTGCGCATATTTTTGATATCGTAAGGATTGTGTTCACAGTCGAACAGCAACCAGTCAAACCCAGTGGTCCCCATGACTTCGCAGGTGATCATTTCGCCAAAGGACATCCAGCATCCAATTTGCCGTTCTCCGGCTTTCAAGCCTGCTTTGAATTTGTTGGTTGGGGCTGGCATTTGAATCCTCCGTCGGGTCTGCTTTGCGCCAATCAGACACAATTCGTACCAACTGACCAGAGCTTGCGCATCTACTTGCTATAAATTCTGAACCGTCTCGGTGCCAGAACTTGCCTTAAAGACGCATACGTACGGCGTCAAAATCGCTGGGGCAAACGCAGGTCTGCTAAGCTCGGGCCTTGCCGCGTTCGCGCCAAACGATAAGCAATCCACCGACGATGATCAAAAGCGCGCCGGGAAACAGATCCGACCACGGGGCCTCGTCAAAAAAGATCCAGCCCAACACAAAGGCGATCGGGATGCCGAAATAGCTGAACGGGGCCAAATTTGACTGTTCCGTCATACGAAAAGCGACGACTAGACACAGTACCGCAACGCCACCGAACCCGCCCATTGCGGCAATCCACGCGAGATCAGTCAGACTGTGCAATGGCGTGAAGCCACCAAAACTCAACGCCATGACAAACGCGCACACACTAGAGGCGACGTTAGAATAGAGATTCAACAACGGCGTGGGGACATCATCATCGATCATGCGGGCGGACACGCCCATCAGTGCATAAAACAAAGCCGCACCGACAGGCAGCAACGCATGGATTGAAAAGCTGTCTGATCCGGGCTGCATGATCAAAACGACTCCGACAAAGCCGACAAGGACAGCAGACCAGCGCACAGCGCCAACCCGTTCCCCCAGCAAGGGCACAGCCAAAGCCGTCATGAACAGAGCATTCGCATAGGACAGCGCCGACGCGGTTGCGAAGGCCAGAACCGACAAAGATGTATAAAAGCAAAGCTGTGCAAGTACGACGATCATTCCGCGTGCCAATGCAAGCTTCCATTGTCGCATCCGGAATGGGCGGCCCTGCTCCTGCCAACCCGAGGAGATGGGATGGTTGCCGCCCTCCCGAAACGGCATCGCAATGTGCCATGTTGATTGTTTAGATGATCAACAAGAGAGAGGACGGCAAAATGAAGGATACAATGATTGGCGTGGATTTGGCAAAATCAGTTTTCCAACTCCA
>JBDVKF010000005.1:0-80570 GCA_039960995.1 Paracoccaceae bacterium | reverse complement strand
CATTCATCGGCTTGTCGCCGACGATGCTCACAAAATTCCGGACAGCCTTTTTGCGCGGGTTCTCCCAACGCCGTTTCTGATCTTCGCTTTTGCCAAAATGTCTTGTCCTTGGCCAGTGCCCAATAGGTCTCCAACGCCTGTGTAACAGCCAACACCGGAGGCTGCTTTGTCCCCAAAACTGCTGCGGCCTGCAGCGTGTCCGGTTTTTGATCACGACTGACGATCACCTCAGTCCGATCCAACAGGGCGTCGATGGGCAGTTGAACCACCTGATCCAACGGCATGTAACGCACGCCTTTGGATGACGCCAAATCCTGCACGGCCTCGAAATGCTTCATCGCATCTGGGTCATTCCCGGACAACCGCGCCTTCCAGGCCGCAACCTGTTCGCTCCACACCGCCGGTGCTTTCTCAGCCGCAAGCCGCTTTGAATCCGTTTTTAGACTGATCCAAATCTCCGCGCGAGATTCGACCTGCTGAAATTCCACAGGCACGCAGCGGCGCAAACACCACTGATTTCCTCGTTTGATCACAGACATAACAAACCCCGCGACGAACCTGCTGTGTAGCAGATTGTGTAGCAATTTCGGGGTGTTCGATTGGCACATACAGCGTACAAAACACCCATTAAACGGGTAAGTACGCGTAAAATATGAGTTTTCAATAGCGGTAGGGAATTTGTCATGGCGGAGAGACAGTCCCCATAATTTTACAGCTATATATCTGATTTAATGTCATGAAAATTTGAGGTACTAAAATCATACCACATAAAATACCACAGCTTGTTGGTTTTTCGGATGTCGATCGCTTCTCCTTAAACCCGCCCAAACGCCATCAGAACCGATTGAGTATTTCAGCCCTACGTCTCTTTTCTTGCAAGGTACGGATGCTATCATTTTTCGCGCATCTAAGAGAAGTAGTCAAATGTGGAAAATGATTGCCTTGTTTGGGCGATTGCACATTTGACAAACCCAATCGGACACTTGTGTGACCTGCAGCATCCGTTTCGTTCGGCTCGAACCCGCCATTCGCTGCGCGATGCACCAACTTCCGCTGTGCGGACGAAGCGGGCTTTCACTGAAATCGAACCAATGGCCGCTTTCAGTTTCTGTCCAGAACGTTCGTTTGTTGTAATGACCACAGAACTCAGGTAAGTTGAATAAATTAAAGACAACGTTTACCCGTGATCAAATCAAGACGGTTGCGCGGAATTGAGTTGGTATCGTTTTCTGATGGATTTGAGCAGATACTTTCGTCAAGAAGATTCAGATATAGGGAGTACATTATGGCTTGGGGAAATCGGGAGTTTATCGAACACTACTACAATGGCGCTGGGGCGGCCAAAACCCTTACGGATATCGGCCTTTTAGAAAAAGTGAAGAAGGTCGCTTCCGAGACAGCAATTGATCGTCCGGGCGGCTTTAAGGACCAAATTCGGACGGAAGTGATAGCCGTCAAAGAAGGGCTAGTAAATGTCACCTTTGAAAACGCTTATGACTTTGGCGGGATAGTCGCCTCGATGGGAGGCGGCGCTTTACGTGCTACATTCGAAGGTACAAGCCAAAACACTAAAGATGGATTGATTTTCGACGGTAACATACTGGTCGCTTATACGGATAAGTTTGAAGACCCGGCTGACTTAATCGAACTGCTTTTCGGCAGCTCTAGCTCCAAGTCTGCGCCAGATTGGCTCAAGGCCTTAGCTGGCGGCGGCGGTACGCCGTACGCGGTCACCGATACTTGGGTTGAGCCCTTTTCTGGGTCTCTCTAATCAATTTTCGTTCGGAACTTGAACAGTAAAGTCGCGGCTCGTTTACACCATAAGGTTGGCGCTGCCGGAATATTGGCCATGTTGAGCAGTCGGCTTTGGGGCTAAACACCTTAAAGTATTTTCTGGCCTAAATAGCAGCAAACCTATCGGTTTCATCGATTGTATGGCTCACTAACATTTCAGGAAATGTTGGATATGCATAAAGCATATTGGTCAGAGTATAATTTTGACACTCCGAACACAAAACTATGCCCTTTATCTTCTCATTCCGTGTCGGTGGGTTGTCGAACCATTGCTGAAAGTTATCACGAGCGTGAGCACTTAATGCCAATGCGGCGGCCACTCGGTGATTGAAAGTGAGCGGCGTATCACATTTTGGGCAACAAGCTGGTTCGCTGGAAAAACTGTCAGCGTACCGTGAAAAGTGCTGCCCATTCGACAAGTCAACAATTTGCTCCCAAACGTGACCAATCATTCCTTCTGCAGCTTTTACCATTGCTTTTTCGGCCATACGTTTCTTCCTTCAACTATTGTCCGTAGCCCGAGCAAAAGTCGGTGGCTGACAATATGACGAGCTACAATTGGGACATACTTTGACGATTCCATTTCAATTCGTCCAGTCCGGAACGGTTTCATCAGCAAATCAGATATTTTCCCAAGGCTAGAACCCATTGACCAGCTTCAGGAGTTCTTGTCATTGCAACCATTTTCACCGCGCTTAAAAAACCCCTTGTGCCATATCCTTTGACAAAATCCGGTAGTGTTTTTGCTCGGTTTTGGCCGCCTTGCGAACAGCGGACATTCCCCCAAGAATGTCAAAACCAATCTTTGCGCCTGTCATCACCCTAAGGTATCCCTCAAGTTACCTATAGATTTCGTAAAATGTTGGGCGGCAAGATGGGCGGATATGGATCGGGACGACCCGGCTTCAAACAAAAGGCAGAGCAATGCCGTTCTTTGGATGTGAACCGTTTGAAGCGAGAGGGAGCTTTACGCATCGGTCACGTGGGCACTTGGGTGTGGTCGCGGGACGATGAAGAAGTCGCACGTATAGGGTATCAAACAACCAACGCTGGTTTTCAGCTAGACTACCGTGTGATGCAATACGGTGGGGATTGGGAGACTATCACACAAACCGTGCCCCTTACCCTTGTAGACTGTCACTACGGCAAGCAACGGCCCTATTTTCTTTGTCCCGGTGTCGTGAACGGGCGGCATTGCGGGCGTCGCGTCGGCAAGCTGTTTATGGGCGGCAAATATTTCTTATGCCGTCATTGCTATAACGTCGCCTATACCTCACAATCTGAACCCAGTTACGACCGTGCTCTAAGGCGCGCTAACAAGTTGCGCGTGGCGCTCGGGGTAGAACCCGGTATGGCAAATTGGATCGGACCTAAGCCCAAAGGGATGTGGCATCAGACGTATCAGCGCAAGCGGTCCGAGATTGAGCGCTACGAGAACCAAGCTAATCACTTTTTTCTCAGCAAATACAGCAACCTTTTGAATGATGCGGAACGGCAGTTGTTCTTTGATAGCCACGATATTTGAGGTGGTAGAACTTAAAGTGTTCCCACTATCCGTGCACCCAGACTGGAAGGAATGTAGAACCACGGCACGCCTCGTTTTTGCCCTCTATTTTATTTCCAACCAAACACATTCTAAGAAAAGGGTTTTATGGCTGTCCCAATAGTAGACCTTGAGCTCATAGAATGGTTTCTGAACCGTTCGCGACCGCAACGAACGGCAGCTTCGAGCCCATTTTGCTTGATGCTGCGGCACATATCAACGTCGTCGATGCGCAGAAAGCGGTCATCGCCAGTCAATAAGCACTAGTCAAACGAAGAGCATCGCCAAAGACTTGGCTAACCCGCGCCGCCTGTGTTCCAGAATACTCTCCATTTAGAAACTTGCAGAACGCGACGGTTCCAAACCACACGCCACATATCAGAGAGTGGTGATACTAGTGTACCGATCCAGAACCCTAGCCTGAACTCCTTTTACGTCTGACGGGTACTGAAATGGAACCACCGCCAGCCCTTCGGTTTTCAAACGGAACCACACCAGCCCCGCGTTGTTTCACGTCAGAACCGCGTTCTGAATTTTGTAGCCCATATTTGATCCAATCATGCGTTGGGCTTTCTTTCCCTTTAGCGCGTTGCACGGGCTTGATGGTCAATCGCCATTCATGGGCCTGGCGGTGATACCAGTTCCCTTCCTTTTCCAGCACCACAAACCCTTTCGCGACCAAATCCGCAAAAGCACGTTGGACCGTCGCCTTGCCCATGCCCAACACCTCTGCCGCCTCAGCATAGGAAAGCGTCAACAGACCGTTGTTGCTGCCATTAAAACGGCAATGCAACTCCAGAAACACCCGAACCGCTGCACCGGACAATTCGCGCCACGCATCGCTTTTCAGCATGGCATAGGTGAGAGGGGCGTATTGCCCATCTCCCTTTCGTTTGTTGCTCTTACCCATTAACGCACGCGGCACCATTCAAAGCCGCCACGACGCCCTTGGCAGAGCGTGGATACTTCAGAGCCGACACGTTCACGTCAGGCCCCAAGCGATAATGCGCGATGCGTTCCGGCCCCTTGTAATCGGTATGGATCGGCCAAGCGTAGTTGTGACGCAGGTTGTGGATGATTGCGCCCAAGCGCCACCCCTTCACCTCACCAATCTCGTGCATGTGGTTAATCGTGCGACCCTGTGCCAAAGCAAGGCAGGTCCAGAAAATTTGCGTGCGGTTGCTGTGCCAATGGTCATTCATGGTCAATGCGTCCTTTGCGGATGTTCAGAGGTTGGACGGAGTTGCTGGCAGGACACCAGCGAAAGCGCCGCTCAAAGTGGGTTGCGTGGGCAAGGTTCCATGTGGCATCAACTGAACTGTTGAAGGTGGCAGTTGATGTCGCTCGAAAGGCCCTAGCCCCGCATGCGAGGTTGGGGCTTTTCATTATGCAGCCTCATTGTCTGGAATGACGCGCTGTGCGGTCAGGTAGGCATTCAGGTCAGTGCCGTGATACCCGATGCGTCGCCCGATGCGGATGAACGCTGGGCCTCGGTTTCGGTGCCGCCACTGGGCGAGTTTTTCCACGCTGCCCAGAACACGAAGTTCAGGGTCTTCAGGAAAGTACATTCGGTCTAAATCATACACTTTGGTCATCATTTGAACCTCTATGGTTATTAAAGAGGCTCAAGAGTTACTTTCGATTTTACCCGAAGGATAATCCGAATAGAGAAAATCGAGTGCAGTAATTTGGTTTATAAGACCAATTCGTCGCTAAACTAAAATCTCGTCCCATGACACGAGGCTTTCTAGAATTTTTTTAACCAAATACAACATATTACGGTACGAGTAACTCGGTAATAGGTAAGTGCCGCCAATTGACGCTGGCTCCATCAGGTCATTCCATACATCCTGAAGATACAACAGGACTGCAATTATTGGGGATTCGTATTCAGGTGCCACATCCGTCGGGACAGTTAGAGACATGGGAAAACCAGCACGTCTTAAATCCACTACCCACCGTCTGACCAAATTCTCAAACAGCCCGTGGTCTGTGTCTTCTTGCCATCTTATATTATAATGATTGTTAAAGGGCTTGTTTTTCTCAGTGAATTTTTCAAGATAATCTAACGTTCGTCTAAAAGTAAGGTAGTCTGACATATCTTCCTCGTTAGGTTCGAACGACGGAGTATGCTCAGCCAGTGTTTGGTTCAAAAAAATTCTAAGTTTGAAAATGAACTCCGACTCGTCTCGCGTATTTCGAGGTGGGAACACCAAGGAAACATCAAATTCTGCTAATTCATCCAATGTTACCTTAAGGTTAGCAGCGTGAGTCTCCAATTTCTTGACAAGCTTTAAAAAGTGAGTTCTGGGAACAACCTCTGCTTTTGGAGAACCGAAGTACAATTCGGATTTTTCTGATAGAGTTGGAAAGACTTCAGCCAACTGTGCAACTGCAAGTCCTTCAAAATCTGAACGCAAATTTTCGATTGTGTTTGTCGGCAAGGCACAACCTGCTCTTCGCTCAACTTCACCAAAGTCAATTTCAGAAACTTCAACGTGCTCGCGGAGAACTGCTTTCAATGCATCCCAGTCGCGAAAGCCCAGATGGGAGTCATATTTCTGACCACTTCCACTACCTCTGACCATACGAGTACGGCGCGCCATTTAACTACTTTCCCCCACAATTCTCGTGGATACGGTTAAAGACCAATTGCCCATCAACCCCCGTCGCCGCTCCAACATGTCCGTACGCGCATAGGCCCGCTCTACCTTTGACCCGACCTGATGTGCCAACGCCGCTTCTGCTACCTCACGGGACGCACCAGCCGCTTCTGCGGCCCAATCGCGGAATGTGCTGCGAAAACCGTGTACGGTGAAACCTTCGCGCCTCATCCGTCGCAACAACATCAGCATGGACATGTTTGATAAGGGCTGGTGCCGCTTTTGCCCTTCAAAGACATATTCCGATGCTATTGCTTTGAGCGGTTCCAAAATTGCGAGCATCTCATCGGTCAAAGGAACACGGTGTTGCTCGTCCGCCTTCATTCGGTTGGCGGGTATGGTCCAGACGCGCGTTTCAAAATCTAATTCAGTCCAGCGTGCTCCCAGAACCTCAGAAGTGCGGGAAGCGGTTAAAATGGTAAACTGAAGCGCCTTGGCTGCAACCGCCGTGCGCTGGCTCAGTTCCCTGTAAAAGGCCGGAACGTCGCGCCATGGCATTGCGTCATGATGGCTTGCCTTCGCCTTCACAGTTGGCAATACCTTCGCGTCACGCACGGCTAAGACGGGGTTCTCGCCATCGCGAAACCCTTTGGACTTCGCCACATCCAACACCGCCTTGATGCGCTGCGCAAGACGTTTGGCTGTTTCGTGCTTTTCTGTCCAAATGGGCGACAGGCACATCAAGACCTCAGGTTGCCCGATGCTATCCACTGGCATGCGCCCTATCTTGGGGAAGGCATAGTCGCGCAAGGTGTTGACCCATTGCTGCCCATGCTTGGGGTTCTTCCATGTGGGCAAGCGGTCAATATGGACTTGCCGAGCCAGTTCTTCAAAACTTGGGATGTCGCGTTGTGCGTTGAAGCGTGGGTTCAGACCAGATTTGGCCATACGTCGATATTCAAGCGCCCGGTCTCTTGCTTGATGTAAGGTGACAACATCAGCGCCGCCCAAACCAAAGTCAGTCCGCAATGGTGCACCTTTTCGATTTTTTTGACCTTTGACTGTGACGCGCACAATCCAACGCCGCGCACCAGACGGGTCGACAACGAGATACAGACCAGCCCCGTCACCATGACGACCCGGTCCCAAATTATCGACCAGCTTCTTTGTCAGTTTACCGTTCAGAACCGCCAAGGAAATACCACCATCCATACCACACAAGGAAAGTATATCAGTGCAACTCAGTAAAATCCAAACAAAACTCGGACGACCATGCCAGACATGAAAACAAGGCATTTTGGCCATGTTATGCAAGTCAAACAAAAGACATGAAAGGTGGTGTTGGCGGAGAGACAGGGATTCGAACCCTGGGTGGGCTTGCACCCACAACGGTTTTCGAGACCGCCCCGTTCGACCACTCCGGCACCTCTCCGCGGGGGTCTGATGCGCCCGTTTAGTCGTTGCCCACTGGCCTGACAAGGCCCATATTTGCGATCTGAGCAAAGCACCCTAAATTTATTGGACGTAACGGAACAATTGCTTAATCTAGATCACAAACAAGCTGCGAGGAATTGTATGTATCGGCTCCGCTCTTTGACATTCGCTGTAACACTGTTGCCTGTCTTGCTTTTTGCCCATTTTGCGCACGCAGCAGATCGAGAGCGCCTTGAGGCGTTTTTGGAAGTCACAGGCTTTGACGTTGCTTTGGAAAGTATCAAGCTGTCTGCTTCATCCGCGCCAAACATGATTGGTTTGGAGGCTGAAGCCTTCGGGTCGGAATGGACCCGTTTGACCCAAGACGTGTTTGGTGTCGATGTGATGCACGACCTAGCACTGGATATATTGGGAGAAACTTTATCGGATGAATTGCTGGATCACGCGGCCGATTTTTACGCGAGCGATTTGGGCACGCGTTTGGTCGTTGCGGAAAATGATTCACATCTGGAAGAGGATGAAGACCTGAAACGTGAGATGGGGGATGCCATCGTTTCGGGTCTACAATCGATCGGCGGACCACGCGAAACATACCTGAAACGGCTGATAACAGCGTCGGACAGCGCGGACACAGGTATCCGTGCTATTCGCGAAATTCAGGTCCGGTTTCTAATGGCCGCCGCTGGGGCAGGGGTCATCGAACTGCAGTTGGAAGAACCAGATTTACGAGAAGCTCTTTCCGAAGGAGAAGATGAAATGCGCGAGAACCTCGCCATTTCGGCGTTGTCGGGTGCGGCCTTCACCTATCAGTCTTTTTCTGATGAAGAGGTCCTTGAATATGCAAAGGCCTTGGAAAATGATAAAATGAAAAAGGTATACGACCTGATGAATGCTGTGCAGTATGAAATCATGGCCAATCGGTTCGAAGCTTTGGCAGTCGCCATGAGCCGCCTTCAACCCAGTCAGGAACTTTGATGCACAGGATTATTACGGCAACCCTGTTTACCTGCTTCATTGCGCTACCGGCCTGGGCCAGTGAACTAAGCACGCGCTTGATGGAAGTTGCGCAAATTGAACGCTTGCTTGCGCAGCTGTCTCGTGAGGCAGAACGAAGCGCCGTTTTTGTCGATGACGACTTTCTGGATGGGAACGGCGGGCCTGTCTTTCATGACACGATCAAAAAGCTCAACGACCCGGCACGCCTGACGCCAAGGTTCGAAGAGTTATTGATGGAAAAGCTGGACGACCAACAGGTTGAAGCTTTGCTTTTGTTTTTTGAAAGCGCGTTGGGGCAAGAGATTGTCGAATTAGAACTGAGTGCGAGGGAAGTCATGTTCGATGACGAAGTCGAGCAGTTGGTCAGGGAGCAAGTGGCGCAGATAGGGACGCCCGATCTTGTTTTGCGCATGATAGAAGAAGGCGATTTGATCGAGCGCAACATTGTTGATGCAATGTCAGCTTTGCGCCAATTCTATTTGGGCCAGATCGATGGGGGCCTGCCAGATTTTACAAAGTCAGATGTTGAGTCTTTGTTGGCCGAGTCAGAAGAGGCAATGCGAATTGATACCCAAATCTGGTTGGAATCCTTTTTGACATTCGCCTATTCCCCGCTGGATGAAGCTGACCTGACGACCTATGTCGAACTGTGGGAAACACAGACTGGAAAGGCCTATGATACAGCCCTTTTCTATGCCTTTGCGACGCTCTTTGAAGAGATAGGGTTCGCAACCGGGCAGCTTGTGGCACGCCTGTCTCAGGTCAATGATATCTGAGACTTGACTTGGCTGTCGATTGCACCGATAAGCGCCGCCTGTAGAGGCCAGCCAATGTGCTGGCCCATTCGTTTTAACACATGCCCTTTACGGGGCACGCTGTCCGAGGCGGGCGCAAGTCCACGAACACTCCATCCGGAGGGCCACAGAGACGCGAGAGACAAAGGAAGACGCAATGTTCGCGGTTCTAAAAACCGGCGGCAAGCAGTACAAAGTAGAGGCGGGCGACACGCTCCGCGTTGAAAAACTTGCAGCAGCCGAAGGCGACAAGGTTCAATTCAATGACGTTTTGATGATCGGTGGCGACAGTCCCGTTGTTGGCGCGCCCTTCGTGGCAGGCGCTGGCGTTCAGGCAGAAGTTCTTGGCCAGATCAAAGGCGAGAAAGTTATCAACTTTGTGCGTCGTCGTCGTAAGCACTCGTCCAAGCGGACGAAAGGCCACCGTCAGCAACTGACTTTGCTGCGCGTGACTGACATTCTGACAAAGGGCGCAGACAAGTCCGGTGTCATGGCCGCTGTTGGTGGTGCTGGCGTTGCAGCAGTTGTTGCAGCTGCTCCTAAGAAAGCACCGGCAAAGAAAAAGGCTGAAGCTCCTAAAGCAGAAGCACCGAAGGCCGCTCCTAAAGCAGCCGCTAAGAAAGAAGCGCCGAAGAAAGCCGCTAAGGCAGAAGCAGGCGCGGACGATCTTAAGCGTTTGTCAGGTGTGGGCCCCGCGCTTGAGAAGAAGCTGCACGCAAACGACGTCACCACATTCGCACAAATCGCGGCGTGGACGGCAGACGATGTTGCTGCTATGGACGAGAAACTTTCGTTCAAAGGCCGGATCGAGCGTGAAGACTGGATCAATCAGGCCAAAGAATTGGCTAAAGGCTAAGGAGAGAGAGAATGGCACATAAAAAAGCAGGCGGTTCCTCCCGTAACGGTCGCGATTCAGCTGGTCGTCGTCTTGGCGTCAAGTTGTATGGTGGCCAAGCAGCTATCCCTGGAAACATCATTGTGCGTCAGCGCGGAACAAAATTCTGGCCAGGCGCAGGCGTGGGCATGGGTAAAGACCATACGATCTTTGCAACTGTTGACGGCGCCGTGACGTTCCATAAGGGCCTCAAGGGTCGAACATTTATTTCCGTCCTGCCGGTGGCAGAGGCCGCGGAGTAAGCCGAACCAGAAAAACGGATTTTTCGAAATTCATAAGGGGGTCGGCAGAACAGCCGGCCCCCTTTTTCAATTGTGCCAGGAGGGTCAAATAATGACCCAACATGACAAACCAATGTTGCAAGGCCCACGGGTCGTTTTGCGAGCTCCGCGCGCGGACGATGTTGCTGCGCGGTTCGCCTTGGGCAATACGCCCGAAATTCAGGCCATGTTTGGCGCTGACCCAAAGCAAGTACGTCCGATCACGCAACATGCGGCCGAAGCATGGGTGCAGAATCAAATCAGTGAGACACATTCTTGGATCATCGAGGTCAACAAAGCGCTGATTGGCTCTGTACGCCTGCATTCGATCAATCCAGCGGATCAACGTGCAAATATTGCGATTGGCATTCTGGATCCGAACGCTTTGGGTCAAGGGTATGGCACAGAAGCGATGCGTCTATTGGCACAGCACGCGTTTGACACGCTGGGTTTACACCGACTGACCTGCCGCGTTCTGGCCTTCAATGATCGCGCCACTGCGGCCTATGAGAAAGTTGGCTTTGTTGTGGAAGGACGCGAACGAGAAAGCGCGCTGATCGGAAACAAGCGTTACGACGATTTGATCATGGGCCTTTTGCCAAGCGATCTGGAGGCGGGCGCATGACTATCGCAGTGGGCGCTTTGACTCTGTTTGCCGCCAGTCAAATTGGCACGCCGGGCCCTGCCAATATGGCATTGATGGCGACAGGTGCGCGGTATGGGCTTCGCCAAACTCTACCGTTTGTTGGGGGTGTGATACTCGGCAAACAGTTGATTATTTGGCCCATCGGTTTCGGTCTCATGAATCTGGCGGCAACAAACCCGTTGATATTCCAGACCTTCAAATATGCGTCCGCGGCCTACATCATCTGGTTGGCATGGCGCGTCGCAAACTTGCGATTGACTGTGGATCAGGACGCCAATGCCCCCGGATTTCGTGCCGGTTTCATTGTACATCCTCTGAATCCCAAAGCTTGGGCCATTATTGTCGGGGGTTTTACCAATTTTGTGGAACCAGGCACGTCATCTCTTTACGCAACCTCAACAATCGCTGCTGTATTGCTCGCCTGTCAGATTTTGCTGCACCCGCTTTGGACACTTGGTGGTCACACTTTAGCGAAGACCCTCGCAGGAACCCGTTGGGAACCCTATTTAATGTATTGCCTCGCGGCAGCCACTGTCGCGTCGGTTCTGTTTGTTTTGTTCGGAGGAGGAGCATAACGATGGAGATGGAAAAGATCGTAACGCAAGAATGTGTAGAAACTGAACGGTTCGATTTGCGCCCGCTGCGGCGTTCGGATCAAGGTATGATCGAATTGCACAGCGGTGACGCGCGCGTCGCGCAGATGACAACATCTGTGCCCCACCCACTGCCACCCGGTTCGGTTGAGGCGATGATTTCGCGCGCGATGTCAGATCAGCGCGATGAAGACATCTGGGCGATGGACGGCACGAAACAAGGCCGTTCCGAAGTTATGGGTTTGATTTCGCTTCAAAATATGGATCGCAATCAATCTGAAGTCAGCTATTGGGTTGCTCCGCCATACTGGAATACCGGCTTGGCATCAGAAGCCGTGCAAGCTTTGGTTTTGGCCAACCCACTGAACAACAAAACAATGTTTGCCTGTGTCTTTCAGGACAATCCCGCATCCGCACGCGTATTGACCCATTGTGGGTTCGAATATTTGGGGGATGCTGAAAACTATTCCGTGGCGCGTGACACTGCCGTGCCGACATGGACCTATTCGCGCAAGCTCTAAGGGTCTTCTAAATTCACAGTTGACGCCCGGGGCAATCGCCTCGGGCGTTTACGTTTAACCTTCCCCCGCCGCTCGTTCGGCGTTAGGACGCGCACATGAAGTTTCTAGATCTAGCCAAAGTATACATTCGCTCAGGTTCAGGCGGGGCAGGGTGCATTTCGTTCCGACGGGAAAAGTTCATCGAATATGGTGGGCCCGATGGTGGCGATGGTGGCGGTGGTGGCACTGTGATTGCAGAAGCCGTTGACGGCCTCAATACGTTGATCGATTTCCGATACCAACAGCATTTCTTTGCGGATAGCGGACGGCCCGGCATGGGCAGTCAACGCACAGGCAAAGACGGCGATGATATCGTGCTGCGTGTTCCTGCGGGCACAGAAATTCTGGACGAAGACCAAGAGACTGTTCTGGCCGATCTGACAGAGGTTGGTGATCGTGTCACCTTGGCTCAAGGCGGCAATGGCGGCTGGGGCAACTTGCATTTCAAAACGTCGACCAACCAGGCACCACGGCGCGCAAATCCCGGTCAGGCCGGTGTTGAACGCACGATTTGGCTGCGTTTGAAGCTGATCGCGGATGTGGGTCTGTTGGGTTTGCCAAATGCCGGGAAATCCACATTCCTTGCGACCACGTCAAATGCACGGCCCAAGATTGCGGATTATCCCTTTACCACGTTGCATCCCAATCTAGGGGTTGTTGGTGTCGATAATGTGGAATTTGTTGTGGCCGACATTCCGGGTTTGATCGAAGGCGCTTCACAAGGGCGGGGACTGGGTGATTTGTTTCTGGGGCATGTGGAACGCTGCGCCGTTTTGTTGCATCTTGTGGATGGGACATCTGAAACCATGTTGCAGGACCACCAGACAATCTTGACCGAAATTGCGGCATACGCTGACGCATTGGCCAATAAGCCCCGCATCACTGTGCTTAATAAAATTGACGCTTTAGACACTGAAACGCTGGCCGAACGTGCAAGTGCATTGGAAAAGGCAACCGGCGGACCTGTATTGCAAATGTCCTCTGTTGCGCGCAACGGTGTGACAGAGGTTCTGCGCGCATTGCGCGGCGAAATCGATGATGAACGTTTGCGCCAAAAGCCTGAAGAAGAAGCGGAAACATGGCATCCCTAACCACTGCAAAGCGTGTTGTGGTCAAGATCGGATCGGCCCTTTTGGTGGACCGCGTCACAGGCCAATTGCGCGCTGACTGGCTTCAAACACTTGCAAAAGACGTGGCCTACCTAAAGGACAATGGCACGCAAGTTGTTCTTGTGTCTTCGGGGTCAATCGCATTGGGGCGGGGCGTATTGAATTTGCCAAAAACTGATCTGGCGTTGGAACAATCACAAGCCGCCGCCGCTGTCGGGCAAATCCGTTTGGCCCAAGCCTATGAAACAGCGATGCATCCGCATGGCGTAACCACAGCCCAAGTGTTGGTGACCTTAGAAGACAGCCGAGATCGAAGACGTTACCTGAATTCACGCGCCACATTGGAACAACTGCTTTCGTTGGATGTTTTGCCGATCGTGAATGAAAACGATACGATTGCGACGGACGAAATTCGGTTTGGCGACAATGATCGTTTAGGGGCTCAAATCGCCGCATCAATTGGGGCAGATGTGCTTGTCTTGTTGTCCGATGTAGACGGGTTTTATTCGGCCAATCCACAAACCGATCCGGACGCGACGCATTTCGATGTGATTGACCGGATTACGCCTGAAATCGAAGCGATGGCAGGGGATGCTGGGTCCGGTCTGTCCAAAGGTGGTATGAAAACCAAAGTGATGGCTGCAAAAACAGCCACGGCGGCGGGATGCACAATGGCAATTTGTGCAGGCGATGTGATGCATCCACTGCAAGCCTTAAACGATGGTGCTCGCGCCACTTGGTTTCAGGCACACTTGAATCCGCAAGATGCGCGCAAGCGTTGGATTTCCGCAATGAAGCCATTTGGCACGTTGGTTGTGGACGAGGGCGCTGCGCGGGCTTTGTTAAATGGGAAAAGCCTTTTGCCGGCTGGTGTGACTTCGGTGACTGGGGATTTTGAACGCGGCGATCCTGTTTCCGTTGAAAAGGTCGATGGCAGCTTCATTTGTGCCGGGTTGTCGCGCTATACCGCATCCGAGGTACAGGCCATCAAAGGCCACCAAAGCGCTGAAATAGAAGGTATTCTTGGATATCCCGGTCGGGCGGCATTGATACATCGCGATGACATGGCATTGTGATGCCCGATCTATTAAATTGACGAAGACCCACACAGGACCATCGATATGAAAGACATCGCTGATATATCCGCCCTTATGACCGACATCGGAACGCGTGCACGTGCGGCGTCCGCAACACTTGGGTTTGCCCCGGCAGAACAGAAACGCGATGCCCTTTTGGCAGCTGCAGACGCAGTTTGGGCCCGTCGTCAGGATATTTTGACCGCGAATGCGCAGGACATGGAATTTGGACGCAACAAAGGCCTGACAGATGCCATGATGGATCGGCTGTTGCTGACCGATGATCGTATCCAAGGCATTTGTGACGGTTTGCGCAGTGTCGCGTTGCAAGATGATCCTGTCGGAGAAGTGTTGGCTGAATGGGATCAGCCCAGCGGACTTCATATCAAACGTGTCAGAACACCTTTGGGCGTCATCGGCGTCATCTATGAAAGCCGCCCAAATGTAACGGCGGATGCTGGTGCATTGTGCCTGAAAGCGGGCAATGCTGTCATTCTACGCGGCGGCTCCGAGAGCTTTCATTCGTCCAGCGCGTTGCATTCTTGTCTGGTCGACGGGTTGCGCAAAGTCGGCTTGCCCGAGGACGCCATCCAACTGGTGCCCACGCGTGACCGTGCTGCGGTCAGCGAGATGCTGACAATGACAGATGTGATCGACGTGATTGTTCCAAGGGGTGGAAAAGGGTTGGTGGGTCTTGTTCAAAGCGAGGCCCGTGTCCCTGTTTTTGCACATCTAGAGGGGATTGTGCACATTTATATCGATACCGCTGCTGATCCAGAAGTCGTCATGAACGTCGTGTTGAATGCAAA
This sequence comes from Paracoccaceae bacterium, assembly GCA_039960995.1. Classification (GTDB taxonomy): domain Bacteria; phylum Pseudomonadota; class Alphaproteobacteria; order Rhodobacterales; family Rhodobacteraceae; genus JABSSA01. The sequence goes on along the minus strand of JBDVKF010000005.1, from coordinate 65,458 downwards.
AACCCGCAGAACAGGGATTTGTGGGGCTGCTGAATGTTTGTTGATTCACCGCGATGTCGTTGACACGCTTGGGCAGGAAATCATCCGAACCTTGGTGGGTGCCGGTGTTGAAGTACGCAGCGACGCAAACTTTCTTTCGATTGACGGCGTGACCCCCGCATCAAAGGACGATTGGGGATGTGAATATCTGGATATGATCATTGCGGCTCGTACAGTCGAGTCGTTGGATGAGGCGATCGAACATATTCGCACCTATGGATCCAATCACACCGATTGCATTCTGACTGAGGATCAAACAGCCGTTGATCGTTTTTTCCAGCGGCTCGACAGTGCCATTTTGATGCACAACGCGTCGACACAATTCGCAGATGGTGGTGAATTTGGTATGGGCGCAGAGATCGGCATTGCGACAGGCAAAATGCATGCGCGGGGCCCGGTTGGGGCCGCGCAATTGACGTCGTTTAAATATCTGGTGACTGGTGAAGGCACGACGCGAAGTTAATTGAATTAGGTTTGCGCCGTACTTTTCTGAAAACTCAGAACTTTATCTCAACCATATCATCAGTGATATTGGCAAAAAGGCGCAAACCATCTTCTGCTGCTAAAATCGGCAACAAAGCAAATTGAACATTCGATGGCGCGATGTCTTTCATACCGGCGGGATCTGCCAGAACTGACCAAAGCGACATTTCGATATTCATTTTGTCAGCGGTCCCACGCAAAGTCCAATGGCCGTCAAGGCAAGACACTTCGATATGGCCGCCATACGGCAACGCGGCCTCAAGGCACAAAATGCCTAGAAAGGTCAAACGAACCATCCGACGTGGCTGCGATTCAATCGGGGAATAATCAATGGTCAGGCGACCACCGCCCATCATGTCTTCAAGGACGCTATTGGTTTCTGAACGGCCTAAATCTTGTTCACCAGCAGCGCCAAAAGCCACGCGAAAAAACCGAATGCGCGCACTTGCATTTCCGACGCTTTCGGAAATCAAATCGACTTCGGGGCCACCCGAGTCTCCGGTCATTTCCAGCAGTTCTATCCCATTGTTGATCGCACCGATGGGCGATATGAGGTCGTGACAAATACGGCTGCCGATCAAAGCGGCCAATTTTACGTCTGACGGTCCCATTCTACGTGCCCTTTCTGAATGCAATCACGGTGAACAACATGGAAGATATGAATGCCATTCTGGCCCCCGGAATGTTAGTCCGTCACCCAGATCAACTTGATTGGGGGATAGGACAAGTTCAATCGAATATCGCTGGCCGCATCACCGTCAATTTCCCTGACCACGGCAAAGTGGTCATTGATGGGTCCCGGATCGCACTGCTTCCGGTATTTGATGCATGATGAGTATTATTGATTCCTTAACAGCCAACCACCCTGGGTAGAACATTGCTTTTTCTTTGCTATCTTGCAACCGTTTGCGTACGCCGCCCCAATGAACATGTCGTCTGATCCTTTGTTTCGTATCGCGATGGCGAATGGACCTGATGATATTCGGGCGGCTCAGGCCTTGCGTTACAAAGTGTTTGTCCAAGAGCTTGGTGCCAGTGGCGCCTTGGTTGATCACGACAATCAACTGGAAGCGGATCATTATGATGAATTTTGTGACCACATGCTGTTGATCGATAACACACGTGATTGCGTCGCCGGAGTGTATCGATTGCTGACAGATCAATTGGCCGATGATGCTGGGGGCTTTTATTCGGAAACGGAATATGACGTTTCGATGCTAAAATCGAGCGGTCGCAGACTGTTGGAACTTGGCCGGTCCTGTTTGGCACCCGAATATCGTGGTGGGGCGGCGATGTACGTTTTGTGGCATGCATTGAACGCCTACATCTCTGAACACGAGATCGATCTGTTATTTGGTGTTGCGTCTTTTTACGGCAACGACACGACTGCGCTGGCGGCGCCGCTGTCCTTGCTGCATCACCGTCATTTGGCCCCGGGCCCCTTGCGACCAATAGCACACGGACCAACGGCCACCAAAATGAATTTGTTACCTGAAAAGGAATTAGATCGTCGGGCCGCAATGATCCAAATCCCGGCATTGATCAAAGCGTATTTGAGGCTTGGCGGGGTCGTCGGGCAGGGGGCTTGGATCGACACCACGTTTAACACCACAGATGTGTGTCTCGTGTTGGACACGACACAGATCAATCCGCGCCAACGGCAGATTTATTCATCATCATGAGCATGACTTGGGATGACGGCCCGCTGCCGCCAGAGCACAAGATGGGCCTGTTTGGTTGGCTACGCGTTTTCATACGCGGCCTACCGGTCGGAATACTGGTCTTTGGCGGGCTAATCGTCTTGTTAGGGCTAAGGTTGATCGAGCGCCCGGTTTTCCGTCAGAACCGCCCAATAACCCCTCGCGTCACTCGATTTGTCTGTCGCAATGCATTGCTATTGATGGGGGTTCGCTTGATCACGAACGGCACGCCCATGACCCTGCGTGGGGCTGTCGTCGCCAATCATTCCAGCTGGTTGGATATCTTTGCCTTAAATGCGTCTGACCTTGTGTATTTTGTGTCCAAGGCCGAAGTCGCCAAATGGCCAGGTATCGGATGGTTGGCCCGCGCAACTGGGACCGTTTTCATCGCACGCGATCCTAAAGAAGCACGCCATCAGGCGAAACTGCTTCAAGATCGCTTGTTGCACGGGCATCGATTGCTGTTTTTCCCCGAAGGCACCAGCACAGATGGATTGCGCGTCTTGCCCTTTAAATCCACCTTATTTGCGGCGTTCATGACGCCCGAACTTCGGGAAAAACTGGCCATTCAACCGGTCAGCGTCATCTACCATGCACCATCTGGCGCTGACGCGCGGTATTACGGTTGGTGGGGTAATATGAATTTTGGGCCCCATCTTTTGCATACTTTGGCCGGACGACATCAGGGCACAATTGAAATCGTTTATCATGATCCAATTCCCGTCGCAAATCACCTAGATCGAAAGTCATTGGCAGCCGCATGTGAAGCCAAAGTACGGCAAGCACACACAAAGCAGCTTGCAATCGCTAAAAATCCAAGCTAAAGCGCGCGCACTTCACAGCCGTGGGCGGGTTTTTGAGGGAGACATCCTCAAAGTCCACCGGTTGGGGCAAATGCCCTGATACCCGCGGCAAGGATGGAAACCGGAAAGGAATTTTGCATGGCTCTTCCTGAGTTCACCATGCGTCAGCTTCTTGAAGCAGGCGTACACTTTGGTCACCAGACACAGCGCTGGAACCCCCGTATGGGCGAGTTTATCTATGGCTCGCGCAATGGCATCCACATTCTTGATTTGACGCAGACTGTTCCAATGCTGGACGCTGCCTTGAATGCGATCCGCAACACTGTCGCCAAAGGCGGAAGCGTTCTGTTCGTTGGTACAAAGCGTCAAGCTGCAGGTCCAATCGCTGATGCGGCTGAGCGTTGCGCACAATATTACATGAACCACCGTTGGTTGGGTGGCACGCTGACAAACTGGCAGACCGTGTCAAAGTCGATCAATCGCCTGCGCGAAATTGACGAACAATCCGCAAACGGGTTTGAAGGTTTCACCAAGAAAGAACGTCTTGGCATGGAACGCGATCAGGCCAAGCTGCAAGCGTCTTTGGGCGGCATCCGTGAAATGGGCGGCAAGCCTGACCTTCTGTTCGTCGTAGACGTCAAAAAAGAAGCGTTGGCCGTGGCTGAAGCCAACAAACTGGGTATTCCAGTTGTTGCGATCGTTGACACGAACTGCCCACCGGATGGTGTTGATTACATCATTCCTGGAAATGACGATGCGGCACGCGCGATCTCGCTTTATTGCGATCTTGCTGCTCGGGCTGCATTGGATGGCATGAGCGCACAATTGGGCGCTGCTGGCGTTGATATTGGCGCAATGGAAGACGCACCAGCCGAAGAAGTTGTGGCAGAAGAAGCTCCAGCAGAAGCCGCGGCTGACGCTGCTCCCGCTGAAGCGGCAGCAGAAGAAGCCCCAGCACAAAGCTGAGCGTTTCGCCACATTTTTGAGACATGGGGCGGTTCACACACCGCCCCGACCCGCATTTCGATTTGAGGAGAGCCAAGATGGCAATCACAGCAGCACTCGTGAAAGAACTGCGCGACTCGACCGGCGCAGGCATGATGGATGCTAAAAAAGCGTTGACAGAAACTGACGGCGACATGGAAGCCGCCGTTGACTGGTTGCGCACAAAAGGTCTGGCCAAAGCGGCCAAGAAATCCGGCCGTACAGCTGCAGAAGGTCTTGTGGCCGTGGTTGTGGATGGCGGAACCGGTGTGGCCGTTGAAGTGAATTCGGAAACAGACTTTGTTGGCAAAAATGCTGAATTCCAAGGCATGGTCGCGGACATTGCTAAAGTCGCACTTGGTGTGGACACTGTTGAAGCGCTCCAAACTGCTGACATGGGCGGCAAAACCGTCGCTGACGTTGTGACCGACAAGATCGCGACCATCGGTGAAAACATGAGCGTGCGCCGCATGTCCAAAATTTCGGGCGGAACCGTCGTGTCTTATGTTCACAACGCGGCAGCACCTGGAATGGGCAAGATTGGCGTTCTCGTGGCCATGGACGGCGGCGACGAAGCCTTTGGAAAGCAAGTTGCGATGCACATCGCAGCTGTGAACCCAGCAGCTTTGTCCGAAACTGACATGGATCCGGCAGTGGTCGAAAAAGAAAAGCAGGTTCAAATGGATATCGCACGCGAATCCGGCAAGCCTGAGCAGGTCATCGAAAAGATGATCGTTGGCCGCATGAAAAAGTTCGTCGCGGAATCAACACTGTTGAATCAACAGTTTGTTGTGAACCCAGACCTAACGGTTGAAGCCGCTGCTTCCGAAGCTGGCGCAACCATCACAGGGTTTGTTCGTTTGGAAGTGGGCGAAGGCATTGAAGTCGAAAAAGAAGACTTTGCAGCCGAAGTTGCGAAAGCCGCACAGGGATAAACCCTTTTGCATCACTGAACGATTTAAACGGCGTGCCAATGGCGCGCCGTTTTTTTGTACGTATGATCAGGAATATCAATTCGGAGAATATCATGGAAAAGCAAAAGCTCATTTCGATCTTTGAAATCAGCGGATCGGTTCTGGCGATGGCTTATGCCATGTTGATTGCATCCAATACCGGTTACGAAATCCTTGGTTTTTCGCTTTTACTAATCTCTGCGCTTTTGTTCGCGGCTTGGGGCGTTTTGGACAGACGATGGGCGTTTCTCTTGCTGCAAGTGTTCTATGCGGTTTCAGCGATCATTGGATTGATACGTTGGGGATGACGGTCACTGACATTTAGGGCGTCGCTTCTGGGCAAGATGAATTTAACACTTTGCCCAATACCAAGGGAAAATGTCACGAGGGCTTAAGATGTCACAACCAACAATCGTCAATTCCTGGAACGAATGGGACCCGCTGAAGCACGTCATTGTCGGACGCGCCGACGATTGTCACATCCCGCCCGCAGAACCGGCGTTAGACGCAAAAGTTCCCGAAGACAGTGACATGCGCGGGCAGTGGGGGCGCCGTCCTCAAGAGACGATTGACCGGGCCAACGAATTACTCGACACGTTCGCTGGCCAGTTAAAGGCACGCGGCGTGCGTGTTGATCGCCCCGTTTCAATAGATCACAGCCAACCCGCAACGACACCAGATTTCCACACGGACAGTCAGTTCGGCTGTATGCCACCGCGCGATGTTTTACTGACAGTTGGGTCCGAAATTCTTGAAGCTACCATGTCATATCGATGCCGGTGGTTTGAATATTTGAACTACCGTCCGTTGCTGCAGCAGTATTGGGACGAAGACCCCAATTTTCGGCACGAAGCAGCCCCCAAACCTCGGCTGACAGATGCGGATTATCATCCCGATTACCTGTCCGAAAAGATTGGGGACGCCAAGCGCTTGGAATGGGCCGCCGAAAAGTTCTTTGTCACCACTGAGGAAGAACCGTTATTTGACGCGGCAGATGTTCTTCGGTTTGGCAAGGATCTGGTTGTGCAACACGGGTTTACGACAAACCTGAAGGGGATCGAATGGTTGCGCCGCCATTTCCCCGATCATCGCGTGCATACTGTGAACTTTCCCGGCGATCCGTATCCCATTCATATTGACGCGACCTTTACACCGTTGCGCCCCGGTTTGATCCTGAACAATCCGCAACGTCGATTGCCAAAAGATCAGCGCGACATGTTCGAAAAGAATGGGTGGGAGATCGTAGACGCGGCGCAGCCCGCACATAATGCACCACCGCCGTTGTGCTATTCCTCTGTATGGCTGTCGATGAATGTGTTGGTGCTGGACCCCAAAACGGTCTGCGTGGAAAAGTCCGAAGTGTATCAGGCCGAGCAAATGGACAAGTTGGGCATGGAAGTGGTCGAAGTTGAGCTACGCGATGCCTACGCATTTGGCGGAGGGTTACATTGCTGTACCGCCGACGTCTTTCGGGAAGGGGATTGTGAGGATTACTTCCCCAATACCTGATCTGTAAATCAGCGCATCGGACCGTCGTGGCAAATGTCCGTATTTGCCCATGACACATATTTCTCGGCTTCAACGATGGTCCGAACGCCTTCTTGTGCGCATTAAATCAGCTCACACAGCCCAACTAACGGGTGTAGGTTAGCTCACCCAGCTTGGAGGAAGAGGCGGGCAGGGGATGCATGCGAAAGGGTGCTTAACATTTCCGCACGAAATCAAAGCCGCTCTCCCACATGCAGTGATTCAAATGGACCCTTTTCCAAACAGAAACGGAGCAACCCCCCAAAGGTCACTCCGTTTCATTTTGCACAAGGCACCCTTTAGTCACGGGGATGAGACACCAAGGTAACCTTAGTACTGATCCGACCCGTCTACGGAAAAATACGCAGACGAGCCGGTTTCCGGAAAGACCGGACGAACCAAAGTGCCTCGCAATCACGAGGGATTTAGTTCGTAAGTTCCCTGGCCAAAGCCACCACTCACGGAACTCGTGTAAACTGCCCTATTTCCCCACCTTAAAGGAAGTCAGGGATTCCTTACTGGGATAAAAAAAATGCCGTTTGACTTAACGTAACTTTTGCAAAAGATGCGCGGTTTGCGAGCATTTCTTTGTCAATTCGCACCAGAGGGAAAAATTTTATGCTTTAAATATTCACCAATTTCAAAGCGTTGAATGAGAACCAAACCAACCAGTTCAAAAAGTGAAATGGGCTTACTTTGCAAAGAAGATCGCACCTTGGGAGGAAAACGCTGTGTTTCCTAAACGGCACCAATTTTTCCCAACTTCGCAATGGAAGGAGAATTTTTCACTACCTTGGCGAGAAAGTTAAGCCGAATCAAAAAAGAACGAGGCGGAATCAAGCTTCCAGAATGAACATTTGATTCGCAAACGCGGCCTTCAAGACCGCTTGCGCAGTTGTCTCAACGGACAAAGATTCCCGCGCAAGTCGAAGGTGTTTTTCGACAGTTGCCGAGGTCAGCCCCATGAGCAAAGCAATGTCCTGCATCGTCTTGCCGTCACCAACCCATTCCAACGCTTCTCTTTGTCGTTTGGTCAACGACCGGCCTGGGTTTTCATAAGGCAATGTCAGAATTTTCAAATGAGCGATATTGTTCATCAAATGGATATCACGCCCATGCTCCGCCCACAGCGCGTCGACCTCATCCTGTCTCATGCTTTCGCGTGCCGTCAAAGCAATCGCGCCTTTTGACCGTGCTGAGACAGATTTAAAGCTGATCGTATATCCTGTACGCACACCCATTTTTTGATTGAACGCAACAACCCGTTGTTCTGCGTCGCTTAAAACGTTTTGTTGGGCCATCTTGCCCAAGATGTTCCAGCTGCATGCGCCTTCGTTTTCAAGGGCCCAACGGACCATTGGCGCGTGGGTATAGTGACCCTCGCCAATAAAGACATCCATATACGCTTTGTCCTGATTGGACAGGATAACAAAATCTTCAGGATCACCCAACGACGTACCATAGCGATACCGCGTAAACCCATAGATAAGGCGATCAAACCCGTATTCGGCCATTTTTTCTGTGTGCTTGGCCCAAAGTTCTTCAATCGATCTGCAGTTAGCGAGAAAATGCAAATAGCTCTTCACGTCTTCGCTCCCTGTGTTTGGTCAATGATCGCTTTTAAAGCCAACGCATAACCAGCAGTTCCAAAGCCCGCAATCACACCACAACAAACACCCGCAATCATACTTTTATGACGAAAGGGCTCGCGCGCATATACATTGGAAACATGCACCTCAATTGTTGGCACTTCAACACCCGATATCGCATCACGCATGGCAATCGAGGTATGCGTATAAGCACCTGCATTCAAAACAATGCCGTCAAATACACCACGTGCATTTTGGATCTGATCAACCAAAGCGCCTTCGTGGTTGGATTGGGCGCATTGGACATCCACTGACAACGTCTTTCCCAATGCGACAAGCTCGTCTTCGACATCAGAAAGTGTCTTCGACCCGTAAACGCCCGGCTCTCGAATGCCGAGCAAATTTAGGTTGGGGCCATTTAGGATAAGAAACGACGGCATGATGCAGGATTCCACAGTGTTTAAAAGCCCATAGCTTGTTGCCACAGGTTGTGTCTAGTAGTGGTTCGGGTCAAGCCGAAGCAAACACCGCCATCGTAAGCCATTCAGCAACCAAAGCGGGCGTTTTTTGACCATCGATCTCGATCGTGAGCTTAACTTCGCGCAGCAGAGAGTGTTCGTCGCGTTGTGTCACGGCGACCAGTTCGAAATGGCCACGCACACGACTGCCAGACCGAACAGGCGACAAAAACCGCAATCGGTTAAACCCATAATTCACGCCCATGGATTGCCCCGGTTCCATATCAAAACAATCATATGCAAAACGACTGGCAAGGCTAAGCGTGAGAAATCCGTGGGCAATCGTGCCGCCAAACGGTGTGTCCGCTGCAGCGCGCACCGCATCTAGGTGGATCCATTGTGTGTCTACTGTGGTTTGCGCGAATTGATCGATCATCGGCTGATCAATCGTAATCCACCGGGACGTTCCCACATTGCTTCCTATGCGCGCCTCCCAGCGGGCTTTGGCCTCTGCGATATCACTCATGCGACCCCCTCTGGGTTTGCGCCAACGCGCACCATGCGCTTACCTTTGTTGTCCCCAGCAAGAAGTCCAATCAATGCCGAGGGGGCATTTTCAAGACCATGCACAATGTCTTCTTCGACCTTTATCTTTCCGTCTTCCACCCAGCTTTGCAGAGCACGCACCGCTTTGGCGTCCTCTTTGACAAAATCCATCACGATAAAGCCTTCCATTCGCAGACGTTTTACAACCACAAGACCGGGCAAATTTCTTGGTCCAGTTGGCGTCGCATCATCATATTGGCTGATCGCGCCGCAGCACACGATGCGACCGCGTTCATTCATCAACGCCAATGTGGTTTCCAGAACCGCACCACCCACATTGTCAAAATAAACGTCTATCCCCGTCGGGCACGCAGCCTTCAGCCCTTTGAACAAGCCCGCAGTTCGGTAATCGACGCATGCATCAAACCCCAAATGATTGACAACCCAGTCGCATTTTTCCGGCCCGCCAGCAATTCCAACGACGCGACACCCTAGGGCTTTGCCAATCTGGCCGACATATCCGCCAACAGACCCGGCCGCGGCACTTACAACAATGGTTTCACCGGCAATAGGACGCCCCACATGGACAAGCCCATGAAAGGCAGTTTTCCCGGCGATGCCAAAAACAGACAGCAAGTTTTCTAAACGGGGGACGGGCGGCATCTTTTGGCATTTATGCGCCGGCCACGCCACATATTCAGCCCAACGGCTTTCTGACGCGACGATGTCCCCGGGCGCGAACCGCGATGACTGGCTTTCCACAACTTCGCTGATTGCATAGGTGGCCATAACATCGCCCGCGTTAATCGCTTCGCGATAGGTTGCGCCTTGCATCCAACTTCTGTTGGCGGCATCGATGCTCATCAATAGGGTGCGCAATACGACTTCGCCTTTTGCAGGGCTCGGCATGTCCGCTGATTGCAACGCAAAATGGTCCTGCGACAATGCACCTTTGGGGATGTCCTGAACGATGATCTGGCGATTTGTCATGGGATATGGTCCTTAGTGCATGGAAAGAGGTGAAAGATGACGCAAGAATACCGCCAACCGGTCTATCGCCCGCCTGAAGGCGCGGCTGATATGTTGTTGATCCGGCACGGTGAATCGGCACCAGCGCGCGCCGGAGAGAACTTTCCGACCAAAGACGGCCACGGCGATCCGGCCCTTCATCCACAGGGCGTCAAGCAAGCCATTGCCGTGGGCGAACGTCTGAAAACTGACGTGTTTGCAGATATTTACGTCACAAAGCTGGTGCGAACGCATCAAACGGCGGCGCCCTTGGCGCAACACCTCAACATGACCCCAATTGAAGACCCTGATTTGCATGAAGTCCATCTGGGGGACTGGGATGGCGGGTTGTACCGCATCAAGGCGGCCCAACGTGATCCGGTTTATCAACGCGTGATCGCGGAACAGGATTGGGGGGCCATTCCCAATGCGGAAACGGGTGCTGAATTCTGTGTGCGTGTCAAACGGGGTATCGCCCGCATCGCCGCCAAACATATCAACGAACGTGTCGCTGTTTTCGTGCACGGAGGTGTCATTTCCGCTGCCTTGCACTTGGCCACGAACAGCGAACCCTTTGCATTTCAGGGTGCCGCCAACGGATCGATATCGCGGCTTGTTATCAAACAAGACCAATGGGTGTTGCGTGGGTTCAATGACACCAGTCATCTTGAGGGCCTTTAATCCAAGGTCAAAACCACCTTACCTTGCACTTTGCGATCCGCGATAAGCTGCAGCGCCTTGGCCGCTTCGTTCATTGGGAAATGCGCTGAAATCCGAGGGCGCACCTGACCTTTGCTGTACATTTCGAACAGTTCAATCATGTTTTCGCGGTGCGAGTCAGGCTCCATTCGAATGGATGCGCCCCAAAACACGCCAACAATTTCGCAAGATTTCAGCAGTGTCAGGTTCAGCGGAATTTTTGGAATGCCCGCTGGGAAACCCACAACAAGAAAACGGCCACCCCAGCCCATGGCACGAATCACCGGTTCCGCGTAATCGCCACCAACCGCGTCATAAGCCACTTGCACACCTTTGGACCCGGCACAGGCCTTAATCTCAGACGAAAGCGCTTTTTGCGCGTCCCGGTCCAGTGTGCGCGGGTAAACAATGGTCTTGTCCGCCCCAAGGGATGTGCAGAATTCTGCCTTTTCCGCTGAACTGACTGCCGCAATAATATTTGCCCCCGCAGCCTTGCCCAACTCAATGGACGCAGCACCAACGCCACCGGCCGCACCAAGTATCAATAAGTTGTCACCAGATTTCAAAAGACCACGGTTTTTCAAGGCGTAATGGGATGTACCGTATGTGAAAATAAACGCCGAAGCTTCGTCAATCGGCATCTCTTTCGGTATGGGCAGACACACTGCCGCTGGCACGCAAATATGGCTGACGAACCCACCAAACCCCGGCATCGCAATCACACGATCCCCGACAGAAAGCTGCGTGACACCTTCGCCGACAGCCTCGACAACCCCAGCAACCTCGCCGCCAGGCGCAAAGGGGCGCGGTGGTTTCAACTGATACAAATCCTGAATGATCAATGTGTCGGGGAAATTGACGCCCGCTGCCTTAACAGCAAGACGGACTTCGCCCTTTTTCGGATCGGGTGTTGGCAGTTCTGTCCATTCAAGACTGTCAGGGCCGCCCGGGGCATTGCTGAGCATGGCAAACATGGTTTTGGTCCTCTCAATTACCTGACGTCACGACGCACGTGCATTTGTCTGATCTTTGCGCCATCCTGCAACCGATAAGGGTGTTCGTAAAGCCGCGCTGATCAAGACGTAGCGGAACCCAAAAGGGAGGATGGCATGAACGACGCAGCATTGGATGTGTTTAGGTCGCAAACACGCATATGGCTTGATGAAAACTGTCCACCCGACATGCGAGACGGTGCCAGCGGAGAAGCGCATATTTGCTGGGGCGGCCAAAACTGGACCTTTGAATCCGACGCTTAACGCATTTGGTTGAACAGAATGGCTGATAAAGGATGGACTGTTCCGACATGGCCTGTCGAATTTGGCGGTGCTGGATTGACGCGAGCACAGGACAAAATCCTCAGCGAAGAACTGCAAAACATCAACGCGCGTCTGCCCTTACAGTCTTTTGGCATTTGGATGCTGGGGCCTGCGTTGCTGCACTTTGGAACGCAGGAACAAAAGTTGCATTTCCTTCCTCCTATTGCGCGTGGCGAAATCAGATGGTGCCAAGGGTACTCCGAACCCGGTGCTGGAAGTGATCTCGCTTCAGTTCAGACCCGCGCTGAAACGGAAGGGGATGATTATGTCATCAATGGCCAAAAAGTTTGGACATCTTATGCGGACAAGGCCGATTGGATTTTCGCTTTGGTGCGCACAGATCGCGACGCGCCAAAACATAAAGGGATCAGTTTTGTTCTGATCGACATGCACAACACAGGTGTCAGCACGCGGCCAATCCAGTTGATTTCAGGAGCCTCGCCATTTTGCGAGACATTTTTTAACGATGTCCGAATTCCACGCACCCAGATCGTCGGGACCGAAAATCGCGGCTGGGATGTCGCCAAATATCTTTTGACCCACGAACGGGAAATGATCTCAGGTGGCGGGGACGGCCTTTTGGGTGGGCGACCTTTGGGCGCGGTTTTAAATGAACATCCTGACGCCATGAACGATGCATCAACGCGGGCATTGGCGCTGGAATGTGAAATCGACACTTTGGCGATGGGCCTCACATTAGAGCGTTACAAAGACCAAGCCGAAATCGGCGGGGTCGGGGATGCGTCTGCAATGCTGAAATATGCAGGAACCGAGCTGAACAAGAAGCGTCATGAACTGATGATGATTGCAGGTGGGTCTGATGCATTGGGGTGGGATGATGATCTGCCCGGTCAATGGCTGCGCACCAAGGCCAATTCAATCGAAGGCGGCACATCAGAAGTCATGCTGTCCATTATTTCCAAGCGCGTATTGGGGTTACCCGGATGAGCCTGATGCCGAGCGATGACGAACGCCTGTTGGCCGATGCAGCGCGTGGATTTCTGGATGAGAATGCGCCCATCAGCCATTTGCGCGATTCAGGCATGACGTATGATGCCAAGTTATGGTCCGACATGGTCGACATGGGATGGGCTGGTATCCTTGTACCGGAAGAACACGGTGGCGCAGATATGGGCCATGCGGCAGCAGGTGTTTTGGCGCAGGAAATGGGCAAAACCCTCGCGACAACACCCTTTTTATCGACAGCAGTGATTGCAGCGACGGCCCTGCGCCAAATTGCAGATGAACGCGCCAAACAGGCGTTACGCGCCATTGCTTCGGGTCAGCGACGCTATGCGCTGGCAATTGACGAAGGCGCGAAACACGACCCATCCAAAACTCAGTTGGCAGCCATTGAGGATGGCAACGGGTTCCGGTTGAACGGTACAAAGCGGTTTGTTGTGGATGGAAGCGGCGCTGACCATATTCTGATATTGGCACGCACCGATAATGGTCTGACTTTATTTGATATTCCTGCGGATCGCGCCGAAATTACCCACGACGCACGCGCAACGATAGATTCACGTGACACGGCAACGCTCTATTTTGAAGACGTGAAAGCGACGGGCGACGATGTTCTGGGCACAGTAAACGCCGCGATGGAGGTATTGCGCCCGGCTTTGAATGCAGGTCAAGCCGCACTTGCTGCGGAAATGACTGGGCTGGCCACCGCCGCTTTTACGATGACTGTTTCGTATCTGAGCGAACGTAAGCAATTTGGCGTCCCGATTGGTGCGTTTCAGGCGTTGCAACACCGCGCAGCGCATCTTTGGTCAGAAACCGAGCTGACCCAAAGCACAATCCTAAACGCCGGTCGGATGATGGATCAGAATTCGGAAAACGCAACCTTGTCCGTATCGTTGGCCAAGGCACGCGCCTGTAAAACCGCGACACTGGCCGTTCAAGAAGGCGTTCAGATGCATGGCGGTATTGGCATGACGGATGCTTTTGACATGGGCTTTTTTATGAAACGTGCGCGTGTGGCCTGCGAATGGCTTGGCGATTACGGCTATCACGCGGAACGCGTGGCCACCTTGCGCGGGCTGTGATGCCCGTGGCGAACAACAAACGGAGATTTGCATGACACCCGAAACGCTTTTTTCACTTGCGGGGAAAACCGCCTTGGTCACTGGTGGCGCGTCTGGAATTGGTCGCATGGCGACGCATGGCTTGATGGCTGCTGGGGCAGATGTGTTGATCGCCTCGCGCAAGGCCGATGCCTGCGCCGCTGTGGCCGCCGAATTGAACGGGTTGGGCCTTGCTGGGACATGTACAGGGTTCGGCGGCGATGTTTCGACCGAAGACGGCGTTGCCCAGATGGCCAAGGACGTCAGCGAGCGCGCACAGTCATTGCACATTTTGATGAACAATGCCGGGGCAACTTGGGGCGCGCCATTGGGGCAGTTTCCGTTCGACGCTTGGGCCAAAGTGATGAACGTGAACGCGGCGGGCCTGTTTCATTTGACACAAAGCATGCTGCCGATGCTGTCCGCTTCGGGTGATGCAGATGATCCAGCGCGTGTGATCAATGTTGGATCGGTAATGGGCGATGCGCCGATGGGGGATGGCGCATATAGTTATTCCGCCTCAAAGGCTGCGGTACATCACATCACCCAAACATTGGCCAAGGAAATTGCCCATCTCAACATCACGGTGAACGCACTGGCGCCGGGACCATTTGTCAGCAAGATGACCGCGTTTGCCACCGCGGACGAAGGGATGCGGGACAAGATGGGGAATGATGTCCCATTGCAGCGCGTCGGCAGCCCCGAAGACATCGCAGGCGCGATGCAGTTCCTGTGTTCGCGTGCAGGATCTTACATAACTGGCGCGATTTTGCCCTTGTCAGGTGGCATACAAGTGATGACCGCGCCCAATCTGTTCCGCTCAGCGATGGGGCAATAGGATGATCCGATTTGATGACCAGGTCGCCATTGTAACGGGGGCGGGTGTCGGTTTGGGCCGATGCCATGCCCTTGGTTTGGCACAGCGTGGTGCACGTGTCGTAATCAACGATTTGGGTGCGACCACTGATGGGACGGGTCAAAACACCCAAGCCGCACAATCTGTTTACGACGAGATCAAAGCCATGGGCGGCGAGGCGATGATCAACGGCGCGGACGTTTCAAATGCGGATCAAGTGCAGGACATGGTCGCTGAGGTCATGGATCAATGGGGTCGCATTGATGTCTTGATCAACAACGCTGGCATTTTGCGCGACAAGACATTTGCGAAAATGGACATATCGGATTTTCAGAAAGTCGTCGACGTGCATCTGATGGGCAGCGCAAATTGCTGCCATGCCGTCTGGCCCCATATGCGAGCAGCTCAATATGGTCGCATTGTGCTGACCGCATCGGCCTCGGGTCTGTACGGCAACTTTGGTCAAGCCAACTATGGGGCGGCAAAGGCCGCGATGGCGGGTCTGATGAATGTGCTGCATCTTGAAGGGGCGCGGGACAACATACGCGTCAACACATTGGCCCCAACAGCCGCCACGCGCATGACCGAAGACTTGATGCCCCCAGAGGCCCTCGCGTTATTGCAGCCCGAAACAATCACGCCGGGCGTGCTGTATCTGGTCAGTCAGGATGCACCGTCACGCACGATCCTAGCCGCCGGGGCTGGCGTGTTTGCCCAAACCCGCATCTATGAAACTGAAGGGCAGTTGATCGAGGGCGACATAACACCCGAAGCGGTTGCCGAGCAGTGGGACAATATCACCAATCCACACAATCAATCAGAGCTTCAAGACGCGTTCAGCCAAACCAAGAAATTCGCATTGCGTGCCGCGAAAGCCAAAGGCATTAACCTTAAATGGTAATCTCGGACTGCATTCGATCGCGAGTGTCCAAGCAATTGCGTGTTCATCTCCCGCTCAAAGGTCATACCCAATTCATGCGCGACTACGCGCTACCAAGGGAACACTAAATGCCAAATCTACCATCCGCACTGCAGGGGCTGCGCATTCCGATGATCGCAGCACCTTTGTTCATTATTTCCAACCCTGATCTCGTGATTGCCCAATGTAAGGCTGGCATTGTCGGCAGTTTCCCTGCGTTAAACGCGCGTGAAAACGATGGCGAACCTGCATTACTGGACATGTGGCTGACACGCATTCGCGAAGAACTGGACGCATGGAACCAATCAAACCCAGACACACCCGCAGCGCCCTTTGCGGTCAATCAGATTGTGCACCGTTCCAACGGACGACTTGAACGTGATCTTGAAATTTGCGTCAAACACAAAGTGCCGATCTGGATCACATCACTTGGGGCACGCGTCGAAGTCAACGAGGCTGCCCATTCCTGCGGCGGCGTGGTTTTGCATGACATCATCAACAACTCCTTTGCCCATAAAGCGATTGAAAAGGGGGCTGACGGGTTGATTGCTGTGGCCGCTGGAGCAGGTGGGCATGCTGGTCAACAATCACCCTTCGCCCTGATGCAGGAAATTCGCGAATGGTTTGACGGCCCCGTTGCGTTGTCTGGATCGATTGCGACCGGAAGATCATTGCTGGCGGCACGCGCCATGGGGGCCGATTTTGGATATGTCGGATCGCCATTCATCGCCACATCAGAGGCAAACGCCGATCTGGATTACAAGCAAATGATCGTCGACAGTTCGGCCGAAGATATCGTGTATTCCTCCTTGTTCACCGGAGTTTGGGGAAATTATCTGAAAGGATCTGTGAGCGCCGCCGGGATGGACCCAGATAATTTGCCAACTGCGGATGCTTCGTCGATGAATTTCGCGTCCGGATCATCAAAACCCAAAGCATGGAAAAGCATTTGGGGATCAGGACAGGGCATCGGCGCCGTTCATAAGGTGGGACCGGCACGCGAATTGGTAGACAAAATCGCACAAGATTACACTGCGGCTTGCGCAGATATGCATGCTGATCTGTCCTAAACAACACCAACGTAAAGACATGTGATATGGCCGAACTTATTCTAATCCGTCACGGACAAGCCGCCTTTGGCAGTGACAACTATGACCAACTGACTGATTTGGGGCAGCAGCAATCCGCGGCGTTGAAACAACATCTTGATCACACAGGTTGGCATCCAGATTGCATCCTGTCCGGCACAATGGTGCGGCATGCTCAAACCCTAAAGGCGATGCAGCTGGAACCGGACGACACCCATGCAGGGTTCAACGAATACGATTTCCACAACCTGCTGTCTGTGCGCTTTGGCGGTCAGACACCAAAGGACGTTTTGCAAGACCGTAAAACCCATTTCCGCGTATTGCGTGATACGATTTTGGACTGGCAGGGCGGTGGTCTCGAGACTGCTAAGGAAAGCTGGATCACCTTTGCACAGCGCACGTCAAGCGCACTTGAAGCAGCGATGGCCAAACAAGCGCGACGTGTTCTAATCGTCACATCTGGAGGTGTGATCGGTCAATTGGTGGCGAAAACCTTGAACGCACCATCCGCAACGATGGTCAATTTGAACCTGCAAGTGAAGAACACGAGTGTTTCGAGCTTTGTATTCTCTAAAGGCCGCGTTAGCCTAAATGGGTTCAATGCGACCCCACATTTTGATCAACAACCCGAACTGCTGAGCTATTCATGAACGACACAACGCAAGCGCTCGACATCTCAAAAGTCAGTGCATATCTGCGCGACCACCTTCCAGGTTTTGACAGTCCAATTGAGGTTGAGAAATTTCAAACAGGTCAATCAAACCCGACCTTCTTGTTGAAAACGCGCGCTCAAAACTATGTGTTGCGGCGAAAACCACCGGGACAGCTTTTGAAATCGGCGCATGCCGTGGACAGAGAGTTTCGCGTGCAAAAGGCGTTGAATGACACAGATGTTCCGGTCGCCCAGATGCACCTGCTGTGTGAAGACGATGCCATCATCGGTTCCATGTTCTATGTCATGGGTTATGTACCGGGGCGTAATTTTTCTGACCCAACCATGTCAGGATGTGACAATGCCACAAGAACGGGTGTGATCAATGACATGAACCGCGTTTTAGCGGCCTTGCATAACATTGACCCAGCAAGTGTCGAATTAGAGGATTATGGCCCGGCCGGACATTATCTTGAACGTCAAGTCGCACGTTGGTCCAAACAATATCGCGCATCAGAAACTGACAAGGTACCAGCCATGGACCGGTTGATGGATCGTATGGTTGACGAAATGCCCGAAGATGACGGTCAGCGCACGCTGGTTCATGGCGATTACCGCATCGACAATATGATTTTTGACTCAAATTCTACGGCCTGTCACGCTGTGTTGGATTGGGAATTGTCCACGCTTGGGCACCCTTATGCCGACTTGGCTGCGGTCATCATGCAATGGCAATTGCCACCCGGAAAAGAAGGGCGCGGATTGATGGGCATCAATCGAGTGGATGTGGGGCTTCCTTCGGATGAGGAATTCATCGCAAGCTATTGTGAAAGAAGATCAATCAACAAAGTCGTGCATTTTGATTTCTTCTTGGGATTCACGTTCTTTCGAATGGCTGGGATCATTCAAGGTGTGCTGAAACGCGCCCTTGATGGCAATGCCTCAAACCCCAAACGGGCCATCACTTTGGGGCAGTATGTACCCGTCTTTGCCGAGATGGGGTTGAAAGCCCTTGATGGAAAAGCGGCCAATCGAAAAGCTTGACTTATACCACCTACGTGCGAACCTCCTTCCATGCGCCGGTCAAAATAAAATTACCCATGACCGGATCCATGGGAGGAAAATATGCGCAAAACGTTTACGCTCGGTGTCTCTGCCGCGCTAGTTCTAGCCGTATCAACTGCTGCAGGCTTTGCTGGCGACATAAAAATTGCATTCATCGATCCATTGTCAGGCCCATTTGCGGGCACGGGAACAAATGGGTTGCACCAATACGAATTCGCTGCGGAAAAACTGGTGAACGAAACCGGCGGCGTTCTAGGTGGCCAAACCTTTGAAATTGTTGCCTTTGACAACAAAATCAGCCCCAAAGAGTCTTTGATCCAGCTGCAGGTTGCCATCGATCAAGGCATTCGGTTCATCGCTCAGGGCAATTCGTCCGGGGTTGCCAATGCCCTGACGGAAGCCATCGACAAGCACAATCGCCGCAATCCTGAGGATCGCGTGTTATTCTTGAACTATTCCGCAGTCGACCCCGCGCTAACCAACGACAAATGCAACTTTTGGCATTTCCGGTTTGACGCAAATGCAGACATCAAGATGGACGCATTGACTGACGTGATTGCCAGTGATGACGCCATCAAAAAGGTCTATGTGATCGGCCAAGATTACAGCTTTGGTAAAGCCGTCGCGGCGGCCGCTGTGCGCAATATCTCGGAGAAACGCCCCGATATTGAAATTGTGGGCAATGAGCTGCATCCGATTGGAAAGGTGAAAGATTTCACGCCTTACACACGGAAAATCATGGCCTCAGGTGCGGACGCCATTATCACGGGCAACTGGGGCGCTGACATGGTTGGGCTTGGCCGTTCAGTGTTGGAAAACGGGTTCGAAGGTCCGTTGTTCACCTATTATGCTGCGGCTGATGGCATTACGGCTGCTTTTGGCGATGCCGGTGTCGGTTCACTAAAATTGGTCGCGGAAGGCCAAATCAACCCACCTGCAAATGACCGCGCGGCAGCCTATTACAACGAGTTCAAGGCAAAATACCCAGACGGAAATATCAGTCAGGCCCGTATCACCAACGTGATCGAAATGTTGGCCAAAGCAATTGAAGAAGCCGGGTCAGCAGATGATGTCGTCAAAATTGGATATGCGTTGGAAGGGATGGAACATGAAAGCCTTTGGGGTGGTAAAATCCTGATGCGCGAAAATGATCACCAGCTGATCCAAGATGTGCACATCCATGCCCATTCCAACGAAGGCGTCACCTTCGACTATGACAATTCCGGTTATGGATTGGTCGTGGACAGCACCGTAGAATTGGCCGCGATGGACAGCCCAAGCAGCTGTAAAATGCGCCGTCCATAATTTGCGAACGTCGAATAGGCAGCGCACCGAAAAACGTGCTGCCTATTTTCTATCCCAATCATTGAATTAGCAGGGATGCACGCATGGACCTGATCCTCGTCAATCTGATTGACGGTCTCGTTACCGGACTTCTCTTATTCATGCTTTCGGCTGGACTGACACTGATCTTTTCAATGATGGGTGTTTTGAATTTTGCCCATGCCAGTTTCTATATGTTGGGCGCTTATTTTGCTTATCAGATCAGCTTGTATCTGGGATTTTGGGTGGGCCTTTTGCTTGCCCCGCCTATTGTGGGTGTGATGGGGGCTTTGGTCGAACGCTATGGCCTGCGACGCGTACACCAGCATGGCCACGTACCAGAGCTTATCTTTACATTCGGACTGGCGCTGTTGATCGAAGAGCTGGTTCAATTCATCTGGGGCAAAAGCCAGATGGCCTATTCTACGCCTGAGATCCTGCAATTCACTGCATTCTCAATCGCTGGAAATGCCATTCCGGCGTATAAGGTTTTCATGATCTTCATCTCTGTCGCGATCTTTATCGGGTTGCTTTGGGTGCTAACCAAAACGCGCGTTGGGATGATCATTCAAGCCGCGCTGAGTTATCCCAAAACCGTCGAAGCGTTGGGGCATAATGTGCCTTTGATCTTCATGGGTGTTTTCGGCGTCGGCACCGCCTTGGCTGGTGTGGCCGGGGTCATTGCCGGGCCTGTTCTTGGCACGTTTCCGGGCATGGCGTTTGTTCTTGGGTCGATTGTCTTTGTGACGATTGTGATTGGCGGCCTCGGGTCGTTATGGGGCGCATTGGTCGCGTCGCTTTTGATAGGCTGGATCACAACGTTTTCAAAATCCTACAACTTGCGCATGGAAGACCTGCTGACGACCATCGGCTTTGAAAAACCAGAACCCATCTGGGACAGCGGTTGGCGGGATTTGTGGACAATCACATCACCGCAAGTCGCTGATATCTTGCCCTATATCCTTATGGTTTTGATCTTGATCTTCCGCCCTTATGGCCTGTTCGGAAAGCGTGACGCATGAGCGAGTATTCCTCGACCGATCCGGCCAAGGCGCAATACCGTATGCGTGCAGGCAGCATGACCTTGACGTTGACACCATGGATCATCGGAGCCGTGATCCTGTTGCTTTTGCCATTTGTCTTCACCTCGAATTCGGGGCTGACAATCATGAACCAGATGCTGATCACCATCATTTTCGCACTGGCGTATAATATGTTGTTAGGGCAGGGCGGAATGCTGTCATTTGGGCATGCCGTCTATATGGGCGTCGGTGGATTCTTGTGCGTTCACATCATGAATTGGGATGCGTTCTTTGGCATGTTGCCACTGCCTGTGTTGCCAATTTTTGGTGGGATGTTCGGCATGGGCTTGGCCTTGATCGTGGGCAGCTTTTCCACCCGAAAAGCGGGCACTGTATTTGCTATGATCTCGCTTGGCGTCGGTGAATTGATTGCGGCTTGTTCCGTGATCATCGTCGCCTTCTTCGGAGGCGAAGAAGGCGTGTCTGGCGACCGTACATATGGCCTGCCATTCTTTGGCGTCGAATTCCTTCAACAGATCGAAGTGTACTATCTCATCGCATTCTGGACGATCGTATCCGCTGCGCTGATGTATCTGTTTTCACGCACCCCCATCGGACGGATGGCAAACGCCGTACGCGACAACCCCGAACGTGCCGAGTTTCTTGGCTATTCTGCACGTTGGGTCCGGTTTTACAGCTTTGTTGCATCCGGCTTTTTCGCGGGCGTCGCCGGTGGGCTGTTCGCAATAAACTATGAAATAGTGACCGAAGAGAACTTGAACACCACACAATCGGGCCTGATCTTATTGATCACCTTTTTGGGGGGCGTCGGCTTTTTCTTTGGGCCCATTTTGGGCGCTATCGTCTTTACGCTGGTTCAAACAGTTCTCAGCCTACAAACCGAACTTTGGGCGTTTTATGCGGGCCTGCTGTTTGTGGCGACCGTCATGTATTTTCCGGGCGGGCTGGCTGGGTTGTTGATGATGCATGTTCCCGCATTCCGACTGGGCAAATTGCATCGTATGTTCATTCCCTATGTGCGAACGCTTTTGCCAGGGCTGGTCGGGCTGCTTGGAGTAGCCGCTTTGATCGAGATGATATTCCACCTGCGTCATGCCAGCATCGGCGACGAAGAAATGACCGTCTATTGGACCACCTTCAACAGTCACAGCATCTTGCCATGGGTGATTGTGATAGCCGTGACAAGCATTGGCATCTGGTTGTGCCGCAAGGGAACGCCCGCAATGCTCGATGCGTGGAATGACGCCAATACCCCCGATGGGACAGGCCGATGACATCAGCGTTGCAACTGGCAGATCTGCAAAAAAGCTTTGGTAAGACCGAGATCATACGTGGCGTGTCCCTTGATATACCTGCGGGTGAACGGCATGCGATTATCGGTCCAAACGGTGCAGGCAAATCGACCCTGTTCAATCTGATCACCGGGCGTTTTCCGCAGACATCTGGGCGTATTTCACTGCACGGGCAGAACTTGGCCGGATTGGCCCCGTACCAGATCAACCGGCTGGGTCTGTCTCGATCATTTCAGATCACCAATATCTTTCCCAAAATGACTGTGTTCGAAAATGTGCGCTGCGCCTTGCTGTGGGCGCAAGGGTACAAATATTCGTTCTGGAACTTGGTGGGCAAACAGCAACCTTTGACCGACGGCGCGGATGAAATCCTTGAGATGATCAACCTGACGTCTCGACGTGAACTGCCTGCAGGCGTGCTAAGTTACGCCGAGCAACGCGCGCTTGAGATCGGGATTACGATTGCGGGTGGGGCGAACGTTATCATGTTGGACGAACCCACAGCCGGCATGAGCCATTCCGAAACCGATTATATCGTTGATCTGATTAAACGCGTGACAGAAAACAAAACCCTGATCATGGTCGAACACGATATGGGCGTGGTTTTTGGCCTTGCCGACCGGATCAGCGTTTTGGTGTACGGGGAAATCATCGCCACGGGCAGCCCTGAGGAAGTGCGGGCCAACCCAAAAGTTCAAGAAGCCTATCTTGGCGCTGCTTTGGAGGAAGAGCACTGATGCTCGACGTATTGGATCTGCACGCGTATTATGGCAAATCTCACATCCTTCAGGGCGTGGATATGAAGATCGGCGAAGGCGAGATTGTCGCTTTGCTGGGCCGCAACGGGGTCGGGCGATCCACCACCTGCAAGGCAGTGATGGGCGAGGTCGAACCTCAAGGAACCGTCAAGTTTCGGGGGCAAAATATTGCGGGCAAAAAGGCCTATGAAATCGCCAATCTGGGCATTGGTTATGTTCCCGAAAATCGCGACATCTTTCCCGGTCTAACAACACGCCAGAATTTGATCCTTGGCCTGAAACCCGGTCAGAAAGAGGGATCGGGTCGCTGGTCGATGCAGGACATGTTTGAGATGTTCGAAAACCTTGGACGCCGCGCAGATGTCGAAGCATCTGTCTTGTCAGGGGGCGAACAACAAATGCTGACCATGTGCCGCACGTTGATGGGTGATCCCGATTTGGTCATGATCGATGAACCAACCGAAGGGCTGTCACCGCAAATGGTGACACGTGTTGCCCAGCTTTTGCAGGAAATCGCCAAACGCGGGATTGCGACGCTGCTTGTTGAACAAAAACTGGCGATCGCGCTGGATATCGCGGATCGGGTTTATGTTATGGGTCATGGTCAAATGGTGTTTGAAGGCACGCCTGCCGAGCTGAAAAACCGCGATGACATCCGCAAGGAATGGCTTGAGGTTTAACATCGCCCAAGACAGGCGCGAAACAATTACCCAGCTTTGATTTGTTCCAATCGCCAGACCAAATCGTCCAACGCATCCTTGCCAAAAAACATCTCGTCTTTGACAAACAGTGTCGGCGCCCCAAAGACTTTGCGCGCAATGGCCTCGTCCGTAACAGAGGCCAAACGCCCTTTAACATCTGGGATTTTTGTCGCGCTTAGAATGTCTGCGCCGGGCAGCCCTGCGGCACCCAAAGTCGTTACGAAAACATCTGGATCGGCCATATTGGCACCTTGCATCCACATCGCGTCAAAGCAGGTATCGATATATTGCTGTTCCCACGCCTTGCCCTGTGCAAACAACGCGCCTCGCATCAATGTCAGAGTGTTCACAGGGAAATAGTCATTCCACTTAAATGGAACCGCGTGACGTTCAATAAAACGTGCGAATTCGCGTCGGATATAAGCGACCTTACCGGTCACATCGGCGAACGCGGCGAGGGGCGCTTGATTGTTGGTCGCCTTAAAAACCCCACCCAAAAGGATGGGGCTATAGGTTACACGCGCCTCGTGATCTTTCGCGATTCCGGGCAGGACCTTATGAACCAGATATGCGTTCGGTGACCCAAAGTCATATAGGAATTCGATCTCGGGCATCACCACGTCTCTCTGTCTGGGCGCAGGTCCATTTCGAAGGTCCACGCGTCTGGCGTTTGATTGGCCAATCCCCAATACGCTTCTGCAACTGAGGCGGGGTTGACCAAATCATCCGATTCCAAGATCCGCCCACGCTGTGCCATGAATTCACGTATCCAATCCGTGTCCACACCTGCATCAATCACGAGATGAGCGACATGGATACCTTGGGGACCCAACTCACGCGCCATGGATTGGGCCAGATTTCGCAAACCTGCCTTAGCACTGGCGAAAGCCGAGAAACCAGATGATCCCCGCATCGAAGCCGTCGCGCCGGTGAAAAAGATGCACCCTTTACCACGTGGCACCATGATCTCGGCGGCGGCACGTCCGGTTTGGAAACCGCCAAAGCACGCCATTTCCCACACTTTACGAAAGACCTGCGATGTCGTTTCCCGAATGGGGAACAGAACATTCCCACCGACATTGAACAGCACGATATCAAGCGGTTCGATCGCTTCGCAGGCGGCCATGGTCGCGTTGATGCTGTCCTCATCGCGCGCGTCAACGGTATAGCCATGCGCCTGTCCGCCAGCGGCCGCGATTTCGGACGTCAATGGTTCAAGCTTTTCGCCATTACGACGCCCCACCGACACGCGATACCCACCTTGTGCAAACCGACGCGCAACAGCAGAACCGATGTAATCACCAGCCCCTACGATTAGAATATGACTCATGTGTTTGATGCCTTCTGATAAGCTGGGCGGGCTTGCAATCGCGTACAATACGCCTGCAAGTCCCGCATTTCTGATAGGTCTACGCCAATATGCTGCGCCGAAAGAACCGCTGATCCGGTCATGATGTCCGCCGCAGAAAAATCACCGGCCAAATATTCCCGCCCCGCAAGTCCGGCATCTACCGCAACAAGCATTTGCCCCATCAGCTTTTTGGCGCGCTTTGCATGCACTTCGGATTGGCGTTCAGGGGGAAGGAAAAAGGTTTCGACCATATAGCTGTTGATCGGTGGCATGATCATGCCTTCGGAATAGTGCAGCCATTGCAGATAGGCCGGGTAATGCGCGCTGTCCTCAGCAGGGCGTAATCGCCCCTGACCATGGCGCGAGATCAGGTATTCCATGATCGCGCCGCTTTCGAACAAGCGAATATCGCCGTCTTCTAGAACCGGAACACGGCCCATGGGATGGACTTTTCGAAACTCAGGGCTGCGCATTTCCGGCGCCCCCAACGCATAGCGTTCCAGCTGATAATCCAACCCAAGTTCTTCCAGCAGCCAAACGGCACGAACTGCACGGCTATTTGGTGCGAAATGTAATGTCAGCAAAGCCAAATCTCCGTTGGTTTGTGCAAAAGGTATCAGGCTGTTCGAGGTGGTCAACGCTTTTGACTTGTGAGCCCGCGCCCAGACCGTCACAATCTGCGCAATCCTATGAAAGACGCACCCCATGTTTGATCACAATCGCCTGAACCGTATCGAAACTTGGATGGACGCTTATGTGGCAGACCGGAAATTTGCCGGATGCAGCGTTTTGATCCAATCGGGCAACTCTGAAATTTTCCACAAAGCAAAAGGATTGCGTGATCTGGCCGCGTCCACACCGTTTCAACGTGACACGATCGTGCGTCTTTATTCGATGACCAAACCTGTCACGTCGATGGTTTTGATGATGCTTGTCGAAGAGGGATTGGTTCATCTCGATGCGCCACTTGATGCGTTTGTCCCAGAATTCAAGAATATGCAGGCGTTGATCCCTGAGGCCGTCAGCTTGGATCAAACGACATCCTGTGCCACGCCGACGTTACATCAATTGCTGACCCACACGTCTGGCATTTCCTATGCGTTCAACCCCGGTCTGGTGCCTCAAGCGCTTGATGAACAAAAGATCTTTTTTGGACCAACGCAAGGGACACTCGCGGACATGGCTGTGCAGTTGTCCGGTCTTCCCTTGGCGTTCCAGCCCGGCAGCCGCTGGGAATATTCACTTGGCATAGACGTCATCGGACGCGTGATCGAAGTGATCACAGGGCAAAGTCTGGACCGCGTATTTCAGGAACGGATTTTTGACCCGTTGGGGATGCGCGACACGGGTTTCATTATACCGGATGCATCGCTGGATCGATTTGCCAATCTGTATACGCCGCTTGCAGGCAACGCGATGGATTTGAACGCGTCATCAACAGGCGGCGATCCGCTGCGATTGGCAGATGACGCAGAAGGTTCGCAATTGCGCCGCACGACTTTGTTCTCAGGCGGTGGTGGCTTGGTTGGAACTTTGGATGATTTCATGGCGTTTGCGGAATGTCTGCACAGCGGGCAGGCGGCGGATGGGACACGACTGGTTTCCCCAGCAACGCTTGATTTCATGATGCAAAACCATTTGGCCGGAGATATCGCATCGATGGGACCATCCAGTTTCGCAGAACAGCCCATGGAAGGCATGGGCTTTGGAATTGGCGGCGCGGTCGTTTTGGATGCGGCACGCAGTCGAACACCAAGCAGTGTCGGTGATTTCAGCTGGGGCGGCATGGCATCCACATTCTTTTGGATCGACCGCGCACGCGGGTTCAGCGTCGTGTTTTTGACCCAGCTTTCGCCAAGTTCCAGTTACCCTGCGCGCCCGCAGCTAAAAGCCCTTGTGCACGGAGCATTGGTATGAGCGCGGAGCACGAAACCTTGCTGAACCTGCTACGCCCTGAACAGCTTGAGGTTGATCTGTTTCGCGGCACAGGAGCGGGCGGGGAAACCCCCATGCGCATCTTTGGCGGGCAGGTCATTGGTCAAGCCTTGGCCAGCGCCTACGCGACTGTGGATGATCGTCTGTGCCATTCATTGCATGCATATTTCATTCGGCCGGGCGACCCCAAAGTTCCTGTTATTTACCAAATCGACCGGTCCCGCGACGGGGGCAGCTTTACAACGCGGCGCGTGGTGGCGATCCAGCATGGCAAACAGATCCTCAACATGACCTGTTCTTTCCATGTAACCGAAGAGGGCTGGCACCATCAGCATGATGCGCCCGACGTTGAAGTTCCTGAAAATCTGGAAAGCCGCCTAGAGCTGCGCAAAAAGGTTGTCGAGAACATTCCAGAAAAATGGCAGGATGAATTTTTGCGCCCACGCCCAATTGAAATAAGGGCGGTTGCCCCGCGTGATATGTTCAACCCAGAACCGGAATCCGACAAACACCATTTGTGGTTCCGCATGGCTGCCGCTGAAGGCTGCGATATCAGGATGCAGCATTGTTTGCTGGCCTACGCATCCGACATGGACCTGCTTGGCTCAGGTCTGCGTCCGCATGGGCTGACGTGGTTCACTGGAAACGCCATGACAGCCAGCCTGGATCACGCCATGTGGTTTCATCAACAGACGTCGTTTCATGACTGGCATCTTTATACGATGGACAGCCCATGGACCGGCGGGGCGCGTGGGTTCAATCGCGGGATGATTTACGACCGGGCAGGGCAGTTGGTCGCCAGTGTCGCCCAAGAAGGGCTGATCCGCCCGATCGAACCCAGCTGATCAGTCCTTGGACCAATCGCCAAATTGGCGATGCAACTTGGTCATGCCGCCAATCCAACGATCATAATCGGCTGTTTTCATACGCATGTAATCCAGCACTTTTGGATGCGGCAGCACAAGGAAGGTTTCGGCTCTAATAGTCTCTACACAGGCGCGCGCAGCGTCTTCCGGCTCTAACATCCCGTCCAATGCGGCCACGTGGTCTTCTTGGCCTTTGGTCATGTCGGTGCGCACGGCTTGCGGGCACAAGACAGACACCTTGATCCCGTCATCTGCGTGGCTCATGGCCAGCCATTCCGCCAATCCGACAGAGGCATGTTTGGTCACGCCATAAGGCGCTGATCCAACCTGATTTAGCAATCCCGCTGCCGACGCCGTGTTCAACAAATACCCGCCGCCTCGTGCTGCCATTTTTGGCACCATATGCCGCGCGGCCCACACCTGAGACATCACGTTAATGTCCCAAATCCGTTGCCAGTCATCATTGCCCGTTTCGACACCACCCGGTATCGCAATTCCTGCATTCGACACGAACAGGTCGATTGGGCCAACATCACGTTCCGTGTCTTCGATCAAGCGCTGAATATCAGCCTCTTTTGACACATCCGTCTTAACCGCAATTCCGCCAATCCCAGATGCGGTTTCCTCGGCCGCGTCCAGATCAATATCCGCACAGATAACGGACTTCGCACCCTCATTTGCGAAGGCGATGGCCAAAGCTTGGCCAATTCCACGGGCTGCACCGGTGACAACAACAATTTTATCTTTCAGTTCCATAGTATGCTTTCATTCGGAAGGAGGTTGACGCAATTGACCGATACAATGCTGTTGAATGCCGCGCCGGTCCAGCTTGTCC
Organism: Paracoccaceae bacterium; assembly: GCA_039960995.1. GTDB lineage: Bacteria > Pseudomonadota > Alphaproteobacteria > Rhodobacterales > Rhodobacteraceae > JABSSA01. The sequence continues at coordinate 36,603 of JBDVKF010000005.1, read as the reverse complement.
GTCGCGCCACGGGGCAGGGTGGTGTCATAGATCCAGATCTTTTTCGGCACTTTGAAATGTGCGATCCGTTCGCGCAAAAAATCCGTGATTTCGTCAGCGGTGGCATGGTGATCGGGGCGCAAAAGAACCGCCGCGCCCACGACTTCGCCCAATCGTGAATGCGGCACTGCAAACGAACACGCTTCCAGCACGGCAGGGTGCCTATGCAACGCGGCCTCGACATCCAAGCAGGCGATATTTTCACCACCTCGAATGATGATGTTCTTTATCCTGTCGACAATCGTCACAATGCCATGTTCATCGATGTAGCCCAAATCGCCTGTGCGCAACCATCCATCCTTTAGGGCGCTTTGCGTCGCCTCCGGTTTATTCAAATATTCTCGCATGTTACACGCGCTTTTTACCGTAATTTCACCAATCTCGCCCTGCGGAACTGGTAATCCATTTTCGTCACGGAATTCGAGGTGTTGTATTGGCGGATAAAGACGGCCCGCCGATGCTGGGTGGGACACGTATTCATCCCCAATTGCACCAATCCCAATGGCATTGGTTTCCGTCATACCCCAGCCGGTACTGATTTGCGTGTTTGGCAGGGCGTCGTTCAATTCGGTGACTTGCGCGGGCGGGCGTTTTGCGCCACCAGACCCCAAAACCGACAATGTTTTCAATTCTGCCCCCAACCGTTTGGCCGCATCCATTATGTCTGCCGTTTGCGTCGGAACACCGATGACCCGCGTGACCTTTTCACGATCAATCAATCTCACGGCTTCGTCTGCATCCCAACGTGACATCAACACAAGCTTTGCGCCCGCAGGGATCGACACCAAAAACGCCGGATGGCTTGCCGTGACATGAAACAACGGGGTTATGATCATACCGCACGGTCGCGGAGGCGCCGTTTCAGAGGCCGGTTGCGGATCTGTCAGGGGTAAAATCGCAAGCTGCATCAACCAAGAATACACGGCGTTGATTGCACCACGATGGGTCAGCACGACGCCTTTTGGATGCCCCGTAGTGCCGGATGAATACACTACCGCGAAATCCGAGTCCGGATCGATCGCTGGCCAATCAACAGCGCGGGCAGGGTGCGCAAGCAGGTCTGAAAATCTTGTATCGCCACCATCACACCGAACCGAAATCAAGTGAAGGTCATGTGTGGCCTTAAGCGGCGATAATCGTTCAAGTCGTTTCTCGTCCGCAAAGACAAGTCGAGCCGCGCTGTCTTCAATTGGGTAAACCAGCTCTTCTTGTGTCCACCAAGCGTTTAGAAAAACGACGACACCGCCCAGACTGACAATGGCCATCTTGGCGATCAACATTTCCGGGCAGTTGGCCATTGCCAATGCAACACGTGTACCGACACCGACGTTAAATCGCGTTTTCAGCTGGTCTGCCACTGCTTCAACGCGCATCAAGAACGTATCGTAAGTATATCTTTCTGATCCGAAAACGAGATACTCAGCTTGACCGTCACAATGGGCCGACTTGGCGTTCCGCATCATCTGACCAAGATTGGTCGCGACATTCTTAAACACCGGATAGGTCACACCGCGAATGGTCGCCTGTGTCAGCTCAAACACTGGATTTTCGGTTGTGATCTTCGCGACTGCATCATCAAGGGACATTGCAGCTTGCGGTGACACGTCGGTTGATTTGAGTGTCATGTTCGTGCTGCCCTCCCACGGTCGTCACGGTGCAATTCGCTGGCATCGTACGCTGTCAAAACCGATTTAGTATACCTGAGATTGCAATTTGAGACGCAACGCGATCTAAACTGGCAAATGTCATTGAGGACACCAATGGGAACGATTAAAATTTCCGATGTTTGCCGAACCCGTTTCGCTACCTTATTTATAACGAGGCAGTCGCAAAGGATTTAACACTATGTTGATACCTAAATTGAAACGGGTCAGGGTCGCATCTGAACAAGAGCTGAGCAATTGGCTGGCGAAAAACTATGATCGAAAACAAGACGTTATGTTCGTAACCTGCAATAAGAAATCACCCAGTAAATATCTAAGCCGAGAACAAGTGAACAACGTGATTGCGGATCATGGATGGGTACCTGGAACCAGTTATACGCTTAAAGGTAACTTGGTGGGGCATGTCGCCAGCCACGGCAACGAGAGAGCTCGCCCAGAGTAACTGAAAACTTTAATTAAACCAATATCTTGGGAAGGGTTTCTCGTCTTGAACAATGAAAAAGAAGACAGTGAAAGACTACGAAACTTAGAGATCCTTTCTGAATTGATCGAAGCACGTTCAATGTCCAGTCGCGAATTTAAACGCGCCATTGGGACCTTGGATGACGATCTAAAATACGTGGCGGATGCCCTTCGTAAAGACCCAGAAAAATGGCGTTTAAACAGGTCGTTTCATACCGTTCATGCGCCCAGTTTGACTGCGGTGATGTTGATGTTGGATGACATTGATCAAATGGAGTCCGTCTCCGAAGATGACATGCACCAGATTTTTTCATCAATTTCCAGAGCTTCAGCGCTCGCCAAATCTGCGTGTAAACACATTGAACAATCAGCTCTATCAAGTGCCAAAGTCGAACTCGAAGTCCTATCCGAATACGCTCCAGAACCGTCAAAACCGTTTCTGAAATCGTCAAGATTTACACGGGCGTTGGACAGCGTGGCTTCGGTATCCGGCAGTGTCTGGGATAGTGCGAAATCAAGTGTGACTTCAGTGCCAAATGTGGTCGAAGGGCTCCAAGATAGCGCTAGATCGCGCGTCGCTTCGGTTCCCAAATTAGCTGTAAATCTTCAAAAAACCATGGCCGGGACATTTTCGGATAACATTTCGAACCCAATTTCGATGCGCCTAAAAGCAAGCGGTCGCGCGATAGAAAGCGGTGTTGGAACTGGCGTCGGGATTGGTGTCGTCGTCGGAGTGTTATGCCCACCATTATTGCCCTTGACGGCGGGCGGGGCTGTGCTTGCAGCAATGCGGACTTGGCGCAAAGAAATGGCTCGTGCCAGCGAACTCAATGAAAATGAACGACAGCAACGCATTGCCGTCTTAAAAGCCGAGAGATCAGCCACTTTGCGACAACTGACCCATGGAGCTGCAGCATTGCAGATGGAGTCCGATGATCTAAGTATGACGTTGGATGTTGAGACGGGCGAAGTAGACGCCGTGATATTGAAAGGCGATTATACTGGTCGCATGTGGTCTAGCCTCACAAGCGTTGAAAAAGCGAATGCGGTTCTGTTTGTGGCTGAAGGTGCTGCCGGTATTCTTAAAATACTTGCTGAGACGGCAACAGAGTAACAGCTGGTTTAGTTCAAAAGACTGCTTTTAAGCTTGGGTCAAACTGGTAATTAAAATCTCATAATCAGTATTATGTAATTTAAATACATAGCCAAATATCGTGTTTCACCTCGCAAAGCGTCATAATACTTGCGTTCAACCAGTTGCTGGGTTTTGACATGCCCTACATTGATCATATCGAAACGACAGCATTGGAGAGTTTGGGATGACGACACAAAACGACAAAGGCATGAATATCCGCCGCGCTGTTTTAGGTGATGCGCACGTAGATCGAGCGGAAACACAGAAATCCGATTTCGATGAACCATTTCAAGACCTCATCACTCAAGGTGCTTGGGGCCAGGTTTGGGCATCTGACGCAATCACACGCCGCGAAAGATCAATGCTGACGCTCGCGTTGCTGGCCGCCTTGGGCAACTTCGACGAAATTCCAATGCATATTCGTGCGACAGCTAATACAGGTGCATCACCGCAAGATGTAATGGAGGCGTTTCAGCATGTCGCGATCTACGCAGGCGTTCCACGGGCCAATCGCGCGTTAAAGCTAGCGAAAGAAACTTACAAAGACATGGGCATCGACGTCTGACGATCTGTTCGGTGCCGGTCACAATTGCGGACAAATACCCACATAGGTCTTTACAAGTCGCGTGCCAGTGTGGTTGCGAATAGACAGCATGCCGCAACAAAACACTATCATTTCATGACGGAAATCGCGCTTCTAGAAAATTTGCGCAGCTTTGGCGACCTCAAAGTTTGGTCGTTTCTCGTGACGCTTTTGGGCGATTTAACCCCTGACAAAGGCGCTGAATTGTCTGGGCCGCTGGTCTCGCGACTAAGTATGCGATTGGGCATTAAACCCGAGGCGTTACGCGTTGCACTGCATCGATTGCGTAAAGATGGATGGATCGAAAGCCGCCGCGAAGGTCGCGAAGCACGGTATTGTCTGACACCGAAAGCCCGCACAGACACCAAGGCCGTTTATGATATTGTGTATTCGAACACGATTGCACAACCTGACAAAGTCTTTTTACTGACATTCGAACACACGCCACCAAAGCACGCAGGTCTCCCAATCGCGCCGCGTTGTGTTTTGTCCGCGCACCCTGCCCCTGATGCGCTGGTCACCAGTTTTGATACATCATCCATACCGCCATGGGTCCGCGATCACCTGACATCCGTAGAGCAAATCGAAAGCTATACAAATCTGCAATCCCTTCTTGCCGGGTTTGCCCCATCTCGTTCGTTTACCAGTGAAGATAAGTTAATGCTGCGGTTGATCATCCTGCACAGATGGCGGCGCATAGTCTTACGCCATGATCCTTTGGCGGCAGCATTGATGGGAACGCAATGGATTGGTGCGAACTGTCGATCTACCGTTGCGGGCGTATTGGCGTCCCTGCCCCGCAGTTTGATTGACGACCTTTAAGGATCATCTCAGCCTAACGCGTATCCCGCACCGCGCACCGTGCGCAATGGATCACAGCCTCCATTCCCCGTCAGCGCTTTGCGCAATCGTCCGATGTGAACGTCAACCGTGCGTGTATCCACATAGATGTCGCGCCCCCAAACTCTGTCCAACAATTGCTCGCGGCTCCAAACACGTCCAGGTTTTTCCATGAACGTGGACAACAAGCGAAACTCTGTTGGACCCAATTTCAATTCAACACCACCACGCGATACTTTGTGGCTGTCGGAATCAAGGATTATGTCTTCAAATTCAAGCTGTTGCCCAACGGTTGATGGCCGCACGCGCCGCAATTGCGACCGCACGCGCGCCATCAGTTCGATGACAGAATAAGGTTTGACCACATAATCATCGGCACCGATTTCCAGACCACGCACTTTGTCGATTTCTTCTGAACGGGCCGACAACATTATGACTGGGATGGACCGTGTTTCAGCCTTGATCTTAAGGCGGCGGCACACTTCGATCCCTGATAGGTTCGGCATCATCCAATCCAGAACGATGATATCGGGCAGGTCTTCTTCCACCAACAATAGCGCTTCTTCACCGTCGCCTGCACGGCTGACCGCGAACCCTTCCGCCTCCAGATTATAGGCAAGGACTTCGCGCTGTGCGGGTTCGTCTTCGACGACAAGAACGCGGGGTTGTCCGGCTGACATGATGCTAAACGTCAATCGATGTGCGGTCGGCTTTGACACGCGCTTCATCGGGCGAGTCACCCGTCACCAGATACACAACTTGTTCCGCGATGGATGTGACGTGATCGCCCATACGTTCCATATTTTTTGCAATGAAATGCAAGTGCATGCAGGCCGTAATATTGCGCGGGTCTTCCATCATATGGGTCAGGAATTCGCGAAAGATCGACGTGTACATTTGATCGACATCTTCGTCGCGGGCAATGACGTCCAAGGCCAATTCCGCATCACGCGCGATATACGCATCAAGCGAATCTTTCAGCATGCGTTCAACTTCGCGGGCCATGCGTCGCAACGCGCCTGCACTGTCGCTGACCGGTGCCATCTGTGTCAAAACGCCCGTTCGTTTGGCAAGGTTCTTGGAATAGTCGCCGATGCGTTCAAGGTTGCCGCTGATTTTCATGACGCTCAACACAAGGCGTAGATCAATCGCAGTCGGTGCGCGCAACGCGATCACACGGGCGGCTTCTTCGTTGATCAGCTCTTCCAATTGATCAATCGCCTTGTCACCTTTTCGCACCTGTTCGGCAAGCTCTTCGTCCCGCGTTTCCAGACTGACCGCTGCGTTCATGATCGAGGCTTCGACAAGTCCGCCCATCTTCATGATTTGCGCCTGAATTGCTTCAAGATCGCGATCAAAGGCAGACGCGATATGTTGTTCTGAATTCGCCATGTGCTTAACCGATCCGTCCTGTGATGTAGCTTTCGGTACGTGGGTCTTCTGGGTTCGTAAAAATCTGTCCTGTTTCGCCGTATTCCACCAAATTGCCCAAGTGGAAAAACGCAGTCTTTTGGCTGACCCGTGCGGCCTGCTGCATCGAGTGTGTCACGATGACGACTGAAAAGCTTTGGCGCAATTCGTCGATCAGGTTTTCGACCTGCGAGGTCGCAATCGGATCAAGCGCGGAACAAGGTTCGTCCATCAACAGAATTTCGGGTTCAGTCGCAACCGCACGTGCGATGCACAAGCGCTGTTGCTGCCCCCCCGACAACCCTGTTCCGGGCGCATCAAGACGGTCTTTGACCTCATCCCAAATTGCACCTCTGCGTAGGGAATTTTCGACTATTTCATCCAGTTCCGCTTTGTTGCGTGCCAATCCGTGAATGCGTGGGCCGTAAGCCACGTTGTCATAAATCGACTTGGGAAATGGATTAGGTTTCTGAAAGACCATGCCAACCTTGGCTCGCAATTGAACCGGGTCAACCTTGGGGTCGTAAATGTCTTCGCCGTCGATGCGAATGTCACCTTCGACACGGCAAATATCAATCGTGTCGTTCATCCGGTTGATGCAGCGCAAGAAAGTGGACTTTCCACATCCGGACGGCCCAATAAATGCCGTCACGGTTTTGTCTTCAATGGTGACGTTGACGTCTTTAATTGCGTGCGTATCCGCATAATGGACCTGCACGCCTTTCGCTTCAATTTTCGCTTGGTTCTGGCCCACATCAGGCTCCAGTCTGTTCAAATTGTTCATGTGCCTGCCCTTTTACCAGCGACGTTCGAAACGGCGGCGCAGGATAACAGCCACAGTATTCATTGTGATCAGGAAAATCAGCAATATGATAATTCCACCCCATGCACGCTCATAATAGGCGGGATCAGCCCGTTTGGCCCACTCATAGATTTGCGCAGGCATCGCTGAATTTGGATCAAGCAGACCACTGGCCAGCCCGTCAGGTGCATTGGTTGCAATAAATCCGACCATACCAATCAAAAGCAGTGGCGCCGTCTCGCCAAGCGCTTGGGCCAAGCCGATGATTGTTCCGGTCAGAATGCCCGGCGCTGCCAAGGGCAGCACGTGGTGAAAGACTGATTGCATCTTGGATGCGCCAACCCCCAATGCGGCATCGCGGATCGAAGGCGGCACAGCTTTCAACGACGCGCGCGTTGAAATGATAATCGTTGGCAATGTCATCAACGTCAGAACCAAACCACCGACAAGCGGGGCCGATTGCGGCAAGTGTACAAATTGGATGAAGATAGCCAAGCCAAGAATACCAAAAACGATGGACGGAACCGCAGCCAAATTGGAAATGTTGACTTCGATCAGGTCCGTTATCCGGTTCTTGGGCGCGAACTCTTCCAAATAGATCGAAGCCGCCACCCCAATTGGCAAGGCCAGCACCAGAACGACCAACATCATAAAGAATGACCCGATCATCGAAACACCAAGGCCCGCTTGCTCTGCACGGCTTTCTGAAGCGTCAGCCCCAAATATGAAGGCTGAATTGAACGTTTTGTTCACAACACCCGCGGCCTGAAGGCCATCGACCAGATCAAGATGTTCAGCACTAATGTTCTTGTCACGTGCAACGTCTTCGCGTTTTACACGCCCCTTAAGATAACCATCGACGCGGCTTGAGGCGAGAATGCGGAACTCAATCGTTTCACCAATCAAGTTTGGATCAGCAATCACGACATCGCGCACCTGTGCCGCCGCAGAAGCAGAGATCAACGACTTCATGTCTTTGCGTTTTTCAAACGGTGTCTCGATGTCGGCGTCCTGCACCTGTTTCAACACCGCATCTTGAATCAACGGCGTATAGGCAAAGGTCGACGCCTTCTTGATATCGTCGATATTGCGTTGGCCTTTTTTGTCCAACTTAGCCGGGTCAAGATACACAGGCACGTCGATGAATGTCTGCTGAAACGCACCAAGCCCATTGGACAGGATGGTCGTCAACAGAACAATCAGTAACAGGATCCCTGCCCCGATGGCCGTCAATCCATATGCACGAAAGCGCCGCTCGGCCGCGTTTCGTTTCCGAGTGCGCGCATCAGGTTCCATCAAAGACACGAATGCTGCAGGCTTGCCTGCTTCAGGTGTGGATGCGTCGGTCATTCGTACTGCTCCCGGTATTTGCGCACGATGTACAAGGCAAAGATATTCAGGCCCAATGTCAGGACAAACAAAGAGATGCCCAAAGCGAATGCCACAAGGGCCTCGGGGGACGCGAAATCTGAATCTCCGGTCAGTTGCGACACAATTTTGGCCGTCACCGTGGTCATGGCCTCGAACGGGTTCAAAGACAGACGTGCCGCCGCCCCGGCCCCAAGAACAACGATCATCGTTTCCCCAATCGCGCGGCTCGCGGCCAACAAAATGGCACCAACGATGCCTGGTAATGCGGCCGGTAAGACCACTTGGCGGATCGTTTCAGAATGCGTCGCACCAAGCCCATATGACCCGTCACGCAGCGATTGTGGGACCGCGTTGATAATGTCATCCGACAACGAACTGACAAACGGGATCAACATAATCCCCATGGCGATCCCGGCGGTCATGACGGCGCGCCCGCCTCCCATCCAGCCCAACCCGTCGTCGCCAAACACGCTCATCAACATTGGACCGATGGTTAGCAACGCAAACAGTCCGTAAACGATGGTCGGGATACCCGCGAGGATTTCCAACAGCGGCTTGGCAATCCCACGCAACCGCGCATCGGCGTATTCGGACAGATAAATCGCGGCAAACAATCCGATCGGAACCGCCACCAACAACGCCACAATAGAGATGTAAATGGTGCCCCAAAGAAGTGGTAGAATACCCAAACTGGATGCCCCACCCCGCCCCGAAAAGCTGGGCGCCCATTCCAAAAGCGTAAAGAACTCCGACGCTGGATAAAGACGAAAGAACTCAAACGTATTGAAGATAAGCGACAGAATGATGCCAATAGTGGTCAAAATCGCAACCGACGCAGCCGCAATCAAAAGGGCAAGGACACCTTGTTCAACCACATTGCGCGCGCGGAACTCTTTGTGTGTTTGAAACACCGAAATCGCAACGGCTATAATCGCTGTAAGCACAACCAAAATGGTCATCGCTAGCGTCGAGGATGCGGCCGAAGCTCTATACACCTGAGCCGCCTGTAGAATTGGTTGCGTGATCCCTGTTACAACTTGGCCTGCGTCTTTCAGGCGGCTGGTGACGTCGGCAACATCCGCGTCTGCGTTTGCTGCCGTGTCTTCGTCAATCACACCCGATGCGACGGCATTTTCCAAACCAACGGCGGTTCGGCGCACTTCTGTCATGATGAGCCCAATGTTTGAGCCGTCAGTGATCTCGCTTGCTGGAATTAATTTTGAAACCTTATTTTGAATAATAACGGGCTGAACCAGCAGCCAAATCACCATCAAACCAAAAGCAGGCACAACCGCTTTCATAAAAACGTTCCAGCCATAATAGGATGGAAGCGAATGCAAATTGGTGCGGTTGCCGCCGGCATCCTGAAGCGCGCGTTTGCGCCCCAAAAAGAACCCAAGCGTCGCAAGACCCATCACAATTATGCAAAGCCAGTAAACGGGCATCTGTCCCCCTGATGTCCTGCAAATATTCGAGGATTAACTTTTTGTAACATGAGGCGACAGAAGCGCCGCCTCACATGAATTGTAATAAGCAGAAAAGTCCGTGTGGACCAATTAGCTGCCGCCGTCCATGATGACTTCTTCGTAAACCACGTCTTGCGTTTGCGTCAGCTCAGGATCCGAAACAAGACCATACTCGGCCAAAGGTCCATCTTCGCCCGCGATTTCATCGGCCACGAAGAATTCGGCGAATTCTTTCAGACCTGGGATCACGCCGATATGGGCTTTCTTCACATAGAAAAACAATGGGCGCGACACAGGATATTCGCCAGTGGAAATCGTTTCAGTAGTTGGTTCAACACCACCCATTGTCGCGACTTTCAACTTGTCTGTGTTATTCTCGTAAAACGCCAAACCAAACACACCGATACCGTTTGCATTGGCATCGATCGACGCCAGCGTTTCTGTGTAATCGCCATCGATGTCGACAGAACGCCCATCAGTCATAACTTCTAGGCAGGCGTCTTCGGCGTCATGTTCTGACATGCCAGCCGCTATCATCGCCTCAAACGCGCCTGTCGCCTCGCACCCGGCTGCAATCACCTTTTCTTCAAAGACTTCGCGCGTGCCGTGCTTAGTGCCCGGAATGAAGGCCAAAATGTCTTCGGCTGGAAGATCAGGATTAAAGTCCGACCATTGCTTATACGGGTTGTCGGTCAATGTGCCGTCAACCATGACTTTAGGCGCTAAAGCGTTGAAAATATCGGATTGCGAAAAGGTCGTGTAATCCGGGCCGTCATATTGCGACGCAAACACGATACCATCATAACCGATGCGGACTTCGATGATTTCGCTCACACCATTTTCAGCGCAAGCCGCGATTTCATTTTCGCGAATTTTGCGGGACGAGTTGGCGATATCTGTGTGTTCTGTCCCGACACCTTGGCAAAACCGTTTGAGACCAGCGGACGATCCGCCAGATTCAACCACAGGTGTGGGGAAATCAAAATTCTCGCCGAACGCTTCTGCCACAATAGACGCGTAAGGTAGAACGGTGGACGATCCGGCCACTTGCACTTGATCGCGTGCAACCGCAGATGTTGCAGCAAATGCGGACAACGCCAAGACCGAAGAGGATAATTTCACAAATGACATGAGTAACTCCTGTATGTCATCCCAAAGCGGATCCCCGATCGGGGCCCTTGAACAACCATCTATGGTCGCTGTGCTATTCTTTTGTGACACTCACGTAACAGTTTTATGACAGCTGCAGTTTTACTTGGGGTCAAACGGCCAAAAAACTGTCGATCGGTATCAAAACAGTGAACGTGGCCCCCTGCCCCAATTCGCTTTCAACCCGCAATCGTCCCCGGTGACGATTGATGATGTGTTTGACAATAGCCAGCCCCAGACCTGTACCGCCAAGCGCACGACTGCGGTGATCATCCGCCCGGTAAAAGCGTTCCGTCAATCGCGGCAGATGAACCGGATCGATCCCGGGGCCATGATCGATCACCTGAACGCAAACTCCCATTGCGCGCAAAACCGCTTCGCGTTCTGATGCACGAACACGCAAAACGACCCGTCCGCCAGAGCCCCCGTATTTGATCGCGTTTTCAATCAGATTGGTGAACACTTGTGTCAACTGATCCGCATCAGCCGTCATTCCGATTTTGGCAACGTCACAGTCCAGTTCCAATGCGACCTGCGCGTCCTGCGCCAATGGTGCCATCGTACGCTTGATAGATTCCAAATGTTCGATCAACTCGATCTGAGTTGTTGGACGGACACGCTCATCCCCTTCCACCCGGCTAAGCGACAGCAAATCACCCACAAGGCGGTTCATGCGTTCACCCTCGCCCTGCATGATTCCCAGAAATCTGTCGGTTGCGGCAGGGTCGTCGCGCGCAGGCCCACGCAGCGTTTCAATAAACCCAATCAAAGCGGTCAGAGGCGTGCGCAACTCGTGACTAACATTTGCAACAAAATCGCGGCGCATTTGCCCAGCCTGTTGCAACTGGGAAATGTCGGAAAAACACAGAAGCACACTGTCATGACCAAGCGCACTGGCAATGGCCCTACAGCTGACATCAAACGTCGTATCTTGCGCCCCATCGCTTAGAAAATAACGCGAGCGGCGCGGTGTACCGTCTTGCAAGGTTGCTTCAATCGCATCCAGCAATGCCGGTTGACGCAACATGGTGATGTAGTTTCGGCCCACCAAATTCTGATTTATCAATGCGGCGGCTTCCGTGTTTGCCCCAATGATCACGTCCTGCTGATTGATCGCGATGGCAGGCAAAGGAACAGCCGCCAACAAATTTGCCAGATCCGTGTCGCTCATCAACTTTGTCAGCCCTTCAACGCGTCCAGACCTCGGACAAACGCGCCGCATAAATCATCCGGGTTTTCCAATCCGACGGAAATCCGAAAGAACCCTTCACTTATTCCCAATGCTGCACGCTGGTCTTCTGTCAATGCTCTGTGTGACGAGGACGCGGGATGCGACACAGTTGTCCCCACATCCCCCAATGTCGGCGCAAAGGCCAATCCGTTTGCCCCCCGCGAAAAGGCATTTGCGGCGGCCCGGCCACCTTCAATTTCGAAACTGACCATGTTGCAAAACTGATCACCCAACAAAGCCTTGGCACGTTCGTGATCCGGGTGATCTTCGCGTCCGGGATAAATGACGCGCTTAACACCGCTTTGTCCCGCCAGGAAATCCGCCAGCACTTTTGCACTGCTCTGGGCGCGATCAAACCGCAAATCAAAGCTCAGCATACCGCGTTCCGTCATCCAGCAATCAAACGGGCTTGGTGTTAGGCCCGTGGTCACAGAGAAAATGCGCAATCGGTCCAACACCTCGGCGTCACGTGCAGCGACATAACCAAGCATGGCGTCGGAATGCCCGGACAGCAGTTTTGTCAAAGAATGGATGACGATGTCGGCACCATGCGCAAATGGTTGGTAACTGCGCGGCGTTGTAAACGTGTTATCGACAACCAGCGTCAGGTTGCTCTCGCGCGCAAGCTGGGCAAGCCCGTCCATATCCGCAACACGTAAAGTCGGATTTGACACAACTTCGACGATGATCATCTTTGTCTCTGGACGCAGGGCATCGCGCACCGCGTTAACATTGCCCACATCCACCAGACTGGTTTGCATACCCAACCGAGGCAAATCCTCGTTCATCAGGCGCATGGTTCGACCATAAAGCTGATTGCTCCCGATGATATGATCGCCCGGTTGCGTCAGTCCCAATAGAACCGCAGACACAGCCGCCATACCCGACCCGGTCACAACACCCAGATGCGGCGCCCCTTCAAGGCGGTCGACGCGTTTGGCGACAACGTCAGCGTTTGGATGGCCTTCGCGACTATAGGTATACCCATGCAAATCGCCATCATATTGCTGATCCAGCATATCGGGCGTGTCCGAGCCATAGACCACGGACGGCGATAACGGTGTCACCACCGGATAGCTTGCACTGTCCGGCAAAGGGTCTGGCCGGATAATCGTGCCTTTGTCGTTGCGCATTAAACCACCCGCAATTCTGCGCGAAAGCGCCGCATATTGTCTTGATAATGAAGCGCGGACGCCTCAAGCACTTTGATCGATGCCGCATCCAAACTGCGCACAACCTTACCCGGCGTGCCCATGACAAGGCTGCCAGCTGGGATTTCTTTGCCTTCGGTGATCAAAGCCCCGGCACCAATCAGGCAATTCTTGCCAATTTTGGCACCGTTTAGAATTGTCGCGCCCATGCCGATCAAAGAGTTATCCCCAATCGAACATCCGTGCAGCATCACTTTGTGACCGATCGTACAATTGCGCCCGATTGTCAGTGGAAAACCAAGATCCGTGTGAAAAACACAGTTCTCCTGAACGTTCGTCCCTGCCCCGACTGTGATCGTCTCGTTGTCGCCACGCAATGTTGCGCAGAACCAAACGCTAGATGCCGCTTCCAAAACGATATCGCCAATCAGGTTGGCATCTGGTGCCACCCACGTATCGTCGTGGATCGTCGGCTGTTTGTCTCCCAAGGCGTAAAGGGTCATGACATATCCTCGAATTCGGCTTGCAACTGGCGCACATGCGCCGTCAGGTCCGGTTGCTGAAGACGTCGCAAGCGGGTCGCTTCTATTATTGTTTTCAGACGTGCTTCGGTGGCGTCCAGATCATCGTTGACCAGAACGAAATCATAACCGTCCCAGTGACTGATCTCATCCCAGCTGCGCAACATCCGCTTTGAAATGACGCTTTCGTCGTCTTGCCCACGTCCTTCAAGCCGTTTGCGCAATTCCCGAATGGAGGGCGGCAAAAGGAAAATAGACAACGTGTGCTGGCCAAGTTCGGAATTTCGAATTTGCTGCGCGCCCTGCCAATCAATGTCGAACAGAACATCCCGGCCTTGCGAAATCGCCTCTTCAACGGGCGGGCGTGGTGATCCGTAAAAGTTGCCGAAAACATGTGCATGTTCCAGCATCTGACCATCAATCACCATCGTCTTGAATTCGTGTTCCGGAATGAAATGGTAATCAGCGCCATCTGTTTCGCCAATGCGCGGTGCACGCGTCGTTGCCGACACGGAAAAAGCAATATCCGCGTCCCAATTGCGCATACGTTTTGCCAAAGTGGATTTACCAGCGCCAGATGGCGATGAAAGAATGATCAAAAGCCCGCGACGTTGGATCATGCCATCACTCCACATTCTGAACCTGTTCCCGCATTTGATCTATGACCGCTTTGAGGTCCAGACCAATTGTAGTCAGGTCGTTGTTTTGCGCCTTAGAACACAGTGTGTTTGCTTCGCGATTGAATTCCTGCATCAGAAAATCAAGCTTGCGACCAACACCGCCGCCATCATCGATCAACGTTTTCGCCGCCGCAATATGAGCTTTTAGGCGATCCAGTTCTTCGGTCACATCCGTTTTGACAACAATCATCGCCAATTCTTGCGCCACACGGTCCGGATCAGCGGACGGTGCGCCATCCAGTACCCGTGCAAGGTTCACCTTTAGCTGTTCGCTCATCTTGTCTTTGCGGGCTTCAATCAAATCAGCGGCTGCAACGGTAAGGCGTTTCACCTCGTCAAGTTGGCCAAGCAAAATCGCCGCCAATGCATCCCCTTCGCTGGCCCGCATGTCGTCCAGCGAGACCACCAACGCTTGGACATCTTTCAAAATTGCGTCTTTCAACGGACCTGTGTCTGTGTTTTCGGCCTGTTCCTGTTCCAGAACACCGCGCACCACAGCAATATCCGCCGCTCTGGACGGAGCAAGATCCAATCCTGTCGACAAAGCACGTGCTTCAATTTCGCGCAAAGCGGCAAGGACCGAATCCAATTGGGCAGAATTCACAACGGTTTGGCCCGCCGCATCATCTCTTGATACGCGAATGTTCAGATTGACGTTCCCGCGCTTTAGCCGGGATGACATAATCGCGCGTGCGCTCTGTTCTAATCCTTCGACCCAATCCGGCAAACGCAACCGCAGATCGAGCCCTTTCCCGTTAACAGAACGCAACTCTGCGTTCCAACGCCACGCATCAAAGCTGCCTTCGGCATTTGCAAAACCGGTCATAGACCGCAGTTTGGATTGATCATTTTCTTTTGTCATGGACGTGGCTTACGCGCTCTGGAAAGCCGCGGCAAGAAGCAGCTCAATCAGGGGTCGAGGAATAGTGATTAACCAAACGTTTAGAAAGTAGGAGCGCAGTTAGACTAAATTAAGTTATAACTTGAGAAGAAATCGACGAGGTGGATCGTCAGGGAAGATTGAACTTTCAATCTGTTAGTGAGTGAGCAAGACATGGACAAGCATCGGGAAAACCCCCACAATGTGGTGGCAATGACAGAGTTCAGAACTGAAACCGGATATTCAGCAATCTCCCAAGTAGAAGGTTACTGGGAAGACTTGCGAGACACACGCTTGATGCCCAAGCGATCAGAGATTGATCCGCGTGGGATTGAGACGGCGTTGGAGCATACTTTTGTCTTGGAACGGATCGCTCCGGGCATGGCGCGCTTGCGAATTGCGGGCAGTCACCTCAGTGATTTGATGGGTATGGAAGTGCGTGGAATGCCGATGACGTCATTCATTACGCCTTCGGGTCGCCGGCAGTTAAGCGACGCATTGGAAGAGGTTTTTCAACGCCCCGCTGTGTGTGAACTGCGCCTAGCCGCAGAATCAGGTCGCGATAAACCGATTATGGATGCACGCATTATCCTGCTGCCGCTGAAAAGCGATCTGGGTGATGTCAGCAGAATTCTTGGATGCTTTGTGGCACAAGGCGATATCGGACGCAGCCCGCGGCGCTTTGACGTGGTTGGTGTGAAAATCCGCCCGATCTCTGCATCTGCGGCAGCACCTGAGGCGCAAGAGCCAAAAGCCACTCCTAAACCGGCGGCGATTCCCTCGCAAATCAAGGGGTTTTCTGAGGACAAACCGTCGTTTGAACCAGCGCCAACCAAACGGCCACCGGCCAAAGGTGGGGACATTCCGTATCTGCGCCTCGTAAAAAGCGAAGACTGACAAGTCTCAAACGAAATTAATTGCTTAAAAAAGTGGCGCGCCAATCTAAGCGCGCCATTTTTTTATCAGCTGGCCACTTTTTTGTGGGCCTTTCCACGTAACACGGACAGTTCTTCGGCCACAAGGAACGCAAGCTCCAAAGACTGGCTTGCGTTCAGACGCGGATCACAAGCTGTGTGGTAACGGTCTTTCAGATCTTCTTCGCTGACGGCATGAACACCACCTGTGCATTCAGTCACGTCCGAACCCGTCATTTCGAAATGCACACCACCGGGAATTGTACCTTCGGCGTGATGCACACCAAAGAATTCGCGCACTTCGGTCAGAACCTGCTGGAACGGGCGTGTTTTATAGCCCGTTGCCGATTTGATCGTGTTGCCATGCATCGCATCACAGACCCAAACGACATCAGCGCCTTCTTCCTGAACCGCTTTGATCAAACGTGGTAGATGATCACCAACTTTACCTGCGCCAAAACGCGAAATCAGGGTCAAACGACCTGCTTCGTTTTCCGGGTTCAATGTTGCCATCAAGCGTTTAAGGTCGTCGACCTCCATGCTTGGACCACATTTCAGGCCAATCGGGTTTTGAACGCCTTTGCAGAATTCGACATGCGCCCCGTCTGGCTGGCGTGTTCTGTCGCCGATCCAGATCATGTGGCCCGACCCCGCAAGCCACTGACCGGATGTCGAATCAAGCCGTGTCATGGCTTCTTCATACTCAAGCAAAAGCGACTCGTGGCTTGTGTAGAATTCCACAGTCGAAAATTCATGTGTCGTGTTGGCGTCAATGCCTGCCGCCGCCATGAAATCGATCGTGTCTTGAATACGATTGGCAATTTCGCGGTATTTTTCCGCCTCAGCCGTATCCGCAAAGCCAAGCGTCCAAGAGTGAACGCGTTTCATGTCTGCATACCCGCCTGTCGAAAAGGCGCGCAACAGGTTCAAAGTGGCAGCCGCCTGAGTGTAAGCCTGCAGCATACGTTTTGGATCTGGAATGCGCGATTCAGACGTGAACGCCAAATCGTTGATTATATCGCCACGGTAGCTTGGCAGTTCTACTCCATCCAACGTTTCCGTCGGCGCCGAACGCGGCTTGGCAAACTGGCCCGCCATGCGACCGACCTTAATGACCGGAACTTTAGCGCCAAATGTCAAAACCATCGCCATTTGCAGCATGACTTTGAACGTGTCACGGATCATATCCGCGTTGAATTGGTCAAAGGCTTCGGCGCAATCGCCACCTTGCAGTAAAAACGCTTCGCCACGGGATGCAGCCGCCAGTTGTGTTTTCAGCCTGCGTGCCTCGCCTGCAAATACCAGCGGTGGATACTGTGAGAGCTGCGCCTCAACCGCCTGAAGGGCCACGGCATCGGTATAATCGGGCATCTGTATCCGGGGCTTGTTGCGCCAGTCAGATTTCATCCAATCGCTCATCTTTTCTCTCCGCTATGAGTGTTGCGAGTTTGAGGATATACTAAAGCAATGACGTTTACGCCATAGAGCAAATGCAAGCTCTTGACGCCAAAGGTCGCGCGTGGTCAAGGTGTCCGACCACGTGAATACCTATTAGCCCGGTAACGCACCATGAGCACACAAAATCGCGCCGCGCACGGAACTTCAGACGACATGAAGTCACAGCGGTTTGTATTTGTTTTACTTGAGAATTTTTCTCTTCTTAGCTTCGCCGGTGCGCTCGATTCTTTGCGGATCGCAAACATGATGGGTGGTCGTGAATTATACAGGTGGACCGTCACCAGTGAAGGCGGCGAAGCGGTCGCCGCGTCTACAGGTACGATATTCCAGGTCGATGGCGATCTGCCAGAACTGTCCCGAGACGACTTGGTATTTCTGGTTGGTGGAATCAATATTCAAGACGCGACGACCAAACGTATCCTGAATTGGCTTCGTCGCGAGTCACGCAAAGGCCCCATAATTGGTGGATTGTGCACAGCAGCATATTCGTTGGCGAAGGCAGGGTTGCTTGACGGAAAGCGGGCGACGCTTCATTGGCAAAATCAAGATAGCTTTTCTGAGGAATTCCCGGAAGTCGATCTGACCAAGTCTGTCTTTATCGTCGATGGCACCCGCGTCACAACGGCTGGGGGTACATCATCAATAGATCTGATGCTCAAGCTTGTTGCAGACGCGCATGGCGAGGAATTGGCAAATTCGGTCGCGGATCAAATGATCTACGCCTCGATCCGCACCGATCAGGACACTCAGCGGTTGTCTGTGCCAACGCGCATTGGTGTGCGCCATCCAAAGCTAAGCAAAGTGATCCAGATCATGGAGCAAAACATCGAGGAACCCATCAGCCCCTCGCTTTTGGCAAAAGATGTAGGCATGTCGACACGCCAGCTGGAACGGCTGTTTCGCCGGTATCTGAACCGCAGCCCAAAGCGATATTATATGGAGTTGCGTTTGCAAAAGGCGCGCAACCTGCTCATGCAAACAGATATGAGCGTGATCAACGTCGCTTTGGCTAGCGGGTTTGCCAGCCCGTCACATTTTTCCAAATGCTACCGCGCACATTATGACACGACCCCATACCGTGAGCGTGGCGCTCATGGGTCGCGCCTATCTATCTGATCCCCGGCAATTGGTGGCGAATTAATTGGCCACTCGATAAACCGTGCCATTCCCAACAGAGATAAACCAAATCGACCCGTCCGGAGCTTGAACAATGTCACGCACACGGTCTGTTTCCGCACCTTTGATTTGTTCGACTTCAGAAACTCTCGTCCCTTTTCGTTCAATCCGTGAGATGTGATCGAATTTTAAGCTGCCAACAAAAATATCGCCACGCCAATCCGGAAACATATTCCCAGTATAGACCAGCAATCCCGACGGTGCGATTGAAGGGTCCCAAAAATGGCTTGGTTGTTCCATCCCGGCTTTCGATGTGCCTTCGCCAATCTTGCCGCCGGAATAATGTCTGCCGTACGAAATGACTGGCCAGCCAAAATTGGCGCCCTTTTTGATGCGATTGACTTCATCCCCGCCACGCGCACCGTGTTCAGCTGTCCAAAGTGTTCCGTTGGCATCAATTCCCGCACCCTGCGGATTGCGATGCCCAAAAGACCAGATATGCGGTTGAATGTCGGACTGTCCGACAAAAGGATTATCGCGTGGTACTGTCCCATCGCGATTGATGCGTATGATCGATCCGTTGTGATTGCTGCGGTCTTGCGCCGACGGGCGATCTCCACGATCACCAATCGTGACAAACAAAGTCCCATCCTTCGCTTCGACCACGCGTGATCCGTAATGCCGGCCTGTTCTGCCGACGGGTGCCGCCTCAAACAGAATCTTCACATTATTCAATCGCGATCCGTTATTGCTTAATTGGGCCGACGCTATTGCGGTTCCAGACCCGTTTGGCTGTTTTTTGGCGAAGGTCAAAAAGACGGTGCGACTGCTTTGGAAATCTCTGGCCAGAGTGACATCCAACAAACCACCCTGTCCTTCTGCGACCACAGCCGGGACACCGCCAACGCGCTTGGTTTGACCACCTTGCACATACAACAGATGCCCGTGGCGTTCCGTGACCAATGCCGCACCGTTTGGCAAAGGCGCGACAGCCCATGGTTGCTCAAGCCCAGTGACGACGGGCGTGACGTTAACCGAACCTTGGCTGACTTCTAATGCTGCAGCGGATGTGCCAGCTAAGCACAGACACAAAAGTGATAAAAAGACGCGCATTGTGTTCTCCTGTGGGACTCTCCGGTAATTAAGTACGCATGACATCGCTTCCACCTGCATCAACAGGGTTGTGATCATCGAAAGGCACTTTTCTTTTAAAGAAAGCCTGCTTAGGCTCCCCGATCAGGACAATAAGATCCACATTGGGAGAAACAAATGAAAAATTTGCTTGCAGCCACAGCTGCGACGGCGATCTTGGCAGGCGGCGCGTTTGCTGGCGGCCACGCAAAAGAAGTCAAACTGGGCGTTATTTTGGGGTTCACGGGTCCCATTGAATCGCTGACACCATCCATGGCCGATGGCGCTGAACTGGCGATGAAAGAAGTCACAGACAGCGGATTGCTTTTGGACAGCGCGACAGTGTCATCTGTGCGTGCAGATTCGACATGTATCGACGCGGGTGCGGCAAATGCCGCTGCTGAACGTCTTATTACAGCGGACAAAGTCGACGGCATCGTTGGCGCAGATTGTTCCGGCGTAACAGGCTCGATCCTGACCAATGTCGCACTTCCCAACGGGACAGTGATGATTTCACCATCGGCAACATCGCCCGGCCTGAGCCATGCCAACAACGAAGACAACGGCCTGTTCTTCCGGACATCCCCTTCGGATGCGCGCCAAGGCGTTGTTATCACACAAATTCTGATGGATTTGGGCATCAAAGAAGTTGCCGTCACCTATACCAATAACGATTATGGTAAAGGTCTCGCCGATGCATTCCAGGCCGCTTACGAAGCCGAAGGTGGTTCGGTCACAATCAACACTGCACATGAAGATGGCAAAGCGGATTATTCTGCGGAAGTCGCATCATTGGCATCCGCAGGCGGTGACCGTTTGGTCGTAGCCGGTTACGTAGACCAAGGCGGGTCAGGCATCGTGCGCGCGGCATTGGATTCCGGTGCGTTTGATACGTTCCACTTCCCGGATGGAATGATTTCAGCAAAATTGCTGGAAAATTTTGGCTCGGAAATTGACGGATCTTCGGGTGCACATCCCAGCCCATCCGACGAACTTTCAGAAGCTTTCGCTAACCATGTTGGTGGCGCGTTTGATTCCAGCTCTCCGTTCACACCAGAATCTTATGATGCTGCGGCGTTGATCATGTTGGCGATGCAAGCCGCAAACTCCAAAGACTCGGCTGACTACAAAGGCAAGATCATGGACGTGGCAAATGCACCCGGCGAGAAAATCGGTGTTGGAGAATTGGCCAAAGCTCTGCAGATCATCAAAGACGGCGGTGACATCGATTATGTCGGTGCAACCGGTGTTGAGCTGATCGGACCAGGTGAAGCTGCAGGCAATTACCGTGAAATCAACTTTGATGGCGGTAAAGACAACACGGCTGGCTTCCGCTGATTAACCTGTCTTTTCAATAAACAGCAGCCCGAAGACTTCTTCGGGCTGTTTCCATGTTATTAAGACCGCTTCCAAGGCGGCTTAGGGGGTCGGATGATCGTCGTAGACGATATTCACAAACACTTTGGTGGGTTTCACGCCGTGGACGGCGCGTCCTTACAGATTATACCCGGATCGATCACTGGGTTAATTGGCCCAAATGGCGCTGGAAAAACAACTCTTTTCAATGTGATCGCCGGCGTTCTTAAACCAACATCTGGCCGTGTCACCATGGACGGTGAAGACATCACAGGTTTGCCGCCACATACTTTGTTTCACAAAGGATTGCTGCGGACATTTCAGATCGCGCACGAATTTTCATCGATGTCATGCCGCGAAAACCTTATGATGGTGCCCGGCGCGCAATCTGGTGAAACCCTTTGGAACACTTGGATCGGGCGCAAACGAATTGCGAATGAAGAGCGCGCGCTGCGGGCCAAAGCCGACGAGGTTCTGGAATTTCTGACCGTCGAACATTTGGCAGACCACAAGGCGGGCCAAGTCTCTGGCGGGCAGAAAAAGCTGCTGGAACTGGGCCGCACGATGATGGTCGACGCCAAGATCGTGTTTCTAGACGAAGTCGGCGCAGGCGTGAACCGAACCCTGCTGAATACAATTGGCGATGCGATTTTACGCCTGAACAAGGAACGCAATTACACCTTTGTTGTGATCGAACATGACATGGATTTCATTGGAAAAATCTGTGATCCGGTGATCTGCATGGCCGAGGGCAAAGTGCTGGCCCAAGGCACGCTGGCCGAGATCAAAGCTAATGACGCCGTCATCGAAGCATATTTGGGCACGGGCCTTAAAAACAAAGACAAGGTAGGCGCATGAGACTAATGGTAACATTCGCTTTAGTGTGCGTCACGCTTGCGTCTTCTGGGGCATCCATTGCGCAAAGTTCGGGTAATGGCGGTGCGAAGTTCGTCACGAACAATGAACGCTCGCTCTTCAAGTCGACCGAAAGGCATGGCCCTTGCACGTTTTACGGTCAAAACCTGAGTGTTTGTTACAAGGATACGCCGTGGGTACTAGAGACACAGACCCTTGATGGCGATGTTAAACAGGCTTTGTTCAAGTGGGATGAACGACGACGTGCCGCTGTCCGTGTTTTAGTCATGGATCGTCGCGCATCAAGGGCACTGTCAGCTCAGGAGGTCACAACATTGATCAAAACCAATGTGTTTGATGCCTCTCCTCGTGGAGAGCGTACGCGCGAAGCCGTATTGTCACAGCACAGCACGCCAACTGGTGTGCCTTCCCGTGAAGTCTCCATCGTTCGTGGGGCGGACGGACAACGGGTCGTGCTGCGATTGACAGTGTTCCGACTCGACGAAGGTTTGGGATTTGTGGAAACAACCCGCGATCTGGAAGACAGCGATACGCCCGACGCGGTGCCAGAAGAGGATCTCGCTTTTCACGAAGGTTTACTGAACATCATGAAAACTAATTTCAAATGGGACGGGCCGTGGAAATAATGACTAACCCCTTCCTTATCGGCGATGGCATGACAGGCGGCTATGGTGCGGGGCCTGATATCCTGCATGACTGTACCGTTGCTGTGAATCCCGGCGAAATTGCTGTAATTGTTGGCCCTAATGGCGCGGGTAAATCCACGGCAATGAAGGCCGTTTTTGGCATGCTGAATGTGCGGCAAGGTTCTGTGCGGTTGGACGGTGAGGACATCACAAAGCTCTCCCCACAAGATCGCGTGGCACAGGGCATGGGGTTTGTGCCTCAAACCTCGAATATTTTTACGTCGATGACCGTGGAAGAAAACCTTGAGATGGGAGCCTTCATCCGCACCGATGACATCGCTGAGACGATGGAACAGGTTTATACCCTGTTCCCGATCTTGCGTGACAAACGCCGTCAGGCGGCTGGTGAGCTGTCCGGGGGGCAACGTCAGCAAGTCGCCGTCGGGCGCGCCCTGATGACGCAGCCCAAAATTCTGATGTTGGACGAACCAACGGCGGGCGTATCGCCCATCGTTATGGATGAGCTTTTTGATCGGATCATCGAAGTCGCACGCACAGGAATTCCGATCTTGATGGTCGAACAAAATGCGCGGCAAGCTCTTGAAATTGCAGACAAAGGCTTTGTTCTGGTTCAAGGGCGAAATGCATTTACGGGAACGGGCAAGGAACTGCTGAACGACCCCGAAGTGCGTAAATCGTTCTTGGGAGGGTGATGATGAAAGTTTGCATCTGGGCGGCGTTAATCTTGTCAACGGCCGTAGCCCCCGTAATGGCACAGGAAAGGCCAGTTTTTGGAAGCCGCAATCCAAACGCCCCGCCTGTTCAACAGGAATTTGCAATGATGTGTGAATTCACATCAGAATGCTACGAAACTGAATCCTGCGGCGAAACACAGTATTCCATTGACCTGGAAGGCGAAACCAGCGGCCTCGAAACAAATGCAATGGTCGCGTCGGTCCAATTGTCATCGGATATCGGCACAGAAGACCTTGTTGGTGTTGTTCAGGATGAAACGACGTCGTTGTCTGGCGGAACGTTCTCTGCGCGTCATTTCCTGACAATCGCACCAAACGGTGCGGCCCGGTACACGGTTCATTATGCCGAAGGGCCATTGATGATCAGTTATTTAGGGGAATGTCGCTAATGGAACTTCTCAACGCATTTGTTGTGCTTTCCAATTTCGTTCTGATCCCCGCGATTGCCTACGGATCCCAACTGGCGTTAGGGGCCCTTGGTGTCACGCTGATCTATGGCATCCTGCGGTTTTCGAACTTTGCGCATGGGGATACGATGGCCTTTGGCGCAATGACGACGATATTGATCACGTGGCTGTTTCAATCTTGGGGTCTCTCGCTTGGGCCATTGCCGACTGCGCTGCTGGCCTTGCCCTTTGGGATCTTTGGCTGCGCATTGTTCATTTTGTTCACAGATCGCTTCGTCTATCGATTTTATCGAGAACAAAAGGCCAAACCGATCATATTTGTGATGGTCTCTTTGGGGGTGATGTTCATCATGAACGGCTTGGTTCGATTTATCATCGGCCCAAATGATCAGAACTTTTTGGATGGTGAACGGTTCATCATATCCGTGCGTGAATTCAAAACGTTAACAGGACTAGACGAAGGATTGGCCTTCAGAACAACCCAGGGACTGACCGTTGTCACTGCCATTATCGTGGTTGTTATTCTGTTCTGGTTTTTGAACCGCACACGCACCGGAAAATCAATGCGTGCATATTCCGACAACGAAGATTTGGCATTGCTGTCCGGTATCAATCCAGAACGTGTTGTGATGATCACATGGTTGATTGTGGCCGCTCTGGCGACCATTGCAGGCGTGCTTTATGGGTTGGATAAGTCCTTTAAACCGTTCACCTATTTCCAACTGTTGCTGCCAATCTTTGCCGCCGCCATCGTCGGTGGCCTAGGCAGCCCATTGGGCGCAATTGCAGGGGGCTTCACCATCGCCTTTTCCGAAGTGATGATCACCTATGCTTGGAAAAAAGTCGCGGGATACGCCCTTCCGGAATCACTTGCACCGGACGGCTTAGCACAACTGTTGTCGACGGATTATAAATTCGCCGTCAGTTTTGTGATTTTGCTCATCGTGCTCTTGTTCCGACCAACCGGTTTGTTTGCGGGGAAAGCAGTATGACAGATTCAACTCGCAATACGCTTTACTTTGGCCTTGTCGCTCTTTTGTTGATCGCCACAGGCTTTACCTATTCGTGGAATACATCCATCCAAATCCTGAACTTTGGCTTGATCAGCGCGATCATGGCATTGGGTGTGAACCTTCAATGGGGTTTTGCCGGGTTGTTCAATGTGGGCATCATGGGGTTTGTCGCATTGGGTGGTCTGGCCACTGTGTTGGTCTCTGTGAAACCAGTTGACGAAGCTTGGTCCGCAGGTGGATTTGGTGTCCTTTTGGGATTGGTTCTTGGCGCCGCAACCATTGTTGCAGCCATTCTGGCCTATGCCCGCCTGCCCCGCGGTCGCATCCGAGGGTTAGGCGTCGCGGCAATCATTATCGTCGGGTTTTTCCTGTTTCGCGGCGTGTTCGATCCGTCAGTAAAAGCGATTGAAGCGGTGAACCCCGCCAATGCCGGCTATTTAGGGGGGCTTGGCCTTCCAGTTGTGTTGGCATGGCCAGTTGGCGGGCTTTTGGCTGCAGGTGCGGCCTGGGTGATTGGTAAGACCGCGCTTGGGTTGCGAAGCGATTATTTGGCGATTGCGACGTTGGGTATTTCGGAAATCATTATCGCGATCCTG
This sequence comes from Paracoccaceae bacterium, assembly GCA_039960995.1. Taxonomy (GTDB): domain Bacteria; phylum Pseudomonadota; class Alphaproteobacteria; order Rhodobacterales; family Rhodobacteraceae; genus JABSSA01. Next base: position 10,971 of record JBDVKF010000005.1, on the reverse strand, counting down.
AAGAACGAAGATTGGCTCAGCCGTGGCGTAAAGAATGTCATCGGCCTGCCTCGCCCCGGTTTGGCCGGATACGAAATCGATATGCAAAATGATCCCGCATTTGTTGAACGCGCGACCAGTCTGGGCCTGGATCCTGTGACGGCATCGACGCTGTGGGTCAAAGGCGCTTACGCCATTTTGTTTACGATTGTTTTGTTAGTCTTATTTTGGATGGCTCAGAAAGCCCTGAATTCGCCTTGGGGGCGTATGATGCGGGCGATCCGTGACAACGAAGTCGCCGCAGAAGCAATGGGGAAAGATGTCACCGCTCGCCATTTGCAAGTCTTCGTCCTTGGCTCAGCTATTTGTGGAATGGCAGGTGCGATGATGGTTACGCTCGATGGGCAACTGACCCCCAGTTCCTATCAACCATTACGCTTCACATTCCTGATCTGGGTTATGGTCATCGTCGGCGGCTCAGGAAGCAACCTGGGCGCGGTTCTCGGGGGTATCCTGATCTGGTGGTTATGGGTCATGGTCGAACCCCTCGGTTTGGGTTTGATGCAACTGATCACCTATGGAATGGCGGATGAAAGTGGGTTGCGCAAACACTTGCTCGATTCGGCAGCACACATGAGATTGCTGACTATGGGTTTGATATTACTTCTCGTTTTGCGGTTCAGCCCTCGCGGGTTGATACCAGAACGTTAACTTTTTGTGCATAATTACCGCATAAATTGTACAGACCGAACAAATGTTTGCACCAAAACGGAACCGGCGTTAGTTTCTGTCCAATCTCGCAGAACAAGTACAATATTGGAAAAGGTTAAAGAATATGTTCCGAATTATGACAATGGGCTTGATCGCACCGCTTGCGGTTGCTGGTTGCGCCACGTCTCCGGCACAATTTGAAACAACACCCGTTCAACTTCAAACGCCGAAGGGTGTGGTCACATGCCAGCTCTATACAAAAGAGCGTGTGATTTGGGATCGATCCATCGACCGACCGGCGTCCATGTCCGTTAAAGAAGCAGACGACATCTGCCTTGCAGAAGGTCTGCGACTAAAGAATTCATAATCAATTGGATGGTATCTTCAAATGTAATCCTCATATTTTGAGGCGCGTTTGAAAGAGACTTTTTCTTTGAAAGGGCCGCACCTGAAAACAGGTGTGGCCTTTCTTAGTTGTACGGGGACTTGGACCAATCCCGGCTGACAATCCAAAGCTATTGTCAGCCTTAGAATGAATGTTGGGTCAACGCCCCTTGAACAGCCCACCAAGAATGCCGCGCACAATACGGCGGCCAGTCGTGCCAGTCAGCTCTTTCACAACCATATTCGTCATGGACTGTCCCAATCCAGTGCCCTTGCGCGTTGTCGAACGGGACGTCGAACGGGCAACCCGCGACGCTGTATAGCGACGCCCAGCATTAAATTCGCGCAGCACTGGCTCCAATTCCTCTGCTTTTTCTTCTGCCTTGGCAGCCTCTTGCGCAGCGGTTTCAGATCGGGCTTTCAACATTTCAAAAGCGGATTTCCGATCAAGCTTATCTTCGTATTTTCCCGCCAAATCACTAGCCTGCAAATGCGCAGCGCGCTCAGCCTTTGCGATTGGTCCCAATTGCGAAGACGGAGGTCGGATCAACGTTCGTTCAACGATGCCCGGCACACCTTTATCCTGCAACATCGAGGTGACCGCTTCCCCCACGCCGACCTCTTTGATCGCATCCTCTGTCGAAAACCGTGGATTTTCGCGATAGGTGTCCGCCGCCATACGCAATTCCTTGCGATCTTTGGCAGTAAAAGCGCGCAACGCATGCTGAAACCGATTTCCCAATTGACCCAGAATATCTTCGGGCACATCTGCCGGGTTTTGCGTGATGAAATAGACTCCAACACCTTTTGATCGGATCAAACGGGCAACTTGTTCAACCTTGTCGACCAGAGCTTTGGGGGCGTCGTCAAATAATAGATGCGCTTCGTCAAAGAAGAATACGAGCTTGGGCTTGTCGGGGTCGCCAACTTCAGGCAACTCTTCGAACAATTCGGACAAAAGCCACAATAGAAATGTCGCGTACAGCTTTGGAGCGCCCATCAATTTGTCTGCGGCCAGAATATTAACCACCCCACGCCCGTCGTCATCAGTGCGCATGAGGTCAGTCAACGCCAAGGCGGGTTCGCCAAACAAATGCGTCGCACCCTGATTTTCAAGGACTAGCAAACGCCGTTGAATTGCGCCAACGGATTGCGTCGAAATATTACCATAGCGCAAAGACAGCTTTTCGCGGCTTTCACCGATCCAAACCAGCAATGCCTGCAAGTCTTTCAGATCCAGCAATGGAAGGCCTTCTTCGTCAGCCAATCGAAAGGCGATATTCAAAATCCCTTCTTGAGCTTCGGTCAGCTCAAGCAATTGCGCCAATAAAAGCGGGCCCATTTCGCTAACGGTTGTTCGAACCGGATGTCCTTGATCGCCATACAGATCCCAAAACGTAACCGGGCTTGCCTGATAGGAAAAATCGGGAAACTGAATCCGTTCCGCCCGCTCTGTGAATGGGCCATGCAGTTTGTGATCGGCACTGCCAGACCGAGCAAGCCCAGACAGATCGCCTTTCACATCAGACAAGAACACAGGAACACCTGCATTCGAAAACCCTTCCGCTAAGATTTGCAGTGTTACGGTTTTTCCGGTTCCAGTCGCGCCTGCCACCAAGCCGTGTCTGTTGGCGTATTTTAGGGTCAAACCTTGCGCCCTTTGGTAGCCATCGCCACCGCCGCCAATAAAAACACTATCGTTCATGCAGCCTATCCTTGCAAAATGCAGAGCTTAATCGGTGTGACCATACAAAGTTAACGAATGCACGCCATAGTGAATTCGTTCCCGCCAACAGTCCTTCTGGCGTGGAACACTTCCTCCCTGTCAGACTGGCCGCACCTTCGGGTGCGGCATTTTTTTCAAATGTACCTGAATTGTCCGACGGGATCGTAGGTCAAAATTGCAAAAACCCTGTCGTTTCCCTACATTAGATGTTGACGCTTACATTTCCGTTCCATACTCTCTTCCCATAATATGTCGGCCAGTCCGACGGGGAGACACAAAAAACATCGGAAAAGGGAACCTCTGGGTTCCCTTTTTCTATTTCTACGCGACATCTGTTTGTTTTCCCACTTATCTCCAAAAAATGATGCGCTTTCGCACTGACAGTCAGGTCAGATCATGATAGCAAACGTTTCAATTCAGAAACCATGGACCGGAGCAGTCATGAAAACCTGGAACGATGCGCGCCAATTGGGATTGGCCTCTCTTCTTTGCGTGTCCTTTGCGGCACCACTTTATGCCCAAAGCACTGACACACCCGAACCTGCGGAACCAGAAACGAATGAAATCGATCAAACATTCGATCTGGGTCAAGACGCTGACGCTGACACCGAAACTAAAGTCGGCGAACCTTACGTAAAAGGGGAGTTCGAAGCTTTCGAATTGCGTTGTATCCGAACAGAAGACGGTAATGATCCGTGCCAATTGTATCAATTGGTCGAGGACGAAAGCGGCCAGCCTGTTGTTGAGTTTTCTCTTTTCCGTCTACCTGAGGGTGGGCGTGCAGAGGCAGGCGCGACAATCGTGGTGCCGCTTGAAACCTCTCTTCAAGATCAGTTGACCCTTTCAATCGATGGAAGCAATTCGCGTAAGTACCCTTTCGCGTTTTGTAACACAGTTGGATGCTATTCGCGCATAGGCTTGACGGCTGAAGATGTTCAAGCGTTTCGGCGCGGTAATAATGCAAAGTTGACGATCGTTCCGATCATTTCGCCAGAATCGAAAGTCGAACTGACAATGTCGTTGAGCGGGTTCACCAAAGGCATTCAAGAAACATCCTTCCCACAAAACTAAGTTTACAGGGACGGGACAAGACACTGGAAAACCGCGTGCTTCACGCGGTTTTTTTGTAAGGTTAAATAGCTTTAGAATTTGCGCAATGCCAAGACGGCGTTCATGCCGCCAAAGGCAAACGCATTCGACAAGACGACATCCACATTCGCATCCCGCGCAGTGTTTGGAACCACGTCCAATGCGCATTCAGGATCGCTTTCTTCATATCCAATCGTGGGCGCAATCACGCCATCTCGCAGTGCCATGATACAGGCCAATAATTCGACGGCGCCGGTGCCTCCGATTAAGTGGCCATGCATCGATTTGGTCGAAGACATCATCAGCTTGTCGGCATGCGGGCCAAACACATCAGCCACAGCCGAACATTCAGTTTTGTCATTAGCCGCAGTGCCTGTGCCATGTGCGTTGATATAACCAACCTGATCTGCATCAATTTTGGCGTCTGCTAAAGCGCCTGACATTGCACGGGCTGCTCCACTTTTGGACGGCATCACAATATCGCCTGCATCCGAAGTCATCCCAAAGCCAACGACTTCAGCCAGAATATCAGCCCCACGTTTCTTGGCGTGCTCCATCTCTTCAAAGACAAATACGCCTGCCCCCTCGCCCTGCACCATTCCGTTTCGATTGGCGCTAAAGGGACGGCACGCATCTTTTGACATGACGCGCAGGCTTTCCCATGCTTTCACACCGCCAAAACACAACATGGATTCAGAACCACCCGTCACCATGGTTGGCGCCATTCCGGAACGTACCATCTGAAAGGCTTGCGCCATCGCGTGATTTGATGATGCACAGGCTGTGGCAACCGTAAAGGAAGGTCCCTTGAGGTTCCATTCCATCGACACGTGACTGGCTGCCGCGTTGTTCATCAACTTTGGCACCACGAAAGGATGAACGCGATTTTTGCCCTCTTCATAGACAAGGCGGTAATTCTGATCCCACGTGTTCACGCCACCACCAGCTGTGCCCAAAATAACCCCAGATCGGGCTGCCAATTCGCCCGAGAATGTCAGCCCAGATTGCTCAATTGCTTCTTTTGCGGCGGCCAATGTAAACTGTGTAAATCGATCATACAGACCTAACTGTTGGCGATTATAGCGCTCTTCTTCCTGAAACCCTCGGACTTGCCCACCGATCCGAATTGTCAGACGCTCAACATCCTGGAAATCCAGTTGCCCAATGCCGCAACGCCCTTCGCGCATCGCCTCATTGGTCTCAGCAACCGAATGGCCCAGTGCATTGACTGTGCCGGCACCAGTGATGACAACACGAGGCATCGCCGCTTAGACCTGCTCCGAAACGAATGTTTCGATACCCGTTACGATGGCTTGCACACTGGTAATATCAAACTCACCAGCGGTTGGTTCATTGGCGTTGAACGGAATTGATATATCGAACTCTTCTTCGATGGCAAAAATGCTCTCGACCAGACCAAGGCTGTCGATGCCCAAGTCTTCCAATGTGGACGTTAAGGTGACATCGGATGGTTCCAAAACGGCCAGTTCCGCAATTATTGCGATAACTCTGTCCTGAACGCTTTGTTCAGCCATGTCTCGTCCCCCTTGGCGTATCTCCTTGCGCCTGATTTAGTCGCTTGTATCTGACTTGGAAATAGCTTTCTTTAGGGCCGCCACGTCACGCATCAGTCGTGGAAGGCGCCGCAAAGCCTTATAACTCTCGATTTGGCTGTCCATTTTCACCGCTGGGTATCCCAAAACAGCACGACCGGCAGGCACGTTGCTCAGAATCGATGATCCACCACCGGCAACAACGTTGTCGCCGATGAATACGTTGTCGCTGACGCCGACTTTCCCGCCCAAGACAACATTATTCCCAATACTGACAGACCCGGCAATCCCGACCTGCCCGCACAACAAACAGTCGCGCCCAATGACAACATTATGCCCAACGTGAACTTGGTTATCCAACTTTGTGCCGCTGCCGATTTCCGTAGGGCGAAGTGTCCCGCTGTCGACACAACTATTAGCGCCAACTTCGACGTCATCCCCAATCGTCACAGCCCCCAAAGAATGGATCCGAGACCATGATTGTTCTGACGTCTCAACAGTCGTGCCTAAACTTTCTCGAGCGGTTTCGACATTGGACTTTTCAGGCGTGACAAATGAAAAACCGTCGCTTCCGATCCGTGCACCAGGCTGCGCTATAAAATCTGCGCCAATGATGGCGCGCGCACCGATGCTGACCTGTTCCCGAAGATAGGCGTTTGGTCCGATGACAACATCCGCGCCGACATAGCACTGCGGGCCAATAACACAGCCCGCACCCAGTTTTGCACCGGATCCAACGATGGAAAATGCTCCGATACTGACATCAGCACCGATTTCAGCAGTTGGATCAACAATCGCACTGGGATGAACGCCTTGTCCAAACCCCTGCCCCGGGTCCAGTTTCTCTGTCAACACTGCCATCAGAAATCGCGGGCGCACCGGAACAATAGCGGCCGATAAACCCAAGGATCGCCAATCGGCTCCTGGCCAAAGGACTGCTGCTTTCGCATTCCCTTCTGCCAGCTTGTCAGAATAGCTTTCGTTTGTTGCCAGAGCTAAATCTCTTGGTCCAGCGGTTGCAGGCTCGGACAGACCTTCGATAACCAAAGATCCGTCCCCAAAGAAATCTGCACCCAATGCAGACGCAATATCAGCCAAAGTGTGACGCATAGTAATCCCGAAATCCTCTTTTGAGGGTTGGATTAACTTTGAACTGCGCGCAATGCCACCCCAGCTTTTGACAACGCGTTCCAAATGCGCGCATCCCGGCCATAAATATCGCGACGGAAATTTGCGACGCCCTTAGATGTCGTGAATGCTGTGCGATAGATCAGGTGTACAGGAACCGGATCCTTCAGATCCACACGGCGTTCTTTTCCTGTGCCCAAGATAGATTGGAAATACGCTTCGGGGTTGCTCTCTTGCTTGGCCAAAAGCGCATAGGCAAAATCAAACGGATCTGCCAAACGCACACATCCATGGCTATATGCACGCACTTCTTTGCCGAACAGGTTTTTGGCTGGCGTGTCATGCAAATAAATATTGTGCACATTGGGGAACATGAATTTCACCAATCCCAATGCATTCCCACGCGAAGGGGGCTGGCGCATTGCGAATGGGAAGGTTCTTGCCGTGTATTGAGAAAAGTTCACAGCGCCCCGATTGACCTTACGACCACGACGGTCCGTAATTTCGATATGCTTGACCGCATAAGGGTTCTTTTTCAACGCAGGCAGATATTCTTTCGTCACAATGGAACGCGGCACATACCAAGACGGGTTGATCACCATAAATTCCATAACGTCCGAAAATTCTGGCGTTGGACGGTCATCTTGCAGCGCACCAACGACACTTCGGGTTTGGAATGTCACCTTACCATTGTCGATAATTTTAGCCGTGAAATCCGGAATGTTAACCAGCACATGCCGCTTGCCACGCTCACGGTTCATCCAACGTTCGCGCTCAAGAGCGACAATAATCGACTTTAGACGATCTTCGACCTGAGCGTTGATCTCACCCATCGTCCCTTCGCCAGCAACGCCATCTGCGGCCAGGCCATGAGACACCTGAAATTGCTGTACGGCAGCTTGGATATTCGCGTCATATGTCTGAGAATTTGTGCGCTTGAGATATCCCATCGCAACAAGGCGGTTCCGCATAATCGCAACCGCGTTACCGCTCTCACCTGGCTTCAACGCTTTCGCAGGAACCTTCTGCCCCCAGCCACCTTTGGCCATCAGGCGTTCCATCCGCAGCTTTTCTTTTAACAGAGCGTTATATTCCGTCGTCTTTGGCGGCAATGCACGAAAGAAGCCCTTTGGAGAAGATTTTGCGAAATTCACAAGATACGACGTGCGATCCCGATACGGCACTTGTCTCACAATCGCGGAATCAATCCGACTTGGCTGCAGTGCACCCGTTTGCACGTCTGCTGAATATTCAAGGAACACCCGGCTTAGATCCACTTCGAGCTGACCTAGCTCACGCGGCGTTTTCGCCGTTTTCATCCGCTGTTTTAATCCAGCTGGGTCATAGCTGCTGGCTGGCAATCCATGTGTTCCGGACGCGGCCAAGACATCTAGCAATGCAGCGCGGCGTTGACGCTCCCGATTTGATCGACCTGTCCACAGGCTTTTATACCCGTTTGCCTTATAAAACGCGGCGACATCCTTGTCTCGCGATGCGGCTTCAGCGACGGCTTGTGCAAAAGCAGGAATAGAGCCTTGCGCGGAAACCGGATTGGTCGCCCATACAAAAACAAGCGCCATCGCGGCGAGAAAAATGGATATAGGTCGTGCAATCGTGGTCATCCGAACACCCCAACAAATCAAAAATTTAGGTCAGCTTCCCAAGCATATTCCTATGCACGTATGAAGAGTCTATTCACAACTGTGATATCGCTCACCTGAAAAGGCACATGATGCGTCCTTGCATCGGTTGCCTCATTTTCCGACGCGCCCAACGGGAATGCGCAAAAAATTGCCCAAATCGGGACCGGCACAAAGCGCGCAGCATTAATCGCTTGGTTAACGAATCGGGCTATGTAATAAAACCGTTGCATCTGGGGATTAGATGAAATCGGTCGTGTAACATCACGACCCGGCAGGCGTACGGGACGGCGCATTGAAATGACAGAATCCAGCTCTACGGGCTTGACCCGGCGCGCTTTACTTGGCGCTTTTGCAGCAACAGCAATCACAGCAGCACCTACTTTTTCCAAGGCCGCTGGCTTTTTGCGTGGTGCAGGTGATATTCGAAGACTTCGCATGTTTTCCGGCCGTACAGGCGAACGGATCGACGTGATTTACTGGATTGAGGGCGACTACCTCAAGGAATCAGTAAAGGAAATCAATCACTTCATGCGTGACTGGCGTACGGATCAGTCAATCAATATTGACCTGCGTACAGTCGACATCATGGCTGCATCTCATAATCTCTTGGATGCAAACGAACCTTACATGTTATTGTCAGGGTACCGCTCTCCAAAAACCAACGCGATGTTGCGATCTCGGTCGCGCGGTGTGGCTAAAAATTCTTTGCACATGCAAGGACAGGCGGCCGATCTGCGTTTGACCGGGAAAAGCGTCAGCCAAATGGCCCGTGCAGCCAAGGCTTGCCGCGGCGGCGGAGTTGGCAGCTATTCCGGGTCCAACTTCGTTCACATGGATTGCGGCGTTGTTCGCTCATGGGGCGGCTGATTTCAGCCTGACGTGGTTTTTCTAAAGTTCTGAGTGCGGACGTATTACAGTAACGCAGACTGTTGCGCATGTAAGAAGCACCTGCCGTTCAAATTGTCGAACACGCGGATAATCGTCCGCGTGATGTCCGGCGCAGGCCCCGTCTTTGCTAAATTTGGGTTTTGGGGAAAATACAATCCCCTCTTCGACCAGATTGTTGGTCGTTTTGATCATTTGCCAAGTGCTCTCTAAGATCTCGAATTCGAGTCACCCTTTGTTTTTTTCTGATCCCCAAAAATTTTCCATATACGCAGCCCTCTGCAGAGTGGTCTTGTCCCGCTTGCGTTCCGGTCTCTGAGCTCATTTAAGCGGCTCTTCTTTCGAATGCCAAGGGGCTTTTGCCACCCAATGCTGAATGCCGTCGGCGCGGATTATAGAACCCATTGATGTATTGGAATTTCGCGCCTTCCGCCTGTCGCCTGGTCTCCCAACGGTTGCGCCAGATCAGCTCAGCCTTGAGAGATTTGAAGAACGTCTCAACCATCGAATTGTCGTAACAATTGGCCAGCGCCGCGCCTATGTGCTGGATGCCCGCATGCGTCCCGTGCTGCCCGGCCAACCCGGCGAACTCTACCTCGCAGGCGGGCTCGCACGGGGTTATTTGAACCGACCCGGCCAAACGGCGCAGGTCTTTCTGCCCGACCCCTTCGGCGCACCTGGCAGCCGCATGTACCGCACAGGCGACCGCGTGCGCCAACGCCCCAATGGCGTGATCGAATATTTAGGCCGCGCTGATCGCCAAATCAAACTGCACGGTCACCGCATCGAACCCGGCGAAGTCGAAGCCCGTCTGAACGCCTGCGAAGACGTCGCCCAAAGCTACGTGATGCGGACAAAAACCTCCGCAGGCCCCAAGCTCGCCGCATGGATCACCCCCGCCCCCGGTACAACACCTGATCCCGAACAGTTGCAAAACAAGATCGCCAAAGACCTGCCCCCTTACATGGTTCCAACCCACATCGAGGTCATCGCCGCCTTTCCCAAAACACCCAACGGCAAAACCGACACCAAAGCCCTTAAACTCACCCAAAAAAAAGAAGATCCCAAAGACACCAAACCCCTCACTCCCACAGAAGAAAAAATCGCAAACAAATGGGCACAAATCACCAAAACAAAACCAAACAAAAAATCCAACTTCTCAAAAAATAATAACTCAATTAACGCTATCAAAATGGTGGATGCGATCCGCAAAACTTTTCCCGGCAGATCGTTTTCCATCGCTGATGTGTTCAACAACCCAACGCTCGAAGCGATCGCAGATTGCCTCGAGCAGGATCAGACCGGCGGGCTGTCCGTGGTACATTTGAACAAAGGCGGCGATGAAGGGCCTGTCTACCTGTTCCCAGGATTGATGGTGAACACTCGCGAATATGCCCCACTGGCACGTCACTTGACAAAATCTGGCATTGGGGACCGACCTATCACAGGATTTGTCTGCTATTCACTGGATGAGATGCGCAGCGGTGACGCAATGATTACAAAACTCGCGCAAGACTATGCAGACTATATTAAGGCTCAAGGTCATACTGCAGCCGCCACGTTTCTTGGTTGGTCATGGGGCGGTATTTTGGCCTATGAAACGGCCCGATTATTAGGTCCCGATTATCCCATCAACTTCGTCGGAATGCTGGATGTTTGCGATCTTGATGTGAACTTTGCGGTTGGGGCATTGGTTGACATTAATCCGCTGCAAGAACGTGCTTTAAACAAGGTGTCCGTCGTCATATAAAGTTGGACTTCAGAGCGGTTTGAGCTTTGGAGGTTCTGGCTCGTTTGTATGATTGATTATGCGGCTTGTTTTTGATGTTGCAAGCGACGTTGCCTGATTGTCAGTTTCTTGATCCTTTTCCTT
>JBDVKF010000004.1:0-4164 GCA_039960995.1 Paracoccaceae bacterium | reverse complement strand
AGGCCCAGGTCGCCATCAATGCTTGGCTCAGGCAATACAACAAAATCAGACCGCACCACGCATTAAATATGCGCCCACCAATGCCTGAAACCTTATTAGAGAAACACCAAATCCGTGGTGCTCAAACAGGGGGCTAGACAGGCTTCATCAGTTATTTTATGTACTTCCACACAACCTTCTTCGATTCGGGAACTGAAGTCGTGCAGCGAAGTGAGCCCACTTTGCTTGGACAGTACTCTCAGCGATGTTTTGTGAATGGGACGAACTCGAAAAGACGCCAATTTCCACTTGGTTCGGCCAAAACAACCCGTCAATCCGCTGTTATCGTCATCTTCAAACAAGCAGGCAGGGCAATATTTTGAGCAATACCGAGACAGCGTACCTTGTGTAAGCGCTTGACCATTTATGGTGCAATTGCGTCCGTTATCTGAAGACGCGATTTTGATTGATCAAAGGCTTCGATTGTGACGCTCAGTCAATCTTACCGAAGGGCAGAGATGCCTATTGAGGCAGACGATGGCACATCAAGAAGGAAGAATTCGTGTCGTAAAGGAACATCCAAGTGTCGTTCCTCGATGAATGTAAACTGACACGAAGTTTGGTGTCTATAACTTGATAGTATCGTTATATTTTAGTGAGTTAGCCTCACCGTATCGACAAGAGAATGTCGCTTCTCCATATCGGACAACGTAGATCGCAGAACACGTAAAAACACCGCGCCTGCACACGGCAAGTTGGGTGAAAAGAGTGATTTTGCTGGTGAGTTAGCGTTTCTCGCGGGCACCTATGCTTTGCTTGATAACATCAATCTCGCTTTGAAGATGCGAGCTATTGAATGCGATCGACGTTTCATGGCGTGCATCGGCCTTTTCGATCAGCGTCCAGCCAGTTGTAGGGCCCGATACAAAGGCGATTGATGCCACCGCACAAACAGGCCCCTCTGATGGTTTGCAAGCAAACCACTGTCGGCCAGTGGGAACACATGTCTGCTTCTGTCCAGTGCGAAATTACTTCAAATATATCTTGCTACGCAGGAGCAATCCACACAGGATATTGATAGTCTGAACGGTATTTCGAAGGGATCGATGGCGGCTTTGCGGGACAAAGCATCAAATCACGGAATCCACACCAAAGCCATCATTTACAAGTCCGATTCGTTTTCATGCAATGGAGCTTGTTATACACTCCGTCATCAGCGTCGGAGACAAGATTGCGAAAATTCCTAAGGTTCATGGGATGCCCTGCCTTTGCTTTGATGGGCAACAGTGCGGCTGCTGACCCGTATGCTTGAGACCGAGTGGAAGTGAATGCCGCCCGCGTATTTTCACTGTTTCGCTCAATTTGGGTCATACTGGATGATCAAAACATCCGTTTAGAACTTAGAATTGACACAAAATTATACGAAGTATCAATAACTTGAGCGGCACTGGAACCTAGGCCAGCACACAAAGCTAACTACAAACCAAAGAGTCTTGAGCAACGAACACATGATCACAGTCACGAACTTTAGCAAGCACTACAAAGGCTTCACCGCTGTGAAGAACCTCAACTTTTCGGTTGAACCTGGTCAAATTCTCGGGCTGGTCGGGCCGAATGGAGCGGGCAAGACGACGACCTTACGTGCCTTGTGCGGGATTATTCCTCCCTCTTCGGGGCGCCTTTTGATTGTTGGTCATGACATTGTCCAGACACCCATCGCGGCCAAACAGAACATCGGCTACATTCCTGACGATCCGCGACTCTTTGATACCATGACGGTCTGGGAGCATCTGGCCTTCACTGCCGCGGCTTACAAACTTACAGATTTTGAGAAAAGCGCCGAAGCGCTTCTTGTATCATTCGAACTTACACACAAACGCGATACGCTCGTTCATAACTTGTCTCGTGGTATGCGGCAAAAGGTGGCGATCGCCTGTGCCTTCCTGCACGATCCAAAGGTGATCCTGTTCGATGAACCCCTGACGGGGCTTGACCCGCAAGGTATCCGAGGCATTCAACAAGCGATACGTGAACGCGCACAAGCAGGTGCAGCCATCATCATAAGCTCGCATCTTTTGAGCCTGTTTGAGAGTTTGTGCACGCATATCATGGTGTTGAACCTTGGTGAGTGCCGTCGATTTGGCACGATGAACGACGTGCTGAGCGAGGTCGGCCAGACCGACAATAACTCGGCCCTAGAAGAAGCGTATTTCACAATCACCCAGAACAATGAGAAAGGTGAGGCCTGAGTTATGAATTCAGCGCTTTTTCGCCTTCTTATGATGCGACTGCGTGGCGATCTTCGCCTGCGCCTGATGCAATTGACAAGCTTGCGCGGCCTGTTTTTCTTTCTCGCTTTTGGTGGGATCATTTGGTTTCTGGTCGTTTCCAACACGTCGTCCACGGACACGGGGTTTTTGACGGGGACGGCCCTGGATCGACACGCTTTCAGTGAGCAGATCAGAACGTTCATGCCGCTCGGTATGCTTGGGATGTCGCTGCTGACTGTCGTGCTGACGACTGGTCCTACGTTTCATTTTTCGTCGACCGAGATCAATTTTCTTTTTACCGGGCCGTTCCGTCGGCGTGACCTCATCATCTACAAGTTTAGCGCCTACGTTGCTGGCGTCACCTTAAGCAGCGCGCTCATCACGCCCTTTGCATTGGCGCAAACAGGCTCAGCCTTGATTGCTTTCATCGCCTCGCTCCTGACATTCATATTCATACAGTTGAACAGCGCCGTGATTATTATGGCCGGTCAGGCGCTGGAAGGTGGCAGGCTGGCACGGCTGCGATACCCCGCAATTGCTCTGCTTTTTGCAACAGTCGTCGCCACCTTGCTTTACGCATGGATAACACCCGACCTCAGCATATTCGACCTAATGTCCGAATTTCGGCATTCGTGGATCGGCACCATCATTCTGTTACCCTATATTGTGTTCGCTGAGCTCTTCGTGGCCCCGTCGCTTTTCCCAGAACTGGCCTTATGGGCGTCCCTTGCGGTCCTCATCAACGCGGTATTGTTGTGCGCGGTAATCATGCTCGACGCCCGCACGACCGACCGCAGCTTAAAAGAAAACGCCCGAAAAAGTGACCGCTGGGAACGTATTAAACAAGGGGGGTCGCTCTGGGCCACGGAACGGACAGAGATACGCTCAATCCGCCAAGCGCCGATTTTCGGCGGCTTGGGTCCCATCGCATGGCGACAGGCCATCAACGCTGCCCGCAATTCATTCAAGATCACAGTCGTGTTTCTGGGTGTCGCCTTATCCGTCGGGCCACTTGCTTCTGCGGTCGGTATACCGGCCACGGAGCCGCGCGTGTTGATGTTTATTTATATCTTTTTAGGTTTCATCCTGCCGCGCACACTGGTGTGCGACTTTCGCGGCGACCTGAGCCGAATGGAAATCTATAAAACACTGCCCATAGCACCGTGGCGCATCTGCGCAGGTCAGCTCGTGGCTCAGGTGTTTATCGCCTATGTCATTGCATTGGCTATAATAGTCAGCATCCTCGTCTTTGAAGATGGTGTCACCACATCTGGTGCACTGATCTTTGCGGCTTTTGCGCTTCCGTTAACCGTGCTCATCTATGCAGTCGAGAACACGATGCACCTGCTGTTTCCGATAAAGCTCGTTCCGATGGGACGGGCAGACTTCGAATTTCTTGGGCGTTCACTTGTTGAATTCATTGCAAAGACAATTGTCATTTTGACTGCTATTGCGGCATCGGCTGCCGTCGGATTGTTCACATTTAAAACGATCGGAACCTCGTTTGTTCTGCCTGGGTTGGCCAGCTGGATAACATTGACCTTCATCGGGTTTCTGACGCTCATCGCGATGCAATATGCTTTCCGTCGGTTTGCAGTGGCAGAAAACGTCGATTGAGCGTCGCCAGCGAAAACCCCGTTTGTTCCATCAGAAAATGTCTAGACGCCCATACAATGGGCCGCTCGCCCTGCTCCCAATCTTGAGGCTGTTTCTGCAAAAGGCGTTCTCCGTGCTCTTTACGGCTCTGGTTCTCCAATTTCAACGCCATAATTGTGGGATTGTTGCATTAAACTCCACTCTTGAAAGAAAATGCTAACATGTTGATTTTACGCAGCCAAACCAAATATTCGGGCTACGAAGGCAACCTCTCCTCGCACACCGGGTTGTCGGGTTTGAATATGTCCGTTCTTGATCG
>JBDVKF010000003.1:0-5618 GCA_039960995.1 Paracoccaceae bacterium | reverse complement strand
GCGCGTAAGCCCACTGGTCAGCGCGATACGCACCGCATCCTGGCGAAATTCGTCCGTCCGTTTCAGTCCCATAGTCAGTCTCCTTTGTTGCAGTAAATGCTATCAAAGGAGCGGCATCAAACCGCGACAGGTCCATGGTGTCTCGTCGACGAATACACGGAGACTGTTCCCAAGAATGGCTTCAACGACAGCGGTGTTGTTTTTCCCAATGGCACCATACTTCAATGTGAAGCAGCTATTCTCCTCATCACTCGACCTCAATAGCCGTAAAATGAACCTAAAACAGATCGAGCTCCTTGGTCAGCCCCATCCAATTGTCAATCCTTTCACGCGATTGATCTGGCTCTCTTTCGGCAACCGAGTGCACGATAAAGTTCAGCATGGAATTAAGCGCGGCAGTCGATTCCAGGAACAAGCCTGTTGTTGATTCAGCATGGAACACAAACTTCGTGTACGTGTAGGCCCAATTGTTGAATTCATCGGTCAGGACAACAATGTCAAATCCGAAACGCCGTGCAATTGCGCAAGTCTTCTCAGCCTCTTTTGCGTAGGGAAGGATATCGATCAAGATAAGAACGTTTCGCGTCCCAAGGATGGAGGGAGCGGGGGGCACCCATTCGACAAGCCCACTTTCGCTCACGGATAAGAAACGGACCGCGTCACGTACAATCCCAAGACGGCGTGCAAAATCTTCGGCCATGCCACGCGCAGTCTGGAAGCCAGTCACGAAAATGCGTTCTGCACCTTGCGTGACGCCGGTCATCTCTTCCCATTCAGGCCGAGACAATTGGGTCGCCAGTTTTCGGATTGCTTGGCTTTCAGCATCAATCAGGGTGCTGTCAGAACTAGAAAGCAACCGAACGCGACGTTCAGTCCCTTGAACGATGCCTTCGGGATCAGTTGAGGCCAACAACGATTTCATCTCACGCAAGCCCTTGTAACCAAGCTTACGCAACAATCGGCTGACCGTTATTTCGCTAACACTTGTCGCCTTGGCGAGCGAAGCGCCAGTTCCAAGACCGATCTTGGCTTCGTTGTTCAAAATGTATCTGGCCACGCGCGCTTCGGACTTGGTGAGCTTTTGCAGATGGGACCTGATGTTCTCAAAGACCGGATTCGTATCCAAATTGTTATCTTTCTGTCATTTCTATCATTTGCTATTCCTGTAGAGCCATTCATGCAAGCGTTCTAACATTATTAAGCCGGAAGCAAGTTCAGAAAAATTTGGGAGCACATCATGACTATACGGAAAATTGCCACATCGACGCTTTGTATCCTTGGCCTTTCGGCCACCGTTGCCAACGCTGAGGAATTGCGACTTTATAACTGGGGGGACTACATCAACCCAGAAATCTTGACGCTTTTCACGGCTGAGACAGGAATAGACGTTGGGCTGGACACATATGCGTCCAATGAAGAAATGCTTGCAAAAATCCAAGCGGGTGCAACGGGTTACGACATCGTTTTTCCGTCGATTCACATGGTCGACATCATGATACAGCTCGAGCTGTTGGCGAAAACGAATATCAACACGGCAGATGATTGGGGCAACATCGCCCCCGAATTTCTACGCGCGAAATTGGACCCAGAAGGGGAATACTGCCAGCCATACGCTTGGGGCACTGTTGGAATTTTCTATAACCGCGAAATGGCTGGCGGCGATATTACATCATGGGAAGATTTCTTTGCGATTCCCGAAGCGACCGGAAACAATATCACTTTGCTTGATGATATGCGCGAAGTCATGGCTGTTGGGATGATGGCAAACGGCATTTCGGTCAACTCCACAGACCCCGACGAAATTGCGACCGCCACGGCTTGGCTTGTGGACCAAAAATCCAATGTCTCAGCGTTCACTTACGCGTTCCCGCCACTGTTTTTGGGCGGTGATGTGGCGGCAGGACAGTTCTTTGTCGGATTGTCAGGCGCGATTACAGAGGATGACAATCTGCAATACGTGATCCCATCCGAGGGTGCGACGATGTATGAAGAAGCAATGTGCGTCCTAGAGAGCGCCCCGAACAAAGACGCCGCGATCCAGTTCATGGAATTCATGTTGCGTCCAGAAATTGCTGTGCTGAACACAAATCAACAGTTCAACGGGTCGGTGAATATTCCTGCCAATGATCTTGTGGCGGATGTCATTAAGATGGACGAGAATATCAACGTCAGCGCCGAAACGCTTGCGCGGTTGCAGATGTTTGGTGATCTCGGCACGGCGGTACGTGCGTATGATCGTGCATGGAACACCATCCAGCTCGCTCAATAACGGTTATTTCTTTTCGATCTGGCGGCACTCTTCGTCGCCGGATCTCCTTCAAAACAAAAGAGAACCCGATGTCCCACATTCTTGAAATCCGCGACGCAGGACGTGTTTTTAAAACACCCGAAGGTGGGGTTGTGCACGCCCTGAACGGCGTCACCCTTGATGTTGGAAAAAACGAATTTGTTACTCTGCTGGGGCCGTCGGGCTGTGGCAAAACCACGCTTTTGCGCGCGATTGCCGGTTTCGAGGAGATCGACACGGGCACGATCCATGTTGATGGTGCCGATATGCGCGGTGTGCCCGCGTTTCGCCGCCCTGTGAATACCGTCTTCCAAAGTTACGCACTCTTTTCCCATATGAGCGTGGCGCGCAACGTTGGATATGCGCTGGAAGTTCAGGGCGTCCCCAAAGATGGGCGGATGCGTCAGGTTAACGAACAGCTTGCGCTTGTCGGCCTCAAAGACATGGGCGCGCGCAAGCCTTCACAGCTATCGGGTGGGCAACGTCAGCGCGTGGCTTTGGCACGGTCCCTGATCGCCAAGCCCAAAATTTTGCTGCTGGACGAACCGCTTTCGGCGCTGGACCGTCAATTGCGACAACAAATGCAAGTCGAGCTTAAGTCCTTGCAAAATGAGCTTGGCGTCAGCTTTGTCTTCGTGACCCATGACCAAGAAGAGGCCTTAACGATGTCCGACAGGATCGTCGTTATGCGCGCCGGCAAGATCGAACAAATTGGTGCCCCACGCGATATTTACCGCCGCCCCGAAACGCGGTTTGTTGCCGAGTTCATTGGCGAAACAAATATGGCCGAGGTCATTTGCGACGGTTCCGGTGGTGCAACGGGCGCTGGCGGATTGACGTTGGACGTTCCCGATGATGTGCCCGCGGGCCCCGCCACGGCCGTGTTACGCCCCGCTGATTTGACATTTGCAGCGGCGGAGAGTGGCGGCCTTCGCGGCGTTGTGACGCAAGAAATCTACCTTGGTGCCGAATTTCATTACATCATCACTTTGGACGTAGACGGATCGCAATGGCGCGTCACCGGTCACGACGACGGAAACGTCCATGCCAAAGGCGACAGGGTGACACTTAGCTATGATCCAGATGCAGTTCACTTAATTACGGATACAATCCGATGAGACGTCAAAAGCTATTCCTAGCAGGATTGTTGTCCCCTGTCACAGTATTCTTAGGCATCTTTTTTCTAGGTCCGCTGCTCATCATCGCTGTGTTTTCAGTGTTAGAACCAGGTCTATACGGCGGAGTCGTTTGGAATTTCTATCACTGGAACTACGGACGAATGTTCGGATGGGCGGATGGTCTTATAGAGGTGTTCGAGCCGATCTATCTGATCATTTTGTGGCGCTCACTGATGTTAGCGTTTTTCACAGTACTCGCGTGTTTGATCATCGTTTATCCTGTGACATTCTGGGTCAGTCGCCTGCCGCATCGCGCGCAGATGATATTTATGTTCCTGATTACGTTGCCATTTTTCACAAGTCTGATCGTACGGCTTTATGCATGGATCATGATCCTGAAGCCCTCGGGGGTGCTGAATGACCTGCTGATTGGGATCGGCTTAGTCGATCAACCGGTGGACTTGTTGTTCACGCGCTTCGCGGTCGTTCTGGGGATGGTTTACGTGATGATCCCGTTCATGTTTCTGCCGCTCTACGCCAGCGTCGAGCGACTGGACCGGTCCTTAATCGAGGCATCGTCCGATTTGGGTGCACGTGGCTGGCAAACTTTCCTCAAGGTCGTATTGCCACAAACTTTACCGGGCATCGCAGGTGGGTCCGTGATCGTATTCATCCCGTCAGTCGGGAACTTTGTTGTGCCCGATATTCTGGGCGGGGCCAAAGGGCTGATGATTGGTAATCTGGTCGAACAGCAATTCTTATCCGCCCGCAATTGGCCGTTTGGCGCGGCCTTGTCGATGATGATTATGACCGTCGTGCTCATCGTGATGATTTTCTACGTCACCCGCGTTTTGCGCATGGGACAGGAGAACGTGACATGAAAAGTAGGACTCGCCCTGATTGGATCTTATTGACGATTTACTGCCTTATCTTCTTTGCGTTCATCTACCTGCCTCTTGGGGTTGTCATCGTGTATTCGTTCAACTCGAACCCGTTCGATATGACGACGTGGCAAAGCTTCACGTTGGATTGGTATCTTGGGCTGTTTGGCGTGGATGATGACTCTTCCGGCCTCAATGCCTCTGCCATCTATATCGACAGTACCGATCAAATTTTGGCAGCTCTTCGCAACAGCCTGATCGTCGCGACGAGTACGACATTTATCTCAACCCTTATTGGGACAGCTACGGCTGTTGCCATGTCGCGGTTTAAGTTCCGTCTGCGCAACACATATCAAGGCGTGATGATGTTGCCGATGATGATGCCAGATGTCGTCCTCGGCATTGGGCTTTTGATTTTCTTTGTCACACTTGGTTTTCAACTTGGCTTGCTGACGATTATCATCGGTCATTGCACGTTCCTGAGTTCCTATGTTTTCATCGTCGTACAAGCCCGCATGTCAGCCCTTGATCCCGCCCTAGAAGAGGCAAGCGCCGATCTGGGAGCCAATGAATGGGTCACATTCAAAAAGGTCCTTTTGCCGCAACTCATGCCCGGTATTATTGGCGGCGCGCTGCTTGCCTTCATCATCTCGATGGACGATCTGGTGATTACCTATTTCGTAGCAGGGACGGATTCGACGACCCTCCCGATGTTTATTTTCTCAATGATCCGCCGCGGCGTGAAGCCTGAGATCAACGCCATCGCAACCCTTCTTATTTTGGCCTCGTTGATCATCGCAGCGGTTGGTCTCTACATCAGATCCCGCAAAGTAGAATTATAATGAACACATCCAAACCTCGCGCCCGCGATCTGGGCCTACCGTTTCACGGGACAACCGGCCCCAACAACGCCATAACAGACGTGGCCGGCGTGCATGTTGGCTTCACCACGCTGACCGACCCTGAAAAAGGCATCCGTACCGGCGTGACTGCACTCATTCCACGTGGCACAGACACCGAACCCAAACCCGTGTGGGCGGGTCAATATGCGTTGAATGGCAACGGCGAAATGACCGGCACGCATTGGATAAACGATGCTGGATACTTTGTTGGCCCGATCTGCATCACCAATACGCACTCCGTTGGTATGGTTCATCACGGCGCAACCCGTTGGATGATTGATACCTATGTTGACTTTTTTCGCGATGAACATGCGTGGGCAATGCCGGTCGTGGCCGAAACCTACGATGGTGTTTTGAACGACATTAACGGGCTACACGTCCATGCCGATCACGCCATTGATGCACTGAATACGGCCAAGTCCGGTCCCGT
>JBDVKF010000002.1:0-39877 GCA_039960995.1 Paracoccaceae bacterium | reverse complement strand
CACGGCGCTTCAAACAGTCATTGTATGACGACCAGTTTGTCGTCTTGTATTTTGTAGGGGACCAACTGCTCATGCACCCCAGCTATCATGCTGGATTCATCAGGTGAATCCTTAACGGGATTTGTGCAACAAAGCCCAGCCAGATGGCCTTTAAAGCTAAAGCAACTACGTCCGATTTGAATGACCAACGAAATAGGGCTTCGGCTTGGCCTATATGGTTCTCGCTGTTCATGTGGATGACAAAGTTCTTATTTGATGCGCAATGCCGAATGCGTCAGTGACGTTACATCAGAGATCGACCAAGAGACCTGGAAAATAGGAAAATCCCCATGGAATCACGACCGCCTTTGCCGCCGTTCACCGAGGAAACAGCACGCCAAAAAGTCAGGCTTGCTGAGGACGGTTGGAATGGTCGTGATCCTGCCAAGGTTGCGCTAGCGTATACGTTGGATACGAAATGGCGCAACAGGGTGACGTTTGTAAACAACCGGGAAGAGGCACGCGAATTCCTTGAGGCCAAATGGATCAAGGAGTTGGAGTATCGGCTAATCAAAGAACTTTGGGCGTTCACAGACAATCGGATAGCGGTGCGTTATGCATATGAATGGCATGACGATAGCGGCAATTGGTTTCGGTCTTACGGGAACGAAAACTGGGAATTTGCTCCATCCGGGTTGATGCAAAACCGGTTCGCTTGCATCAACGACCTTCCCATTTCCGAACAAGATCGAAAATTCAGATGGGCGCAAGGACGCAGGCCAGATGACCATCCTGGTTTGTCCGAGCTGGGATTGTGACGCGGATTTAAGTACCCAAAACAGGCCCGTTGGCTGGTGCCGTGATTTTGCCCTGTCGAGGCGATGATCAATTCGCGGGTCAGAAAAATCCCAAATGGCGACCAATCTTGGTCGAACAAATATAGCTTAAGTTAGAGCGGTTCTTATTGCGGTGTTTTCAAAATGTCGCGGAAATGTGAGCCCGTAATTGGTTGCGCTAGCTTTGAGATACTAGACTACCTACTCATTGGAAGGTAGTTTAGACCAACACCTTCTGGAAGGGCTGACGGCGACTATTTGATTCGCAGCTATCCAGCGGAGCAGGAAAGTCGTCGCTTAAACTTAATCAAATTGAATTTTAACAACCAAGAGATGTTCAGCATAAGGGAGGGTAACAGGATCTTCTTACAAGCGCACGTGCTAAGGTGATCTTGGAACCGGCTTCTCTGACGAGTGGCAAACTAATATCTGCGCTAGCATTCGAACGTAACAAATGACCAACGGCCGGCACTAAAAAGGAAGCCCTATGCGACACGTCGACGATTTGCCTGAAATCGATTTTGCAGCGCCTGAATACCAAACCGCCCCCTTCAAAATGCTTGCCGATTGTGCACGTCGTTGGAAAATCGCTCGATCCGAACGAGGGGTGGAGCTGTTAGATTATGACCTATGTCGCCACGCTATCGTGGACCGAAAACTTGGTACAGGTCACCCGAAACTGATGGATGTTTTGGGGCTGCCTGAAGGGCGCGCATTGGATTACAAACGTGCGTCGATTTCGTATCACAATCGTGGCCCACGACGGCGAAATCTGCGCATTCCAGTCACGAAGCTGATGGGCCCCGAGGCATCCGAACGTTTTCGCAAAGACATCAAACATGTCATTACCCGAGTCGTTGATGCGATTCCCACTGACACATCCGTTGATATGATTGCACATTTATGCGATCCAATCCCATCGGCTGTTTACTGTTATTGGACCGGGGCGCCTTTCGATTATGCGTCTTACGTGGCGCGTACCTCGCATACGGTTCAACAGGTTCACACCCGCAACCCAGAACATACAAAAGATATTGTCACAGCCTTCGAAAGTCTTCTCGATTTTGTGGACGAGCGGATCAAAGAACGGCGGGTGGACATGAAAGATGATCTGCTTTCCGATTTGATCCGTGCCACAGATGCAGGGCAATTATCCGAGGCTGATCTGCGGAATTGGGTTGTGAAACTTGCCGAGGCCAACACAGACAACTCGTCTCACCAAATTGGGATCGCGTTGGTTGAGCTTGCTTCGCGTCCTGACGTGTGGGCGCGTCTTGGGGCTGACCCATCGTTGGTGCCTGCGGCAGTGCGCGAAGTGATGCGGTTTCATCCCCGTTCGATTTCAACCTCGCGCGAAGTCATGGAGGATATGGAAATCGAAGGCACCACTTTGCCAAAGGGCACTCCTGTCTTTGCCAATATCGGTGCTGCACATTGGGACGCGCGCCATTATGCGGACCCTGAACGGTTTGACATCGATCGTACCGATGAACCGCCGCATTTGAACTTTGGGGGTGGTATCTTTTCATGTGTTGGACGCTACGCCGTTACGATGGAGGTTGAAGAGGTCATCAGCCTGCTTGCCCAACGGCACCCAAACCTGAAGCTCGAGAAAACCGGCTTTAGTCATTCACCGTTATTCACGTCCGTTAGCGATCTTGATGTCGTATTGAACCCATGATGAACACTCAGGCCTCCCCGTTTTCTGCTGGAACATTGCGCGTGGCCGCCTTGCAAATTGCCCCTGTGTATTTAGATGCTTGGGGTACGTGGGGGAAAATAAAATCCATGGCGTTGGATGCGGTCAAGGATGGCGCCGAGGTACTGACATGGGGGGAAACCTTGATACCGGGCTACCCTGAATGGGTGGCCGTAGATACGACTGAGGCCCAAGAGCCTGTCTATGCACTCTATTGGGATCAGGCGGTTACTTTGGATGGTCCCTTGGTTGCAGATATCAAGGATTTCGCAAAACGTCACAAGGTCATGATCATTGGTGGGGTGGCAGAACGATCAGGAGGGTCTGTTTATGCAACCATCATCACAATCGACACACAGGGCGCGCTTGTCGGGCGTCACCGCAAGTTAAAGCCAACTTGGCGCGAACGTTTAGTTTGGGCGGATGGAGACGGGGTTGGATTGCGCACGCATAATACTAAAATTGGCAAAATTGGGTCGTTGAATTGTTGGGAGAATTGGCTGCCCCTTGCGCGGGCTGCGTTGCATCAACAAGATGAATTCATCCACATTGGCGTTTGGCCTGGCAGCATCACACAAGTCGATGACATCACGCGGTTCATCGCGATTGAAGGTAAAACCTGGTCAATTTCTGCCTGCGGGTTGCTGAGGGCACAGGACATCGAACACCTAAGCGAAGAGATTTTTCCCGTACGCGACGCAATGTTGTCACGCAAGCAAGCCTGGCAAAATGGTGGATCGCACATTGTCGCGCCAGATGGTTCCATTGCGGCTGGGCCCCTGATGGATGAAGAAGGAATTGTCGCGGCAGAAATTGACGCCAAATCGGTCGTGATGGCGCGTCAACTGCGAGACCCCAGTGGCCATTATTCGCGGCCAGATGTTCTGGATTTGACCGTTAATGGCCCAAACAAGGTTGGTGTCGGCAACGACTAGCTCTCCAAGCCTTGTAGGAAAGCCGTACCTGTTTCGAATGATGACGGAAATCTGCGAACGATCGTGTGCTAGAAAATTATTTGGTGCAATTAAACTTGACAATTTTAGTCGGTTAATATTTTGGTAACAGCGATCCGTGGTTGATAACGCAGCTGCGGAATTATCAAGGAGAGACCCATGAATGTCAGATCACTGACGCGAGGTCTTTGCTCCGCCACCGCAGCTGCCACGCTTTCTTTTGCGTCCGCCACGACCGCTTTTGCAGAGACTATTACCGTGACCGACATCGCAGGCCGCGTTGTCGAAGTCGAAAAGAACCCATCCAAGGTTGTCATTGGCGAAGGGCGGATGATCTATTCGATCGCGCTTTTGGA
This sequence comes from Paracoccaceae bacterium, assembly GCA_039960995.1. Taxonomy (GTDB): domain Bacteria; phylum Pseudomonadota; class Alphaproteobacteria; order Rhodobacterales; family Rhodobacteraceae; genus JABSSA01. Next base: position 36,054 of record JBDVKF010000002.1, on the reverse strand, counting down.
TCAGGATGATCCATTCGAACGTATCGTTGGATGGAAAGACGATATGGTCAAATTCGATCCAGATGCTTACCGCAAGTATCTGGACGTATATCCAAAGATCGCGGATCTGCCCAGTTTCGGCAGCCCATACACAGACGAATGGAACCTCGAGGCGGTTATTTCGCTGGATACCGAAGTCGTTTTGATGAACCTCGGCAATTTGCTGAAAGCGCAGGAAAGCGGGATTATTGAAAAACTGGATGAAGCAGGGATCGCGACCATCTTCGTCGATTTCCGCCAGGATCCGACGCAAAACACAATGCCAAGCTTGCAATTACTTGGTCGTATTTTCGACAAACGGGACGAGGCAGATGCCTTTGGGGACTATTACCAAGCGCAAATGAAGCTGATTTATTCGCGTGTGCAAGGCATTGCAGACGAAGACAAACCAATTGTCTTTATAGAACGCGCGGCAGGGTATGATCCCGGCAAATGCTGCAACACGTTTGGTGCGGCAAACCTTGGTCGCTTGGTTGACTTGTCTGGTGGGCGAAACTGGGGCTCGCTTAAATCTCCTGGGTTCTCAACTGCCGTCAGTTTGGAAGCGATCTTTGCCGATGATCCTGAGGTGATCATTGGAACTGGCGCGAATTGGGCCGAAGCAAACCCCGCCACAGAAGCGGTGCTCTTTGGCTATGAAGCGAGCCAAGTCGCGGTCCAAGAGCGTCTCGCGGTGCTTGCGGCTCGCGAAGGATGGCCAGAGCTTTCCGCGGTGAAGAACGGCCGTTTCCATTCGGTTTACCACCAGTTCTACAACAACCCTTATCACTTTGTCGCAATGCAAGCCTTCGCAAAGTGGCTGCACCCTGATCTGTTTGCAGACGTTGATCCGAACGCCACGATGAAAGAACTTCACGATACGTTCTTGCCAATTGGTTACTCCGGCGTGTTCTGGGGAAGTCTCAAAGTAGGCGGCTAAGCCGGCCAAACGGCCTCGTATGTGTGTGCGAGGCCGTTCCCGCCTTTGGAGGACGCTTTTCTATGACAATAGATGTAAACGCCGTGAATATGCGGCATGCTTATGCTGCGCAAAACACGCGCAGATATGTGATGGTTGCGCTTGTATTCGGATTGTTGGCCCTTAGTTTTTTCTTAGACGTTGCAACGGGTCCCGGGCGCTATCCGCTGTCGACGGTGTTCGATGTTTTTATTGATCCACAATCGCATGGTGTGAGATTGAAAGTGATCGTTTGGGATTACCGCCTGCCGGTTGCGATGACTGCCGTGCTGGTCGGGGCACTTTTGGCGGTCGCTGGCGCGCAGATGCAAACGATCTTGAACAATCCATTGGCCGAACCATTTACGCTTGGGGTTTCCGCAGCTGCCAGCTTTGGCGCATCTTTGGCGATTGTGTTGGGCATCAGCGTGATCCCGGCTGTTGGACCATTATTGGTCACGGTCAACGCCTTTGTCTTTGCATTGCTCACTTGTGGTTTCATCTTGTTTGCCACACGTCTAAAGGGGGTCGGGTCCGAGACAATGATCCTGTTCGGGATCGCCATCTTTTTCACCTTCTCGGCGTTACTGGCGCTGATGCAATATATGGCGTCCGAGGATCAGATTGCGCGGATTGTTTTCTGGATGATGGGTTCTTTGAGCCGAGCAAGTTGGGAGAAAATCTCGCTTGGTGCGTTGTTGCTGGCATTTGCGATCCCTTTCAGCTTGCTGCGCACTTGGCCGATGACTGCGCTGCGCATGGGTGAGGCGACGGCTGAAAGCATGGGAGTTGATGTCAAACGGCTTCGGGTTGAAATGCTGATCTGTGTTTCGCTTTTGGCGGCAACGGCCGTATCCTTTGTCGGAACCGTCGGGTTTGTCGGTCTGGTTGGACCGCACATCGCACGCCTGCTGGTTGGCGAAGATCAACGGTTTTTTGTCCCCTTATCGGCTTTGGTTGGGGCGTTGGTTTTATCGCTTACATCGCTGGTTTCGAAATCGATCACGCCCGGCATCATTTATCCCATCGGGATCATCACATCGCTGATCGGTGTGCCAGTCTTTGTCTCAATCATCTTGAGCACGCGGCGGGAGAAATTATCATGACGTTGAGCGTTGAACATCTCAAGGCCGGGTATGGGAAGACAGAAGTCCTGCATGATGTGTCTGTACCCGACATTCAGGGCGGCGCGTTTGTTGGTTTGATCGGGCCAAACGCATCTGGAAAATCGACGTTCTTCAAGACATTGGCTGGCCTTGTTACCCCGATGGCGGGGCGTATCGCGATAAATGATGCCGATGTAACCTATCTGGCCCGAAAGGACAGGGCGCGCCGCGTCGCTTACATGCCGCAGGCCTTTGGATGTAATGCTTTGTTGACCGTGTTTGAAAGCGTGTTGCTTGCATTGAAGCAAACGACTGGTTGGCGCGTACAATCCGATAATCTGGATCGTGTGGCGGATACATTGAATGCGCTTGGTTTATCGCATTTGGCCAGTCGTGGGATTGCTGACCTAAGCGGAGGGCAGGCCCAGATGGTTGCCGTTGCGCAGACTATCGTGCGTACACCTGAAGTCATTTTGCTGGATGAACCGACCAGCGCATTGGACCTGCACTACCAACTGTCAATTATGACATCCGTTCGCAATGAATTGGATCGTAAGAAACCTGTCGTGATAGCAGCATTACATGATTTGAACCTTGCTGCGAAATTTTGCGACAGGCTGATCTTGTTGCGGGATGGTGTCATCTTGGCAGATGGCCCCCCAGATGAGATTCTTGCATTGCCAGAGATCGGAGAAACCTACCGGGTTGAAACCGATCTCGAACGTACTGGACGGGGCGTTTTTTATGTCGATGCCAGATTGCCGGCATAACGGAACAACCGTCGGCAAGTTTTCACCTAACAGAGCATTCGGCTTTCACAAGAGCTTGCTTCTCCAGATCTATAGCGATGACATTAATTTTTGCGGCTTTTTGATTAACAGGTGCCAGATCGAGTGCCGCTTGACGGAGGGAATTGGCGCGTTTTGGTGTAAAGTTGCATCCGTTTCGAGCGTCTTTGGCTGACTGAGCTATGTTGGCAGATCACCCATCGACCACCCAAGAGGATGTGTATCAGATCGATTTGGACGATCTACCTATCGTGGCCATTTCTAAGCGACATGCGCGGCGAATGCAGCGTGGTAAGGTATTCCAGCGTGCACGCAGTAAGCCAACGATCATAGCTGAAGTTTCAACACCGTTTGTGGCCGTTGATTTTGCCAAATCGGGTTCGGGGTTGGCGTTCGGTTTGTGTCACCTACCGAATATCGGAACCACTCTTTCCTTGCTCGAGCTACCAAACGCGGTACAAATACATATATGCGTGCAGAACTTTCAGACCGAGCCCAATTCAATCCCCCAAATAAGGGCGTCGGTTGGCCTTATATGTTGCTTACTTCTATTGGTGCGCTGATTTGTTTCTACTTGGCCCTAGACCTTTATCTTGTCTTCGCCGGATATCACGCAACACCCGCGAGCGATTACGTTTTTGTAGCCGCGCTTGCGGGGATCGGGATGCTTTTCGTCGCCGCAACGCTCAAGTTTTGGTATTTCCCTTGGTCTTGGTCCACCATAATTGTCGATGTCTCTGGTGTCGAAATTTCTGTCACCGGGTGGGGCGCTATGCCAAAGACCAATATACCTTGGACTGAATTTTCCGAAGTTAGCGTAATAATTATGCCTCGGGGCGCTTCAACGCTGGACCTTCAGACCAAAGACGGCCCGAAGAGGGTTATCCGAACATGGTCGATCGAGGGGAATATTGACGATGTGCTGTTCGCGCTTGGCCATTTCGCTGAAACACAAGGGCTGAAATTCGTCGGCCCCCCTTTATCAGCGCCAGTTCTAGGGCGGCGAAGTTGGTCTCTTTCGCGATCTGAAAAATGACAGTGGCCCCGTTTCTGCACGGGGCCACTTTATGGCGTTCCTAAAAAGATCGCTGCGCTACACTTTTTTGCGCTCAATCAAGCGGCTTACGGCGTTTTCGATCATCCGGATACCTGCGTCTTGTCCCAATGACATGATGGATTCAGGATGGAACTGAACAGCTGCAATTGGATGATGTTCGTGTTCAAGCGCCATAATCACACCATCCTCGGTCAAGGCCGTCACTGTCAGATCATTTGGCAATGTTTCCGGCTTTGCATGTAACGAATGATAGCGCCCGACTGTGATTTGTTCGGGAAGCCCGTCAAAGATTGTGCCAGCGTGCTGAACCGATATCCGGGATGGTTTGCCATGCATCGGATCATCAAGTTGCGTCAGCTCTGCTCCAAAATAATCGGCAATCGCTTGAAGCCCGAGACAGACACCAAAAATCGGAACGTTTCGATCTAAAGCTTGCCCAATGGTGGTGCGACAATCGAAGTCAGCCGGATTGCCGGGGCCGGGGGACAACACCACCAAATCGGGTGCGAATTGGTCCAACAATGCAGGGTCCAAAGGGGACCTTGTCGTCATGACACTGGCCCCGGTTTGGCGGAAGTAATTGGCCAACGTGTGCACGAAGCTGTCTTCGTGATCGACCATCAGAACCTTTTTGCCCGCACCAACAGACAGGCGCGAGGCGTCCGCATTGTCGGCGTTGCTTCGCATGTCGCCACGGATCGCTGCGCGCATGGCCGAGGCTTTGAGCTCGGTTTCCGCCTCTTCATCGTCTGGGTCGCTGTCATTCAGCAATGTCGCGCCTGCGCGCACTTCTGCCACGCCATTTTTGATGCGGATGGTGCGCAGGGTGAGGCCTGTGTTCATGTCACCGTTGAACTGAACCGCACCAATCGCGCCGCCATACCAAAAACGCGTGGATTTTTCGTGGGCTTCGATAAAGCGCATCGCCCATAGTTTAGGGGCGCCCGTTACGGTGACGGCCCATGTGTGGCTTAGAAAAGCGTCAAACGCGTCCATGCCATCGCGCAACAATCCTTCGATATGGTCAACTGTGTGGATCAACCGAGAATACATTTCGATTTGGCGGCGCCCGATGACGCGGACTGATCCGGGTTCGCATACGCGACTTTTGTCATTGCGGTCGACATCCGAACACATCGTCAATTCGCTTTCGTCTTTCTTTGACTGCAGCAGTTTCAGAATTTGTTCACTGTCTTCAATAGCATCGGCGCCGCGTTTAATGGTGCCGGATATCGGACATGTTTCGACGCGACGTCCAGTGACACGGACAAACATTTCCGGCGATGCCCCAACCAGATATTCCTGATCCCCAAGGTTCATCATGAACCCAAACGGGGCCGGGTTTATTTTGCTGAGACGTTTAAAGATGGCCGAAGGCGTGTCTTTACAGGCCTCATAGAACACTTGACCTGGCACAACTTCGAACAAATCGCCGCGTCGGAAACTGGCTTTGGCCTGTCGTACCAATTCTGCGTATTCGCCGGGATTGTGATCACCGCGTGGTACGTCCTGTGGGCCTTGTACGAAGGGTTCCGCCTTGCCACCACGTGCCAAGCCATGCGTGCTGAGACCGTCCTTGGAAAATTCATAGCTGACGGTATAGGCCCGCGTCGAATAATGGTCTGTGATCAACAGCTCATCGGCCAGAAACAAAACCAAATCACGTTGGTCAGCTGGACGTTCAAGGACGTATTCGATGGGCTCAAATTGAAAGGCCAAATCGTATCCAAAAGCACCATAAAGCCCCAGATGGGAATCTTCGTCCGTGTGAAACAGGTCGGTAATCGCACGTAGAACCGAAAAGACAGAGGGTGCGCGTGAGCGTTCTTCTTCGTTCAGGACGCGATCAGGCGTGCGTATCGTCAATTCGATGGCCTCAGGTTGCGCGTCCAACGTGGCCACGGCATCCAGATCATCAAGAACGGGCTGGATCATCTGCAACAAGATTGCGCCGCGAGGGTTCAAAGCCCGCAGTCGCATTTGGCGACCACGGCTTTCGATCATCAAAGGTGGTTCTGCAAATCCGAACTCCCACCGGTTGTACCGTCCGGGGTATTCGTAATTCGAGGCCAGCAAGACGCCGTGATGTTGGTCAAGCCGTGCTGCCAATGCCTCGCTTGAGGATCGGAATGGTGCATCTTGTTCGCGACGCGCAATGGTAATGCCACCTTTGGTGACAAAGGACTGATCAGTCATGTGAGTTTAGCCCGAAAATAATTGAGCCATTTGGCTCGTAAACATTGGAAATACGTGACGGTGCGATGAAAGTCATCACATTCAGTTGGACTGGCCTCGCCATCGACATTGGAACATAAAGTCGTCTTTCCCGTTCGTTAAAGGATGCCTAGCAAGGCCAAACGGGCTTGTAAACGCTTGGTCGCCCGTGACCGCCCAATTTCGGGGCTCCTTTAGCGACCAACGGCATAGGCTTGCATCAAACGCGGGGTGGCTGCCGCGCTTAACAGTCCGTCAGATCGACGTGCTGCGGCGGTCAGTCGTCCAATGCTCCATGCATCAGAGATTTCGACGTCGTGTCCGCGCGCCCGCAGATTTGAAATGACGTCAGCCCCCAATGCAGGTTCGACCATCAGGTGGGCAGGACGTGCCGCGCGTGGGTAAAAAGAACTTTGGAAATGGTTTGAGTGAAACAACGGCGCTTCCAATGCAGCCTGTAATCCCATGCCGGAATGTATGAGCCGCAGCAAATAGACCAATTGCCATTGATCTTGTTGATCCCCCCCCGGTGTTCCAAATGCCAAAGTTTGATCTGGGTTAGACGCCATGCTTGGTGACAAGGTCGTGCGGGGGCGGCGGCCCGGTGCAAGGGATGTGGGCAACCCAGCGTCTAGCCAGAACATTTGAGCGCGCGTATTCAAAGGCATGCCAATGCCGGGGACGATTGGCGACGATTGCAACCAACCACCCGATGGGGTTGCAGAGATCATGTTCCCCCATCGATCAATCACGTCCAAATGCACAGTATCGCCGCGTTTTTCGGTCAGATGTGCCATTGTTGGTTCACCAGCGCCCACAGCGTTCGACGTCGGGATAGGCCGCGCTGCACGTTCGATGGCGGCTTGAGCGCAATATTCGAAACCGGGAACGTGTCCGGGGCGTTGCTCAAGGGATGCATCTTCACCGATCAGGTTTCGCCGTGCATCGCTGTATTCAGTGGATAACAACAGCTCCATCGGCAGATCTGTGTGATCCGGGTCACCGTAATACGCCTCGCGATCTGCAAACGCGAGTTTCATGGTTTCGGTGACGGTGTGTACAAAATCTGCATCGTCAGTGTTGTTTAACGAACAACCGGATAGGATATTTAACGATTGCAGCAGGCTTGGACCTTGGGTCCACGCGCCACCCTTCCAGACGGTCCAGCCATGATATTCTGTTGACAGAGGGCGTTCATAAGTTGCGGACCAGTTTGCCATATCGTCGCCAGTCAACACACCTTTGCGCCGTTCGCCTGTGGCATCCATGACGCAAGCTGACTGCATCCACGTGTCGATATGCTCGGCGATGAACCCACGGTAGAATACGTTCCTTGCCAGTTGTATCTGCTCTGCGCGATCTGACTTTTGTTCGACCTCAGACAAAAGTCGTTCCCATGTGTCTGCCAAAACCGGGTTGTAGAACAATCTACCTGCTTCTGGGGCCACGCTACCGGGTAACCAAGTCTCAAATGATGTCGGCCATTCGTCCTGAAAGAACGATGCAAGATTGGCGATTGTGTTGGCGACACGTGGCAACAAGGGATGTCCTGATCGCGCATAGTAGATGGCAGGTTCCAAAATGCTGCGCAGGGGCAAAGAACCATGATCACGCAGGATCAACATCCATGCATCAAACGCACCGGGAATAACCGTTGCCAAAAGACCTGTTCCTGGAATGAGATCGAGCCCTTGGTCTTTGTAATGATCAATTGTTGCACGCGCGGGTGCAGTGCCTTGACCACAGATCACGGTTGGGGCGGCATCTCCCGCAGGTTTGATCAAGGCGGGCATATCGCCAAGTGGTCCATTCAAATGGGGTTCCACAACGTGCAGAACGAACCCCATCGCAGCCCCACCATCAAAAGCATTCCCGCCGATTTCCAAGATGCGCATGCCAACGGCCGAGGCGATCCAGTGAGTTGATGTCGCAACGCCAAAGGTGCCGGTGATGTCGGGACGGGTCAGAAATTCCATGTGTGTCTCACTGTGTTCGTCACAAGCTGTGCGGTGTCATATCCAACGGGGTTTGCGGGGCGGTTTCAGGTTGTGCCAAGTGCCACAGATGCCACGCTAGAACCAGATTGCTGGACAAAACCGGCAACTGCAGATCCGCGCCAAGTGATTTTAACACAGGCAGCGTGCGTAGGTTTGTGCATGACAGGAATACCCCATCGACAGACGCGTCGTGGCAAAGGGTCCGCGTGGCGTGTTCAATCGACGTTGCTGAAATACGGGCGACCCGAGCCTCTTCCGCTTCGGCGAAAGTTCCAAATACAGGGGTTGCGATGCCCGCATTCTTCAGCGCACTGCGCAATTGGTCAGACACGCTTTCAATGTAAGGAGACAACAGAGCTAATCGTTTTATATTCAATATCTTGCAGGTTGCAATTAAGGCAAAAAGTGGATTGGTGACATGATCCGTTTCAGTTCCGCGTCGCACGATGTCGGTGACCGCGTCGTTGCCGATCTGAGCGGAGGCAGACGTGCATGCAAACCCCACTGCATCCATTGACAACCCTTGCGGAAATAATCGGGCTGCTTGCGTCAGATGGCCTGTCGTTTCCCGAAGCGTTTCAGGGGACACATCCAAACCCGACGGCACGCGATTGACCAGTAGGTTCAAAGACGCTGGCAAAAGGGTGCGAAAATCATCCTCGACGGTTTCATCAGCTTGTAAGACGATCAGACCGACTTGGGCTCGGTTGTCCTGCTGAAGTGTATATTCAAATCGCATAGGCTCAAAGCTCCAGCACAGGCAAGGAACGAGGCGCGGGGGGCGAGAGATAACGCGCGCCGTTCGACGTAATCGCGATGTTTTCTTCGTGCACCAAGGTGCGACCGGGCGAGACTTCGATAGACGGTTCAAGTGTCAGAACCATGCCCGTTTCAAGAACTGTGTGATCTTGGGGAATAATGGACAGGCCTTCGGTCAATTGCATCCCCAAGCCATGCCCCAACCGTCCTGCGTCAACCCCAGCAGCCCCACCGGAAAGAACGTCATCCATGACATCAAACAATGTGCTGACGCTGCATCCGGGCTGGGTTTTTTCAAATGCGATATCAGCTGCCTCAAGCAATTTTTCGTAAGCCGCTTCTGTTGCAGGATCAGCCGTGCCAACGGACCAATTACGATCAAAATCGCAGAAATACCCATCATGCACGAGCCCAGTATCCAGCATCAGCACATCGCCGGCATTCAAGGGTGTTTGCGTTGCGGGCGAAATGACATCGCCATACCCACCCGGTCCAGCGCCACCCGCAAGGTAGGAAACCCAGTCAGCGCCCTCGCAAAGGCAATGCGCTTGAAATTCGCGAAAGACACGTTCCAAAGGAACTCCAGCGCGTGCGATTTCGGGAACACGTTCAAAGGCTCGGTGTGCGATTGAGCATGCGGCTTCGATCTTGGCGATTTCGGCGTTTGATTTGATTGAACGCACTCGCCTGACGCATTGGGCGTCATCGCGTAAGGATCGATTGCCGATCCGAGACTCGATTTCAATGATCGATGAACGGGGCAGGCGGATATGAGTTTCCAATCCACTTGGCACGCCGATTTGGCCGCCATCAGGTGCGATTTCGCACAAGGTGTCGACCATTAGGCTAAGGCCGTCATCCTCGTAATCAGGTGCGCGCCACGTGCGAATGTCCTTTATCCAGCATTGTCCCATCAGATGGGTGCCAATGGACGGAATAACTGCGATAGGATCACCACTGCGCGGCATAACAATGGACCAAGGACGCGTCGGGCTTTCCCAAAAGCGGGTCAGGAACCCGGTGAAATATCGAACATCCGCTTCCATTGTCAGGAACAAGGCGTCCAACCCTGCGTTTTCCATCAGCTTTTGGACATTCCTTACACGTGTATGAAATTCCTGATCAGGGAACCCGCGCTGAGGAAATGTCATGCTTCGGGGCCTTCGCTTAGAATGCACAAGATGCGGGATGTTTGATCAAGGCCTAGCGTGCTTTGATCTGCGTGTAACGCAGCGGCAACTCCTGCAGCGCCAGATGGGGTCGATGCCCAACCCTGCCGTTTTACATAATCGGCGCCAGCAAACCCTTGATCTTCGGAAATAGTTACAAAATCGTCGGCATCCCGAGACAACCCTTTGAGCGCAATATGCGAGGGCTCTTTGCAATCTAAACGCCCCATTGCTGAAACTTTACCGGCGGTGACGACTGGGCGACCTGCTTGGATCGAGTCGATCAGGGCAGGGGCTTCTTCTGGTTCTACGACCACGATCCGCACGAGCGATCCCCATTCTGCGCGCGCCAGAGCCGCAGCAGCGCAAGCAAGACCACCCACACCTGCCTGCAGAAATATGTGCGTTGGACAGTGGTCGATTTGCAAAAAGACTTCTGACATCAACGCCAGATAACCTTCCATCAATCGATGTGGCCGCGTGTAATATCCGGGCCACGAACTGTCAGACAATAACACATCGCCGTTTTGGGCCGCAGCCTGTGCCGCCGCTTCCATGCTGTCTTCGTAGGTTTCGCCAGCACGTTCGACCTGCGCCCCTTCGGAACGCAATCTGTCGGCAAAGGCTTCTGGTACGTGTTTGGACAGGTACACAATTGATTTCGCCCCAAAAGCTGCGGCACCTGCGGCCACTGACAGGCCATGATTTCCTGCACTGGCCGTCACATAGGTTTGACCTGCCGCGTGACCATCTTGCGCGTCACACGCAATGACATAGGCGGCCCCCAATGCCTTAAAGCTACCTAGGCCCATTCTAGGGCGTTCATCCTTTAACGTGACGCTTTCCACCCCCAATTCGCTGGCAAGGGACGGTGCGTGGATCAAAGGTGTCTGACCAGCTTTCGGGCAACTGGACAACAACGCCAAGGCGGCGTTTTTATCGGTGCTTGGCCACGGCGCTTGCACAAGTTCAGCGCAAGTCAGGCAAGTGCCGACATAGGGGTTCTTAAGATGCCTCATAGCAGGCAAGGTGCGCGTTCATGGCCCTTTGGTCAATCACCTGAATGTCTCTAAGGGCGAAAACCCTTTGGTACACCGAATGTGGGTTTGGCAATGCTGTCAGTGCCGGTCAACGCGTGCATGAACGCGACCAGATCTGCGATTTCGTCATCGTCCAATTGCTGTGTCTGAACGTCCTGCACGCGGCTTTGTCGTTGCATTTCCCGGTCGTCTTGCCAGATAATAAAATCCGTGACGGCCAACCATGGCACATCCGGCAATTGCGCCATTGCGGGTTGCCAAGCTTGAAAGCTGGCCACCGGGTCCAAATGGTGTTTGATCATCGCCTCAAGTGTTGGGAACGCACCATTGTGGCCATAAGGCGCGGTCAGCGCGACATTGCGCAACATGGGTGTGCGAAACCGATACGCGTCCTCAATCCGGTCGGTTTCCCCCATGCGCCCGACATCACGGGCATAGGGGTCAAACGCACGGGTGCGGCCGGGGCCAAAAGGCGGCACGTTCAACGCATGAAATTTCTGATCACTCAGCAGCTTTCCAGCGTGGCAATCGGAACACCTACCTGCGCCAAAAAACATCTTGAGCCCGCGGGTTTCGGACGCGTTCAATGCGTTTAGGTTCCCCGCAATATATTTGTCATAGGGGCTGTCAAAGCTGGTCCATTCCACGGCCATGAACGCAGCCAATGCGTTTACGATTTCGACAATGGACACCTGCTCGGGCGATTGGATATGCGTAAAGGCATCCACAAATTCCGCGCCATAATCGCCGCTAATCCGCACACGCTTGGCAATAATGGGCCACGCTTTGTCGACCCGATCATGAACAGCGCCGATGACTTCGTTTTCAGACGGGTTTCCAGCCATTTCGAATTGCGCGATCAGTGGAAAAACCGCTTGTGCAGCCAAAAGTGAATTGAACCCCGTCGGCAGCCATTCTTCGGCAGGGCTGTCAAAGCCGTTTTCATAGCGGTCAGAAATTGACAAACGCCCGTCATGGAACATCGTATGGATATCGCGCGCAGCCAAGTTCCAAAGTCCCGGCGTATTGCGCGGGATACGTTTGCGAATTCTGGCATCACCTGTCCCGGCAGTGCGTTCCTTGCCCAGCCCGGACCCACCTTCGCCGATGCCCAATGACAGACCATCCCCTGTTCCAAGTTCTGGATGATGACAATGGGCACACGTAATGTTTTGATTGCCAGACAAGATCGGGTCATAGAAAAGCTTGTGGCCCAAGGCGGCTTGTTTAGGATCAAACTGAAGAAAGTCTGCTGCAGTCAGGGGCGCGGGCAGGGATGCAAGGTCAGAAGCGCTGACCTGTGTCGCAAGCAAAAAGGGGACCACCACATGCGTCAAATAATTTTTGCGATCTGCTTGTTGGCGACGCCAGCGTGGTCTGCATCCATTGAAGAAGCGCGTGATCTGATGGAAAGCGGAGAGTTTGAGGATGCCTATGACGCGCTTTGGCCTGCTGCACGGTCCGGCAATGCGGACGCCGAGGAATTGATTGGCGTGATGTACGCCATGGGCCTTGGGGTCGAGCGGGACGATATTCGCGCCTTTGATTGGTACTTGCGCAGTGCAATGAAGGGGCATCCCGGTGCGCAATCCGGTGTCGGTTGGTATTACGAGGTCGGTCGTGGCATGCCTGCACCTGATCTGGTGCGAGCCTATATGTGGTACACCCTCAGCGCTATTGGTGGCGACCCTGACGCCGCGATCAGCCTGGAAGAGGTGGTCAAGAAAATGTCCCCGCAGGACATCGAGAAAGCGCATATATTGGTGTCCGATTACAAAGTCTGGATGTACCCGTTTCGCTGAGTTTTGCGCGACCTTGTTGAAAATTCAACAGTATTTGACAACGATCCGGCATAGGCAGAGCTATGTCCAATGGTATATAATCAAGTCTTGTCCAGAGAGCAGCGTGTGTGGGAGGCAAATGGGCCAAAAACGCCACGGATTGGCAAAGTTATCCAGCATATCCAGTTCGCAAATCGATCCAGCACATGGTGAGCCGGTCAGTTAACAATTGGTTTACACAGGTTTACTCTAACTTTGTTGCAAGAACGTTTAATATGAACTTTTATAGCGCAAGCAAGAAAAAGATGATTCCGGGTTTGGGAGATGATTCCGGGTTTGGGACTAGAAAGCGTTTAATAAACGTTAGAGGAGAAAAAATGTCAGTATTTCAACGAATGGGCGGTGCATGGTTGGCAGCAACAATCGCTTTTTGGACCCCTTCAAACGCGTATGCTGACGATTTTGTTTCTCCGGAGATCCTGATTTTGGGTGACAGTCAAATCTCGTTTGGTTCAGGCCCAGCGTTTTTAGATTTTTTCACGGATATTAAACAGCATTGCCACCCAAATCCCTCGCAGGCGAAAAACTTGGAAAGACTAGGGAAAATGCGCGTTGGGGTGATTGGCGTGCGTTCAAGTTCCATTCATTCTTGGACGTCTCGCCAAGGGAAGGCAAAAGATACGATCTGTAAAGAAGATCGAAAATGGCGCGTGAATGCGGGCACTTATGGTTTTGTAAACATGACGGACAACAAATATGTGCAAATTGGAAAGGGCAAAGAGTATCAATTTTGTACCCCGCGTAAATCTGCATTCGAACATATGTTTCGCGACGGATATTATGACCCAAAGTTGCTGCTTTTGTCCTTCCTTGGAAACTCTGCAAAACGATGGGCTGAAAGCGAAGAAAAAGCTGTCCAAGATGTACAGGATATGATGTCTCAGTTGCCGCCTGACATGCCGTGTATTTTCATGACCACCGCACCGGCTTTCTCAAAGAAAATCGTTGATTTGCGCTTGAAGGCACAAAAAAACCTAATGTCCGCGTTCGAAAAAACCGGAGCGCGGTGTACGTTTGTACCCGGTGCCACGCCTGAAACCGTTGCGGCGAACCAAGGCAACAAACATTATTTCAGACTAAACAGCAAAGGGATGGTCAAGGATCCGTATCATCCCAATCAAAGGGCAGCCAAGAATTTTTTCGCGTTGGAAATGGATGGAATTTGTAATGCCATCTTTGATCAGATCGACGAAGCCATGGAAGAGTCCTGAAGCAATGGCACACCGAGATGTGAGCAAAGGTTTACGAAACTTGAGTTGCGAATGGAAGGGTGACATCACAGGTTAAAGGCAACGTCGGTTCAACCCTGAAGGTTCCAAATGCAATTCACACGTCGTCACTTCATTGCCTCAACGCTTGCACTGGCTGTCGCATCGCCGGCTTTTGCGGTCGAAGAAACTGACCTCAATCTATCGTGGACTGGTCTTGCCCTGCGCGGTGTGGATCCGGTTTCCTATTTTAAGAATGGTGGGCCAAAGGAAGGCAGCCGCGATATCAGTGTCGAATACAAAGGTGGCACCTATCGTTTTCTGTCCGCGGAAAACAAAGAGCTGTTTGAGAAAAACCCGGAAGCATATCTGCCTGCTTATGGTGGCTTTTGTGCATATGGTACCGCAGTGAACGCCAAAGTGGATGGCGATCCGTATATCTGGCATATCGTGGATAACCGATTGTATTTGAATATCAATCATTCGATCGACAAAGAGTGGCAAACCAACGTGCCTGGTTACATTGCTGATGCCAACAAGAACTGGAAGCACTTGAAAATCAAGTGATACGGGAGGCACGTGTAAGACTGCCCCGTTGCAAATAGGCGCGGTGTTGGGTTTTGAATCGCAACACCCCGTGCCTGTGCAACCCGATAAATGCTCCGCACAAATGCAAATCGAGAGGCAATAATGTTGCCCGCTTGGTTTATGCGTTTGCCATGATGTTCGTTCTGGGGTCTTTTGCCAAAGTACGCATATCTCGATCGATTCATTCTGGGTGTGCGTTCTACTAGGGTCAACACGCAGGAAGACCATGACAATTCTGATTGCTGGCGGAGGAATTGCTGGCTTGGCAATGGGGCTGACTTTACATCAAGTTGGTATCCCATTTCGGATCTTTGAACGGGTTAATTCGCCCAAGCCGTTGGGCGTGGGAATAAATCTGCAACCAACCGCTGTGCGAGAACTGATCGAACTGGGCCTGTCCGACCTTTTGGATGGCATTGGTATTCGCACTCAGGATTATGGATTTTACACAAAATCGGGTGTCGAAATCTGGACCGAGCCGCGCGGCTTGGACGCTGGCTATCGATGGCCTCAATACTCGGTTCATCGTGGGCAATTGCAGATGATGCTTTTGGACACCTTGCGCGCCAGAGCAGGTCGCGATTGCGTGGTGTTTGGATGCAGTTTGCAAAGGTATCAAGCGACGCAAGACGGTGTTGAGGTAACTTTTCAAACGCCCACAGGCAAAGAAATCGTGTCTGGGAAATTCTTGATTGGCGCGGATGGCATTCATTCTGCTGTCCGTGCTCAGATGTATCCGGATGAAGGCCCGCCGGTCTGGGGTGGCGCGATTATGTGGCGTGGCACGACTTTGGCCAAACCCTTCCTAAGCGGAGGCTCAATGATCCTTGCGGGAAATGACACGCAGCGTTTTGTTTCGTACCCAATCTCGACGGTGGATATGGAAACAGGACACGCGACTATCAACTGGATCGCGGAAAAATCAGTCGATCCAACGTCGGACGTGTCCAAAGAAGACTGGAACCGCGACGTTGGGACGGACCAATTTCTGGATGACTTTAAGGGTTGGGTGTTTGATTGGCTGGATGTTCCAAAGTTAATCGGGGGGGCAGAAACGGTGTATGAATACCCAATGGTTGACCGTGAACCGGTCGAGTGTTGGACAGATACATGCGCCACGTTGATCGGGGATGCGGCCCATGCGACGTATCCCGTTGGATCAAGCGGGGTGAGCCAAGCAATCCTTGATGCGCGGATTTTAGGGGCCAAGTTGCAATTACTGGGCTTCGGATTAGATGCCGCAGTCGCCTATGAAGACATCGTACGTCCAATGGCGAACCGTGTGACATTGGCAAATCGGGGAAATGGCGGACCGGACGCGATCATGCAAATGGCAGAGGATCGGTGCCGCGGTGATTTTTCCAAACTCGATGCGTTGTTCCCCTATGCCGAACGGGCAGCACATGCGTTGTCTTTTAAGAAACTGGCTGGCTTAGAGGCCAAAGACATAAACAATCGCGCGCCGATCATTGCCGTCTAGGTGTCAGCTGGAAAAGATAAAGTTCAAGGGCCGGTGAGCCCTTGACGCATGTTGTCACAGCAAAGTTTCGATTAGCGTTCTGGTATTCGCTTCGGCCAACTCAACCGGGTTGCCGCCACAACTTGGATCTTTTAACGCACCCTTCAAAATGGCGTCGATATCAGGATCGGTCACACCCATGGCCTCCAACGAAACCGGAATGCCAAGCCCGTCATTTAGCGTTCCAACAAGATTACGCATGCCATTAAATCCACCCTCAATACCAAGATAGGCCGCTGCTTGACGCATCTGACCTTCTATCGCGGGACGATTGAAGTCCAGAACCGCCTGCATCACTACCGCGTTGGTAGTGCCGTGGTGTGTATTATAAATTGCACCAATCGGGTGGCTTAACGCATGAATCGCACCCAACCCTTTTTGAAAGGCTGTGGCCCCCATCATCGCGGCGGACATCATATGCGCACGTGCGGTCAGGTCAGTGGGATCGGCAAAAGCGCGCGGTAGATTTTCTTTGACCAGCCGCAACCCTTCCAAGGCGATGCCTTGGCTCATTGGGTGATAATGCGGGGAACAGAACGCTTCCAAACAATGTGCAAACGCGTCCATCCCGGTGCCTGCGGTGAAGGCAGGGGGCATGCCCACTGTCAGTTCCGGATCGGCAATGACGATGGAAGGTAAGACTTTGGGATGAAAGATGATTTTCTTTTCGTGCGTTTTTGAATTTGTCAGAACACTTGCGCGCCCAACCTCTGATCCGGTTCCAGCAGTAGTGGGAACCGCAATGTTGGGAAAGATCGCGTCCGCATCTGCCCGCGTCCACCAATCTCCGATGTCTTCAAAGTCCCACACCGGGCGTGTTTGACCGGCCATGAACGCAATCATCTTACCCAGATCCAATCCGGATCCACCGCCAAATGCGATGACGCCATCATGGCCACCTGCTTTGAACGCATCGACCCCTGCGGCAAGGTTCAGTTCGTTTGGGTTCGGATCAACCTCTGAAAAGATTGCACGCCCAAGTCCCGCATCATTCAACAGATCAAGTGTGTCTTGTGTGATCGGCAACCCTGAGAGGCCACGGTCCGTGACCAAGAGCGGATTGCGAATGCCGGTTGCTGTGCAAGCGTCCGCGATTTCCTTGATGCGTCCTGCGCCAAAACGAATGGCAGTGGGGTAGGACCAATTGGCAGTCGGGCTCATGAAGTGACCTTTTTTAGATGGTAAGATTTTGGACGTGTCAGGTTGTGGTATCCGATGACGGACAATCCGCCACCACGCCCCGTTTGTTTGCACCCCGTCCAACACAGGCCGGGGTCAAGGTAATCGGCGCGGTTCATAAAGACGGTGCCAGTTTCAATCTGATCGCCAATCTGCGCCGCGCGATCTACATCATTGGTCCACAGGCTGGCGGTCAGACCAAATTGGCTGTCATTCATCAACGCGATGGCTTCGGCGTCGTCTTTGACAGACATGATGCCGACAACCGGGCCAAAGCTTTCGTCGCGCATCACACGCATATCTTGGTTCACATTGGTCAGGATTTGAGGCGACAGATACGCCCCGCCGTCGTCCTGTGCGAAGGTATCTATATGGGCCACTGCACCGCTGGCTTGGGCCTCGGAGATTTGTGCGCGCACTTCATCGGCAAAGCGAACATGCGCCATTGGGCCAAGGGTGGTTTCTGGGTCCAGTGGATTGCCGAGCTTATAGGCGTTGACGATGGCGACTGCCTTTTCGACAAAGGCGTCAAACAGGCTTTCATGCACGTATATCCGTTCAATCCCACAACAGCATTGGCCCGAATTAAACATTGCGCCGTCGATCAAAGTATCCACCGCTGCATCTAGGTCCGCGTCTTCCATGACATAGCCGGGATCCTTGCCACCAAGCTCTAATCCCAGTCCGGTAAACGTGCCGGCAGCGGCACCTTCCATGGCCTGCCCGCCCCCGACTGATCCGGTGAAGTTTATGAAATCAAACGCGTTTTCGGATATCAGACCAGACGTCGTTTCGTGATCCAAAAAGACGTTTTGAAACACATCTTCCGGGATACCTGCGGAACAGAACGCCCTTGCCAGCCGTTCCCCAACCAGTAGGGTTTGTGTGGCGTGTTTCAGGACAACCGCGTTGCCAGCAATAAGAGCTGGCGCAACGGTGTTGATGGCCGTCATATATGGATAATTCCACGGGGCGACGACAAACACCACACCATGAGGGACGCGTTTGATGTAGCGTTTGAATGTCGGGTCTTCGCCAACTTCGATATCAGCCAACGCGCTGGTCGCAATGTCAGCCATGTGGCTTGCGCGTTCATCAAAGCCACCAAACTCACCGCCGTACCGGACCGGACGTCCCATCATGTGTGCAAGTTCTGGAACGATCTCGTCGTTCATCTGACCAATCGCAGCAACGCCAGCACGCACAGTTGCCACGCGTTCATCCAAGGGGCGCGCAGCCCATGCCGCTTGGGCGATCTTTGCGCGATCGACAGCACCAACGGCGTCTTGTTTTGAAAGGGCGTCTCGCGTCGCGAAAACGGATCCATCAATTGGTGAAATACAACGAAGCGTTGTCATGCTTTTTCAAACCCTCGGGCAATTTCGTAATCAGTTACAACACGGTTGAAATCTTCGATTTCGACTTCGGCTGCGCGTGCGTAATGTGTAACCACGTCTTTTCCAAACGCGTCTTGCAACATGTCGGATGCAATCAAACACTCACGTGCATCGCGCAATGTTCTTGGAATATGTTGCTGTTCATCGTCAGAATAGGCATCCCCTGCGTAAGGGTCTGGCAAGGTCAGCTTTTCTTCGATCCCTTTCAGGCCAGCGGCTAACATTGCGGCCAGCGCCAGATAGGGGTTCACATCTGAACCGGGCACGCGGCATTCGACGCGAACGGCCTTTGTTCCGTCGCCGCACAGCCGAAACGCTGCCGTGCGATTGTCGACGGACCACACAGTTTGCATTGGCGCGAATGATCCTTTCGCGAACCGTTTGTAACTGTTGATATAGGGCGCCATGAAATACGTGTAATCAGGCGCGTATTTGATCAAACCCGCCATGTAATGATCCATCAATGCCGACTTGCCGAGCGGTTGATCGGGATCATGAAACGCGTTTGCATCGTCTTTCCACAGCGACTGATGCACATGCGCGGCTGATCCAACACGGTCCGCGTGCCATTTCGGCAGAAACGTCGCCGCTGCTCCGTTCTGGTGTGCGATTTCCTTGATCGCGTGTTTAGCCAGCGTGTGATGGTCAGCTGTGGCCAGGGCTTCGGCGTATTTGATGTTCAGCTCTTCCTGACCAGCTTCCGCTTCGCCTTTGGACCCTTCGACGGGGACACCCATGGCCCGCAAGTGATTGCGAATAGGGCGCATGATTGGTTCTTCTTTGGTCGTTTGGAAGATGTGGTAGTCTTCGTTGTAATTCGAAATTGGCTGCAGCTTGAAACCGTCGCGCGCGATGTCGTCATGGGTGCCTTGGAACAAGAAAAATTCAAGCTCTGTTGCCATGACCGGCGAAAAACCCATCGCTTGGGCACGCGCGATTTGCTTTTTAAGGATTTCGCGTGGTGCATGTGGGACGGGTGCATGCGTATGGTGATCTAGCACATCACATAGACAAATTGCCGTGCCTTCTAACCAAGGCACTGGGCGCAATGTCGAAAGATCCGGCTTCATGATATAATCGCCGTAACCGCGTTCCCAAGACGTCGACACGTATCCATCGGGCGTCGCCATCTCAAGATCGGTTGCCAGCAAGTAATTGCAGCAATGCGTTTCGTCCTCGGCCATGTCCAGAAAGGCTTCGGCGTGAAACCGTTTGCCCATCAATCGACCCTGCATGTCGATAATACAGGTCAAGACAGTGTCAATCTGACCCTCGGCAATTTGAGATTTGAGATCCTGAAACGTCATGCATTTTGCCAGTCTATAATTGTCATTCAGGCGGATGAGATGGGGCAGATGGCCCCATCTCGGATTTTAAATCAGCCGTAACGATATGGACGTCCGGCTTTTTGCATATCGGCGTTGTATCTGCGGAAGATTTCCACAACTTTTGCCTTTGTCGGCGATTCCGCTGCGATTTCATCCCAGAATTTGACAGCCGCGTCTTCAACCTGCGCCCACTCTTCATCTGGAATTGTGGTCAGTTTCATTTTCGGACCGTTGACCCGCAATGAAGCTTCGCCGCCCCAGTACCACCACTGACGGTAATAATGCGACTGATCACAGCACACGCGGAACAATGTCTGCAGATCTTCTGGCAGTTCGTTCCAGCGATCCATGTTGGCAAAGAAGGACCCCGCCCAAGCGCCTGAAATATTGTTGGTCAGGAAGTAATCCGTCACATCCGCCCAGCCGACTGTGTAATCTTCGGTGATGCCAGACCATGCGATGCCGTCCAGTTCGCCGGTTTGAACGGCAACTTCGATGTCTTCCCAAGGCAGCGTGACAGGAACCACGCCGAATTGCGAAAGGAATCGGCCTGCGGTTGGGAAGGTAAAGACGCGTTTACCCTTCAGGTCTTCAAGGCTGTTGATCGGGTCTTTGGTGGCAAAGTGGCACGGATCCCAAGACCCGGCACTGATGTGTTTCACACCGACGGCTGAATATTCTTCGTCCCAGATTTCGTTCAAACCGTATTGGTTGAACAGAACAGGCACATCCAGCGAATAACGCGACGCAAACGGGAAGTATCCGCCAAACACGGTGACTTCGGTAGGGGACGCCATTGAATCGTCGTCTGATTGCACCGCATCGATTGTGCCGCGTTGCATGGCGCGGAACAGTTCGCCCGTTGGCACCAGTTGATCTGCGTAAAACAGTTCAATCTGCATCCGGTCGCCGGCAATGGTGTTGAACATCTTGATGGCGGGATCAATCACGTGTTCTGCAAGGGCAGGGCCTGCATAGGTTTGCATACGCCATTTGATAGTGCCCTGCGCCAAAGCGGGTGCAGCAAGAGGTGCCGCCGCCGCGCCAAGCGCTGTGGTTTTCAGAAAGTTACGTCTAGTCGTCATTGCAATATCCTCTGTGTCGGGTTGCTGAAACGCGCCCATTTGTGGGCATTCTTATTATTTTCCATAAACATATTCGGGCAGCCAAAGCGCAATTTGCGGAAAGGCCATGATGATGGCTAAGGCAACGACCATGACGCCAACAAACGGAATGATGGATCGATAAATGTCGCCCAAACTGATCTCTGGGGGAGCCATGGCCCGCATTAGGAACAGGTTATACCCAAATGGCGGTGTCATATACGCAATTTGCGTCGTGATCGTATAAAGAACGCCGTACCAGATCAGATCAAACCCAAGCGCGCCGACCAACGGAACATAAAGCGGCGCGACAATGACCAGCATCGCCGTGTCATCGAGAAACGTCCCCATGATGATAAAGCTGAGCTGCATGAGGATCAGAATGGCCCAAGGCCCCAATCCCCATTGTTCAGTGAACAGGTTTTCAATGGCGCGTACGGCACCCAAACCATCAAACACGGCGCCAAAGCCAAGGGCGGCCAAAATGATCCACATGAACATGCAAGAAATGCCCAACGTCTGACGCGTGCATGTTTCCAGAATTTTCCAGGACATGCGGCGCTTTAGTATGGACACGATCAAAGCGGCCAAAGCACCAATCGCAGAGCTTTCGACAAGCGAGGTCCAACCGTTCACGAAGGGAACCATCATTGCCGCAAAGATGATCAAAGGCAGGGTACCTGCCGCAAGCAATTTTAACTTTTCTGATCGGCTGACTTCGTGGGCGTCTTTCATTGCTGGGCCCAGCTCAGGACGTGCCCGGCATCGCAACCAGATATAGATGACAAACATCGTGGCCATCATCAGGCCAGGAATGACCCCGGCCAACCACAGTTGACCCACCGGTTGGCGTGCAATCATCGCATAAAGCACCAGCACAACAGAGGGCGGCACCAAAATACCAAGGCTCGATCCGGCCTGAACGACACCCGTCACCATGGTTTTGTCGTACCCACGGCGCAACAGCTCAGGCAGGGCGATGGTGGCACCAATGGCCATCCCGGCAACGCTCAGCCCGTTCATTGCGGAAACAAGCACCATCAAACCTATGGTCCCAATGGCCAGCCCACCGTTGATTGGCCCCATCCAGACATGAAACATCCGGTAAAGGTCGTCTGCCAATCGGCTTTCGCTGAGCACGTAGCCCATGAAAATGAACATTGGCAGGGTCAGCAGCGGATACCATTTCATCAGCTTCATCGCAGCGGTGAATGGGATGTCTATGCCGCCGGTGCCATAAAGCGAGATGACAGCGACAGAGGCCACAGCGCCGATCGCACCAAAGACGCGTTGGCCGGTGAACAGCATCAGCATCATCGATGCGAACATAAATATGGCGATGTATTCTTGGCTCATGTGCGGACACCTCCGACGTCATGGCCATTCAGTCGGGCAATGTCTTTGAACAGTTCCGAAATCGCTTGCAGCAGCATCAGGAAGAACCCGAACACCATCATTGATTTGATGGGCCAGATAAACGGGCGCCACGCGGTGGATGATCGTTCAAGGCGGCCAACCTCTTCGCTGCCCGTGACGAGACCCGTGAAAAATGAAACCGGTTCGGTTCCCCAATATCCCAAGGAATAGGATGTGGAGCCAAGTCCACCGTAGAGCAACACGCCAAGATAAAAGATTAAAAACAGCACTGTGCAGGCATCAAACCACGCTTTTCGCCGATCGCTCCAGCCGTGGTAAAACAGATCCATACGCACGTTGGACCCCATCTGGATCGAATAGGGGCCGCCCAGAATATAATAGGTGACCATTGCAAATTGCGCCATTTCCAACGTCCAAAGCGAGGGCAGGAAAAACGTCTTTGAGATCGAAGACCAAAGAAGAATGCCCATCATCACGAACAAACCCCACATCATGATGCGGCCAAGGCGGTAATTCACAGCGTCAACGACACGCACATATCGCAGCATCAACTTGATCACGCCACCGCCTCCTGTAGGATGTGTTTGCGGGTTCCTTCGATCCAGGGTGCAAGCAGTTCGGCCAATGCGGCTTGGCCTTGGGGAGCTGTGATCAGATCGTTGCGAATTTCGATCATGACATTCAACAGCCCATTCTTTGCGCCGTGTAAGTTCAAAGTGTGAGCTACACCGTCACTGGGCCCATAGGGTTGGTTCAATTCTATCAAATGATCCGATACAGGCATTTGTGCCATCATCTGGGCGGCAAAACGGTCATCTTCGCCATGCAAAACACCGATGCCAACCTCGCGAGGCGTGCCATTATAGATTGGTGTGAAGCTGTGGATCGTCACAAGCACCTGAACCAACGGCCGTCGCGCAATTTCTGCTGCTAAACGGTCGCGAAAGGGCACGTACACATCAGATGCACGCTGTGCCAACGCGTCTTTGGACAGGTTCTGATTGCCGGGAATATCATAGATTTCGCTGCGCGCGGGTACCGCGTCATGTGCGGTTGTCGGGCGATTGCAATCATAGACAAGACGCGACACCGCCCCTGCGACAAGAGGCGCGTTCAGATGTATGGCCAATCGCGTCGACACACCCAAAGCGCCCGGATCCCACGCAATGTGGCTGTGTCCTACGTCTTCAGTAAGCCCAAGGTTATCAAGCGGTTCCGGAATGAAGTTAGAGGCGTGTTCGCACACCAACAACACCGGAGCATCCGGTGGTGCGGACAAAACCGATACGGCTTTGCCAAATCTCGAATCGTGTATCCCCCAGCTCATTTGAAGAGTTTTCTCCATGCATGTTGCGGCTGTCAAGAATTCTTCTGAATAAATTGACACAGGTGGATGTCGTTTGTACAAATACTCATCAAAATGGATTTCCACACATGCCAACCATTGCCGAAATTATAAAAGCACGTGGCGATGACATGACCCGTGCCGAACGGCAGCTGGCCGAAGCCATCTTGGACAATTACCCGATACCGGGACTAGGCAGCATCACGGAATTGGCGGAACTGGCACAGGTTTCGACACCAACAGTCGCCCGCATGGTGCAAAAAATCGGCTTTTCTGGGTATCCAGAATTTCAATCCGCGCTTCGGTCCGAATTAGCCGAGATCATATCAAACCCCGTTGAAAAACGCGCGCATATGATTCCGGGTCTGCCAGAAGAACATATTCTCAACCGATACACACAAGCAGCCGCTGACAATATGCGGTCCACCTTGGATCACATCGATGCAGACGAGTTTAAAACCTTCTGTGATCGTGTGGCAGACCCAGAACGTAGCATACAGATTGCAGGGGGGCGGTTAAGCGGAACGCTGGCGCAAAACCTGTATCTGCATCTGCAAATGATCCGCCCAAATGTTTCATTCATTCCGCCACAAGCGTCTTGGCCACACTGCGTTCTTGATTTGGATGAAAAGGACACTCTGATCCTGTTTGACGTGCGCCGTTATGAAAATTCGACGCTGTTGCTGGCGGAAATGGCGCATGAACGCGGCACTGAAATCGCACTGTTTACCGATCAATGGCGATCACCGATCCAACGCTATGCGGCATATACGTTTGCGGCACGGATCAATGTGCCATCCGCATGGGACTCAGGTTTGGGGCTCTTGCTTTTGGTCGAATGTTTGATCGCCGCCACACAAGAAGCATCGTGGGATTCCGTTAAGGCGCGCGCGGATGAGCTGGAAACAGCATTCGACCGATCACGCCTGTTTCGAAAGTTCACCTGACTTAAAGCTGAATATCACACAAAATGCATTCGTGATCTGACAGCGGAGTGCCGTCTGGATCCAGTGCCGGCACCAGGGGCAGGGCGGATCCATTAAGGTCGCGACTGCAAAACCAATCCAGCTTCATCTGGCGGGTAGGATGTGGCGTTATCAGGCTGGGCCGGGTTGTCATTCCGGGCGGCGTCATGTCCCAACTGTAACCGGATTGACGCGCCAGTTCGAACAAGTCTTCGCTTTGCCAATCATAATCAGGCGGCATGTGATTGCCTGTATTGAGGTCGCCCCCAATCAGGACAGGGCAACCGGGCGCGAATGCGTCGATCGCATCTAGCAAGGCGCGATACTGGGCTATGCGATAGGGGCCTTGGGCGTTGCTTTCCAAATGAGTCGACACGAAACAGATTTGCCCCGAATGGATCGGGATCAATGCGGCAATGGCCATTCGACCGCCCAAACGTGGTTGATCCGTATTGCCGGACATGCCGGGTTCGGTCAGGAACCAAAACCCACCATCATCCAAATGGATCAGCTTGACGGCATCAAAGGGCACCGACGACATTATCGCATTGCCGTGCCAACCCAGTTGGTTTGTGTCGTCTGAACAAAAGGCAAGCTCGGTCGGGCCGCCCAACCCCATCTCGTAGAATTCCAGACCATAGGCATATTGCATGTTCAGTGCGTTCGCCATGTCCGCCGTTGTGTTCCGCTGTTTTGTGCGCGCCATGCCGTTGTCGACTTCGCTTAACAAAACGATGTCAGCCCCGTGTTTGGCCAGTAAATCCGCACTTTTCTCAGGGAACATGCAGCGTTCAACATTCCATGCCGCAACACGCAATTTGCCTGAAAGCTCTGTCTGTGTACCAGCCCCCCCGACCTCAAGGACGTCGCGCGCCGCGAGGCGTGGCAGCAAATCCGTAAGGGCCTCGCGCGTACG
Organism: Paracoccaceae bacterium; assembly: GCA_039960995.1. Lineage (GTDB taxonomy): Bacteria > Pseudomonadota > Alphaproteobacteria > Rhodobacterales > Rhodobacteraceae > JABSSA01. The sequence goes on along the minus strand of JBDVKF010000002.1, from coordinate 10,182 downwards.
CGGCGCGCTTTGCATCGCTGCTTGGTCTGCCCGTGAAACCTCGGGCAGACGTGCAACTTGGCCTGTCACAAACGCCGACCTTCTTTGGCGTTAAAGAAGTGGATCGCACCCGGTTTCACCGTAATGGGGGTCGTTCCCGTTGATGCGCTTTCATCCTTGTTGATCGCGACCGAGAATGTTTGCCCGCTTAACGTTCCATGCAACAATCGCTGAGCCCCCAATTCTTCGATAATTTGAACGTCAAAGTTCAAACCAGCGGCTTCGTCCCCACCAATTTTAACATCTTCGGGTCGAATACCCACCAATACTTCACCTTCGGAGCTGGCAGCATCCTGAACGGTCATTCCACCGTCCAATTGCGTCGTTGCGCCATTGCTTTTGCCTTGGAGAATATTCATCGGCGGAGCGCCCATGAAACTGGCCACAAAGGTCGAGGCAGGCGTGTTATAGATTTCCGCTGGCGTGCCCATTTGTTCAATGCGTCCGCCATTCAGCACGATGATACGGTCCGCCATTGTCATGGCTTCGACCTGATCGTGGGTCACATACATCGACGTCGTATTAAGCCGGCGTTGCAAGGCACGAATTTCAATACGCATTTGGTTGCGCAGTTTTGCATCGAGGTTGGACAGCGGTTCGTCAAACAAAAATAAATCAGGCTGACGAACAATTGCGCGCCCCATGGCGACTCGTTGGCGTTGACCGCCAGACAGCTGGCTGGGACGGCGATCCAAAAATTCCTCAAGGTTCAGCATTTTCGCTGCATCGTCGACCTTTTTGGCGATCTCTTCTTTGGAATCGCCGCGGTTCTTCAACCCATAGCCCATGTTTTTGGCGACGGTCATATGCGGATAAAGCGCATAATTTTGGAACACCATCGCAATGTTCCGGTCTGCCGGATCAACGTCATTCACAACCCGGTCACCGATATGCAGTGTACCTTCGGTGATTTCTTCCAATCCTGCGACCATACGCAGCAACGTTGATTTGCCACATCCTGATGGTCCAACCAGAACCACCAATTCTCCGTCTGGGATATCAAAGCTGCAGGTCTGCACAGCTTCAAACCCGTTCGGATACGTCTTGCGTACACCTTCCAGTGACACTCTTGCCATTATCTTTTCCTTACTTATCGGATTCCGTGAGGCCCTTGACGAACCAATTCTGGAAGAAAATCACCACAGCCACAGGCGGGATCACCGCAATGACAGCCAACATATTTGCGCGCCCAAATTCAGGCAACGATGCCCCTTCGAGCACTTGTGTGATTTGTTTGATGCCGCGCACCAGCGTGAACATGGATTCCTCAGTCGTGATCATTGTCGGCCACAAATACTGGTTCCAGCCAAAGACAAACATGATGATGAACATCGCAGCGATCATTGTCTTGGACAGGGGCACAAGGATATCGATGAAGAACTTGACCGGCCCGGCACCATCAATGCGCGCGGCTTCGACCAGTTCTTCTGGGATCGACAGGAAGTACTGGCGAAAGAAGAACGTCGCAGTCGCAGAGGCAATCAGCGGCACAATCAATCCGGTATAGGTGTTGACCAGACCCATCGACTGAATGACCTCGTAAGACGGCAAAATCCTTACTTCGAGAGGCAACAGAAGGGTGGTGAAGATGATCCAGAAGGCAAAGGATGCAAACCGCAGCCGGAAATACACAATTGCATATGCGGCCATCATCCCGATCACAATTTTACCGACAGCAAAGCCGATACCCAAGATGAAGGAATTCTTCATCATCAGCAGACCAGTTTGTGTCCCGGTAAAGCCTTTTGCTTCGAACATCGCTTTGCGAAAGTTGTCATCGAATTGGTCATCGATTGCCAATTTCAAACCGTCTTTGACCAAATCCACATCTTCCAATGTGGTGGCCAAAATCAGCATGACCAATGGCATTGTCATGAACAGCGATCCGATGATCAAAATCATATGGTCGCTGACAACATTCCAGCGAATGCGTTTGGGATGCCGTTTTGCCGCAAGGACGGGCGTTGTGAGTACGTCGGTCATGGTGCGCCCTTTCTTATGTATAATGAATCCGGCGGTCGATCAGCCGGAATTGGAAGACGGTCAAAGCCAGAACCAGGATCATCAGGACAACAGATTGCGCCGAGGACCCACCAAGGTCATTGCCACGGAACCCGTCGACATAGACCTTGTAAACAAGGGTCATCGGGTTGTTTCCGGGCTCCCCTTTTACAAGCGTGTCGATGATACCGAACGTGTCAAACAGCGCGTAGGTGATGTTGATGATCAACAAGAAGAACCCAGTTGGCGCAAGCAGCGGGAATGTCACATCCCAGAACCGAGAATTGGCAGACCGGTTATCGATCAATGCCGCCTCACGAACTGACCGAGGGATGGATTGCAGCCCCGACAGGAAGAATATGAAGTTGACCGGAACCTGTTTCCAGACCGAAACCATGACCATGGCCGTTGCCGTGTCATTGAAATTCACACCCAGTTTGAAGTCCCAACCGAAGAATCCAAAAAATTCGGTCAGCGGTCCGCGCGATTGGTCGAACATCATGATGCCGATGAATCCGGCGACAGGGGGCGCAACAGCGTACACCCACATCAAAAGCGTTCTGTAAGTTTTCGCACCGCGCAATACATTGTCGGCTTTGACAGCCAGTAACAGCGCAATGGCCAGCGAAAAGAAGGTCACCAATGCTGTGAAGATCAAAGTAAACCAAGCGATCTTGCGATATTCTTTTGATTCAGCCAGATCCGTGTAATTTTCGACGCCTACAAACGTTGATCCAAAGCCAAATGGATCCTGTAAGAAGAAAGACGACTGAATTGCATAGCCAGCAGGCCAGTAGAAAAAGACCATGATGATGCAAAGCTGTGGCACCAACAATAATATAGGCAGCCATGGATTTACAAAGCCTGCGCGTTTCATTCCGGATGTCCCTATTTTGTAAGAAGGGCGGCCCGCAAAAGGCCGCCCGAACAGCTGTTAAATATCAGCCTTGTGTTTTTGCAAAACGCTCAAGCAGTTTGTTGGATTCAGCTTCGATATTTTCGAATGCCTCTTCAACGCTGGTTTCTCCGGTCAGGATACGACCATATTCACGGTTCATCACGTCACGAATTTGGACGTAGAACCCCATGCGATAACCTTTGGTAAAGTCACCAGCTGGCAGCGAAAGTTGTTTGATGCCAATTTCAGCAGCAGGCTTTTCGTCATAATAGCCTTGATCTTTGGCCATGTCGTATGCCGCTTCGGTGATTGGCACATAACCGGTTTCTTTGTGCCACATGACCTGAACGTCAGAAGAAGACAGGAACTTAAAGAATTCAGCTGTCGCCTTGTTCTCTTCTGCGGATTGACCGGACATTGCGAACAAAGCTGCACCACCGATAAAGGTTTGCTTTGGCTCTTTGGTTACGCCTTCCCAGTACGGCAACAAGGTTGCGCTAAATGGGAATTCGGCTGATTGCAGCAAGCCGCCGAAGCTGCCCGAGCTGCCAAGCCACATAGCAACTTCACCACTTTCAAAGGGCGTTTGGTTGTCGCCCCAACCTGTGCCATACCATTCGAACAGGCCGTTTTCCTTCCACTCTGCCAAAGCGGTGAAATGCGCTTTGATTGCAGGGTGGTTTACTTTGATTTCGGTCGCAGGATCGGTATAGCCATTGTCGTTGTTGGCAAATTCCAAGTTGTGACGCGAAAAGAAGTTCTCTGTGAAAATCCAAGGAAGGTGCGACTGGCTAAGCGGAATAAAACCTGCGTCTTTTAGGGCAGGCGCTGTGGTCGATGCGAATTCTTCCCACGTTTTTGGTGGCGTAACACCTGCTTTGGCCAACGCGTCTTCGTTGTAATACAGAATAGGTGTCGAAGAGTTGAACGGCATGCCGATCATCTTGCCATCTACGTCTGCATAGAAGTAACGCACGCCGGCAATGTAGTCATTGATGTCGAAGTCGATGCCGTTGGAAGACAGCAGCTCTTCTACAGGGATGACAGCGCCTTTAGCGCCAATCACAGTTGCAGCACCTGCGTCAAACACCTGAATAACGTTTGGCTGTTCGCCTGCACGGAACGCGGCAATCCCTGCGGTCAGGGTTTCTTCGTATGATCCTTTGAAGACCGGAGTGATTTTGTATTCGCTCTGGCTTGCATTAAAATCGGTTGCAATCTGGTTGACTGTTTCCCCAAGCTGGCCGCCCATTGCGTGCCACCAAGTGATTTCTGTTTCCGCCCAAACAGCGCTTGACGCCAAGCCAAGCACCGCGCTGGCCGCGGCAACGTTAAAAAATTTCATAGCTTCCTCCAAATAACAGACCGTCTTAGACGGCCGTCACATTTTTTGTTCTTCTGCGCAAATCGCGCAGTCGGATCGTCACAACAGTGCCAGCAGCAGTCGAAGAACAAGCAATCCAATTAAAGTGCTTTGATCTGTCGATGATTCTGCAGCGCACTCGAACTCGCTACTGGTCGAAGTTAACATTCGTGTGACGAAACACAAATGATTTCAACTTTTTGCCGTATGCTATTTGTTAAAAAGAAAAAACTGCATTTCCGGTGATCCATCGCGTGATAAATGAGTGCTGCAAAAGCTGTTTCTGCGATGCTGGTCAATGCGGTCTGGGTCACTTAAGTTCAGCGTTGGATGAACTCAGGTTGGATGTCAGTTAATGCATGCCCGCGGTCCTCTTGCGACATTGCGCGTGATTGAATTCGCGGGTCTTGGTCCCGCGCCTTTGGCGGGGCAGCTTCTGGCGGATTTAGGGGCTGATGTCATTGTCATTGACCGCATAAAACGTCCGGCTGATCCGATGGATGTTAACCGGCGCGGCAAACGATCAGTCGTGTTGGACCTCAAGACCGACCAAGGGCGCAAGGCTGTCTTTAGATTGATCGAAACGTCTGACATATTGATAGAAGGGTATCGCCCCGGCGTGATGGAACGATTGGGTTTGGGACCAGAAGATTGTCCTGAATCGTTAATCTATGGCCGGATGACCGGATGGGGGCAAACCGGACCTTTGGCGCAACGGGCAGGTCACGACATAACGTATTTGGCCATAACCGGTGTGTTGAACATGCTTGGGCCAAAAGATGGGCCACCTGTTTCGCCATTGAACTTGGCCGCTGATTATGGCGGAGGCACCATGTTTTTGCTGTTTGGGTTGCTGTCCGCTGTGATTGAACGCGCAAGTTCCGGGCGAGGGCAGGTTGTCGATGCGGCGATGATTGAGGGCGTGTCGGCGATGATGGGTCTGCTGTATTCGTTTATGGCGCAAGGGCAGTGGTCGACACTGCGTGCATCCAACCTATTGGACGGTGGAGCGCCGTTTTATCGCTGTTACACCTGTGCCGACGGCGGATTTGTCGCTGTAGGTGCTTTGGAGCCCCAGTTTTATGCCAAACTGATTGATGGACTTGGATTGGATCAGTCGTTGTCTCGATCCCAGATGGATCAAACGACCTGGCCTGATTTACATGCACGCTTCGAAGCGATCTTTGCAAAACAAACGCGCAATCATTGGGCCAAGGTCTTTGCCGATACGGATGCTTGCGTGGCGCCGGTGTTAAACCACCAAGAAGCAGCCGCTTATCCTCACAATATCGAACGTCATGTTTTTCTAGGAGACGCTCCGCATCAGGCCAGCCCTGCACCCCGGTTTTCGCGCACTCCGCCTACCAGACCTCAAGCGCCTCATCCTCATGGGGCTGACACTTATGATGTCCTTACTGAAATTGGGGTAAGTGACGCAGACGTTCAAGCTTTGCTGCAAAAGGGGGCGACGTCTTGAAGGTTGCTGTGGCTGGTGGCGGAATTGCTGGATTGGCGACCGGGATAGCCTGCGCGCTGCGTGGATTTGATGTCGCCGTTTATGAACGAGCGCCACATTTGGACGACATTGGTGCAGGGCTGCAAATCTCTGCAAACGGGTGGAAGGTTTTGAACGCATTGGGCGTCACCGACGAATTGTCGGACACCACTTTTGAACCACCCACCATTGATTTGCGGCTGGGTCATTCCGGTCGCAAAATCTGGAGCCTGCCAATGGGCCCCGTTTCGCGCGAACGTTGGGGCGCACCTTATGTTCATGTACATCGGGCCGATTTGGTCGCAACCCTTGCGAACAGGTTGCAGAATTTAGCGCCAGGTTCATTGCGAACTGGAATGAAGATTGACGGCTATATATCTGAAAATGAAAAAGTAAATCTGGTTTCTGAATCTGATCAGGTGGAAACGTCTGACATATTGATTGGTGCGGATGGTTGGAAATCATCTGTCCGTCAGCAGATGCTGGGACCAGAAGCCCCTCAATACACGGGAAATGTCGCATGGCGTGCGGTTGTTCCTGTGGCAGACCTAGGCGCTGAGGCCCCACCGGCCAATACGACGATATGGGCAGGCAAAGGACGTCACGCTGTCACAACACGTCTTAAAGGGGGGGGATTGGTCAATTTTGTTGGCTTGGTCGAACAACCTGAACCCTCCCAAGAAGGGTGGCGTATCATTGGTGAGGGATCAAAAGCACAAGTTGATTTCGCTGGTTTTTGCGCTCCGATTTCCAAACTTCTGGATAGCGTTGAAACGTTGAATAGATGGGCATTATTTACGCGTAAGCCTTTGACACGTTGGTCCGACCGCCGAGTTATCGTTGTGGGAGACGCAGCACACCCGATGTTACCCTCAATGGCGCAGGGGGCCGTTCAAGCGTTAGAAGATGCTTGGGTCCTCGCAAGCCTCTTGGCGAAGGTGGGACCAGATGAAGCAGGGCCAGCATTGTTCGAACATCGTTTGCAACGCACCGCCCGGATACAAAGAGAATCGGCCAATAATGCGCGCATGTTTCACCGAGCTGGCCCAATTGGATCGCCGATATATTACGGTGGGATGGCCGCCGTCACCCGCATCGCCCCAGAGATGTTGTTGAAGCGACAGGAATGGGTTTACGCACATGACGTTATCAAAGATTGGCCGCTTTAAACCTCACATTCACCGGTTGGAACATTGTAGCGTCTTCTCGGAATAGGGTTATTCCCAAGCTACAAAAATGCAGTTTCTCCCGGCAAAGGAAGAGAAACAATGACGGCCCCGCGGTTGAGGCGGGGCCGTTTGAAGCAAATAGAAGGCTTTATTTGTTCATGCGGTTGTCGATCAGTTCTTCAACGACTGAAGGATCGGCCAGCGTAGACGTGTCCCCAAGCGCGCCGTAATCGTTTTCCGCAATCTTGCGCAAGATGCGACGCATGATCTTACCAGAACGCGTTTTTGGCAAACCCGGAGCCCATTGGATCAAGTCAGGCGACGCGATAGGGCCGATTTCTTGCCGCACCCAGCTGCGCAGTTCTTTGCGCAATTCTTCTGTCGGCACTTCGCCAGACATCAATGTGACATAGCAATATATGCCTTGCCCTTTGATGTCGTGAGGATAGCCCACGACAGCAGATTCAGACACTTTTGGATGGGCAACCAACGCGCTTTCGACCTCGGCCGTTCCCATGCGGTGCCCGGACACGTTGATGACGTCGTCAACGCGTCCGGTAATCCAATAATCCCCGTCTGCGTCGCGGCGGCATCCATCACCAGTAAAGTAATAACCTTTGTAGTCTGAGAAATAGGTCTTCTCAAACCGCTCATGATCGCCCCAAACGGTACGCATTTGGGCGGGCCAGCTGTCAGCGATGCACAACACGCCTTCGACATCGTTGCCTTCGATGATGTCGCCACTGGATGGTTCAAGGACGACGGGTTTTATCCCGAAAAAGGGCTTCATCGCCGCACCGGGCTTTGTCGCATGCGCGCCAGGCAGCGGGGTCATCAAATGACCGCCCGTTTCCGTTTGCCACCACGTATCCACAATGGGGCAACGCCCGCCGCCGACAACAGAGTTATACCAAGTCCACGCTTCGGGATTAATCGGTTCACCCACCGTGCCCAGCAACTTTAACGAAGACAAATCGCATTTCTTCACGAAATCATCGCCTTGGCCCATGAGCGCACGAATGGCTGTTGGTGCTGTATAGAATTGGTTCACTTTGTGTTTTTCACACACTTGCCAGAAACGCGAGGCATCCGGGTACGTTGGAATACCTTCAAACATCAACGTCGTCGCGCCGTTCGCAAGGGGCCCATACACAATATAGCTATGGCCCGTCACCCAACCGACGTCCGCGCTACACCAATAGATGTCGCCATCATGGTAATCAAATGTGGTTTCATGGGTAAGCGAGGCATAGACGATATACCCGCCAGTGCTGTGCACCACGCCTTTGGGCAAACCTGTCGATCCCGAAGTATAAAGGATGAACAAAGGGTCTTCTGCGTTCATTTCTTCGGCGGGGCAGTCGCTGGACACAGTTTGCGAAACGGCATGCAGCCAATGATCGCGCCCATCAACCATCGTAACATCGCCACCGGTGCGTTGAACGACAAGCATTTGCGCGTTTCCGGTGACGGATTCGAATGCTTTGTCAGCGTTAGACTTGAGCGGCGTGTTCCGTCCACCGCGAGGGGCTTCGTCTGTGGTGATGACAACTTTCGCGTCGCAACCGTTGACCCGCGCGGCCAAAGCATCTGGTGAAAATCCAGCAAAGACAATGGAATGGATTGCCCCAATGCGCGCAGAGGCCAGCATGGCATAAGCCGCTTCGGGTATCATCGGCATGTAAATGACAACACGATCCCCTTTGCCCACGCCTAATGACTTCAGAACATTACCCATACGACTGACGTTTTCATGCAGCTGTGCATAAGTGATGTGAAGGGCAGGTTCATCGGGGCTGTCGGGTTCCCAAATGATCGCTGTCTGATCGGCGCGCGCGGCAAGGTGGCGATCAATGCAATTGGCGGCAACATTCAGGGTGCCATCGGCGTACCAATTGATAGAGACGTTCCCAAAGTCATAGGACACGTCCTTGATTTGTGTGTACGGCTTGATCCAGTCGATCCGCTTGCCCTGTTGCGCCCAAAAGGTTTCGGGATCCGAAACGGATTGAGCATACATATCGTCATAACGCTGCGCATCTACATGCGTGCGGGCTACGACTTCATCAGATGGTGCAAATGTTTTTTCGGCACACACGGGTCGTCTCCTCCCAGTTTTTTCCTTGTGCACCATAATCGTAGCCAATTTAGAATGGCTCGGCGGTGCACTCCTCCGTAGGGGATCATACTGAGGCGAAACAAGAAGGAAATAAACCGTTGTTCTTGCTGGAAACTGTTGTGAAGTGCTTTGCTTGCCATTGGCATTTGATAGTAAATAAGTATTCGATGATTTTGTAACTAGTGTTTTGAAACAATTAGTTGGTTGTAAATTTTCAGTAAATTTAGGTGTTTTCTTAACGGCGGTGGACCCAGCCCTGTGCCTGTTGCTGATGTTCCGCTCAGGATAAATTCGAAAATCTTTTGTTGGTCATTGCATCTGCGTTTGGGGAAAACGGCGAAACACTTGGCACAGGGGCACGCGCAGGCTAGCCTTTGAATAAGCTAGGGATTGAAAACCCGGCAGACAAACAGGGAGGATAAGATGCGAAGAATTATGAATCGGACGGCGCTTGCGACGTTGACATTGGCGTTTGCGAGCGAAGCATTAGCTGTTGAGTGGAATGTGAGTGTTTGGGGTAAGCGGCGTGCGTTTACGGAGCATGTTGAGAAACTCGCGGAGCTGGTGTCTGAGAAGACGGGCGGCGAGTTTACGTTGAACGTGTCTTATGGTGGTCTGTCCAAGAACCGTGAGAACTTGGATGGGATCTCGATTGGTGCGTTTGAGATGGCGCAGTTTTGTGCGGGATATCACCGGGACAAGAACCGCGTGATCACAGTGCTTGAGCTGCCTTTCTTGGGGGTTTCGAACCTTGAAGAAGAGATCGCAGTGTCCAAGGCGGTCTATGCGCATCCGGCAGCGACAGACGAGATGGCACAGTGGAATGCACGCCTGTTGATGACGTCTCCGATGCCACAATACAATCTTGTTGGCACGGGCGATCCGCGCGACACGTTGGCGTCGTTTGAAGGAATGCGGGTGCGGGCCACAGGTGGTCTGGGCCAAGCATTCGAAGCCGTGGGCGGCGTGCCGACATCGGTGACAGCGACCGAAGCGTATCAGGCGATGGAATCGGGTGTTGTCGACACGGTTGCTTTTGCCCAGCACGCGCATTTGTCCTTTGGCACGATCAATCAGGCAGATTGGTGGACGGCGAAC
>JBDVKF010000001.1:0-6152 GCA_039960995.1 Paracoccaceae bacterium | reverse complement strand
GGAGTGGATACCGCCGACGAAGCCGCGTCGAAACCAAGATGCATTGTCTGAAACTGATGGGACAATCGCTCATGGCGCGAGACTTCGACAGACGAGTCGCGGAAATCCAAATCCGCATCGCTGTGCTTAATCGCTATACCGCGCTTGGCATACCTACCACAGAACCTGTATGAGGTGCCCCTAGTTTCCTAGACGCCTGCCTCGTTCATTTTCGTCTGTTCTGTTTCATAGTCAATTGGTGACAGCATGCCGTTGTTCGTGTGCTTGCGTGTCGGGTTGTAGAACATCTCGATGTAGTTGAACACGTCCTGCCTTGCTGCGTTGCGTGTTAGGTAGGTCTGTCGTCTGATCCGTTCGCGCTTCAAAAGATGGAAGAAGCTCTCGGCGACCGCATTGTCCGTTGCCCGGCAACACATGTTTACATGTGTGAGAGGGATGACAATTCCCGCGCCTGCTCATGCTGGCATCCAGATTGTGTTTGTTGAGAAACGATTGCCACTCTTTGCTTGTGAACTGAGATCCTTGATCAGAATGGATCATGACCCTGTGCCTTGGTTTGCGCCGCCAAACGGCACTCAATAACGCCTGCAGGGCGAGGTCAGATGTCATGCGCGACTGCATGGACCACCCAACGACGCGCCTTGAGAACAGATCGATCATTACGGCCAGATAAGACCAACCTTCGTGCGTTTTGATGTACGTGATGTCTGTAACCCAAACGAGATCGGGAGCATCAACGTCGAATTGCCGGTCCAGCGTATTATCTGCGACGATGGCTGGTTTGCCGCCATAACGACCAGGACGACGCTTGTATCCGATCTGTGCTGCGATGCCCGCAAGGCTGGCCAGACGTGCCACACGGTTCTCAGAACAGGTCTCGCCAGCATCGCGCAGATCATCGGTCAGCTTCCGGTAGCCATAGACCTTCCCGCTTTCTGTCCATGCTTTGTGGATCAGCTCTGTCTGCCGCACATCTTCAAGCGCACGCTGGCTTAACGGTTCTTTAACCCATACGTAAAACCCGCTGAAATGCACAGCCAGCACACGACACATTGACCGCACCGAAAACTCTGCGCGATGGGCCTCAATAAACGCATACTTCACTGAGACTCGCGCGCGAAGCCCCCTCTCATTGATTGCCTAGCAATCAGCTGCCGGGCAGCGCGACGATCGCCTTTTTTAAGATGGTGCGTTCCTCGGTCACGCGGGCCAGCTCGCGCTTCAGCCGCTTGATCTATGCAGCCTGTTCGGCAACCTCCGATCTAACACGTGGCGACTGCGAAAACTGTGCCTTCCAAGTGTATAAGGATTTGGTGCTAATCCCCAGCCGCTCAGCCACTTCGCTGACCGCGTATCCACGCTCAACAACCTGCGCCACGGCATCCTGCTTAAACTCATCCGTAAACCGCATTCCCTTGTTCATATCAGTCTCTCCTTGGTTCCAAAATTACCAAGCAAAGCGTCTACAAATCTAGGAGAACCTCAGTAGGCTAAGTCCGTCTCGGGGTAAGGGGAAGACTGGCAATCACCCGATTTGTGCAACAAAGCCCACCACAGACCTATATTGGTTCCTAAATGTGACGAAAATTTTAAGCGTGAATACAAGTTAGCTTATAGTGCGACGGAAAAATGGAACTTGAACGTGTAATATCCGTGGAAGTAGATCATGCTATCCATTTCATAAAAACAAGGAACGTTTTGTGCGACAACTGTTTGTCCTTCTTGCCTCTGGTTGCGTTCTTTGCGCCGCTTATTTCCTCTCGTTCGGGGTACCCGAAGCGATCAAACGTGTAGCTGGCATTGATGCCACGCAATCAGAGGAACAGCGGCCTGACCGCGATGGGCGTGCTGAAAGAGTGGGGCAGGAAACAGTCGTCGTGATGCAGCCTTTGTCCGCAAGACATTACAATTTGGTCTTAACCACCATCGGGACGGCGACTTCTTCGCGCAGTATCAAAGTTGTGTCGAGCGTGGCCGGTGAAATCACAAACGTATCGATTAATGCGAACAATGTGGTCGCGGCAGGCGATGTTCTTTTACAGTTAGATAATCGGGCGGAACAGATCGCGTTGAACGCCGCGGTGACGGAACTGGAGCAGGCTCAGGATCTGTTTAACCGCTATGAATCGCTTCGCAACAACGGCAACTCGACCATCACTGACATCATTTTCGTTGAAACAGAAGTCGCTTTGAAGCTGGCTGAATTCAATGTCAATGTCGCGCAAAATGCATTGGATGAACGCACAATCACAGCAAAAATAGGTGGTTCGCTTGGCCTAAGTGACGTGCAAGTCGGGGCCTATCTGAACGTTGGTGATGCAATTGTCACAATCAATGATTCCACGGCGATCGTCGCAGAGTTTGAGGTACCTGAACGTTCGATTGCGTTGCTAGAGACAGGAAAACCTGTTCAGATTAGCACGCCCTCCTATGCCGGGCGTGTTTTTGATGGAACGATTATAGCCTTTGATAGCGAGCTCGATCCAACTTCGCGCAGTGCAACAGTGCGTGCGGAAATTGACAATCCAGATGGAGCTTTGATTGCAGGCATGACATTGTCTGTTCGTGTCGTTGAACAGACAGAACCTCTTCCTGTCGTGCCGGCCACAGCTGTTACATGGAGGCGGGGAGGCGCAAATATTTGGACGGTTGAAGATGGCGTCGCATCACCGCATCCCGCTGCTATCCGCTACCGCAATGGTACACGTGTTTGGGTGGAAACAGACCTTCCACTTGGTGCAACCATCATTACAGAGGGAGCCGCAAAATTGCGGGCGGGTACCACTGTAACCGATGCGGCTGGTGCCGATAAATGAGTGTTGAACGCACGTTGCAAGTGACAGGGTTGGCTGGTCTTTTTGTCGCGCGACCTATCCTTGGCCTTGTTTTGAACCTGTTGATCATAATAGCAGGTCTGGCCGCCCTCAACAACATTGATGTCCGCGAAATGCCGGATGTTGATCGGCCAGTCCTTTCAGTCAGCGCGACCTATGAAGGCGCGGTTCCTGCAACTGTCGACAGTGAAATTACACAACCACTCGAAGACGCGCTTAGCGGCCTCGAGGGGCTATCGTTTATAGAGTCCACGTCTAGTTCGGGGTCCAGCCGGATTACCATTGATCTGTCTGACGGAACGGACGTGGATGTCGCGGCCAATGAGGCCCGAGAAATTGTATCGGCCACCGTGCGATCCTTGCCTGACGATGCCGAAGAACCGACTGTTTCAAAAAGCGACAGCAACTCGGATGCGATCATCCGGCTAGCACTATTGGGCGACGCCAGCTTTGATGAATTGACCCAAATTGCCGAAAGCACAATCTATGAAAGGCTTTCAACCATTGACGGTATCGCCGAGGTCACCGTGCAAGGCAGTCGCGCGAATGAATTTCAGGTCCAGTTGGACATGCCATCGCTGCTTAGCCGCGGATTGACCGTGTTTGATGTAAGCACCGCACTGGCCACATTGCGCGATGACACCGCCCTTGGCGCACTAGAGGGAAAAAACCAAACTTTGGCCCTCAGCGTTGCCAATCAAGCGGTCACCGTCAAGACCATTGAAGACCTACGAATTGATAACACGGCCCAAGTGGCAGACGTGGCTTTGGTTCAACTGTTGCCAGAAGAGGCTTCGGTCTTTTCCCGCGTGAACGGTCAGGCAGCCATTGGTTTGGACATCACGCGGCAATCCTTAGGAAACACGTTGGAAATCTCGCAAGCCGTGAATGCCGCAGTTGAAGAACTGCGCCAACAAATGCCAGAGGGAGTGGAGCTGATAATCGCCTCGGACGATGGGATTTTCATAGAAGGGTCGATCCAAGAAGTTGTGAACTCTATCTTGCTTGCAACGGCAATTGTCATCGCCGTAATCTTTCTTTTCTTACGTTCACCGCGGGCCACTTTAATCCCCGCCATCACAATTCCAGTTGCCCTCATCGGCACTCTAGCCGCCATATGGCTGACAGGCTTTTCGATAAATACCATTAGCCTGTTAGCGTTGGTATTGGCCACAGGCATGGTCGTCGATGACGCGATTGTTGTCGTTGAAAATATCGTTCGCAAGCGAGCAGAAGGCATGGGTGCTTTTGCGGCGGCCGCTGCGGGCACAAACGAGGTGTTCTTCGCCGTTGTTTCTACGACTGCAACGCTTGCGGCGGTCTTTATTCCGATTTCGTTTTTACCCGGTCAAGCGGGAGGTGTGTTTTCTGAATTTGGGTTCGTTTTGGCATTCGCTGTCACGCTGTCATCGATCACGGCCCTGACCCTTGCACCTGTGCTATCTGCCTTTCTGGATCCGGGAAAAGCAAAAGCCTTATCCGAAACTGATACCCCCGCGCCGGGGTTTTGGGCCCTCGGGTTTGACGCTGTGATGGACTGGTCCATACGCACTCCTGTTTTGGTTCTGTCCATTGCGGGGGCCATGGTCATCTACGCCGTCAGTCTTGCAATCACCCTGCCATCCAGCGTCACGCCGACAGAAGATCGCGGTTTCTTTATTGTGCAGGCGCGAGGCGCGTCTGACACAACGGTGGACTACCTAGATACGCAAGTGGTCTTGGCCGAAAGAATCCTAGCCCCTTATCTTCGAAGCGGTGAGATCAAAACAATCCAAAGCATCGTGGGCGTCGGCGGCGGCACAAGCGCGCTGATCATTGTGCGGCTTCCTGACTGGCAGGACCGTGACTTTTCGCAGGCCGAACTGGTTGCAAAACTAAGCAGACAACTTGCCGCCATTCCTGGTGTACAAGTCAGTGCGCGATCCTCCAACAGCCTGAACATTCGCGGCGGCGGCAGCGGCCTTGGGTTGGCCGTGACCGGCAATAACCTTACAGAACTGACAGCTGCCGCCGAAACAATGGTTGCCGCGATGTCAGATGACGCGGCTTTTGTGAACCCACAGCTGTCGTCGTCACCCGTCAGTGCGGAACTGCAAGTGACCGTGGATCAGGCCGCCGCACGCGACATGAGCCTAACGCCCGCCTCAGTGACCGGCTTGGTCAGCGCATTGGCGCGCGGCACGATCGCCGTCAGCGTCTTTGAGAACGACACCGAAATTGACGTGAACGTTGTGCCGGGTGGTCCGCCAATCGATGATCCGTCTGACATTTCGTCGATCTCAATCCAATTGGACAACGGATCTTACGTGCCGCTGTCTTCTGTTGCGTCTTTGGATACCGTTGTCAGTGACGCTGAGGTTGCCCGTCTTGGTGGGGCGTTGTCGGTGGCTTTGCAAGCCAACCTTGGTGAGGGCGTGAACCTCTCTGATGCAATAACCGCCGCCCGCGCATTGGCGGCAGACGTGCTACCTGATGGCATTGGCCTATCCTTCACGGGCGAGGCCGCAACGCTGAACGACAGCACCCAAGCGATGTATGTCGTTTTCGGAACGGCCCTGTTGATCGTCATGCTGGTTCTAGCGGCGCAATTTGAAAGTTTCGCAAGCGCGGTCGTGATCATGCTGACGGTGCCTTTTGGGCTTGCAGCCGCATTGTTGGCGATTTCGCTCAGCGGTGGATCTCTGAATTACTACAGCCAGATTGGTCTGGTGATGCTCATCGGCGTTATGGCCAAGAACGGTATCTTGATCGTCGAATTTGCGAATCAGCTTCGCGAAGCGGGCCAAGACATTGACGAAGCCATTCGCAATGCACTGCGCTTGCGCATCCGCCCGGTCATGATGACGATGGTATCGACTGTGCTGGGTGGCTTGCCTCTTGTGCTCACATCTGGTGCTGGTGCCGAAGCACGCAGAGAAGTCGGCTGGGTCATCGTGGGCGGCTTAGGGTTTGCAACGGTTTTCACATTGTTTTTGACGCCGATCTTTTATCGCTGGATCACGAACTGGGGCAATGTTCCCGGCGCTGCATCAAAGCGGCTTGCACTTGAATTGACGAAAGTACCTCAACGAGAAAAGGTGGTAAACCCAAATGGCGTAGGCGACGATTTCACGGGGGTAGCGAAAACCTCTTAGACGCAGCACATCAAACTGGTTTTCATGCCGCATCTCTGCAAGCGGGACTGTTGCATTAACTTGTTAAGGGTTAATTTGAATCAGGGTAGGGGGCAAAAATGCGTAGAAAGCAGCCATTCAAACGACACCGATTTCCAGCATTGATCATTTTGTCTGCTGTGCGGATGTATCTTCGCTATCCCCT